>NZ_JAJJPA010000005.1 GCF_020907985.1 Kitasatospora humi | reverse complement strand
AAGCTTATCAGATCCGAGCTTGTGCTCTTTCCCGACTCGCTTTCATCTTCTGTGGCCTGACGGCCCGTCCGACGTTTCAAACTTTAGCCGATCACCGCTCCGAAAAGCGAATCCGGCTGCAATCCAGAGAAACGCCCACGACAATTCGCCCGGACACGCGACAGAGCGCGATCCGCCGCGGATCGAAGTGGTGGTTCTGGGGATTGGCCACTCCGGGACCGTCCACGCAGACACGTGTCCGGTGCTCCCAGCCGAGCGACTAGAAAACAGTACGCCCCGATGCCCGGAGATGCAAACCCCGCCGTCGGCTGAGGGGGCGGCCTCACCTCGAGCTCTGGCCCGGGTCCGAACGGACGGCAGCGCCGGGGCGCCCGAGCAGGTCTCGGGCGCCCCGGCGCGGTGGGCCGGCTGCCGGCCCAGGGTCAACCCCGGGTCAGCGATCGGCTCTCAACTGTTGGTCGGGAAACCGAGGTTGATGCCGCCGTGCGAGGGGTCCAGCCACCGCTGGGTGATCGCCTTGCCCCGGGTGAAGAACTGCACGCCGTCCGCACCGTAGGCGTGCGAGTCGCCGAAGAGCGAGGCCTTCCAGCCGCCGAAGGAGTAGTAGGCGACCGGTACCGGGATCGGCACGTTGATGCCGACCATGCCGACCTCGACCTCGTGCTGGAAGCGGCGGGCGGCACCGCCGTCGTTGGTGAAGATGGCCGTGCCGTTGCCGTAGGGGTTGGCGTTGATCAGCGCCAGGCCCTCCTCGTAGGAGGAGACCCGGACCACGGAGAGGACGGGGCCGAAGATCTCGTCCGTGTACACGGACATGCCCGGCTTGACCTGGTCGAACAAGGTGGGGCCGAGCCAGAAGCCGTCGGCGGTGGAGTCGCCGTTGGCGTCCTCGGGTGCGATCAGGTGCTTTCGGCCGTCGACGACCAGCTCGGCGCCGTCGGCGAGGCCGGACTCGACGTAGGCGGTGACCTTGTCCCGGTGCTGGCCGGTGACCAGCGGACCCATCTCGGAGTCGCCGTTGCAGCCGGGGCCGACCTTGAGGCCGGCGATCCGCTCCTTGATCCTCGCGACCAGCTCGTCGCCGATCGGGTCGACCGCCACCAGCACCGAGACCGCCATGCAGCGCTCGCCGGCGGCGCCGAACCCGGCGTTGACCGCGGCGTCGGCGCTCAGGTCCAGGTCGGCGTCGGGAAGCACCAGCATGTGGTTCTTGGCGCCGCCGAGTGCCTGCACCCGCTTGCCGTAGCGGGTGCCCGTCTCGTAGACGTAGCGGGCGATCGGAGTGGAGCCGACGAAGCTGACCGACTTGATGTCCGGGTGCTCCAGCAGCCGGTCGACCGCGACCTTGTCACCGTGCACCACGTTGAACACGCCGTCCGGCAGCCCGGCCTCCTGCCACAGCCGGGCCAGGAAGTTCGCCGCCGAGGGATCCTTCTCGGAGGGCTTGAGCACCACGGTGTTGCCGGCCGCGATGGCGATGGGGAAGAACCACATCGGCACCATCGCCGGGAAGTTGAACGGCGAGATGATGGCGACCGGGCCCAGCGGCTGCCGGATCGAGTAGACGTCGATCCCGGTGGAGGCCTGCTCGGTGAAGCCGCCCTTGAGCAGCTGCGGGATCCCGCAGGCGTATTCGACGACCTCCTGACCGCGGGCGAGCTCGCCGAGCGCGTCCGAGTGCACCTTGCCGTGCTCGGAGACGATCAGCGCGGCCAGCTCGTCCTTGCGGGCGTCGAACAGCTCGCGGAACTTGAAGAGCACGGCGGTGCGCCGGGCGATCGAGGTGTGCCGCCACTCGGCGAACGCGGCGGCCGCGGCTGCCACTGCCTGGTCGACCTCGGCGACCTCGGCGAAGTCCACCTGGCCGGTGGTCCGACCGGTGGCCGGGTCGTGGATGTCGCCACGGCGGGGCGCCGCGCCGGCGGTCGGCACCGGGGCACCACCGATCCAGTGGACGACGTGCTTTTCAGCGGGCTTGGTCACGGTGCTCTGCCTCCAAATCACGGGCTCTGGTTCCAGTCTGGCCACCCCACCCGGCACCCTCAACGAGCACACTGACGGGGATCGCCCGTTCGGCCTTACATCCCGTAGGGCCCATCGCCCGACCACCCCTCACAGGGGCGCACCGGGCTCGGCGAGTCGGGCGGCCGCCTCGTGCAGCACCAGCTCCAGCACCATCGGATCGGCCAGGGTCCCCGACCCGTCGGGCGGCACCAGCCAGTGCAGCCCCCGCTCGCCGCGTCGGGGATGCGGCACCGGGACCCAGCTGCCGTCGCCCGCGCCCCGGACCCCGGTGCCGATCCAGCGGGCCGCCGTGCCGATCGGGACGAGGAAGCCGACCGTGTCGTCGCCCGGGTCGTACAGCACCGGCCCGGCGCCGGGCAGTCCGTCCAGCAGCCGGTGCGAGGTCCGGCCCAACCGGCCGGGGACGATCAGGACGTCCCAGCACCGGCCGGCGGGCAGCAGCGCGATGCCGGGTGCGGACCGCTCCCACTCGCGTCGGCAGGCCTCCGGGTCGGGTGCGGCGGCGGCCAGCCAGGCCACGGCGTCAGCGGCTGGGGTGATGTCCACGGTTCTCCTCGCTGCGGTCGTCGGCGGCTTCCGGCAGCCGCCGTCACCAGCAGGAGAGCGGGCCCGGCCCCGGCTCTTACACGGGTTCGGCGGCCGGTTCAGCCCCGGTCGCCGAAGACCGTGCGGTGCCAGTCCTTGCGGGCGACCGCCGTGATGTCGTACATGACGTGCTTGACCTGGGTGTACTCGTCCAGCGAGTACTGCGACATGTCCTTGCCGTACCCGGAGGCCTTGTACCCGCCGTGCGGCATCTCACTGATGATCGGGATGTGGTCGTTCACCCAGACGCATCCGGCCGCCAGCTCCCTGGTGGCGCGCAGCGAGCGGTGCACGTCACGGGTCCAGGCGGAGGCGGCCAGCCCGTAGGGGGTGTCGTTGGCCAACCGCAGTCCCTCGTCGTCGCCGTCGAAGGGCAGCACCACCAGCACCGGGCCGAAGATCTCGCCCTGCACCACCTCGCTGCGCTGGTCCACGCCGGTGATCAGGGTGGGCAGGTAGTAGGCGCCGCGGGTCAGGTCGGTGCCGTCATGCCCGGTGCTGGGGCGATCGCCGCCGGTGACCACGGTGGCGCCGTAGCCGCGGGCCCGCTCGACGAAGCCGGCCACCCGGTCGCGATGGGTGAAGGACACCAGCGGGCCGAGGTCGGTCCGCGGGTTGTGCGGATCGCCGAGCCGGATCCGGCCGAACAGTTCGGCGACGCCGGCCACGAATGCGTCGTAGAGCGGGCGCTGCACATAGGCGCGGGTCGCGGCGGTGCAGTCCTGGCCGCCGTTGATCAGCGCGCCGGCCACCGCGCCGTGCACCGCCGCCTCCAGGTCGGCGTCCTCGAAGACCACGAACGGGGCCTTGCCGCCGAGCTCCAGGTGGGTGCGCTTGACGCCGGCCGTGGCCAGCTCGGCGACCCGCCTGCCGACGGCGGTCGAGCCGGTGAACGAGACCATCGCGACGCCGGGGTGGCTGACCAGGTGCTCACCGGCGTCCCGGCCCCCGCCGGTGACCACGTTGACCACACCGTCCGGGATTCCGGCCGCGGTGCAGGCGCGGGCGAACATCAGCGCGGTGAGCGGGGTCAGCTCGGCGGGCTTGAGCACCACGGTGTTGCCGGCCGCGATGGCCGGGAGGATCTTCCAGGCAGCCATCTGCAGCGGGTAGTTCCAGGGCGCGATGGAGCCGATCACACCGATCGGCTCGCGCCGCACGTAGGAGGTGTGGTCGCCCGAGTACTCCCCGGCCGCCCGGCCCTCCAGGTTGCGGGCGGCACCGGCGAAGAACGCGGTGTTGTCGATGGTGCCGGGCACGTCGAACTCGGTGGACAGCTTGATCGGCTTGCCGGTCTGCGCGGTCTCCACCCGGGCGAAGTCCGCGGCGTGCTCGGCCAGGACCGCGCTCAGCCGCAGCAGCGCCTCGGAGCGGGCGCCGGGGGTGGCGCCGGCCCACTCGGGCAGGGCGGCAGTGGCGGCGGCCACCGCGGCGTCGACGTCGTCGGTGGAGGCGAGCCGGATCCGCTGGACACTGCTGCCGTCAGCCGGATTGACCACGTCGAACGGCTCCAAGCCGCTGCCGGCACCGGCTCTGCCGCCGATGTACTGCGCGCCGTCCGCGAAATTGCTGAGCTCCATGGGTCGGTTCTCCTCCATACGGTCTGTGCCGCCGACCCTGCCCGTCACCGCCGACCCGGGCAAGGGACACACCGACAGTCGAGCCGTGAAGCGGTTTACAACATGACGGCGAACTGACGGGGTGACAGGTCGTCATCCAAGTGCATGATTCAGCTGACAACCTGTTCCGCCCGCCAAGGAGGCACCGCCGTGCTCCCCACCGTCGCCCGAGTGCTCGACCTCGATGTGCTGCGTCGCGGCCTGCCGCAAGTGGTGGCGGGCGCCGACCGGCTGGACCGCCCGGTGCGGTGGGTGCACGTCAGCGAGCTGCCGGACGTGGCGGGAATGCTGCAGGGCGGGGAGCTGGTGCTGACCACCGGGATCGCGCTGCCCGACGACCGCGAGGGGCTGGCCCGCTACGTCCGGGAGCTGGTGGAGGTGGGCGCGGTGGGCCTGGTGGTGGAGTTCGGCCGCCGCTACTTCGACACGCTGCCCCGGGCCCTGGTGCACGCCGCCGAGCAGCGCGGCCTGCCGTTGGTGGTGCTGCGGCGGGAGATCCGGTTCGTCGCGGTCACCGAGGCGGTGCACGCCCTGGTGGTGAACGCGCAGTTGGAGCAGCTGCGGGCGTCCGAGGCGGTGCACCAGGTCTTCAACGAGCTGGCGGTGGAGGGTGCCGAGCCGGCCGAGGTGCTGCGCCAGATCGCGCGGATGGCCGGGCACCCGGTGGTGCTGGAGAACCTCAGCCACCAGGTGCTGGCACACGACCCGGCCGGACGCACCGAGGACGAGCTGCTGGAGAACTGGGAACGCCGCTCGCGGTCCGTGCGGCCGACCGGACGCACCGGCCACGACGCGCGCAGCGGCTGGCTGGTGACGGCGGTGGGGGCGCGCGGCGAGGACTGGGGGCGGCTGGTGCTGGTGGGCGACCCGGGGCCGGTGCCGGCGGAGGACTCGCATCCGGCGGCCATGCTGCTGGAGCGCGGTGCGGCGACGCTGGCGCTCAACCGGTTGCTGGTGCGGGACCGGGAGAGCCTGGAGCGGCAGACCCACCGGACCCTGCTGTCCGGGATCCTGACCCATGCCCTGACCGTCTCCGAAGTGGCCCTGCGGGCGCAGGCCTTGGGTGTGCCGCTGGAGGGGCGGCGGCTCGTCGGGGTGGTGTTGCGCCGCCGCGGCGGGCAGTTGCCCGCGGCGCTGGAGGCGCAGGCCAGGCTGCGGGACTTCACCGAGCTGGCGGCCAACGCGGCGCGCACCAGCCGGCTCTCGGCACTGGTCGGGGCGCTGGACGACGAGGGGGTGGGGCTGCTGATCGCGCTGGGCTCCCAGCAGGACGAGCACGGCTCGCTGGAGGCCTTCGCGGCGACGCTGCGCCGGATGGTGGCGGACAGCCGGGTGGCGGCCGACGGCGGTCGGGAAACGGCCGCACCGGTGGTGGCGGTGGGCTCCTCGGTGGGCTCGGTGCGGGATGCCCGGCGGACCCTGATGGAGGCCACCCAGGTGGCGGATGCCGCGCTGCACGACGCACCGGGGGCGCGGTCGGCCTCCTACTACCGGCTGCCGGACGTCCGGTTGCGCGGCCTGCTGCACCTGCTGCGCGACGACGCCCGGCTGCAGACCTACGTGGAGCGGGAGCTCGGTCCGCTGCTGGCCCACGACGCCGAGCACGGCTCGCAGTTGGTGCAGTTGCTGCGGATCTACCTGGAGCAGGGGCGCAACAAGTCGGCCGCGGCAGACGCTGCGCATCTGTCGCGGCCGAGCTTCTACGACCGGCTGCACAAGGTGGAGCGGATCCTGGCGGTCGACCTCGACCAGGTGGAGTCCTGCCTCTCGCTGCACGTCGCCCTGCTGGCGCTGGACGCCGTGCGGCGCTGACGGCCCGTCAGTCGGTGTGGGAGTCGGCGACGTCGAGTGCCTCGTCCAGCGCGGCCAGGCCGGCGCGGGCCTCCTCGGCGGTGACCGTGCACGGGGGCACCACGTGGAACCGGTTCATGTTGGTGAACGGCCAGAGCCCGCGCTTCTTGCAGGCGGCCGCGAGTTCGGCCATCGGCGCGTTGGCGGCGCCGGCCGCGTTGTAGGGGACCAGCGGCTCCCGGGTGGTGCGGTCGCGGACCAGGTCGAGCGCCCAGAAGACGCCGAGCCCCCGCACCTCGCCGACCGACGGATGGCGCTCGGCGAGTTCGCGCAGGCCGGGGCCGAGCACGGTCTCGCCGATCCGCCGGGCGTTCTCCACGATGCCCTCCTCGGCCATCGCGTTGATCGTGGCCACTGCGGAGGCGCAGGCCAGCGGGTGCCCCGAGTAGGTGAGGCCGCCGGGGAACGGGCGGTCGGCGAAGGTGGCGGCGATCTCGGCACTGATCGCCACGCCGCCCAGCGGCACGTAGCCGGAGTTGACGCCCTTGGCGAAGGTCAGCAGGTCCGGGGTGATCCCCCAGTGGTCGGCGGCGAACCAGGCACCGGTGCGGCCGAAGCCGGCCATCACCTCGTCCAGGATGAAGACGATGCCGTAGCGGTCGCAGATCTCCCGGACTCCGGCCAGGTAGCCGGGCGGCGGGACCAGGATGCCGGCGGTGCCGACGACGGTCTCCAGGATGATCGCGGCCACGGTCTGCGGGCCCTCGAAGGCGATCACCTGCTCCAGGTGGGCCAGTGCCCGTTCGCACTCCTGCGCCTCGTTCTCGGCGTGGAACGCGGAGCGGTAGGGGTACGGGCCCCAGAAGTGGACCACGCCTGACGTGCCGGTCTCGTTGGGCCAGCGGCGCGGGTCACCGGTCAGGGCGATGGCGTTGGCGGTGGCGCCGTGGTACGAGCGGTAGGTGGCGAGCACCTTCTGCCGGCCGGTGTGCAGCCGGGCCAGCCGGATCGCGTTCTCGTTGGCCTCGGCACCGCCGTTGGTGAAGAAGATCTTGTCCAGGTCGCCGGGGGTGCGCTCGGCGATCAGCCGGGCCGCCTCGCTGCGGGCCTCGACCGCGAAGCCCGGGGCCATGGTGCACAGCGTGGCCGCCTGCTGCTGGATCGCCGCGACCACCTTGGGGTGCTGGTGGCCGATGTTGGTGTTGACCAGCTGGGAGGAGAAGTCGAGGTAGCGGTTGCCCTCGTAGTCCCAGAAGTACGAGCCCTCGGCGCCGGCCACCGCGAGCGGGGCGATCTGGGCCTGGGCGGACCACGAATGGAAGACGTGCGCACGGTCGGCGGCCGTGACGGCCTGCCCGGCGGCGGGATCGGCGGTGGGGATGCTCATGCCCGCCAGCGTAGGCAGCCGCCGCGGCGGTGGGCAGCGGCATCGTGTCAGGCGGTCGGCAAGGCAGGCTGACACTGTGCCAAGGGCCCAGGGGCGTGCCCCTGGGCCCTCACACTCAGGCGATCATCAGATCGCGGTCATCACGTGCTTCACCCGGGTGTAGTCCTCGAACCCGTAGGAGGAGAGGTCCTTGCCGTAGCCGGACTTCTTGAAGCCGCCGTGCGGCATCTCGGCGACCAGCGGGATGTGGGTGTTGATCCAGACGCAGCCGAAGTCCAGCCGGCGCGACATCCGCATCGCCCGGGCGTGGTCCTTGGTCCACACCGAGGAGGCCAGCGCGAACTCGACGCCGTTGGCGTACGCCACCGCCTGGTCCTCGTCGGTGAACTTCTGCACCGTGATGACCGGACCGAAGACCTCCTTCTGGATGATCTCGTCGTCCTGCTGCAGGCCGGAGACCACGGTCGGGGCGTAGAAGTAGCCGACCTCGCCGACCCGGTGGCCACCGGTCTCCACCTTGGCGTGGGCGGGCAGCCGCTCGATGAAGCCGGCCACCTGCGAGAGCTGGTTGGCGTTGTTCAGCGGGCCGTAGAGCACGTCCTCGTCGTCGACGCCGCCGGTCCTGGTCTCGGCCGCGGCCTTCGCCAGCGCGGTGACGAAGGCGTCGTGGATCGACTCGTGGACCAGCACCCGGGTGGCGGCGGTGCAGTCCTGGCCGGCGTTGAAGAAGCCGGCCACCGAGATGCCCTCGACCGCCTCGGCGATGTCGGCGTCCTCGAAGACCACCACCGGGGCCTTGCCACCGAGCTCCAGGTGAACCCGCTTGACGTCCTTGGAGGCGGACTCGGCCACCTGGATGCCGGCCCGGACCGAGCCGGTGATGGAGGCCATCGCCGGGGTCCGGTGCTCGACCATCAGCCTGCCGGTCTCGCGGTCACCGCAGAGCACGTTGAAGACGCCGGCCGGCAGCTCCAGCTCGGCCAGCGCGGCACCGATGATCTCGGCGAGCAGCACGGTGGAGGCCGGGGTGGTGTCCGAGGGCTTGAGCACCACGGTGTTGCCGGCCGCGATGGCCGGGGCGAACTTCCAGACCGCCATCATCATCGGGTAGTTCCACGGCGCCACCTGGGCGCAGACGCCGACCGGCTCGCGGCGGATGATCGAGGTCATGCCGTCCATGTACTCGCCGGCGGCCTTGCCCTCCAGCAGCCGGGCGGCACCGGCGAAGAAGCGGATCTGATCGACCATCGGGCCGATCTCCTCGGACTTGGTCAGGCCGCGCGGCTTGCCGGTGTTGCGGCACTCGGCGTCCACCAGCTCGTCGGCCCGCGCCTCGACCCCGTCGGCGATCTTCAGCAGCAGCTTCTGCCGGGTGGACGGGGTGGCGTCCCGCCAGCTCTCGAAGGCGGCGGCGGCCGAGGCCATCGCCGCGTCCACGTCCGCGGCGCCGGACAGCGGCGAGGTCGCGTAGGCCTCACCGGTGGTCGGGTCGACGATCTGCAGGGTGCGGCCGTCGGCCGCGTCGACGAACTCGCCGTTGATGTAGTTGCGCAGCGTACGAAGGTCGCTCACGGGTTTCTCCTACGGTCTGGGCCTGCGACGTTGCAGATTCCGCGCCAGGGTACCGCCGGCAGCGGGCTGCCGGGGGGCTGATGCGCCTGGTCGCTTCCGGGCGGGTGCACGTCGACACGGTTGCGCGGCCAGGCTACCTCGGTGACTTCTGTTATCGACAGGCAGCACCGGCAATCGCCACGCAATCCGTTCCGGATCGGTGGATGCTCGACGAAATCAGCAGCACGACGGGTTGCGGATGCAGAAACGATCAGGCACAGTGGCCGCGTGGCCAACCGCGACCGGAACAGCAGCGTCCCCCTCGACTCCGTCTCCAAGGCGATCATCGAGCAGCTGCAGGAGGACGGCCGCCGCCCGTACGCGACCATCGGCAAGGCCGTCGGCCTCTCCGAGGCCGCCGTCCGGCAGCGGGTCCAGAAGCTGCTCGACCAAGGCGTGATGCAGATCGTCGCCGTGACCGACCCGCTGACGGTGGGCTTCACCCGCCAGGCGATGGTCGGCGTCACGGTCGAGGGCGACATCGAGCCGATCGCCGACGCCCTGGCCGCCATGGACGAGGTCGACTACGTGGTCTGCACCGCAGGCTCGTTCGACCTGCTGGCCGAGCTGGTGTGCGAGGACGACGAGCACCTGCTCGAAATGATCAACAAGCGCATCCGCGCGCTTCCCGGCGTGCGGAGGACCGAGAGCTTCGTTTACCTGAAGCTCCGGAAACAGACCTACACCTGGGGCACCCGATGAGCGCCGATCCGGCACAGAAGGACCTTTCGAAGGCCGCATACGACCACCTGTGGATGCACTTCACCCGCATGTCGTCGTACGAGAACTCCCCCGTCCCCACCATCGTGCGCGGCGAGGGCACCTACATCTGGGACGACAAGGGCCGCAAGTACATCGACGGCCTGGCGGGCCTCTTCGTGGTCCAGGCGGGCCACGGCCGCACCGAGCTCGCCGAGGTCGCCGCGAAGCAGGCCAAGGAGCTGGCCTTCTTCCCGATCTGGAGCTACGCCCACCCCAAGGCCGTCGAGCTGGCCGAGCGCCTGGCCAACTACGCGCCCGGCGACCTGAACAAGGTGTTCTTCTCCACCGGTGGCGGCGAGGCCGTCGAGACCGCATGGAAGCTCGCCAAGCAGTACTTCAAGCTGACCGGCAAGCCGACCAAGTACAAGGTCATCTCCCGGGCGATCGCCTACCACGGCACCCCGCAGGGCGCCCTGTCGATCACCGGCCTGCCGGGCCTGAAGGCCCCGTTCGAGCCGCTGGTGCCGGGCACCCACAAGGCGCCGAACACCAACATCTACCGCGCCCCCGAGTACCTGGCGGGCCCGGACGGCTCCGTCGACCCCGAGGCCTACGGCCGCTGGTGCGCCGACCAGGTCGAGGAGGCCATCCTCTTCGAAGGCCCGGAGACCGTCGCCGCCGTCTTCGTCGAGCCGGTGCAGAACGCCGGCGGCTGCTTCCCGCCGCCCCCCGGGTACTTCCAGCGGCTGCGCGAGATCTGCGACCGCCACGACGTGCTGCTGGTCTCGGACGAGGTCATCTGCGCCTTCGGCCGCCTGGGCACCATGTTCGGCGCCGACAAGTTCGGCTACGTGCCTGACATGATCACTTGCGCCAAGGGCATGACCTCGGGCTACTCCCCGATCGGCGCCACCATCATCTCGGACCGGATCGCCGAGCCGTTCTACAAGGGCGACAACACCTTCCTGCACGGCTACACCTTCGCCGGGCACCCGGTGTCGTCGGCCGTGGCGCTGGCCAACCTCGACATCTTCGAGCGCGAGGGCCTCAACCAGCACGTGCTGGACAACGAGTCCCGCTTCCTGGGCACCCTGAACAAGCTGCGCGACCTGCCGATCGTCGGCGACGTGCGCGGCAACGGGTACTTCTACGGCATCGAGCTGGTCAAGGACAAGGTCACCAAGGAGACCTTCAACGAGGACGAGACCGAGCGCGTGCTCTACGGCTTCCTCTCGAAGGCGCTCTTCGAGAACGGCCTGTACTGCCGTGCCGACGACCGCGGCGACCCGGTCGTGCAGCTGGCCCCGCCGCTGGTCTCCGACCAGTCGACGTTCGACGAGATCGAGCAGATCCTGCGGGTCAGCCTCACCGACGCGTGGGCCAAGATCTGACGGCGTTTCCCTGACGCGTCGTCGGTGCTTCGCTGACGCACCCTCCGCCGAAGGGCGGTCCCCCGGCCTCCTCCTCAGGGCCGGCGGGGCCGCCCTTCGGTGCGTCCTCCCCGTCCCCTCCAGCGGTTCGATGTTTTTCTCAGATGATCCGCTGATGGTTCATCCGGGTTTATGACGGTTCCGCATGGTGTGCCGCAACCGCGCCGCGACCTTGTCGTTCTAGTCTGACGACTGTCATTCCACTGCACTGCAGAGCCGATCCCGACCGGCGGAGGAACACATGTCAGCGGCCCCGCCCGACAACGACGTGCTGTGGGCCCGGGGGATCGTCAAAGCCCATGACGGCAACCTCGCGCTGCGCGAGGTCTCGATCGGCATCCGCGAGGGCGAGGTGCTGGCCGTCACCGGCACCCGCGGCTCCGGCAAGTCCACCCTGCTCGGCTGCCTCTCCGCGCAGCTGCCGGTGGACTCCGGCGAGGTCTGGTTCAACAGCTCCCCGGTGCACACGCTCAGCCGGGCCGGCCGGGAGAAACTGCGCCGCGACCGCTTCGGCTTCGTCGGCTCCGAGCCCCATCTGGTGCCAGAGCTGACGGCCCGGGAGAACGTCGCCCTGCCGCTGCTGCTGGCCGGCGCCGGCCACAAGGCCGCGTACCGCGCGGCCGGCGAATGGCTGGAGCGGCTCGACGTGAGCGACTGCGCCAAGCACCGCCCGATCGAACTGCTCCAGAGCCAGCGCCAGCGGATCGCCGTCGCCCGCGCACTGGCCCCGCTCCCCCGGGTGGTCTTCGCCGACGACCCGACCGCCCCGCTCCACCGCGAGGCCCGGGACCAGCTGCTGCGGATACTCACCAGCGCAGCCCGCTCCCACCGCCTCACCCTGGTCCTGGCCACCCACGACCCGGAGCTGGCCAAGTACGCGGACCGGACGGTGGCCCTTGTCGACGGCCGCACCCCGGCCCCGGCCACGCCGGTCCAACGACCGGCCGCCGCGCCCGCCATCGCTTCGCACTGATCGCACATCGAGGGACGCCGGTGTTCTACTTCCGCCTGGTCAGGGGCTACCGGCTGGTCGACCTCGGCCGCCTGCTGCTCACCGCCGCAGCCGCCGCAGTGGTCGCCGGCTTCCTGCTGCGCGCGCTCGGCCGGGCTCTCAGCGACCCGCCCGGCACGCACACGGCCGTCGAGCGGCTGCTCTGGTGCCTGCCCGCGCTGGCCGCGGTCGGCTGGTTCGCGGCGGTCGCAGCCCGTGCCCTGCCCGCCCAGCGGCCCGAGCGGATGGCCGGACTGACCGCCGCCGGCGCCGGGCCGACCCGACTGCGGTTGCTGATCGCCGGCGAGCTCGCCCTGGCCTGCGCGCTCGGCTCAGTGGTCACCCTGCTGGTCTTCCTGGTGCTGCGCAACGAGATCGCCGGCCCCTCGCTCGCCCCCGAGCTGGGCATGGGCGTCCCACTGCCGACGGCCGCGCCGATCGCCCTGGTCGCCCTGCTCCCCCTGGTCGGCGGGCTCGCGGCGGCCGTCGCCGTCCCGGTCACCCAGCAGCTGACGGGCCACCAGGAACCCCTGCCGGCCCACCGCTTCGGGCTGCCCAGGATCATCACCGCCGCCCTGCTGACGGTCGGTGGCACCCTCACCGAGCTCTACGCACTGCGCCCGGCCGCGGCCGACGACCCGCGCCCGCTGAGGCTGCCGGCCGGGCTCGGGCACACCAGTGCCGTACTGCTCGGCGGCTGGGCCACCGCCTCGTTCGGCGCGGCGCTGCTCACCGGACCACTGCTGGCCGGGTTCGGCCGGGTGCTGGCCCTCGGTCGGCCCGCCCCGCGGCGGCTGCTGGCCGGGCGCGGGCTGACCGGCATCGCCCGCCGGCTGGGCACGCCGCTGGCGGTGCTGGCGTTCACCATCGCCGTGGTGCTGACCTCGGTGCGGCACTGGGTGGCCCCGGGCGCCGCCGGGACCGGGCCGCTGCCGGCTGCCGAAGCCCTGCTGCTCACCGGGTGCACGGTCGCGGCGGTGCTGGCCCGACTCACCGAGATCCGAGCCGCCCGCCGCCCGGTGACCGCCACCCTGCTGCGCCTGGGCGGGTCACCGCGGCTGCTGTTCAGTGCGGCCCTGCTGCGCTGGTCGGTGGCCGGCCTGGTGCTGCTGGCCACCGGCGGGCTGACCGCGGCGCTCGGCGCGGGGATGCTCAGCCGATAGTCGGACCCGAATGCCGGGCCTCCTGGCTCCCGAGGCTCCCGGCCCGGGGCACGCCGGTGCGACCGGCATCCGGCCCGTGGGGCGTCAGCCCGCCGCGGCGAGCTGACCGCAAGCGCCGTCGATCTCCTGGCCGCGGGTGTCCCGCACCGTGGTCGGCACACCGTGCGACTCCAGTCGGCGGACGAACTCGCGCTCGTCCTCCGGACGGGAGGCCGTCCACTTGGAGCCCGGTGTCGGGTTGAGCGGGATCAGGTTGACGTGCACCCGGTGGTTCTTGATCAGTCGGCCGAGCAGGTCGGCGCGCCACGCCTGGTCGTTGATGTCCTTGATCAGCGCGTACTCGATGGAGACCCGGCGGCCGGACTTCTCCGCGTAGTGCCACGCCGCCTCCAGCACCTCGGCGACCTTCCAGCGGGTGTTCACCGGGACCAGTTCGTCGCGCAGCTCGTCGTCCGGAGCGTGCAGCGAGAGCGCCAGGCGGCAGCTCAGCCCCTCGTCGGCGAACCTGTGCATGGCCGGCACCAGGCCGACCGTGGAGACCGTGATGCCGCGCTGGGAGAGGCCGAAGCCGTCCGGCGCCGGATCGGTGAGCCGGCGGATCGCGGCCAGCACCCGGTTGTAGTTGGCCAGCGGCTCGCCCATGCCCATGAAGACCACGTTGGACAGCCGCGGCTCACCGCCCGGACCGCGCTCGTCCCGGGGGGACGATCCCCCGCGCGCCCCGAATTCACCGGCCTTGAGCGCCCGCATCCCGGCCGCGATCTGCTCCACGATCTCGGCGGTGGACAGGTTGCGGGTCAGCCCGGCCTGCCCGGTGGCACAGAACGGGCAGTTCATGCCGCACCCGGCCTGCGAGCTGATGCACATCGTCACCCGGTCCGGGTAGCGCATCAGCACCGACTCGACCAGGGTGCCGTCGAAGAGCCTCCAGAGCGTCTTGCGAGTGGCGTCGTTGTCGCAGCTCACGTGCCGGACCACCGACATCAGCTCGGGCAGCAGCTGCTCGGTCAGCTTGGCGCGGCTGGCCGCCGGGATGTCCGTCCAGCTCGCCGGGTCGTTCGAGAGCCGGCCGAAGTAGTGGTTGGCCAGCTGCTTGGCGCGGAACGGCTGCTCGCCCAGGTCGGCGACGGCCGCCTTGCGCTCGGCGGGGCTGAGGTCGGCGAGGTGTCGCGGGGGCTTGGCGCCGCGCGGCGCGACAAACGTGAGTTCTCCGGGTGCAGGCATGGTCCGTCCAGTGTCGCAGATGCGCGATGGGTCCCGGACGGCGTGCCGTCCGGGACCCATCGCGCATCTGCGGGGTCAGCCGCCGACGAAGGCGGTCAGCAGCAGCCAGACGATCGGGGCGGTCGGCAGCAGCGAGTCCAGGCGGTCCATGATCCCGCCGTGGCCGGGCAGCAGCGTGCCCATGTCCTTGATGCCCAGGTCGCGCTTGATCATCGACTCGGCCAGGTCGCCGAGGGTGGCGATCACCGCCGCGCAGCCGCCCAGGATCAGGCCCTGCCACCAGTGGCCGCCGTCGATCAGCAAGGACATCAGCAGCGCACCGGCCAGCATCGAGAGCCCGATGCCGCCGGCCAGGCCCTCGCGGGTCTTGCCGGGGCTGATCGTCGGCGCCAGCTTGGTCCGGCCGAACTTGTAGCCCACCGCGTACGCCCCGGTGTCACTGCAGATGGTGACCACCAGGAAGAGCACGATCCGCTGCGGCCCGTCGTGGGCGGAGAGCATCAGGGCCACGAAGGAGGCCAGGAACGGCACGTAGAAGGCGGTGAAGACGCCCGCCGTTATGTCCCGCAGGTAGTCCTCCGGCGGCCGCCGCATCCGCCAGATCATCAGTGCCAGCGCGGTCAGCGCCAGCGCCGCGGCGGTGCCCTGCAGGCCGATCCAGTAGGCGCAGGTGAGCATGGCGATGCCGCCGAGCAGCAGCGGCGGCAGCGGGACCTCGATGCCCTTGCGCTCGGCCAGCCGGCTGGTCAGCTCCTTCACACCGATCGAGGCCGCCGCCACCACGACGATCAGGAACAGCACCTTGACCACGAAGAGCGAGATGATGATCACCGCCCCGAGGCCGAGCCCCACCCCTATCGCCGCGGGGAGGTTGCGGCCGCCCCGCTGCTTGGGGGGCTGCTGCGGCTCGGACTGGGCCACCGGACTCTCCTGGGCTCGGGGTCGTGCCCCCGCCGGGCCGACCGGCCGCTCGGGGGCGGCCTGCGGCGGGGCGGGGGTCTGCGGGGTTGCGCCCCTGGAGCCTGGGGCGTGCGGGGCGTCGTTCATCAGACTTCGAGGAGCTCGGCTTCCTTGTGCTTGAGCAGCTCGTCGATGGCCGCCACGTACTTGGCGGTGAGGTCGTCGAGCTCCTTCTCGGCGCGGCGCACCTCGTCCTCGCCGGCCTCCTTGTCCTTGACCAGCTTGTCCAGCGCGTCCTTGGCCTTGCGGCGGATCGAGCGCATCGAGACCTTGGCGTCCTCGCCCTTGCCGCGCGCCTGCTTGATGTACTCCTTGCGGCGCTCCTCGGTGAGCTGCGGCAGCACCACCCGGATGACGTTGCCGTCGTTGGTCGGGTTGACACCGAGGTCCGAGTCGCGGATGGCCTGCTCGATGTTGCGCATCGCGCTCTTGTCGAACGGCGTGATGACCGCCATCCGCGGCTCCGGCACCGAGAAGGAGGCGAGCTGGTTGATCGGGGTGACCGCGCCGTAGTAGTCAGCGACGATCTTGTTGAACATCGCCGGGTGGGCCCGGCCGGTACGGATGGCGGCGAAGTCGTCCTTGGCGACGGCGACGCTCTTCTCCATCTTCTCGTCGGCTTCGAGGAGGATCTCTTCGATCACGGTCTGCTCCCTGTCCGGTTGCCCGTGGCGCTCACCGCCCGTGGCGTACTGATAGGCCCCGCCAGGTCCGACGGGGCTCGGTTGACGACTGCTCAGGCCCGGACGGAATCCTGGCTGATGAGTGTGCCGATCTTCTCATTCCTGACCGCGCGAGCGATATTGCCCTCGGTCAGGAGCTCGAAGACCAGGATCGGCAGGCCGTTGTCCTTGCACAGCGTGATCGCGGTCAGGTCGGCGACCTTCAGATCGCGCGAGATCACCTCGGCGTACTCCAGCGCGTCGAACCGCACGGCGTCCGGGTTGGTCTTGGGGTCGGAGTCGTAGACCCCGTCCACACCGTTCTTGCCCATCAGCAGGACCTCGGCGTGGATCTCCAGGGCGCGCTGCACGGCGGTGGTGTCGGTGGAGAAGTAGGGCATGCCCATGCCGGCGCCGAAGATCACGACCCGGCCCTTCTCCAGGTGGCGGATGGCCCGCAGCGGCAGGTAGGGCTCGGCGACCTGGCCCATCGTGATGGCGGTCTGGACCCGGGTCTCGATGCCTTCCTTCATCAGGAAGTCCTGCAGGGCGAGGCAGTTCATGACGGTGCCCAGCATGCCCATGTAGTCCGAGCGGGCCCGGTCCATGCCGCGCACCTGCAGCTCGGCGCCGCGGAAGAAGTTGCCGCCGCCGATGACCACCGCGACCTCGGTGCCCTGCCGGACAACCGTGGCGATCTCCCGCGCGATCGCATGGACGACGTCGGGGTCGACGCCGAGCCCGCCTCCGCCGGCGAACGCCTCGCCGGACAGCTTCAGCAGCACCCGACGGCGCGTGCCGTCCGGCGCGGTCTCCTGCGTCTCCTGCATGGACTTCTCCTTCTGCACCTGCTTGGTCACAGGCCCGGGGGTGCTCAGCTCCGGCCTGCGTGTACACGAGAGGAGGCCACTGCCGCGGGAACCGGTACGGTCTCCTGCACGGCAATGGCCTCCTCGTCGTTCATGGTGCCGACTCACTGGGTCACAGTGGTGGCGGCGGTTCCTACCTTAGGCGGGAACCGGGTGAACGTGGCTCAGGCGCCGACCCGGAAGCGGGCGAAGCGCTTGAGGGCGACGCCGTTCTCCTCCAGGACCTTGGCCACGGTCTTCTTGTTGTCCTTCGCGAAGGCCTGCTCCAGAACGGAGTTCTCCTTGACGAAGCCGGTCACGCGGCCCTCGACGATCTTGGCCAGGGCGGCCTCCGGCTTGCCCTCCTCGCGAGCGGTGGCCTCGGCGACGCGGCGCTCGTTGTCGAGCTCCTCGGCCGGGATCTCCTCGCGGGACAGGTACTTCGGCGCGAAGGCGGCGATGTGCTGCGCGACGTCCTTGGCGACCTCGGCGTTCTCCTTGTCCAGCTCGACCAGGACGCCGACGGCCGGCGGCAGGTCGGGGCTGGTCTTGTGCAGGTAGACCGCGACGAAGCCGTCACCGGCGAACTGGGCGAAGCGACGGAAGACGATCTTCTCGCCCAGGTTGGCGTTGGCCTCGTCCACGAACTGCTGGACGGTCTTGCCGGCCTCGATCTCGGAGGCCAGGGCGGTCTCCAGGTCGGCCGGCGAGGTGGCGGCCACGTGCTCGGCGATCTTGGCGGCGACCTCGACGAACTTCTCGCCCTTGGCGACGAAGTCGGTCTCGCAGTTCAGCTCGACCAGGACGCCGGACTTCTTGTCGTCGGCGATCACGGCGGAGACGGCGCCGTTGGAGGCGTCACGGCCCTCGCGCTTGGCAACGCCCTTCTGGCCCTTGATGCGGAGGAGCTCGACGGCCTTCTGGACGTCGCCCTCGGCCTCGTCGAGCGCCTTCTTGCAGTCCATCATGCCGGCGCCGGTGAGCTCACGGAGCTTCTTGACGTCCGCGGCGGTGAAGTTCGCCATGGTGTGAATCTCTTCTCGCGTCTCGCGTGTCTGCGGGGTGGGTGTGCCGGGGTCCTGGTCAGGTCCCGGCACGTGGAGAGAGGGGCACCAGCCGATCGGTACCGGCCGGCTGGTGCCCCTCACCCTCGATGCGTCAGGCCTGCTCGGCCTCGGCGGCCGGAGCCTCGGCGGCGGGGGCCTCGGCGGCGGGGGTCTCCTCGGCCTTCTTCTCACCGGCCAGGATGTCCTGCTCCCAGTCGGCCAGCGGCTGGTCGGCACCCGGCTCGGCCTTGACGTCGCCCTTGGCGACACCGGCACGGGCCTTCAGGCCCTCGGCGACGGCGTCGGCGATCACACGGGTCAGGCGGGTGACGGAGCGGATCGCGTCGTCGTTGCCCGGGATCTTGTAGTCGACCTCGTCGGGGTCGCAGTTGGTGTCGAGGATGGCGACGACCGGGATGTTGAGCTTGCGGGCCTCGCCGACCGCGATGTGCTCCTTCTTGGTGTCCACGATCCACACCGCGCTCGGGACGCGCTGCATGTCGCGGATACCACCGAGGGTCTTCTCCAGCTTGTCGTGCTCGCGCTGGAGGACCAGGAGCTCCTTCTTGGTCAGGCCGGAGCCGGCCACGTCCGAGAAGTCGATCTCGCCGAGCTCCTTGAGGCGCTGCAGCCGCTTGTAGACGGTGGAGAAGTTGGTCAGCATGCCGCCGAGCCAGCGCTGGTTCACGTAGGGCATGCCCACGCGGGTGGCCTGCTCGGCGATGGCCTCCTGGGCCTGCTTCTTGGTGCCGACGAAGAGGATGCTGCCACCGTGGGCAACGGTCTCCTTGACGAACTCGAAGGCGCGGTCGATGTAGTTCAGCGACTGCAGCAGGTCGATGATGTAGATGCCGTTGCGCTCCGTGAGGATGAAGCGCTTCATCTTCGGGTTCCAGCGGCGGGTCTGGTGACCGAAGTGGACGCCGCTCTCCAGCAGCTCCCGCATCGTGACGACGGCCATGGCCGTGCTCCTTGGTGTTACGCCCGGCGCACCGTTGCTGCCCCATGGGCACTCGGCGGCTACCGGGTCTGCTCGGTTGTCCGTGCCGGTCGGGTGACCGCCACGCCTGACGCCCCGACGTGCCGAGCCGACCGGGCCTGGGCGGCGGACCGCGCCGGGCTCGGTGGGACCGAGCGGCACTCGCACGGGTGGGGCGGCTGGGCCGGGCTTCCACCAGTGGCGGGGCGTGCGAAGTCGACCCGGGACACACCGGGTCGCGTGTGAAGTGTACGGGACGGCCCGCGTGACCGGCGACTCAGCGGGTTCCGGGCGCGCTGGACCGGACCGGGGGGCGCGGGGTTGTCCACAGGCGCGGGGTTGTCCACAGGTCCGCGGGCGGGACTTGGCGGGGCGCGGGGCGGGGCGGAACCTCACTGCCATGACGACCTGTCACCCTTGCTGGCCGGTGCCGCCGCCTCGGGCGCGGTGGGTGGTGCTGCTGCTGATGCTGCTCTTCGTGGTGCTGCTGCCCGGGAACGCGCCACCGGGTGCAGCGGCGCCCACGGCGGCGCGTGGAGGGGCCTGGGTGCCGACCGCGAGGGCGGTGCGCAGAGGGGCCGGGGTGCCGACAGCGAGGGCGGTGCGCAGAGGGGCCGGGGTGCCGACAGCGAGGGCGGTACGCGGAGGGCCCGGGGTGCCGACCGCGAGGGCGGTGCGCGGGGTGCTCGGAGTGCCCGCCGGGACGGTGCGCCGGGCGCCTGTGGCGGCGCAGGGTGTGGCGGGGCCGGCCGGGGGTGCGGCGGCGCCGGGCCCCGGGCGGGCTTGGCCGGTCGGCGGGCCCGGTGGTGTGCTGCGCCGGTTCGAGGCACCGCCGCAGCCCTGGGCGCCCGGGCACCGCGGGGTCGACCTCGCCGCCGAGCCGGGCGACCGGGTGAGCGCCGCGCTGGCCGGGGTGGTCGCCTTCGCGGGCGAGGTGGCCGGGCGGCCCCTGGTCACCGTGCTGCACCCGGGCACCGGGGATCCGCCGCTGCGCACCAGCTACCTCCCGGTCGCCGACGGCCCGCCGGTCGGCACCGCGGTGGCGGCCGGCGATCCGATCGGGACCTTGGCGGACGGCGACGACCACTGCGGGGGCGGCTGCCTGCACTGGGGACTGCTGCGCGGCAAGCGCTACCTGGATCCGCTCGCGCTGCTGGGCGCCGGTCGGGCCCGTCTGCTCCCGCTGCGGCCGGGCAGCGCCGGGCGGGCGCCGACTTCGGCCCCGCCACCGACCCGGGTGACGGCTCAGGCACCCGCCACGCCGTGCCGGGCCAGCGCGACGGCGGCGTCCGCGATCTGCTCGCGGTCCGCGGCCGAGCAGTCCGCCGAACGCCGGACCGCGGCCTCCACCAGGCCCTGCAGCAGGGCAGCGGTCAGCCGCGGCTCCGGGTGGCCCAGCGCAGCGAGGTCATCGACGACCAGTTCCGTCAGCGCGCCGTGCGCCGCCCGGATCCGGGCCCGCGCCGCCTCGTCGAGTTCCAGGGTGCCGAGGGCGAGCACGGCGCGGTGCCGGGGGTCACCCGCCAGCGTGAGCTGTCCGCGCACATAGGCCTCAAGATGGGCGAGCGGACCGTCGGCAGCCGCCATCGCCGCCTCGATCTCGGCGGCCCAGAGCGGCAGGTCGAGCTCGCAGAGTTGCTCCACCAAGTCGGTCCGGGAGCGGAAGTACTCGTACACCGAGGAGCGGGCCAGCCCGGTCCTGGCAGCCAGCGCGGGAAAGGTCAACGCCTCGGGGCCGCCCTCGGTCAGCAGCGCGCGGGCCGCGTCCAGCAGGGCGGTGCGCTGCCGCAGGCGGTGCTCAGCCAGGGTGGCGGCTCGGATCTTCGGCACGTCACACACTCTACGGAGGCGGTGCAACCACCGGTCGGAGCGGGCGCCCGGTCAGCCTGGAGTCAGCGCAGATCGGAGAGTTTGGCCCGGAGCTGGAGCACGGACTTGGTGTGGATCTGGCTGACCCGACTCTCCGTCACCCCGAGGACCTGGCCGATTTCGGCGAGGGTGAGGCCCTCGTAGTAGTAGAGCGTCACCACCGTCTTCTCCCGGTCCGGCAGGGTGTTGATCGCTCCGGCGAGCAGCTTGCGCAGTTCGCGGTCCTCGGCGACCTCGACCGGGTCCTCGGCGCCGGTGTCCTCCAGCGTGTCCATCAGGCTCAGCCGCTCGCCGCCGTCCCCGGCGGGGTGCAGCAACTCGTCCAGCGCCACCACGTTGGCCAGCGAGAGTTGGCTGAAAATCGCATGCAGCTCTTCGACCGCGATGCCCATCTCGGCCGCCACCTCGGGCTCGCACGGCGTGCGGCGCAGCCGGGCTTCCAGGGCCGCATAGGTCCGTTCCACCGCCTTGGCCTTCTGCCGGATCGACCGGGGGATCCAGTCCAGGGCGCGCAGCTCATCGATGATCGCTCCGCGGATCCGGCTGATCGCGTAGGTCTCGAACTTGATCGCGCGGTCCGGATCGAATTTCTCGATCGCGTCGATCAGGCCGAACACCCCGGAGGACACGAAGTCGGCCTGCTCGACGTTCGCCGGCAGGCCGACGCCCACCCGGCCGGCCACGTACTTGACCAGGGGCGAGTAGTGGAGGATCAGCTGCTCGCGCAGATTGGCGTCGCCGCTGGCCTTGTAGGAGCGCCACAGCGACTCCAGGGCACTGCGCGGGGGCGGCGGTGAGGGGGGCGGGGGCGCCGGCGCGGGCAGCCGGGCCGGCGGCGTGGCTGTCGGGTCCGCGCGGCGTCGCGCGCCCCGGCTGGGCGGCGGGACGGAGACCAGGCCGGTCGACGCGGCTCGTTGTCCCGTGCCGCCCGCACCACCGCCCGTGCTGCCCATACCGCCCGTGCCGCCCACACCACCGCCCGTGCCGCCCACACCACCGCCCGTGCTGCCCGGGTCGCCTGCGCCGCCCGGACCGCTGCCCGCGCCGCCGACCGACCCCTCGACCGTCGTGGGCTTCGCCGACTGACCGTCGGGGCCGGGACGCACCTCGGTGCCGGATGCCCCCGGGGGCCGGCCGGCACTGGACGCCCTGTGTCCGGGAATGTGTGTGGGCATACGTGGGTCTGCGCCGTTCTGCCGAGTCATGTGCTGATAGGGAAGCCATAGGGAGCGTAGCGTGATCGAGTCGATGCGCTGCGCTACCACCACCTGGCCGTCGCCCGATCCGGTGGCGTTCACCCCGTTGACCGAACGGCATTTCCCACCCGCGACTCGCGCTGGGCCGCACCTCACCGGGTGTCCGTCCCGTGGAGCGGTGACCAGCGCCTTCCCCGGGACGGAGCACTTCCGGCTGACGCCCTGCCGGCTGTCAGCGGATCACCCCCCAGTGCGATCCCGCCCGCTGGACGAAGCCCAACGAGCACAGCTCGTAGAGCAGCTTGAGCACCTGATCGGGTGTCAACCCGGTGCGTCGGGCGAGCTCCTCGGGCGGGGCGCCCGACGGGCCGGCCGGCATCGCCTCCAGTAGGTCGGCGGCCGGGCCGCGCAGCAGGTCCCGCGGCCGCACCGACGCCTGGTGCAGCGGCGCCAGGTCGGCACCGATCGAGCCGATCTGCTCGATCACCTCGGCCGCGCTGGTCACCAGCGTCGCGCCGCCACCGCGGATCAGCGCGTGCACTCCGTTGGAGAGCTCCGAGGTGACCGGCCCGCAGATGCCCATGGTGTGCCGGTTCAGCCTGAGCGCGCGCTGCGCCGTACTGAGCGCGCCGCTGCGCTGGGCGGCCTCCACCACCACCGTGCCCCGGGTCAGCGCGGCGAGCACCCGGTTGCGCAGCACGAAGCGGAACCGGTTCGGGTGCTCCCCGGGCGGCAGTTCGCCCACCAGCTGGCCCTGGTCCCGGATCCGTTCGATCAGCCCGCTGTTGCCACGCGGATAGTGCACGTCAACACCGCAGGCCAGCACCGCGACGGTCATCCCGCCGACCGCCAACGCACCGCGGTGAGCCGCCGCGTCGATCCCGTAGGCCGCGCCCGAGCAGACCACCCAACCGCGCTCCGCCAGGTCGGCGGAGACCTCCGCGGCCACCCTGGCGCCGTACTCGGTGCAGGCCCGCGAGCCGACCACAGCGACCGAACGCAGCGCGAGCAGTCGCAGCGACCCACTGCCGAGCACCCACAGCCCGATCGGGATCGCGTCGCCCAGATCCGCCAACTGGCTCGGCCACTCCGCGTCTCCCGGTGCCAGGAACCGTCCGCCGAGCTCCCGCACCCGGGCCAGGTCGGCGACCGGGTCGGCCTCCGCCAGCCGGCGCCGCAGCATTCCCAACCGCTCGGCGGGGAGCCGGAGTTCGGGGTGCCCCGCGCCGACTCGCAGCACCTGCACCAGTTCGACGGCCGAGCGCCGGCGCAGCCAGCGGCCGACCACTGCGGTGCCCGGCTCCACCGTCCGGCTGAGCGCGACCCGGGCCAACCGCTCCTGCTCGGTCACCGGCCCGGCAGCGCGACCGCCTTCCAGATCGAGCGAGGTCTGCTCCGCCCCACCGTCACCGGACGACCCGGGCGGTCCACCGACCGGCCCCGCGGCCACCCCGCTCTCCGCCGGCTGCCACCCCGCCGTCACAGCAACCCCCCGAGACCGCGCACCCCGCCCGGATACCCTCGCCGCAGCGCCAGCGCGGTGCGCAGCTCGGCGGACCCCGGGGCGCCCCGGCCGGCCAGGTCGGCCACCGTCCAGGCGACCCGGAGCACCCGGTCCAGACCGCGCGCCGTGAGCAACCCGCGGTCCATCTCCCGCTCCACCTCGGCCAGTGCCCCCTGGTCCGGTCGCCACCGGGTGCGCAACTCGCGCCCGGGAACCTGGGAGTTGCTGCGCCAAGGAGTGCCGCTGAACCGGTGTGCGGCCCGCTCCCGAGCCGCCCGGACCCGCGCCGCCACCACCTCGGTGCGCTCCGCCTGCCGGTCACGCTCCAGCAGTTCGGCCTTGGTGACCGGCTCGACCTGTACTCGCAGGTCCACGCGGTCCAAGAGCGGCCCGGAGAGCCGCCCTTGATACCGGCTCACCATCACCGGGGTGCAGTCGCAGCCCTCGCCACGCCGCGAGTACCGCCCGCAGGGACAGGGATTGGCGGCCAGGCAGAGCAGGAAGTTGGCCGGCAGGCGCAGCGACCCGGCGGAGCGGGCGATCACCACCTCGCCGGATTCCAGCGGCTGCCGGAGCGCGTCCAGCACCCGGACGGGGAACTCCGGTGCCTCGTCGAGGAACAGCACCCCCCGGTGGGCCAGCGAGACCGCGCCCGGGCGGGGCAGCCCGCTGCCGCCGCCGACGATCGCGGGCATGGTGGTGGAGTGGTGCGGGGCGCAGTACGGCGGGAGGTCGACCAGGGGACGGCCGGGCGGCAGCAGGCCCGCCACCGAGTGCACTGCCGTCACCTCCAGGGCCTCGGCCGTGGTGAGCGGCGGCAGCAGCCCGGGCAGCCGCTCGGCCAGCATGGTCTTGCCGGCGCCCGGCGGTCCCTTCAGGTAGAGGTGGTGCCCGCCGGCGGCCGCGATCTCCAACGCCTGCCGGGCCTCGTACTGCCCGGCGACATCGCCCATGTCGGGGCCGAACTCGGTGTCGGCGGCGGTGCGCCGCACTGCCGCGCCGGGCAGCAGCAGCCCGGCCATCAGCGGGTCGGGCCCACCGACCGCCGCATCCGGCGGCTCCTCGGGCACCGGCGCGTCGGTGAGCAGCGCGATCAGCTGGCGCAGGCTGCGAACCCCGAGCACCGAGACGCCGGGCACCAGTGCGGCCTCGGCGGCGGTCTGCTCGGCGACCACCACCTGCTTGTAGCCGGCGTCGGCCGCGGCCAGCACCGACGGCAGCACTCCGCGCACCGGACGGACCCGGCCGTCCAGCCCCAGCTCCCCGATGATCAACAGGTCGGCGATGGCCGGCGGGGGCAGCCGCTCGGCGGCGGCGAGCACCGCGCAGGCCACCGCGAGGTCGAAACCGCTGCCGCTCTTGGGGACCGAGGCCGGGCTGAGCCCGACGGTGAGTTTGCGCTGCGGCCATGATTCGCCGCTGTTGACCACGGCGGCCCGCACCCGGTCGCGGGCCTCGCTGAGCGCCTTGTCCGGCAGCCCGACCAGTGTGAACGCGGCGACACCCGGTTCCAGGTCGGCCTGGACCTCGACCACCACGCCGTCCACCCCGACCAGGGCCACCGAGCAGGTGTGGGCGAAGGCCATTCAGACCACCCCCCGCAGGTGCTCGACCCGGGCCGCGCCCCGGGCCCGGCTGACCACCGCGACCAGGTCGATCCGCACCCCGCCGGGCGGCAACGGCACCGGCCCGGGCACCGCGACCTCGGCCAGCCGGGTGAAGTGGGCCGGCCAGCGCTCGCTGAGCCAGCGCTCGGCCAGCGTCCGCAGCCGCTCGCCGCGGGTCTGGTCCAGCGCCTCCTCAGGCCGCTGGAAGCCCTGTTCGGAGCGGGTCTTGACCTCGCAGACCGCTACCGTGTCGCCTTCCAGGGCGACGATGTCCAGCTCGCCCTGGGCGCAGCGCCAGTTGCGCTCCAGGATCCTCAGGCCGTCCCGCTCCAGGCGACGGGCGGCCACCTCCTCGCCGTACCGGCCGAGGGCCTGCTGTGCGTTCCGCACGGCGATCACCTCCCGCTACGGAGGGTGCCGTGCCGCCCCTTGGAGGTCCATCGGCTTCCGCGAAGCTGTGGACAACCCGCCCCCTGTGGAAAACCCCGGTAGCGAGCTCGGCGCCTCGGGCACGGTGCCCGGCGGCGGGTGCCTGACGGCCGGCGACCGGCGGCCGGCGACCGGCGGCCGGTGCCCGACGACCGGCGACCGACGACCGGTGCCCGGCGAACCGCGGCCGGGTGTCAGCCGCCGAAGCCCGAATCGTCCGACGGCAGCTCCAGGTCGCTCTTGGCCAGCTCCTCGATGTTGACGTCCTTGAAGGTCAGCACCCGCACCTTGCGGACGAACCTGGCCGGCCGGTACATGTCCCACACCCAGGCGTCGGCCATCGACACCTCGAAGAACACCTCGCCCTGCACCGAGTGCACCTGCAGCTCGTAGTCATTGGTGAGGTAGAACCGGCGCTCGGTCTCGATCACGTACTTGAACAGCCCGACGACGTCCTTGTACTCCCGGTAGAGCTTGAGCTCCATCTCGGTCTCGTACTTCTCGAGATCTTCCGCACTCATGCCGGCGTCCCCTCACTCGTCAGGTCCCACCCCATTGTGGCCCACGGCGCCCCCGGTCAGAGGGTGACCGGGGCTACTGGTGGTCCCTCATTCAACAACCTTCCCAGCAGCTCGGCGAGCCGCACCGGGTAGACCCGCTCGCTGGTGGCGCGCAGCTCGTCCAGCGTCCACCAGCGCGCCTCGGCGAGCTGCGGCCGCTCCTCGGGCTCGCTGCCGGAGGCGTCCAGGTGAACCTCGCCGGGCCCGGTGCGGGCCAGGTAGAAGACCTGGTGCTGCTGGTAGTCCTGTCCGCCGTAGCTGAACTCGGCCAGGTCGACCGCGACCTGGGGCCCCAGCTCGATCCCGGTCAGCCCGGTCTCCTCGGCCAGCTCGCGCAGCGCCGCCGCCCGGGGCGGCTCCCCCGGCCGCACCCCGCCGCCGGGCGTGAACCACCAGGTGAGGTTCGGCCTGGCCGGGTCGAAGCCGTGGAAGAGCAGCAGCCGGTCCTGCCCGTCGAGCAGCAGCACCCGGGCCGCGTCGCGCTGCCGGACCGGGCCCGCCATCAGCGCCGCCCCCCGGCCCGCCGGACCAGCCCGGCCACCCCGCCGACCAGCGAGGTGACCACGATCAGCGCGGCACCCGCCACGGCCGCCGAGAACTCGGTCTCCAGTGGCCCGGGCCGACCCGCCGTGGGACGGCCCAGGGCGGCGAACGCGGTGGTCGGCGAGTGCAGCCGCGCGCGTGACGGCGGCCAGACGGTCGCCTCGATCCTGGCCTGCACCGCGGAGTCCGGCACGGTGCCGGAGGCCAGCCCCAGGTGCACCCGGGAGTCCTGCGAGCCGGTGCGGTTGTCACCGAGCACGAAGAGCCGGCCGGCCGGGACGGTGACGTTGAACGGGATCGGCGGCGCCGCGCCCGCCGGGGCCAGGTACGGCTCGTCGATCGCCGTGCCGTTGACGGTGATCCGCTGCTGCGCGTCGCAGCAGACCACGGTGTCGCCGCCCACCCCGACCACCCGCTTGACCAGGGTGTCCGACTCCCAGTCGGTGTCGCGGAAGACCACCACGTCACCGCGGCCGACCGCGCTGCCGGAGACCGGCCGACCGGCCAGGGTGTCCCCGGCGTCGATCCCGGGGCGCATCGAGCCGGTGGGCACCTTGAAGAAGTGGTAGCCGACGCCGATCAGGGCCGTGCCGCCGACCATCAGCACCAGGCCGAGCGCCAGCGCGACGCCCTGCAGCACGCCGCCGATCCGGTTGCGGGCGGTCCGCGGGACCGGGCGGGCGGCCTCGGTGCCGGGGGCTCCGGCGGCGACGCTGCTCATGGTTGACCGTCCTAGGTGCGAGAGCCGGACACGGCGGCGGGCCGTGGCACGTCCGAGCAGATTACTCGTCGGTACCACGACCCGCGCAAGAGCCGAGCCACTACCCGATCAGCCGTCCCCGAGCCGAGCGACCACCCGATCAGCCGTCGCCGAGCCGAGCGACCACCCGATCAGCCGTCGCCGAGCCGAGCGACCACCCGATCAGCCGTCGCCGAGCTGACGGCGCCGCAGCCACCAGGCCGCCGGCACCGCGCCGGCCGCGCCGAGCAGCGGCGGTGCGAACGGCATGGCCGCCGAGGCGAGGCCCTTCTGCCCGAAGGTGCCGGGCACCGGCAGGGTCGACCAGTGGTTGATCGGCCAGGCGATCACGAAGGCACGGCCGACCACGTCGCTGTCCGGGACTGCGCCGCCGCCGGGCTGGTCCATGTGGTAGCGGGAGTCCAGCGAGTCGTCACGGTGGTCGCCCATCACCCAGACGTGGTCCGCGGGCACCTTCACCGGGCCGAAGGGCCGGTTGCCGCATGCGCCGAACTCCGGGTTGCTGTTGAAGACGTACGGCTCGTTGAGCGCCACGCCGTTGACCTTCAGCGGCCCGTTGTCGTCGCACTCGACGGTGTCACCGCCCACCGCGACCACCCGCTTGATCAGGTCCTTCTCATTGGCCGAGGGCATCAGGCCGATGAAGCTGAGCACGTCCTGGATGCCGCGCACCACGCTGTTGGAGCTCTGCGTGGACGGCACCTCGTTCAGCCAGCCGCCCGGGTCGTGGAAGACCACCACGTCGCCGCGCTCCGGCTTGGCGCCGAACCACGGCGTCAACTTGTCCACCAGCACCCGGTCGCCGACCTGGAGGGTGTTCTGCATCGACTCCGACGGGATCGAGAAGGCCTGGACGAAGAAGGTCTTGATGACCAGTGCCAGGACCAGCGCGACGACGATCAGGATCGGCAGTTCCTTCCAGAACGAGCGCTGCTTGCGCTCCTTCCGGGGCGGCCCGGTCGTCTCACCGCCGGCGGGCGGCGGGACCGGCGGCTCGTCCGCGGGGTGGCGCGGCTGGTCGGCCGGTTCGCCGTGGCCGCCCGCGCCGTCAACGGGTTCCGCAGGCCCGCCGGAGCCGGTGGACTGGGCCGTACGGCGGCCGGAGCCCTCGGGCTCGCCGGCGCCGCGGGCTCCGATCACGAGATCCCCCACGACTTCTCCTCCCTGCTGTGCGGACGACCTTCGTCCGCGGTCACCAGTGCCGCACAGCGGGCACCACGCCTGCTACTCCTGCACTTCTCTATCACCCCGGGCACCCTCTCCGGGGCTCCCACACGGCAGGCGAGCGTAGCTGTCGGGCTGCCTGCCGGCTCCGCGCCCGTGCCGCAGCACGGCCGGAGCGACGCCCGACACCCCCATAACGAGCGAGGGTTCCTGGGGATCCGGCCGACCTGCCGGAATTTTCGGCGGGCCCTGGGCCGTCGGCCCGCGATGGTCGGGCCGCGCGGTGCCGCCGGGCCGGTGGACCGGCCGGGGCGACCACGAAGGCCCGTCCGACCACGTCGGAGAGCGCCACGGTGCCCCGGTCCGGCCCGGTCATGCGGTAGCCCGGACCGGCCGACGGGTCGCGGTGGTGCCCCGCCATCCACGGCCGCCCCGGCGGCACGGTGATCCGGAGCGGGGTCCGCGAGGGCGGGTTCCCCCGGGCGGGGTGGGACTGCGCGACCGGGGTGCCGTGGACGGTGATCCGCTGCTGCGGGTCGCAGTAGGCGAAGGACTTCACGGTCACCGCGACGGCCGGCGCCGGGACGGGGACCAGCGTCACCTGCGGCACTGCGTGGCGTCGGCGGCGGCGGACCACCCGGCGGGTGACGAGGCGGCGCTCGGCCCGGCCGCGGCGGACCGGCGGCGCCTCCCCCGCCGGGGGACGGCGGCCTCCTCGGCGTCCGGCGCGCAGGCCCGGGCCCGGGTCGGCGGCGGGCGCCGCCCTACCCCCGCGCCCCATGCGCACCGGTCCTCCCTGCCACGGCGACGGCGGCGAAGCCGGCCGGCCGGTCCAGGCCGTGCCAGTGGCCGAGCGGGAACATCACCAGGTCGGCCCGCCCGATCACCTTGCGCACCGGCACGAACCCGCCGCCCGGATCGCCCAGGTGGTCCCGGGAGTCCCGGGAGTCGCTGCGGTGGTCGCCGAGCACGAAGAGCTCACCGGGCGGCACCTGCACGTCGAAGCCGACGCTCGACGGCGCGTCGCCCGGGAAGAGGTAGTCGGACTCGGCCAGCGGCACGCCGTTGACGGTCAGGTGCTGGTCGCCGGCCCGGTACGTCACCCGGTCGCCGCCGACCCCGATCACCCGCTTGACGAAGACCGAGCCGTCGAACGGGCCGACGCCCACCGCCGCACCGAGCTTGCGCAGCGCGCCGCCGATCCCGGGCTGGTCGTCGCCGCCGGGGACGAAGGAGTCGGTGCCGTCGAAGACCACCACGTCGCCGCGCTGCACGGTGCCACCGAACTGGTAGGCGAGCTTGTCGACCAGCAGCCGGTCCCCGGGGCGCAGCGCGTTCTCCATCGAGGCGGACGGGACGGAGAAGGGCTGGGCCACGAAGGCGTTCACCAGCAGCAGCGCGCCGGCGCAGACGGCCAGCAGCTTGGCGGCGAAACGCCAGTCCCAGCCGGGCTCGGACCGCCCAGTCCCCTCGAAGCGCTCGGCTTGTTCGGCCTGCCCGGCCCGCCCGGCCCGCCCGGCCCCCTCGAAGCGCTCGGCTTGTTCGGCCTCCGCGGACCGCCCGGCCTGCCCGGACCCCGCGGCCCGCCCGGCCTGCCCGGCCTGCCCGGCCTCCTCGGCCGTTCGCTCGGGCAACGCCTCCGAAACGGCCGCGGACCGCGCCGGCTCCCCCGCACCCGAGGGTGCGAGGTCGCCGTCGCGGTCCGCGATCGGTTCGTGGGTGCTCATCGGGGCCGAGCTTAGCGGCCCTTTCTGAGCAGGCTGAACCCCCGGGGAGCACCGGGGGCCACGACTCAGCGCTCCCGCTTCTCCTTGATCTTCGCGGCCTTGCCGCGCAGGTCACGCAGGTAGTACAGCTTGGCGCGACGGACGTCACCGCGGGTGACGACCTCGATCTTCTCGACGACCGGGGTGTGCACCGGGAAGGTGCGCTCCACGCCGACGTTGAAGCTCACCTTGCGGACGGTGAAGGTCTCACCGATGCCCGCACCGTGGCGGCGGATCACGACGCCCTGGAAGACCTGGACACGGGAGCGGTTGCCCTCGATGACCCGGACGTGGACCTTCAGGGTGTCACCGGCGCGGAACTCCGGGATGTCGGTGCGCAGCGAGGCCGCGTCGACAGCAGCGAGCTTGTTGCTCATGATGCTCTCCATCGCAGGCGCCACGGGCCGCCCACGGAAATTCGTCACAATGGGGTCTGTTGCGGGCCGCTTCGGCTGGCGATGGCTCCCCCGTGGCGGGGACACCGGTCCACTGGCCCCCTCGCGGGGGTCGGGCGACAGACAACAGCGGCCTATTCTTCCACAGCCTCGGTCACGCCGAGAAATCGACCGGCCGCCTCGTCCCAGCGCAGGCCGAGCACGCTGAGCGCCTCGCGCTCCTTCTTGTCGAAGCCGTCCTGCCGCCAGCGCGCCACCAGGTCGGGGCGGTTGGCCAGGGTGCGGGCGAACGCCTGCTCCCGGCGCCACCGGGCGATCTTGCCGTGGTTGCCGCTGAGCAGCACCTCGGGCACCGCGCGACCGCGCCACTCGGCGGGCTTGGTGTAGACCGGGCCCTCCAGCAGGTCGGCCATCGCACCGGGGGCGAAGGAGTCGTCCTGGTGCGAGGCGGCGTTGCCGAGCACCCCGGGCAGCAGCCGGGCGATCGCCTCGACCATCACCAGCACCGCGACCTCGCCGCCGGCCAGCACGTAGTCGCCGATCGAGGCCTCCACCACCGGCATCCGGGTGGCGGCCTCCTCGATCACCCGGCGGTCGATGCCCTCGTAGCGGGCCGGGGCGAAGGCCAGCCAGGGCTGCTGGGCCAGCTGCTGGGCCAGTTCCTGGGTGAACGGCACGCCGCTGGGCGTGGGCACCACCAGGGTCGGCAGCTCACCCTCAGGGCCGGCCGCCAGCACCGCGTCCAGTGCCTCGCCCCAGGGCTCCGGCTTCATCACCATGCCGGGGCCGCCGCCGTACGGGGTGTCGTCCACGGTGCGGTGCACGTCGTGGGTCCAGGAGCGCAGGTCGTGCAGGTGCACGTCGAGCTGGCCGCGGGAGCGGGCCTTGCCGACCAGCGAGACGTTCAGCGGCTCCAGGTACTCGGGGAAGATCGTGACGACGTCGATCCGCATGCCGTGCCGCGGTCCCTCACCCGTCGATGCCGTGCTCATCGGTCCTGCTCCGGGCCGCCGTCGACCTCGGCCTCGGCGGGGTCGAGCAGCCCCGGCGGCGGGTCGATCACGCAGCGCTGGTTCTCCAGGTCGATCTCGGGCACCAGCTCGCTGACGAACGGCACCAGCGCCTCGCTGCCGTCCGGGCGCTTGACGGTCAGCAGGTCCTGGTAGGGCAGGTGGACCACCTCGGTGAGCTCGCCGACCGGGGTGCCGTCGGTCAGCACCACGTCCAGGCCGATGAGCTGGTGGTCGTAGTACTCGTCCTCGTCCTCCGGACGCTCGTCCGGGTCGACCTCGGCGATCAGCATGGTGTTGCGCAGTGCCTCGGCGGCGGTGCGGTCCTTGATCCCGGCGAACCGGATCAGCAGCTTGCCGCTGTGCACCTTGCCGGACTCCACGGTCAGCGGGCCGACGGCGGCGGGGTCGGTGAGCAGCACCGCCCCCGGGCCGAGCCGCAGTTCCGGCTCATCGGTGCGGACCTCGACGAAGACGTCCCCCCGGATGCCGTGGGCGCGGCCGATCCGGCCGACGACGAGCTGCACGGTTCCACTCCTGAATCTTGCTACTGGATCTGGCTGAGAACGGCGAACGGCCGGGACGCGCGAGGCGTCCCGGCCGTTCCGAGCAACGGTGGTGACCGTCAGCGGAGGTTGTCCACGTCGACCAGGTCGACGCGGACGTTGCGGCCGCCCAGCGCGCCCACCACGGTGCGCAGCGCCCGGGCGGTCCGACCGCCGCGACCGATCACCTTGCCGAGGTCATCGGGGTGCACCCGCACCTCGATGGTGTTCCCGCGGCGCAGGTTGCGCGAGCGCACCTGCACGTCGTCGGGGTGCTCGACGATGCCCTTCACCAAGTGGTCCAGGGCGTCCTCGATCACGATCAGGCCTCGGTGGTCTCGGCGTCAGCCTCGACCTTGTCCGACTTCTTGGCCTTCGGGGTGATGGCGACGCCGGTGGTGGCGTCCTCGAAGCCGGCGACGGCCTTGGCGAAGAGGTGCGAGAAGTCCTCGGTCTTCGGCTCGGCGACCTTCAGCGGCTCCGGAGCCGGCAGGCCCTTGAACTTCTGCCAGTCGCCGGTCAGCTTGAGGATGGCCAGGACCGGCTCGGTCGGCTGGGCGCCGACGGACAGCCAGTACTGGGCGCGGTCGCCGTCGACCTGGATCTTCGAGGGGTTGTAGGTCGGCTGGTAGATGCCGATCTCCTCGATCGCACGGCCGTCGCGCTTGGTGCGCGAGTCGGCGACGACGATGCGGTAGTGCGGGGAGCGGATCTTGCCGAGACGCTTGAGCTTGATCTTGACTGCCACGGGAGCGATTCTCCTGGAGTTGACGTGGGTGAGCGACCGTGCGCCGCGTGGGGCAGCGGGGCCGGCCGTTCCGGTGACACGCCAGCCGCGAGGAGAGAGGGTCCTCGGCTGTCGGGTATCAGCTATCGATTGTGCCACATCGCGCGCGCCTCCCCCGACCGGGGCCCTGGGCCCGGCCGGGAGCACGGCGCGCGGGACGGTCGAGCGCTTACGCGATCTTGAAGGGCTGCTGGCAGGCGCCGCAGACGATCGACGCCTGGGCCAGCACCGACGGCACCACCCGGACGTTGCGCCCGCAGCCGCAGACGGCCTTGACCCGGACGCCCCCGCCCGAGGAGCCGTGCCGCGCGGCCGGGCCCCGGAAGGTGCGCAGCGCCCCGCCGTCGGCGGAGCCGGCGACGGCCTGCTGGTGGGCGCCGAGGGCGCGCTCCAGCCGCTCGATGGTGGCGGCGTAGCGCTCCTGGGTCTCGGCGAGCATGGTCACCTGGGAGAAGCCGCTGCTGGCATGCGGCTCCACCGGGTGGGCCAGGCCCAACTCGGAGGCGAGCAGGAGGAATCGACGGTTGTGGTAGCGCCCGGCCCGGGAGGTGTCCCGGATCTCGCGGGCGGCGGCCAGTCCGTGGGCGGCCTCGTGCAGCAGCCGCTCGAAGCCGAGCGTGGTGCCGCAGGCCGACGACGACTCGCCGATCAGCGCCTCGGGCGAGGCGAGGTCGGGCAGGTCTCGGTGATGGGCCTGGATGTCGCTCCAGGCGGCGGCCAGTTCGGCCGCGAGGACGAGAGGCTGTGTCGTGCTCACGCTATACCAACGAGGGAATCGGTTCCGACGTTCCATTCCTGGGAGCCTGCGGGCATTTCCCCGGAAACTCCCAGCCGGGCGTGACGGTGCCCGTACTGAGCATTCGAATTCTGACGCAAGACCAACCCCCTCCGGTTTCTGCACCCGTCGATCATTCGCCGGGGCGGCCGAATCCCGGGCACAGCAGGTGCCGTGCCCGCTTGACGGCCCGGGCCCCGTACTTTTTGACAGGGCCACGGGCCGTACACCGTACCGCTAGTTCGGCCGCACTGGGAGCTGACTGGCCAGTAGACGGGACACCGTCACCTATTCAGTACGCGCGCGCGACAATCGCGATATTGCCGTCCTGGTCGTAGGAGGTCGGCACCGAGCCGTCGGCGGCGACCAGGCAGCGCACCGACACGCCCTGCTCGGCCAGCTTGGCCTCGCCCTCCGGACCGAGGTCGGCCCAGGAGATCCGGCCCCAGCCGGTGGCCGCGGCCTCGACGCACTCGTCGATGGTCTTGACGTCCACCGTGCGGGCCTCGCGGCGCTCCCGGGACTGGCGCAGCAGCAGCGCCTGGTCCTCCTCCAGGATGCCGGGCAGCAGCGCGGCCAGGGCGTCGATCGACACCGGCTCCTTGCCGCCCGGGATCCGGCGGGCCAGCATCGCGGTGCCGGCCTCCAGGTCGCGCGGGCCGACCTCGATGCGCAGCGGCACGCCCTTGAGCTCCCAGTCCACCGCGCGGCGGCCGAACGGGGTGTCGGTGCGGTCGTCCACCACGGTGCGGATGCCGGCCGCCTCCAGCCGGGCGCCGATCTCGCGGACCTTGGCGATCACCGCGTCGTCGCCCTTGATGGCCAGCACCACGGCCTGCACGGCGGCCAGCCGCGGCGGCACCCGCAGGCCGTTGTCGTCGCCGTGCGACATGATCAGGCCGCCGACCATGCGGGTGGAGACGCCCCAGGAGGTCTGCCAGACGTACTCGCGCTCGGCGCCCTGGAGCTGGTAGGTGGTGTTGAACGCCTTGGCGAAGTTCTGGCCCAGCTCGTGGCTGGTGCCCATCTGCAGCGCCTTGCCGTCGCCCATCATGCCCTCCAGGGTGAGGGTGTTGATGGCGCCGGCGAACCGCTCCTTGACGGTCTTGCGGCCCAGCACCACGTCGATGCCCAGGACGTTGGTCATGAAGTCGCCGTAGACGTCGGTGTGGATCATCGAGGCGTAGTCGCGGGCGTCCTCGTAGCTGGCGTGGGCGGTGTGCCCCTCCTGCCAGAGGAACTCGGTGGTGCGCAGGAAGACCCGCGGGCGCAGCTCCCAACGGACCACGTTGGCCCACTGGTTGATCAGCAGCGGCAGGTCGCGGTGGCTCTGCACCCACTTGGCGAAGTACTCGTTGATGATCGTCTCGGAGGTCGGCCGGACCACGACCGGCTCCTCCAGGTCCTTGCCGCCGCCGTGGGTGACCACCGCGAGCTCGGGGGCGAAGCCCTCCACGTGCTCGGCTTCCTTGGTCAGGTAGTGCTGCGGGATGAACATCGGGAAGTAGGCGTTCTGCGCGCCGGCCTTCTTGATCCGCCCGTCCAGCTCCTGCTGCATCCGCTCCCACAGGCCGTAGCCGTACGGTCGGATGACCATGGTGCCGCGCACCGGACCGTTGTCGGCCAGCTCGGCCTTGTTGATCAGATCCTGGTACCAGCGCGGGAAGTCGTCCGCCTGGGGGGTGAGAACGGGAGCCTTAGCCATGCGCCGAATCGTACGGGGTGGGGCGCTCGGAGCGTGAATCGATATCCGCACCCTGGCGCACACCGGAGTACCGACGGCCCGGCGCGCTCCTCTGGACGCGGCGGCCGCACGGCGGTTCGCTAGAGCGAGGGCGCACGACTGGGGAAGTTCGGCTCACACCTACCCGATGGGAGGCCCGCCAGATGGCTGTGGCGCACGGTACCGCCCTGGACCCGTCCAGGTCCCGACCCGGCTCGTCGGCCCGCGACTGGGCCGAGATCCAGGAGCGCACCCTGGTGCCGCTCTACGAGGCGGTGCACGAGCAGCTGGGGGTCGGCCCGGCCACCAGCCTGCTGGGCCTGGGCTGCCGCTCCGGGCTGGCCCTGCTGCTGGCCGCGGCCCGCGGCGCCCAGGTGGCCGGCCTGGAGCCGGACGAGCCGCTGCGCGAGCTGGCCAGGGCCCGTCGGCTGCCGGTGGCGGCGTACCCCGGCACCACCCGGACGGCGCACGGCGTGGTCACCCTGTTCGAGCCGCTGCGGCTGGGCCCCGACCCGCGCCGCACGGTCCGCGAGGCGCTGTCCCTCGCGCTGCCCGGCGGGGTGCTGGTGCTGGCCGGCCTGGACCCGGTCGCCACCGGGCACGCGGCCGCGGTGCTGGCGCCGGCCCGGCGGCGGGCCGGTGGGGTCCGGGTGGCGGACCCGCTGGATCCGGTCGGCGATCCGGAGGCGCTGGCCACCGCGACCGGTCTGCGCCTGGTCGGCCGCGGCCGCGCCGACTGCCCGTTCGGCTACCCGGACCTGGACAGCGCGGTGCGCGGGCTGCTCTCCACCGGCTGGTACGACGCGGCCGTCGGCTTCGCGGGCGAGCTGCCGGTGGCCAAGGAGCTGACCGAGGCACTGCATCCGTTCACCCGTTCGGACGGCTCGGTCTGGCTGCCGGTGGGCGCGCGTTTCGTGCTCGCTGCGCGCGGCTGACCACTGCCACCGCCGTCACGCGTTCGGGTCATCCGCCGGGCGCAGGGGTCCAGCCGCCGGGCACCCGTGCGGCGCGGGGGGCGGCGGGGCGGCGAGTCGGATCGGAGGACCGACACCCCATCGGCGACGCCGCCCCGCCGCTACTCCTCCTGGACCCCCAGCGGCTGCCACTCCTCCGCGGTCAGCGCGAACCGCTCGTGGTCGCGCCAGGCGCCGTCCAGGAAGAGCATCCGCGGGGTGAAGCCCTCGTGCCGGAAGCCCAGCCGACGGGCCAGCGCGATCGACCGCTCGTTCTCCGGCTGCACGCTGATCTCCAGCCGGTGCAGCCCCAGCCCGCCGGCCGACTGGTCGGCGAAGCAGCGGTCCACCACCAGCCGCATCCCCTCGGTCATCCTGCCGGTGCCCGCGTACGGCAGGTAGCTGTCGTAGCCGAGGGCGGCGTTGCAGAAGCGGCCCATCACGATGTTGGAGACGTTGCACTTGCCGACGAACCCGCCGTCCTCCTTGTCGATGATCAGGAAGGTGCGCAGTCCGGGACCCTGACGCTGCAACAGGTCCGGCAGTCCGTCCGGCTCCACCGGGTTCCACTGCCCGATGTGGGCGGCCGACCGGCGCACCGCGTCGGCGTACTGCTGGACGTCACAGGCCCTGGGCGGGCGGATGGTCACTCGGCTCATTCGAACATCATGGAGCATGCCGATGGCCCGTCAGCTCGCTGACGGGCCATCGTGACGGCTGGCGGACCTACAGCAGGTCCTTGATCTCCTTGGGCAGTTCGAAGTCGGCCGGACCGTTGCCCGCGCCCAGGCCGAAGGCACCGCCCGGCTCCGCGCCGGCGCCGGGGCCCAGTGCCTTGCGGGCCGCGGCCTCCTGCTCCTGCTGGGCGCGCTTGAGCGGGTTGCCGGACTTGCGCTTGCCCTTGGCCTGCGGGGACTTCTTGGCGGACTTCTTGCCGCCGCCGCCCATGCCGGGGATCCCCGGCATGCCGGGCACGCCCTTGCCGGAGGCCATCGCGGACATCATCTTGCGGGCGTCGAAGAACCGCTCGACCAGGTTCTTGACCTCGCCGACGCCCACGCCGGCGCCCTTGGCGATCCGGGCCCGGCGGGAGCCGTTGATGATCTCCGGCTCGGTCCGCTCGAGCGGGGTCATCGACTTGATGATCGCGCCGACCCGGTTGACGTCCTTGTCGTCGATGTTGTTGATCTGCTCGCGGATCTGGCCCATGCCCGGGAGCATGCCGAGCAGCTTGGAGATCGAGCCCATCTTCTGGACCTGCTCCAGCTGGGACAGGAAGTCGTCCAGGGTGAAGGCCTTCGGGCCGCCGCGCAGCTTGGCGGCCATCTTCTCGGCCTCGGCCTGCGAGAAGGTCTGCTCGGCCTTCTCGATCAGCGACAGCACGTCGCCCATGCCGAGGATCCGGGAGGCCATCCGGTCCGGGTGGAAGGCGTCGAAGTCGTCGACCTTCTCACCGTTGGAGGCGAACATGATCTGCCGGCCGGTGACGTGCGCCACCGAGAGCGCGGCACCACCACGGGCGTCGCCGTCCAGCTTGGAGAGCACCACGCCGGTGAAGTCGACGCCCTCGAGGAAGGCCTGCGCGGTGGTGACCGCGTCCTGACCGACCATCGCGTCGAGCACGAAGAGGACTTCGTCGGGGTCGACCGCGGCACGGATGTCGGCTGCCTGCTGCATCAGCTCGGCGTCGATGCCGAGGCGGCCCGCGGTGTCGACGATGACGACGTCGTACTGCTTCTGCTTGGCGTACTCGATCGAGTCGCGCGCCACCTGGACCGGGTCGCCCACGCCGTTGCCCGGCTGGGGGCCGTAGAACGCCACCCCGGCGCGCTCGGCCACGATGTTCAGCTGGTTGACGGCGTTGGGGCGCTGCAGGTCGCAGGCGACCAGCAGCGGGGTGTGCTTCTGCTTCTTCAGCCAGTGGCCGAGCTTGCCGGCCAGGGTGGTCTTACCGGCACCCTGCAGACCGGCCAGCATGATGACGGTGGGGCCGGTCTTGGCGTACCGCAGTCGGCGGGTCTCGCCACCGAGGATGTTGATGAGCTCCTCGTTGACGATCTTGATGATCTGCTGGGCCGGGTTGAGCGCGCCGGACACCTCGGAGCCGAGCGCGCGGTCCTTGACCTGCTTGATGAAGGCCCGCACCACCGGCAGCGCGACGTCCGCCTCCAGCAGCGCGATCCGGATCTCCCGGGCGGTGGCGTCGATGTCCGCCTCGCTGAGGCGGCCCTTGCCCCTCAGGTTCTTGAACGTCGCTGCGAGGCGGTCGGAAAGAGTGTCGAACACGTCGGTCGCGGGTCCCTTGCGGCATCGGTATGGGTACGGTCGTCGCCCACCAGGGTATCCGCCCCGTCCGCAAAGGACCCCAACCCGGTCAGCGCAAGGCCTGCTGCACCCGTTCGGCGAGGGCCGCGGCGGCGTCCGGCGCCAGCGGCCGGCCGTCCTCGTCGGTCAGGTAGAAGGCGTCCACCGCGTCCGCGCCGAGCGTGCTGACGTGCGCGGTGCGCACCCGGGCGCCGGCCGCGTCCAGCGCCCGGCCGATCCGGTGCAGCAGCCCCGGCGCGTCGTGCGCCCGCACCTCCAGCACCGTCGCGGTGGCCGAGGCGCCGCCGGGGGCCACCGTGACCACCGGCGGCGGCGGGGTGATGCCGCGCCGGCGCGGCGCGGCGGCGTCCCGCTCGGCCAGCCGGCGGCCGGTGTCCAGCGAACCGTCCAGCGCCCGGCGCAGGTCGGAGCGGAGCCGGTCCACCGCCGGCAGCTCGCCGAACTCGGCCGCCACCCGCCAGGAGAGCAGCAGCACCGGGCCGGCGCCGACCGGGTCCAGCTCGCACAGGTTCAGCGACCGGACCGTCAGCCGGTTCAGCGCCAGCACGCCGGAGACGGTGCCCAGCAGTCCGGGCCGCTCCGGCAGCGCCAGCGCCAGCTCCACCCCCATCGGCTCGTCGGCCGAGGGATCGTGCTCGGCCCGCAGCAGCAGCGCCGGCTCCCCGGTCGTGGCCGCCTCCACCGCCAGCCGCTCCTCGGCCACGCGGACGGCAGCGGCGGGCCGGTCGGGCTCCGCGCCCGCCAGCACCGCGGCCACCCGCCGCACCAGCCCGGACACCAGCGAGGCCCGCCAGGCGCTCCACGCGGCCGGGCCGGTGGCCAGCGCGTCCGCCTCGGTGAGGGCGTGCAGCAGCTCCAGATGGGTCGCGGTGCCCACCGTCTTGGCGATCAGCTCCACGGTCGCCGGGTCGTCCGGATCCCGCCGGGTGGCGGTGTCCACCAGGGTCAGGTGGTGCCGGACCAGCAGCGCCAGGGTCTGGGTGTCGTCGTGGTCGAAGCCCATCCGGGCGGCCAGCCCGCGCACGATCACCTCGCCCGCCTCCGAGTGGTCGCCCGGCCGGCCCTTGCCGATGTCGTGCAGCAGTGCCGCCACCAGCAGCAGGTCGGGCCGCGCCACCCGGCGGGTCAGCGCGGCCGCCCGCACCGCCGTCTCCACCAGGTGCCGGTCCACCGTCCAGGTGTGCACCGCGTTGCGCTGCGGCCGGCAGCGCACCCGCTCCCAGTCCGGCAGCAGGCGGTCGACCAGCCCCTCCGCGTCCAGCGCCTCCCAGACCGGCAGGCAGGCCCGGCCCGCGCCGAGCAGGGTGACCAGCTGCTCGCGGGCCTCGGTGGGCCACGGCACCGGCAGCGCCCGGCACTCGGCGGCCAGCCGGCGCACCGTGGCGTGCGAGACCGGCAGCCCGTTCTGCGCGGCCGCGGCGGCGGCCCGCAGCGGCAGCACCGGATCGTCGGCCGGGCGGGCCGCCTGGGCCAGCACCGCCTCGCCGTCCTGCGCCACCACGCCCTCGGCCAGCGGCTCCCGCCCCGCCGCGACCCGGGTGCCACCGCCGAACGGGCGCAGCAGGGCGCGCCGGCCGCGCGACCGGCGGGCGGCCAGCAGCCGGTCCACGGACCGCCAGGTCACCTCGCCCGCGTAGGCGATGGTCCGAGCCGCCCGGTAGACCTCGCGCAGCAGCGTGTCGGCGTCCGACACCCCGAGCTCGGCGGCCACCTGGTCCTGGTCATGGAGGCTGAGCCGCTCGGTGGCCCGCCCGGTGGTCAGGTGCAGCGCGTCGCGCACGTCGCTGAGCCGCCGCCGGGCCGCGGCCAGCCCCTCGCGGGGGGCGTCGGCCAGCCAGGAGGCGGCGATCGCGTCCAGTTCCACCACGTCCCGCAGGCCGCCCCTGGCCTCCTTGAGGTCCGGCTCCAGCAGGAAGGACAGCTCACCGTGGCGCTCGGCCCGGGCCAGGCCGAGTTCGCGCAGCTCGGGCAGCCGGCGGGCCGCGGTGGCCCGCCAGTCGGCCAGCACCGCCGAGCGCAGCGCCGCGGTCAGCTCGGCGTCGCCGGCCAGGTGCCGGGCGTCCAGCAGGCCGAGTTGGGCCTTGAGGTCGGCGGCGGCCACCGAGCGGGCCTCGGACAGCTTGCGCACCGAGTGGTCCAGTGGGACCCCGCTGTCCCAGATCGGGTACCAGAGCCGCTCGGCGAGTTCGCCGACCGCGGCTCCGTCGTGCAGCAGCACCAGGTCCAGGTCGCTGCGCGGCGAGAGCTCGCCGCGGCCGTAGCCGCCGACCGCGACCAGCGCGGTGCCGGGCGGCGGCCCGGCCTGCCCGAAGAGCGCGGCCAGCCAGTCGTCGGTGAGCCGGGCCAGCGCGGTGCGGCGGGCCTGCCCGGTCAGCTCCGGATCGGCCAGCAGGGCGGACCTGGCCCGCTGGTGGGCGGCGGGATCGGCGGAGTCGGTGGTCGTCACTGGGCCTCCCGGGTGGTGAACGCCGTCAGCGGACCCTCGAGTTGCTCGCGGGTCCGCTTCAAGGGCCTTGCTGGAAAGAGGAGTTACAGGGCGTCGGGGCCGCGTTCGCCGGTCCGGACCCGAACCAGGGTCTCCACCGGCACGCTCCAGACCTTGCCGTCGCCGATCTTGCCGGTGCGGGCCGCCGTCACCAACACGTCGATCACGTTGTCGGCGTCGGCGTCCTCGACCACGACCTCTATGCGGACCTTCGGGACCAGGTCGACGGTGTACTCGGCGCCCCGGTAGACCTCGGTGTGGCCGCGCTGCCGACCGTAGCCGCTGGCCTCGGTGACGGTCAGCCCGTGCACGCCGAAGGACTGCAGCGCCTCCTTCACCGACTCCAGCCGGTGCGGCTTGACGATGGCGGTGATCAGCTTCATCGGGCGTCGACCTCGGCCTTCTCGGTGCTCTTGGACTTGGGGGCGGCGCCGGCCAGGACCGGGGAACCGACGGTACGGGCGAGGGCGGCGCCGACCGAGCTGAAGTCGTAGGCGGACTCGGCGTGTTCGGCCTGGTCGATGCCGGCCACCTCGACGTCCTCCGGGACCCGGAAGCCGATGGTCTTCTGGATCGCCTGGCCGAGCAGCCAGGAGAGCACGAAGGAGTAGACCGCGACCACGGCCACGCCCATCGCCTGCTTGCCGAGTTGACCGAAGCCGCCGCCGTAGAAGAGGCCCTTGGCACTCTGGCCGACGTGCCCGGTGGCGAACAGGCCGATCAGCAGCGAGCCGATCGCCCCGCCGACCGCGTGCACCCCCACCACGTCGAGCGAATCGTCGAAGCCCAGCCGGTACTTGAGGCTGATCGCAGCGGCGCAGACGGCTCCCGCGACCAGGCCGATGGCCACCGCGCCGAGCATCGAGACCGAGCCGCAGGCCGGGGTGATGGCGACCAGGCCGGCCACCGCGCCGGAGGCCGCACCGAGCGAGGTGAAGGCGCCGTGCTTGATCTTCTCGTAGGCCAGCCAGCCGAGCATCGCGGCGGCGGTGGCGATCTGGGTGTTCATGAACGCCATGCCGGCCACGCCGTTGGCGGCCAGCGCCGAACCGGCGTTGAAGCCGAACCAGCCGAACCAGAGCAGCCCGGAGCCCAGCATCACCAGCGGCAGGCTGTGCGGGCGCATCGGGTCCTTCTTGAAGCCGACCCGCTTGCCGAGCACCAGGCACAGCGCCAGGCCCGCGACACCGGCGTTGATGTGCACCGCGGTGCCGCCCGCGAAGTCGATCACGCCCTGCCGGTCGCCGAGCCAGCCGCCGTGCCCGTTGTCGAAGAAGAACACCCAGTGCGCGACCGGGAAGTAGACGATGCTGACCCAGACCGCGATGAACAGCGCCCAGGCGCCGAACTTGGCACGGTCCGCGATCGCGCCGCTGATCAGCGCCGGCGTGATCACCGCGAACATCAGCTGGAAGGCCGCGAACACGGTGACCGGGATCGAGCCGTTCAGCTCGTTCATGCCGATGCCGCGCATCCCCAGGTGGTCCAGGTTGCCGATCAGGCCGTGGAAGGCGTCGCTGCCGAAGCTGAGCGTGTAGCCGTAGAGCACCCAGAGCACGCTGACCACCGCCAGCGAGACGAAGCTCATGACCAGCATGTTCAGCGTGCTCTTGACCCGGACCATGCCGCCGTAGAAGAAGGCCAGACCCGGGGTCATCAACATGACCAGGGCCGCACTGATGAGTACGAAGGCGGTATCGCCTCCGCTGAAGCCGTCCGGCATCGGCGTCTCCTCGTGGTGATGGCCGTGCCACCCGAGGGATTCCGTCCCATGTGATCCCGGGGTGTCGGCGATGAAGAGGAGAGTGCCGAAGGCGGGTTTCGGTCAGTGCGGCTCGGTGTTTCACGGCCGTGACACGGTTGACGGCCGCGTTACGGGCACGTGAACTGCGCCGGTCGCGGCCGCCTTGACCGATCAGATCGCCTCGTACTCGGGGATCTGCTCCACCACCAGGTCGGCCAGTCGGTTGACGGCCGCGACCGAGCCGTAGTCCCGGGCGGCCGCCTCGGTGGTCTTGCGGACCCGGGTGTTCAGCCGCTCCGAGCGCACCTTGCCGGCGATCTCCACCGCCTGCTCCGTTATCACCGCGGCCTGCTCGGGCTCGCCCTGCAGCAGGTGCACGCTGGCCATGCCGACCAGGTTGAAGGCGTAGGTGCGGGTGTGGTTCTCCATGTCCTGGCGGAACAGGTCGACCGCGGTCTCCATGTGCGGGGCGGCCAGCGAGGCGTAGCGCGGGCTGCGGCTGGAGTGGTAGGCGAGGTCGCGGAACGAGTGGGCGTTCTCCGCGTAGAGCTCCGCCTCGGAGAAGAACCGCAGCCAGTCCGGGGCCTGCTCGATCGGGCCGGCGTCGGTGAAGGTGTCCTCGGCCAGCCGGACCGCCCGGGCGCAGCGGTTGACCTCGCCGATGTTGGAGTAGGCGCGGGCCTCCATCGCGTAGAGCAGCGCCTGCTGCCGCGGGCTGGCGGTGTCCCGGCTGCCGTACTGGGCGAGGTGGATCAGCTCCAGCGCGTCCTCGCCGCGGTTCAGGTGGATCATCTGGCGGCTCATGTCGGTGAGGATCAGCGCGCCGAACGGGCGGTCGCCGGCCTCCTTGGCCGCGTGCAGGGCCAGCACGTAGTACTTCTGGGCGCTGGGGTGCATGCCCACGTCGTACGACATCCAGCCGGCCAGGTGGGCGAGTTCGGCGGTGAGCCGGAACAGCCGCTGGGTGACGGCCGGCGGGTAGGTCTCCTGGAGCAGGTCGGTGACCTCGTGCAGTTGGCCGACCACGGCCTTGCGGCGCAGCCCGCCGCCGTTCTGCGCGTCCCACTGGCGGAACATCACGGTGGTCTGCTCCAGCAGTTGCAGCTCCGGCTCGGAGAGCCGCCCGGTGTACGGCTCGCCGCCGTTGGCCGCGGTCAGGATCGGGGTCGGGCTGCCGTTCGGGCCGGGGGTGAGCCAGCGCTGCATCGGCTCGATCAGCGCCGCACCGGCCGTCAGGGCCAGCGAAGTGCCCAGGAAGCCACGGCGGTTGAGCATCAGGTCACTGCGCGAGTACTCGCTGATCAGCTGCACCGTCTGGGGGCCGCTCCAGGGCAGGTCGACCCCGCCACCGGCCACCGTGGAGACCGGCACGGCCACCCGCAGGCCCAGGTCCTCCTCGGAGACCACCGAGCCGAACCGCTCCGAGAACAGGTCTGACATGATCTTCGGGATCGGCTCGCGCGGCTGCTCGCCGTCCAGCCAGCGGCGCACCCGGGAGGTGTCGGTGCTGACGTGGTGGGCACCGAGCTGGCGGGCCTGCCGGTTCACCTGCCGCGCGAACTCGCCCTTCGACCACCCGCTGCGCGTGAACCACGCGGTGAGCTTCTCGTTGGGCTGCTTCTCTGCCATTGGGTCCACCTGTCCCGCCCGACCCCGCCGGGGTCCCCATTCTCGTTTCCCGCTCGGCACCGCACCCCTCCCGGTGCGTGATCCGAACGTAACCCGCCGTGGGCCGTCCGGGGGATCCTTCCCCGGGAAACGCCACCATTCGCCACCCCCTCGAGTGAAGCGGCGGAACCGTCGACGGCGCTTCACTGGAGGGCGGCCCGCCGCTCGGGGCCTTCCGCGCTACCCCGGCGCACGTCACTGCCCGCGCGCCGCCCACCGCGAAGTCACGCCGTGGAGCAGAATTTTGACAGAACGTCACGATCCCGTAACCGCCGGCAACCGAAATCTGTTGGGGGAGGCATGGACAACCTGTTCGGCGATCTGAGGTTCGGCGCCCGCCGCCGCAGCCGCGCCACCGCGTGCCGGGCCGCGGCCGAGTACGCCGGCCGCTGGGGCTGGGCGGTGGCGCTCGGCGGACCCCCCAGGGTGCCGGCCGGGCCGTGTCGCTGCGGTCGGCCGCACTGTGCCGCCCCCGGACTGCACCCGCTGCCCGGCGAACCGGCCCGCGAGCTGCCGCCCGGCGCCACCCCGCACGAGGTGCGCGCGCTGTGGGACGGCAAGCGGGACGGCGCGGTGCTGCTGCCCACCGGGCGCTCCTTCGACGTGCTCGACGTGCCCGAGCCGGCCGGCCTGCGCGCCCTGGTCCGGTTGGAGCGGATGGGCACCCAGCTCGGCCCGGTGCTGGTCTCCGCCACCGGCCGGCTGCTGTTCTTCGTCGCCCGGGGCACCGCGGACAGACTGCCCGACCTGCTCTACCGGATGGGCTGGGACGACGCCGCCCTCGACCTGGCCTGCCACGGCACGGGCGGCTACCTCACCGCGCCGCCCACCGCGCTGCCCGGCCAGGGCACGGTGCGCTGGCTGCGCCCGCCGTGCCGGGAGAGCGCGGTCCGCCCGCCGCAGGCCCGGCTGCTGCTCGGCACCCTGGCCTACGCCTGCCACCGCGGGCGGCAGCGCCGCCTGGCCGCCGAGCCGGCCTGGCTCGCCTCCTGAAACGGCGCTGGGCCGCTCCCCCGGCGGGGAAGCGGCCCAGTCCGCGCTCGGCGCCCGGATCAGTCGCCGATCAGCGCGTCCACGAAGGCACCCGGCTCGAACGGCGCCAGGTCGTCGGCGCCCTCGCCCAGGCCGATCAGCTTGACCGGCACGCCCAGCTCACGCTGCACCGCGACCACGATGCCGCCCTTCGCGGTGCCGTCCAGCTTGGTCAGCACGATGCCGGTGATGTCCACCACCTCGGCGAAGACCCGCGCCTGCACCAGGCCGTTCTGCCCGGTGGTGGCGTCCAGCACCAGCAGCACCTCGTTCACCGGGCCGTGCTTCTCCACCACCCGCTTGACCTTGCCGAGCTCGTCCATCAGGCCGGTCTTGGTGTGCAGCCGGCCGGCGGTGTCGATCAGCACCGTGTCGGCGCCCTCGGCGATGGCCTCCTTGACCGCGTCGAACGCGACGGAGGCGGGGTCGCCGCCCTCCGGACCGCGCACCGTGCGGGCACCCACCCGCTCGCCCCAGGTCTGCAGCTGGTCGGCGGCGGCGGCGCGGAAGGTGTCGGCCGCGCCGAGCACCACCGTGCGGCCGTCGGCCACCAGCACCCGGCCGAGCTTGCCGGAGGTGGTGGTCTTGCCCACCCCGTTGACGCCGACCACCAGCACCACGGCGGGACGGCCGTCCGCCTGCTTGGCGGTGTGCAGCGAGCGGTCGCTGTCGGCACCGATCAGGTCGACCAGCTCCTCGCGCAGCAGACCGCGCAGCTCCTCGGGGCTGCGGGTGCCGAGCACCTTCACCCGGGTGCGCAGCCGCTCGACCAGCTCCTGGGTGGGCGCGACGCCGATGTCGGCGGTGAGCAGGGTGTCCTCGATCTCCTCCCAGGTGTCCTCGTCGAGGCGGTCCCGGGAGAGCAGGGTCAGCAGGCCCTTGCCGAGCGCGTTCTGCGAGCGGGACAGCCGGGAGCGCAGCCGCACCAGCCGGCCGGCGGTCGGCTCCGGCACCTCCAGCGCGGGCGCCTCGATGACCTGCTCGGGAGTGACCTCGACCGTCTCGGCGGTCGGCGGGAGCTCGACCTCCTCGACGGTCTGCACCGGCTCCTCGCGCGGCGGCGCGGCCTCGTCACCGACGTGCGGCTCCTCGGCCTGCGGCGCGGGCGCCTCGGGCGCCGGCGGGGCGATGGTCGTCGTGGACTTCGGGGGCAGTTCCTTACGTCGTCTGCCGCTGACGACGAGGCCGGCAACCGCACCAACGGCGATCACGGCGATGACTACGGCAAGGATCACGTATTCCATAACGGTAGCCAGTATCCGTGACGCGCGGCCGAACCGGGGTCAGGCGGGCTGGACGGTCTCGCGCCGTTGCGGCATCGGTACCTTCCGCTCCCGGTGCTCTTCGCGCAGCCGCTGGCTGATCACCTGGGAGATGCCGTCGCCCTTCATGGTGACGCCGTACAGGGCGTCGGCGCACTCCATGGTGAGCTTCTGATGCGTGATCACGATCAGCTGGGAGCTGTCCCGCAGCTCCTCCATGATCGCGATCAGCCGGCGCAGGTTGGTCTCGTCCAGCGCCGCCTCCACCTCGTCCATCACGTAGAACGGGCTGGGCCGGGCCTTGAAGATGGCCACCAGCAGGGCGACCGCGGTCAGCGAGCGCTCGCCGCCGGAGAGCAGTGACAGCCGCTTGACCTTCTTGCCCGGCGGGCGGGCCTCCACCTCCACCCCGGTGGCCAGCATGTCGTCCGGGTCGGTCAGCACCAGCCGGCCCTCACCCCCGGGGAAGAGCCGCGAGAAGACGCCCTCGAACTGGGCGGCGGTGTCGTGGAAGGCTGCCGTGAACAGCTCCTGCACCCGCTGGTCCACGTCCCGCACGATGTCCATCAGGTCCCGCCGGCTGCGCTTGAGGTCCTCCAGCTGCTCGCCGAGGAACTTGTGGCGCTCCTCCAGCGCGGCGAACTCCTCCAGCGCCAGCGGGTTGACCCTGCCCAGCTGCTGGTGGGCCTTCTCGGCCGCGCGCAGCCGCTTCTCCTGCTCGGCGCGGACGTACGGCCGCGGCTCACCGGGCTGCTCCCCCTCCTCGGGGGCGACCGGCGGCACCGGCTGGTCGGGACCGTACTCGGCCAGCAGCACCTGCGACTCGACGCCGAACTCCTCCAGCGCCTTGGTCTCCAACTGCTCGATCCGCAGCCGCTTCTCGGCGCGCAGCACCTCGTCCCGGTGGCCGGCGTCGACCAGCTTGTCCAGTTCGTCCTTGAGCTCCCGGCCCAGCTCGCGCGCCGCCCGCAGTTCGGCCTCCCGAGTGGCGCGGGCCTGCTCGATGCCGATGCGCTCGGCCTCGGCCCGGGCGGTGGAGACCTCCAGACAGGCGAGCAACTGCCGGGCGCCGGCCAGCACCGCGCCCGCCACCGCCGCCTCGTGCGCGGCACGGCGGGCCCGCTCGGCGGCCCGGACCCGGGCCTCCCGCTCGGCCCGGGCCGCCCGGTCCAGGCCGTCCGCCCGCCCGGCCAGCGAGCGGACCCGCTCCTCGTGGGTGCGCACCGCGAGCCGGGCCTCCAACTCCTGCTGGCGGGCCTGCGCGGACTGCTCGGCGAGCCGGTCACGCTCGCTCCGGTCGGGCTCGTCGGCGTCCTGGTCGGCCAGTTCCTCGGCCACCGCCAGCCGCTCGGCCAGCTCCTCGGCGGCCCGCACCGCCGCCTCCCGGCCCTCCTCGGCGGCCCGCAGCGCCGCAGCGGCGCGCTCCGCCTCGCCGGCGGCGGCCTTGGCCTGGCCGCCGAGCCGGCCCAGCGCGCCGGCCGTCCGGGCGCGCTGCTTCTCGGCACCGCGCTGCTCGGCGGCCAGCCGCTCCACGTCTGCGGACAGCTCGCGGCGCGCCTCCTCGGCCCGGGCGAGCCGCTCGGCGAGTTCGGCGCAGCGCGCGGTGAGCTCCTCGACCTGCCGGGCGGCGGCGTCCACCGCGGCCTGGGTCTCCAGTTGGCTGGGCGGGCCGGCCGCGCCGCCCTGGGCGAAGCCGGCGGACAGCAGGTCGCCCTCGGCGGTGACGGCGGTGAGCTCCGGGTGGGCGTCCAGCAGCCGCTGGGCGGCGTCCAGGTCGGCCACCACGGCGGTGTGCGCCAGCAGGGCGCGGACGGCGGGCAGCAGCTCGGCCGGACCGGTCAGCAGTTCGCCGGCCCGGCGCGCGCCGGCCGGCAGCGCGCCGGGCGCCGACAACCCGTCGGGGCCGCCGGACCCACCGGCGATCAGCAGCGCCGCCCGCCCGGCGTCCTCGGTGCGCAGCAGCCGCAGCGCCGCGACGGCGGCCGACCGGTCGCTGACCGCCACCGCGTCGGCGGCCGCACCGAGCGCCGCCGCCAGCGCCGCCTCGTCACCCGGAGCCACGGTGAGCAGCGCCGCCGCCGGGCCGAGCAGCCCGGTCAGCCGCTCCCCCGCCGCCAGCAGCGCGCCGGTGCCGTCCTTGCGGCGCAGCCCGAGCGCCAGGGCCTCGTGGCGGGCGGTCAGCGCGCTCAGCTCGCGCTCGGCGGCGGCGGCCGCCTCGCGGGCGCCGCTCAGCTCGCGTTCCGCGCCGGCCAGCCGGTCCCGCGCCTGCCCGTGCGCCGCCTCCAGCTGCTGGTCACCGCCCTCCAGTTCGGCCACCTGGTCACGCAGCTGCCGGTACTCGGCGCCGGCCGCCTCGGCGCGTGCCGCCGCCTCGTCCCGGGCCGCGGTCAGCCGCTCGATCTCGGCCTGGGCGCCGGCCGCCCGGGAGGCTGCCGCGGCGGCCTGCCCCTGGAGGCGGGCCAGCCCCTCGCGCCGGTCGGCGGCGGCCCGGGCGGCGCCGCGCAGCCGCTGCTCCTCGGCGGTGAGTTCGCGTTCCAGCTCGGCGCGGCGGGCCACCGCCTCGTCCAGCGCCTGCTGGGCCGCCTCCAGGGCCTCGCCGAGCGCGGCCTCCTCCTGCCGGACCCGTGCGGCCTCGGCGACCAGTTCCTCGGGGTCGCGGCCGCGCCGCTCCGGCTCGCCGCCGCTGGTGGCGTGCCGCACCCGGGCCTCGGCCAGCCCGATGGTGCCACGGGTCCGCTCGCCCAGCGCGGCCAGCTGGTACCAGGCGGTGCGGGCGGCCTCCAGGCGCGGCCCGAGCTGCTCCACCTGGGCCTCCAGCACGGCCTCGCGCTGCCGGGCGGTCAGCAGGTCCCGTTCCACCGTGTCCCGGCGCTGCCGCAGTGCCTGTTCGTCGGCGGCCTCGGCCTGGACGGCCTGGCGCAGGGTCAGCAGGTCGTCGGCGAGCAGCCGCAGCCGGGCGTCGCGCAGCTCGGCCTGGATGCCGGCGGCCCGCCGGGCGATCCGGGCCTGGCGGCCCAGCGGTCCGAGCTGCCGGCGCAGCTCGGCGACCAGGTCCTGCACCCGGTTGAGGTTGGCGGCCATTGCGTCCAGCTTCCGCAGCGCCTTCTCCTTGCGCTTGCGGTGCTTGAGCACCCCGGCGGCCTCCTCGATGAAGGCCCGGCGGCCCTGCGGGTCGGCGTGCAGCACCGAGTCGAGCCGGCCCTGGCCGACGATCACGTGCATCTCCCGGCCGATGCCGGAGTCGGAGAGCAGTTCCTGGATGTCCAGCAGCCGGCAGGTCTGGCCGTTCAGCGCGTAGTCGCTGCCGCCGTTGCGGAACATGGTGCGGGTGATCGTCACTTCGGCGTAGTCGATCGGCAGGGCGCCGTCGGCGTTGTCGATGGTGAGGCTGACCTCGGCCCGGCCGAGCGGCGGCCGGCCGCTGGTCCCGGCGAAGATGACGTCCTCCATCTTGCCGCCGCGCAGCGACTTGGCGCCCTGTTCACCCATGACCCAGGAGAGCGCGTCGACCACATTGGACTTGCCCGAGCCGTTCGGGCCGACCACGCAGGTGATGCCGGGTTCGAAGCGCAGCGTGGTCGCCGAGGCGAAGGACTTGAAGCCGCGCAGGGTCAGGCTCTTCAGGTGCACCCGTGAGACTGTAATCGCCGCCGTCGCCCGGTTTCGGTCGGCCGGGCCGTGGGCAGCCTGAGGAAAACACAGCTGGAGGTGGGTGGCGGTTCCAAGGGAAACCGGGGCGGGAACGACGAAGGGACGCCGCTGACGACGTCCCTGATGATCGCGTCCCGAGGTGTCGCGTCGGTGCGCGGCGAAATCGGCCTCCGCGACAAAATCGGCCGGTGTCTAGCCGGTCGATTCGATCCCGAATGTTCAGGTGAGTGCGGGCTCCCGCTGCCCGAGATCGATGCTGTCGAGCAAGGAGTGCTCGGCAGCGACAGCGACGAGCGCGTTGTTCTCGGCCTGCATCCGAACGAGTTCGGCCTCCAGGTCCAAGACGCGCTGCTGAAGCCGTCGCATCTCGGAGAGCATTCGCGGGTCGGGGCCGCCGACGTACCCGAGAAGCGCCTTTGCCATGATGAATGGTCCTCCACGCTGAGTGACCGAACCGGTACGGTACAGGTCGAGGGGAAGGGGTGACGCACGCGCTGCACGACAAGGGCAGTGCCGGCTCGGCACCACAGGTCAGGCACGGTGGATTGTGCGGCCACAGGGCATGACCTTGCTCAAAATCGCCGTCACGTGCGCGGGCTTCCAGCGTCTCACCAAAGACCGTACGGGTCAACACGATCACCGCGCGCTACAACGCCGCTGTCACCTGCATGGCGGTTGACTCACGCCATGGGCAGCGGCGAACACACCGCTGACGCGGTGGATCACTGCACGATGCGGAGTCAACCACGGACGGAGCGAAATGGCAACCGTCGAACAACACGGGTTGACACCGGTCCCAACAGCGCGTGGCCGCCCGGTCGGTGCCGCACGGGCTCAGCGGATCGCGAAGCCGTCGTAGCCGGGCCGGACGGCGCCCCAGATCTCGGTCACCCCGGTGACCCGCCCGGGGGTGCCGGGGCCGCGCAGCAGCTCCAGCAGCCGCTCGCAGTCGGCCCGGGTGCCTTGGGCGACCACCTGGACCCGCCCGTCCGGAAGGTTGGAGGTGTAGCCGGTGAGTCCGCCGATCTCCAGCGCGCGGGCCCTGGTCCACCAGCGGAAGCCGACCTCCTGGACCTTGCCGCGCACCCAGGCGGTGGCTCGGACGTGCTCGTGCATCCGTCGATTATGCCGGTGGCCCGTCCGCCGGGAGGAGGAGCGGACGGGCCACCGGACGGGCAGCGGGCCGGCGGGCCTACCAGTCGCCGCCGCCGAAGTCGCCACCGCCGAAGTCGGAGCCACCACCGAAGTCGCCGCCGAAGTCGGAGCCACCGCCGAAGTCGGAGCCGTTGAAGCCGCCGAAGTCGTTGCTGTCGAAGTCGCCGCCGGAGAAGTCGCCGCCCTCGTACCGCTCGTGGCCCCCGTCGAAGCCACCGCCGAAGCCGCCGCCGTCGTAGCCGTAGGCCGGCGGGGCCGAGAAGACCGAGCCCAGCATCGTGCCGACCAGCAGGCCGGGCAGCAGGCCGGAGCCGTAGCCGCCGAAGTAGCCGCCCGCCCACGGGCCGTAGACCGGGCCGGCGTTCCAGTAGGGCTGCGGGCCCTGGTCGGTCTGCACGGTGCGGATCGCCGGGTCCTGGCCGCCGGCCAGCCGCATCGCGTCGGCGGTGCAGACCGGCACCTGGCGCGGCGCGCCGCCGGCCGGCGACCACATCGCGTCCTGCACCGAGGGGCCGTGCCGCGGGTCGAAGAAGCACGGCGGGCGGCGCTCGGGCAGCGACCGGCCCTCACGGCGGGCCGCCAGGGTGGCCAGCGAGAACCGGCCGTCCTCCAGCGCGGTGGTCACCGCGGTGACGTCCTCCGGCCGGGTGGCCGCGTCCATCAGCTTCTTGGCGGACTCGTAGGAGTCCAGCGCGCGGGTGTAGTCGGCGCGCTGGGCGTCGTCCGCGCTCGGCGCGCCGGGGTTGAAGTCCAGCCGGTCCAGTTCCTCGCCGAAGGCGGTGATGTCCTCGTCCACCACGGTGCGCAGCGCGCGCAGCTCGGCGGCCCGCTTCTCGGCCTTGAGCTTGCGGGAGCGGCGGACCAGCAGGAAGGCGCCGACGCCGACCAGGGCGAGCAGCACCAGCGGCACCACGATCATCGCGGTGCTGAACTTGGACGAGCCGGGCGCGTGGCCGGACACCTTCGGCGCGGCGTTGGTGACGAAATCGGTCAGTGTGCCGTTGATGTCACCGTGGTGCGAGTCGTAGGCGGCCTGAGCGTAGTTCCGCGCGGTCTGGGTGTTCAGCGCGCTCGGGTCGCTCCGCACGCCGAACTGGTCGCCGCGCCAGACGGCGTAGACACCGGTGATGCCCGCCTTGGTGCGCAGGTCGCTGAAGACGGTCTTCGCCGGGTACTGCGGGCTGTCCGGGACGACCGCCACCATGATCGGCTTGTCGGCGTCCTCGATCTTCTTGGTCAGGGCGTCGGCCTGGGCCTGGGAGAACCGGCCGGTCATGGCCGGGTCGACGTAGACCTTGCCTTGCTTGAGGGAGGCGGCGGCGTCGTCCAGCCCGCCGGACGCCATGGCGGTCCCGGGCAGGAGCAGGAGCAGCAGTCCGACCAGGAGGGCCAGGACTGCTGCCGGACCCCCCGCCCGGGAGCGGCGAAGAACGATTCTCATGCTCCAGACGCTACCGGGCCGCTCATCGAAGCGATCAGGAGCTCCCGGTTCCGGATGCCCGGCCGCGGAGCCACCCGACCGGCCAACTCCGCGATGCGGCAAGGCGCTTGCCGGTCACCCCAAGAACATGCCAAGACCAGGCCAAGGTTCTTTCTCTTACGCAACAGTTACGTTCGCCACTCGGCGGACCTCCCGAGGGACGAGGTTGGGAATCATGGCAGGGCAACGGGCTTCCGCGCTCACCGGTGACGAAGCGACCCGGCCCCGCGGCCGCACCCGGGGCCGGGCCGCGCTGCCCGGTCCGCGTCGCGCCGCGGACGGGCCGGGCGCCGGGCGGGTCGGCGCGCGTGCCCTGGCGCGCGCCAGGGCACGCGCCCACTGCCGCGCCCGGCGGCTGACCTCCGGGCAGGTGCTGACCGTCTCGCTGGGCCTGCCGGTGGTCGGGGCGCTCGCCGACGAGCTGCGCGGCTCCGCGCCGGCCGGCGTCTTCGGGGTGCTCACGGTGGCGGGCGCCACCGCCGGGGCCTGGCTGGCGACCCGGGCCGGCTGGTGGTGGGTGGTCACCGCGATCGCCCCGGTGGTGCTGGGGACCACGGCCGGCGCGGAGCTGCTGGCCCAGGGCGAGCGCTACGGCGACGCCAAGGCCCTGGCCGCCGGGGCCGCCAGGTGGGCCGTGCACGGATTCCCGGTGATGGTCACGGCGATGGCGGCGGCCGGGAGCGCGATCGGGCTGCGGTTGCTGTGCGAGCGCCGCAACCGCACCAGGCGTGTTCTCGGGGCCGACGACGACAGGGCATAGTGGGGATCACACCCTCGTCAGGAGTATTTGTGATCATCGGCTTGGTGACCGCCGTCGCGGCCTCCACCTGCTACGGACTCGGCTCGGTGCTGCAGGCCGTGGGCTCCCGCCGCTCGGCCCGCCAGGAGGCCGCCGACCAGCCCGACCGGCAGCTCACCGAGCACGGCGGCCCGAGCCTCAACTCCACCGCCAAGGCCGTGGTCACCTGGGAGTTCCTGCTCGGCACGGTGCTGGACTTCGTCGGGTTCGCGCTCGCCGCGCTCGCCTCCCGGCTGCTGCCGCTCTTCCTCTCCCAGACGGTGATCAGCGCCAACCTGGTGATCACCGCGCTGGCCAGCGTCAAGATGCTCGGCCTGCGGCTGCGCCGACCGGAGTGGGCGGCGATCGGCACGGTCTGCGGTGCGCTGGTGCTCCTGGCCATCGCCGCCGGCCCGGAGGGCCACACCCACACCTCGCTCGGCTCGCACTGGGCGTTGCTGCTGATCTCGGTGGTGCTGATCTCCGGCGGCACCCTGCTGGTGCGCCGGCTGGGCGCGCGCGGCGCGGTGGTGGCCGGGCTGCTCTCCGGCCTGCTCTTCGGCGCGCTCGGGATCGGGGTGCGGGTGCTCGGCGGCCTCAACCCGTTCGACCTCGGCACGCTGCTCGGCGATCCGGCCCTGTACGCGATCGTGGTCGGCGGCCTGGGCGGGATGTACCTGCACACGGTGGCGCTGCAGGTCGGCTCGGTGAACGGCGCGACGGCCGCCCTGGTGGTGGGCGAGACCGTGCTGCCCGGGGTGATCGGAGTGGTCTGGCTGGGCGACGCGACCCGGGCCGGCCTGTCCTGGCTGGGCCTGGTCGGCTTCGTGCTCGCGGTGGTCGGCGCGGTCGCGGTGGCCCACTACGGGGAGGGCGAGGGCGCGCTGCACCCGGAGGCCAAGGAGCGGCAACCGGCGCGTCAGTAGGCGCGCTGGCGCGGCACGCGCTGGCAGCGCGGGCAGAAGTAGCTGGAGCGGTTCATCCAGGCCGCCCGGCGGATCGGGGTGCCGCAGCGGTAACAGGGCTCGCCCTCGCGCCCGTAGGCGTCCAGCGAGCGGGAGAAGTAGCCGCTCTCGCCGTTGACGTTGACGTAGAGGCTGTCGAAGCTGGTGCCGCCGACCGCCAGCGCGGCCGTCATCACCTCCCGGGCGTTGGCCAGCAGGGTGGCGGCCAGCGGACGGGTCAGGGTCTCGGTGGGGCGGTCGTAGTGCAGTTTGGAGCGCCACAGCGCCTCGTCGGCGTAGATGTTGCCGACGCCGCTGATCAGCGACTGGTCGAGCAGCGCCCGCTTCACGGTGGTGCGCTTGGCGCGCAGCGCGGTGAAGAACCCGGCGTCGTCGAAGAGCGGGTCCAGCGGGTCGCGGGCGATGTGGGCGAGCGCGGCGGGCAGGCCCTGGGCGTCGCCCGGCCCGTCGAACAGCAGGTCGTCGACGGCCAGGTGGCCGAAGGTGCGCTGGTCCACGAAGCGCAGTTCGCGGCCGCCGTCGGTGAACCGCAGCCGGATCCGCAGATGGGTCTCGTCGGGCACGGCCGGGTCCTGCACCAGCAGCTGACCGCTCATCCCGAGGTGCCCGAGCAGGGCGCTGCGGCGATCCCCGGCGGCCTCGTCGACCGGAAGCCACAGGTACTTGCCGCGGCGCCGGGCCGGGCCCAGGACGCGGCCGGTCAGCCGGGCGGCGAAGTCCAGGCCGCCGCCGGTCTGCCGGCGCACCGCGCGGGGGTGGCAGACCTCGACCTCGGCCACGGTCCGGCCGGAGACCCAGCGGTCCAGGCCGCGTCGGACCACCTCGACCTCGGGGAGTTCGGGCATCGGCCGGCTCGCCGCCCTCAGGCTGCGGGTGCGGTCGGGTCGCCGTACTTGGCCTTGATGGCCCGCCAGGCGCTCTCGGCGGCCTTCTGCTCGGCCTCCTTCTTGGAGCGGCCGGTGCCGCTGCCGAAGGCCTCGCCGGCCACCCGGGCCGCGGCGTTGAAGGTCTTCTCGTGGTCCGGACCGGACTCCTCGACCACGTACTCCGGCACGCCGATGCCCACCTGGGCGGTCAGCTCCTGCAGGCTGGTCTTCCAGTCCAGACCGGCGCCCAGCTGCGAGGACTCCGCGATCAGCGGGTCGAACAACCGGTGGACGAACTCGGTGGCGGCGTCCAGGCCCTGGTCCAGGTAGACGGCGCCGATGATCGCCTCGACGGTGTCCGCGAGGATCGAGGACTTGTCACGTCCACCGGTGCCCTCCTCGCCCTTGCCGAGCCGGATGAAGGCACCGAGGTTTAGGCCGCGGCCGACCTCGGCGAGCGCGCGCGAATTGACCACCGCGGCGCGCAACTTGGCGAGCGTGCCCTCCGGGACGTCCGGGTGGATGCGGTAGAGGGTGTCGGTCACCACCAGGCCCAGCACCGAGTCGCCCAGGAACTCCAGGCGCTCGTTGGTGGGCAGCCCGCCGTTCTCGTACGCGAACGAGCGGTGTGTCAGGGCACGTACCAGAAGGGCGCGCTCAAGCGTGTACCCGAGGCGCCCTTCCAGAACGTCGTATGCGGTCGAAGCCGGCCCGCTGCCCGGTTCACCCCCGCTTTTGCGGGGACCCGACTTGCGGGAGGAGTGAGCGTCCGACATCGATCCGTCCACCCCGCCGATCAGACCGAGAGGACCTGGCGACGGTTGTACGTGCCGCAGCTCGGGCACGCGATGTGCGCGAGCTTCGGCTCGTGGCAGCGGTCGCACGCGACGAGCGCGGGGACAACGGCCTTCCAGTTGCTACGGCGGTGGCGCGTGTTGCTGCGCGACATCTTCCGCTTCGGAACAGCCACGGCTACTTCTCCTGGTTCTCCGCGAGACCCTCACGGGTGTCGCTGGTCTTCTCGTCACCCTCGTCGCCGTGGCCGGCGGAGAGTCCCTGCAGAGCCGCCCACCGGGGGTCGACGGCATCGTGGTGGTGGTCCGGGTCCTCGTTGAGCAGCGCCCCGCACTCGGAGCACAGGCCCAGGCAGTCTTCCCGGCACACCGGCTGCAGCGGCAGTGCGAGCACCACCGCGTCACGCAGCACCGGTTCGAGGTCGAAGAAATCGCCCTCCAACCGGTAAGTCTCTTCCTCGTCCTCGTCGGACTCGTCGTCCTGGGAGGTCGCCCGGCCGCGCTCGTCGGTCTCCGGGTAGTAGTACAGCTCCTGGAAGTCGACGTCGAGTTCGTCCTCGACCGGCTCCAGGCAGCGCACGCACTCGCCGGTCACCTCGGCCTCGGCGGTACCCGTGACGAGCACGCCCTCGACCACCGACTCCAGCCGCAGCTCCAGCGCGATCTCGCTGCCGACCGGGACGCCGATGACGTCCTCGATGCCGAAGCCCTCGGGCGCCTGGAGGGTGCGGGAGACCTCGCGCATCGAACCGGGGCGGCGGCCGAGCTCATGCGTGTCGAACACGAGCGGGTCGCGGTGGTCGAGGCGGTTCACGGTTCCTGACTTCCTGGCGGCGGGCGCATCCCTGCGGCGCGCGGTGCGGTCTGTGTGGTCCGGGTCACGCACGAGGGGTGCGCGGGCAGCCGAACGATCCGGCATTCAAAAGGGCCGGAGTGGTCAGCGTACCCGAGAGCGCGCCCAGGCCCAACTTCGCGCCCTGCGCCGCCGGCTCAGCGGCCGCCGAGCTCGCGCAGCCGGGTCATGTCGATCATGCTGGTGTCGAAGAAGCTGGTCTCGTCCAGCGCCGGCTGCTGGCCGCCACCCTGCTGGTAGCCCTGGTACTGCTGGGGTTGGTAGCCGGGCTGCGGCGGAACCTGGTAGCCGCCGGGCGGCTCCTGGTACCCGGTGCCGTAGCCGGTCGCGTACGGGTCGGCGTGCTCGGGCTGCTGGTAGCCGCCGTACTGGCCGTGGCCGTAGGCCGCCGCGGCGGGGTCGTAGCCGCCGCCGTACGGGTCCTGGTACTCACCGGGGTAGGCGGCCAGGGCGGGCTGCTGGGTCGGGTAGCCGCCCTGCTCGGGGGCCTGCGGCCAGCCGCCCTCGACGCCGCCCTGCTGGCCCGGCCAGGCCGCGGCGGCCGGCTGCTGGTCCGGCTCGCGGTACCAGGGCCGCTCCTCCTCGCCGTCGGCGGCGAAGCCCGCGGCCACCGCCTCGGCCCGGTCCTTCTGCTCCTGGGCCTCGTCGGCGAGGGCGAGGTAGGCGGCCAGCTCGTCGATCGGCTTCTTGCCGAGCAGCTTGTCGCGGCCCCGGCCGACCGCCTCCAGGGTGCCGCTGAGCACCGCCTGCAGGGTGGCGAGCTTGGCGTCGACGTACTCGTCGACCTCCGGGCTGGGGCTGGTGCGCGACTGGAACTCCTCGCCGTCCTCGGCCTCGTAGCCGCCCTCGCCGCGCAGCTTGTCGCGGCCGCGGCCGACCGCGCCCAGCGTCTTGGTGAGCACCACCTCGAAGTTGGCCAGCTTGGAGTCGACGTAGTCGTCGGCCTCCTGGCGCTTGACCGAGACCTCCTCGCGGGCCTCGGCCATGATCTTGTCGGCCTCGGCCTGGGCGCGGCGGACCACCTCGGTGTCGGAGATCAGCGAGCCCCGCTCGGCGTGCGCGCCCTGGATGATTCGCTCGGCCTCCCCGCGGGCGTCGGCCACCATCTGCTCGTGGTCGGCCATCACGGACTGCGCCTGCGCGAGCTCCGCCGGCAGCGACTCGCGCAGCTCGCGCAGCATCGCGACCAGCTCGGCCCGGTTCACCACACAGGACGCCGACATGGGCATCGACCTGGCGCTCTCGACCACGCCGATGATCTCGTCGACTCTGTTCTGCACGTCCACGGGGCTTCCGTCTTTCCGTGAGTAACCGCGGGGCGGGGATACCGACTGTACGTCAGAATCCGCGCCCCCCTCTCACCGTTCGGCGGCCCGCTCGGCGATCCGGTCCACCAGGCGGCGGTGCACGGTGGGCGGGATCAGGTGCGAGACGTCACGCCCGTAGCCCGCGACCTCCTTGACCAGCGTCGACGACAGGAAGCTGTAGGTCGGCGAGGTGGGCACGAAGAGGGTCTCCACGCCGGTCAGGCCGCGGTTCATCTGCGCCATCTGCAGCTCGTAGTCGAAGTCGCTGACCGCGCGCAGGCCCTTCACGATGGCCGGGATGCCGCGCTCCAGGCAGAAGTCCACCAGCAGGCCGTGGTGCGACTCGACCCTGACGTTGCCGTACTGCGCGCAGGTCTCCTCGATCATCTCGATCCGCTCCTCGACACTGAAGAGCCCCCGCTTGTTCTGGTTGATCAGCACCGCGACGTACACCTCGTCGTAGAGCTTGGATGCCCGTTCGATGATGTCGAGGTGCCCGTTGGTGATCGGGTCGAAGGACCCGGGACAGACGGCGCGGCGCATTTCGGTGGTGTCCCTTTCGGCAAGTCGCTGGATCGCTGCGGAGCTCGGCGGGGCCGGGCCTCAGACGGCCTGTCCGTACCAGAGCGTGCCCTCGCCGTAGCGGCGGGAGCGGAGCGCTTCGAAGCCCCCGGGCCAGGCGAACTCGCCGCCCCGGGTGCTGCGTTCCACGGTGACGAGTGCGTCGTCCGTGATCCAGCCCCCAGCCCGGAGTGTGATCAGCATCTCGCGCACCTCGGCGTCGCCCACCGCATAGGGCGGATCCAGGAAGACCAGGTCGAACGGGGTCGACGGGACCGGTCCCGCCACCACCCGCTCGGCCCGCTCGGCCCGCACCTCCGCGCCGGGCAGGCCGACCGTCTTCACATTGGCCCGGACCACCCGGGCCGCCGCCGCGTCCGCCTCCACCAGCAGCACCCGCTCGGCGCCCCGGGAGAGCGCCTCCAGGCCGACCGCGCCGGAGCCGGCGTACAGGTCGAGCAGCCGGGCCCCGGCCAGGGTGCCGCGCAGCGACTCCAGGGTGGAGAACATCGCCTCGCGGGCCTTGTCGGAGGTCGGCCGGGTACCCCGGCCGGGCGGGACGGCCAGCCGACGGCCGCCGGCCGCCCCGGCGATGACGCGGGTCATACCCATCCTTCGTGCGATCGGTCTCGGGTACGACCACGCTATACGGGGCGACCGGCGGCCCGGGCGACGGGTTACTCCTGCGGGGTTGCGCCGAGCAGGGCCGGCGAGGCGTACCGCGACCAGGACAGGCAGCCGTCCGGCGGGCAGAACTCGGGGCGCCGCGGGTCGTGGCCGAGCTCGCGCAGCTTGGTGCGGACCGAGTCGGGCGTGCGGCCGAACCGGGCGGCGATCCGGGCGATGCTCTCGCCCTCGTGGAACCGCCGGGTCAGCTCCTCCTCGTGCTGCGGCACCCAGGGGGCCCCGTGGCCGGGGTAGAGCTCGCGCAGCACGTCGCGGTCGGGGATCGGCTCGGAGACGTCGGCCACGATCGCCAGCGCGCGCAGCGCCCGGTTGAGCGCGATCCGCAGGTTGGCCACGTCCTCCACCGGGAGCCGCAGCCGGCCGCTGGCCAGCGGGGCGGCCGCGGCCCCCTCGCGCCAGCCGGTCAGGGTGAGGGTGACCTCGCGGTCGTCGTCGCTGGCCAGCTCGACCCGGAACACCTTGTCGCCCAGCGGAAGCTCGTTGAGATGACGGAATGCCATGTGAGAACCCCCAAGTGTCGTGCCAGGAATGCACGTTGGCTGCGTCCTGAACACCTTCATCCTCTCTCGGGGCACTGACAATTCCGGCCCGGCCGGCCCGAACGCGAAGGACCGCTCAGCCCTTCTCCAGATAGGCCGCGCGATCCTCGTCGAGCAGCCCGGCCAGCTCCGCGCGCAGCTCCTGGTGCTCCGCCAACTCCGGGTCGGCGGCGACCAGTCGGGCCGCCTCCTCGCGGGCCGCGGCGATCACCTCCTCGTCGTCCAGCACCGAGAGCACCTTCAGCGAGGAGCGCACCCCGGACTGCGCCTGGCCCAGCACATCGCCCTCGCGGCGCTGCTCCAGGTCGATCCGGGAGAGCTCGAAGCCGTCCAGGGTGCCGGCCACCGCGTCCAGCCGGGCCCGCGCGGCGGAGCCGGCCGGCATCTCGCTGACCAGCAGGCACAGGCCCGGCGCGGAACCCCGGCCCACCCGGCCGCGCAGCTGGTGCAGTTGGGAGACCCCGAAGCGGTCGGCGTCCATGATGACCATCGCGGTGGAGTTGGGCACGTTGACGCCCACCTCGATCACCGTGGTGGCGACCAGCACGTCGACCTGGCCGGCCGCGAACCGGCGCATCACGTCGTCCTTCTGCTCCGGGGCGAGGCGGCCGTGCAGGATCTCCAGCCGCAGCCCGGCCAGCGGGCCCCTGGCCAGCATCTCGGCGGTCTCCACCACCGACAGCGGCGGGCGCCGCTCGTCGCTGCCCGAGCCGGCGTCCGCGCCCGCCGGCTCCTCCAAGTCCTCGGGGGCCCGGCGCTTCTTCTTCGCCGCCTTGGGGTCGTCCTCCTCGTCGCCGATCCGCGGGCAGACCACGTAGGCCTGGTGCCCCTTGGCGACCTCCTCGCGGATCCGCTCCCAGGCCCGGGTGAGGAAGTTGGGCTTCTCCAGGGCCGGCACCACATGGGTGGAGATCGGCGAACGGCCGGCCGGCAGCTGGTCCAGCACCGACGTCTCCAGATCGCCGAAGACGGTCATCGCGACCGTGCGGGGGATCGGGGTGGCGGTCATCACCAGCAGGTGCGGCGGCTGGCCGCCCTTGGCGCGCAGCGCGTCGCGCTGCTCCACGCCGAACCGGTGCTGCTCGTCCACCACCACCAGGCCGAGGTCCTGGAACTGCACCTTGTCCTCGATCAGGGCGTGGGTGCCGATGGTGATCCCGGCGTTGCCGCAGGCCATGTCGGAGAGCGTCCGCCGGCGGGCCGGCGCGCCCATCGAGCCGGTCAGCAGCGCCACTCCGGTGCCGATCTCGGAGCCCCCGAGCATCCCGCCCTCGGCCAACTCCCCCATCATCTCGACGATCGAGCGGTGGTGCTGCTGGGCCAGCACCTCGGTGGGCGCGAGCAGCACGGCCTGCCCGCCGGCGTCCACCACGGCGAGCATCGCGCGCAGCGCCACCAGGGTCTTCCCCGAGCCGACCTCGCCCTGCAGCAGCCGGTGCATCGGGTGCTCGGAGGCCAGGTCGGCGAAGATCTCCCGGCCGACCGCCTGCTGGCCACCGGTCAGGGTGAACGGCAGCTTGGCGTCGAACGCCTCCAGCAGGCCGCCGCCCCGCACCGGGCGGGGCTTGGCCGGCAGCGCGCCGGCGGCGGCCCGGCGCTGGGCCAGCGCGATCTGCAGCACGAAGGCCTCGTCCCACCGCAGCCTCTCCCTGGCCCGCTCCAACTCGGCCCGGCTGCGCGGGCGGTGGATCAGCTCCAGGGCCTCGGGCAGTCCGATCAGGCCGCGGTCGGCGCGCAGTTCGGCCGGCAGCGGCTCACCGACCTCGTCCAGCCGGGTGTCCAGGGCCAGCTCGACCGCCTTGGCCAGCTTCCAGCTGGGCAGTTGGGCGCTGGCCGGGTAGACCGGGATCAGCCGGCCGGCGAACTGCTCGGCCGTGCCCGTCTGATCCTGACCGGCCCCCTCCTCCTGGTCCAGCAGTTGGTAGTCCGGCGAGGCCAGCTGCCTGGTCCGGTTGAACAGGCCGACCTTGCCGGCGAACAGGCCCTGGGCGCCCGGCCGCAGCTCCTTCTGCCGCCAGCCCTGGTTGAAGAAGACCAGGGTGAGCCTGCTGCGCCCGTCGGTGACGATCACCTCCAGGCGGTCGCCCTTGCGACCGCGGAACGGGATCAGCGTCACCTTCTCGATCCGGGCCAGCACGGTGACGTGCTCGTCCACCTGGAGGTCGTCCAGGCTGGTCAGCTCGCCGCGCTCGGCGTACCGGCGCGGGTAGTGGTGCAGCAGGTCGCCGACCGTGCGCAGCTTGAGGCTGTCGGCGAGCACCTTCGCGGTGCGGTCGCCGACCAGCTTGGTCAGGGGTTCGTCGAGAGCGGCCATCACGCCCTATGGAACACCACGGAGCGGACAGCCGGGCGGTCCTACTCGACCCCGATGAGCAGCGGCGCGCTCTCCGGGCCGCCCGCGAAGACCGAGACGTCGACCTCGGGGCGCTGCCGCCGGGCGTGCGCCACCAGCCGGTCGGCCAGCCCCTCGGGGGCGCCGTCGCCGAGCACCAGGGTGACCAGCTCGCCGCCGGCCGCCAGCATCCGGGTCAGCACCTCGGCGCCGGTCTCGGCGACCCCGGTGCCGATCACCGCGACGTCCCCGTCGATCAGGCCGAGCACGTCACCGGCCTGGCAGACCCCGGCCATCGTCCAGGACTGCCCCTCGGCGATCGCCAGTTCGGCGTACCGGGTGGCGCCGGCCGCGGAGGTCATCGCCACCACGTCCTCGTCGAACCGGCGGCCGGCCTCGTGCACGGCGAGGGCGGCCAGGCCCTGCACCGGCGAGCGGGTCGGCAGCACCGCGATCCGCAGGCCCTCCTCGCGCAGCTGGTCGGCGGCGGCGCCGGCGCCGGCCCGCAGCTCCGGGTCGTTGAGCAGCAGGATCACCTCGCGGGCGGCACAGCGGCGGACCGCCGCGACCAGCTCGCCGCTGGACGGCGGGGCGTCCGGGTCGGCGGCCAGCACCGCGGCGCCGGCCGAGCGGCACAGCTCGGCCAGGCCGGCACCGGTCACCACACTGAGCACCGCGCGCTCGGCGGCGGGCTCGGCGGTCGGCCCGCCGCCGAGCGCGCGGGCCGCGGCCTCGGCGAAGTGGGTGATCCGGATCCGGTGCGGTCGGCCCGCCTCGACACCCGCCTCCACCGCGGCGCCGGCGTCGTCCACATGGACGTGCACGTTCCACAGCCCGTCGCCGCCGCCGACCACCAGCGAGTCGCCGAGTCCGGCCAGCCGGGCCCGCAGCCTGGGCAGCGCCGCGTCCGGCGCGTCCAGCAGGTAGACCACCTCGAAGGCGGGGTGGCCGGGCAGCCGCTCGGGACCGCCGCACGGGGCGTGCGTCGCCGGCAGGTCCTCGCCGAGCGCCACCGGGCCCATCGGCTGCTGGCCGGCCACCGCGTCGGCCAGCGCGCCCAGCACCGCCACCAGGCCCCGGCCGCCGGCGTCCACCACCCCGGCCCGGGCCAGCACCGGGAGCTGCTCGGGGGTGCGCAGCAGTGCGCTGCGGGCGCTGCGGTGGGCGGCGCCGGCCACCTCGGCCAGCGGGCCCCGGGTGCGGGCGGCGTCCTGGGCGGCCTGCCCGGCGACGGTCAGCAGGGTGCCCTCGACCGGCTGCGAGACCGCCTGGTAGGCGGCCTCCGCGCCGCGGACCAGGGCGTCCCGCAGCGCCTGCGGGCCACCGCCGTCCGCCGCCAGCACCTCGGCCACCCCGCGCAGCAACTGGGCCAGGATCACCCCGGAGTTGCCGCGGGCACCGATCAGCGCGCCGTCGGCCATCGCCCGCACCGCCTGGCCGAGCGCCGGCGACGCGGCACCGTCGAAGCAGCGCTCCACGGCGGCGGTGGCGGACTCCACCGTCAGGTAGAGGTTGGTCCCGGTGTCCCCGTCCGGCACCGGGTACACGTTCAGCGCGTCGATCTCCTCCCGGGCCTGGCCGAGGGCGGAGAGCGCGAGGCGGCACCAGGTGCGGACGGCGGGGGCGTCGAGCGTGTCCAGCACCGGGGCTCCTCAGGTGAACGGGACGGGAACGGGGGTGGGCCCTTCGGGCAGGTTATCCAGGCCTGGGCAGGTTATCGGGGTGGTGGTCCCACCGGCCGTCGGAGGTGATCAGGGCCGCCCGCGGGGGTGATCAAGCGACGGGACATGGTAGTTTCGTGGAGGCGGAGCAGTCGTTGTATGCTGCTCCGGTTGCCTGGAACAAGCCGGGCTACCCCCTTGACCCGATCAGGTCCACGCCGAGTGGTCCGAGTGGATCAGCCGGGGTTTTCGAACGTAATTGATTCTGAAGTCTTGGAGTGACTCCTGTGGCTGCCAACTGCGACGTCTGCGGCAAGGGGCCGGGCTTCGGCAACAACATCTCCCACTCGCACCGCCGTACCCGCCGTCGTTGGAACCCCAACATCCAGACGGTGCGCGCTGTGATCGGGCGGACGCCGAAGCGGCTCAACGTGTGCACCTCGTGCATCAAGGCCGGTAAGGTCTCGCGCTGACGCGCAGACCGGTACGCCGGTCCTCTTCACAGCAGGCCGGCCCATCCCCACGGATGGGCCGGCCTGCTGCTTTCCCGGCCCGGGGGCTCAGCTCCTGATCCGCCAGCCGTGGTCGACCGGGCCGATCCCGGCGCCCAGCGCGAAACCGCCGCGGATCGCGCCGGTGACGTACTCCTTCGCCGCCGCCACCGCCTCCGGCACCGGGCCGCCCTTGGCCAGCTCGGCGGCGATCGCGCTGGCCAGCGTGCAGCCGGTGCCATGGGTGTGCCGGTTGTCGTACCGCGGCGAGCGGAACCAGTACTCCTCGCCGTCCCGACCGGCCAGCAGGTCGGCGGCCTCCCCCGGCAGGTGCCCGCCCTTGACCAGCACCCAGCGCGGGCCGTGCGCCAGCAGCGCGTCGGCGGCCGGGCGCATCTCCCCCTCCTCCAGCACGGTGATGCCGGTGAGCTGCGCCACCTCGTGCAGGTTGGGGGTGGCCAGGGTGGCGTGCGGCAGCAGCCGGTCCCGGACGGTGGCCACCGCCTCGGCGGCCAGCAGCGGATCGCCGTGCTTGGAGACCCCGACCGGGTCCACCACGACCGGGGCCGGGCAGTCGGCGAGCAGCTCGGCGACCGTCTCCACCAGGGCCACCGAGGCCAGCATCCCGGTCTTGACGGCCTGCACCCCGATGTCGTCCACCACGCTGCGGTACTGCGCCCGCACCGCCTCGGCGGGCAGCTCCCAGTAGCCCTGGACGCCGAGCGAGTTCTGCGCGGTGACGGCGGTGAGCACGCTCATTCCGTGCACGCCGAGGGCCAGCATGGTCTTGAGGTCGGCCTGGATGCCGGCGCCGCCGCCCGAGTCGGAGCCGGCGATGGTGAGTACCCGAGGGGGTGGTGTGGAAACGGACATGCCTCCAACCTATCCGGACCGGCTCAGAGCACCGACTCGCACTCCATCCAGCGCTGCGGCGGCACGGTCTTCACCCGGGCGACCGCCTCCTCCAGCGGTGCCAGCTCGACGCGGGTGTCGCGCAGCGCGGTGAACCGACCGAAGGCGCCCCGGTGCACGGCCTCCACGGCGTGCCAGCCGAACCGGGTGGCCAGCACCCGGTCCTGAGCGGTGGGGGTGCCGCCGCGCTGGGTGTGGCCGAGGATCACCGGGCGGGCCTCGGTGCCCAGCAGGTCCTCCAGGTCCTCGGCCAGCCGGTTGCCGATGCCACCGAAGGTGCGGTGGCCGAACTCGTCGATCCCGCCGTGTTCGAAGCGGAGCGTGCCGGGCAGCGGGACGGCGCCCTCGGCCACCGCGACGATGGCGAACTTCTTGCCGCGGGCGAACCGCTCCTCGATCATCCGGGCCACCGCCTCGATGTCGAACGGCTTCTCCGGGATCAGGATGCCGTGCGCCCCTCCGGCGATGCCCGCGGTCATGGCGATCCAGCCGGTGTGGCGGCCCATCAGCTCGACCACCAGCACCCGCTGGTGGGACTCGGCGGTGGTCTTCAGCCGGTCGATGGCCTCGGTGGCGACGTGCACCGCGGTGTCGAAGCCGAAGCTGACGTCGGTGGCGGCGATGTCGTTGTCGATGGTCTTGGGCACCCCGACCACCGGCAGCCCGGCCGCTCCGAACTTGCGGGCGGCGGCCAGGCTGCCGTCACCGCCGATGATGATCAGCGCGTCGATGCCCAGCGCGGCGGCCAGCTCCCGGGCGTGCGCCACCGCCCACTCGACCCTGTCCCGGTGCACCCGGGCGGAGCCCAGGACGGTGCCGCCCAGGGTGAGCAGGCCGGTGACGTCGTCGTGCCCGACCACCCGGGCCCGGCCCTCGATCAGGCCGAGGAAGCCGTCCTCGATGCCCAGGATCTCGTACCCGTGCACATCGAGGCCCCGGTGCACCACCGAGCGGATCACCGCGTTCAGTCCAGGACAGTCACCACCGCTGGTAAGGACACCGATGCGCATGGTGGCCAGGTTAGCCAGCTCAGTCGGCGAAGTGGTCCCAACCGGCCGTGCGGTCCCAGGGCGCGCCGTCCACCGTGACCCGCCCCCGGGCGCCCGGGCGGGCCCTGCCGGCGACCTTGCCGACCACCCGCCAGCGGGCCGGCAGCTGCGCGCCGGCCGGGAAGGTGGCCGCGATGGCGTGGTCCTCGCCGCCGGAGAGCACCCAGACCAGCGGGTCCACCCCGACCGCCTGCCCGATGTCGGCCATCTGCGCCGGGACGTCGAAGTCGGCGGCCCGCAGGTCGATGTCCACACCGCTGGCGGCCGCGACGTGGCCCAGGTCGGCCACCAGTCCGTCGCTCACGTCGACCATCGCGGTGGCGCCCAGCTCGCTGGCCGCCGGCCCGGCGTGGTACGGCGGCTCGGGGCGCCGGTGCGCCTCCACGAACGCCCGCGGCGAGCGGAAACCGCGGGCCAGCACGCTGAGCCCGGCGGCCGACCAGCCCAGCCAGCCGGTCACCGCGACCACGTCGCCCACCTGGGCGCCGGAGCGGGTCACCGGCGCCCGGCCCTGCAGGTCGCCCAGGGCGGTGATGGCCAGGGTGATGGTGTCGCCGCGCACCACGTCGCCGCCGACCACCGCGGCGCCGGCCACCTGGCACTCGTCGCGCAGCCCGTCCATCAGCTCGGTGGCCCAGGTGGTGGGCAGGTCGGCCGGCACCACCAGGCCGAGCAGCAGCGCGGTCGGCACCGCGCCCATCGCGGCCACGTCGGCCAGGTTCTGGGCGGCGGACTTGCGGCCGACGTCATAGGCGGTGGACCAGTCCCGGCGGAAGTGCCGGCCCTCGATCAGCACATCGGTGGTGGCCACCACCCGGCCGTCGGGTGCCTTCACCACGGCGGCGTCGTCGCCGGGGCCGAGCTCCACCGCCGGGGTCGGCGTCAGCCGGGCGGTGAGCTGACTGATCAGGCCGAACTCGCCGAGCTCGCCCACGGTCCCCTGCATCTGCCGTCCTCTCGCGCGTTTCCGGTGCGGTCACGGGAACGCGGCGCGCTCCCCCGCGCGAAGCGTACGCCCACCGCGCCACGGCGGGTCTCCCCTACCGGGGCCGCGGCGCGGTAGCGTGGTGATCCAGTCTTCTCCCGTAGCGCCCCCGCGCCGCCAGCCACCCCTGTGCGGGCGCGCTCACCCGATGCGTCACCCCGGTAGTCGTGCGCACCACCCCAGCCGCAGGGAGGTCCTCCGTGGTACAGGCATACATTCTGATCCAGACCGAAGTGGGCAAGGCCAGTGCCGTGGCCGAGACCATCGCCAAGATCGAGGGCGTCATCGTGGCCGAGGACGTGACCGGTCCCTACGACGTGATCGTCCGGGCCGAGGCGGACAGCGTGGACGAGCTCGGCCGCATGGTGGTGGCGAAGATCCAGAAGGTCGAGGGCATCACCAGGACGCTCACCTGTCCGGTGGTCCACATCTGACCCGCCCGGTCCGCGCCCGGCGGCCGCACCCGCTGTCCGGGTGCGGCCGCCGGGGCTGCCGGTCGGAGTGCTCCAGGCCGGAGTGCTGCCGAGCGGAGCTTGCCGGTCGGGGTGCTACGGGCCGGCCGGGCGCGGTCAGCGCAGGCCGGTGGAGCGGCGCAGCGCGGCCTGCAGCAGCCGGTCGATCAGCTCGCCGTAGGGCACGCCGGTGGCCTCCCACATCTTCGGGTAGGCCGAGATCGGGGTGAAGCCGGGCAGGGTGTTGACCTCGTTGACCACCCAGCGGCCGTCCTCCAGCAGGAAGAAGTCGACCCGGGCCAGGCCCTCGCAGCTGAGCGCCTCGAAGGCGGCCACCGCCTGGCGGCGGATCTCGGCGGTCTCCTCCTCGGTCAGCTCGGCCGGGATCCGCACCTCGGAGGAGTCGATGTACTTAGCCTCGAAGTCGTAGAACTCGTAGCCCTCGCCGACCAGCACCTCGGCCGGCAGGCTGGCCCGCGGACCGTCCTCGAACTCCAGCACGCCGCATTCGATCTCACGGCCCGCCAGCATCGCCTCGACGATCACCTTGGGGTCGTGCCGGCGGGCCTCGGCGACCGCGCCGTCCAGGTCGGCCAGGTCCTTGACCTTGGTGATGCCGATGCTGGAGCCGGCCCGGCAGGGCTTGACGAAGACCGGCAGGCCGAGCGCGGCGACCCGCTCGCGGGCGGCGGCGCGACCCTCCTCGGTCTCCCAGTCGCGCGGCCGGATCATGGTGTACGGGCCGACGCCGATGCCGAAGGACTCCAGCACCCGCTTGGTGTACTCCTTGTCCATGCCGACCGCGCTGGCCAGCACGCCGGAGCCGACGTACGGCACGCCGGAGAGCTCCAGCAGGCCCTGCAGGGTGCCGTCCTCACCCCACGGGCCGTGCAGCAGCGGCAGCACCACGTCGACCTCGCCGAGCGTCTTGGGCACGGCGCCCGGCTCGGTCCAGACCACCTCGCGGGAGACCGGGCTGGCGGGCAGCGCCAGCTGGCCCTCGAGGGACTCGGCGACCCGCTCGACGTCGGGCATCCTGCCGCCCTCGATGGCCATCCGGTCGGGCTCGTCGCTGGTCAGCGCCCAGCGGCCGTCCTGGGTGATGCCGATCGGCAGCACCTCGTAGCGGCTGCGGTCGATCGCGCGCAGCACGCTGGCGGCGGTCACCACCGACACGCCGTGCTCGGAGGAGCGGCCGCCGAAGACGATCGCGACGCGCGGCTTGGCCGCCTGGCTCGGGGAGTGCGATTCGATGCTCATATCGAAGCTGAGACTACCGTGCGGTTACCGCATCCCGATGGATGCGGCGGTGCCGCCGAGCTGTGGGCCCGGTCACCGCCGTTCGGGCTTCGCCGAGCGGGCCATCAGGTCCTTCATCACCGCCTGCGGCGGCCGGCCGTTGTGCACCACGTCGACCACGGCCGCCACGATCGGCATCTCGACGCCGTTGCGCCGGGCCAGGTCGAGCACCGACTCGCAGGACTTGACGCCCTCGGCGGTCTGCTTGGTGGCGGCGATGGTCTGCTCCAGGGTCATGCCGCGGCCCAGGTTGACGCCGAAGGTGTGGTTGCGGGAGAGCGGCGAGGAGCAGGTCGCCACCAGGTCGCCCATCCCGGCGAGACCGGAGAAGGTCAGCGGGTCGGCGCCGAGCGCCACCCCGAGCCGGGTGGTCTCGGCCAGGCCGCGGGTCATCAGGGTGGCCTTGGTGTTGTCGCCCAGGCCCATCCCGTCGGCCATCCCGACCGCCAGCCCGATCACGTTCTTGACCGCCCCGCCGAGCTCGCAACCGACCACGTCGGTGTTGGTGTACGGGCGGAAGTACGGTGTGTGGCAAGCCTGTTGGAGCCGCTGGGCGACCTGCTCGTCCGCGCAGGCGACCACGCTCGCGGCCGGCTGGCGCTTGGCGATCTCGGGCGCCAGGTTGGGGCCGGAGACCACCGCGACCCGGTCCTCACCGACCCCGGCGACCTCGCGGACCACCTCGGTCATCCGCTTGGCGGTGCCGAGTTCGATGCCCTTCATCAGCGAGACCAGCACGGTCCGCTCGCCGATCAGCGGTGCCCAGGCGGCGAGGTTCTCGCGCAGTGTCTGGGACGGCACGGCGAGCACCGCGAAGTCGGCGCCGTCCAGCGCGACGGCCGGGTCGGTGGTCGCGGTGATGCTTTCGGGGAGCTCGATCCCGGGCAGGTAATCGGGGTTCGTGCGGGTGGCGTTGATGGTGTCCACCAACTCCTTGCGGCGGCCCCACAGGCGCACCTCGCAGCCCGCGTCGGCCAGGATCATGGCGAACGGGGTGCCCCAGGAGCCGGTGCCGAAGACGGCGCAGCGGGTCATCTACTCGTTCTCCTCGTTCGCGTTCTTCTCGTCCCCGGGCTTCTCGGCGACGACGGCCTCTCCGACGGCGGCCTCTCCGACGGCGGGCTCTCCGACGGCGGGCTTCCCGTCACCGGACTCCTCGGTGGCGGCGGCCTTCCTGGCCGACGCACCCTTCCTGACCGCCTTGCGGAAGTCGTAGCGCTCGGCGGGGGCCTGCTCGCCGCGGATCTCCTCAAGCACCGCGGTGATCGCGGCCATGATCTCCTCGGTCGCCTCGCGCAGCACCTGGGTGGTCAACTCCTGTCCCCGGAACCGGCTGAGGTCGACCGGCGGACCCGCCTTGACGATCACCTTCTTGCGCGGGAAGAGACTCACCTTGGCCTTGACGCCGCCGACTCCGCGGCCGTAGGGCGGCACGACCTCGTGGGCGCCCCAGTGCGCCACCGGGATCACCGGCGCGCCGCTCATCAGGGCCACCCGGGCTGCGCCGCTCTTGCCGGTCATCGGCCACAGCTGCGGGTCCCGAGTGATCGTTCCTTCGGGGTAGAACTGAACCACCTGGCCGCGCTCGACCGCCTCGATGGCCGCCCGGAACGCCTGGGCGGCGTCGGTGGATTCGCGGTAGACCGGGATCTGACCGGTCTTGCGGAGCATGAAACCGACGAACGGCAGGGTGAACAGCGAGGACTTGGCGAGGATCCGCGGCGGTCGGCCGCTGTTGTACTGGAAGTGGGCGTAGACCAGCGGATCGAACACCGAGTTGTGGTTCACCACGGTGAGGAAGCCGCCGCGCTCGGGGAAGTTCTCCCACCCCCGCCAGTCGGGCTTCACCAATGCGGTCAGCACCGGCTTCACCAGCACCGCGGCGAGGCGGTACCAGACTCCGTAGTCCGCGTTGCCGAATCGGGCGTACGAGCGGCGGGCCACCCCAGGTCCTCCTCATGTGCTGCGGCAGCGTGAGGTGCCGCGGTTTCATCGGACTCGTCGGTCTGTTCCGCCGGTCATCCTCGCACGGGGGTGCACTGGCGGCCGTCGACGGGCCGACACCAGAATGGCGACGATGCCGCCGATGACTCCTCCACTGCCCGAACTGCCCGTGCCGCAGCCCACCGTACGCCCCGCCGCGCGGTGGAGCCTGGTGCTGCCGGTCAAGACGCCGGCCCGGGCGAAGAGCCGGCTCGCACCGTTCGCCGGGGTGCACCGGCCGCGGCTGGCGCTCGCCTTCGCCCTGGACACCGTGACGGCCGCGCTGGCCTGCCCGGCCGTCGCCCAGGTGCTGGTGGTGTGCAAGGACCCGGAGGCGGGGGCGGCGCTGGCCGCACTGGGCGCGCTGGTACTGGCCGACGAACCGGACGGCGGGCTCAACGAGGCGCTGTCGCACGGCGCCGACCGGGCGCGACGACTGCGCCCCGATGCGCCCCTGGCCGCGCTCTCGGCCGACCTGCCGGCGCTGCGGGCGGCGGAGCTGACCCGGGTGCTGGGCGCGGTCCCGCCCGGGGAGCGCGCGTTCCTGGCGGACGCCCCCGGTGACGGCACCACGCTGCTGGCCTGCGCCGAGGGCCGGCGGTTGGCCCCGGCCTTCGGCGGCCCGTCCCGACTGCGCCACGCGAGGGGCGGTGCCCGCGAGCTGCTGCTGCCGGACGTGCCGTCGGTGCGCCGGGACGTCGACACCGCCGCCGACCTGGCCGAGGCCCTCGTCCTCGGGGTCGGCCCGCACACCCGGACGGCCACCGCCGCACTGGTCTAGGCGGCTCTATGCTGGGCGGCATGCAGGCCACCGCGTTCACCTTCGACCCCGCCACCCACGAGGGCTCCGTGCTGCTCGACGACGGCACCCCGGTGCCGTTCGACGCCGCCGCGTTCGAGGCGGGCGGCCTGCGGCTGCTGCGCCCCGGTCAGCGGGTGCGGATCCGCACCGAGGGCAGCGGGGAGCGGCGCCGGGTGGTGTTCGTCACGCTGCAGACCTTCCCCGATCCCTAAGGGAACTGACGCTCCGTCAAATCAGAGGCCGGCAGAAACCGCCGCGGCGGCCCGCCCCTTGATCGGGGGCGGACCGCCGCGGCGGTACATGTGTACTGCGTGACCTGCCACCGAGTGCCCCAACGGCACCCGACCGTGCCCTACTTACTTCGCGGTGCTCTTGCGCGCGGTGGTCTTGCGCGTGGTGGTCTTCTTCGCCGGAGCGGTCTTCTTGGCCGTGGTCTTGGCCGCGGTCGCCTTGGCGGTGGTGGTCTTCTTGGCCGCCGTGGTCTTGGCCGGGGCCGCCTTCTTGGCGGTGGCGGTGGTCTTCTTGGCGGCCGTGGTCTTGGCCGGGGCCGCCTTCTTCGCCGTGGTGGTCTTCTTGACCGCGGTCGCCTTCTTGGCGGCGGCCTTCTTCGCCGGAGCCGCCTCGGCGGCAGCCGCGGCGCGCTTGGTGGCGGCGCGCTTGGCGGCGGCGGTGGCGGCCACGCCGCTCTTGCCCGGGGTCAGCGAGCCCTTGGGGGCCTTCTTGACCGAGGGGCCTTCCTTCGGCAGCTTCTTGCTGCCGCTGACCAGGTCCTTGAAGCCCTGGCCGGGGCGGAAGCGCGGCACCGAGGTCTTCTTGACCTTGACGCGCTCCCCGGTCTGCGGGTTGCGGGCGAAGCGCGCGGAACGCTCCACCTTCTCGAAGGTACCGAACCCGGTGACCGAGACCCGGTCACCGGCCACAACGGCACGCACCATGGTGTCGAGCACTGCGTCGACGGCCTCTGCGGCAGCCTTGCGACCACCCAGCTGCTCGGCCACCGCTTCGACAAGCTGAGCCTTGTTCACGTCTTCCCCTTCAGAAACGGGCGCCGGATGATTCCATCCGTTCAATTCGCACGTTAGGTATGTATGTGCGGACTTTCAATTACCAAACGCGCGAATCACCCTAGTGTCGCAATGGATTTGCGCGTCTGCGACCTCAGCCGCGGGGCGGGCGCCCCTCGTCCAGGTCATGCACAAAGCGACTCAACCGCCGCGCCGCCTCCGGGAGATCGCGCTTGGCGGTCTCGGTGACGATCAGCAGTTGCCGGGCGAGAGCGGTCTTTGCTTCAGCGGACACGTGGAGCGCGTGCACGCGGGCGTGAGCCTGCTTCAACCGCTCTGCCACTAGCGCGTAGAGCGCCGCGACTTCCGGGTCGTCCGGCACCTCGTCGACGGAGTCGACGGAGGTCTCGTTGTCCAGCCGATCGTCAATTCGACTCTCGGGATCCCGGGCCACGAACTCCGATCGCGCGGGATCGCCGCCCGCGTACGGAGGTTCATGGTGCCGGTGCATGCTCTGATTGTGCCATCAACTCGGAGTTGTGACGCGCGGGCCCCGGTGTTCCGGCAAATCGACGCACTATCCGGGTCGCACTCTGACCCGGTGTGAGGAGTGAACTCCCCCCCGCTACGAGCGATGGCCCGCCCCCTGGGAAGGGAACGGGCCATCGGATTGCGTGAGGTCAGGCGACCGGTTGGGTGCGCGGCTTGAAGCCCGGCCGGCCCGCCTCGAAGGCCGCGATGTCATCAGCGTTCTGCAGCGTGATGCTGATGTCGTCCAGGCCGTTGAGCAACCGCCAACGCACGTTCTCGTCCAGCTCGAAGGGCGCCGTCACGCCCTCGGCACGCACCTCGCGCGCCACCAGGTCCACGGTGATCTCGGCATTCGGGTCGGCCTCGGTCAGCTCCCAGAGCGCCTCCACCGTCGACTGCGGCAACACCACGGTCAGCAGCCCGTTCTTCAGCGAGTTGCCGCGGAAGATATCGGCGAAGCGGGACGAGATCACCGCCTGGAAGCCGTAGTTCTGCAGCGCCCAGACCGCGTGTTCGCGCGACGATCCGGTACCGAACTCAGGCCCGGCCACCAGCACCGTGGCCCCCCGCCGCTCGGGCCGGTTCAGGATGAACGACTCGTCCCGGCGCCAGGCTTCGAACAGGCCGTCCTCAAAACCCGTGCGGGTGACCTTCTTGAGCCAATGGGCGGGGATGATCTGGTCGGTGTCCACGTTGCTGCGGCGCAGCGGGACGGCCCGACCGGTGTGGACGGTGAACTTCTCCATGGCTCAGACCTCCGCGGGGACGTTGGCGGTGAGATCGGCGGGTGCGGCCAGTCGGCCCAGCACCGCGGTGGCGGCGGCGACCTGCGGGGAGACCAGATGGGTGCGGCCGCCCTTGCCCTGGCGGCCCTCGAAGTTGCGGTTCGAGGTGGAGGCGCAGCGCTCGCCGGGCGCGAGCTGGTCGGGGTTCATGCCGAGGCACATCGAGCAACCGGCGTGCCGCCATTCGGCGCCGGCCGCGGTGAACACCTTGTCCAGCCCCTCCTCGACGGCCTGCAGCGCGACCCGCACCGAGCCGGGGACCACCAGCATCCGTACGCCGTCGGCGACCTGGCGACCGTCCAGGATCGCCGCGGCGGCGCGCAGGTCCTCGATCCGACCGTTGGTGCAGGAGCCCACGAAGACCGCGTCGACCGCGACCTCGCGCAGCGGGGTGCCGGGCTCCAGACCCATGTAGGCCAGGGCGTTCTCGGCGGCGATCCGCTCCTGCGGATCGGCGAAGCCCGCCGGGTCGGGCACGGCGGAGCCCAGCGGGGCGCCCTGGCCCGGGTTGGTGCCCCAGGTGACGAACGGGGTCAGCTCGCTCGCGTCGATGACGACCTCGGCGTCGAAGACCGCGTCCTCGTCGGTGGCCAGGGTCTCCCAGTACGCGACGGCCGCGTCCCAGTCCGCGCCCTGCGGGGCGTGCGGGCGGCCCTCGAGGTAGTCGAAGGTGGTCCGGTCCGGGGCGATCATGCCGGCCCGGGCGCCCGCCTCGATGGACATGTTGCAGATGGTCATCCGGGCTTCCATGGACAGCTTCCGGATGGCCGGGCCGCGGTACTCCAGGACGTACCCCTGGCCGCCGCCGGTACCGATCCTGGCGATGATCGCCAGGATCAGGTCCTTGGCGGTGACGCCCTCGGGCAGCTCGCCCTCGACCGTGATCGCCATGGTCTTGAACGGGGCCAGCGGCAGCGTCTGGGTGGCCAGCACGTGCTCGACCTGGCTGGTGCCGATGCCGAAGGCCAGGGCGCCGAAGGCACCGTGGGTGGAGGTGTGGGAATCGCCACAGACCACGGTCATGCCGGGCTGGGTCAGTCCCAGCTGCGGTCCCACCACGTGGACAACGCCCTGCTCGACGTCGCCCAGCGAGTGGATCCGGACGCCGAACTCGGCGGCGTTGCGCCGCAGGGTCTCCAGCTGCACCTTGGAGACCGGGTCGGCGATCGGCTTGTCGATGTCCAGGGTCGGGGTGTTGTGGTCCTCGGTGGCGATCGTGAGGTCGGTCCGGCGGACCCGGCGACCGGCCAGGCGGAGGCCGTCGAAGGCCTGCGGGCTGGTCACCTCGTGCAGCAGGTGGAGGTCGATGTAGAGCAGGTCGGGCTCGCCCTCCGCGCGCCGGACGACATGGTCGTCCCAGACCTTCTCTGCCAGTGTCCGTCCCATCGCGTTCCCTCCAGCCGGCCGCTCTGCCGGCCTGATCGTGGTCGTGGGGGTGCCCGTTCTCCGGGGGTTTGTCCCGGACTGCTTCCCAGGGTGACGCGTTTCGCGGGACTTTGAACTTGCGTCTCGCCTACTGAGACTGCAGTATCGTTGCATGGACAACACTAGCGGCGTCGGCGTTCTCGACAAGGCCGCTCTGGTGCTCAGCGCACTGGAGTCGGGCCCCGCCACGTTGGCGGGGCTGGTCGCCGCCACCGGTCTGGCGCGGCCCACGGCCCACCGGCTCGCCGTCGCACTCGAACACCACCGCCTGGTCACCAGGGACATGCAGGGCCGGTTCATCCTCGGCCCCCGGCTCGCCGAACTCTCCGCCGCCGCGGGCGAGGACCGGCTGCTCGCCACCGCGGGCCCGGTGCTGACCCACCTGCGCGACGTCACCGGCGAGAGCGCCCAGCTCTACCGCCGCCAGGGCGAGATGCGGATCTGCGTCGCCGCCGCCGAGCGGCTCTCCGGCCTGCGGGACACCGTGCCGGTGGGCTCGACGCTGCCGATGAAGGCCGGCTCGGCCGCGCAGGTGCTGCTCGCCTGGGAGGAGCCCGAGCGGCTGCACCGCGGCCTGCAGGGCGCCCGGTTCACCGCCACCGCGCTCAGCGGCGTGCGGCGCCGCGGCTGGGCCCAGTCGATCGGCGAGCGCGAACCCGGCGTCGCGTCCGTCTCCGCACCCGTCCGCGGGCCCTCCAACCGCGTGGTGGCCGCCGTCTCGGTCTCCGGCCCCATCGAGCGGCTGAGCCGCCACCCGGGCCGGCTGCACGCCCAGGCCATCGTGGAGGCCGCCAACCGCCTCACCGAGGCCCTGCGGCGCGGCTGACCCGCGAGGAACGGCGGCGGGGCCGCGCACCCGGTTCTGCGGTGCGCGGCCCCGAATTCCCGCGGCCCCGATTCTGCGCGGCCGCCCGGAAAACAAAGAAGCCCCCGGATCCGGGGGCTTTCACATTCTGGCTGGGATACCAGGACTCGAACCTAGACTAACTGAACCAGAATCAGTCGTGCTGCCAATTACACCATATCCCACAGCAATCGGCCGATGGTTTCCACCATCGGCCGATCCGCTCGTACCCCCGACCGGATTCGAACCGGCGCTACTGCCGTGAGAGGGCAGCGTGCTAGGCCGCTACACAACGGGGGCTTCCCTGCGATGCGGGACGAGTCCCGCACTGCGTACCCCCGACCGGATTCGAACCGGCGCTACTGCCGTGAGAGGGCAGCGTGCTAGGCCGCTACACAACGGGGGCTCCTGCTATGCAATTGACTGTGTCACTCACGCAACTTGCATTGCGTACCCCCGACCGGATTCGAACCGGCGCTACTGCCGTGAGAGGGCAGCGTGCTAGGCCGCTACACAACGGGGGCTTGCCTTGCCGCGAAAACGCGGCACTGCGCTGGGGTACCAGGACTCGAACCTAGACTAACTGAACCAGAATCAGTCGTGCTGCCAATTACACCATACCCCATCAGATCGCAACCCCTTGCGGGATCTTGGTCCGATGATCACACCGTGCTCCGAGTGGTTCCCGGTGAGGGTCCTAGTCCCTCTCCGTTGCCCTCCCGGGCGGCGCAGAAAGAACATTACCCGACGCTTGGCCTGGCTCCAAAATCGATAACCGCAGGCGGGCAGTGAGGTCGGTCGCAGCCGCGGGTTCCCGGCCCGCCGAGCAGGCCGGCAGGCTCCCGGGGGCCGCGCCGGGTCCACCTCCGCCACACCGCCCGCCGGCGCGGCAGGGGGCACGGCCCTGGGCCCCGCCACGCGGCCCGCCGGAGGTCGGGAATGGCGCGGTCCGCCCCCTCGGGACCGCGGTGACGGTGCCGGCAGCGCCGGACGAACAGGCTGCCGGTCGTCCCGGTCATCGACGGTCGGTCCTCGACCGGAGCGGCGAGGGCCCCCGGGCGGCTCTGCCGCCGCTCCGGCTCGCCGGCCTCGCGGAGCGGGTCGCGCAGTCGCTCGCGCGGCGTCGCACCGTCGATCCCCAGCACCTGGAGGAAGCGCGGCAGCTGTCGGAGCGTCACACGGAGGAACGAAGGTGCCCTGCCGCGGATCGGCGATCCGGGGCAGGGCACCTGGTGCGGGGCTCCTACAGCGCCGCGAGGGCCGCGTCGAGCCGGGCCAGCGTCCGGTCGCGGCCGAGGACCTCCAGCGACTCGAAGAGCGGCAGGCCGACCGTGCGCCCGGTCACCGCGACCCGGATCGGGGCCTGGGCCTTCCCGAGCTTCAGGCCGTGCTCGGCCGCCGCTTCCTCCAGGGCCGCCTTGAGCGCGTCCGCCTGCCACGGGACGTCGACCAGCCGCTCCCGCACGGAGCGGATGACGTCGGCCGCGCCCGGCTTCATCGCCTTGTCCCAGGAGGCCTGGTCCCGGACCGGCTCGTCCAGGAACACGAAGTCGACGTAGGAGACGACCTCACTGAGGACGGTCAGCCGGGTCTGGGCCAGCGGCGCGAGCTTGCGGAAGACCTCCGGGTCGAAGGCCTCCGCCCGCCACGGCACGGTCGGCGCGGACAACCACGGCGCGCACGCATCGATGAACCGCTCGCCGTCCAGCGCCCGGATGTACTCACCGTTGAAAGCGGTCAGCTTCTTGATGTCGAAGAAGGCCGGGGCCTTCGTCACGTCCTCCAGCCGGAAGAGGGACTCCAGCTCCCGGTACGGGAGGATTTCGGTGTCCGCACCCGGGGCCCAGCCCAGCAGCATCAGGTAGTTGACCATCGCATCGGGCAGGTAGCCCTCACCGAGGTAGTCCTCCAGCGCGACCTTGTCCCGCCGCTTGGAGAGCTTCTGGCGCTTCTCGTTGACGATCACCGGGAGGTGCGCCCACACCGGCGCGGTGGCCCCCAGCGCCTCCCACAGCAGTTGCTGCTTCGGCGTGTTCGACAGGTGCTCCTCACCCCGGATCACATGGGTGATCCGCTGGGTGATGTCGTCCACCGCGTTGGCGATCAGGAAGACCGGCGTGCCGTCACCACGGGCGATGACGAAGTCCTCGATCGCCTTGTTGGGGAACTCGGTCCTGCCGCGCACCACGTCGTCCACCACGGTCGTGCCCTCGTCCGGGGTGCGGAACCGCAGGGCACGGCCCGGCTCGGGAGTCAGCGCACGGGTTCGGCAGTACCCGTCGTATCCGAGCTGCTGGGAGCCGGTCCGCTCGGCGAGCTGCTCGCGGGTGCAGTCGCAGTAGTAGGCCAGCCCCTGGCCGTAGAGCTTCTCCGCCGCCGCACGGTGCTCGGCCGCGTACTGGGACTGGAAGTACGGGCCCTCGAACGAGGGATCAGCGTCACTGATGCCCACCGCCGCCAGGGCGTTGATGATTCCGTCCACCCATTCGGGCTGGTTGCGAGCCGCGTCGGTGTCCTCGATCCGCAGCACGAAGGTGCCGCCGTTCTGGTGGGCGAAGGCCCAGTTGAACAGGGCGGACCGGGCACCACCGACGTGGAACATCCCGGTCGGGGACGGGGCGAAGCGGACGCGAAGCTCAGACATACCGGAAGAGTACCGGTGATCCGGCAGCACCCTCGATCCCGTCGAAGCCCCCGGCGGCTCAGCCACGCTTGATCACCCTGTTGCTGAGGGTACCGATGCCTTCGACGGAGACGGCGACCTCGTCGCCGACGTTGAGCGGGCCGACACCCGCCGGGGTGCCGGTGAGGATGACGTCGCCCGGGAGCAGTGTCATGGCCTCGGAGATGTGCGCGATCAGCTCGGGGACGCCGCGCAGCATGAGCGAGGTGCGCCCGGTCTGCCGCAGCTCCCCGTTGACCGTGCAGGTGATGGCCAGGTCGGCGGGGTCGAGCTGGGTCTCGATCCAGGGCCCGAGCGGGCAGGCGGTGTCGAAGCCCTTGGCCCGGGCCCACTGGCCCTCGCGCTGCTGGACGTCGCGCGCGGTGACGTCGTTGGCGCAGGTGTAGCCGAAGACCGCCTCGGGCACCCGTTCCACCGGCACCTCGCGGCACATCCGGCCGATCACCACGGCCAGCTCGGCCTCGTGCTGGACGTCGGAGGAGAACGGCGGGTAGGCGATCGACTCGGTCGGGCCGATCACCGAGGTGTTCGGCTTGAAGAAGGTCAGCGGAACGTCCGGGACCTCGTGGCCGAGTTCGGCCGCGTGCGCCGCGTAGTTGCGGCCGACCGCCACGATCTTGCTGGGCAGCATCGGGCTGAGTAGCCGGACCTGGTCCAGCTGGTGGACCTCGCCGGTCGGTTGGGCGTCACCGAACGGGTGCCCCGCGATCGCGTGCACCCGCAGCGACTCGGGCTGGGTGGAGTCGCCCTCGACGATGCCGAAGGAGACGCTGCCGGCGGCCGCTCCTTCACGGACTGAGAACCTCGCGATACGCACGCTGGGCGACCTTTCCGGTACTGGGGTCGATTCCGCTCCAGGCTATCCCCCGGAGAACGGCCGAGGGCGCCGCCACCAGCGGTGACGGCGCCCTCGGGACACGCGGGGTTCAGACCTGCTGCTCCGGCAGCTTCATCAGCTTGGTGCGGCGCGGGTTGGCCGTGCTCTTGGGGAGCTCGATCGAGTACTCGACCGGCTCACCGGCGACGCGGGCGCCCGGCAGCTGGCTGAAGTCCTCCAGCGAGGCCAGGGTCGTCCGGCGGGGGTTCGCCGTCGAACGGGAGCCGAGAGTCGACGGGTTGGCCGACTTGGCCGGCGTCTGGGACATCGCTTCACACCTTCGGTTCGGGGACGGATGGCCGTGACAGCCGTCCGCCGGGACTCAGCAGCCAGGGTAGGGATCTCTTTCCACAGCGGCCGTGACCAAAGCTACACATTGGCCTGTGAGTTTGATCACAGTTGCGGCGACAGGCCCCGCAAATTGGATATTTCACCCAAGAAGTAAATTCGGGCAATCGAGACCTATCGGAAAAAGCGGAAGCCCTGCCGAGCGGCGCGTTCAAGCATGTCGACCGACCAGGTGTCCGAAAAAGGCCGTATTAAGGCCCTGGTCACACCGTCTGTGAGGCCCCGCGCGCGGTCGGTAGCACGGTGCGGCGCCTCACCCCGCCCCTTGTTGGAGCTGTCCCGCTGTGCTGGAATGCCACGAACCGCCTCAGGTCTACCCACGGCGGCCGCCGCGCATTCTCGGAATTTGCCGGGTACGCGCCAACATCGAGAACTCGACACCGCCCCGGCCTCGGCCCAGGGGCGCCCGGTCCAGAGGTTGCGACGCCAGTGCAGGGACGTTTCAAAAGGGGTAACGGCGCCGCAGGCCAGCCCGAGTCGCCAGAGCCCCTCGCCGCCACCCACCTGTCGGAGCCGGACGCCGCCACGGGCGACCGGCCCACCGGCGGTGTGCCCGGGCAGCCGGAGCCGGAAGCCGACGTCGATCCGGACGAGGCCGGCCGGTCCTCCCGGCCCAGGCTGCGCGGCTCGCTCAACCGCCGCCGCGCCACCGGCATCGGCCGGCTGCGGATGCGCAACTGGCGCATCCGCAGCCGCCTGATCGCGCTGCTGCTGCTCCCCGTGGTGGTCGCGCTGGTCCTCGGCGGCCTGCGCATCAACGGCTCGATGCAGAGCTCCCAGCAGCTGGCCCAGATGGCCAACCTGAGCGACCTGGCGGTGAAGGCCACCCAGCTGGCCGACGCCCTGGAGACCGAGCGCGACATCAGCGCCGGCCCGCTCACCGAACACCCGGACGCGCAGGACGACGACGTCAACGCGGCGCGCAAGACCACCGACGACCTCACCAAGGCCTACTACGACCGCGCCGACACCTTCGACAACCACGACCTGTCGGGCGGCAACTCCCTGCTACTGCAGGTCCGCAAGGACATGGGCCTGCTGTCGGACTTCCGCAAGAACGCCTACACCCAGGTCAACAACATCGAGGCCACGGTCGCGTCGTACGACACGGTCATCAAGGACCTGCTCTCGATCAGCCAGGACATCGCGCTCGGCTCGGACTCCCCCGACCTGGTCAAGGCCACGCGGGCCCTGGAGCAGTTCTCGCTGGAGAAGGAGGCCACCTCCGAGCAGCGCGCGCTGATCGCCGCCGCGCTGGCCCGCCAGCCCAGCCCCGACATGTCCAACTCGGACCAGAGCTTCGGCGTCCGTCTGCAGACCGCCGACGAGAACGCCACCGCCAACTTCAACTCGATCTACGGCACCGCCGCCGCGGCCAAGCTGCGCGAGCGGATCACCCTCAACACCGAGATCAACGCGGCCGACCGGTACGCCGGCCAGGTGCTGCAGACCAACGGCATCAAGCAGGCCGACCCGCGCTCCTACAAGGACTGGTACGACCAGGCCACCAACAAGATCGTCGCCGAGGGCGCGATCGAGAACCAGCTGCTCGAGGAACTCAAGGGCAAGGCCCAGTCGCTGCAGGCGCAGGCCGACCAGGACGTGATCCTCAACGGCGCGCTGATCGTGCTGGTGCTGCTGTTCGCCGTGGTCGGCGCCGCGCTGATGGCCCGTTCGATGGTGCGCTCGCTCACCAAGCTGCAGAACGCGGCCGAGGACGTCGCCGAGCGCCGACTGCCCGAACTGGTCAGGACGCTCTCCGAGAACGACCCGCAGGACGTCGACCTCACCGTGGCCCCGGTCGGTGTCGACTCGGCCGACGAGATCGGCCACGTCGCCCACGCCTTCGACATGGTGCACGGCGAGGCGGTCCGACTGGCCGCCGACCAGGCGCTGCTGCGCGGCAACATCAACTCGATGTTCACCAACCTGTCGCGCCGCAGCCAGGGCCTCATCCAGCGCCAGCTCTCGCTGATCTCCGAGCTGGAGAGCCGCGAGGCCGACCCGGACCAGCTGGCCAGCCTCTTCAAGCTGGACCACCTGGCCACCCGCATGCGCCGCAACGGCGAGAACCTGCTGGTTCTGGCCGGTGAGGACCCGGGCCGCCGCTGGACCAGGCCCGTGCCGCTGGTCGACGTGCTGCGCGCCGCCGCCTCCGAGGTGGAGCAGTACGAGCGCATCGAGTTGGCCGCCGTGCCGTCCGCCGAGGTGGCCGGCCGCGTCGTCAACGACCTCGTCCACCTGCTCGCCGAGCTGCTGGAGAACGCCACCTCGTTCTCCAGCCCGCAGACCCGGGTGCGGGTCACCGGCCACGCCCTGCCGGACGGCCGGGTGCTGGTCGAGATCCACGACACCGGCATCGGCCTCAGCCCCGAGGACCTGGCCGAGATCAACGAGCGGCTGGCCAACCCGCCGACGGTGGACGTCTCGGTCTCCCGCCGGATGGGCCTGTTCGTGGTCGGCCGCCTGTCACTGCGCCACGGCATCCGGATCCAGCTGCGCCCCAGCGACTCCGGTGGCACCACGGCGCTGGTCATGCTCCCGATCGACGTCACCAACTCCGGCGACCGCCGCGGCGACCGCCCCAGCGGCGCGGCCAAGGGCCAGCGCGGAGCCGGCCCGACGCCGCGCCAGCAGCGCACCCTGCCGGCCGGCGCCGAGGGCGCGGGCCTGCCGTCGCGCCCGGCGCCGGCGCTCGGCCAGGGCGGCGGCCCGGCCGCGCCCGGCGGTCGGCCGCAACTGGCCCAGGGCCCGGCGGCTCCCCAGGCTCCGGGGGCCCAGGCTCCGGGGGCTCACGCTCCGGGGGCCCAGGCTCCGGCGGCCCAGGCCGGACAGCCGGGCGGGCAGCCCGGTCGGCCCGACGGGCAGCCGGCTCCGACCGGTGGCCTGCCGACCCGCGCGGTCGGAGAGTCGCTGCGCGGCGGGGCGTTCGCCCAGCAGCAGGGTCGCCCCGGCGGCCTGCCGCAGCGCGGTGCCGGTCGCCGGGCACCCCAGGGCGCCACCGCCGAGCAGCCGCAGCACGGCCGGGCGGACGGCCTGCCGCAGGGCCGCCGACCGCGCACCGACGTCGGCCCGCAGGGTCGCCCCGACGGCCCGCCGCAGCGCCCGGTCGACCCCAACTCCGGCCGCCCGCAAAGCCGCCCGCAGCAGCAGTTGCCGCAGCAGCCGCAGCCGCAGCAGTTGGCGCCGCAGCCGCAGCACCAGCACCAGCAGTTGCCGCAGCAGCAGTTGCCGCCGCAGCACCCCCAGTTGCCCCAGCAGCCGCAGCCGGTCGCCGAGGTGCCCGCGCCCCCGGCCGCCCCGCAGCCGGTGCTCGGCGCCCCCGAGCCCGCGCCGCTCAGCCGGCCGCGGTTCGAGGCCAGCCAGATCGACCCGCGTGACCCGCTGGGCCTCGGCCTGGTCGAGCCGGTTCTGCCGAGCGTCGACGCCCCGCAGCCGCAGCGCGGCGCCGAGACCCGCGCCCCGCAGCCGCCGCAGGGTCCCGCCGAGCACCAGCAGTTCGCCCAGCCGGCCCTGCCGCCGCAGGGTCCGGGCGAGCACCAGCAGTTCGCCCAGCCGGCCCTGCCGCCGCGCTCCCCCGAGCACGGCCAGCCGCGCGGCGAGGATCCGGCGTTCCGCAACGGCGGCGCCAGCCGGATGGCCTCGGTGCAGGTGAACCAGGCCGGCGCCGACCAGTCGCAGCAGGGCCGCCAGCGCCCGTACCAGCCGCAGCGTCCCGGCACCACCGCGCCGGGCCACCCGCAGCCGGGCACCGGCGCGCCGGAGCAGCAGCTCTACGGCAGCCGTCCGGCCCAGGAGCAGCAGCAGCCGCGCGAGTCGGGCGAGGCGCCCTGGCGCCCGTCCGCCAACGACGAGCGCTGGCGGCGGGCCGAGCAGCTGCGCACGCCCAGCTCGGACGGCGTCACGCTCTCCGGCCTGCCCCGCCGGACCCCCCAGGCCAACCTGGTGGCCGGCACCGCCGAGTCCTCCCCGCTCTCCGGGCCGCAGGTGTCCCGGGCGCCGGAGGAGGTGCGCGGGCGGCTGACCAACCTGCGCCGCGGCATCCAGCAGGGTCGCCGGGCCGGCTCCGAACCGGGCCGGCCGACGGGGCAGTTCCCGCCGGCCGGCGGCTTCGGCGGCCCCGCCGGTGACGTCCCAGCGAACGGCGGCTACCGTTCTCCCGCACCGGAGGGCAACGACTTCGGGCAGCCGGGCGGCAATGGCTTCGGCAACCAGAACCAGGAGCGTTGAGTTGAGTCAGATGAGTCAGGCAGCCAGCAACCTGAACTGGCTGATCACCAATTTCGTGGCGAACACCCCCGGGGTGTCGCACACGGTGGTGGTCTCCGCCGACGGGCTCCTGCTCTGCATGTCCGAGGGCTTCCCCCGGGACCGCGCCGACCAGCTCGCCGCGGTCGCCTCCGGCCTCACCTCCCTCACCTCCGGCGCCAGCCGGATCTTCGAGGGCGGCGAGGTCAACCAGACCGTCGTCGAGATGGAGCGCGGCTTCCTCTTCCTGATGGCCATCAGCGACGGCTCCTCGCTCGCCGTCCTGGCCGCCCCCGACTCCGACATCGGCCTCGTCGGTTACGAGATGGCCCTGCTCGTCGACCGAGCCGGTGCCGTCCTCACTCCCGCCCTGCGCGCGGAACTCCAGGGCAGCCTCCTGCACTGACCGGGAGTCACTTCACAGTCCGTCGGACCCGGCTGCGCACCCCGGGCCCGACGCCACACCCCCAAAGCTGACCCAGCATCAGCCGCAGCGCTAGGAGGATCCAGATGACCCCGCCCCCGACACCGGCCGGTTCATACGGCAACGGGTACGGCTCCGGCTACGGTGACCAGGGCAACGGCGGTTACGAGCAGCAGCCGCTGGTCAGGCCGTACGCCATGACCGGTGGCCGGACCCGCCCGCGCTACCAGCTCGCCCTCGAGGCGCTGGTCTCCACCACCGGCACCGCCCGCACCGGCGGCCTGCTTCCCGAGCACCAGCGGATCGTCCAGCTGTGCCAGGAGGTCAAGTCGGTCGCCGAGATCTCCGCGCTGGCCGGGGTTCCGCTGGGGGTGGCCCGGATCCTCGTCGCCGACCTGGCCGAAGCCGGCCTGGTCGCCATCCACCAGCCCGCCGCCGCCGGCGAGTCGGGCGGAACGCCGGACGTCACGCTGCTCGAAAGGGTCCTCAGTGGACTTCGCAAGCTCTAGCCCCGCCACCCGGGCCACCACCTCGGCGAAGATCGTCGTCGCGGGCGGCTTCGGCGTCGGCAAGACCACGCTGGTCGGTGCCGTCTCCGAGATCAACCCCCTGCGCACCGAAGCCGTCATGACCAGCGCCTCCGCCGGCATCGACGACCTCACCCACACCGGCGGCAAGACCACCACCACCGTCGCCATGGACTTCGGCCGCATCACCCTGGACGAAGACCTCATCCTCTACCTCTTCGGCACCCCCGGCCAGGACCGCTTCTGGTTCATGTGGGACGACCTCGTGCGCGGCGCCATCGGCGCGGTGGTCCTGGTCGACACCCGCCGCCTGGCCGACTGCTTCCCCGCCCTCGACTACTTCGAGAACTCCGGGCTCCCCTTCGTCGTCGCCCTCAACGGCTTCGACGGCTACCAACCGCACACCCCCGACGAGGTCCGCGAGGCACTGCAGCTCGGGCCCGACACCCCGATCATCACCCTCGACGCCCGCCGTCGGGACAGCGCCAAGAGCGCCCTGATCACCCTGGTCGAACACGCGTTGCTCGCCAGGTTGCGATAACGGAAAGCGGGGGCCTCGGGATCGAGGCCCCCGCTGTGTATCGCATAACGGTTCGGTAGGCATTTCGGACGTTTTCCTCACCGAGCGCAGCGGTTCGAATGCGCTCGGCTCATGAGCCTTTGCCGATTGGTCGGGCCTGTAGGCGAATGTCCGAATTGTTCTCCGGCGGGCGGTCCACCGGACCTGTTTTGTCCCGTCCCCTTGCACGTGCTGAAATTCCAGCTACCCCGAAGTCACCACAGGCAGTTCCACCCAGCAGCGGGCTGCGGCCTGGGGTAAGCCGCTGGATTGATCCATGGCCGCTGAGCGGCCGAGAGGTTGTTGTCGAGTGAGGCGTAAGCAGCCAGTCACCCCGCAGCGGCGCCCCGAGCCCCGCGAGGCGGACCGCAGCGCCCAGAGCAACGCAGGTTTCTCCGCCTTCACAGCGAAGTCCGAGCAACAGGGCCCGAACGGCGCCCAGAACGCCGGCCGTCCGACCGTCGGCCCGGCGACCGAGACCCTGGCGAACGGCGATGACCGCCGCTCCTCGGGCAGTCGGTACGAATCCCTGGCCTTCCGCAACTGGCGGGTGCCGACCCGTCTGATCGCGATCCTGCTGATCCCGGTCGTCATCGGCCTGGTCTTCGGCGGCCTGCGCGTCAACAGCTCGTTCAGCAGTTATCTACGCGCGGCACATGAGGAGAAGGCCGCCGAACTGGCCCGCGCCGCCACCGATCTGGCCGACGCGCTGGAGAACGAGCGCGACCTGACCCTGGTGCCGCTCGTCAGCGGCTCGGACCCGCAGGGTGACGTGGCCAAGTACCGCGGCATCACGGACCAGGACCTCCAGAAGTACAACGCCGCCTACAACGCGGTCGCCAAGGACAACGACGCCGAGCTGGCCCGGCGCAACTACTCCTCCCAGCTCGGCCTGAGCAACCTGAAGCACCTGCGGGACAACGCCTACAAGCCCGAGCTGTACGCGAGTGCCACCCAGGCCGCGTACTCGGCGATGATCGACCCGCTGCTGGCCTTCGACAACTCGGTCGGTACCGGTAGTGCCGCCGGTGTGGCCCGTGGCCGCGCGATCTACGCCATCTCGCTGGCCAAGGCCTCCGCCTCCAGCCAGCGCGACCTGATGCTGCAGCTGATGGTGGGTTCGGCGCTCGACCGGAACAGCCGGTTCGAGAACGGCGACCTGACCCAGGACCTGCTGGTCTCGGCGAAGCTCGAGGGCGTCTCGATGACCGAGTTCACCAACGGCTCCAGCCCCGCCGACGCGGGTGTCTACGCCAACCAGTTGGTCGCCCAGGACGAGGCCGACAAGAACGCGCCGCTGCGGATGCCCGACGGCACCACCATGCCGACCATGAGCGGCCTGATGAACATCGCGAGCGGCTTCGCCGACGCCGCCCAGATCGGCCACTCGGACGGCGACGCCCAGGCCGCCGCCGCGCTCAAGGCCTCCCAGCAGGCCGGTCTGGTGCCGGCCAACTGGCTGCAGGCCACCGACAGCCACATCAAGCCGCTGCGCGGCACCGAGTCGACGCTGCTCGACAGCGTGGTGCAGGACGCCGTCAACACCAAGGACAACGCCCAGACCGACGCCATCCTGAACTCGGCGATCGTGATCGGCGCGCTGGCCCTGGCCGGTCTGCTCACCGGCTTCATCGCCCGCTCGATGATCCTCGGCATGCGCGTCCTGAACACCTCCGCGCTGCAGATCGCCAACCACCGCCTGCCCGACCTGGTCGAGAAGCTCTCCAAGACCGACCCGGACCGGGTGGACACCAACGTCGAACCGATCGCCCTCTGGGGCAAGGACGAGATCGGTGAGGTGGCCCGCGCCTTCGACCAGGTCCACCGGCAGGCGGTCTCCCTCGCCGCCGAACAGGCCCTGCTCCGAGGCAACCTGAACGCGATCTTCTCCAACCTGTCGCGCCGCAGCCAGAGCCTGATCCAGCGCCAGCTGGCGCTTATCACCGACCTGGAGAACAACGAGGCCGACCCGGACCAGCTGGAGAACCTCTTCAAGCTGGACCACCTGGCCACCCGCATGCGCCGCAACGGTGAGAACCTGCTGGTTCTGGCCGGTGAGGAGCCGGGTCGCCGCTGGAACACCCCGGTGCCGCTGGTCGACGTGCTCCGCGCCGCCGCCTCCGAGGTGGAGCAGTACGAGCGCATCGAGCTCTCCGGCATCCCGGAGGCCGAGGTCGTCGGCGCCGCCGTGACCGACCTCGTCCACCTGCTCGCCGAGCTGCTGGAGAACGCCACCTCGTTCTCCAGCCCGCAGACCCGGGTCAACGTCAACGCGGCCCGGCTGCCGGACGGCCGGGTGCTGATCGAGATCCACGACAAGGGCATCGGCCTGAGCGCCGAGGACTTCGCCGAGATCAACGAGAAGCTGGCCGATCCGCCCACCGTCGACGCCTCGATCTCGCGCCGCATGGGCCTGTTCGTGGTCGGCCGGCTCTCCGACCGCCACAACATCCGCGTCCAGCTGCGCCCCTCCGGCGAGTCGGCGGGGACCACCTCGCTGGTCATGCTCCCGGCCGGCCTCACCCAGATGCGGGCGATGCCGGAGCCGGAGGAGGAGTTCACGGTCTCCCGGATCTTCTCCGAGCAGGGCGCCGAGCGGTGGGAGCAGGACCCGTTCACGGCCCAGCGCACCGCGGCCGAACTCGGCTTCGACGACGGCCCGGCGGCGGTCCCCGGCAACCCCGGCGGCTTCAGCCCCGCGCTGGACTCGATGCAGCGCACGCTCCGGCTGGAGCAGCGCCGCAAGAACGTGCTGGAGTCCGGTCCGGACGACCGGCAGCCGGCCGAGCAGCCGGGCATGCCCGGCGGCCACGGCGAGTTCGCCCCCAGCGGCTACCCGCAGCAGAACGCCCACCAGGACCAGTACGGCCGGCAGCCGGAGTACGTGGACGCCGAGTTCGTCGAGAGCGAGCCGGAGTACCAGGGCTACCAGCAGCAGCCGTACCAGCAGGAGGGCTACTACGCCGAGCCGGGCTACGGTCAGGACACCCGCCAGGACCAGTACGGCCAGCAGGACTACTACGGCGAGCAGCAGCAACCGCAGCAGTACGCCGAATACCAGCAGTACCAGCAGGGCTACCAGGAGCCCGCGCGGTTCGACGGCTTCTCGCCGCGGACCGCCGAGCGGGCCGGCGGCCACCCGTACCCCGAGCAGGCCCCGGCCCTGCCGGCCGTGCCCCAGCCGCCGGCGACCCCGGCCGCACCGGCACCGGCACCGGCACCGGCACCGGCACCGGCCGCCAACCGGCCGCAGAACGTGCTCGGTTCCGGCCTGCCGCAGCGCCGCCCCGGCGAGCAGTTGGCCAGCGGCGGAGCCGGATCGGCGGCCCGGGCGATCGGCGGTCCGAACCACGGCGAGCAGCCGAACTGGTTCACCGGCGCCAAGGACACCTCCGGCAGTGCGGGCGACGACTCGCGCAGCCACGTGGTGTCCGGGCTGGGTGCCTCCGGTCCGACCGGACCGACCACCGCCGCCTGGCAGGGTGCCAACGACGACAGCTGGCAGCGCGCCGAACAGCTGCGCGAGCCGGCTGCCGGTGGGGTGACCGGTGCCGGTCTGCCGCGCCGGGTCCCCAAGCAGAACCTGGTGCCCGGCAACGCCAAGCCGGCGGCCGTCGACGGTCCGCAGGTGTCCCGCAGCCCCGAAGAGGTGCGTGGCCGCCTGACGAACCTGCGTCGCGGTGTCGCCCAGGGTCGCAGCGCGAGCGGTGACCCGAGCACCACTGGAAGCTTCCGGATCGACCCCCAAGACATGTCCCGGCCGGGCCGGACCGGGCTGGGACAGCCGAACAACAGCACCGATCTCTTCGGCGGCTCGAACCACCAGGAGCGTTGAGTTGACCCAGATGAGCCAGGCCGCACAGAACCTGAACTGGCTGATCACCAATTTCGTGGACAACACCCCCGGGGTGTCGCACACGGTGGTGGTCTCCGCCGACGGGCTCCTGCTCGCCATGTCCGAAGGCTTCCCCCGGGACCGCGCCGACCAGCTCGCCGCGGTCGCCTCCGGCCTCACCTCCCTGACCTCCGGCGCCAGCCGGATCTTCGAGGGTGGCGAGGTCAACCAGACCGTCGTCGAGATGGAGCGCGGCTTCCTCTTCCTGATGGCCATCAGCGACGGCTCCTCGCTCGCCGTGCTGGCCTCGCCGGACTCCGACATCGGCCTCGTCGGTTACGAGATGGCCCTGCTCGTCGACCGAGCCGGTGCCGTGCTCACCCCGGCCCTGCGCGCGGAACTCCAGGGCAGCCTCCTGCACTGAGGCACCCGCCGCCTGCTGATGCCGTGTCAGACGCCACCCCGGTGCTGGCATGCCGTCAGGTCCGTAGTACTTGTAGTATCCAGCCGCCCGGTCCGGGTCCGCTTCGGCGGACTCGGCTTCGGGCGTTGTACGGCCCCTCGCACCACCGGCCGCGCCACGCACGTCGCACCGCACCGCAGCATCCTGTGAGGAGAGGAACCGTGACACCGCCCGACGAGAGCCAAGGCCAGTACGGCGTGCCGTACCCGGGGACCGGCCATGACGCGTTCGGGGTACCCGGCGCCGCGCAGGGTCTCGGCTACGGCCAGCCGCAGTACGGCGAGGACTACGGTCAGTTCGGCGGCCAGGACCAGCTGTACCAGCAGCAGGCCCCGGCCCAGGACATGCCGCACGCCGTACCCCAGCCCGTACCGGACTTCCGGCCCGACCCCGCCCCGGCGCCGTCGTACGACGAGCCGGAGGAGGACGCCGGCCCGTTGATCCGGCCGTTCGCGATGACCGGGGGTCGCACCCGGCCGCGGTACGAGCTGGCCCTGGAGGCGCTGGTCTCCGCCAATGTCGACGAGGACCGCCTGGCCACGCTGCTGCCCGAGCACCAGCGGATCTGCACCCTCTGCGCCACCGAGGTGAAGTCGGTGGCCGAGGTGTCCGCGCTGCTCTCGCTGCCGCTGGGGGTGGCCCGGATCCTCGTCGCCGACCTGGCCGAAGCCGGCCTGGTCGCCATCCACCAGCCCGCGGCCGGGGGCGAATCCGGCAACCAGCCCGACGTCACGCTGCTCGAAAGGGTCCTCAGTGGACTTCGCAAGCTCTAGCCCCGCCACCCGGGCCACCACCTCGGCGAAGATCGTCGTCGCGGGCGGCTTCGGCGTCGGCAAGACCACGCTGGTCGGTGCCGTCTCCGAGATCAACCCCCTGCGCACCGAAGCCGTCATGACCAGCGCCTCCGCCGGCATCGACGACCTCACCCACACCGGCGGCAAGACCACCACCACCGTCGCCATGGACTTCGGCCGCATCACCCTGGACGAAGACCTCATCCTCTACCTCTTCGGCACCCCCGGCCAGGACCGCTTCTGGTTCATGTGGGACGACCTCGTGCGCGGCGCCATCGGCGCCATCGTCCTGGTCGACACCCGCCGCCTGGCCGACTGCTTCCCCGCCCTCGACTACTTCGAGAACTCCGGGCTCCCCTTCGTCGTCGCCCTCAACGGCTTCGACGGCCACCAGCCGCACACCCCCGACGAGGTCCGCGAGGCACTGCAGCTCGGGCCCGACACCCCGATCATCACCCTCGACGCCCGCCGCCGGGACAGCGCCAAGAGCGCCCTGATCACCCTGGTCGAACACGCGTTGCTGGCTCGACTGCGGTAGCCACCGGTTTGTGGCAGGGGCCCCGCGGGTGTGCGGGGCCCCTTTCTGACGCCGGCTCGGCTGCCGGATGCGGCTCAGTCCTCCGGGCTGACACCGGCCTTGAGCAGGCCGTAGGTGTAGGCGTCCTGCAGCGCCACCCAGGAGGCGGCGACCACGTTGTCGGCCACCCCGACGGTGGACCAGCTGCCGGTGCCGTCGGTGCTCTCGATCAGCACCCGGGTGCGCGAACCGGTACCGTGCTGGCCCTCCAGGATGCGGACCTTGTAGTCGGCCAGCTCCAGGCGCGCCAGCTGCGGGTAGATCCGCTCCAGCGCCGTGCGCAGCGCCTTGTCCAGGGCGTCCACCGGACCGTTGCCCTCACCGGTGGCGATGATCCGCTCGCCCTTGGCCCAGAGCTTCACGGTGGCCTCGTTGGCCCCCTTGCCTCCCCCGGCCTCCGGCCCGGAGGTGTCCCCATGGGTCTGCTCGCTGATGGAGCGCCAGGACTCCAGCCTGAAGAACCGCGCCGGGCGGCCGAACACCTCGTCGCGGAGCAGCAGTTCGAAGGAGGCGTCGGCGGCCTCGTAGGTGTAGCCCTGCAGCTCCTGCTCCTTGACCCGGGCCACCACCCGGCCGGCCAACTCCCGGTCGCTGGAGAGGTCGTAGCCGAGTTCCCGGCCCTTGAGCTCGATCGAGGCCCGGCCGGCCATGTCGGAGACCAGCATCCGCATGGTGTTGCCGACCAGTTCCGGGTCGATGTGCTGGTAGAGGTCCGGGTCCACCTTGATCGCCGAAGCGTGCAGGCCGGCCTTGTGCGCGAACGCCGAGAAGCCGACGTACGGCTGGTGGGTGGACGGCGTGAGGTTGACCGTCTCGGCGATGGCGTGCGAGATCCGGGTCATCTCGGCCAGCTTGCCGGGCGGCAGCACCCGGCGGTCGTACTTGATCTCCAGGGCGCCGACCACCGGGAAGAGGTTGGCGTTGCCCACCCGCTCGCCGTAGCCGTTGGCGGTGCACTGCACGTGGGTGGCGCCGGCGTCCACCGCGGCCAGGGTGTTGGCCACCGCGCAGCCGGTGTCGTCCTGGGCGTGGATGCCGAGCCGGGCGCCGGTGCTCGCCAGCACGTCGGCGACGATCTCCCGCACCGAGCCGGGCAGCATCCCGCCGTTGGTGTCGCAGAGCACCACCACGTCGGCGCCCGCCCGGTGCGCGGCGCGGACCACGTCCAGCGCGTAGTCGCGGTTGGCCCGGTAGCCGTCGAAGAAGTGCTCGCAGTCGATGAAGACGCGACGGCCCCGCGCCTTCAGGTGGCTGACGCTGTCCCGGACCATCTCCAGGTTCTCGGCCAGCGTGGTGCGCAGCGCCAACTCCACGTGCCGGTCGTGCGACTTGGCGACCAGGGTGATCACCGGGGCGCCGGAGTCCAGCAGCGCGGCCAGCTGCGGGTCGTCCGCCGCGCTGCCGCCGGCCCGCCGGGTGGCACCGAACGCGACCAGCTGGGCGTGCTTGAGGTCGAGTTCCGTCCGGGCGCGGGCGAAGAACTCGGTGTCCCGGGGATTGGCCCCCGGCCAGCCCCCCTCGATGTAGCCCACCCCGAACTCGTCCAGGTACCGGGCGATGGTCAGCTTGTCCGCCACCGTGAGGTTGATGCCCTCCCGCTGCGCACCGTCGCGCAGGGTGGTGTCGAACACGTGGAAGCTGTCGTCGGGGCGTGCGCTGCCGTCGGTCATGGCTCTGGGTTCTCCAGTTCGGGAGAGTTGCTGCTGCCGATGTCGAGTCCCCCGGCTCCACTGTCCCCCCTCCCGCGCGCCACCCGGAAACCGGATCCCGCCTGGTGGGAGGGGTCTGAGTCCCGAGTCCTACCCGATCGGCCGTGGTGGTGTCGACCGGGCAAAACAAAAGACCCCTCGCGGGTGCGAGAGGTCTGCGCGCGGGTCTGAGGACACGGTGGTCGCTCCACGGGTTCACCGTGGAACGGTCACTGCGGACCGGCGCGCCTGCTGCTAATGATCAGCGAAAGCGAGGACACGCTTGCAGTCTTGCACAGGTTCACGGTGTGGGTCGGGACGTCTCGCGATGCGGGACGGGTGTCTGCCGGAAGAGTGCGCCCGTGTCAAGGGAGAAGGAGAAGGGGGCGGGGAGGTCGAGGGGGTCGCCAACCTTTACCTCGATGACATCCCGGTACTTGCCGTCCTCGGGATCACTGTGGAGGACCACCCGGTCTGCCTTGCGGTCGATCAGCAAATAGAGCGGGATGCCGGCTGCGGCATAGCCTTCCCGCTTTTCCTCACGGTCCTTCCCGGGACGCTTGGGGGTGACTTCGAGGACCATCAACACGCCCTCGGGCCGCCACCAAGACTCCGCACCCATGAAGGCGCCTTCCTTGGTGAAGGTACCGTCCGGGATATAGCGCCCGTCGAGCACCCTCAGACCCTTCGTGGGCGCGAACTCGAAGTCCTCCGCGCACTTTCGGAAGACCTGCCGGACAACCCGTCCGATCACGATCTCGTGCTCGCCGTCGGGCGGTGGGGTAACGACGATCTTCCCCTCGATGAGCTCGGCCTTGAACCCCGTGGGGGTCTCCAATGCCAGGAAGGCGTCAAGCAGTTCGCCGCCGCCCGGGAACTCGGCCACGTCATGCGTCAGCGCGCTCATGGCCCTCCCTTCCAGTCCGCACAGCTCAACGAGTGGGTCAGTCGAAGGCTACCCACCCCGGGGCGCCCCGCTGCCGCTCGGCGCCCCGGGGGGTCGTCGTCAGGCCTTGACGATCGGGTGCAGCCAGCCGTGGGTGTCCTCGACCGTGCCGCCCTGGACGGCGAGCAGGTGCTCGCGCAGGCGCATGGTGACCGGGCCGGGCTCGCCGGTGCCGACGGTCCAGTCGGCGCGGGCCGACTTGACCGTGCCGACCGGGGTGATCACGGCGGCGGTGCCGCAGGCGAAGACCTCGGTGAGGGTGCCGTCGGCGTTGCCCTGCTTCCACTCGTCGGTGGAGATCTTGCGCTCCTCGGTGGCGTAGCCGAGGTCGGCGGCGATGGTGAGCAGCGAGTCGCGGGTGATGCCGGGCAGCAGCGCGCCGGACAGGGCCGGGGTGACGATCCGGGCGTCCTGGCCCTCGCCGAAGACGAAGTACAGGTTCATGCCCCCCATCTCCTCGATCCACTTGTGCTCCGCGGCGTCCAGCCAGACCACCTGGTCGCAGCCCTGGGCGGCGGCCTGGGCCTGCGCGACGAGCGAAGCCGCGTAGTTGCCCGCGCACTTGGCGGCGCCGGTGCCACCGGGCGCCGCGCGCACGTACTCCTCGGAGAGCCAGACCGAGACCGGCTTGACGCCGCCCGGGAAGTAGGCGCCGGCCGGGGAGGCGATCACGATGAAGACGTACTCGTTGGCCGGACGGACCCCCAGGCCGACCTCGGTGGCGAACATGAACGGCCGCAGGTAGAGGCTCTGCTCCGGCCGACTGGGCACCCAGTCGCGGTCCTGCTGGACCAGCAGCTCGACGGCCTCCACGAACGCCTCGGTCGGCAGCTCCGGCATCGCCAGCCGGCGGGCCGAGGCCTGGAAGCGGGCCGCGTTGGCCTCCGGGCGGAAGGTGGCGATGGAGCCGTCGGGCTGGCGGTAGGCCTTGAGGCCCTCGAAGATGGCCTGCCCGTAGTGCAGGGTCATGTTCGCCGGGTCGATCTCCATCGGCGCGTACGGGGTGAGCTGGGCGTCGTGCCAGCCGCGGCCCTCGGTCCAGCGGATGGTGACCATGTGGTCGGTGAAGATCCGGCCGAAGCCGGGGTTCGCCAGCCGGGCCTCGCGCTCGGCTGCGGGCAGCGGGTGCGCGGAGGGCTTGAGCTCGAACGTGATGGGCGCCTGGGTGGGCGTGGTCATGGCTTCAGTCCTTCACCGTGGGGTTGGTCCGGGCCGAACCGCCATGGTGCTCGCGAACGCACGACGGCACGGCCCACTGTTGATAGTCGCATCTCAGGGGCCGTGCCGAACAGCTGTGGGGTTGTGAGTGCCTCTCAGCCGGCCCGTCAGCCGGATACTCGGGCGGCGATCGCGTCGCCGACCTGAGAAGTGCCGCGGGCGTCCGGGCCGCGCTCGGCCAGGTCGGCGGCGACGGCGGCCTCGACCCGGGCGGCCTCGGCCGGGTAGCCGAGGTGGTCGAGCAGCATGGCGACCGACAGCACGGCGGCGGTCGGGTCGGCCTTGCCCTGGCCCGCGATGTCCGGCGCGGAGCCGTGCACCGGCTCGAACATCGACGGGTACTCGCCGGACGGGTTGATGTTGCCGCTGGCCGCCAGGCCGATGCCACCGGTGACGGCGGCGGCCAGGTCGGTCAGGATGTCGCCGAACAGGTTGTCGGTGACGATCACGTCGAACCGCTCGGGCTGCGTGACGAAGAAGATCGTCGCCGCGTCCACGTGCAGGTAGTCGGTGCTGACCTCGGGGTGCTCCGCGGCGACCTGCTGGAAGATCCGGGTCCACAGGTGGCCGGCGTGCACCAGCACGTTGTTCTTGTGCACCAGGGTCAGCTTCTTGCGCGGCCGGGCGGCGGCGCGGCGGAACGCGTCCCGCACGACCCGCTCGATGCCGAACGCGGTGTTGAGGCTGACCTCGGTGGCCACCTCGTTCGCCGTCCCGGTGCGCAGCGAGCCGCCGTTGCCCACGTACGGGCCCTCGGTGCCCTCGCGGACCACCACGAAGTCGATCTCGGGGTCGCCCGCCAGCGGGGACTTCGCCCCGGGGAGCAGCTTGCCCGGCCGCAGGTTCACGTAGTGGTCGAAGGCGAACCGCAGCTTCAGCAGCAGCCCCCGCTCCAGCACCCCGGAGGGCACCGACGGGTCGCCGATCGCCCCGAGCAGGATCGCGTCGTGGTCCTTGAGCGACGCGAGCGTCTCGTCCGACAGGGTCTCCCCCGTCGCGTGGTAGCGCCGGGCCCCGAGGTCGTACTCGGCGGTCTCCAGCTTGACGTCGGCGGGCAGGACGGCGGCCAGCACCTTGAGGCCTTCGGCCACCACTTCCTGGCCGATGCCGTCACCGGGGATCACTGCGAGACGAAGGGTGCGAGACATGTGGGAGACGGTACTCCTTGTCTCGCGGGCTGACACCTAGCGTCCGTCATTCGGACGGATGGAGAGGACGATGTCGAGGGGGAAGGGGTGGTCGACCTTCAGGCGGTCGTGGAAGATCCCGGTCAGGGCGTAGTTGTTGGTGGCCGGGTCGCGCTCGTACGCGTACACCACGGGACGCCCCTCATCGCTCTCCACCCGCCAGAAGTAACGAATGCCTGCGGCGGCGTACTTCTGGGGCTTGGTCCAGCGGTCACGTTCCCTGGACTCCGGGGACACCACCTCGACAGCCAGCACTACGTCCTCGGGCTTGATCCAGGTATCTTCGGCTGTCGCGTCCGGTGCGAGCGGGGCAACCACAAGATCCGGCTCGGGGCGGTTCCTCTTGCCCAGGACCATCGAGAACTCTCGACTGACATCCCAACCAGGCGGAATCACCGCCAACAGAGCATTCTCCAGCAACCGCAGTGTCCAGTAGTGGAAACGAGATTGCGGGCTCACGAATACCAGGTTCCCGTCGATCAGCTCCGTGTGCGGAGGCAGGTCCGGGAGCCGGTCGAGATCTTCGGCTGTCCATCCCCCGACCGGCGGCCGCAGCCACTCCGGGAACGGTTCGGCGCTCATCATCACTCCCATGCCCGAGAGTCTGGCGGTCCTCTCCACCGTACCCGGCCGGAACTGAAGGCAAATCACCCGAAGGTGTCACCGCAGCTCACGAGCCTGACGACGCTCCTGGTGCCCTCAGTGCCCGGTCGAGCCGCCGTTGTCGCGGCGGTCCAGGGAGCGCTGCAGGGCGGCCGCGCAGGCGGCGCTGGAGTCGGGGGTGGCGAGGGCGAGGCCGCGACGGCGGCGGCGGGCCGCCGCGGTGCTGCCGGCCGCGGCCGGGGCGTTGTCACGGGCGTGCAGGTTGCTGGTGAGGGGCATACCGGCTCCTGGGTTCGCGGACGCCGCGACGGCGTCGGGTGAGGGTGAGGAGGGGGGTACGCCTGGCGGGGATCACCCGCCACGCTGCGTACGTGCACACACGGCCCGCGGCGCGCCGGACGGACGGTGGGTCCGGGGGCGGGTGCACCGGGTGCCATTTCACGGTACGCCAGCACCCGTCGGCTGTCTCTAGATTTAGTTGGATTTCCTACTATCTGAGACGGCGGCTGCCCCGCCCGGCCGCTCGGCGGGGCCGTCAACTCCCGGACGTGCAAAGGCCCGGACCGCGGCGAGCGGCCCGGGCCCAGGGGCCTGGGAAGGCGTCAGCCGAGGTCCACCGAACGGGCGAACTTGGCGCCGATCTCGGTCGCGATCTCGCTGAGCACCTCCTGCGGGATCTGCGTGTCCACCGTGATCGAGGCCAGCGCGTCGTTGGTGCCGCCGTCCCGGGAGACCTGCATGCCGGCGATGTTGATGCCGGCGTCGCCGAGGATCCGGCCCAGGGTGCCGACCACGCCGGGGCGGTCGTCGTACTTGAAGAAGGCCATGTGGTCGGTGAGCGCGACATCGACCTCGAACGCGTCCACGCCGACGATCTTCTGGTGCAGCTTGGGGCCGGAGAGGGTGCCGGAGATGGCGATCTCGGAGCCGTTGGCCAGGGTGCCGCGCACGGTGATCACATTGCGGTGCTCGGCGCTCTCGCTGCTGGTGGTCAGCCGCACCTCGACGCCGCGCTCCTGGGCGAACAGCGGCGCGTTGACGTAGGACACGGTCTCGGCCACCACGTCCTCGAACACGCCCTTGAGCGCCGAGAGTTCGAGCACCTTGACGTCGTGCTGGGTGATCTCGCCGCGCACCTCGACATCGAGCCGCACCGCCACCTCGCCGGCCAGCGCGGTGAAGATCCGGCCGAGCCGCTCGGCCAGCGGCAGCCCGGGCCGGACGTCCTCGGCGATCACGCCACCCTGCACGTTGACCGCGTCCGGCACCAGCTCGCCGGCCAGCGCCAGCCGCACCGAGTTGGCCACCGAGATGCCGGCCTTCTCCTGCGCCTCGTCGGTGGAGGCGCCCAGGTGCGGGGTGGCCACCACGTTGTCGAAGGTGAAGAGCGGGGAGTCGGTGCACGGCTCCTTGGCGTAGACGTCCAGGCCGGCACCGGCCACCCGGCCGTCCTTGAGGGCGCTGAGCAGCGCCGCCTCGTCGACGATGCCGCCGCGGGCCGCGTTGACGATCCGTACGCTGGGCTTGACCTTGTGCAGCGCCTCGTCGCCGATCAGACCGATGGTCTCCGGGGTCTTGGGCAGGTGCACGGTGATGAAGTCGGAGACCGCCAGCAGCTCGTCCAGGGTGAGCAGCTTGACGCCCATCTGGGCGGCGCGGGCGGCCTGGATGTAGGGGTCGTAGGCGACGATCTTCATCCCGAAGGCCGACATCCGCTGGGCCACCAGCACGCCGATCCGGCCCAGGCCCACCACGCCGAGGGTCTTCTCGGACAGCTCGACACCGGTGTACTTGTTGCGCTTCCACTCGCCGGCCTTGAGCGCGGCGTTGGCCGGCGCGATGTTGCGGGCCACCGAGATCAGCAGACCGCAGGCGAGCTCGGCGGCCGTGACGATGTTGGAGGTCGGCGCGTTGACGACCATCACGCCGGCCTTGGTGGCGGCGGACACGTCCACGTTGTCCAGGCCGACGCCGGCCCGGGCGACCACCTTGAGCCTCTTGGCCGCGGCCAGCGCCTCGGCGTCGATCCGGGTGGCGGAGCGGATCAGGATGGCGTCGACATCCGCGATGGCGGTCAGCAGCTCGGTGCGGTCGGCTCCGTCGCAGTGCCGGATCTCGAAGTCCGGGCCCAGGGCGTCGACCGTCGCCGGCGACAGCTCTTCGGCGATCAGCACCACGGCGTTCTTGGAAGTGACAGTGCTCACGACAGTTCGTCCTTACTGTCCGGTTCTCCCCGCCGCGGGCATCGGCCGGCGCAGACACGTGGGAGGCGTGACCGGCTCGTTGCGGCCCGGCGGACATGGGGGTTTGGTGGCATGCCGCGTGGATAGACGCACGACGCTGTGGGCCTGACGCGCACTCGGAAGTGTATCGACGGACCGGGCTGTTTCCTGCTCCCGTGCGGCGAAATCACCCGCACGGGACCAGACGGGTTGTACAGCGGGGGCGGGACCGCCCGGACGGCCCCGCCCCCGCGCCGCGACTACCGGATCAGGCGTCCTTGACCCAGCTCATCAGCTTGCGCAGCTCGCGACCGGTGGTCTCCAGCAGGTGGTCGGAGTCCGCCTTCTTGTACTCGTTGTACTTGGGCAGGCCGGCCTTGTACTCGGCGATCCAGGTGTTGGCGAAGGTGCCGTCCTGGATCTCGGCGAGGACCTTCTTCATCTCGGCCTTGGTGGCGTCGGTGATGATGCGCGGGCCGGTGACGTAGTCGCCCCACTCGGCGGTCTCGGAGACCGACCAGCGCATCTTCTCCAGGCCGCCCTCGTACATCAGGTCGACGATCAGCTTCAGCTCGTGCAGGCACTCGAAGTAGGCGATCTCCGGCTGGTAGCCGGCCTCGACCAGGGTCTCGAAACCGGCCTTGACCAGGGCGGCGGTACCGCCGCAGAGCACGGCCTGCTCGCCGAACAGGTCGGTCTCGGTCTCCTCGGTGAAGGTGGTCTTGATGACACCGGCCTTGGTGCCGCCGATGCCCTTGGCGTAGGACAGCGCCAGCTCGAAGGCCTTGCCGGTGGCGTCCTGCTCGACCGCGACGATGCACGGCACGCCGCGGCCCTCCTCGTACTGGCGGCGGACCAGGTGGCCCGGGCCCTTCGGGGCGACCATGCAGACGTCGACGTCCGCCGGGGGCTCGATGAAGCCGAAGCGGATGTTCAGGCCGTGGCCGAAGAACAGCGCGTCGCCGGCCTTGAGGTGGGGGGCGATGTCGGCCTGGTAGACGTCGGCCTGGATCGGGTCCGGCACCAGGATCATGATGACGTCCGCCTCGGCGGCCGCCTCGGCCGGAGTGGTCACCCGCAGGCCGGCCTCCTCGGCCGCCGCGCGGGACTTGGACTCCGGCTTCAGGCCGACCCGCACGTCCACACCCGAGTCACGCAGCGACAGCGCGTGGGCGTGGCCCTGGCTGCCGTAGCCGATGACCGCGACCTTGCGGCCCTGGATGATGGACAGGTCGGCGTCGTCTTCGTAGAACAGCTCGGCCACGGTGGGCTCTCTCCTTGCGTGTGTCGCGTCGGTGTCCAGTCACCGTACGCGTGGGTTCGGGGGGTTCGGGATGAGGCGCGGTCTACGCGCTGCGGTCCAGGGCGCGCAGCGACCGGTCGGTGATCGAACGGGCGCCGCGCCCGATCGCCACCAGGCCGGACTGCACCAGCTCCTTGATGCCGAAGGGTTCCAGCATCCGCAGCATCGCCTCCAACTTGTCGGAGCTGCCGGTCGCCTCGATGGTCACGGCGTCCGGCGACACGTCCACGGTCTTGGCGCGGAAGAGCTGCACGATCTCGACGACCTGGGACCGGGTCTCGTTGTCCGCCCGGACCTTGACCAGGACCAGTTCCCGCTGGATCGCAGCGGACTGGTCGAGCTCGACGATCTTTATCACGTTGACCAGCTTGTTGAGCTGCTTGGTGACCTGCTCCAGCGGCAGATCCTCGACGTTGACCACGATGGTCATCCGGGAGACGTCCGGATGCTCGGTCGCGCCGACGGCGAGGGAGTCGATGTTGAAGCCCCGACGGGAGAACAGGGCGGCCACCCGGGCCAGTGCGCCGGGCTTGTTCTCGACCAGGACGGAGAGGGTGTGCTTGGACATGGCTTCTCGGGTTCCCTTGGTCCGTAGGGGCGTCAGTCGAGGTCGTCGCCGAAGTCGGGGCGGACCCCGCGGGCGAACTGGATCTCGTCGTTGCTGGTACCGGCGGCGACCATCGGCCAGACCATGGCGTCCTGGTGGACGATGAAGTCGATCACCACCGGGCGGTCGTTGATCTGCCTCGCCTGCTCGATCACCGCGTCCAGCTCCTCCGGACGCTCGCAGCGCAGGCCCACGCAGCCCATCGCCTCGGCGAGCAGCACGAAGTCGGGGATCCGGGTGCCCCGCCATTGCTGCGGGGCGACCCCGTCGCCCGCGGCGGAGCCGCTGTCGGCTGGAGAGGGACCGGCGTGCAGCACGGTGTTGGAGTACCGCTGGTTGTAGAACAGGGTCTGCCACTGGCGGACCATGCCCAGCGAGCCGTTGTTGATGACCGCGACCTTGATCGGGATGTTGTTGAGCGCGCAGGTGACCAGCTCCTGGTTGGTCATCTGGAAGCAGCCGTCACCGTCGATCGCCCAGACCTCGGTGTCCGGCCGGCCCGCCTTGGCGCCCATCGCGGCCGGCACCGCGTAGCCCATCGTCCCGGCACCGCCCGAGTTCAGCCAGGTGGCCGGCTTCTCGTAGCTGATGAACTGCGAGGCCCACATCTGGTGCTGCCCCACGCCCGCCGCGTAGATCGCGTCCGGGCCGACCAGCCGCCCGATCCGCTCGATCACCTGCTGCGGCGACAACTCCCCCGCCGGAGCCGGGTCGTAGCCCAGCGGGTAGGTCTTCTTCCACTCGTTGAGCTTGGCCCACCAGTCGCCGTAGTCGCCCTGCCGGCCGGCCTCGTGCTCGGCCTGCACGGCCACGATCAGGTCGGCCAGCACCTCGCGGGCGTCACCGACGATCGGCACGTCGGCCGGGCGGTTCTTGCCGATCTCGGCCGGGTCGATGTCCGCGTGCACCACCTTGGCGCCCGGTGCGAAGGAGTCCAGCTTGCCGGTGACCCGGTCGTCGAAGCGGGCGCCGAGGGTGAACAGCAGGTCGGACTTCTGCAGCGCGGTGACCGCCGGGACGCTGCCGTGCATGCCGGGCATGCCCAGGTGCTGCGGGTGGCTGTCCGGGAACGCTCCCAGCGCCATCAGGGTGGTGACCACCGGCGCGCCGGTCAGCTCGGCCAGGATCCGCAGCTCGGCGGTGGCCCGTGCCTTGACGACGCCGCCGCCGACGTAGAGGACCGGGCGCTTGGCGTTGACCAGCATCCGGGCGGCCTCCCGGATCTGCTTGGCGTGCGGCTTGGTGACCGGGCGGTAGCCGGGCAGCGCCATCTCGACCGGCCAGCGGAAGGTGGTGGCGGCCTGCAGCGCGTCCTTGGCGATGTCGACCAGCACCGGGCCGGGGCGGCCGGTGGCGGCGATGTGGAAGGCCTCCGCGATCACCTGCGGGATCTCGGCGGGGTCGGTGACCAGGAAGTTGTGCTTGGTGATCGGCATGGTGATGCCGCAGATGTCGGCCTCCTGGAAGGCGTCGGTACCGATCGACGCGGAGGAGACCTGGCCGGTGATCGCCACGATCGGCACCGAGTCCATGTAGGCGTCGGCGATCGGGGTGACCAGGTTGGTGGCGCCCGGGCCCGAGGTGGCCATGCAGACGCCGACCTTGCCGGTGGCCTGCGCGTACCCGGTGGCCGCGTGGCCGGCGCCCTGCTCGTGGCGCACCAGGATGTGGCGGACCTTCACCGAGTCCATCAGCGGGTCGTAGGCCGGCAGGATGGCGCCGCCCGGGATGCCGAAGATGGTGTCCGCGCCCACGGCCTCGAGGGAACGGATGAGCGACTGCGCCCCGGTCATCGTCTCGACGACCACGGGAGTGCCGTGGGACGGGGCTGCCGGGTGCTCCCCGCGGCGGGGGGATGCCGTGTGCTCGGTCATCTGCCTGTCTTCCTTCGCCGGTTCGGCTGTCCGCTTCATCCCATTTTCGAATGGAACGAGCGGGCGGGACAACGGTGTTTCACGCGGTGTTCATCGGTGCGACAGCAACAAAAAACCCCTCGTGCCCAAGGGCATGCGAGGGGTGGCGCGTCGGTCTGTGAGGAGTGGGGCAAACTGTGGCCCGCTCAGCCGACGCGCCCGCCAAGTACGAGAATTCGGGTGCGCATGGAGCGACCTTCCTCCCGACCGGCATCCGATGTCAAGCAGGTGGGACGGCAGTCTCACCATGCGGACCGACGATGGACGGTCGGCCGTCCGCCGCCGAGAGGTAGGCGTGCCGGGCCGAGACCGCTCCCACCGGCCTGGGCAGCGGATACAGCCTACGCACCAGGGCCCGCCGCAGCCGGAACTCGTCCAGCGGCTGGGCGAACGCCAGCCCCTGGCCCTGCCGGCAGCCCAACTCCTGAAGCACCGTCACCTGACGCGGCTGGTCCACCCCTTCGGCGGCGGTGACCAGCCCGAGCTCCCGGCCCAGCCGCAGCGCATGGCCCGCCAGCGCCCGGCTGCGCGGCGAGTCGGCCACCTCCTGCACCACCGAGCGGTCCAGCTTCACCCCGTCGAACGGCAGCCTGGCCAGCGCACCCAGCGAGCCGCTGCCGGTGCCGAAGCCGGCCAGCGCCGTGCCCACCCCCAGCCGGCGCAGCGCCGCCAGTCGGCGGCCCAGCTCGTCCGCCGTGCCGTCCGGGCCGAGCCGGGCCAGCTCGATCACCAACCGCCCGCACGGCAGCCCGCTGTCCCGCAGCGCCCCCGCGATCGTCTCGTACACCCCGGGCGCGCAGAGCCGCTCGGCGCTGAGCCGCACCGCGACCGGCACCGCGGCGGAGCCCGGCCGGCCGCCGTCCACCCCGCGCAGCGCCGCCTGGGCGATCGCCTGCTCCAGCAGCCAGCGGGCGAACCGGGTGGCCGCGTCGCCCAGCTCGGCGCCGCGCAGGAACTCCGCCGGGGTGAGCAGCAGGCCCTGCGCCGAGCGCCACCGGGCCAGCGCCTCCAGGCCGGTCACCGCGCCCGTGCGCAGGTCGACCACGGGCTGGTGGAAGAGCGCGAAACCGCCCTCCCGGACCGCCGCGCGCAGCCGGTCGTCCAGCTCCCTGCGGCGGTCCAGGTCGGCCCGCATGCCGGGGCTGTAGAGCACCACCCGGCCCTTGCCCTCCGACTTGGCCCGGTACATCGCCAGGTCGGCGTCGCGCATCAGCTCGTCGGCCAGCGCCGCCGGGTCGGCCGGCGCCGCGTCGGGCTCGGCCGGCTGCGGCCCGAAGGCGATCCCGATGCTGGCCGCCACGCCCAGCTCGACACCGGCGATCCAGTACGGCTCGGAGAGCGCGTGCCGCAGCCGCTCGGCCAGCTCCTGCACCCGCAGCCGGCCGAGCTGCCCGGCGACCAGCACCGCGAACTCGTCACCGCCGAACCGGGCGACCGTGTCGCCGGAGCGCACGGTGGCCTGCAGGCGGCGGGCCGCCTGCACCAGCAGCTGGTCGCCGGCCTGGTGCCCGGCGGTGTCGTTGACCGCCTTGAAGCCGTCCAGGTCGAGGAAGAGCACGGCCACCGCGGCGTCCCGGTACGGGTGTTCACGGGCGCCGTCGCCGTGCGGATCGCCGCCGCCCTGGCCGCCGCCGAGGGCGGCCCGCAGCCGCTCGGTGAAGAGCGCCCGGTTGGGCAGGTCGGTGAGCGGGTCGTGGAACGCGTTGTGCTGCAACTGGGCTTGCAGCCGCACCCGTTCGGTGACGTCCCGGCTGTTGAGGATCAGCCCGTCGCGGTAGCGGTTGACGGTCGACTCGACGTGCAGCCACTCGCCGCCGCCGGCCCGGATCCGGCACTCCACCCGGGCGCTGGGCTCACCGGCGCGGGCGGCGGGCGACGTCGGCGGGTGGCCCTCGGGGCGCCGGGCCAGCAGTTGGCTGCGGGCCAGGAAGCGGCGCACCTCGCCGACCACCCGGTCGGCGTCCTGCGGGTGCACCAGGTCCAGCAGCCGGCCGCCGACCAGTTCCTCGGGATCCCGGCTGTAGACGCCGAGCGCGGCCGGCGACACGTAGGAGAGCACCCCGTCGGCGCCGGTGATCATGATGACGTCGCTGGAGCCCTGCACCAGCGAGCGGAAGTGCGCCTCCTTCTGCGCGAGCTCCTGGGCCAGCGACAGGTTGTCCAGCAGCATGATTCCCTGCCGGACGATCAGCGCGAGGCCGACCGTGCAGGCGACCACGATCACCACGCGGTCCATCGGACGACCTCCGAGGGCGTTGTAGAGGATGCCGGCGCAGCAGACCGAGGCCGCGGCGTACGGGCTCAGTGCGCTGAAGGTCGAGGCCACCCGGCGGCGCGGGAGACCGCCACCCGAAGGGTGCAGCCGGCGCGGACTGGGCCGCCGCCAGCGGGACGTCCAGGGCGCGTAGGCGAGGATCATGGAGCCGGTGAACCAGCCGGCGTCCAGGATCTCCCCCGAGTGGTAGCTGCCGCGCAGCGCCGGCGCGCTGTAGAGCGCGTCGCAGACCACGGTGACGGCCAGCCCCAGCATCGCGTTGTGCACCGCGGCCCGGTGGCTCTCCCAGCAGCGGAACCGCATCCCGACCACCAGCGAGACCATCAGGATGTCCATCACCGGGTAGGCCAGGCCGAGCGCCAGGCGCAGCGGGTCGCCCACCTCGCCCTCGGCGGTCTGGCCCAGCGCCAGGCTCCAGCTGAGCGTGAACAGCGAGCCGGCCACCATCCAGCCGTCCAGCAGCAGGCAGAGCCAGCCGGCCGCGCCGCGCGGGCGCTGGGCCAGCACCAGCAGGCCCAGCACGGCCAGCGGCGCGAACGGCAGGAAGGCGTAGTCGGCGACCGAGTCCTGCGGCAGCGGGGTGCGCAGCACCACCTCGTACCAGCCCCAGGTGCCGTTGCCGACCGCCAGGGTGGCCGAGGAGAGGCCGAACAGCAGCCAGGCCCCGCGGGTCTGCCCTGGCACCGTGCAGCCGCGCAGCAGGCAGGAGACCGCGGCCGCCAGCGCGGCGCCGGCCAGCCCGAAGTCCCCCATGAAGAGCGCCAGCGGGTGGGAGCCCCAGCCGAAGGCGGCGCCCAGCGCATAACCGAGGCAGAGCACTCCGAGGAGCAGGGCCAGGCGGCGGCCGACCAGCAGGGGCAGGCGGGTGACCTCCGCCGGCGGCGCGGTCGACACACCGTCAGACCTGGGGCTCACCCGGCACCTCCCCCTCTGTTCCCAGCCGGGACCCTACACCACTCCGGTCACTCAATGACACATACACTCAACTTAGAGTAATGGTCCGAGAGTAGGGATATGCACCCGCTTCCACCAGATCGGCCCGGTTGGGAGTAGCGCACACGCGGGGGCACGCACAGGGGGAGATGTGCGTCCATGCGCCGCCTACGCGCCGGGGCCGACCGGCTGCAGCGGCGCGGCGGCCGGGAACAACCGCAGCCGGTGAGCCAGTGCCGCGGCCTCACCGCGACCGGAAACCTCCAGCTTGGCAAGGATGTTGGACACGTGGACGCTGGCCGTCTTGGGCGAGATGAAGAGCTCCTCGGCGATCTGGCGATTGCTGCGCCCCTCCGTCAACAAGCGCAGCACATCGGTCTCCCGAGGCGTGAGATGGAACGCCGCGGCGCCGTCAGGCTCACTCTGCTCGACGCGCGCCCCCATGGGCGCCCCTGCGGGCCCCTGCGGCCTGCTGCGCGCCACCCCGACCCGGGCGATCACGTGGTCGATCTCCCGGCGCAGCCATCCGTCACCCAGCCGGTCCGCCAACTCGGCGGCTTCGCGCAGCAGTTCGCCCGCCGACTCGCGCTGCCCGGCCGCGGCCAGCGCCCCGCCGGCCCCCAGCAGCGCGTGCACCAGCGGATAGGGCAGGCCGGTGGCCCGCAGCGGCTCGATCGCGGCCTGCCAGTGCGCCGGGGTGTCGGCGCCGGTGGCCCGGGCCACCTCGGCCTCGGCCAGCCGCACCCAGCCGTGGTGCAGCGGCACCACCGGGCGCTGCGCGGCCAGCCGCTCGGTGATCCGGGCCAGCACCGCCGGGCGGCCCTGGTCCGCCGAAGGCAGCCCGCGCGAGTCGGCCTCCACCGCGGCGGCCCGGGCCAGCAGCGGCAGCAGCCGGCTGTCCCGCAGGTCCGACGGGCCGTCCAGGACGTCCAGCAGTGCCGCCCGCGCCTGGAGCGGCCGCCCGGACCGGCCGGCCAGGTCCACCGCCAGCCGGGCGGCCGGCACCTCGTGCTGCGACTGGTCCCGCTCCACCGCGGCCCCGGCCCGCGCCAGGTGCTCCTGCACGGCCGCCAGGTCACCGCGCAGCAGGGCCAGTTCGCCGCGCAGCCGGTGCAGGAAGGAGGCATGGGCCTCGGCACCGCTGCCGGTGCCCTCCCACTCGGCCAGCACCTCGGCCGCCTCGGCGGGCCGACCGACCAGCAGCAGGCACTCGGCCAGGTTGCCGGCCAGGATCCCGCCGGTGTTGCGCAGCAGCCCGAGGGCACCGGCCGCCGCCAGCCCCTCGCGGGCCAGCCGGACCGCCTCCTCGGCACGGCCGAGGTGCCCGAGCATGCTGGCCAGGTTGTTCAGGCCGCGGGTGAGCAGGTCCGGCACGGTGAGCCGGCGGGCGCCCTCGATCGCTTCCCGCAGCGTGGCGATCCCCCGCTCCGGGTCGCCGAGTTCGGTGTACAGCGAGCCCAGCGTCATCTGGGCGTGCAGCTCGACGCTGGTCGCGCCGACCTCGCGGGCGATCGCCACGGCCCGCTCGGCCAGCACCAGGTCGGCCTCGACCGGGCTGTTGAGCATCGCCTGTCCGGCCGCCAGCGAGAAGACGTCGGCCTGCACGGCGGACGGCGGACGGCCCTCCACCAGGCGCAGCGCGTGCGTCAACTCCTCGGCGTAGCCGCGCCGGTTGAGGTGGCCCAGCATCCGGGCCCGGTTCATCCGGAACCAGGCGGCGCGCAGCGGGTCCCGGGTCTCGTCCACCAGCTTGAGGGCGCGCTTGGCCAGGCTCACCCCGCGCTCGCGGTCGCCGGCCCGCCGGGCCGCGACCACCGCCTCGGCCAACACGTCCACCAGCCGCAGCCGTTGGCACTCGTCGTCGAGCGGGCCGGGGTCGCAGGAGCACGGCGGGTAGGTCTCGGCCCAGTCGTGCGGGCGCAGTGTGGTCGCCAGCACCTCGGCGTCGACCTCGTCCCACAGTTCCAGGGCGCGCTCCAGCATCCGCAGCTGCTCGGCGAAGGCGTTGCGGCGGCGGGCGGCGCGGGCCGCGTCCAGCGCGCTGGGCAGCGCCCGGGCCGGATCGTGCGCGTGGTACCAGTAGTTGGCCAGCCGCGCGGGGCGCTCGGCGCCGTGCACCAGGCCGGGGTCGGCGGCCAGCGCGGTGGCGAACCGACGGTTGATCCTGGTCCGCTCACCGGGCAGCAGGTCGTCGGAGACCGCCTCCCGGACCAGCGCGTGCCGGAACCGGTAGCCCTCGCCGTCCTTGTCCGGCTGCAGGATGTTGGCGCCGACGGCGGTGCGCAGCGCGTCGAGCAGCTCGTCCTCGGTGCCGTCGAGCGCCGCGGCCAGCAGTTGGTGCTCGATCCGGGAACCGCCCTCGGCCGCCGTCCTGACCACCCGCTGGGCGGCCTCCGGCAGGGCCTCGACCCGCACCAGCAGGATCTCCCGCAGCGAGTCGCTCATGCCCACCGAGCAGCCGCCGGTGTAGGAGCAGGCCAACTCCTCGACGAAGAACGGGTTTCCCTCGGAGCGGCGGTGGATCCGCTCCACCAGCCGCCGGTCCGGGGTCTCGGTGCCCAGGATCCCGGCCAGCTGGGCGGCCACCTCGTGGTGGCCGAACCGGTCCAGCTCCAGCCGCTGCACGGTACGTTGGCGCTCCAGCTCGGCCAGGAACGGGCGCAGCGGGTGGCGGCGGTGCAGGTCGTCGGTGCGGTAGGTGGCGCAGATCAGCACCCGGGAGTGGTGCAGGGTGGAGATCAGGTAACCGAGCAGCTCCCGGGTGGAACGGTCCGACCAGTGCAGGTCCTCGATGGCGAGCACCAGGGTGTGCTCGGCGCCGAGCCGCTCGAAGAGCCGGCCGATGTGCTCGAACAGCCGGGCCCGGCCGTACTCGTCGTTGGGCTCACCGTCGGTCTCGCCGAACTCCGGCAGCACCCGGGCCAGATGGCCCTCCATGCCGTCGGCGGCGCGGGCCAGCTCCGGGCCGAGGCGGCGGTGCAGCCGGCGCAGCGCGGTGACCAGCGGCGCGTACGGCAGGCCCTCGGCGCCGATCTCCAGGCACTGGCCGAGCATGGTGACGGTGCCGGCCGCCTCCGCCTCGGCGAGGAACTCCTCCAGCAGCCGGGTCTTGCCGACGCCGGCCTCGCCCCCGACCAGCAGCGCCTGCGGCTGGCCCTCCCGCGCCCGACGCAGCGCCACGCCCAGCGCAGCCAGTTCGCTGCCGCGGCCGACGAAGACCGGGCTGACCGACATCTGCTCCACGGCGCTGAGCATGCCATATGCGGCCGACGCCGGACCATGGGATATCGCCGGTGGTGGCACGGGAACGGGGAGAGCACCCTGGGTGCTCTCCCCGCTCCCGTGCCCGGCCGCGTCGATCGGCCCCGCCGGTCCCCTCGTACCGGCGGCGCCCGGGCCGCCGATCAGCACTCGGCTGCGGCGACGCCGTCGGTCCGGCGCAGGCCGGCCAGCCGGCCGAGCCGCAGCCCCCGGGCGGTGCGGTTGGCGCGGCCGGCCCGGCGGGCCTCGGCCACCAGGCGCTCGTGGGCCGCGGCGGCCTGCAGTTCGGCGGTGCGCTGGCGGAAGAGGTCGAACTCCATGAGGTGCTCCCCTGTGGTCTCGTCGTCCCTGTCTCTGCTGACACGTAGAGACTCCTCCCCCAGCGGGGGGCAGCGCATCGGAAGCATGCCCGATCTTGCGGCACCTCGGGTCCTTAGGAGCGTCCGCGGGAAACGCGTGCGGCCGCCCCCAGGGCCTTAGGGGCGGCCGCACGCGTCTTGGGATGCCTTAGGCGGCGCCGAGCTTCTCCAGGATGAGGTCCTTGACCTTCGCCGCGTCCGCCTGGCCGCGGGTGGCCTTCATGACCGCACCGACCAGCGCGCCGACCGCCTGCACCTTGCCGCCGCGGATCTTCTCCGCGACGTCCGGGTTCTCGCCGATCACCTGGTCGACGGCCGCGCCCAGCGCGGAGTCGTCGGAGACCACGGCCAGGCCGCGCGCTGCGACGACCTCGTCCGGCTCGCCCTCGCCGGCCAGCACGGCCTCGATCACCTGGCGGGCCAGCTTGTCGTTGAGCTTGCCCTCGGCGACCAGCGCGCAGACCCGGGCCACCTGGGCCGGGGTGATGGGCTGCTCGGCCAGCTCGGTGCCGGTCTCGTTGGCCCGGCGGGCCAGCTCGCCCAGCCACCACTTGCGGGCCTGGTCGGCGGGAGCGCCGGCCGCGATGGTCTCCAGGATCGGCTCCACCGCACCGGCGTTGAGCACCGCCTGCATGTCCTTGTCGGACAGGCCCCACTCCGCCTGCAGCCGGGCCCGGCGCACCCGGGGCAGCTCGGGCAGGGAGGCGCGCAGCTCCTCGACCCACTCCCGGGACGGCGCCACCGGCACCAGGTCGGGCTCGGGGAAGTAGCGGTAGTCCTCGGCGTTGTCCTTGATCCGGCCGCTGGTGGTGGTGCCGTTGTCCTCGTGGAAGTGCCGGGTCTCCTGGATGATCTTCTCGCCGGCGCCCAGCACGGTGGCGTGGCGCTGGATCTCGAACCGGGCGGCCCGCTCCACGCTGCGCAGCGAGTTGACGTTCTTGGTCTCCGAGCGGGTGCCGAAGGTCTCGGTGCCGTTCGGGCGCAGCGACAGGTTGACGTCGCAGCGCATCTGGCCCTTGTCCATCCGGGCCTCGGAGACGCCCAGCGCGCGGATCAGCTCGCGCAGCTCCGCGACGTAGGCGCGGGCCACCTCGGGCGCCCGCTCGCCGGCGCCCTCGATCGGCTTGGTGACGATCTCGATCAGCGGGATGCCGGCCCGGTTGTAGTCGAGCAGCGAGTGGGTGGCACCGTGGATCCGGCCGGTGGCCCCGCCGACGTGGCTGGACTTGCCGGTGTCCTCCTCCATGTGGGCGCGCTCGATCTCCACCCGGAAGGTCGAGCCGTCCTCCAGCTGCACGTCGAGGTAGCCGTTGTAGGCGATCGGCTCGTCGTACTGCGAGGTCTGGAAGTTCTTCGGCATGTCCGGGTAGAAGTAGTTCTTCCGGGCGAACCGGCACCACTCGGCGATCTCGCAGTTCAGCGCCAGACCGATCCGGATCGCCGACTCCACGCCGACCGCGTTGACCACCGGCAGCGAGCCGGGCAGCCCCAGGCAGGTCGGGCAGACCTGGCTGTTCGGCTCGGCCCCCAGCTCGGTCGAGCAGCCGCAGAACATCTTGGTCTTGGTGCCCAGCTCGACGTGGACCTCCAGGCCCATCACCGGGTCGTACGACGCGAGAGCGTCCTCGTAGGAGACCAGGTTCATGACGCTCACAGCGTCCCCTTCACTCAAAAGTCTTGGAAGCGGCCGACCGCGACGCCTGGGCGCCACGGCCGACCTGACGGAACGTCAGTCCGCGAGGACGTCCTCGCTGCCGAGCCGGCGCAGTTCGCGGACCAGCAGGGCGGTGCCGGTGACCAGGGCCAGGGCGCCGACCAGCGCGTTGGCCAGCAGCAGGTGGTCGTGCTCGTTGCGGGCCTTCTTGACGTCCTTGGCGATGCTCAGGGCGCCGAAGGCGCTGGTGCCGATGGACAGCAGCAGGCCGGGCTTCGAGTGCTTCCAGCCCTTGGCCTTCTCGATCTTGCTCACAGTGCCGGTGCCTCCTCCAGCAGGGGGTGCCCCCACTTGTCGTTGAGTGCGGCCTCCACGGCGCCACCGACCCGGTACAGGCGGTCGTCCGCCATCGCGGGTGCGATGATCTGCAGGCCGACCGGGAGATTGTCCTCCGGGGCCAGGCCGCAGGGCAGTGACATGGCCGCGTTGCCCGCCAGGTTGGACGGGATGGTGCACAGGTCGGCCAGGTACATCGCCATCGGGTCGTCGGCGCGCTCGCCGATCGGGAAGGCGGTGGTCGGGGTGGTCGGCGAGACCAGCACGTCGACCCCGGCGAAGGCGGCGTCGAAGTCGCGCGAGATCAGCGTGCGGACCTTCTGCGCCGAGCCGTAGTAGGCGTCGTAGTAGCCGGAGGAGAGTGCGTAGGTGCCCAGGATGATGCGGCGCTTGACCTCGGCCCCGAAGCCGGCCTCGCGGGTCAGCGCGGTGACCTCCTCGGCCGAGCGGGAGCCGTCGTCGCCCACCCGCAGGCCGTAGCGCATCGCGTCGAAGCGGGCCAGGTTGGAGGAGGCCTCGCTCGGGGCGATCAGGTAGTAGGCGGGCAGCGCCAGGGTGAAGGACGGGCAGGACACCTCGACCACCTCGGCGCCCAGCTCGCGCAGCAGCTCCACGGCCTCGTCGAACCGCTGCATCACGCCGGCCTGGTAGCCCTCGCCGGCGAACTCCTTGACCACGCCGATCCGCATGCCGCGGACGTCGCGCATCTTCGCGGCCTCGACCACGGCCGGGACCGGCGCGTTGATCGAGGTGGAGTCCAGCGGGTCGTGGCCGGCGATCGCCTCGTGCAGCAGCGCCGCGTCCAGCACGGTGCGGGCGCACGGGCCGCCCTGGTCCAGCGAGGACGAGAAGGCGACCAGGCCGTAACGGGAGACCGAACCGTAGGTGGGCTTGACGCCGACCGTGCCGGTGACCGCGCCGGGCTGGCGGATCGAGCCGCCGGTGTCGGTGCCGATCGCCAGCGGGGCCTCGAAGGCGGCCAGCGCGGCCGCCGAGCCGCCGCCGGAGCCGCCCGGGATCCGGGAGAGGTCCCAGGGGTTGCCGGTGGTGCCGAAGGCCGAGTTCTCGGTGGAGGAGCCCATCGCGAACTCGTCCATGTTGGTCTTGCCCAGGATCACCACGTCCGCGTCCTTCAGACGGGTCGTCAGGGTGGCGTCGTAGGGCGGGATCCAGCCTTCGAGGATCTTCGACCCGCAGGTGGTCGGCACGCCCTTGGTGGTGAAGACGTCCTTGAGGGCCAGCGGCACGCCGGCCAGCGGGCCGAGCTCGCTGCCGGCGGCGCGCTTGGCGTCCACCGCGCGGGCGGCGGCCAGCGCACCCTCGGTGTCGACGTGCAGGAAGGCGTTGACCTTCTTGTCGACGGCGTCGATCCGGTCCAGGTGGGCCTGGGTCACCTCGACGGCGCTGACCTGGCCGGCCTTGATCGCCGCGGCGGTGTCGGCCGCTGTGAGCTTGATGAGGTCGGTCATGTGCGGTCAGTCCTCCCCGAGGATCTGCGGAACCCGGAAACGCTGCTCCTCGGCGGCCGGGGCGCCGGAGAGCGCCTGCTCGGAGGTGAGCGACGGCCGCACCTCGTCCGGGCGCATCACATTGGTCAGCGGCAGCGGGTGGGAGGTCGGCGGGACGTCCTGTCCGGCGACCTCGGAAACGCGGGCGACCGCGCCGATGATCACGTCCAGCTGCTCGGCGAGGTGGTCCAGCTCCTCGGCCTGCAACTCCAGACGCGACAGCCGGGCGAGGTGGGCGACCTCCTCGCGCGTGATGCCAGGCATGCAGCGATCCTCAGGGTGAGTTCGGGCGAGGACGGCACCGGCATCACCGCACGCGGGAGCGACCCGTCCTCCTTGTCTTTACGACCATCCTAGGGGGCACGGCGCGTCACCGTTGTTACTGAGGGGTTGCGGGAGTCGGAGCGGGGCTACTGGGGAGTCGTCGGAGCCTGGCTGGGCGGGCCCAGCGGCTGGCGCGGCACCCCGGGGCGGGACAGCTCGGCCTGCCCGGTCCAGCGCCGCAGCCCGGGCACCCGCTCGGCCGGCGGCGGGCCGGTGCGGTGCACCTGGAGCCAGGCGGTGGCCTGGTCGGCGGGGAGCGCGGCGGAGACCAACCAGCCCTGGACGGCGTCCACCCCGAGGCTGTGCAGCCGCTCCCAGGTCGCGTCGTCCTCCACGCCCTCGGCCACCACGGTCAGGCCCAGCGAGTGGGCCAGCTCCACCGAGCAGCGCACCACCGCGGCGTCGTGGTGGTCGGCGACCATCCGGGAGACGAAGGACCGGTCGATCTTCAGCTCGCCCACCGGCAGGCTGCGCAGCCGCACCAGCGAGGAGTGGCCGGTGCCGAAGTCGTCCAGGGACATCCCGACGCCCTGCCGGCGCAACTGGGCCAGGGTGTCGGCGGCCAGCCGGGAGTCGTCCAGCAGCAGCCGCTCGGTGATCTCCAGTTGGAGCGCGTGGGCGGGCACCTGGTGGCGGCTCAGGTGGCCGGCCACCCGCTGCGCGAAGCCGGGGCTGAGCACGTCGCGGGGCGAGACGTTGACGGCGACCTGCACCTGGAGGTCCTGGGACCGCCAGGCGGCCAGCTGGCCGATCGCGGCCTCCAGCACGTAGTCGGTGAGCCGGGGCATCAAACCGCTGGACTCGGCCAGGCCCACGAACTCGTCCGGCGAGACCCGGCCGCGCCCCGGCCGCTCCCAGCGCAGCAGCGCCTCCAGGCCCACCACCCGGCCGTCGAACGCCACCTTGGGCTGGTAGTGCAGCTGCACCTCGCCGGTCTCCAGGGCCCGGCGCAGGTCGCCGAGCAGGCCGATCCGGTACGGGGTGTCGACGTCCTGCGACTTGTCGTACTGCTCCACGGCGGTGCGGGAGCGCTGGGCGTGGCCCATCGCCACGTCGGCCCGGCGCAGCAACGATTCTGCGTCGTCGGCGTGCTGCGGGTAGACGCAGACGCCGGCGCTGGCCTCCAGCACCAGCAGCAGGCCGTCCAGTCGGATGGGGGCGGCCAGTTCGGCGATCAGCGCCTTGGCGAGCCGCTCCAGCAGGTCGGGGCGGCCGACGCCGGGCAGCAGCACCGCGAACTCGTCGCCGCCCATCCGGGCCACCACCGCGCGGCGGCCGTTCTCGGCCAGCGGCTCCAGGCCGGCCAGCAGCTCGCCGGTCTCCCGGCGGCGCTCGGCGGCCAGCGACGGGGTGAGCGGCGGCGGCAGCGGCACCTGGCGGTCTGCGGGGGCGGGCGGGATGGCAGGGGCCGCGGGAGCGGGCGGGCCGGCGAGAGCTGCGGGAGCGGGCGGGCCGGCGAGAGCTGCGGCGTCCGAGCAGGCGGACTGCGGCACGGGTTGCGGCGCGGCGGCAGTGGCAGCGGCAGCGGCGGCAGCGGCGCAGGACCGTTCCGACGGGGTCGCGGGGGCTGCGGCGCCCGAGCAGGCGGACTGCGGCACGGGTTGCGGCGCGCGTTGCGGCGCGGCGGCAGCGGCAGCGGCGCAGGACCGTTCCGGCGGGGTCGCGGGGGTTGCGGCGCCCGAGCAGGCGGTCGGCGACGCGGCCGCACGGCTGTCCACCGGCCCGCCGCGCAGCACCCGGTGCAGCCGCCGCCCGATGTGCACCAGCAGGCGGTCCCCGGCGGCGTGACCAAGCGTGTCGTTGAGGGATCGGAACCGATCGAGATCGAGCAGGATCAGCCCGACCGAGTAGCCGTCCTGGTCCTGGTGGTCGGCGATCGCCTCCTGGGCCGCGAGCAGCAGGGCGTGCCGGTTCGGCAGGCCGGTGAGCGGATCGGTGAGCTGGTCCCGGGCGCGGTCCCGGGCGATCCGCCAGGCGGCCACCAGCACGGCCAGCGGCACCGCGAACAGGGGCAGCAGTTCGGGCTCGTGCCGGCTGACCAGCACGGCCAGGGGAATGAGCGGTGCGGCGCCGGCCAGCAGCACACCGAGCAGCAGGACGGCGCCCGCCACCCCCTGCGGCGGGCGTGTCGGTGCACCGCCGGTCGTACGATCCATACGCCCTGTCCTCCGTCAGGCCCGCCCCCGCCAGGCCGCATCGCGGCTGGAGCCGACCCGAAGAACGGTCGGCCTGGCACCTTCTGATCGAGTGCCAGTCGGTCTCAGCCCGGAAGCGCCCCCGACGACGCCGGCCACCTGCTAGCTCACTGGCCGGTGCCCCCACTCCTGCTGACACACTGTTGCGCTCCAGGGTAAGTCCGCCTCCGTCGGGAGGGCGGACTTTCGGTCATCCGGGAGCACGCCGGCACGGATCCGGCGCCGCACAGTGACACGATGCCCCCTCTGCCCGTCCGGCATCCTGGTGACGGGGCATCAGCACGATAACAAGACGGACACGTCAGCCCTGGTCAGCCCCCTCGGTGGCGACCCCGGCCGACTCCTCCTCGCCGCTCGGCAGCCCGAGGTGCGCCCGTGCTGCGGCCGGTCCGGACTCCAGCAGCACCGCGAACCCGGCGTCGTCCAGCACCGGCAGGCCGAGTTGAACCGCTTTGTCGTACTTCGATCCAGGATTGTCACCGACGACCACGAAATCGGTCTTCTTCGACACCGACCCGGTCACCTTCGCGCCCCGGACCACCAGCGCCTCCTTCGCGCCGTCCCGGGTGTGCCCGGCCAGCGTGCCGGTGACCACCACGGTGAGCCCCTCCAGTGGCCGCTCGCCCTCGTCCTCGGGCGCCTCCTCGACGAACCGCACCCCCGCCTCGCGCCACTTGCGCAGGATCTCCCGGTGCCAGTCCTCCTGGTACCACTCGACGATGGCCTTGGCGATGATCGGGCCGACGCCCTCCACCGCGGCCAGCTCCTCCTCGCTCGCCGCGAAGATCCGGTCCAGGTCGCGGAACTCCCGCGCCACCGCCTGGGCGGCCACCGGCCCGACATGGCGGATCGACAGGCCGTTGAGGTAGCGCCAGAGCTGGCGCTCCTTGGCGCCGGCCAGGTTGTCCAGCAGCACCGTGGTGTTCTTCTTGGGCTGTCCCTTGAGGTTGGCGAAGAAGGCGACCTCGCGCTCCTCGCCCGTGGCGTCGTCCAGCTTGGGCATGCCGGTCTTCGGGTCGCGCACCAGCACGCGGATCGGCAGCAGCTGCTCCACGGTCAGACCGAAGATGTCCCCCTCGTTCTTGACAGGAGCGTCAGCAGGCTCCAGCGGCTGGGTCAGCGCGGTGGCCGCGACGTAGCCGAGCCCCTCGATGTCCAGCGACTCGCGTCCGCCAAGGTAGGCGATCCGCTCGCGGATCTGGGCCGGACAGAACCGCGCGTTGGGGCACCGCAGGTCGATGTCGCCCTCGGACATCGGGCGCAGCTCGGTGCCGCACTCGTGACAGTGCGAGGGCATCACGAACTCCTGCTCGGTGCCGTCCCGCAAGTCCTCCACCGGGCCCAGGATCTCCGGGATCACGTCACCGGCCTTGCGCAGCACCACGGTGTCGCCGAGCAGCACGCCCTTGGCCTTCACCACCTGCTGGTTGTGCAGGGTGGCGTACTGCACCATCGAGCCGGCCACCTTCACCGGCTCGGCCAGCACCGCGTAGGGGGTGGCCCGGCCGGTGCGGCCGATGCCGACCTTGATCGAGGCCAGCTTGGCGGTGACCTCCTCCGGCGGGTACTTCCAGGCGATCGCCCAGCGCGGCGACTTGGAGGTGGAGCCGAGCCGGCCCTGCAGCGCGATCTCGTCGACCTTCACCACCACGCCGTCGATCTCGTGCTCGACCGAGTGGCGCTGCTCGCCGTACCGCTTGATGAACGCCCGCACCTCGTCCAGCGTGCCGACCACCTGGTTGTGCTTGGCGGTGGGCAACCCCCAGTCGCGCAGCAGCTGGTAGGCGTGTGACTGGCAGTCGATGTCGAAGCCCTCGCGGGCGCCGATGCCGTGCACCACCATGTGCAGCGGGCGGGAGGCGGTCACCAGCGGGTCCTTCTGGCGCAGCGAACCGGCGGCGGCGTTGCGGGGGTTGGCGAACAGCTTGAGCAGCGCCTGCGGGCGCTTGCCCTCCTTGGCCCGTTGCTCGTTCTCCGTCTTGCGGCGCTCGTTCTCGGCGGCCAGCGAGGCGTTGAGCTCCTCGAACGCCTCGGTGGGCAGGTAGACCTCGCCGCGGATCTCCACCAGGGCGGGGACGTTCTCGCCCTTCAGCTGCTGCGGGATCTCCTTAATGGTGCGGATGTTGGCGGTGATGTCCTCGCCGATCCGGCCGGTGCCGCGGGTGGCGGCCAGGGTGAGCCGCCCGTTCTCGTAGGTGAGGTTGACGGCCAGGCCGTCCACCTTGAGCTCGCACAGGTAGTGGTAGTCGATGCCGTGCAGCTCGCGGGCCACCCGGTCGGCCCAGGCGGCCAGCTCCGCGTCGTCCATCGCGTTGTCCAGGCTGAGCAGCCGCTCGCGGTGCTCGACCTTGGCGAAGCCCTCGGCCGCGCCCCCGCCCACCTTCTGGGTCGGCGAATCCGGCGTGACCAGCGCCGGGTGCTGGGCCTCCAGTGCCTCCAGCTCCCGCATCAGCGCGTCGAACTCGGCGTCGCTGACGATCGGCGCGTCCTGCTCGTAGTAGCGGACCCGGTGCTCCTCGATCTCGGTCGCCAGCTCCGCATGCCGCCTGCGCAGCTGCGCCGGCACGTCCTCCCAGCCCTCGACCGCCGCCACTTCGAGTCCTCCTGTTCGCTACTCCGGGTTGTCCACCAGGCTCTGGGCTCCCCTCACGCTGAGTGACAGTGCCGTGCGGGCGTAGGCGGGGCTCGCGCCGGCCAGGCCGCAGGTCGGTGTCACCAGCACGCGGCGGCCCAGCAGTTCCGGATCGAGCCCGAGCCTGCGCCACAACGTCCTGACACCCGCGACACTACCGGCCGGGTCGGACAAACCGTCGTCGGTGGACGGCACCACACCGGCCAGGATCACCGTGCCCGCCTCGACCGCTTCGCCGATCGCATCGTCCTCACGCTCCGTCAGCAAGCCGAAGTCCAACGAGACACCGGCGACTTCGGCCCGGCGCAGCAGCGGGATCGGCACCTCGGGTGCGCAGCAGTGCACCACCACCGGCACGTCCAGGGCGCGGACCAGCTCCCGCAGCGCCTCCTCGGCCAGCTGCCGGTCCACCGCGCGCAGCCGCTGGAAGCCGCTGGCCGTCCTCACCCGGCCGGCCAGCACGGCGGGCAGCGAGGGCTCGTCCAGCTGCAGCACCAGCTGCGCGCCGGGCACCCGCCGGCGGACGTCCGCGAGGTGCCGGCGCAGCCCCTCGGCCAGCGAGCCGGTGATGTCCCGGCAGGCTCCCGGATCGGCGAGCGCCTTCTCGCCGTGCTTCAACTCGATGCCGGCGGCCAGCGTCCACGGCCCGACGGCCTGGAGCTTGACCGCCCCCCGGTACCCCTGGGTGAACTCCTCCAGGGCGTCCAGGTCCTCGCCCAGCAAGGAGTGCGCCCGCCGGGTGTCCCGGCCCGGCCGGTCGGCGAACCGCCAGCCGCTCGGCTGCACCTCGGCGAACAGCTCCACCAGCAGGCCGGCCGAACGCCCGATCATGTCGGCGCCGGGCCCGCGGGCCGGCAGTTCGGGGAGGAACGGCAGGTGTTCGAGGGCCCCGGTCGAGGTCTTCGCGGCTTCCCGGGCGTCGGTGCCCGGCATCGAGCCGATGCCGGTGGCGGCGCCCAGCAGGTCGGGGAACGGAAACGTCACGGTCACGCCCGGCAGCCTACGGGAGTGCGGGGCCTCCCAGCAGGCCGGCCAGCCGGGCCCGGTAGAGCGCGGCCACGGTGAAGCCGTCGGTGATCCGGCCCTCGGCCACCAGCCGTTCGGCCTCGGCGAACGGGAACCGCACCGCGCGCCGGATGCCCTCGGCCCGCTCCACCTCGCCGTAGCCGCTCAACCGGGCGGCGTAGAGGAGCACATGGCCGGCCACCAGCCCGGTGTCGGGATGCAGCCGACCCAGCGGCACCAGCTCGTCGGCCCGGGCGCCGAGCTCCTCGGCCAGCTCGCGCCGGGCGTTCTGCTCGTCGTCGGCGCCGCGCTCGCCGTAGCCGCGCGGTGCCTCCAGGTGCCAGGAGCGGGTGGCGTGCCGGTAGTGCTCCAGCAGCAGCACCCCGTCGGCCAGCACCGGCAGCACCACCACGCCCGGCACCCCGGCGGTGCCCAGCATCCGCAGGTGCAGGCCGAGGCCGCCGCCGGGGAAGCGCACCGGGTCGCGCAGCAGGGTGATGTACGGGTCGGCGTACACCACCCCGGACTGCGCGGCGGCCACCGGTGCCGTGCCGCCGCGGTCGCGGACCGCCTGCTCGGCCGCGGCGGTCTCGGTCGGCGTGCTGAGGATCTCGATGCCGTCCGGGTCGTTGCGGAACAGCTCGGGGCGGGCGGTGCGGAGTTGGGCGTAGCGGTCCACGGATGTGTGGCGGTCCACGGATGTCCTTTCCTGGCTGCTGTCATGGTGCCCGCTCCGCCCGCTCCGGATCCGGCGGTCGGCCGGGATTTGGCCGGATGTCAGTCGGCCCGCTCCCCTTCGGCCAGCTCGGCGGCCTCGACCCGGCCGCCGACCGCCCCGATCTCGGCGAACCCGGCCAGCCGCAGGTCCGCGATCAGCGCCTCCCACTGGCGCAGCCCGCTGCCCGGGAACCGCCCCTCGATCAGCCGCAGGCTGCTGTCCAGCCGGGCCTGCTCCGAGCGGTCCACCCGCCGGTTGACCAGCAGCCGGACCACCACCGGCGCGGCCCGGTTGGCGAACGCACGGGTCACCTCACCGAGGATCTCGAAGGCCGGATCGGCGCCCAGCAGCACCCGCACCCCGGCGTTGGCCACCTCCACCAGCAGCTCCACCGCCGGTGTCCAGCGCGCCATCCGGGCGGCCACCCGCCGCTTGGACGCCAGGGAGCTGGCCTCGCGGAGCATCGCCACATAGGCGGCCACCACGGCCGGTGCGCCGTGCTCGGGGTCGGCGAACCGGGCGGGCTCGGCCACCAGGGGGTCGGACAGCAGCCCCTGGAGCCGGGTCAGGTAGCGGCGCCACTGCGGGGTGCCGCGCAGCGCCAGCACGTCCGAGAGCGTGAGTTCGGCGAACGATTCGACGAACAGGCCCTCCTGGACCACCTCGAAGGCGGTGCGGCGGACGATCTCCACCAGCTGCCCGGGGGCCAGGTCGCGTCCGGGCGTCCGTCTCCTCAGGTGCCACTCCTGCAGCATCGAGCGGGGCGGCGAGCCGTGCGGGGTGAGGGCGAAGGCGCCGAGGCGGTCGGCCAGGTTGACGTTGTAGGCGAGGTCGACCAGCTGCTTGATCTCGGCGCCGAACTCCCGGGTCGCGTCGTAGCCGCGGTCCGCCGGGTTGGCGCCCTCGGTCACGACGAAGCGCCGGTAGATGTCGTCGCGCAGCACCAGGCCGGTCTCCCGGATCCGGTCGTTGCAGAAGTCCGCCACGTCCAGCAGCCGCTCGCGCAGCCGCTCCTGGCGTTGTGCCGGCACCTCCAGGACGCGGGCCAGCGCGGGCACGTCGATCAGGTTGAGGTCGTGGGCGTAGCGGGAGAACTCCCGCGCCAGCGCCTGGGCGTCCTCCGCGTTGGCCGCGTCGTCCCAGTCCATCCGCAGGCAGGTCGACCGGGTCTCCTCGCAGACCCGGCTCCAGCCCTGCCAGCCGGTGCCGTCGAGCCCGAACCGCGGCTCCTGCACCGGGGAGGACTCGTTCCAGAGGAAGGGGATCAGCACGCCGTCGGCCAGCAGCTGCTTGAACGCCTCGCGCTCCGGGGAGTCCCTCAGGTAGTCGCGCGCCACGGCCGGGTTGTTGTAGAGGTAGGCCCGGTTGACCACCGTCTGCTCACCGTTGACCAGGGCCCGCACGTACTCCGCGCGGACCCGCTCGTCCTGCTTGCGCAGCGCGGCCCTGGTGGAGAGCCGCCCGTCCCACAGGCCGCGCAGTTCCGGGGTGGCGAGCCACTGGTTGTCGAGGGCCTGGGCTATGACCGGTACCTGCCGCAGGCCGTCCGGTCCGATACGCTCGAAGTCGACGTTCGCCTCGCTGGACATACGAGCGACTCTATCGGGACGGAGTGACGGAACGTCAGGCTTTCGCGGCTTCTTCCGCAACGGGGGACGTCCCGTCGGCCGCTCGCGCGCCGACGGGACCCCGCGGTGAACTCGACCGCCGCGACGACGCCCTAGCCGCGCTCGAGGAGTCCCTGGACATCCCCGAGCGGCTCCGGAACGTTCTCGGCACCGCCGGCCGACTGCCTGGGTCGTCGCCGGTCGCGCCCGGCTCCCCTTCGGCGAGCGGGACGCGGCCAGGCGGTCCTTCGACCGCGCCCCACCTCGTTGGTGAACACCGTCCGGAGGATCACACCTACCAGGGCCGCAAGGGCTTTGACGCCCTCCGGGGGGTGCGGTCGAGGTGGTGGAGAGGCTTCACGGCGAAGGCCCCCGTCAGACCGAAGCCTTCACCTTCTGCTGGAACACGCTGAAGTCGATCACCTGGTCCGCCGGCGGGGCCTGGATGTTCAGCGGCTTGTTGAAGTCACTGAAGTCCACCGAGCCGCCGTCCGACCCCTTGTTCTCCATCCGGAGCAGGTAGGGCTGTCCCTGTGTGGCGACGTAGACGGTGCTGGGGCCGCTGTCGTCGCTCACCTGGACGGTCAGCGCAGGGGTGCCGTTGACGGTGGTGGCCGAACCCTTCGTGGCGCCGGTCTGCTTGGAGTCGTCGTCGGCCATGTTCGCCATCAGATCGCACATGGCGGCCATGCTCTGCAGGTCCGGGTCGTCCTGGCCACCCGTCAGCCAGCGGCCCTGGAACAGCTGGACGGCGGCGGCACCGGCCTTGGAGTTCTCATGGGAGGCGATGTTCTGCAGGAAGGTCGCATCGGGCTTCATCCAGGTGCCGGCACTGGTGTGGATGATCTGCATCGAGCCGTCCGAGGCGCTGCTGACCGTGCCGGTGCAGTCCTTGTTCTTGCCCGCCGAGAGGTCCAAGGTGATCTTGTCGCTGTCCGTAGTGACGTAGCCCTTGGCGTGCATCGAACTGAGCGAGCCCATCGCGGCCTTGGCCTGGTCGAGGACCTGACTGGCCGACAGGGCGCTGAGGTTCGACCCACTCTGGGACGCCGAGCCGGGCGCGGCCGCCTGACTGGACGTGCCCTTGGAGCTTCCGCAGGCGGTGACCGCGCCGGCCAGGACGACGCAGAGCACGGCGGAATGGACGAGCCGACTGGAGTACATGACGATCCTTTGACTGGTTAAATAGGGCTGATATGACCAAAGGTTCATCAGTATGGACGTTGTCAGCTCATTCGGGTACGGAAATTGCACAACTGCCGGGAACCGCGCGTCCTACCGCCCCGGGCGCACCGTGACGTCGGTGATCTCCGCGTCCCGCGGCAGGTCGACGGCGGCCAGGATCGCGGTCGCCACCGACTCCGGGGCGATCCAGCGGTCGGCGTCGTACTCCTTGCCCTCCTGCCGGTGCACCTTGGCCTGCATCGGGGTCGCGGTGCGGCCCGGGTAGACCGAGGTGACCCGGACGCCGTTGCCGTGCTCCTCCTGGCGCAGCGAGTCGGCCAGCGCCCGCAGCCCGTGCTTGCTGGCCGCGTACGAGCCCCACTCGGCGTGGGCGCTGTGCCCGGCGCCGGAGTTGACGAAGACCACGTGGCCGCGCGCTTGGCGCAGCTGGGGCAGCAGCAGGCGGGTCAGCTCGGCGGGGGCGATCAGGTTGACGGCCAGTGTCTCCTGCCAGACCTTGACCGGGGTGTCGCCGATCGTGCCGAGTTCCACCGTGCCGGCGATGTGCAGCAGGGAGTCCAGCTCCAGCGGCAGCTGCTGGTGGCCGAACGCCCAGGACAGCTTGGCCGGATCGCCCAGGTCGCCGACCAGGGTGCGGGCGCCCGCGAAGCGTTCGCGCAGCTCGGTGGCGCGCTTGGCGTCACGGGCGAGCAACCAGACCTCGTCACCGCGCTCGATCAGACGCCGGGCGGTGACGGCCCCGATGCCGGAGCCGGCACCAGTGAGCAGATGAGTGGGCATGACGGCCTTTCAGGAGGAGGTGTCGAGCAGGGCGAAGACCTCGGCGGGCGTCTGGGCGAAGGTGATCAGCTCGTCGAGCGGGCGCGGCAGGAAGCCCTCGGCGTCCATCCGCTCCAGCTGCACCCGCATGCCGGTCCAGAAGCCCTCGGTGTCCAGCACCACTATCGGCTTGCCGTGCAGATTGTGCTTCTTGAGCTCCAGTACCTCGGTGATCTCGTCCAGCGTGCCGAGACCGCCCACCAGCACCACGACCGCGTCCGCCCGGAGCAGCAACTCGGCCTTGCGCTCGGCCAGGTCGCGGGTCATCACCGACTCGTCCGCCCCCGGGTAGCCCTTGTGCGCGAGCAACTCGACCATGACGCCGACCAGCTTGCCGCCGGCCGCCTTGACCTCGTCGGCCAGCAGGCCCATCAGGCCGGCGTTCGAGCCGCCCCAGACCAGGGTGTGGCCGCCGGCCCCGAGCAGGCGGGCGAACTCGGCGGCGGGGGCGGTGTAGCGCTCATCGAGCGAGTACGCGGAGCAGAAGACGGTGATGTTCATGATGCGAACAGGATTATCAGATCACCGCTCCTCCGGTCGCCTCAGATGTTCGCGGGGTTCCGCCGCTCCGTCGCCGAGATGGTGGCCGAGCCGACCACCCGGGTGCCGTCGTAGAGCACCACGGCCTGGCCCGGCGCCACGCCGCGCACCGGCTTGTCCAGCACCACCCGCAGCTCGCCGTCGAGCACCTCGGCGGTCACCGGGACCTCCTCGCCGTGCGCGCGCAGCTGCGCGGTGTAGCGGCCCTGGCCGACCGGGGCGGCGCCGCACCAGCGCGGGCGGATGGCGGTCAGGCCCAGCACGTCCAGGCCCTCGGCCGGGCCGACCGTGACGGTGTTGGTCACCGGGGAGATGTCCAGCACGTAGCGCGGCTTGCCGTCGGCGGCCGGGCGGCCGATCCGCAGGCCCTTGCGCTGGCCGATGGTGAAGCCGTACGCGCCGTCGTGCTCGCCGAGCTTGGTGCCGTCGGTGTCCACGATGTCGCCGGCTGCCGTGCCCAGGTGCCGGGCCAGGAACTTCTGGGTGTCGCCGTCGGTGATGAAGCAGATGTCGTGGCTGTCCGGCTTCTTCGCCACGGCCAGGCCGCGCCGGTCGGCCTCGAGTCGGATCCGGTCCTTGGTGGTGTCGCCGAGCGGGAAGAGCGAGTGGGCCAGCTGCTCGGCGTCCAGCACGCCCAGCACGTAGGACTGGTCCTTGGCCGCGTCCACCGCGCGGTGCAGCTCGCGACCGCCGCCGGGCAGGTCGACGATCCGCGCGTAGTGGCCGGTGCAGACCGCGTCGAAGCCCAGCGCCAGCGCCTTGTCCAGCAGCGCCGCGAACTTGATCTTCTCGTTGCAGCGCAGGCAGGGGTTGGGGGTGCGGCCGGCCGCGTACTCCGCGACGAAGTCGTCGATCACGTCCTCGCGGAACCGCTCGGCGAGGTCCCAGACGTAGAAGGGGATGCCGATCACGTCGGCGGCCCGGCGGGCGTCCCGGGAGTCCTCCAGGGTGCAGCAGCCGCGGGCGCCGGTCCGGAACGACTGGGGATTGGACGACAGCGCCAGGTGCACGCCGGTCACCTCGTGCCCGGCTTCGGCCGCGCGGGCGGCGGCGACGGCGGAGTCGACCCCGCCGGACATCGCGGCGAGCACGCGCAGACGGGAGCCGGTGGACGGGCCGGTCGGGGCACCTGGGAAGTCAGTCATAGTGCTCCCAAGCGTACGCAATGGGCCCGCGGGCTCGTTGCGGCCCTCTCAGCGCCGACCGGCGTTGCGGGCCCGCTCGACGACCGGGCCGATCGCCTCGGCCAGCGCGTCCACGTCCGCCGTGGTGGAGGTGTGCCCGAGCGAGAAGCGCAGCGAGGAGCGGGCCAGCTTCGGCTCGGCCCCCAACGCCAGCAGCACGTGGCTGGGTTGCGGCACCCCGGCGGAGCAGGCCGAACCGGTGGAGACCTCGATGCCGGCCGCGTCCAGCAGCATCAGCAGGGCGTCGCCCTCGCAGCCGGGGAACGAGAAGTGGGCATTGGCGGGCAGTCGGCCCGCCGGGTCCGGATCGCCGTTGAGGATGGCGTCCGGCACCGCCGCCCGCACCCGGGCGATCAGGTCGTCCCGGAGCTTGGCGAGCTCCGGTGCGTGCCCGGCGCGCCGCTCGACGGCGAGCGCGGCGGCGGCGGCGAAACCGGCCGCGGCGGGCACGTCCAGGGTGCCGGAGCGCACGTCGCGCTCCTGGCCGCCGCCGTGCAGCAGCGGCACCGGTGCCGCGCCACGGGAGAGCACCAGCGCGCCGACCCCGTAGGGGCCGCCGATCTTGTGGCCGGTCACGGTCAGCGCGTCCAGCCCGGAGTCGGCGAACGAGACCGGCACCTGGCCCAGCGCCTGCACCGCGTCGGCATGCATGGGAATGCCGAACTCCCGCGCCACGGCAGCCAGTTCGTTGATCGGCTGAATGGTGCCGACCTCGTTGTTGGCCCACATCACGGTGACCAGCGCGACCGCCGCCGGATCGCTCCCTATCGCCTCGCGCAGCGCTTCGGGGTGCACCCGGCCGTGGGCGTCCACCGGCAGGTACTCGACCCGCGCGCCCTCGTGCTGGGCGAGCCACTCCACGGCGTCCAGCACCGCGTGGTGCTCCACCGGGCTGCAGAGCACCCGGGTGCGGGCCGGATCGGCGTCGCGGCGGGCCCAGTAGAGGCCCTTCACCGCCAGGTTGTCCGATTCGGTGCCGCCGCCGGTGAGCACGATCTCGCTCGGCCGGGCGCCCAGCGAGGCGGCCAGCGACTCGCGGGACTCCTCGACCACCCGGCGGGCCCGGCGGCCGGCGGCGTGCAGCGAGGAGGCATTGCCGGTGACGCCGAGGTGGGCCGTCATCGCGGCGATCGCCTCGGGGAGCATCGGGGTGGTGGCCGCATGGTCGAGGTATGGCATGGCGGCACCAGTGTAGGCGGAGCGGGACCGGGCTCCCCTGCCGAAGTGTCGATTTGGCCATTGCACGCCGTGCAACGCGCCATTAGCGTGCTGCGGCACGAGGCCTGGGCGCGTTCACGTTGGGGGGTGGGGCCCGATGTCGCAGACCGTGGACCGAGCGCTGACCATCCTGACCTCGCTGGGCGACGGCCCGGCCTCCCTGGAGCAGGCCGCCAACCGGATCGGGGTGCACAAGTCCACCGCACTGCGGCTGTTGCGCACCCTGGAGGAGCACGGGTTCGTGCAGCGCCAGGCCGACCACCGCTACCGGCTCGGCGGCCGGCTCCTGTCGCTGGCCCACACCGCGCTCGAGGGCTTCGACGTCCGCCAGGTCTGCGCGCCCTACCTGGCCTCACTGAACGAACGCTACGGCCACACCGTGCACTTGGCGGTGCTGGACGGCGTCGAGGTGCTCTCCGTCGACAAGGTGGACGCCCGCTACCCCACTCCGCCGGACTGCGGGCTCGGCGAGGCCTCCCGGATCGGTGGCCGCGCCCCCGCCGTGGCCACCGCCGCCGGACGGGTGCTGCTGGCCGACCTGACCGGCGATCGGCTGGCGGCCGTGCTGGCGGACCCGCACTCCCCCGCCGACCTGCCCGCCGACCTCGCCGCCGTCCGCCGCCAGGGCTGGTCCCTGGACCAGGGCGACCACACGGCCGGCGTCAACTGCCTGGCCGCCCCGATCACGGGGAACGACGGGCGCACGATCGCCGCCTGTGCCATCTCGGTGCCCACCTCGGTCGCCCCACTGGGCGAGCTGAACCGCCTGCTGCCCGAACTCCTCTGCACGGCGGAGGCGGTGTCCCTGGCGTTCGGCGGCTCACCGAACCCGCGCTGGTGCGACAGCCGCTGCGGGGCGAAGGCAGCGGTGCGGATGTAGCCCGCGCGGGGACATCGGCCCGGAGCAGTGGCGCAGGGACAGCGGCCCGGGGACAGCGGCCCGGGGGCCAGCGGCGCGGGAGGCCAGCGGCGCGGTGACCCGACCGGCTCCTACTCCTCGCTGATCCGCGCCCCGTTGCGGTGCCAGGCCCGGGGCGCCCGCCAGCCGTAGCGCAGGGCGAGCATGCGCAGCACGAAGGCGGTGAGGGCGGCGCTGGTGGCGGTGAGGGTGGTGAGGTGGTGGTGGGCGATCAGGACGGCCACGACGGTGGCGCCGACCAGGGCGGGGACGGCGTAGATCTCCCGGTCCCAGCGGAGCAGCGACGGGGTCTCCTGGGCCAGCACGTCGCGGATGACGCCGCCGCCGGCCGCGGTCAGCATGCCGAGGGCGATGGAGGCGACCGAGCCGAGGCCGTAGTCGTGGGCCTTGGCCGTGCCGGTGACGCAGAACAGGCCGAGACCCAGGGCGTCCAGGGTCTGCACGCTGCGGTTGATCCGCTCCACCTCGGGGTGCAGGAAGAACACCACCAGACCGGCGACCAGCGGGGTCACGAAGTAGCCCAGGTTCGTGAAGGCGGCCGGCGGGACGGCGCCGATCAGCAGGTCCCGCATGACGCCGCCGCCGAGCGCGGTGGCCTCGGCGAGCACGCAGATGCCGAAGATGTCCATGTTCTTGCGGACCGCGAGCAGGCCCCCGGACAGGGCGAAGACGAATATGCCTATCAGGTCGAGGGTCAGCTGCACGTCGTGGCTGAAAATCTGCGATGTCACCGGCCCAGTGTCACCCGACCGTGGTGCGGCCTCCGAATCCCGGACAGGAGCATCGGCCGCATCTCGAGTGGTACGGTCACGGGCGCCGGCTGCCGACGGCGCGGTCCGGGGCCCGGACCGCGCCGTCGGTGCGGCGGCTACTCGGCGGCGGCCGCGTCCGTCGGCTCGCCCTCGCCCGCCGGGCGCCCCTGGCCCTCGGAACCCTCCTGGCCCTCCGGGAAGTGGCAGGCCACCTGGTGCCCGCCGGCCAGCTCCGCCAGCGGCGGCTCGGTGGTCGCGCACACCTCCTGGGCCTTCCAGCACCGGGTGCGGAACCGGCAGCCGCTCGGCGGGTTGAGCGGCGACGGCACGTCGCCGGTCAGCAGGATGCGCTCGCGGCGCTCCTTGCGGCGCGGGTCCGGCACCGGGACGGCGGAGAGCAGGGCGTTGGTGTAGGGGTGGGCCGGGTTGCGGTAGAGGGCCTCGCGGTCGGCGATCTCCACGATCTTGCCCAGGTACATCACGGCGACCCGGTCCGAGACGTGACGGACCACCGAGAGGTCGTGCGCGATGATCAGGTAGGTGAGGCCGAGCTCGCGCTGCAGGTCGTCCAGGAGGTTGACCACCTGGGCCTGGATGGACACGTCCAGCGCGGAGACCGGCTCGTCGGCCACGACCATCTTGGGCTTGAGCGCCAGGGCCCGGGCGATCCCGATGCGCTGCCGCTGGCCGCCGGAGAACTCGTGCGGATAGCGGTTGTAGTGCTCGGGGTTGAGGCCGCACAGCTCCAGCAGGTCCTGCACGGCCCGTTTGACGCCGTGCTCGGTGGCCACCTTCTGCAACCTGAACGGCGCGCCCACGATGGTGCCCACGGTGTGCCGGGGGTTCAGCGAGGAGTACGGGTCCTGGAAGATGATCTGGATGTCCTTGCGCAGCGGCCGCAGTCGGCCGGCGCTCAGGTGGGTGATGTCCTGGCCCTCGAACTCCACCTTCCCGCCGGTGGGTTCGTCGAGCCTGGTGACCAGCCGCCCCATGGTGGACTTGCCGCACCCCGACTCGCCCACCACGCCCAGGGTCTCGCCCGGGTTGACCGAGAAGCTGATCCCGTCGACCGCCCGCACCGCGCCCCGGTTGCCGCGCAGCAGACCGCCCTTGACCGGGAAGTGCCGCTCCAGGTCGGTGACCCGCAGCAGCGGCTGTGCCGCTGACTTGCGCAGCCGCGCAGTGCCCTGAGTGCCCTTGCCCTGCGAGCTCTGGGTATCCGTCATGATCCTTGAATCCTTAGGCAGTTCAGAGCCGCGGTGCGATCTCTTCGGCGAAGATGCGGTGCCGTTCGGCGGCCGGCAGGTGGCAGGCGGCGTGGTGCCCGGGCGTCACCTCGGCCAGCACCGGGCGGTCGGTCATCGACCGGCCGCCGGTCTGCTCGGCATAGGGGCAGCGCGGGTGGAAGGCGCACCCGCTGGGCACGTTGATCAGGCTGGGCGGGCTGCCCTTGACCGGCACCAGCCGGTCCTGCAGCTCCCGGTCCAGGCGCGGCATGGAGCCCAACAGCCCCCAGGTGTAAGGGTGTTCCGGGTTGTCGAAGAGGGTCGCGGCGGGGCCGCGCTCCACGCACCGGCCGCCGTACATCACCATGATGTCGTCGGCCAACTCCGCGACCACGCCCAGGTCGTGGGTGATGATGATGACGGCCGAGCCGAACTCCTCCTGGAGGTCCCGGATCAGGTCCAGGATCTGCGCCTGCACGGTGACGTCCAGCGCGGTGGTCGGCTCGTCGGCGATCAGCAGTGACGGGTCGTTGACCAGCGCCATGGCGATCATCGCGCGCTGGCGCATGCCGCCGGAGAACTGGTGCGGGTAGTCGTCGACCCGGCGGTCCGGCTGCGGGATGCCGACGCGGGCCAGCATCTCGATGGCGCGGGTGCGGGCCGCCTTCTTGGAGGCCTCGGGGTGGTGCACCCGGTAGGCCTCGATGATCTGGGCGCCGACCGTGTAGTACGGGTGCATCGCGGTCAGCGGGTCCTGGAAGATCATCGCCATCGAGCGGCCGCGCAGCCGGCGCACCTGGTCGGGCTGGGCAGCGACCAACTCCTGGCCGTCCAGCCAGATTTCGCCGCTGATCCGGGCCCGCTTGGAGCGGTGCAGGCCCATGATGCCCATCGAGGTGACGGACTTGCCGGAGCCGGACTCGCCGACGATGCCCAGGGTCTTGCCGCGGGCCAGGTCGAAGCTGACGCCGTCGACGGACTTCACCAGGCCGTCGTCGGTGTCGAAGTGGATGCGCAGGTCGCGCACCGAGAGGAAGGAGGCACTGCCCTCGGCAACGCTGTCCGTCACGGGTTCGACGATCATGAGAGCCTCACCCGGGGGTCGACGGCGGCGTACAGGAGGTCAACCAGCAGGTTGCAGAGCACGATGAAGAAGGCGGCGATCATGGTGACACCGAGGATCTTGGGCAGGTCGTTGTCCTTGATCGCGGAGACCGCGAAGAACCCGATGCCCTGCATCGAGAAGACCTGCTCGGTGATGACCGCACCGCCGAGCAGCAGACCCAGGTCCATGCCGAAGATGGTGAGGATCGGGGTGAGCGCGGCGCGCAGCCCGTGCCGGACCACCACCTTGCGCTCGATCAGGCCCTTGGCCCGCGCGGTGCGGATGTAGTCCTCGCTCATCGTTTCCAGCATCCCGGCGCGGGTCAGCCGGGCGTAGAGCGCGGAGTAGAGGAAGGCCAGCGAGATCCACGGCAGGATCAGGTTGGTGAACCAACCGACCGGGTCGTCGGTGAAGTTGACGTAGTGCAGGTTGTCGAAGACGACCCACTTGTAGCTGAACAGGTAGTGCAGGATCGCGCCGGTGAAGAAGATCGGCAGCGAGACGCCGGCCAGCGCGACGCCCATCGACGACCGGTCGAAGAAGGACTTGGGCCGCAGCGCCGAGATCACGCCGGTGGTGACGCCGGAGAGCAGCCACAGCACCGCGGCGCCGAGCGCCAGCGAGAAGGTCACCGGGATCCGGCTCTCGATCTCCGGCCAGACCTCGATGTGGTTCTTGAACGAGTAGCCGAAGCAGGGCACGTGGCAAGTGGACGCGTCCGGGCCGTACTTGTACGTGGCACCGACGAAGATCTGCTTGATGAAGTGCCAGAACTGCTCGTACAGCGGCTGGTCGAAGCCCAGGTTCTTCTTGACCGCGGCCAGCGCCTCGGGGCTCGGGTTCTTGCCGATGTACTGGGCGGCCAACTGGTCGGTGGTCTCACCGGCCAGACGCGGCAGCAGGAAGAAGATGCCGAAGGTGACCGCGCTGACGACCAGTAGCAGCACCAGGGCGGCGAACGTCCTGCGGAGGATGTAGAAGAACACAGTCGGACGGCTTGGGGTGCCCCGCCCCGACCTGGATCCCGGTGGGGACCGGCGGTCGGGGCGGGGCTCCGCTCGCCTTCACCTGCCTTCAGGGATGGTGAGCCGGACTCTTACGTGGTGGGTCTCAACGACCCGGTGGTGCTGCTCAGTTGCTGTTGGTGGTACCGATGTTCAGGTAGTCGTACTCACCGCTGAACGCCGAGGTGGAGACCATGTTGGTGGAGCTGGCCGGGCGGTAGTTGAAGACCTTGAAGTCGGTCAGCGGCACGTAGACCGCGTCGTCCATGACCTGCTTGTCGACCTGGGCGTAGTCCTGGTTGCGGGCGTCCGCGGAGTTGTTGCTGGTCGCGTCGTCGAGCAGGCTGTTGACCTTCGGGTCGTTCAGCTGCGCCAGGTTGCTGTTGCCGGAGGCCTTGATCGCGCGGCCGTCGGTGATCTGCTGCAGGAAGCCCATGCCGGTCGGCCAGTCGGCGCCCCACTGCATCATCATCATGCCGACGCCGTGCTGGTTGATGAAGTCCGGCACACCCGCGTAGTCGGTGAAGTACTTGCCCTGCGGGTACTGCTGGATCTCCAGCTGGATGCCGACCTTGCCCAGCGCGCCCTGGATCGCGGTGGCGGCCTTGACCTCGGTGTCACGCTCGCTGCGCGCGGTGATCACGGTCTTGAAGCCGTCCGGGTGGCCGCAGGCCTTGAGCTCGGCCTTGGCCTTGTCCTCGTCGCCCTTGTTGCCGGGGGTGGCGTAGGTGTCGAAGTCCTGGTGGCCGGTGACGTCCGGCGGCAGGACGGTCGTGGCGATGTCACCGCGGATCGGGCCGCCCTCCGCGGTCTGCACCGCGACCTTGTCGATCGCGTACTCCACGGCCTTGCGGCAGTCGACGTTGTCCAGCGGCGCCACCTTGGTGTTGAGCGCCAGGTAGGCGAGCCGGCCACCGCCGGCGTTGTCGCTCTGCGCCTTCAGCTTGGGGTCCAGCAGGATCTTGGCCTGGGTCTGCGGGTCGACACCGCCGCCGACCAGGTCGACCTGGGCGTTGCCGGACATCAGGTCCTGGTCGATGGTCTGCTGGTCGATGTTCATCTTCAGCACGATCTTGTCCGCGAGCTGCTTGCGGAGCGGGTCGGTGCTCGCGTCCCAGTTGGTGTTGGGCACCAGCACGGCGCCCTTGCCGTCGTCGTACGACTGGAACTTGTAGGAGCCGCTGGAGACGATGTGCTTCACGTAGTTGGCGCCGTCGTCCTTGGCCTGCGGCACCGGGGCCGTGTCGGGCGCGCTGACCAGGTAGTCGAAGTCGGCGAACGGCTGCTTGAGGTGGAAGACGATGGTGGTGTCGTCCGGCGTCTCGATCGAGTGCAGGCCGGCCGGGTCCTTGTCCTTGTAAGGGCCCTGGTACGGCGTGGGGTTGTCGACCAGGTACTGCTGGAAGTAGGTCGGACCGTTGGACAGCACGTCGGGCGCGAAGTTGCTGCGCTCGATGGCGTACTTGACGTCCTTGGAGGTGATCGGGGTGCCGTCGTCGTACTTCAGGCCCGGGCGCAGCTTGTACGTCCAGGTCTTGCCGTCCGCGCTGACCTGGCCCATGCCCTGCGCCAGGTCCGGGGCCAGCTTGTTGCCCTGCGTACCGGGCGCGGGGGTGAAGGTGGTCAGCGAACGGGCGTACAGCCGCGAGAAGTTGTAGATGTAGGCGTAGTAGGTGTTCCCCGGGTCCAGCGAGTCCGGGGTGCCCTTCATCTCGTAGGTGACCGTGCCGCCCTTGTGGTCCGACGCGTTCACGATGCCCTTGGTGGCGGCGTTGGCACCCGCGGCGGACGAGGGTCCGCCGGTGGTGCCGCCCTTGCTGCTGCTGCAGCCGCTCACCACCAGCACGGCGGTGGCGGCCGCCGCGGCCAGGGCGAGGGTACGAGTACGGCGCATTGCTGGATCAACCCCTTGCAAGTGTGTCGGGTTAAACGAACTGAGTGGGACTCAGAGGATCAGTTGCTGCGCGGGTCGAGCGCGTCGCGCAGTCCGTCACCCAGCAGGTTGAAGGCGAGCACGGTGATGAAGATCGCCAGGCCCGGGACGATCAGGTACTCCGGGTCGACCTGGTAGTAGTTGATCGCGTCGTTCATCATCCCGCCCCAGGAGGACTGGGGCGGCTGGATGCCGACGCCGAGGAAGCTCAGGCCCGCCTCGAACAGGATGTTGGTCGGGATCAGCAGGGTCGAGTAGACCAGGATCGGGCCGACCAGGTTCGGCAGCAGCTCCTTGAACAGGATGAACGGGCCGCGGGCGCCCAGCGACCGGGCCGCGAAGACGAACTCCCGCTCGCGCAGCGAGAGCGTCTGGCCGCGCACGATCCGGCCCATGTAGGGCCAGTTGAAGAAGCCGATCACGAAGATCAGCACGCACAGGTGGAGCGGCAGGCCGTGCAGCCCGAAGGCGCCGCCCTGCAGCGAGGCCGAGATCGAGATGGCGAACAGCAGCAGCGGGAAGGCCAGGAAGGTGTCCATGACCCGGCTGATCGCGGTGTCCACCCAGCCGCCGTAGTAGCCGGCGATCACGCCGAGCACGGTGCCGATGGTGTTGGACAACAGGGTGGCGCCGAAGGCGACCAGCAGCGAGACCCAGGAGCCCTCGATGATCCGGGAGAGCAGGTCGCGCCCGAGTCCGGGGTCGATGCCCAGCAGGTGACTGCCGCTCATGCCGCCGAAGTCGCCGTTCGGCAGGCCGCCGAGGTCGGCGTTCAGCAGGTCGGGGTGCTGCGCGTTCGGGTCCAGGCCGAAGACCGATTCGATCGGCTTGGCCAGCACCGCGAGCAGCACCAGCAGGATGACCACGATCCCGCCGGCCATGGCCGCCTTGTCGCGCTTGAAGCGCAGCCAGGCGATCCGGCCGAGCGAGCGGCCCTCGATGCGGGTCTGCGGCGCGTCGGAGATCGGCGCCCCCGGTTCTCTCGGCGCGGCGGCGGTGGTGTCGGTCGGTGTGCTCATCAGCAGTTGGCGTCCCCTCGCCGACGGTCGTCGGCCCAAGGCAGCCCGAAAGCGGGCATGGCGGTGTCAGGTCCTGGTCAGAGCCTGCTTGCCATCCACTCGGGCTGCTCGGCTGGTGCGGTGCGCAGAACTCTTCACGTTCCCGCCAGTTCGGCGCCAGCCCCCATTGGTGAAGGATGCCCAACTGTGATCTACCGATTATCGAGATCCATAAACCCGCCAAGCGCACACCGGCACGGACCGCCTGACCCGGCAGGCTGTCGCGCAAGCTAGTTGACGTTGCGTCAGAAATGCTGTGGCGGCGGCATGGCAGTGCCCGGGCCGTTACCTACGACCCGGGCACCGGTAGTCAGGTTCCGCTCAAGTCCCTCTTGGGCGTTCGCCATTCGAACGAGGGTGTCCGCTCAGCGGCCGGTCCAGGGCTGCTGCGGCCACGGGCTCGGCGTCGGATAGCCGTAGCCGGTCGGCGCCGGGTACGGCGGTGCGGCCGGCGGCACAGTGGCCTCGCGGTGGTAGAACGGCCGGGCGTTGGCCCGCATCCAGAGCGCCACCGGGTCGTAGTCGTCACTCAGCGCCACGGTCGAGACGGCCAGCCCCTGCGGCGCCTGCGCGATGGCCCGCTGCATCAGCGCCCGCACCGCCTCCACGGCCGGCGGCGAGTTGTCGTACAGCTCCAGCCCGATCGCCAGGTAGGGGTCACCCAGCACCGGCCGCACCCAGGCCCGGCGCAGCGCCCGCACCGGACGCACGGAGGGCGCCTGGTGGTGCAGCAGCCCGAAGAACGCCTCGGTGCCGGGCACCTGGGGCTCGCTGAGCCGCAGCGGACCGGCGGGCAGGCGGTCCAGGCCGGCCGCCACCCGGCGCAGGTCTGCCCAGGGCACCCCGACCCCGCCACCGGGGGCGTGCGGGTTCAACCACAGGCCCCAGCGGGTGCGGTAGAGGGTGGTCGCGATCTCCTTGCCGCTGATCACCTCGTGCGCCCGGCTCCAACCGCTGGCGGTGAGCTGCTCGGGCGAGGTGACGGCCGGCGCGTAGCCGTGGCCGCCGATGTCCATGTTCCCGTACTGGGCGTCCGGGCTGCCCGGGCTGCCGTGCCAGAGCAGCATCCACACCCGGCCGGCCGACAGCTCCCGTAGCAGCTGCTCATAGGCCTCGAACCGGTCCGGGGCGACCTCCCCCAGGGCCCGCTCCAGGGTGCCCGGGTCGGCCCCCGGGACCGAGGCCGGGCTCCACGGCCCCGCTCCGCCCGTCGCTCCCGTCGTCACGGCACGCGCCCTTCTCTCGACTCGCCCATCGCCGGATCAACCCCGCTGGTAGAACGGGCGCACCTGGGTCAGCATCCAGTCCACCACCGGGTCCGCCGCCAGGTCCAGCAGCACGATGTGCACACCCCCGGGCAGCGGGGCCACCCCCAGCGCCCGGCCCAGCGCGGCGTTCGCCTCGCCCGGGTCGGCGGGCCAGGAGGGATCCAGCTGCACGCCGATGAACAGCACCGTCGGCTCGCCCTCCACCGAGGCCAGCGCCCGGCGGGCCGTCAGCACGCCCGGCAGCGCGGCCAGCTCGGCGCAGACGGCGGTCAGGAACGCCACCGGCTCCTCGGCCGGCTCCGGCTCGCGCAGCGCCACCCGGGCGCCCTCGCCGACCGGCGTGCCCGGTGCCCCGGCGGCCGGGTCCCAGCGCTGCTCGCGCGGCCCGCGGCGCAGCTCACCGACGCCCTCCGGCGGGATCGGGATGCCCACCGGCGCTTCGGGGTTGACGGCGACGCCGAGTCCCAGCGGCAGCCCGCGGGCGAACTCCCAGGCCGGGGCGACCGCGCAGGACATGCCCGGCGCGTGCCGGACGAACTGCTCCTCGGAGGAGAACACCGGGACGTAACGGGCCCCGGCCAGCTCGATGGTCGGCAGGTCGAGCGCCTGACCGGACGGATCGGCGCCGACCGGCAGCGGGATCCACACCTGACTGCGCGCCAGCACCTCGATCACCCGGGGCGTCGCACCCGGGTCCCCGATCGCCGCGCTGAGCACCTGTTCCAGCTCGTTCGCCGGCCACCCGCCGCCGGCCGGCGGCTGCCCCGGCTCGGCCCACGCGGGCGCGGGCACGGCAAACCCCTGAGTCTCCACCGGAGCAGACTACTAGGCGGCGGCCCGCCGACTGGCCACTGTGCCGCCCCGGGCACCGCCCCCTCTCCCGCCGGGCGAACAGGCATGCGATGATGTGGCCGACCACGCCGATGCGCGTGCTCAACGGCCGAATCCTGCTTTTCGACAAAACTTCATACTGGCCGCTCGAACCCGCGCGGGAGAGTCCGGAGGTGCCGCACGGCACGGACCGGCGCCGAAGGAGCAAGTCCTCCCCGGAATCTCTCAGGCACCCGATACCGCGTGGGCGAGGCCAATCTGGAAAGTGGAACACGGCCGTGCCGTGCGCCCACCCACGGTGCAAGCCGGGCCATGCTGGTCGCGGTGAAGCTCTCAGGTTGTGACGACAGACGGGGAGACTCCACCGTCCCCGCTTGCCCGCCGTCGGGCAGGAGGGGTCCACCTGCCTGTTACAGACCGGGAGTCCCGCCATGTCCCCGCGCCTGACCGCGCTCGACGCCCTGCACCGCGCCCTCGGGGCGACCATGACCGACTTCGCCGGCTGGGACATGCCGCTGCGTTACGGCAGCGAGCGCGAGGAGCACCTCGCCGTCCGCACCAAGGCCGGTCTCTTCGACCTCTCGCACATGGGCGAGATCACCGTCTCCGGCCCGCAGGCCGGCGAGCTGCTCGACCACGCGCTGGTCGGCTTCATCTCCGCCCTCGGCGTGCTGCGCGCCCGCTACACCATGATCTGCCGGGAGGACGGCGGCATCCTGGACGACCTGATCGTCTACCGCACCGCCGACGACGAGTACATGGTGGTCGCCAACGCCTCCAACGCCCAGGTGGTGCTGGACGCGCTGACCGAGCGCGCCGCCGGCTTCGACGCCGTGGTGCGCGACGACCGCGACGCCTACGCGCTGCTCGCCGTCCAGGGCCCGGCCGCGAACGCGATCCTCTCCTCGGTCACCGACGCCGACCTGCCGGGCCTGAAGTACTACGCGCTGCTGCCCGCCACCGTCGCCGGCAAGCAGGTCTGGCTGGCCCGCACCGGCTACACCGGCGAGGACGGCTTCGAGATCTTCTGCACCCCCGCCGACGCCGAGCACCTGTGGCACGCCCTCACCGAGGCCGGCGCCCCGCACGGCCTGGTCCCGGCCGGCCTGTCCTGCCGCGACACGCTGCGCCTGGAGGCCGGCATGCCGCTCTACGGGCACGAGCTGGACACCTCGCTGACCCCGTTCGACGCCGGCCTGGGCCGCGTCGTCCGGTTCGACAAGACCACCAACGGCGGCGACTTCGTCGGCCGCGAGGCGCTGGAGGCGGCCGCCGCCCAGGCCGAGGCCAAGGCGCCGCGCAAGCTGGTCGGCCTGGTCTCCGAGGGCAAGCGGGTGCCGCGCGCCGAGTACGCCGTGGTCGACGCCGAGGGCAACCCGATCGGCCGGATCACCTCCGGCGCCCCCTCCCCGACCCTGGGCAAGCCGATCGCCATCGCCTACCTGGACGCCGCCCACGCGGCCCCCGGCACCGCCGTCGCGGTGGACGTGCGCGGCAAGCACGAGCCGGTCGAGGTCGTCGCGCTGCCGTTCTACAAGCGCGCCCGCTGATCCCGTCCCCCACCGTCCGCCGGACCGCGGTCCACTGGGCGGACCGCTTCCGCACACCCGCTTCCCGTTAATGGAGAATGAGCACATGAGCAACCCGCAGAACCTGCAGTACAGCAAGGAGCACGAGTGGCTGACGGCCGCCGACGCTGACGGCGTGTCGACCGTGGGCATCACCGAGCACGCGGCCGGCGCGCTGGGCGACATCGTCTACGTGGACCTGCCGGCCGTGGGTGACACCGTGACCGCCGGCGAGACCTGCGGCGAGCTCGAGTCCACCAAGTCGGTCAGCGACCTGTACTCGCCGGCCAGCGGCGAGGTCGTCGCGGTCAACGAGGACGTCGTGGCCGAGCCGGCGAAGGTCAACTCGGAGGCCTTCACCGGTGGCTGGCTGTTCAAGGTCAAGGTCACCGAGGCGCAGGCCGACCTCATGACCGCCGACGAGTACACCGCCTTCACCGGTTCCTGACCGCACGCCGGGCGGCCGCAGCGCGGCGGCCGCCCGCCCCGGTCCCCCAGCACCTGCCCCACGGGAAGACGCCACCATGACGGTTCTCAACCAGTCCCTCCACGCCCTCGACCCGGAGATCGCGGCCGCGGTCGACGCCGAGCTGCACCGCCAGCAGTCCACCCTGGAAATGATCGCCTCCGAGAACTTCGCCCCGGTGGCGGTCATGGAGGCCCAGGGGTCGGTGCTGACCAACAAGTACGCCGAGGGCTACCCCGGCAAGCGCTACTACGGCGGCTGCGAGCACGTCGACGTGGTCGAGCAGATCGCCATCGACCGGATCAAGGCGCTGTTCGGCGCCGAGGCCGCCAACGTCCAGCCGCACTCGGGCGCGCAGGCCAACGCCGCGGCGATGTTCGCGCTGATCCAGCCGGGCGACACCATCCTGGGCCTGAACCTGGCCCACGGCGGTCACCTGACCCACGGCATGAAGATCAACTTCTCCGGCAAGCTCTACAACGTGGTGGCCTACCACGTCGACGAGAAGACCAATCTGGTCGACATGGAGGAGGTGGAGCGCCTGGCCAAGGAGCACCAGCCCAAGCTGATCGTGGCCGGCTGGTCCGCCTACCCGCGCCAGCTCGACTTCGCCGAGTTCCGCCGGATCGCCGACGAGGTCGGCGCCTACCTGATGGTGGACATGGCGCACTTCGCCGGCCTGGTCGCGGCCGGCCTGCACCCGTCCCCGGTCCCCTACGCGGACGTGGTCACCACCACCACCCACAAGACCCTGGGCGGCCCGCGCGGCGGTGTGATCCTCTCCAAGGCCGAGCTGGCCAAGAAGATCAACTCCGCGGTCTTCCCCGGCCAGCAGGGCGGCCCGCTGGAGCACGTGATCGCCGGCAAGGCGGTGGCCTTCAAGGTCGCGGCCTCCGAGGAGTTCAAGGAGCGCCAGCAGCGCACCCTGGAGGGCGCCAAGATCCTGGCCGCCCGCCTGCTCCAGGACGACGCCAAGGCGGCCGGTGTCTCGGTCCTCTCCGGCGGCACCGACGTCCACCTGGTCCTGGTCGACCTGCGCAACAGCGAGCTCAACGGCCAGGACGCCGAGGACCGCCTGCACGAGGTCGGCATCACGGTCAACCGCAACGCGGTGCCGAACGACCCGCGCCCGCCGATGGTCACCTCCGGCCTGCGGATCGGCACCCCGGCGCTGGCCACCCGCGGCTTCCAGGCCGAGGACTTCACCGAGGTCGCCGACATCATCGCCGAGGCGCTGCTGCCGGGCTTCGACGAGGCCAAGGTCGCCGCGCTGCGCACCCGGGTGACCGCGCTGGCCGAGAAGTACCCGCTCTACCCGGAGCTCTAGGCACCACCCCGCGCCGTGGCCGACGTCACCCCCGTCGGCCCGGCACGTTCCCCCGGGGCACCGCGCACACTGGAACGTGAGCCGGTGCCCCGCACCATGTCAGCAACGTAGTTCCGCACCTTTTTCCGGTCCACGAGACCAGACAAGGACGTCCCCCGTGGCCATCAGCGTCTTCGACCTCTTCTCCATCGGCATCGGCCCCTCGAGCTCCCACACCGTCGGTCCGATGCGCGCCGCCCGGATGTTCGCCCGCCGACTGCGCTCCGAGGACGTGCTCGACCAGGTCGCCTCGGTCAAGGCCGAGCTGTTCGGCTCGCTCGGCGCCACCGGCCACGGCCACGGCACTCCCAAGGCGGTGCTGCTCGGCCTGGAGGGCAAGTCCCCGCGCACCGTGGACGTCGCCAAGGCCGACCTCGACGTGGAGCGGATCAAGGAGACCAAGCGGATCGCGCTGCTCGGTGTCCACCTGATCGACTTCGACCCCGACCTGCAGGTGGTGCTGCACCGCCGCAAGTCGCTGCCGTACCACGCCAACGGCATGACCCTGGTCGCCCACGACGCCTCCGGTGCCGAGCTGCTCACCAAGACCTACTACTCGGTCGGCGGCGGCTTCGTGGTGGACGAGGACGCGATCGGGGCCGACCGGGTGGTGCCGGACGACACCCAGCTGCGCTACCCGTTCCGCACCGGCGAGGAACTGCTCCGGCTCACCCGGGAGACCGGCCTGTCGATCTCCGGCCTGATGCTGGAGAACGAGAAGGCCTGGCGCACCGAGGAGGAGATCCGGGCCGGGCTGCTGGAGATCTGGTCGGTGATGAAGGAGTGCGTGTCGGCCGGCATGTCCCGCGAGGGCATCCTGCCGGGCGGCCTCAAGGTGCGCCGCCGGGCGGCGGCCGCGGCCCGGGCGCTGCGCGCCGAGGGCATCGGCCCGGCCAACGCCATGGAGTGGGTGACCCTCTACGCGATGGCGGTCAACGAGGAGAACGCCTCCGGCCAGCGGGTGGTCACCGCTCCCACCAACGGCGCGGCCGGCATCATCCCGGCCGTCCTGCACTACTACCAGAACTTCGTACCGGGCGCCGATGACGAGGGCATCGTCCGGTTCCTGCTGGCGGCCGGTGCGATCGGCATGCTCTTCAAGGAGAACGCCTCCATCTCCGGAGCCGAGGTGGGCTGCCAGGGCGAGGTCGGCTCGGCCTGCTCGATGGCGGCCGGCGGCCTCGCCGAGGTGCTCGGCGGCACCCCCGAGCAGGTGGAGAACGCCGCCGAGATCGGCATCGAGCACAACCTCGGCCTCACCTGCGACCCGGTCGGCGGCCTGGTTCAGATCCCCTGCATCGAGCGCAACGGCATGGCCTCGGTCAAGGCCGTCACCGCCGCCCGGATGGCCCTGCGCGGCGACGGCCGCCACCACGTCTCCCTCGACAAGGCGATCAAGACCATGAAGGAGACCGGCGCCGACATGAAGATCAAGTACAAGGAGACCAGCCGCGGCGGCCTCGCGGTCAACGTCATCGAGTGCTGATGCGGAGTTCGCTCGCCCCGATCGGACGCTGTGCCTGACACGACTAAACGAGCGGCCCGCAGGGCCTCTTCCTCGACCTCGGCTGCGCGGGAGAGATTGCAGTGCGTGATCCCGTTTGCCGATGACGGAGGCGCCTGCGGACGGGACCGGCTCCCCGTGCCAGGCAACGCCCGTGTGCCGACGCGGAGTCGGCCCCTCCCTCAGTCATGGAGGGGCCGCAACCCGCAAAACACCCATTCTCCGCAGGGGCTTTTGGGTCGCCTGAGCTAGGAGGCGGTGATGTCGACGCTGGCCACGATCCCAAGGTGCACCTTCTTCATCAGGCGCAGTGTGGCCTCCATCTCGCGCTCACTGGCACGGGTGAGCTCGGCCGCCTGACGGGCCAGCTCGCGTCCAAGGGAGCGCAGCTCGGACAGAGCTGCGGCTTGGTCGAAGGACTGGGCCAGGATCACGGTGCTCACTGTGTTTTCCTTTCGGTTCACGCCGGTTGGAGGTTCCCACCCCTTGCATACGGCGGCGAGAGGGAGGTCTAGGGCGCAACGGGGCGAGGGGCCGCTCGCCGCTGGTGACGAGCACGGTTGCGGGGAGAGTCTGGTGGGCCCGGTTCACTGCCACGACAGAGTCCCGGGAGCACGAGTCAGGCAGGGGCCAGGGCATTCACCGGGCGCCGCCGGGCAGTTCGCGCCCGATGGCGGCCGCCAGCATCGCGGGCGGCGTCAATGCACCGGTGATCTCAGGCCAGTACACCCAGTCGGCCGGCCACGCATCGGTGACGTCCGGGCTCGGGACAGCAAGGTAGTCACCGTGGGAGAAGAACCGGACCTCAAGGACCGTGGACCAGCGAGCGATGGGCTCCGTCTCAATCGCCACTAGCCAGTACAGGTTGCGGGCTCGCCGGTCCAGCAGCACGGGCCCGATGGCTCCCTGACCGTCTCCGGTGAGGAGACGGCCGAGGACCCGCGAGCCGATGCGCTCGGGAACTCGCACGACATCCCACCGGGCCCCGCACGGCAGCGGCTGCGGCCGGCCCGGCTCGTCGCCCCACGCGATCACGACATCGTGCCGCAGCGAGCCAGCGGCACCGGCCAGCCAAGTGGCGGCCGGCATGGCGGCCCGCTGCCCGGCCTGCGTCCGTGTCGTCACCGGTCCTCCATCTGCTCGGCGACGTGCTGCAGCTGGCAGTCAGCGCACCGCCACACGCGTTCGTCCCGCACCGCGCAGGGCGGCACGCGGACCGTCCGCAGCTCGCCACGGAACGGTGCGTCCAGTTTGCCGCAGCCAGTGCACGGAAAGTGATCCAGCCTCAGGAGTGCCCCCACGAGCGGCAGCCCGGTGGCGGGCTGCGGCACGGGCGCCGCAAGGTCTTCCATGCCCCAAGGTTCGACTGACAGAACGTCAGCATCGATACCCGCAGGGTAATCTCACCGTGAGATGCTCTTCGAGGCAGACCGAGGACACTGTGACCACAGCTCTCATGCCCCTCGCCGTGCCGGACCTCACCTGGCAACACTCCGAAGCCCAGCGCGCGCTCCGCAACCGCGACATGGGCGCCCTCTTTCGTCTGGTTCAGCACCACACCGGAGCCAGCCAAGCCCGACTCGGAACAGCTGTCGGGATGAACCAGGGCCGCGTCAACGAGATCATGAACGGGCGTCGGGCGATCTCAGGCTTGGACGTCTTCGAGCGGATCGCCGAGGGGCTCGCAATGCCCGATCAAGCGCGGCACCTCCTCGGTCTCGCGCCCCGGCGTGAGAAACACAGCAGCGGCGCGGCGTTCGATCTGGCCGCCTTTCCCGAAGTCGTACGCGTCTACAGCGACCAGGGCACCGCAGCCCTCGAGATCCAGCGGGCCGCACGCGCCGCCCACGAGATCGACGTACTCGCAGTCCGCGGCCTCGGCCTCCTCGGGCTACGCGATTCCCTCCTGCGCCCGCACCTCGATCGCGACGGAGACCCGCCACCCCGGCTGCGCGTCCTCCTGCTCAATCCCGACGGCACCGCGGCGGCCCAGCGTGCCGCCGAGATCGGTGAGTCTGCGGAGTCCCTCGCGAGCGGTGTCCTGCTCGCAGAGGCACGCCTGCGAGAGCTCCGTGCAACGGGCGGCAGCGTGGAGGTCTACCGATACAGCCCTTCCGGTCTGGCGCATCATCAGGCTGGACACCACCCTCTATGTGGCCAGCTTCTCCGCTGTCTGGGAAGGGCACGAGTCCGCCACGTACAAGCTGGTTGCCACGCCGCAAGGCCCCTTGTACAGCGGGTTCCGCAGACTGTTTGATGCGATGCTGACGGACGCGCACCGGGTCATCTGAGGAGGAGACATGGCGATCGAGGCCGAGCTGAAGGCAGTCGTTCGAGACCCCGAAGGCGTGATGGAGACCCTGGAAAAGACCTACGGGCCTGGCCGGCCGGAGGTGTACAAGGACACTTACTACGACACCGCTGGTGGGGCGCTCGGGGCCGGCGATCGCGAGCTACGGATCCGCACCGTGCACTCGGCGGATGACACCAGGACCGTCCTGACCTACAAGGGAGCCCGAGTGGACGAGGTCTCGGGTTCCAAGCCGGAGCACGAGACCCGCGTTGAGGATGCGGCGGAGGCGCACGCGATCCTCCGCGGGCTCGGCTACACGCCAGCGATCCAGTTCGAGAAGCGCTGCCGGAACTACACCGTCGCGGCTGGCACCCGGCGCTTCCTGGCAACACTGGTGCGCGTGCCTGAACTGAACGGCACGTTCATCGAACTGGAGACAAGCGCTGAGACCGAGGCCGAACTGCCCGAGGCTCTCGCGGCTGTTCGGAGCCTCCTCACTGATCTTGGAATCGCTGACGAGGACTTCACGGCGGAGCTTTACACGGACGCGGTGGCCGCCGCGCGCTGATACCGTGCCCCCTGTCCATTCAACGTGGGGGCGACCAATGCCCCCACGCACAGCCGCCCGAGTGTACGAGCGATAGTGGCAGCACATACCGCCAGCCATTCCATCCGGCTGCCCCCAGGTTGGCGTCGCGCTCAAGCAGCAGGCGTCTGCCTACTCCGGAGCAGCAGTATCGGCCGCCGAGCCCTCGTCCCCCGTACGGAACTTCGGGAGCCGACGCATGCCAGCCGAGGAGAGGCGCGTCAGGGCATAGGGGATCAGCATCAGCAGCACCACCACGGGCAGCACCACCACGGTCGCCATGTCCGAGCCCAGTTCGAGTGCCTTCACTGCGGTCAGTGCCCCACATCCGATGGTGAAGGACAGGATGTGCGCGATCAGGTACCGCCAAGGGATTCGCTGCTCCTCCTGCGCTTCTTCCAGGCTCCGCCCAACCTCCTCACTGACCATCGCGTAGTAGCTCTGGCGCTGCATCACCGCCAGCAGGTGAACGACCCGGTCGACCAGGGGCGCGAGCGGCGCGCCTTCGCCGTATGAGGCGTCCAAAGCGTCATCCAGTTCTGCCGCCATACCTGCCACCTGGCCCGACAGACGCCGCCGCCGCTTGTCCGAGCGGGTCACACCGAACCTGGCGAACGCCGCGAGCGCACTGTTCAGCTTGATGACACTGTCATCCAGCACCACAAGGTCGAGCACCGCAGGGTGATCGAGCCGTTTGCCGCACGCCTCCAGGACGCGCACCGCGGCAACCACGACAAGGTCTGGACTGTGCCCCCGTCGCAAAGCAATGTCATCCACACGGAGCGCAAGAGAACACAGCGCCGCCAGCGCCAGTGCAGGGACCATGACCCAGAGGAAGGCCATTGCGCTTGCGTCAGCCTTCACAGTGATCAAGCCACTGATGAACAGCCCGGCCAACACCACTACAGCCACTGGCAAGACCAGCAGCACCTGTTCCTTGTTCGCGAGGTCCCAGGCAGCAAGTTGCCTTACAAGCGCCCTGTCAGGCGCCTGTACGCCACACGCTTCAGTAGCTGCTTTCACCCGCCGGTACGCCCGAAGCGAGCGGCGTAGGGCTTGCCGCTCGAACAGGTCACATCGACGTAGCAGAAACCCTCGCCTCGGCAGCCCACCGGCCACCCCCGCCAACCCAAAGGCTGCCACTGGCATGGCCCCGAACAGTCCGAGGGATACGACTGCCGGAAACACTCGCAGTAACGCCCCGCTGACGCCGTTCATCCTCAACCTCCACGTCTTCCCCGACAGGCGATCAAGACCATGAAGGAGACCGGCGCCGACATGAAGATCCAGTACAAGGAGACCAGCCGCGGCGGCCTCGCGGTCAACGTCATCGATTGCTGATCACTCAACGGTGGCCCGTGCTGTGATGACGGCACGGGCCCCGGTGGCCGCTCAGGTCCGTTCACGAACCTTGAGTTCGAACCAGACGCCCTTGCCGCGCGGCAGCAGATCGGCGCCCCAGCGGTCGGCCAGGGTGTCCACCACGGTGAGGCCGCGGCCGTACTCGGTCAGGCTGGGCTCGGCGACGATCAGGCAGGGCAGCGCCCGCGAGGAGTCGCGCACCTCCACCTTCAACCAGCCCGGCCGGCGTTGCAGTTTGAGTCCGATGGTCCGCCCGCCGGTGTGCCGGACCGCGTTGGCCACCAGCTCGGCGGTGAGTAACTCACCGATCTCCAGCAGCTGGTGAAGGCCCCAGGACTGCAGCACCGAGAGCACCAGCCGCCGGGCCAGCGGGCCCGACTCGACCCGGGCGGGCAGCCGCACCTCCTCGGCGCCCGCGGGGTCGCGCAGCCGGGGCAGCACGGCCCGCTCCAACTCCCATGCGGAGAGGCGCTCCAGGGCGGCCAGCGAGGACCGCCCGGGCACCGGTGGGGCATCAGCCGCCAGACTGAGCCCGAGATGTGATGACTGATCGACTTCGCCCCATCCCGCCATGCCCACCATCATTGCGGTTCGCACCCGCCCGCGTACGGACAATGACCAAAGGATCACTATTCAGCTGGCATATGACGGCAACAAGCCGGGCGGCCTACCAGGCGCTCCAATCCATGTTCCAGCCGCTCAGGCCGTTGTCCGGGGCCACCGTGGCGCCCTTGGAGTTGACGACCTTCACGACATCTCCCACCAGTGAGGAGTTGTAGAACTTCGCGGCGGGGGTGTTCGGGCCGCCCTGGTTGCCGGGGGCGTCCTCCAGGCCGATGCAGCCGTGGCTGACGTTCGCCGAGCCGAAGGTGTCGTGCGGGGACCAGTTGTTGCCGTGCACATAGGTGCCGGAGTCGGTCAGGCGCGCGGAGTGCGGCACCAGCAGGTCGTACTCGCCGGGCTTGAGGCCGGGCACCGAGGCGGAGGTCATGTGGGCGGTGCCCTCCTTGGCCTCGATCACCATGGTGCCGTTGTAGGTGGGGTGCGCGTCGGAACCGGAGCTGATCGGGATGGTCTGGTCGGCCTGGCCGTCGGTCTGCACGGTCATGGTGTGCTTGGCGGCGTCCACCGTGGATATCTGCGAGCGGCCGATGGTGAAGGACTCGTCGCGGTCCGAGTTGCCGTAGACGCCCGGGGAGACCTCGACGTTCTTCAGCCGGAAGTGGATCTTGACGGTGGTGCCGGGCTTCCAGAAGTTCTGCGGACGCAGGTCGAGGCGCTGGTTGCCCATCCAGTGGCCCTTGACCTGCTGGCCGTCGGAGGTCTCGAAGGTGATCCCGGCCTCGGCCGCCTTCTGGTTCTTGATCGGCATGCCGAAGTCGACCGAGACGATCATGCCCACGCCGTAGGTGGACCCGGTGACCACGTTGTCCTGGCTGCGCGAGGTCTTCGACGGGGTGAGCGTGGTGAACGAGCTGGAGGCCGTGGTGGCGACGCCCTTGTCGTCGGTGGCCGAGGCCTTGACCTGGTAGGAGTCGGCAACCGAGAGCGCGGCGGCCGGCACCCAGCTGGTGCCGTCCGCGGAGATGCTGCCCTGCACCGCGGCGCCGCTCTTGTCCGTCACCGTGACCTGGGTCAGCTTGCCATGGGCAACCCCGACCTTGAGGGCGGTGGGCGCGGCGCCCTGGGTGCCGTCCTTGGGCTCGACGTCCAGCACCGCGCTGGACGCGGTCGGCGAGGCGGGGGCCGCCGCACCACCCTTGCCGCCGGCGCCCGGCGCGCCGGGCGCCGGGGTGCCACTGGCCTTGGGGCTGCTACTGCCGCAGGCGGTGGCCAGCAGCAGGGTGCCGCCGACCGCCAGTGCCGCGCCCACACGTATCGAACGCATTCCACAACTCCCCATCAATCGGTCCCCGATTCCTACACGCGCCAGACCACCGCCCGGTTCCCGGGAGGGGCTCCGGCCCCGGAATACCCTGCGGCCCGCACCGCTGAACGGGGTGGTACGGGCCGCGGGTCACCTGGCGCGCCGGACTACCAGCTGCTCCACGGCATCGTCCAGCCGCTCAGGCCGTTGCTGCCGCTCACCGTCTTGCCCTTGGAGTTCTTGATGATCACCACGTCGCCGATCAGCGACGAGTTGTAGAACTTGCCGGCCGCCGAGTTGTCGTCGCCGCCCTTGGCGTCCTGCAGTCCCACGCAGCCGTGGCTGGCGTTGGAGACCCCGAAGGCGCTGCTCCAGTAGTTGCCGTGCACATAGGTGCCGGAGTCGGTCAGCCGCATCGCGTGCGGCACGTCCGGCACGTCGTACTCGGCACCGACCACGTTGGCGACGGTGGCCGAGTTCATCCGGGTGACCCGGTCCTTCTCCTCGATCGTCATGGTGCCGTTCCACGACGGGTTCTGGTCGTTGCCCGCGGTGATCGGGATGGTCTGCGTCACCTGGCCGTCCCGGCTGACGGTCATCTTGTCGGTGGCGGCGTCGACCGTGGAGATCTGCGAGCGGCCGATGGTGAACGCCTCGTCGCTGTCCTTGGGGCCGTAGACGCCGCTCGCCACCTCGGTGCCGGCCAGCCGGAAGTGGATCTTCACATTGGTGCCCGGCGCCCAGTACTGCTCGGGCCGGAAGTCCAGCCGCCGGGAGCCGAACCAGTGGCCCTTCACCTGGGTGCCGTCCGAGGCCTCGAAGGTGATGCCCTTGAGCACGTCGTCCTTGTCGGTGACGTCCTTGCTGAAGTTCACCGAGACGATCATGCCGACGCCGTAGGTGGTGCCGGTGATCACGTTGTCGTTCACCGCGACGGTCCTGGCGGGGGTGAGCGTGGTGAAGCTGCTGTCCACCGCGGACTGCAGGCCGGCCGCGTCCACCGCCTGGGCGTTGACCTTGTAGAGCATGCCGACCGCCAGCGGACCGGACGGCTCCCAGGAGGAGCCGTCGGCCGCGACCGCGCCCGCCACCTTGTTGCCGTCCTTGTCGGTCAGCGTGACCTGGGTCAGCTTGCCGTCGGCCACCGAGACCTTGACCGCGCCGCTGGGCGCCACGTCGTCGGTCCCGTCCTTGGGGCTGACGCTCAGCACCGCCGCCGAGAGCTTGGGCGACGCCGCCGACGACGCCGCCGGCCCGCCGGAACTCCCGCCGGAGCCACCGGCGTTGGAGGAGTCCGGTCCGCAGGCGGTGGCCAGCACCAGCACCCCGCCCGCCAGCAGCGCGGCGGCCGTCCGCCGGTACCCGGCCCTGACCTGGCTGCTCCCTGTCGCGGCGGCTGCCGCCTGCACCGGCTCCACTCGGGGGCCCCTCCCGTTTCCTGATCCCTGGGCCGCGCCTCGGGTCCGGGCGCGGGCGAGCGCCAGGATAACTGGGCTGGATGAGTGAATCCCCGGCCGGACGGAACTGCCCGCGGCCGGCGGACCACCGACCGGGAAGCGGCCGGTCCCCTGCGTGTCAGCCGGATTCCCGCTGGTGCACGAGGGAACGATTCCACTCGGCGGACATCTGCCCGTAACAGTACCCCGGTTCGGAAGGGCACGGTCATGACGGCATCTCAGGAGGCGTCGCGCCCGGCGCCGGCGCACCTGCCCCCCGCCGCTCCCTGGCCGGGCAGCTGGCAGCCGCTCGGCGCCCGCTACCAGCCCGGCACCGACGGCGGCGGCACCAACTTCGCGCTCTGGGCGCCCGGCGCCGAGGCGGTCGAACTCTGCCTGTTCGACGACGACGGCGCCGAGGCCCGGCACCCGCTGCCCGAGCAGACCTTCCAGACCTGGCACGGCTACCTGCCCGGAGTCGTCCCCGGCACCCGCTACGGCTACCGGGTGCACGGCCGCTGGGACCCGTGGACCGGCGCCCGCTGGAACCCGGCCAAGCTGCTGCTCGACCCGTACGCCAGAGCGGTCGACGGGGTCTTCACCGGCCACCCCGCCTGCTGCGGCTCGGTGCGCGACTGGCCAGAGCCGCAGGCCGCCGACACGGTGCGCGACAACCGCGACTCGGCGCCGCACACCGCCCGCTCGGTGGTGGTGCACGACGATGACGACTGGTCGGACGACCGCCGTCCCAAGACCCCGTGGGCCGAGACCGTCATCTACGAGCTGCACGTGGCCGGCTTCACCCGCCGCCACCCCGGGGTTCCACCCGAACTGCGCGGCAGCTACGCCGGGTTGGCCCATCCGGCGGCGATCGAGCACCTGGTCTCGCTGGGCGTGACCGCGGTCGAGCTGCTGCCGGTGCACCAGTTCGCCGACGAGGAGTTCCTGCGCGGGCGCGGCCTGGCCAACTACTGGGGCTACAACTCGATCGCCTGGTTCGCGCCGCACGGCGGCTACTCGTCCTCCGGCACCCGCGGCCAGCAGGTCGGCGAGTTCAAGCGGATGGTGCGGGCGCTGCACGCGGCCGGCATCGAGGTGATCCTCGACGTGGTCTACAACCACACCGCGGAGGGCGGCGAGCAGGGCCCGACGCTGTCGCTGCGCGGGATCGACAACGCCGGCTACTACCGGCTGGGCCGCGGCCGCCGCGGCTACACCGACTACACCGGCTGCGGCAACACCCTGGACACCCGGCAGCCGCAGACCGTGCGCCTGATCACCGACTCACTGCGCTACTGGGCCGCCGAGATGGGCGTGGACGGCTTCCGGTTCGACCTGGCCGCCGCCCTGGCCCGGGGCAGCGACGGGGTGGACATGCACCACCCGCTGCTCGCCGCGATCTCCCAGGACCCGCTGCTCAGCCGGGTCAAGCTGATCGCCGAACCGTGGGACGTCGGCCCGGGCGGCTACCAGGTCGGCAACTTCCCGCCGCTGTGGGCCGAATGGAACGACAAGTACCGCGACACCATCCGGGACTTCTGGCGCGGCGCCCGGGCGGACGTCGCCGAGCTCGGCTACCGGCTCTCCGGCTCGTCCGACCTCTACCAGCTCGGCGGCCGGCGCCCCTACGCCTCGGTCAACTACGTCACCGCGCACGACGGCTTCACCCTGCGCGACCTGGTCTCCTACAACACCAAGCACAACCAGGCCAACGGCGAGGACAACCGGGACGGCACCGATGACAACCGCTCCTGGAACTGCGGCGCCGAGGGCGAGACCGACGACCCGGCCGTGATCGAGCTGCGCGACCGCCAACTGCGCAACCTGCTGGCCACCCTGCTGCTCTCCACCGGGGTGCCGATGCTCACCGCGGGCGACGAGATGGGCCGCACCCAGGGCGGCAACAACAACGCCTACTGCCAGGACAACGAGCTCAGTTGGGTGGACTGGAGCCTGCTGGACGAACCGCGCTGGCGTTCCCTGCGGGAGCTGACCGCCCGGCTGATCCGGCTGCGCCGCCGGCACCCGGTGCTGCGCCAGCGGGCCTTCTTCTCCGGCCTGGCCCCGCTGCCCGGCCAGCTGCCCGACCTGACCTGGTACACCGCCCGCGGCAATGAGATGACGCCGGCCGACTGGTCCGCCCCGACCGCCGTGCTCGGCATGCTGCTGAACGGCGGCGCGATGTCCGAACGGGACCGGCACGGCTGCCCGTTGACCGACGACAGCTTCCTGCTGCTGCTGAACGGCGGCGCCCGGCCGGTGGAGTTCACGCTGCCGCCGCGCGGGCCGTTCGAACTGCTCCTGGACACCGCCGGAGCCGCCGGCGGACCGCTGGCGCCCCGTTCGCTGCGGCTGCTCCGGTTGCCGGGGACGTGACCGGAAAACCTGGTGAGAAACGGTAGGGGTGCGGCCTACCCTCCGAAGGATGGCAGAGAACCCCACTCCCTCGCCGCAGCCGCCCGGCCCCGAACCCACCAGGTCCACGGTGCGCTCGCTGCTCAGGCTCCGGACCTACGCGTACCCGATCCGCTGGTACCTGGCCGGAGCGGTGCTGGCCGCCCTGCTCGCCTCCGGCGCGGTGCTGGTCACCCCGCTGGTGCTCGGGCGGATCGTGGACGGCCCGATCGCCCACCGCGACACGGGCGCGCTCTGGCCGCTGATCGGGCTGCTGCTGACCCTGGGACTGGCCGAGGCCGGCCTGTTCGGCCTGCGCCGGATCCTGGTGGCCCGGCCGCTCTCCCGGGTGGAGGCGGCGATGCGCGGCGACCTGTACGCCAAGCTGCAGCGGCTGCCGGTGGCGTTCCACGACCGCTGGGCGTCGGGGCAGTTGCTCTCCCGGGCCACCTCGGACATGTACACCCTGCGGCTCTTCCTGGCCTTCGGGTTCATCTTCCTCATCGTCAACTCGCTGACTTTCGCGGTCGGTTCGGCCGTCATGCTGGTCCTGGACTGGCGGCTCGGACTGATCGTGCTGGCGCCCACGGTGCCGCTGATGCTGTTCTGCACCCGGTTCGAGGGCAAGTACTCGCTGGCCGCCCGCACCGCCCAGGACCAGAACGGCGACCTGGCCACCGTGCTGGAGGAGTCGGTGCTGGGCATCCGGATCCTCAAGTCGTTCGGCCGGCACCGCACCATGGCCCGGCAGTTCGCCCAGCGCGCCGATCGGCTGCGCGACACCGAGCTGCGCAAGACCCGGCTGCTGGCGGACCTGTGGGCGGTGATCGTGCTGCTGCCCGAGCTGGCCCTCGGCTCCTCGCTGGCGGTCGGCGCGGTGCTGGTCGCGCACGACGAGCTGAGCACCGGCACCCTGGTCGCCTTCCTCTCCACCGCGCTGGCGCTGCGCTGGCCGGTGGAGTCGATGGGCTGGCTGCTGGCATACAGCAACGAGGCCGGCACCGCCACCGACCGGCTCTTCGAGGTGCTGGACGCGCCCGAGCCCGCGTCGACCCACGGCACCGCCGGCCCCGCCACCGGCGACGGCATCCGGTTCAGCGACGTGCGGTTCCGCTACCCGGACGCCCCCGACGGCAGCCCCGACCTGCTGCGCGGCGTCGACCTGCACATCCGGCGCGGCGAGACCATGGCCCTGGTCGGCGCCACCGGCAGCGGCAAGACCACCCTGACCGCCCTGCTGCCCCGGCTCTACGAGGCCACCGCCGGCACGATCACGGTGGACGGACGGGACGTCGCCGGGCTGGAACCGGCCGAGTTGCGCTCGTTGGTCGCGGTGGCCTTCGAGGACCCCACCCTGTTCTCCGCGACCGTCCGGGAGAACGTCCTGATGGGCGCCCCGGACGCCACCGACGCGGCGCTGGAGAAGGCGCTGGCCGTGGCGCAGGCCGACTTCGTCGCCGACCTGCCCGACGGCGTCGACACCGAGGTCGGCGAGCAGGGCCTGAGCCTGTCCGGCGGTCAGCGGCAGCGGCTGGCGCTGGCCCGGGCCGTGGTCGGCAACCCTCCGTTCCTGGTGCTCGACGACCCGCTGTCCGCGCTGGACGTGCGCACCGAGGCGCTGGTGGAGGCCGCGCTGCGCGAGGTGCTGGCCGACAGCACCGCCCTGGTGGTGGCGCACCGGCCGAGCACCGTGCTGCTGGCCGACCGGGTCGCGGTGCTGGCCGACGGCCGGATCCTGGACGTCGGCACCCACCCCGAGCTACTGGCGCGGTGCCCCGAGTACCGCGCGCTGATGAGCGGTGCGCTGGAAGGGAGCGTGGCCTGATGGCGGTGCTGGAAGCCCCCGCCCTGACCGGTGACGAGGAGATCCCGGTCCCGCCCGGCGCCCCGGCGCGGCTGCTGCGCTCCCTGCTGGGCCCGCAGCGCCGCCGGGTGGTGCTGGCCGCGGTGCTGATCCTGGTGCAGCAGGCCGCGCTGCAGTCCGGGCCGCTGCTGGTCGCGTACGCCATCGACCAGGGCATCCCGGCGCTGCGCCGGCACGACTCCGGCCCGCTGGTCGCGATCATCGCCGGCTACCTGGGCTGCGCGCTGCTGAGCACCGTGCTGCAGCGCGCCTTCATCCGGCTCACCGGACTGATCAACCAGGACATCCTGCTGGAGCTGCGCACCCGGATCTTCCGCCACGCCCAGGCGCTGGGCCTGGACTTCCACGAGCGCTACACCTCCGGGCGGATCATCTCCCGGGCGACCAGCGATGTGGACGCCCTGCGCGAGCTGCTCAACGAGGGCCTCCAGGAGCTGCTCTCGGTGGCCATCTCGGTCTGCTACATCGGGGTGCTGCTGCTGGTGATGGACTGGCGGCTGGGACTGCTGGCACTGGCCTCGGTGGTGCCGATGTGGCTGCTGGTGCGGATGTTCCGCCGGCGCAGCGCCCGGGTCTACCGGACCGGACGGACCGCGGTCGCCTCGGTGATCGTGCGCTTCACCGAGACCATGAACGGCATCCGACCGGTGCAGGCGTTCCGCCGCGAGGAGGCCAACCTGGCCGCCTTCACCGAGTCCAACCAGGCGTACACCCGGTCCAACGCCGGCGGCCTGCTGGAGATGGCCCGCTACGTCGGCTCCTCCCGGGCCACCGCCAACCTGTGGATCACCGCGGTGGTGCTGGTCGGCGCCTACCTGGTGACCGACCGCAGCCTGGAGATCGGCGTCCTCACCGGCTTCGTGCTCTACCTGCGCCGGCTCTACGACCCGATCGACCAGCTGGCGATGTTCCTGAACAGCTACCAGGCGGCGGTCGCGGCCCTGGAGAAGATCTCCGGCCTGCTGGCCCACGAACCCTCGGTGGCCCCGCCCGCCACCCCGCGGCAACTGCCGCCCGGCACCGGCAAGGGCCGCGCGGTGGTCTTCGAGCGGGTCTCGTTCGGCTACCGGGACGGCACCGAGGTGCTGCCGGTCTTCGACCTGACCCTGGCGTCCGGCAGCACCACCGCGGTGGTCGGCGCCACCGGGGCCGGCAAGTCCACCCTGGCCAAGCTGCTGGCCCGGTTCTACGACCCGTCGGGCGGTCGGATCACCCTGGACGGCGTGGACCTGCGCGACCTCGCCACCGAGGAGCTGCGCCGCGGCGTGGTGATGGTGACCCAGGAGTCCTTCCTGTTCTCCGGCACGGTCGCCGAGAACATCGCGATCGGCCGCCCCGACGCCACCCGCGCCGAGATCGAAAGGGCCGCCCGGGAGATCGGCGCCCACGACTTCATCACCGCCCTGCCCGACGGCTACGACACCGACGTCCGCAAGCGCGGCGGCCGGATCTCCGCCGGCCAGCGCCAACTCGTCGCCTTCGCCCGCGCGCTGCTCGCCGACCCCGCCGTGCTGATCCTCGACGAGGCCACCAGCTCCCTCGACATCCCCGGCGAACAGGCCGTCCAGCACGCCATGCGCACCGTCCTCGCCGGCCGCACCGCCGTGATCATCGCCCACCGCCTCTCCACCGTGGAGATCGCCGACCGGGTCCTGGTCATGGACCACGGCGAGATCGTCGAAGACGGCACCCCCGCCGCCCTGATCGCCGGCACCGGCCGCTTCGCGACCCTGCACTCCGCCTGGCGCGAGAGCCTGGTGTAGCAGGCGGGCGCAGAGCGCATGCTCAGAATGCCCTCAAATGACTCGTGCAACGGTGCGCGGGAAGTCGACCCACCCGACTTCCCGCGCACCAGCTTCGTGGGCCCTGTTAGCGCAGCACCCCCGCGTCCATGCCGGCCGACTCCACCGGCAGGGCCACCAAGCCCAGTTCGGCCGGGGAGGCGAGCAGGGGGTGGCTGGGGAGGACGCGGACGGTGTAGCCGAAGGGGCCGGTGCGGTTGAGTTCCAGGGTGCCCTCGTAGCGCTGGCAGCCGGTCAGGTCGGGGCCTCCGGCCGGCTTGAGGGTGCCCAGTTCGACCTCGCCGAGGCGGTCCTGTTCGTCGACGGTGCCGGAGACCACCTGCACCTCGACGTCCTCGGCGGTCAGGGTGCCCAGGGTCACCTGGACCTTCAGGGCCACCGAGGTGCCGAGCTCGGCGGCCTCGGCGCCCGCCGCGTCCACCGGGCCGACCGCGATCTGGGGCCAGGCCTGGCGGACCCGGGCCTTCCAGTCGGCCAGCTGCCGGGCACCCGGCCCGTCCAGCAGGCGCTGGGCCTGCGCCGCCGGGGCGTAGAGCCGCTCCACGTACTCGCGGACCATCCGGCCGGCCGGCACCTTGGGGCCCAGGGTGGCGAGGGTGTGCCGGACCATGGCGATCCAGCGGTGCGGCAGCCCGTCCGGCCCGCGCTCGTAGTAGCGGGCCGCCACCTGGTGCTCGATCAGGTCGTAGAGCGCGGCCGCCTCGATGTCGTCGCGCTGGTCCTCGCCGATCCCCGCGGCGTCGGCGGTGGGGATCGCCCAGCCGTTGCGCCCGTCGTACCACTCGTCCCACCAGCCGTCCAGCACGGAGAGGTTGAGGCAGCCGTTGAGCGCCGCCTTCATCCCCGAGGTGCCGCAGGCCTCCAGCGGGCGCAGCGGGTTGTTCAGCCAGACGTCGCAGCCGGGGTAGAGGCGGGTGGCCATCGCCATGTCGTAGTCGGGCAGGAAGACGATCCGGTGCCGCACCGCAGGGTCGTCGGCGAACGCCACCAGCTGCTGGATCAGCCGCTTGCCGCCGTCGTCGGCCGGGTGCGCCTTGCCGGCCACCACGATCTGCACCGGGCGGCTCGGGTGCAGCAGCAGCGAACGCAGCCGCTCCTGGTCCCGGAGCATCAGGGTGAGCCGCTTGTAGGACGGCACCCGGCGGGCGAAGCCGATGGTGAGCACCTCCGGGTCCAGCACCGTGCCGGTCCAGCCCAGCTCGGCGTCGCCGGCGCCGCGGGCCCGCCAGGAGTCGCGCAGCCGCCGCCGGGCCTCCTCCACCAGTTGGGCCCGCAGCCTGCCCCGGACCTCCCAGATGTCGCCGTCGCCGATCTGCTCCACGGCGCTCCACGGCCCGGCCTCGCCGACCGCCATCGCCGCCTCGGCCTGGTCGGCGCCGATCCGGGCGGCCCCGAGGCGGACCACCGCCGGATCCATCCAGGTGGGCGCGTGCACCCCGTTGGTGACCGAGGTGATCGGCACCTCGGCGGGGTCGAAGCCCGGCCAGAGCGCGCCGAACATGCCGCGGCTGACCGCGCCGTGCAGGGTGGACACGCCGTTCGCCCGCTGGGCCAGCCGCAGGCCCATGGCGGCCATGTTGAACAGCTTGGGGTCGCCGCCCGGCCAGTCCTCCAGGCCGAGCGCCAGCACCCGCTCCACCGGCACCCCGCGCAGCGCCGCGTCGCCGCTGAAGTGACGGGCCACCAGCTCGGCCTCGAAGCGGTCGATGCCGGCGGGCACCGGGGTGTGGGTGGTGAACAGGGTGCCGGCCCGCACCGCCTCCAGCGCGGCACCGAAGTCGTAGCCGCGGTCGTCGGCCACCAGCTCGCGGATCCGTTCGATGCCCAGGAATCCGGCGTGGCCCTCGTTGGTGTGGAAGACCTCGGGCGCGGGGTGCCCGGTGATCCGGCAGAACGCCCGCACCGCGCGCACCCCGCCGATGCCCAGCAGCATCTCCTGGAGCAGCCGGTGCTCGCTGCCGCCGCCGTACAGCCGGTCGGTGACGTCCCGTTCGCCGGCCGCGTTGGCCGCCACGTCGGAGTCGAGCAGCAGCAGCGGGACCCGCCCGACCTGGGCGCGCCAGATCTGCGCGGCGAGCCGCCGGCCGGCGGGCAGCGCCAGCTCGACGCCGGCCGGGGTGCCGTCGGCCTCGCGCAGCAGGGTGACGGCCAGCTCCTCGGGGTCGAGCACCGGGTAGCGCTCCTGCTGCCAGCCGTCCCGGCTGAGCGACTGGCGGAAGTAGCCGTGCCGGTAGAACAGCCCGACCCCGATCAGCGGCACGCCGAGGTCGCTGGCGGCCTTGAGGTGGTCGCCGGCCAGGATGCCCAGGCCCCCGGAGTACTGCGGCAGTGCGGCGGCGATGCCGTACTCGGGCGAGAAGTAGGCGACGGCGGCCGGCAGCCCTTCGCCGCCCGGGGCCGACTGGTACCAGCGCGGCGCGCTCAGGTAGTCGGCCAGGTCGTCGGTGAGGTCGCCGAGCCGGCGCAGGAAGCGGCGGTCGCCGGCCAGCGCGGCGAGTCGGCGCGCCGGCACCTCGCCGAGCAGCCGGACCGGATCCTCGCCGACGGCCTCCCAGACCCCCGGATCGACCGCGCGGAACAGCTCCCGGGTCTCCGGATGCCAGGACCAGCGCAGGTTGAGCGCGAGCTCGTGCAACGGCTGGAGCTGCTCGGGCAGGACGGTGCGGACGGTGAATCTGCGAATGGCCTTCACGGCTCGAAGCGTAAACCGCCGAGGCGGGCTGATGTGGTGTCAACTCCCGTAGCTGCTACCCATTCGGGCGATCGATGAGGTCACGTCCGGCGCAGTCGAAGCGCCTGGGGGCGCACACGGCGCACTCGACCGGCAAGGCGCACGCTGGGCGCGGATTTCCGCCACCCAGGGGTTGAGGCGATTGGCCGAACTGCTCCCCCGCACCACCACGCTGGCCCCGTACCGAGTGGTAAGAGCTACGAACAGTGCGAGGATGGGCACAGGCCGCGCTCGCAGGGTCGGCATGGGTGGCGATTCCCTTGCGGCTCGGCCGGTCCTCTGCGTTTCCGAAGCCCTCCCTGATCGTCCGTTAGCCCACTCGGCTCACCGGAGCACTCCCTGGTGGGTCGTCGCGTGTCCTCACCCCCGCCCCGGTCGTTTCCGCGGGTGGGTCGGAATCGCCCTACCGGGCGTGCCACGAGGCCGCGCGCCGGGACGTGCGCCGTCTCACCGTCCCGGGCGCCGTGGGCGCCGCCCGGCAGCACCCGCAGCCGGCGGCCGTACCCGCGGACACGGCGGTCCGGGCAGGCTCCGGTCGCTCCTCAGTCCCCCACCCAGAAGTCCTCCGGCACCCCCGGCGCTCCGACGCCCCGGGCTGCCGCCGATCTCGGGCAGGAGTCTCGGCATGCACGGCGACACACGGAATCAGTCCGCACTGGTGTCCGAGGGGTTGGAGTCATCCGCCCTGCCTTCGGTATCGATTCCGGCCATAGCGGCACCGGCTCCGACGCCGCTGCGGCGCCGCACCACCCGCACGGCCGAGACGCCCGCGAAGTCCGGCGGTACCAAGCCCGCCGCCCCCAGGAAGCGTGCGGCCGCTCCCCGGGCCAAGGAGAGCGACCTGATGATCGGTCGGATCCCCGTGCTCGACGTCGCCCCCGTGGTGGACGGCGGCCGCCGCCCGGCCCGCGCGGTGGTCGGCGAGACCTTCCTGGTGACCGCGACGGTGTTCCGCGAGGGCCATGACGCGGTGAACGCCAATGTGGTGCTGCGCGATCCCAGGGGCCGCGGCGGACTGTGGATCCCCATGCGGGAGCTGGCGCCGGGCACCGACCGCTGGGGCGCCGAGGTCACCCCGACGGCCGAGGGCCGGTGGAGCTACGCGGTGGAGGCCTGGAGCGACCCGGTGGCCACCTGGCGGCACGCGGCCACCATCAAGGTCCCGGCCGGACAGGACGTCGAACTCACCCTGGAGGAGGGCGCGCTGCTGCTGGAGCGGGCCGCCGCCGAGGTGCCCAAGCGCGACGGACGCCCGCTGGTGCTGCGCGCCGTGACCGCGCTGCGCGACCCCTCCCGCCCGCCGCTCACCCGGTTGGCGGCGGCGCTGACGCCCGAGGTGACCGGCGTGCTGGCCCGCCACCCGCTGCGGGAGTGGGTGACCTCCTCGGCGGCCCTGCCGCTGCGGGTGGAGCGGCGGCGGGCGCTGTACGGGTCGTGGTACGAGTTCTTCCCGCGCTCCGAGGGCGCCACCCTGGACCCGCCGAAGTCCGGCACCTTCCGGACGGCGGCCGAGCGGCTGCCCGCGATCGCCGCGATGGGCTTCGACGTGGTCTACCTGCCGCCCATCCACCCGATCGGCCACGCCTTCCGCAAGGGCCCCAACAACACCCTCACCCCGGGCCCCGACGACGTCGGCTCGCCCTGGGCGATCGGCTCCCCGGAGGGCGGCCACGACGCCGTCCACCCGGACCTGGGCACCATCGAGGACTTCGACGCCTTCGTCGCCCGCGCCACCGAACTGGGCCTGGAGATCGCCCTGGACTTCGCCCTCCAGGCCTCCCCCGACCACCCCTGGGTCAACAAGCACCCCGAGTGGTTCAGCCACCGCATCGACGGCACCATCGCCTACGCCGAGAACCCGCCCAAGAAGTACCAGGACATCTACCCGATCAACTTCGACCAGGACTTCGACGGCCTGGTGGCCGAGACCCTGCGGCTGCTGCGCCACTGGATGGGCCACGGCGTGCGGATCTTCCGGGTCGACAACCCGCACACCAAGCCCGTCCACTTCTGGGAGAAGGTGCTCGGCGAGATCAACCGCACCGACCCCGACGTCATCTTCCTCGCCGAGGCCTTCACCCGCCCCGCCATGATGCACACCCTGGCGAAGATCGGCTTCCAGCAGTCCTACACCTACTTCACCTGGCGCAACAGCAAGCACGAGCTCACCGAGTACCTCACCGAGCTGTCCGGTGCGGCCGCCGCCTACATGCGGCCCAACTTCTTCGCCAACACCCCGGACATCCTGCCCCGGCACCTGCAGCACACCGGTCCCGCCGCGTTCGCGGTCCGCGCCGTGCTGGCCGCCACCCTCTCCCCCAGCTGGGGCGTCTACGCGGGGTTCGAGCACGCCGAATGCGTGCCGGCCGGCCCGGACACCGAGGAGTACCTGGACTCGGAGAAGTACCAGCTGCGCCCGCGCGACTGGACCCGCACCGACACCCTGGCCCCGCTGCTCACCCGGCTCAACGAGCTGCGCCGGGCCCACCCGGCGCTCCAGGACCTGCGCAACCTCGCCTTCCTGCCCACCGACAACGACCAGATCATCGCGTACACCAAGCGCACCGGCGAGGACGAGGTCATCGTCGTGGTCAACCTCGACCCGTGGCACCCGCAGGAGGCCACCGTCACGCTTCCGGGTGACGGTCCGTTCGCCGCCACCGACGAGCTGAACGGCGAGCAGTACACCTGGCACCGCCACAACTACGTCCGGCTCGACCCCTCGGCGTCGCCGGCCCACCTCCTCACCGTTCGGAGGATCTCCCTGTGATTGTGAACGAGCCCGTCCCCGACACCTTCGCGGACACCGAGCAGAAGGACCTGGACCCGGAGTGGTTCAAGCGCGCGGTCTTCTACGAGGTGCTGGTGCGGTCCTTCCAGGACAGCAACGGCGACGGTGTCGGTGACCTCAAGGGGCTCACCAGCAAACTCGACTACCTCCAGTGGCTGGGAGTGGACTGCCTCTGGCTCCCGCCGTTCTTCGCGTCCCCGCTGCGCGACGGCGGCTACGACGTGGCCGACTACACCGCGGTGCTGCCGGAGTTCGGCGACCTGGCCGACTTCGTGGAGTTCGTGGACGCGGCGCACAAGCGCGGCATGCGGGTGATCATCGACTTCGTGATGAACCACACCAGCGACCAGCACCCGTGGTTCCAGGCCTCCCGCCACGATCCTGACGGCCCGTACGGCGACTTCTACGTGTGGGCCGACGACGACAAGCAGTACCCGGACGCGCGGATCATCTTCGTCGACACCGAGACCTCCAACTGGACCTACGACCCGGTCCGCAAGCAGTACTTCTGGCACCGCTTCTTCTCCCACCAGCCGGACCTCAACTACGACAACCCGCGGGTCCAGGACGAGATCATGGCGGCCCTGCGGTTCTGGCTGGACCTGGGCATCGACGGCTTCCGGCTGGACGCGGTGCCGTACCTGTTCGCCCGGGAGGGGACCAACTGCGAGAACCTGCCGGAGACCCACGAGTTCCTCAAGCGGGTCCGCAAGGAGATCGACGCCGACTACCCGGACACCGTGCTGCTGGCCGAGGCCAACCAGTGGCCGGAGGACGTGGTCGACTACTTCGGCGACTTCACCTCCGGCGGCGACGAGTGCCACATGGCCTTCCACTTCCCGGTGATGCCGCGGATCTTCATGGCGGTGCGCCGCGAGTCCCGCTACCCGGTCTCGGAAATCCTCGCCAAGACGCCGGCCATCCCGCACGGCTGCCAGTGGGGCATCTTCCTGCGCAACCACGACGAGCTGACCCTGGAGATGGTCACCGACGAGGAGCGCGACTACATGTACGCGGAGTACGCCAAGGACCCGCGGATGCGGGCCAACGTGGGCATCCGCCGCCGGCTCGCCCCGCTGCTGGAGAACGACCGCAACCAGACCGAGCTGTTCACCGCGCTGCTGCTCTCGCTGCCCGGCTCCCCGGTGCTCTACTACGGCGACGAGATCGGCATGGGCGACAACATCTGGCTGGGGGACCGCGACGGCGTGCGCACCCCGATGCAGTGGACGCCCGACCGCAACGCGGGTTTCTCCTCCGCCGACCCGGGCAGGCTCAGTCTGCCGCCCATCATGGATCCGGTCTACGGATACCAGGTGACCAACGTCGAAGCGCAGCAAAGCAGTTCGTCCTCACTGCTGCACTGGACCCGGCGCATGATCGAGATCCGCAAGCTCAACCCGGCCTTCGGGCTCGGCAGTTACACCGAACTCCCGTCCAGCAACCCGGCCGTTCTGGCGTTCGTCCGGGAGTACGAGGGTGATCTGGTGATGTGCGTCAACAACTTCTCCCGCTTCCCCCAGCCCACCGAGCTGGACCTGCGGCAGTACGGCGGGCGCTACCCGGTCGAGCTGATCGGCGGGGTGCGGTTCCCGTCGATCGGCGAGTGGCCGTACCTCCTCACCCTGGCCGGGCACGGCTTCTACTGGTTCCAGCTGCGCAGGCCCGTGGCGCAGTAACGATCCAGCGGCACCGGGGGGCGCACGGCGCGAGGCAGCTGCGCTCCCTGAGTGAATCGCGCGCCACCTCGTACGGAGAACAGCCCAACGCCTACCCCTCAGGCGTGACACCCGAGCCAGACTCGCGTGCCGCCGCCGTAGCGCCGCCGAAATCCGGAAGACTGGCGGGCCCGGCCTGATCCACCGGGCCGTCAGCCTGCTTCCGGGGAAAGGGAGTCATGTCGGAAACCTCCCGTTCTCAAGCCCACGCCCACCGCGACGCGGGAACCGCGCCCCGCGGCCCGGGTGGCGCGGGCGGTCCGTACGGCGTCGGCGGCGCGGGCCGCGGCGCGGGCTCGCACTCCGGGCACACCGGCAGACCGCGCGGCAGCACCTCACTGGCGGTCGGCGAGCTGGTCGAGGCCGCGCTGCCGATGATCGCCGACTGGCTGCCCGGCCAGCGCTGGTACGCCGGCAAGGGCCAGGCGATCACCGGCCTGCGTCCGGTCACCGCGACCCCGCTGGTGACCGGCGACCCGGCGATGCTGCACCTGCTGCTCCGGGTGGAGCACGGCGGTCAGTCCGACCTCTACCAACTGCTGCTCGGACTGCGGGCCGAGGCACCGGCCGACCTGCTGCCGGAGGCCTCGCTCGGCAGCCTGACCCACGGCCCGTACGACGGCGCCGCGCTCTACGACGCGGTGCACGACCCGGAGCTGACCGGCCGGCTGCTCGGCCACCTGGCCACCGCCGACCGGTTCGGGCCGCTGGCCTTCCGCCGCACCCCCGGTCCGGGCCTGCCGAGCGACCTGCTGGGCCGGGCCGGCACCGCCGAGCAGTCCAACACCTCGGTGATCTTCGGCACCGCGTTCATCCTCAAGCTGTTCCGCCGGATCAGCCCCGGCACCAACCCCGACCTGGAGCTGTCGCTGGCGCTGTCCCGGGCCGGCAGCACCCGGATCCCCCGGGTGGCGGCCTGGTTCGAGAGCCGGCTGGCCGGATCCGAACCGGCCACCCTGGGCCTGCTGCAGCGGTTCCTGCCGGACGCGGAGGACGGCTGGGAGCTGGCCCTGGACCAGGTGGCCCGGCTCAAGGGCGACCCGAGCCCGGGCAACTTCGCGGTGGAGGCGCACCGGCTCGGCCGGGCCACCGCCGAGGTGCACCGGGTGCTGGCCCGCGCCCTGCCGGTGGCCCGGCTGGACCGCGAGCAGACCGGGCGACTGGCCACCGGGATGGCCGAACGGCTGGACGTGGCCGCCGCCGCGGTGCCCGCGCTGCGGCGCTACCGCCCGGCCCTGCACGCCGCCTTCCAGCAGTTGACGGCGGAACACCTGGCCGACCTGACGGTCCAGCGGATCCACGGCGACCTGCACCTGGGCCAGGCGATGCGCACCCCGCACGGCTGGGTGCTGCTGGACTTCGAGGGCGAGCCGGCCAAGTCGGTGGCCGAGCGGCGACTGCCGCAGCCGGCCCTGAAGGACGTGGCGGCGATGCTGCGCTCCTTCGACTACGCGGCCGCCCACCTGCTGGCCGGCGCACCCCAGCCGGACCCCCAGTTGGCCCATTTGGCGGCCGGCTGGGCGGCCCGCAACCGGACCTCCTACTGCGCCGGCTACACAGCGGCCGGCGGCACCGATCCGACGGCCTGCCCCGAGCTGCTGCGGGCCCTGGAGATCGACAAGGCGGTCTACGAGGTGGTCTACGAGGCCCGGCACCGGCCCAGCTGGCTGCCGATCCCGCTGACCGCCATCCACAGGCTGGCCACCACCACCTGACCTATGTTCAGAGCAGTTGCCCCGCCCGTTCCGCACCCGTCCCAGGAGGATCTCGCCGTGGCCCCGCCCGACCGCTCCGCCCCGAACGTGCCCGCCACCTTCCTCCCGGGCCGCCCGGGCAGCGGCGGTCGAGACCGGGCGGCGAACCAGGCCGGTCAATCCGGTCAGCCCAGTCAAGCGGGTCGGCGGAGCCGGGGCGGGCGGCGACCGGCGCTCGCCCCGACCGTGCCGAAGGCGGCTCCGGGAGGGGCGACCACGGCCGAACCGGCCGAAGCCCCGGTGCTGGACGGCCCGGTGCTGCGGCTGGCCGAGGCGCCGCTGCCGCCCGCCGAGATCGAGCGGCTGGTGAGCGGCGCGCACCACGACCCGCACGCCCTGCTCGGCGCCCATCCGACCACCGGGGGGACGGCCATCCGGGTGCTCCGCCCGCTGGCCGAGCGGGTCACCGTGGAGACCGCCTACGGCCCGGCCGAGCTGACCCACCAGCAGGCCGGCCTCTTCACCGGCCTGCTGCCGGGCTCGGGGATCCCCGCCTACCGGCTGCTGGTGAGCTACCCGGGCGGCGAGCCGCTGCCCCAGGAGGACGGCTACCGGATGCCGCCCACCCTGGGCGAGCTGGACCTGCACCTGATCCGCGAGGGGCGGCACGAGAAGCTCTGGGGTGCCCTGGGGGCGCACCGGCGCACCGTCAACGGGGTGGACGGGATCGGCTTCGCGGTCTGGGCGCCGAACGCCGTCGGGGTCCGGCTGGTGGGCGACTTCAACCACTGGGACGGCACCGGGTTCCCGATGCGCTCGCTGGGGGCCAGCGGGGTCTGGGAGCTGTTCGTGCCGCACCTGCGGGTCGGCACCCGGTACAAGTTCGAGATCCGCGGCCGCGACGGGCAGCTGCGGCAGAAGGCCGACCCGCTGGCCCGGCAGGCCCAACTGCCGCCGGAGACCGCCTCGGTGGTCACCGAATCCGACTACGTCTGGGGCGACGCCGAGTGGCTGGCCAAGCGCGCCAGGGCGCACCACCACCGGGAGCCGATGTCCGTCTACGAGGTGCACCTGCCGTCCTGGCGGCCCGGCCTGGACTACCGTCAGCTGGCAGTGGAACTGCCCGCCTACCTAAAGGAGTTGAACTTCACGCACGTGGAGTTCATGCCGTTGATGGAGCACCCGTTCGGCGGGTCGTGGGGCTACCAGGTCTCCGGCTTCTACGCACCGACGGCGCGGCTGGGTTCGCCGGACGACTTCCGGTACCTGGTGGACGCGCTGCACCGGGCCGGGATCGGCGTGATCATGGACTGGGTGCCGGCCCACTTCCCCAAGGACGACTTCGCGCTGGCCCGGTTCGACGGCGAGCCGCTCTACGAACCGGCCGACCCGCGCCGCGCCGAGCACCCCGACTGGGGCACCCTGACCTTCGACTACGGCCGCACCGAGGTGCGCAACTTCCTGGTCGCCAACGCGGTCTACTGGTGCGAGGAGTTCCACATCGACGGCCTGCGGGTCGACGCCGTCGCCTCCATGCTCTACCTCGACTACTCCCGGGCCGACGGCGAGTGGGTGCCCAACCAGTTCGGCGGGCGGGAGAACCTGGACGCCGTCCGGTTCCTCCAGGAGATGAACGCCACCGTCTACCGCCGCTGCCCCGGTGTGGTGACCGTCGCCGAGGAGTCCACCGCCTGGGACGGCGTGACCCGCCCCACCCACAGCGGCGGCCTGGGCTTCGGCCTGAAGTGGAACATGGGCTGGATGCACGACTCGCTGGTCTACATGTCCAAGGAGCCGGTGCACCGCAAGTACCACCACAACGAGATCACCTTCTCGATGGTGTACGCCTACTCGGAGAACTACGTGCTGCCGATCTCGCACGACGAGGTGGTGCACGGCAAGCGGGCGCTGGTGAGCAAGATGCCCGGCGACTGGTGGCAGCAGCGCGCCAACCAACGCGCCTACCTGGGCTTCATGTGGGCCCATCCGGGCAAGCAACTGCTCTTCATGGGACAGGAGTTCGCCCAGGGCGCCGAGTTCCACCACGAGCAGGGCCCGCAGTGGTGGGTGCTGGACGAGGGCTGGCCGGCCGCCGAGGACCACCTCGGGGTGCGCCGGCTGGTCGGCGAGCTGAACCGGCACTACCTGGACACCCCCGCGCTCTGGGAGCAGGACACCCGGCCCGCCGGCTTCCGCTGGCTCGACGCCGGCGCGGCCGAGGACAACCTGCTCGGCTTCGTCCGGTACGCCGCCGACGACGGGAAGGACGGGCGGCTCGGCCACCGCGGGCCGCTGGTGGTCGTCTGCAACTTCTCCCCGGTGGTCCGGCACAACCACCGGATCGGGCTGCCCCGGCTGGCCGGCGGCGACCAGCTCTGGCGCGAACTGCTCAACACCGACGACCCGCGGTTCGGCGGCAGCGGGGTGGCCAACGCCGCGCCGATCAAGGCCGAGAACATTCCCTGGAACGACCAGCCGTACAGCGCGGAGCTGATCATTCCACCGCTCGCCACGCTCTGGTTGCTCCCAGCCTGACTCCAGTGGTCTCCCAGTTGCGCAACCGAACACGCGTACTGGCAGTCTTTGCTCTCGTGGAACTGACCGGCACGCCCTTCTTCGTCCTGACCATCGTCCTCTTCGTGGCCTCGATAGCCCTGGCCCTGGCCTACTGGGGACGCGGCAGGGGCGACCAGGAAGCCCCGGGCGGCCGCCGGCGCGGCCGGGGCCGACGCAGCGGCGGAGCGACCCCGCTCGGCTACGCCGGCTCGCTCGGGACCGTGCTGTTCTGCCAGCTGACTGCCATCGCGGTGGTGTTCACCTGGGTGAACGACGACAACCAGCTGTACGGCAGCTGGGCGGACCTGCTCGGCACCACCAGCCACGTCCGGGCGGTGCCGGTGCCGCCCAAGGACAACGGCCTCGCGGGCGACCAGGCGACCGGCGCTCCCAAGGTGATCCAGTCCTTCCACGCGCCCAGCTCCGACGCGGTGCCGCGGGACGTCAAGGAGACCGACCTGAAGGGCCGGCTGTCCGGGGTGGACGGCGAGGTGCTGGTCTGGACGCCACCGCAGTACGACGACCCGGCGTACAAGGACAAGGACTTCCCGGTGGTCGAGCTGCTGGCCGGCTACCCCGGCAGCACCAGCACCTGGTACGGCGCCACCGGCATGAACGTCACCCAGCAGCTCGCACCGCTGATGAAGTCCGGCCAGATCACCCCGTTCATCCTGGTCACCCCGCGGGTCAACCTGCTGCAGCACGCCGACACCGGCTGCGCGGACGTGCCCGGCAAGGTCAACGCCGAGACCTGGCTGGCCCGCGACGTGCCGCAGATGGTGCTGGACAACTTCCGCACCACCGCCTCCCCCGACCAGTGGGCGGTGGCCGGCTACTCGGCCGGCGCGCACTGCGCGGCGCGGCTCGCCCTGGGCCACCCGGACCGGTTCCGCGCCGCGATCGCCATGTCCGGCTACAACGACCCGATGCAGGAGAGCGACTCGCTGACCGCCAAGGACCCCAAGCTGCGCGAGACCTCCAACCCGCTCTACCTGCTCACCCACGCGGCCACCCCGCCGAACGTCTCGCTCTGGGTGAGCGGCCGCAAGGGCGACGGCCTGGAGGACGCCACCGCGCTGCAGCAGGCCGCCAAGCCGCCGACGACGGTCACCCCGTTCGAGACCACCGGGGCGCACCTGATGTCCACCTGGCGGCCGCTGGTGGTGCCGTCCTTCAAGTGGCTGAGCGGCATCATCCCGGCCCCCAAGTGATCGCCGGGTGACCTCCGTCCCGTGCTCCGACCGGCTGGCGGCACATGCGGCCGCCCGGCCCGGCCGCGGAGGTATGGTCGAAGCGATCCGGCCCGCCCGGGCCTGAACGACCGAACGGGGAACGGCAGTGGCTCGCAGTGTGTACGTGACCGGGATCGACCGGGGGGACGGCCGGCAGGCGGTCGAGCTCGGGGTCATGGAACTGCTGAGCCGCCAGGTGGACCGGGTCGGGGTGTTCCGCCCGCTGGTGCACACCGACGCGCCGGGGCGGGCCGACCACATGCTGCAGCTGCTGCGGTCGCGCTACCGGGTGGCCCTGCCGGCCCCCGAGCTCTACGGGCTCAGCTACGAGCAGGCGGCCGCGCTGGCCGCCGCCCAGGGCCAGGACGAGCTGGTCTCGGTGCTGGTCGAGCGGTTCCGCGCGCTGGAGCGCAAGTGCGAGGCGGTGCTGGTGCTGGGCACCGACTTCGCCGACACCAACATCCCCGACGAGCTGGCCTTCAACGCCCGGTTGGCCAACGAGTTCGGCGCCCTGGTGCTGCCGGTGGTCGGCGGCCAGCACAAGGACCAGCAGACCGTCACCGCCGAGGTGCTCAACGCCCACCGCGCCTACGCCGACCTCGGCTGCTCGATACTGGCGACGATCGCCAACCGGGTGCTGCCGAGTGCCGAGCCGCAGGTGCTGCTCGGGCTCGCCGGCAAGCTGCCGGAGCCGGTCTACGTGATCCCCGAGGAGCCGGCGCTGGCCGCCCCGACGGTGGCCCAGCTGGTCGAGGCGACCGGGGCCGAGGTGCTGCTGGGCGACGCCGCCGGGCTGGCCCGGGACGTCCGCGGCTTCGTGTTCGGCGGGGCGATGCTGCCGACCTTCCTCGCCGCACTGACCGAGGGAGCCCTGGTGGTCACCCCCGGGGACCGGGCCGACCTGCTGATCGGCTCGCTGGCCGCGCACGCCGCCGGCGCCCCGCCGCTCGCCGGCGTGATGCTGACGCTGGACCAGCACCCGGGCCCGGACGTGCTGGCGCTGGCCGCCCGGCTGGCTCCGGGCACCCCGGTGGCCGTGGTGCACGAGAGCAGCTGGCCGACCGCCGCGGCGCTCACCCACATCGAGGGCCGGCTCGGTGCGTCCAGCCCCCGGAAGGCCGAGATCGCCCTGGGCCTGTTCGAACTGCACGTCGACTCCGCCGAGCTGACCAGCCGGGTCGAACTGGGCCGGTCGGACCGGGTGACCCCGATGATGTTCGAGCACGAGCTGCTGGAGCGGGCCCGCACCGACCGGCGGCACGTGGTGCTGCCGGAGGGCACCGAGGAGCGGGTGCTGCGCGCCGCCGAGATCCTGCTGCGCCGCAACATCTGCGACCTGACCCTGCTCGGCCCGCAGGACGACGTCCGGCGCAAGGCGGCGAGCCTGGGCGTCTCGCTGCCGGAGCCCGTCGAACCGGTGGAGCCGACCGACCGGGCCCGGCTGTGGATCGTCGACCCGGCCACCTCGCCGCTGCGCCGCCGGTTCGCCCAGCGCTACGCCGAGCTGCGGGCGCACAAGGGCATGACCGTCGAGCTCGCCCTGGACGTGGTCACCGACGTCAGCTACTTCGGCACCCTGATGGTCCAGGAGGGCATCGCCGACGGCATGGTCTCCGGCTCGGTGCACTCCACGGCCGCCACCATCCGCCCCGCCTTCGAGGTGATCAAGACCTCGCCGGGCGCCTCGATCGTCTCCTCGGTCTTCTTCATGTGCCTGGCCGACCGGGTGCTGGTCTACGGCGACTGCGCGGTCAACCCCGACCCGGACGCCCGGCAGCTGGCCGACATCGCCATCCGTTCCGCCGAGACCGCCGCCCAGTTCGGGGTCGAGCCGCGGGTGGCGATGCTCTCCTACTCCACCGGCAGCTCCGGCTCGGGCGCCGACGTGGACAAGGTCCGCGCGGCCACCGAGCTGGTCCGCGAGCAGCGCCCGGACCTGCTGGTGGAGGGCCCGATCCAGTACGACGCCGCGGTCGACCCGCAGGTGGCGGCCACCAAGCTGCCGGGTTCCGAGGTCGCCGGCCGGGCCACCGTGCTGGTCTTCCCGGACCTCAACACCGGCAACAACACCTACAAGGCCGTGCAGCGCTCGGCCGGCGCGGTGGCGGTCGGCCCGGTGCTGCAGGGCCTGCGCAAGCCGGTCAACGACCTGTCCCGCGGCGCGCTGGTGCAGGACATCGTCAACACGGTGGCGATCACCGCCATCCAGGCCCAGTCCAAGGAGATCGACGGTGTCAAGGAGTCCGGCGGTGCGTGAGGCGACCCGGATCCTGGTGCTCAACGCCGGCTCCTCGTCGGTCAAGTACCAGCTGATCGAGATGCTGGACGGCCGGCGGCTGGCGGTCGGCCTGGTGGAGAGGATCGGCGAGAGCACCGGCCGGCTGGTGCACACCCCGCTCAACGGCGAGCGGCGCGAGTCGGCGCGGGTCTTCGCCGACCACGCGGCCGCGCTCACGGCGGTGGCCGCCGAGCTGGCCGCCGACGGCGTCGGCCTGGACTCCCCCGAGCTGGCCGCGATCGGCCACCGGGTGGTGCACGGCGGCAAGCGGTTCACCGCGCCGACCGTGGTCACCGACGAGGTGCTGACCGAGATCCGCCGACTGGTCCCGGTGGCGCCGCTGCACAACCCGGCCAACATCACCGGCATCGAGGTGGCCCGGGCGCTGCGCCCCGACCTGCCGCAGGTGGCCGTGTTCGACACCGCCTTCCACAGCACCGTTCCGGAGCACGCGGCCCGCTACGCGATCGACACCGCGGTCGCCGACGAGCACCGGGTGCGCCGCTACGGCTTCCACGGCACCTCGCACCAGTACGTCTCCCGGGCCACCGCCCGGCTGCTGGGCAAGGATCCGGCCGAGGTCAACGTGATCGTGCTGCACCTGGGCAACGGCGCCTCCGCGGCCGCGGTGGCCGGCGGGGTCTGCGTGGACACCTCGATGGGGCTGACCCCGCTGGAGGGCCTGGTGATGGGCACCCGTTCGGGTGACATCGACCCGGGCGTGGTGTTCCACCTGCACCGGGTCGGCGGACTCTCCATCGACGAGATCGACGACCTGCTGAACCGCCGCAGCGGTCTGCTCGGCCTGTGCGGCGAGAACGACATGCGCGAGGTCATGCGGCGGGCCGAGGACGGCGACCGGGCCGCCCGGCTCGCCTTCGACGCCTATGTGCACCGGCTGCGCAAGTACCTCGGCGGCTACTACGCGGTGCTCGGCCGGGTGGACGCGATCGCCTTCACCGCGGGCGTGGGCGAGAACGCCGCGCCGGTGCGGGCCGCCGCCTGCGCGGGCCTGACCGAACTGGGCATCGAGGTCGATCCGGAGCTCAACTCGGTGCGTTCCGGTCAGGCCCGGGTGATTTCCCCGGAATACTCACGAGTAGTGGTCGCGGTGGTACCGACCGACGAGGAACTGGAGATCGCCCAGCAGGCGTACACCGTGGTCCACCAGGGTTAATGGCCGGGTTGAGTGGCTCGTCCCCGTTCCGTGAATAACTCATACGGATAGGATCATCGATATGCGCCGAGCAAAAATTGTCTGCACCCTGGGTCCGGCCACGGACTCGTATGAACAGTTGAAGGCCATTGTCGAGGCGGGCATGAACGTCGCCCGTCTCAACATGAGCCACGGCTCCCACTCGGAGCACGAGGAGCGGTACCTGAAGGTCCGCCAGGTGGCCGAGGACACCGGCCGCACCATCGGTGTGCTGGCCGACCTGCAGGGCCCCAAGATCCGTCTGGCGACCTTCGCCAACGGCCCGGTGACCGTTGACAACGGCGACACGTTCACCATCACCACCGAAGACGTTCCCGGTGACCAGCACATGTGCGGCACCACCTACAAGGGCCTGCCCGGCGACGTGAAGCCCGGCGACCCGATCCTGATCAACGACGGCGTCATCGCCCTGGAGGTCGTCAGCGTCGACGGCCCGCGGGTGCGGACCGTGGTGGTCGAGGGCGGGGTGCTCTCCAACAACAAGGGCATCAACCTGCCCGGGGCGGCCGTCAACGTGCCGGCCCTGTCCGAGAAGGACAAGGAGGACCTGCGCTTCGCGCTCCGCCTCGGCGTCGACATGGTCGCCCTGTCGTTCGTGCGCAACGCCGCCGACATCGACGACGTGCACAAGGTCATGGACGAGGTCGGCATCCGGGTGCCGGTGATCGCCAAGATCGAGAAGCCGCAGGCGGTCGAGGCGATGGAGGAGATCGTCCTCGCCTTCGACGCGGTCATGGTGGCCCGCGGCGACCTGGCGGTGGAGTACCCGCTGGAGAAGGTGCCGCTGGTCCAGAAGCAGCTGATCACGCTCTGCCGCCGCAACGCCAAGCCGGTGATCGTCGCCACCCAGATGATGGAGTCGATGATCCACGCCTCCCGCCCGACCCGCGCCGAGGTCTCGGACGTGGCCAACGCGATCCTGGACGGCGCGGACGCGGTGATGCTGTCGGCCGAGTCCAGTGTCGGCAAGTACCCGGTCGAGACCGTCAAGACGATGAGCCGGATCGCCGAGCAGGCCGAGGTGGAGCTGCTCTCCCAGGGCCTGCAGCCGCTCAACCCCGGCCGCAAGCCGCGCACCCAGGGCGGTTCGGTGGCCCGCGCCGCCTGCGAGCTGGGCGACTTCCTGAACGCCCAGGCGCTGGTGGCCTTCACCAAGTCCGGTGACACCGCCCGCCGGCTCTCCCGCTACCGCTCGCCGATCCCGGTGATCGCCTTCACCCCGGACTCGACCACCCGCAACCAGCTGGCGCTGAGCTGGGGCGTCGAGGCCTATGTGACCGAGCAGGTCGAAACCACCGACCAGATGGTGCTCCAGGTCGACCAGGAGCTGCTCAGCATGAAGCGCCTCGGCTCGGGTGAGACGGTGATCGTCACCGCCGGCTCGCCGCCCGGGATCCCGGGCAACACCAACATGGTCCAGGTGCACCACCTGGGCTCCCGGGTCGGTCACTGACCCGGGGCACGTGAGCGGGCCCCGCCGGTGGTCGACACCGGCGGGGCCCGCTGCGCGTCGCGGCTCAGAGGCCGTCGTAGGGCTGGTCGTCGTTGTAGAGGTGCATCCCGGGGATGTGCAGGTCACCGCCGAACTGGCCGGCCTGCACCGCCTTGACGCCGGTCAGCGACATGTCGAGCGGGATCGGGATGGCGCCGATCAGGTCGTACAGCCACTCCGGCAGGGTGTCCGGGGTGAGGGTGATGGTTCCCAGCGGCGGCAGCGGGATGCCGTAGAGCGAGGCCAGCTCGCCGCTGAGGCTCTCCACGTACATGGTGATCGGCCCGTTGCGCATGGTCGAGGTGGTGCCAGGACCGCCCTTCACGTGGAGGGTCTTGGCCTTGTCGCCGCCGGCCGCGGTGTTCTCGATCGTCGACATGTCGAGATTGTCGATGTCCACCGAGGAGACGGTGAACTTGAGCACCCGGTAGGTGCGGGTCGGGCTGTGCACCTCGTAGACGCCACCGAAGACCGCGCCGTAGAGCGACAGCTTGGTGGTGTGCAGGGTCCAGCTCTGGTCCGGCACCACGTTGCCGGTCAGCGCGCCGGAGGCCGCGACCTTGCTGGTGTCCACCGGGCAGAGCGGACGGGCGTCGCCGTTCGCCAGGGCCGAGGCGACCGCGGAGGGCGAGGCGGTGCCGGTCGGCGAGGCGGAGTCGCTCGGCGAGGGCCCGGCGGTGGCCGAGCCGCTGGGGGTCGCGCCGGGGCCGTCCGAGGCCGCGGCGGCCGACGGACTCCCGGTGGCGCCCGCGCCGCCCGGGGTGTTCGCGGTGCCCGCACCGCCCGGGGCCGGGGTGGCACCGGGTGCCACCGGGGCGGCGTCGCGGGGCGCGGGGGCGGCCGGGGCGGGGGCGCTCGCCGTCGGGGCGCTGCTCGGCCTCGGGGCGGCGGCACTCGGTGAGGCGGTGCTCGGTGAGGCGGTGCCACCTCTCGGGCTCGGGCTGCCGGCCGGGCTCGGCGGCGGGGTCTGCTGGTTCTGGTGGCCCGGGTCGAAGATCCCGGCGATGCCGCCCAGGATGGTCCCCAGCAGGTCCTGGCTCTGCTGGGTGCCCGGCTGGGTGGCGGCGGCCTGCACCGCCTGGCGGGTGACGTCGGTGGCGGCCTGCTGCGGGGCGGCGCCGGTCCGGGTGGCGGACTCGGCGGCCGGGGCGGCGGCCGGATGGCCGGACGTTCCGGTCGCGGCGACCGACCGGCTGCCCGCGCTGCCCCCGCCGGCGGCGGCGGGCGTCGCGGCGCCGGGCTTGTCGGCGTTGGGCGTCGCGGCGCTGGGCGTGCCGGCGGCGGGCGTCCCGTCCGGTCGGCTGCCCGTGGTGGCGGCGCTCGGCGTGCCGGCGGCGGGCGTTCCGGCGGCCGGCTGACCGCCCGTGGTGGCCGCGGACGTGCCGGGGCCGGGCAGCGGCGTGAGCGAGCTCTTGGGCACCGGGGTGACGGTGGTGGTCGGGGTGGCCGCGGGGGTGCAGTTGGCCGTGGCTCCGGCGGTCGCCGCGTGGGCCAGCTCGGGGGCCACGGTGGCGGCCATCAGCAGCGCGGTCGGCACCGCGGCGGCACCCAGCAGCTTGGCCCGGTTCCGGCCCCGCTCGCGCGGCGCGGCGTGCCGACCGGAGCCGCGGCGCCGGGCGGGCCGGTCCGGCTCGGCTTGGTTGTCGCTCCCGCTCACTCGTCCGCTCCCGCCTGCTCGGCCTGCGCCGCCCCGGTGGCGGCGGACTCGGCGGGCGCGCCGTCGGCCTGCTCACCGGCCGCCTCCCCGGCGGCCACCGACTGCGCCAGGCCGGCCGGCGCGGTGTCGCCGCCCGCCCAGCGGCTGCCGAGCTGCGCCTCGATCGGGCGCCGGACCGCCTCGGCCTCGGCCAGTGCGGCGAGCTGCTCCTCGGTCAGCGGAGTCCAGGCGCAGAGCAGGCCGCCGCCGATCAGGCCCAGGATCAGGCCCAGCCCGAAGCCGCCCAGGTTGGAGACGGGGAGCGAGATCAGGGTCAGGATGGTGACGCCGACGCCGCAGAACACCCGGCTCATCGGCTGGAACCAGGCGGCCACCCCGAGCAGCATCAGCAGCAGACCGATGACCAGCGAGCCGGCTCCCGCGGTGGTCGACATCGCGATGCTGAGCCCGCCCAGGCTCAGGTGCGCGTACGGGAAGTACAGGATCGGCAGACCGGCGAGGACCGCCACCATGCCGCCCCAGAACGGCCGGCTGCGGCGCCAGGCGCGGAACCGCACTCCCAGCGGGACTGACCGGCCGGCGCCGTCGAGCTGTTGGTTGGCAGTTGCGGTGGTCACGATGGAACTCCTCGCGAATCTGTCCGAGGGTGGAGACTCTGGGTGTGCGGCCAGGGGACGGCTCGAACCAGCCGCCCCCTGCCTGACGGGGCCGCGGTCGCGGTCCCGGTTCCGTTCCGTTCGGTGCCGTCCGGCGCTGTGACCCGGCCGGACGGACCGTCAGGCGCGGACTAGTAGCACTCGTTGTCGCCCTGGCTGATGCCCAGCTTCAGGTCCGGCAGCTTGAAGGTGCCGGCCGAGGTGGCCCAGGCCGTCTGGTGCACGTTGTGCAGCTCGGCCTTGGGGGCGGACTGGGCGAAGCCCTGGGCGCCGCTCGGCAGCCCCTGGCCCTTGATGTCCTTGAAGCCCTGGGCGGCGGAGCCCGGCAGCGTGGACGCGTCCTGGCCGATGTTGATCGAGTGGAAGGTCGCGTCCGCGCTCAGGTCGGTCATGTCGATCAGCAGGTTGCTGGCCTGGACCTGGCTCGTGTCCGTGGACGGGTCGTAGCTGTTCTGGTCGTCGGTCGAGTTCGCCTCGGGGGCCTGCCCGGCGTGCAGCTGCAGGGTCCACTTGCCCAGGCCGATCCCGCTGAGGTCGGTGACCACGGACTGGCACATGTTGTGCAGGGTGGCCTTGTCGAAGGCCGAGACCGCGACGGGGTGCATGGTCTTGCCGTCGGCCTGGACGTCGACCGAGCCGAACTGCGAGAAGTCCGTGCCGCGCAGGTGGTCGACGGTGACCTTGAACTGCTGGCCGGAGACGGCGAACGAGGCGGCCAGGGTGCTCTGGGCGATGCTGATGCCGATACCGGCGGTGGCGGCGATGCTGGGCACCATCACGAGGGCGAAGCGCTTCCAGCGGGTCTTGCCATAAGTCTTGGACATGCGTGTCCTCCTTCTCGGACGTACATCTCCGGTCGGCCGGAGGGACCGGCCGGGGATGGGAGAAGAGCTACGTCCTCGGTGGCGACGAGCACCGGTACACAGCGAGCCGACAACCGGTGTTCACCCCCCGAGCGACAACCAGCCGGCCACGCGGGGTCGCGCGACCGGAACGAGGACAGGAACCGCGGTGGGACGCGGACACCCCCCTGCCCTCCCAACCGCCGGAGGGGTCCGGCGGTTACCCGGTGGGGATCCCGCACTCCAGGTGTCCGGCAAGCTGCCGGAGGATGAAGTGAGGGACCGGGCGTCGCCGATCGTGCTGGAATCCCGGCCGAAGCACAAGAGGCGCCTTACTGACGGGTAATCCAACATTTGGTGACAATGATCATGAGCTGATCATGACATTGACGCAGAGTCACGAAATCCGATGGTCGACTCAAAGAAATCTGCTGGAAACAGGCAGGAAACACCCGCGCGCCATCACCTGGTGTGATGGCGCGCGGGAGTTGTCAAGATTTGATAACCCCTCGTCCGGGTCACCTATTGTCGTCTTGTCTCCGACGACACCGCAGGTCATCCGCCGTGCCATCGGCGGCACCCAGGGACGGGCCGACCCGGCGTCAGAAGAGCAGGCGAGCCAGCGCGGTGCGCGCCGTCGTGACCCGCGGGTCCTCCGGGCCGATCACCTCGAAGAGCTCCAGCAGGCGCAGCCGGGCGGTGTCGCGGTCGGCTCCGGCGGTGCGGCTCACCACGTCCAGCAGCCGCCCGAAGGCGTCCTCCACGTGACCGCCCACCAAGTCCAGGTCGGCCGCGTCCAGCTGGGCCCGCACGTCCTTCGGGTCGTTCGCCGCGGCGGTGCGCACCGCCTGCGGGTCGAATCCCTCCACCCGGCGCAGCAGCTCGGCCTGGGCGAGGCCCAGCTTGGCCTCGGTGTTGCCCGGCTGCTCGGCCAGCACGTTCTGGTAGGCCTGGATCGCACCGCCCAGGTCGCCGCGGTCCAGCGCCTCGTGGGCGGCGTTCAGCGCCGGGTCGCTGGGCGCGGCAGGGGCCGCCGGGGCGCCCGCACCGACCGTGCCGCCGACGACGCCGAAGCGCTGCTCGGCCACCAGGATCAGCTGGTCCAGCACCTTGCGGACGTTGGCCTCGTTCTCCGCGCCCTGGAAGAGCGGCACCAGCTGGCCCGCGACCACGGCCATCACGGCCGGGATGCCCTGGATGCCGAACTGCTGGGCGATCAGCTGGTTGGCGTCCACGTCGATCTTGGCGAGCACGATCCGGCCGGCGTACTCCTCGGCGAGCCGCTCCAGGATCGGGCTGAGCTGCTTGCACGGGCCGCACCACTCGGCCCAGAAGTCGATCACCACCGGAACCTCGGTGGAGCGCTGCACGACCTCGGTCTCGAAGGTCTCCTCGGTGACGTCGATCACCAGCGGGTAGCCGGCCGCGGCGGCGTTCTCCCCGTCGCCCCCGGCGGCGGCCTGACGGGCGCGTTCGGCGCGGGCCTGCTCGGCCTTCTGGGCGGCCTCGCCGGCCGCCTTCACCGCGGCGAGGTCGACCGCGCCGCGCAGGGCGGCGCTGTTCAAATGCGTGTTCCGTGGCTGCATGGCACCATCCTCCCCCTTGCGCGCCGGTGCCGGGCGCCATCCGCGAGGAAATGCCGCGGACGCCCCGGTAGCTGAGCCCGTCACGCGGATCCCCACCCGCGCTGCCGCGCCCGCCCCTCCCACAGGGCCGGCGCGTGGTTGTCGCTCTATTCGCTACAGGTCGTAGCGTATCTCCCCGGACGCCCCGTGGCGCAACCCCCACCCGGCACCGGCCGGCGTGACGTGGCCCACTTTCGACGACGACTTCCGCCGCCCCGTCCGCTGCGGCTACCGTGGCATCTCCCCCACCCAAGCTACTGACCAGTACCGATGAGGAGACGCGGTGGCCCCCACCCCGCAGCCCGCGACACAGCCCGCGACGCCGCCCGCACCACATCGTGCAAAGGGCCGCCCGCGCAGTGCCGCCGCGGACCGCGCGATCCTCGACGCCACCCGCGAGGCCCTGGCCGAACTCGGCTGGGGCGGCCTGACCATGGGCGACGTCGCGGTGCGGGCCGGCGTCGCCAAGACCACCCTCTACCGGCGCTGGCCGTCCAAGAACGAGCTGGTGGTGGACGCGGTGGCGAGCCTCTTCGACGAGCTGGAGATCGCCGACCGGGGCAGCCTGCGGGCCGACATCGCCGACGTGGTCGCGCAGTTCGCCGACCTGCTGGCCCGCCCGGAGAGCCAGGCCGCGCTGCTCGCGCTGTTCGCCGAGGGCAGCCGCGACCCGCAGCTGCGCCGGCGGATCCGCGAGCACATCGTCGACCCGCAGAAGCGGCTGGTGCACGAGGGGCTGGCCCACGCGGTGGCCCGCGGCGAAGTACCGGCGGACGGCGACGCGACCGCGATCGCCGAGCAGATCGACATCATCTTCGACACCATCGCCGGCGCGGTCGAGCACCGGATGCTGGTGATCGGCGAGCCGGCCGATCCGGTCTGGATCAACCGCTTCATCGACCTGCTCCTCAACCAGGGCCTCGTGTCCGGCTGCCCCGGCTGCTGACACGGCGAACCGCCGGGCGGCGGTGCCGACCCGGCGGTCGCGTGCGCGGCGAGCGACTCAGAAGCCGGCCGGCTCCCGGTAGGTCCCCCACTCCCCGCGCAGCGCGTCGCAGATCTCCCCGAGCGTGGCCTCGGCCCGCACCGCCTGCAGCATCGACGGGATCATGTTGGAGCCGTCCCGGGCCGCGGCCAGCATCGCGTCCAGCCCGGCGCGCACCGCGGCCTCGTCGCGCGCCGCCTTGCGCGCGCCCAGCACCCGGACCTGCTCCCGCTCCACCTCGTGGCTGACCCGGAGGATCTCCAGCTCCTTGGTGACCGAGCCCGGGAAGCAGTTGACGCCCACCACCCGCTTCTCGCCCTTCTCCACCTTCTGCTGGTACTGGAAGGCGGCCTCGGCGATCTCGCCGGTGAACCAGCCCTCCTCTATGCCGCGCAGGATGCCGGCCGTCATCGGGCCGATCGGGTGGTCCTCGGACCCCTTGGCCAGGATGCGCTGGAAGATCTCCTCGGCCTGCGCCTCGATCCTGTCGGTCAGCGCCTCCACGTACCAGGAACCGCCCAGCGGGTCGGCCACGTTGGCCACCCCGGTCTCCTCCATCAGCACCTGCTGGGTGCGCAGCGCGATCTCGGCGGCCTGCTCGCTGGGCAGCGCGAGGGTCTCGTCGAGGGCGTTGGTGTGCAGCGAGTTGGTGCCGCCGAGCACCGCGGAGAGCGCCTCCACGGCGGTGCGCACCACGTTGTTGTAGGGCTGCTGGGCGGTCAGCGAGACGCCGGCGGTCTGGGTGTGGAACCGCAGCCACTGCGCCTTCTCGCTCTTCGCGCCGTACCGGTCGCGCAGCCAGCGGGCCCAGATCCGGCGGGCCGCACGGAACTTGGCGATCTCCTCGAAGAAGTCCAGGTGCGCGTCGAAGAAGAACGACAGGCCCGGAGCGAAGACGTCCACGTCCAGCCCGCGGGAGAGGCCCAGCTCCACGTAGGCGAAGCCGTCGGCCAGGGTGTAGGCGAGCTCCTGGGCGGCAGTGGCCCCGGCCTCGCGGATGTGGTAGCCGGAGACGGAGAGCGGCTTGTAGGCGGGGATGCCCTGCGCGCAGTACTCCATCAGGTCGCCGATCAGGCGCAGGTGCGGCTCGGGGGCGAAGAGCCACTCCTTCTGCGCGATGTACTCCTTGAAGATGTCGGTCTGCAGGGTGCCGTTGAGCACGCCCGGGTCGACCCCCTGGCGCTCGGCGGCCACCAGGTACATGCAGAAGATCGGCACGGCCGGGCCGCTGATCGTCATCGAGGTGGTGACGTCGCCGAGCGGGATGCCGTTGAACAGCACCTCCATGTCGGCGGCCGAGTCGATCGCCACACCGCAGTGGCCGACCTCACCGAGCGAGCGGGCGTCGTCCGAGTCGTAACCCATCAGGGTCGGCATGTCGAAGGCGACCGAGAGGCCGCCGCCGCCCGCCTCCAGGATCATCCGGTAGCGCTCGTTGGTCTGCTCGGCGTTGCCGAAACCGGCGAACTGGCGGATGGTCCAGGTCCGGCCGCGGTAGCCGGTGGCGTGCAGGCCGCGGGTGTACGGGTACTCGCCCGGCCAGCCGATCCGCTCGAAACCCTCGTGGGCCTGGCCGGCGGGCGGTCCGTAGACCGGCTGCACCTCGTCGCCCGAGAGGGTGGTGAAGTCGGCGTCGCGCTTGCGAGCCCGGTCGTAGCGCTGCTGCCAGCGCTGCCGGCCCTGCTCGATCTCCTCGGCGTCCATGGCCTCGCTCCCGGGTAAGTGGTAGGACGTCCTAGCAGTTCGAATTTACTCGGACGTCCTACTATTTGTCGATGGATGACCGCGCGGCGAGCGCACCGAGTCTGGTCGGCGGGACGTCGGAACCGCTGCGGAGACCGCCCGCCTCCCCGGCGGCGGCGTCGCCGGCTTCGACTCCGAGCGCCCCCCGGGCTGCCCGCCCTGCGCCGCCGAACGCGAGGAACCCCGCCCACTGGGCGGGGTTCCTCGCTGCTGCGGTGCTCGCCCGGTCAGGCGCTGACCGGCTCCTCGGCGGCGACCGGGGCGGTGGCGGCCGCGGTCTCCCGGACGACCCGGCGCTCGGCGATGAAGGAGGCGAACGGGATGCAGCCGGCCGCCAGCGTGAAGACCAGGCGGCCCAGCGGCCACTTGAGCTTCTGCCCGAGCAGGAAGGTCACGATGAAGTACCCGATGTACAGGTAGCCGTGCAGCATCGCCACGTACATGGTGGCGTTCTGGGCGGTGTCGAAGCCGTACTTCGCGATCATGAAGCCGCAGAAGATCAGCAGCGCGCAGCCGGTGGCGATGGCCAGGGCGCGGTACCAGGCCAGCAGGGGGGTGGACTTCATGGGTCGACAGCCTTCACTAGACGAGGGGCTCCGATAGAGGGTAACCGGCCTTCCTCAGGAGTCCTCGACGCGCCCCTCGGCGAAGTCCCCGGCGGCCACCCGCAGCGGCTTGAGCAGCTCGAACACCTGTCGGCACTGCTCCTCGTCATAGGACTCCAGGCCGAACTCGATCGCCATCAGCTCCCGGGTGGCCTGCTCCACGACCTCCCGGCCGCGCCGGGTGATGGTGGCCAGCACCCCGCGCCCGTCCGACGGGTTGGGCCGGCGGGAGACCAGCCCGGCCTTCTCCAGGCGGTCCACCGTGTTGGTCACGCTGGTCGGATGGACCATCAGCCGCTCGCCCATCTTGGAGAGCGGCAGCTCGCCGGTCCGGCTGAAGGTCAGCAGCACCAGCGCCTCGTAACGGGCGAAGGTCAGACCGTAGGGCTTGACCACCCCGTCGACCCGGGCCAGCAGGATCTGGTGGGCACGCATCACCGAGGTGATCGCCGCCATCGCGGGCACCCGACCCCAGCGCTGCGTCCACAGCTCGTCGGCGCGGGCGATCGGGTCGAATTCGAGCGAGAGGGGTTTGGCCACGCTCCACACCGTACCGGCGGCCGGACCGGGGCCCGGCGGACGCCCGCATGGTGGACCGGCTACGCGGCCCCGGCGGCCGGCTGCCCCTTCTCCTCCTTGGCCAGCATCCGCTCGGCGAAGAAACCGCCGGTCGGGAGCACCGAGAGGACGAACAGCAGCGCCACCTTCTTGACGTCCCACCGCTGCTGCTGCCAGGCCAGGTAGAGGAAGGCCACGTAGGCGAGGAACAGCATCCCGTGGATCCAGCCGAGCACCGGGACCGGGTTGAAGCTGGTGGTCGACTTCAGCACCACGCCGACCAGCAGGAGTATGAAGGACAGGCCTTCGGGGCCGGAGACGAGACGCAGGCGGTGCGCGGCGCTGTTCTGCATGGCGGGGAGTACCTCACGGGGGCGGGGGCGGACACGGGGACGCTTGTGAAGGGGAGCACAAGCCGTCGCCCATTATGTGTCGCTCGTTCGGGGGAACGGGGGCCGGGGCCGGGTAGCGATGGTCACACGCCCGTGGCCCGGCGTGTGAGGGCGTCGCTATCCTGCTGGCGCACGGCAGCCAACAAGGCCCGACGGGGGAAGTGCACGACATGTTCAAACGCGACTGGAACCGCCGCACCTGCGCCAAGCGCGGCCACATCACCTACGCACCCACCGAGCCCGAGCTGCGCTCCCGGCTGCACGCCGCCACCGCGATGGGCGACGCCTGGCGCTGCCTGCGCTGCGGCGACTTCTCGCTGGGCGCCCCGCACGGCGGCGGCCCGGCGGCCGACGCACCGCTGGTGCCGCGCGGCAAGGCGCTGCGCGAGCTCTTCGTGCTGCGGTTCCTGGCGGCGGAGCGGGTGTTCCGCGCGGTGCTCGGGCTGCTGGCCGCCTGGGCGGTCTGGAAGTTCTCCAACAGCCAGGACGCGGTGCGCGAGCTCTTCGAGCACGACCTGACGACGCTCAAGCCCGTGGCCGACCACTTCCACTGGGACCTGGAGCACGCCTCGGTGGTCGACACCATCCGCAAGGCGTTCGACTTCAAGAAGAAGACCCTGGTCTTCGTGGCCGCCGGGATCACGGTCTACTCGCTGATCGAGGGCGTCGAGGGCGTCGGGCTGTGGCTGAACAAGCGCTGGGCGGAGTACCTCGCCGTGGTGGCCACCGGCGTGTTCCTGGTTCCCGAGGGGTACGAGCTGAGCCACCACGTGTCGGCGGTCAAGGTGGTGACCACCCTGGTCAACATCGCCGCGGTGCTGTGGATCCTGCTCTCCAAGCGGCTGTTCGGCCTGCGCGGCGGCTTCGCGGCCTTCGAGGCGGAGCGCCACTCGGCCTCGCTCCTGGAGGTGCGGACCATGGCCGCCCCGGCGCCGGCCGCCGCCTAGCCGGGGCGGAGATTGTAGAAAGTTGAACAATTCCGGGTATGCTGTCGGTATGGACACGCACGCTGACGAGCCGACGCGGCTGCCGGTCGCTGCCACCGAGGACGACGCCCCCTGGCTGACCGCCCGTGAGCAGCGCTTCTGGCGTGCCCACCTGGAGGTCAGCAAGCTGCTGGAGTACCAGCTGGGCCGCGAACTGGCGCAGTACGACCTGGCGATCAACGACTACGAGATCCTGGTGGTGCTCTCCGAGTCCCCGGACCGGCGGATGCGGATGACCGACCTGGCCACCGCCACCCTGCAGTCCAAGAGCCGGCTCAGCCACCAGATCACCCGGATGGAGAACGCCGGCCTGGTGCTCCGCCAGGAGTGCCCGGGCGACCGCCGGGGCCTGTTCGCGCAGCTCACCGAGGAGGGCTGGCAGACCCTGCGCAAGGCCGCGCCCGACCACGTGCGCAGTGTCCGGGCGCACTTCATCGACCGGCTGGACGACGACCAGCTGGACGCCATGTACCAGGCACTGGCCCCGATCGCCGAGCACCTGCGCGGCCTGCGCGGCAAGCCCTGACCGGCGCCGGATAACGCTGACGGGCCCTCACCCGAGGGCCCGTCAGCGTTCTGCCGCTCAGCGGTCGGTGAGGCCCGCCACCAGTCGGTCGGCCGCGCCGTACGGGTCCAGCCGGCCGGCGGCCACCTGGTCGGCCAGCGAGTCCAGGTGGCGGTCGCCGTGCAGGTCGCCGATCCGGGCCCGCAACTGGGCCAGCGCGATCGCCTCGACCTCCTGGGCGGCCCGGCGGCGCCGGCGGGCCGCCAGTTCGCCGCGCTCCTCCAGCCAGGCGCGGTGCTTCTCCAGCGCCTCCACCACCTCGTCCACGCCCTCGCCCCGGGCCGCGACGGTCTTGACGATCGGCGGGCGCCAGTCGCCCGGCTGCCGGGCCTCACCGAGTCCCAGCATGTGGCTCAGCTCCCGCGCGGTGGCGTCCGCGCCGTCCCGGTCGGCCTTGTTGACCACGAAGACGTCGCCGATCTCCAGGATGCCCGCCTTGGCGGCCTGGATCCCGTCACCCATGCCGGGCGCCAGCAGCACCACGGTGGTGTCCGCCTGGGCGGCCACCTCCACCTCGGACTGGCCGACCCCGACGGTCTCCACCAGGATCACCTCGCAGCCGGCCGCGTCCAGCACCCGCAGCGCCTGCGGGGCGGCCCAGGAGAGCCCGCCCAGGTGGCCGCGGGTGGCCATGGAGCGGATGAACACGTCCGGATCGGTGGCGTGGTCCTGCATCCGCACCCGGTCGCCGAGCAGCGCTCCGCCGGAGAACGGCGAGGACGGGTCCACCGCCAGCACCCCGACCCGCTTGCCGAGCCGCCGGTAGGCGGAGACCAGCGCGGAGGTGGAGGTCGACTTGCCCACCCCGGGCGAGCCGGTCAGACCGACCGTGTAGGCCTGACCGGTGTACGGCGCCAGCGCGGCCATCGCCTCGCGCAGCTGCGGAGCCGCGTTCTCGACCAGCGAGATCAGCCGGGCCACCGCACGCGGACGCCCCGCGCGGGCCTGCTCGACCAGGGTGGGCACATCGCTCATCGAACTTCTCTCCTGAATGGGGTTTGCGGCCTCGCTGGGGTTCAGGCCTTCGGCACCCGGATGATCAGGGCGTCGCCCTGGCCGCCGCCACCGCACAGCGCGGCCGCGCCGATGCCGCCGCCGCGCCGGCCCAGCTCCAGCGCCAGGTGCAGCACCACGCGCGCGCCGGACATGCCGATCGGGTGGCCGAGCGCGATCGCGCCGCCGTTGACGTTGACGATGTCGTGGCTGACGCCCAGGTCCTTGACGGACTGGTAGGCGACCGCGGCGAACGCCTCGTTGATCTCGATCAGGTCCAGGTCCTCGACCGCGATGCCCTCCTTGGCCACCGCGTGCCTGATCGCGTTGGACGGCTGGGACTGCAGCGAGGTGTCCGGGCCGGCCACGTTGCCGTGCGCGCCGATCTCGGCGATCCAGCTCAGGCCCAGCTCCTCGGCCTTGGCCTTGCTCATCACGACCACCGCGGCGGCGCCGTCGGAGATCTGCGAGGAGGTGCCGGCGGTGATGGTGCCGTCCTTGGTGAAGGCCGGGCGCAGCTTGGCCAGGCCCTCCGCCGTGGTGTCGGCGCGGATGCCCTCGTCCTGGCTGAACAGCACCGGGTCGCCCTTGCGCTGCGGGATGGCGACCGGCACGATCTCGGCCTCGAAGACGCCGTTCTTCTGCGCGGCCGCGGCCCGCTGGTGGGAGCGGGCGGCGATCTCGTCCTGCGCCTCGCGCGGGATGCCCAGGCGGGCGTTGTGCTTCTCGGTGGACTCGCCCATCGGGATGTTCGCCCACGGGTCGGTCAGGCCGTCGTAGGCCATCGCGTCGAGCATCTCGACCGCGCCGTACTTGAAGCCCTCGCGGGACTTCGGCAGCAGGTGCGGGGCGTTGGTCATGGACTCCTGGCCGCCGGCCACCACGATGTCGAACTCGCCGGCCCGGATCAGCTGGTCGGCCAGCGCGATGGCGTCCAGGCCGGAGAGGCAGACCTTGTTGATGGTCAGCGCCGGCACCGACATCGGGATCCCGGCGGCGACCGCGGCCTGGCGGGCCGGGATCTGGCCGGCGCCGGCCTGCAGCACCTGGCCCATGATCACGTACTGCACCTGGTCACCCGCAACCCCGGCGCGCTCCAGCGCGGCCTTGATCGCCAGGCCGCCGAGCTGGGCGCCGGAGAAGGTCTTGAGCGAGCCGAGCAGGCGGCCCATCGGAGTGCGAGCGCCCGCGACGATCACGGACGTAGTTGCGGAAGCGGTAGGCATGGCACGAGCCCCTTCGCACGTCTTGGCCAGCGAGTCCGTCGGATCGATGCGTGAGCACGGCGACGAGCCCGGGGAGAGGGATGCCGCTCAATGTACTGACCCGTAACCCGGGCGTCACCGGAGCCGCGGTGTGATCAGGCTCGCACGCGACCGCCGCCCGCCGAGGTGGGACACTGCGCAGCACTGGCCGCGACCGCTTCTCCCCAAGGGGGCCCAGAGTGCTGACCCGCATCGACCACATCGGCATCGCCTGCTTCGACCTCGACAAGACGGTCGAGTTCTACCGTGCCACGTACGGCTTCGAGGTGTTCCACTCCGAGGTCAACGAGGAGCAGGGGGTCCGCGAGGCCATGCTCAAGATCAACGACACCGGCGACGGCGGCGCCTCCTACCTCCAGCTGCTGGAGCCGATCCGCGAGGACTCGACGGTCGCCAAGTGGCTGGCGAAGAACGGCGAGGGCGTCCACCACATCGCCTTCGGCACGGCCGACGTCGACGGCGATGCCGCAGACATCCGTTCGAAGGGCATCCGGGTGCTCTACGACCAGCCGCGGATCGGCTCGATGGGCTCGCGGATCACCTTCCTGCACCCCAAGGACTGCGGCGGCGTGCTCACCGAGCTGGTCACCTCCGCGCAGCCCGCCGAGGAGCACTGAGCCGCCCGACCCGCCGGTAACCTGGGTAGCTGCCCCCCTCGGCGGTTACAACGCCCCATCGGCCCACTACACTGCCCAGGGTCGCAGGGGAGTCCATTACCAGGGCACGGCTGAACAGTCGCTCGTCGGATCTGTCACCATTCTCCACAGGCAAGAGTTCGCCCAGGAGTCCAGCCGGTCGGTGGAGCGCGGTGCCCGCGCTCCGGCGGCCGTTCGGCTCCGACCGTGACCGTCCGGACTGGTCGCGGATGCAAGGACCGGCACGGCCGGCCCCCGGGGCAGGGCCGACAGCCCTTCGGGGGTACTACCGACAGCCCTTCGGGGGTACGGGGGGCCGCACCGGTCGAGGACGCGACCAGGAGATGGATGGGACCGCGCAGTGCGGGGCAACGACCGCTACGAGGTTGAGGATCACCTCTCCCAGTTCGAGGCCGAGATGGAGCGGCTTCGCAAGGAGCGGGACAAGACGGTCGAGCATGCCGAGGACCTCGCCTACCAGGTGGAGGTACTCCGGGCCAAGCTGCACGAATCCCGTCGGCAGCTCGCCCAGCCGCGGGCCTTCGACGCCGTCTCCGGTCAGGCCGAGCAGATGCTGCGCACCGCCGAGATGCAGGCTCAGCAGCTGCGCGCGGACGCCGAGCGGCAACTGCGCGAGTCCCAGGCGGCCACCCAGCGGATGATGGCCGAGGCCGCCGAGCGCACCGCCCGGCTGGAGGCCGAGCTCGCCGCCCGCCGCCGCCGGCTCGAGGAGGAGCTGGCCGAGCTGCGCCGGGCCGCCGAGCAGCACGTCAACGAGAACGTCAACTGGGCGGAGCAGACCCGGGCCGGCACCGAGCAGGAGGCCCAGCGGCTGCTCAAGGACGCCCGGGCCGAGGCCGAGCGGCTGCTGGCCGGCGCCCGCGCCGAGGCCGCCGCGCTGGCCGACCAGGCCCGTGCCCAGACCGCCGCCGACCTGAACGCCGCCCGCGGTGAGGCCCAGGCCGCCGCCGAGGCCGCCATCAAGCGTGCCCAGAACGACGCCGAGCGGCTGCTGGCCGGTGCCAGCGCCGAGGCCGCCGAGCAGCGCTCCGCCGCCGCCAGTGAGGCCCAGCAGCAGCTGGCCGGCGCGCAGGCCGCCGCCGAACGCAAGCTGGCCGAGGCCCAGGCCCAGATCAGCGAGCTCAAGCAGGCCGCGATCCGAGACCGGGAGCTGGCCGAGGCGGCCGCCGCCCAGGCCGCCGCCGAGATCGAGCGGCTGCGCGAGCACGCCCGGGCCGAGGCCGAGCGGGCCCGCCAGGAGGCCGCTCAGCTGCGCGAGCAGGCCGCCCGCGCCGCCGAGCAGCTGCAGGCCGAGGCCGCCCTCCTGGCCGAACAGCGGGTGGCCGACGGCGAGGCGGCCAGCGAGCAGCGCTCCCAGACGGCCAGGGCCGAGGTGGCCCGGATGGTCGCCAAGGCCACCGAGGAGGCCGACCGGATCCGCGCCGAAGCCGCCGAGCAGCTGGCCAGGGCGCAGACCACCCAGGCCGAGGCGGACGCCGCCAAGGCCGCCGCGGACGACGAGAACGCCCGGCTGCGGGCCGCCGCCGAGACCGTCGCCCAGCAGCTGCGCGCCGAGGCCGAGGCGGACATCGCCGAGCTGCGGGCCGCCGCGCAGGCCGAGGCCGCCGAGCTGCGCGCCCAGGCCGAGGCCGCCGCCGAGGCGATCCGCGACGACGCCCGCGAGCAGGGCCGGGCCGAGGGCGCCAAGGACGCCACCGTGCAACTGGCCAAGGCCGCCAAGAGCGCCGAGGAGTCGCTGGCCCGGGCCACCCAGGACGCCGAGGCCACCCGGGCGGCCGCCGCCGCCGAGGCCGAGCGGATCCGGGCCGAGGCCGCCGCCGAGGCCGAGTTGCTGCGCGAGCAGGCGCAGGAGGCCGTGGCGCAGGCCCAGAACGCCGCGCTGGACGACGCCGCCGACATCCGCGCCCGGATGGAGCGGATGCAGGACGAGGCGGCCCGGCTGCGGGCCGAGGCCGAGGAGCTGCGCGCCCAGGCCGCCGCCGAGGCCGACAAGACCCGCGGCGACGCCCGCCGGCAGGCCGTGGCGCAGATCGAGGAGTCCGCCAAGACCGCGGAGGAGCTGCTCACCAAGGCCAAGGCCGACTCGGACGAGCTGCGCGAGGGCGCCGCCGCCGAGGTGCTCCGGATGCGCGCCGAGGCCACCGAGCAGGTGGGGCAGAAGCAGGCCCGGGCCGAGCAGATGCTGGAGCGCGCCCGCGCCGAGGCCGAGAAGATCACCGCGACCGCCGCCCAGCAGAGCAAGGACGTGCTGGCGTCCGCCAAGGCGGCGGCCGCCGAGAACCGTGCCGCCGCCGAGCGCGAGACCGCCGAGCTGCGCCGGGCCACCGCCGAGTACGACCAGCAGGTGCGGGCCGGGGCCGAGGCCGCCGCCGCCGCCCTGCGGACCGCCGCCCAGCAGGCCGCCGAGGAGCGCGAGGCGCAGGCCCGCACCGAGGCGGAGCGGCTGCTGGCCGAGGCCGAGGCGGCCGCGGCCGCGGTCCGCGAGGAGGCCCAGCGGTCCGCCGAGGAGATCGCCGCCACCGTCGCCCGGGACCGCGAGGAGACGACGGTCCAGCTGTCGGCCGCTCAGCAGTTGCGCGAGCAGGCCGAGACGGCCGCCCAGCAGGAGCTGGAGGCGGCTCGGACGGCCCGCCAGGAGGCCGAGACCGCCGCCGAGCGGCTGCGCGAGGAGGCCCGGGCGGCCGCCGAGGAGACCCGGGCGGCCGCCGAGAAGGCCCGCCAGGAGGCCGAGGAGGCGGCCCGGCAGACCCGCGAGCAGGCCGACACCGCGGCCCGCCAGACCCATGAGCAGGCGCAGGCGGCGGCCGCCGAGCTGACCGCGCGCACCACCGCCGAGCTGGCCGAGCTGCGGGCCGCCGCCGAGCAGGAGGCGGCCGAGCTGCGCGAGCGCACCGGGGCCGAGACGGCAGCCGAGCGGGCCGCCGCCGAGCAGGAGGCGGCCCGGATCGCCGCTGAAGCGCAGAGCGCCGCCGAAGCGCTGCGGGCGCAGGCCGCCGACCAGCTGGAGCAGGCCGCGGCCGCGGCCGACCAGGAGCTGGCACGGGCCGCCGAGGAGGCCGCGGCGCTGCGCACCGAGGCCGCCGAGGCGCTGGAGCAGGCCCGGCTGGAGGCCGCCGAGGCCACCGCCGCCGCCACCGCGCGGGCCGCCGAGCTGGTCGCCACCGCCGAGGAGGAGGCCGCCGCGGTCCGCCACTCGGTGGCCGGGCTGCACGAGCGGGCCGCCCAGCAGGTCGCCGAGCAGACGGCGCAGGCCGAGCGGGACGCCGCCGAGCTGCGCGAGCAGGCCGAGGCGGCCGCCGCCGAGCTGCGCGAACGCACCACCGCCGAGACCACCGAACTGCGCGCCGCCGCCGAACGCGAGACCACCGAACTGCGCGAACGCACCACCGCCGAGGCCGCCGAACTGCGCGCCACCGCCGAACGCGAGACCACCGAACTGCGCGAACGCGCCACCGCCGAGGCCGCCGAACTGCGCGCCGCCGCCGAGCAGGAGGCGGCCCGGATCGCCGCCGAGGCGGACGGCTACAGCGAGCAGCTGCGGGCCGAGGCCGACGCGGCCCGCGCCGAGGCGCTGGCCTTCCAGGAGCGGTCCCACGCCGAGGCCGAGGCGACCGCCGCCCGGATCACCACCGAGGCCCGCGAGTTCGACGCGGCGCTGCGGGCGGACGCCGAGCAGTACGCCGAGCGGCAGCGCGCCGAGGCCGACGCCCACGCCCGGCAGACCCTGGCCGAGGCCGAGGAGCTGGCCCACCGCACCGTCTCCCAGGCCGAGGAGCGCTCCGCCGCCCTGGTGGCCGACGCCGAGCAGTACGCGGCCCGGGTGCGCGCCGAGGCGGACGAGTTCGCCGCCGCCACCCGCACCCTGGCCGAGGAGTACGACACCGCGACCCGGGCCAACGCGGACGCCTACGACCGCGCCACCCGGGAGCAGGCCGAGCAGTACGACTCGGCCACCCGCGCCCAGGCCACCACGGTGCTGGAGAAGGCCTTCGCGGACGCCGAGTCGCTCGGTGAGGAGGCCCAGGCCACCGCGCTGGCCACCACCGCCGCCGCCGAGGAGCAGGCGGACGCCATGGTGGCCGCCGCCCGCCAGGAGGCCGAGCGGCTGGTCGCGGCCGGCGAGGCCGCCGGGCAGGCGGAGGTGGAGCGGGCCCGGTCCGACGCCGACGCGCTGCTCTCCGAGGCCCGCCGGGACGCCACCGCGATCCGGGAGCGGGCCGAGGAGCTGCGCGAGCGCACCGAGGCCGAGATCGAGGCCCTGCACGAGCGCTCCCGCAAGGAGAACGCGCAGGCCATGAAGTCCGCCGGGGAGCGGGTGGACGCGCTGGTGACGGCTGCTCAGGAGCAGCTCACCGAGGCCGAGGAGCAGGCGGTGGCCACCGTCGCCGAGGCCGAGGAGCGGGCCGCCGCCCTGGTCGCCGCCGCCGAGGAGCGGGCCGCCGAGCTCACCTCGGAGGCGTCCGCGGAGGCCTCCAAGGTGCGGATAGCGGCAGTCCGCAAGGCCGAGGGCCTGCTCAAGGAGGCCGAGCAGAAGCTCTCCGCCTCCACCGCCAGGGCCGAGCAGTTGACCGAGGAGGCCGAGCAGCGGCTCAGCACCGCCCAGAACGAGGCCGAGGAGCAGCTGGAGGCCGCCGCCGAGGAGGCCGCCAAGCGGCTGCGGGCCGCCGAGGAGGCCGCCGCCGAGCAGCTGCGGCTGGCCGAGAAGGAGGCCGACCGGGTGCAGGAGGCGGCCCGGGCCGAGGCCAAGCGGGTGACCGACGAGGGCCGCCGGGAGCTGGACGAACTGGTCCGCCGCCGCAAGGACATCAACACCGAGATCTCCCGGGTGCAGGACGTGCTGTCCGCCCTGGAGGCCTTCGAGGCGCCGTCACCGGTCCAGCAGGTGGCGGGCCGGGATGCGGCGGAGAAGCCGACCGGACGCAAGGGGGGCTCCGGGGCCAACGGGGGCTCGAAGGCGGGCGCGGGAGTGGGCGCCCCCCGATCGGGTGGCAGCCGGTCCGAGAGGACACCACCCGATTGAGCGGACATTGTCCGTCAAACATAGGCTTTTTGCCCACGACACTCCGATAACGTGTCAGGATTCCCTCAACCACCTCATTGGTTTGACGACAGGAAACCCAGTCCCATGAGCGACAGTCACTCCCCTCACGGCTTCGACCTGGTGCGCCGTGGGTACGAGCGCGCGCAGGTCGACGAGCGGATCACCAAGCTGGTGGCCGATCGTGACAGCGCGTTGGCACGGATCAGCGCCCTGGAGAAGCGCATCGAGGAGCTTCACCTGGAGACCCAGTCGGCCCAGGCCGCGGTGGCCGACGCCGAACCGTCGTACGCCGGCCTCGGTGCCCGGGTCGAGAAGATCCTGCGCCTGGCCGAGGAGGAGGCCAAGGACCTGCGCGAGGAGGCGCACCGCGCCGCCGAGCAGCACCGTGAGCTGGCCGAGGCAGCCGCCCAGCAGGTCCGCACCGAGGCGGAGAACTACGCCAAGGACCGCAAGGCCAAGGCCGAGGACGAGGGCGTCCGGATCGTCGAGAAGGCCAAGAGCGACAGCGCCCAGCTGCGCGCCGAGGCCAACAAGGACGCGCAGAACAAGCGCGAGGAGGCGGACGCCCTCTTCGAGGAGACCCGCACCAAGGCCGCCCAGGCCGCGCTGGAGTTCGAGACCAACCTGGCCAAGCGCCGCGAGCAGTCGGAGCGCGACCTGGCGGCCCGTCAGGCGAAGGCCGAGAAGCGCCTCGCCGAGATCGAGCACCGCGCCGAGCAGCTGCGCCTGGAAGCCGAGAAGCTGCGCACCGACGCCGAGCGCCGGGCCCGCCAGACGGTGGAGACCGCGCAGCGCCAGGCCGAGGACATCGTGGCCGACGCCAACGCCAAGGCGGACCGGATCCGCAGCGAGTCCGAGCGTGAGCTCGCCGCGCTGACCAACCGCCGCGACTCGATCAACGCCCAGCTGACCAACGTCCGCGAGATGCTGGCCACGCTGACCGGTGCGGCCGTCGCCGCGGCCACCGTGCCGTCCGATGACTCGCTCGGCGTGCCGGCCCAGCAGTCCCGCTGACCCCGGCTCAGCCGCCCGGCGGCCCCGACCCGCTCCCGGGTCGGGGCCGTCGGCGCTGTGGCGTGCTCGCCCCCGGCCCTGGCGTCAGTGCGGCTTGACCCGGCGCAGCAGTTTGCGCACCGCCGCGTCGAAGGTCTCCGGTGCCTCCAGTGAGCTGAGGTGCCCGACCGAGGGGATCACGGTCAGTTCGGCGTCCGGGATCACGTCGGCCATCAACTGGGCCTCGGCGACCGGGCTGAGGGTGTCCTCCTCGCCGACCACCACCGCGGCCGGCACCCGCAGCCCGGCCAGCACCTCCAGCGAGTCGGACCGGGCGGCCATCGCGCGCTGCGCCCAGGCGACCGCCGCCGGTGCGGCCTTGGCGATCATCGAGCGGACCTGGACGACCAGTTCGGGCATCGGGGCCGGCCCGAGCTGCGCCTCCGCGACCTTCTCCTCCAGCAGCAGCTGCACGCTGTTGCGGGCCAGCACGGCCGCCGCGATCCGCTCCCGGTTAGCCCGGGCCTGCTCGGTGTCCAGGGTGGCCTTGGTGTCCGCCAGCAGCAGCCCACGCAGCCGGTCCGGGTGGCGGCGGGCGAAGGCCATCGAGACGTAGCCGCCCATCGACAGGCCGCCGACCACCGCCCGGTCGATCTCCAGGGCGTCCAGCAGTCGGGCCACATCGTCCGCGATCTCGTCCAACGAGGGCTCCGCGGAGCCGAGTTCGGCGGTTCCGAAGCCGCGTTGGTCCGGCGTGATGACCCGTGCCTGGTCGCCGGCCGGTCCGGGCAGCCGCTCCAACTGGGCGGTGAACATCCGGGCCGAGAGCGGAAAGGCGTGCAGCAGGACGAGCGGGATGCCGGAGCCGTTCTCGTGGACGGTCGGGGAGCTGGAGATCGTCATGCAGCCACCGTAGGGGGCCGGGCGCCACGACACACGTGATCCCACGGGCCAATGGGTCCGGATTGTCATAGTGTGATCAGGTATGAGGGTGATCACATGATCGAGCTGCACGGGCTGACGAAGCGTTACGGCGACAAACTGGCGGTCGATTCGCTCAGCTTCCAGGTGCCCAAGGGCGTGGTCACCGGCTTCCTCGGACCCAACGGCGCCGGCAAGTCCACCACCATGCGGCTGATCCTCGACCTGGACCGGCCCACCAGCGGCTCGGTCACCATCGACGCCAAGGGCTACGGCGTCCTCAAGGAGCCGCTCAAGTACATCGGCGCCCTGCTGGAGGCCTCCGCCTCGCACCCGGGCCGGACCGCCCGCAACCACCTGCTGTGGCTGGCCCAGAGCAACCGGATCCCGCTGCACCGGGTGGACGAGGTGCTCGCCCTGGTCGGCCTGACCGAGGTGGCCGACAAGAAGGCCCGGGGCTTCTCCCTCGGCATGCACCAGCGGCTCGGGATCGCCTCGGCGCTGCTCGGCGACCCGGAGATCCTGATGTTCGACGAGCCGGTCAACGGGCTCGACCCCGAGGGCATCCTGTGGATCCGCACCCTGATGAAGCAACTGGCCGCCGAGGGCCGCACCGTCTTCGTCTCCTCCCACCTGATGAGCGAGATGGCGCTCACCGCCGAGCACCTGGTGGTGATCGGCAAGGGCCGGCTGCTCGCCGACCTGCCGATGGCCGAGTTCATCGCCCGGAACTCACGCTCCTCGGTGCGGCTGCGCACCCCGCACCCCGAGCAGCTGCTGGACGCGCTGGCCGCCGAGTCGATCCCGGTGGAGCCGGGTCCGCAGGGCAGCTTCGAGGTGGCCGGCGGCGATCCGGCCCGGCTCGGCGAGCTGGCCGCCGCCCGCGGCATCACCCTGCACGAACTGAGCCCGCAGCACGCCTCGTTGGAGGAGGCGTTCATGCGGATGACCGCCGACGCGGTGGAGTACCACGCGGGTCCCGAAGGGGCCGCGGGGCAGGCCGAGGAGCACGGCACGGCGGCCGCTCCCGGCGGTTGGGGCACCGACTGGCGGCGAACCCGGAAAGGCGCGAACTGAACCATGGCGATGGCCTCCTTCCCCGCAATCCTGCGCTCCGAGTGGACCAAGATCCGCACGGTCCGCTCCACGGTCTGGACCCTGCTGCTCTCCTTCCTGGTCACGGCGGCGCTCGGTGCGCTGCTGTCACTGCTCACCAAGAACAACTTCGCCGACTTCCGCAGGGGCGCCCTCACCCCGTTCGACGCCACCGCGACCAGCTTCGCCGGGATCATGCTGGGTGAGATCGCGATGGTCGTCTTCGGTGTGCTGGCGATCGGCAACGAGTACAGCAGCGGGATGATCCGGGTCTCGCTGGCCGCCGTGCCGCAGCGCGGCACCCTGCTGACCGGCAAGCTGGTGGTGATCGGCGTCCTGGCGCTGGCGGTGTCACTGGTGACCGCGTTCGTCACGTTCTTCCTGGGCCAGGCGCTGCTCGGTGTGCACCGCACCACGCTCGGCGCGCCGAACGTGCTGCGCGCGGTCCTCGGGGCGGCGGTCTACCTGACCCTGCTCTGCCTCTTCTCCGCGGGCGTCACCGCGATGCTGCACAACCAGACGCTGGCACTGGGCGTGCTGGTGCCGTTCTTCTTCCTGCTCTCGCCGATCCTCTCGGCGGTGCCCAGGGTGAAGACGGTGGCGCACTACTTCCCGGACTACGCCGGACGACAGATGCTGACGGTCTTCCAGGAGCCCAGCGCGCCGTACGGCTGGCTGGCCGGGTTCTTCCTCTGCGGCGCCTGGACGCTGGCCGCGATGACCGGTGGGGCGGCGGTGTTCAAGTCGCGGGACGCCTGACGGGCCGACAGGGACCGTCAGTAGCGCGGGGCGCCGCGCCCGCGCTGCACGGCCGTGGTGCGCCGCTCGCGCGCCCCCCAGCAGGCCCGGTGCCAGTGCCGCCGGTCGTCCACCCCGGCCCCGTGGTCGGGCCAGGCCACCACGTGGCCCACGCCGGGCGGGATCTCCTGGTCGCAGCCCGGGCAGCGGTAGAAGCGGCCGGGCGTCCCGGCCACCGTCTGCACGATCCAGTCCTCGCCCCGGTAGCTCTCCACCCGGCGCAGTGAACTCCCCATCGGCGCCGGGATCTCGCTGCTGCGGTCGGCGGAGCCGCCGGTCCGGTTGCGACGGGGAGACACCGGTTCACCTCTCAGGGGTGCTCGGGGGCGGTGGGCAGTGCTACCAGGGTACGGGCCCACCGAGCGCGACCGGGCCGGTACCCCGGGTGGCCGTACGGTGCCCCGGCACCTCTATCACGGAAACCGCCACTGCCACGGGGAATTCGTGGTAATCCACCCGTCCTCCAGGGAAATCGGGGGTTCCGAGTGCCAATGGCACATGACATGGGTTACTCACGAGGGGAAGAGCGGGGCGCACTGCCTGCGCGCACCCGAGGAGGGCAATCCGTGACCCAGATCCGCGCCGACATCCCCGCGGCGGACCGCGCGCCGGCCGACCTCGCCGTCCGGGGCCGGCGCCCCGCCGCCGAGCCGCCGCCGGCCAGTGCCCCGGAGCGCGGTGGCACCCATCCGGCGGCGCAGGACACCCTGCGCGTGGGGGTCTTCCTGCTCTCCGCGCAGTTCCCGGGCCAGAGCCACGCCCAGGCGCTGGACCGCACGGTGGCCGCCGCGGTGGCGGCCGAGCGGGCCGGTCTGGACGCGGCCTGGCTGGCCGAGCACCACTTCGTGCCGTACGGGGTGTGCCCGAACGCCGCCACGCTGGCCGCCCTGCTGCTCGGCCGGACCCGCCGGCTGCAGTTGGGCACCGCGGTCAGCGTGCTCTCCACCGCCCACCCGGTGGCCCTGGGCGAGCAGGCCGCGCTGCTGCACCTCACCGCCGGCGGCCGGTTCACGCTCGGCGTCGGGCGCGGCGGTCCGTGGATCGACCTGGCCGTCTTCGGCACCGGGGTGGCCGCCTACGAGGAGGGCTTCGCCGAGCGGCTCGACCTGCTGCTCGCCTTCCTGCGCGGCTCCCGGGTCCGCGCCGACGGGCCGCAGTTCAGCTTCCCCGAGGTGTCGGTGGTGCCCCGCGCCGCCGAGCCGGGCCGGCCGCCGCGCGGCGCCGAGCTGGCCGACTGGCTGGGTCTGCCCGGCGAGCCGCCGCTGCGGTTCCCCCGGCAGCGGACCGAGCCGGGATCCGCCGCCGGGGCCCGGGGCGGACCGGTCGGACCGCCGGTGATCGTGGCCTGCACCTCGCCCGCCAGCGTCCGGCTGGCCGCCGAGCGCGGCCTGCCGATGCTGCTCGGCATGCACTCCGGCGACGAGGACAAACGCGCCATGCTCACCGCCTACCGCACGGCCTGGCGGGCCGCCGGTCGCGGCGAGGAGCAACTGGCACGGGTCGAGCGCGAGCACGTGGCCGCCGGTGTCGCGCAGATCGCCGACCGCTCCCCCGCCGCCCGGGCCGTTCTGCTGCGCTCGATGCCCGGCTGGTTCGAGTACGGCCTCGGCGCGCACCGCACGGTGGACGGGCGGGAGCGCCGGATGCGCGACCCGTACGCGTACACCGAGCTGCTCTGCGACCTGCACGCGGTCGGCACCCCCCGGCAGTGCGCCGACCGGCTGCTGGCCACCGCCGAGCGGACCGGCATCCGCCGGTTCGCGCTGCTCGCCGAGGGCTCCGGGGAGCAGGACGGCACGCTGCACAACATCGCCCGGCTCGGCGCCGAGGTGCTGCCGCAGCTCAGCTGACGCCGGTCGTTCCGCCCGTTCCGACCCGCGCCGCCGTCCCTCCCGCGCGGGCGGTCTCAGCAGTCCCGCAGCAGCGGCGACTGGTTCAGCAACTGGGCGCGGACCGAGGTGAACCGCGTGCGGCGCTCCTCGGCATCCGGCGCGGGACCGAAGACGGCCACCCGGTGGCAGTTCTGGAAGGCCAGCTTGACCCCGAAGTGACGCTGCAGCGCACCACGGATGGCGTCGCTCGCCATGGCGCGCAGCAGCTGCCCGCGTGCCTGCTCACTGGGCGGGGGGACCTGGTTGTCCGCGAAGCCGGTGCCGTCGACCTCCATCTGGGCGACGAGCGAGCTGATCAGGTCCCAGGCGTAAGGCAGGGACGTGCGGACGCAGTCGACGAACTCCCGCTCGTCGACCTCGCCTCGCTCGGCCTTCTCCAGAAGAGCCGGTGAGACGTCGAGCGACATGGGTTCTCCTCTCGGGGTCCACCCGCACTTCTCGCGCGGGCGGTGGTGCCTTGAAGCGAATGGTGCTGACGGTGCGATTGGTACGAATGTGCTGACCACACCCATGACTGGGCGGACGCGGCTCAAACAAGAGTGTCAGTCCGAGCCCGACGGATCCGGCGAATGCCACGATTGCCGCTGAAAACGTCATGATCTTGGGCACAATGGCCGGAATCGATTCTCGGGTTCCTCTCCACTCCATCCCCGTTGGCTACGCGGGCACCCCGAGACGTCACCCAACGTAGCGGTCCGTGCGCGCAGACGCCAGACTTCGGGCGCCACGGACTGCCGGGTTCCCATGGTTCGCCCTCCTCTAGCGCCTGGTACACCCTTCGGACGGACTCGCTTCAAATGGCTCTGCAGGGCCCGGCGGGTCGGCCGGACGTTCAAGCGCGGATGCCGACAAGGGCCGGGCATCACGTCCGCGGTCGAACGGCAGTCCGACGGCTTGACGCACCGACGGTTGCCCCTGCGTCACTTCCGGTGAGCGGGTCCGGGGGGCCCGCCGGAGCGCCTAGGCTTACCGCCATGCGTCTTGTCATCGCCCGCTGCTCGGTCGACTACGCCGGCCGGCTCTCCGCCCACCTGCCCTCCGCCACCCGCCTGATCCTGGTCAAGGCCGACGGAAGCGTGAGCATCCATGCCGACGACCGCGCCTACAAGCCGCTCAACTGGATGTCACCGCCGTGCTCCCTCAAGGAGGCCGACGGCATGTGGACGGTGGAGAACAAGGCCGGCGAGAAGCTGATCATCACGCTGGAGGAGGTCCTGCACGACTCCTCGCACGAGCTCGGCGTGGACCCGGGGCTGATCAAGGACGGCGTCGAGGCCCACCTGCAGGAGCTCCTCGCCGACCGGATGGAGGTGCTCGGGGCCGGCTGGTCGCTGGTGCGCCGCGAGTACCCGACGGCGATCGGGCCGGTCGACATCCTCTGCCGGGACGCCGAGGGCGGCACCGTCGCCGTGGAGATCAAGCGCCGCGGCGAGATCGACGGCGTCGAGCAGCTCACCCGCTACCTGGAGCTGCTCAACCGCGACCCGCTGCTGGCGCCGGTCAAGGGCATCTTCGCGGCCCAGGAGATCAAGCCGCAGGCCCGGGTGCTGGCCACCGACCGCGGCATCGACTGCGTCGTCCTCGACTACGACGAGCTGCGCGGCATCGACGACGACAAGCTGAAGCTGTTCTGACGGTGCCCGCCCCGCGGGGCGGGCACCGCGGCGGCGGCTAGCTCGGCGACTCAGTGGTCGTGGCCGTGTCCGTCGGCGTGGGCTTCGCGGTGGTGGTGCTCGGCTGCGGGCTCGGAGTCGTCGGGCTCTGCGGGGGCGAGGCGGGCAGCGAAGCCTGGTGGCTCGACGGCGCCGGCCCCGGATCCGACGGCGCCGACGCGCTCGGCGTGGTCGGCGCGGCCACCGGCGGGGCCGGCTGGTCGGGGGTGCCCGGTGCCGTGGCACCGCCGCCCGTGGTCTGCTGGGCGGTCGGCGTGGCCGAGTGCGACCGGCCCTCGGTCGCGGTCTGCGAGGCGGAACCGCTCGCCGACGCGGAGGGCGCGGCCCCCACCGGGGCCGGGGCGGAGGCGCTGCCCGAGGCCGTCGAACCCGTCGTCGCGCCACCGGTGGCGGCCGCCGCGCCGGCGCCGGTCAGCGGGTTCCCGGACGCCCCGTTGCCGCCGCCGACCGTCGCCCCGGCCGGAGCCGGAGCGGACGGCGAACCGCCACCCAGCACCCCGACCGTGGTGCCCACCACGGCGAGCACCACCAGCCCGCCCGCCGCCACCAGCACGTTCCGCCTCGACCAGCCGCGCAGCACCGACGCCGACTGCGAGGCCGACTGCCAGGAGCGTTCCGCCAGCGTCCGGATGACGGGCCGTCGGAACGCCTGGGTCTGCGCCTCGGCGGCCGGCGACACCGGCTCCAGGCGCTGAATCAGGGTCAGCAGCCGCCGGGAGGCGAGCATGCCGCGGGAGTCCCCGGCACCGGAGCGCAGTCGGCCCGCCGCCTCCAGGGCCGTGCGGGCCTGCTCCTGCTGCTCCTCGCAGAGCCACATCACCCCGAGCTCGTGCCGGAACCAGGCCTCGTCCCGGGCGTTGCCGAGCTCCCGGGCCTGCTCCGCGCCCAACTCCAGCACCTGCCGCCAGGCGCCCCACCGCAGCGCCAGGGCCAGCGCCGGAGCCGCCGCCCGGGCCAGGCCCAGCACGGCGGCCGGACGGCCGGCCACTCGCTCCGCTCGCAGCGCGCCCAGCAGCACCTCGGCCTCCGCCGCGACCTGGGCACCGCTCACCGAGGCATGACCGACCCACCAGGCGAAGTGCTCGGCCGCACCCTCGGTGATCTTCGCGTCGGTGCCCCAGCGCGCTGCCAGCGCGCTCAACACCCCTGTGGTGAGCCGGTGGTGACCGCCGAGCGACTCGGCGAGCCCGCACTCGGTCAGCTCGCGCAGCGCACTCTCGCCGTGGTCCACGTCGATCAGCGCCGGCAGGTGCGGGGCGGTCGGGCACTCGCCGCCGAAGGCCACCGCCAACCGGAGCACCGCCAGTGCCTCCTCGCTGAGCCCCTCCGTGAGCAGCAGGGCCGGCGCGGCGACCTCGGCCACCGATGGCAGCGCCACGGTGGCGCGCAGCTCGGCCTCGCGGATCGCCGGATCGGCGGGCTCGGCGGGCTCGGCCGGGCGCCCGAAGAGCGTGCCGCGGTCCTCGGCGGCGGCCAGTCGGGTGTCCACCTCGAGGTCGCGGCGGCGCAGCAGTGCGGCGGCCTGGACGAAGCGCAGCGGCAGGCCCTGCGATTCGAACCAGAGGTCGACCGCCCAGGACCGCTCGGCCTCGTCCAGCGCCCGCCCGGTCAGCCGGGCCAGCAGCGCCAGGCAGGCCTCCCGGGACAGGCCGCCCAGCAGGTGGTCCTCCAGTCGGGAACCGACCGGCAGCGCGCCGCCGGAGCCGGGCGCCACCGAGATCAGGAAGGCGCACTCGGGGGCGGCGGCCAGCAGCTCCTCCAGCTCGGCGCCGTCCGGGCCCACCTCGTCGATCACCACGACCGCGCCCACCCGGGCCAGCAGCTCCAGCAGCGACGCCCGGTCGGGACGGTAGCCGTCGGCCTGGTAGCCGGCGGCGAACAGGTCGTACAGCAGGTCGTCGGCGGTGCGCCGGTACCCGGACAGTTGCACCACGCCGTCCGGCGCCAGCCCGGCGGCCGCCTCGGCGACGGCCGCGAGCAGCGCGCTGCGGCCCGAGCCCGGGGCGCCGAGCAGCCGGATCGACCTGCCCTCGGAGAGCATCCCGACCAGCTGGGCCACCTGTTCGTCCCGGTCCAGCAGCGGCAGGTCGCCCGGCGCCGCACCCAGTGCGACCGGGCCGACGGCCGGCGTGGGGCCGGGGCCGGCGGCGGCGCCCGCCCCGAGCCCGGCCCGGCCGACCGGGCGACGGCGCGGCTCCGGCCGGCGGGACGGCGGACACGGTTGGACCTCCGACCCGTCCGGTCCCGCCACCGTCACCAGGTACCGTCCGGCGACCAGGTCGCCCGACCGCACGCGCAGGTTCTCCTGTCCGATGCCATCGGATGGCTGTGCCACGATTGCGCTCCGCCTGTGCTCCGCCGGGCGGCCGCGGGCCGCCGGCCGCCGTGAGGGACCGAACCGTACGGACACCGGGTGGCGTCCGACGGGCGACCAACCGTCGCCCCGCACGGCGGCGCCGCCACAGCCGGCCCACGGAGATCGACAGTTCTGTCGACCGCAGACTCTCGCACACTCGGGCGGCCCCACGCAGGTCCGGCCCCCGCCGGGCGCCCGGACGGGGACTCAGCGCGCCCGTGCCGTCACGGAGAAGTGGTCACCGGGGGCAGCGGCCCGGCACCGGGGACACCGGCCAGGCCGGGCAGCGCGGCGCTCAGCGCATCGGGCGCACCGCCCTCGACGGCCAGGATCCGGTGCAACCGGGTGGCCACCAGCAGCCGCTGCAACTGCTGCGGCACCGCGCGCAGCACCAGTCGGCGGCCGAGCCGCCCCGCCCGGCGGTGGGTGCCCATGATCACGCCGAGTCCGGTGGCGTCCCAGGACCGCAGGGCGGCCAGGTCCAGCACCAGATCGCCGCCGCCCTGGTCGACGGCCTGGTGCAGCCGGGCCCGGGCGTCGGCCGCGCTGCGCACGTCCAGGCTGCCGTCCAGCGCCAGGACAGCCTGGCCGCCGGCTCCCGGGTACTCCACGATGCGCACGCTGTCCTCCTTAGGCAGTGAGTTCGGCACTGAGCTCGGCACGAGACCCCCCACCGTCTCAACCATCTGACGTCGGACCAGGGGCCCGGGTTGCTGCTCCCCGCCTTTTGCCGAGCAACTTCACTCGTCCGAGGGAATATACGCAGAGCAGCCCGGCACTCATGCTGCTTTGCGGTGCAAATCACCCGCCCGAGGCACCCCGGGTGAGCAAGCTCACCCCGGGCGGGACCGGGGTGAGGCCGGTGCGTGAGCCCGGGATGAGGCTCCCGGTCCGCCGGGGTGAGGCCCGGTCAGCTCTCGTAGCCGTAGAAGCCCTTGCCGGACTTGCGGCCCAGATCGCCGGCGGTGACCATCCGGGCCATCAGCTCCGGGGCCGCGAACTTCTCGTCCTGGGTCTCCGCGTAGATGTTGCGGGCGGCGTGCAGCAGGATGTCGACGCCGGTCAGGTCGGCGGTCTGCAGCGGGCCCATCGGGTGGCCGAAGCCCAGCCGGCAGGCGGTGTCGATGTCCTCGGCGGTGGCCACGCCGGACTCGTAGAGCTTGGCCGCCTCCACCACCAGGGCGGTGATCAGCCGGGTGGTGATGAATCCGGCCACGTCCCGGTTGACCACGACCACCTCCTTGCCCACCCCCTCGGCGAAGGCCCGCGCGGCGGCCAGCGTGGCGTCGCTGGTCTTGTAACCGCGCACCAGCTCCACCAGCCGCATCAGCGGAACCGGCGAGAAGAAGTGCACACCGACCACGGCCTCCGGGCGCTCGGTGACCGCCGCGATCCGGGTGATCGGGATCGCCGAGGTGTTGCTGCCCAGCACCGCGCCGTCCTTGGCGATCTTGTCCAGCTCCCGGAAGACGCCCTCCTTGACCTCCAGCTGCTCGAAGACCGCCTCGATCACGATGTCCGCCTCGGCGACCGCGCCCAGGTCCGTGCTGGTGGTGATCCGGCCCAGCGCGGCGGTGGCCTCCTCCTGCGTCATCCGGCCCTTGGCGACGAACTTGGCGTAGGAGGCCTCGATCCCGTCCAGCCCGCGCCGCAGCGCCTGCTCGGTGACGTCCCGCAGCACCACCGGGTGGCCGGCCTGCGCCGACACCTGGGCGATGCCCGCGCCCATCAGGCCGGCCCCGATGACCGCGATCTGCTGACCCTGCGTGGAAACACTGCTCATGGCTGGTTCTCCCGAAGTCCCGTCCGGGCGGGGCCCGCCGCGGGTCGTCCCCGGGAGCCGCGCCGCTCACGGCTGGGACTGTAGTGGTCCGGCGCGGGTGATGAAACGACTCCCGGGTGTGATCTGCGTCGGGCTGATCAGCGGTTCTCGCCCGGCACCCAGAGCACGTCGCCGCGCTCCTTGTTCGCCACCCGGGCCAGGATGAACAGCAGGTCGGAGAGCCGGTTCAGGTACTTGGCGGTGAGCGGGTTGACGGTGTCGCCGTGCTCCTCGATCGCCGCCCAGGTGGCCCGCTCCGCCCGGCGCACCACGGTGCAGGCCAGGTGCAGGTGGGCGGCGCCCGGGGTGCCGCCCGGCAGGATGAAGCTGCGCAGCTTCTCCAACTGCTCCAGGTAGGCGTCGCACTGGCCCTCCAGCCAGTCGACGTAGCCCTGCTCCACCCGCAGCGGCGGGTACTTGGGGTCCGGGACCACGGGCGTCGCCAGGTCCGCGCCGACGTCGAACAGATCGTTCTGGATCCGGGTCAGCACGGCCACCAGGTCCTCGGCCAGGCCGCCGGCCGCGATCGCCACGCCCAGCGCGGCGTTGGCCTCGTTGGCGTCGGCGTAGGCGATCAACCGCGGGTCGGTCTTCTTGGTGCGGCTCATGTCGCCGAGCGCGGTGGTGCCGTCGTCGCCGGTACGGGTGTAGATGCGTGTCAGGTTGACCATGGGCGAAGACTACTCAGCGGTGCGCGGCTCGCCGGTGATCGCGGTGTCGATCACGAACCCCTTGGCGGGGCCCTCGGGGATGGTGACGGGGGTGCCGTAGGGCATCCGGACTTCGGCCTCGTAGGTGGCCTTTTTCGGGTTCGGCGTCGTCAGGACGGTGACATGGCCCTCGCCGTCGTAGTCATCGATGACCACGTAGACCGGGACACCGGCCCGGGCGTACGCGCGGCGCTTGCGCACCCTGTCTCGCTTGCGGTCGTCGTAACCCGGCGGCACGACCTCAGCAACCAGCAAGACGGCCTCAGCTGCCGCACCCAGCCCGGCAGGGTCGGTGGCCACGACATCCTCGGCTGCCACCATCACATCAGGGATGGAGACCTTCTTGCCATGGATGACGTTTGCGTCCTGGTAGCCCGCATAGCCACTGTCAGCCAGGAAGCGGTCCAACGCCCGCCGCAGGCGGTTGGCCACCAGCGAATGGCTCCAGCGCCCAGTAGGTGACACCTCGATGAATCCCTCGATGATCTCAGCGCGATAGCCCTCGGGGAGTTCAAGGGCAAGCCACGCCTGCCACAGGACCTCATCCAGGTCTGGGGTCTCTTCGAAGTCGAGATCCGACTCAGCTGCCGTAGCGGTCATCGGGAACACACCTCCTCCGTACAGTCTGGGCGGACACCCCAAGCCTCCACGACAACCGGCCCACCCGCGCCCAAACCGGAAAGTGGCCGCTCGAACGAGCGACCACTCCTCACACGGCGTTGACCTTCGTCCCGTCGCTACGCGACATTGTCCCCCACGCTCCGCGCGGGGGTGCCCCCACAGGGTCTCGTCGCTACGCGACATTGACCCGCTGTCCCGGCGGCGCCGCCTCCAGCCAGGCGAGGAAGCCGGTCAGGGCGTCCTCGCTCATCGCCAGTTCCAGCGGGGCGCCGTTGTGCAGGCAGCGCAGCACCACGGAGCCGGAGAGCAGGGCCAGCTCCTCCTGGCCCTCCGGGTAGCGGCGGCCGAGCACCTCGATCTCGCGGCGCGGCAGCACCCGGCGCGGGCGCGGGGCGTAGGAGAAGACCCGGAACCACTCGATGTGGTCACCGCTGTACCTGCCGATACCGAAAACCCACCCCTTGCCGTCGGTCGCGGGGACCGGAGCGGGGGTGGGCTGTCCGTTCTCGTCGAGATCCGGGAGCGTGGAGGCGTCCGCGGGCATTTTGAGGCGGTAGCTGCAGTCGAAGGTGCCGCCGACCCGCTGGATCAGCCGGCGACGTACCGCGAACCCCAACAGGCCGACCACCCCGAGAGCAATCACCGCCGCGCACACCACAAGGGCGAGGACCATGCTCACCGACCTCCTCGCTGACTCGCCGACGCCCGGCCGTGTTGCAGCGGCCCCGCATCTCCCCGTTCCGGTCGGCCCGTCGGACCGCCGGATTGACTCTCCAACCGATGCGACGGTCCCGGGGTCACGCTGGCGCGTCCCCGGGACCGTCGGTCAAGCTCAGTGTCAGGCAGCCTTGCGGCGGCCTGCGGCGACGAGGCGGACCTCGGCGCGGCGCGCGGCGTGCGAGTCGCTGTCGGTCTTGGCGACCTCCAGCGCACGCTCGGCGCGGGTGACGTCGATCTCGTCCGCCAGCTCCGCGACCTCGGCGAGCAGCGACAGCTTGTTGTCGGCGAACGAGATGAAGCCACCGTGCACGGCGGCGACGACGGTGCCGCCGTCGGTCGTGCGGATGGTGACCGGACCGGACTCCAGCACGCTCAGCACCGGGGTGTGGTTCGGCATGATGCCGGTGTCACCGGAAGCCGTGCGGGCGACAACCAGGGTGGCCGCACCGGACCAGACCTTGCGGTCGGCTGCGACCAGCTCGACGTGCAGCTCAGCCAACGTGGGCTCCTAGGCTCTTGCAACGCCCGATTACTCGGGAGTTTCGGTAAGAATAACGGGCTCGCGCCGCTGGCATGAAACGCACGGCGCACAGATGACCGGAATCACAGCCGTCGTGCCATGAGGGGTGGTCCCCGATTCGCGGGGACCACCCCTCATGGTCACTGGGCCATCAGCCGGCGCTTACTTCTTGAGCAGCTCGGCGGCGTTCTTCTCGAGGTCCTCGATGCCACCGCACATGAAGAAGGCCTGCTCCGGGACGTGGTCGTACTTGCCGTCCGCGATCGCGTTGAAGGCCTCGATGGTCTCCGACAGCGGAACCGTCGAACCCTCGACACCGGTGAACTGCTTCGCCACGTAGGTGTTCTGCGAGAGGAAGCGCTCGATGCGGCGGGCCCGGTTGACCGTGACCTTGTCCTCCTCGGACAGCTCGTCCATACCGAGGATGGCGATGATGTCCTGGAGGTCCTTGTACTTCTGCAGGATCCCCTTGACCCGGACCGCGGTGTCGTAGTGGTCCTGCGCGATGTAGCGCGGGTCCAGGATGCGCGAGGTCGAGTCCAGCGGGTCGACGGCCGGGTAGATGCCCTTCTCCGAGATCGGGCGCGACAGAACGGTGGTCGCGTCCAGGTGGGCGAAGGTGGTGGCCGGCGCCGGGTCGGTCAGGTCGTCCGCGGGGACGTAGATCGCCTGCATCGAGGTGATCGAGTGACCGCGGGTCGAGGTGATGCGCTCCTGCAGGAGGCCCATCTCGTCGGCCAGGTTCGGCTGGTAACCCACCGCGGAGGGCATGCGGCCGAGCAGGGTCGACACCTCGGAACCGGCCTGGGTGAACCGGAAGATGTTGTCGATGAAGAGCAGCACGTCCTGCTTCTGCACATCGCGGAAGTACTCCGCCATGGTCAGGGCGGACAGCGCCACGCGCAGACGGGTGCCCGGCGGCTCGTCCATCTGGCCGAAGACCAGGGCGGTCTTGTCCAGAACGTCGGAGTCGATCATCTCCTGGATGAGGTCGTTGCCCTCACGGGTGCGCTCGCCGACGCCGGCGAACACGGAGACGCCACCGAAGTTACGGGCGACGCGGTAGATCATCTCCTGGATCAGAACGGTCTTGCCGACACCGGCACCACCGAACAGACCGATCTTGCCACCGCGGACGTACGGGGTGAGCAGGTCGATGACCTTGATGCCGGTCTCGAACATCTCGGTCTTGGACTCGAGCTCCGAGAAGTTCGGCGCCTTGCGGTGGATCGGCCAGCGGACGGTCGCCTGGGCCTTGAACTCCTCCGGGTCGGTGTTCAGCACGTCGCCGAGGGCGTTGAAGACCTTGCCCTTGGTGATGTCGCCGACCGGCACCGAGATGGCCGCGCCGGTGTCGGTGACGGTGGCGCCGCGGACCAGGCCGTCGGTCGGCTGCATCGAGATGGTCTTGACCAGGCCGTCACCCAGGTGCTGGGCGACCTCCAGGGTCAGGATCTTCTTGCCGGTGCCCGCCGGGTCGTCGATCTCGACGTGCAGGGCGTTGAACATGTCCGGAATCGCGTCGACGGGGAACTCCACGTCGACGACCGGGCCGATGACCCGCGCGACGCGGCCCGTCGCCGTGGTCGGCTCAACAGTGGTGGTCATTCTCATTCGCTCCCCGCGCTAGCGTCGGCCAGCGCGCTGGCGCCACCGACGATCTCGCTGATTTCCTGGGTGATCTCGGCCTGACGGGCCGAGTTGGCAAGCCGCGTGAGCGACTTGATGAGCTCGCCGGCGTTGTCCGTCGCGCTCTTCATCGCGCGCCGGCGGGCGGCGTGCTCGGAGGCGGCCGACTGCAGCATCGCGTTGTAGATCCGGCTCTCGACGTACCGCGGCAGCAGCGCGTCGAGGACGCCCTCCGCCGACGGCTCGAAGTCGTACAGCGGGAAGATCTCCGACTTGGCCGGCCTGCTGTCGCTCAGCTCGACCTCGTCGAGCTTGAGCGGCATCAGCCGGGCGTCCTGGGCGGACTGCGTCAGCATCGACACGAACTTGGTCGACACCAGGTGCAGTTCGTCCACCGCGCCGGTGGTGAAGGCCTCGATCAGGTCGCTCGCCACGGTCTTGGCGTCCGCGTAGGTGGGCTTGTCCGAGAAGCCCGTCCACGAGCCGGTCACCGACAGGTTGCGGAAGCCGAAGTACTGCACGCCCTTGCGGCCCGCGATGTAGGTGACGACCTCCTTGCCCTCCGCCTTGAGCCGCTCGGTCAGCGCGAGCGCCTGCTTGATGGCGTTGCTGGAGTAGCCGCCCGCGAGACCGCGGTCCGCCGTGATCAGCAGGATCGCGGCCCGCTCGGCGTTCGGGTTCTCGTGGGTGAGCGGGTGCTTGGCGTTGGACCGGGTGGCCACCGCCGTCACCGCCCGCGTCAGCTCATCGGCGTACGGAGTGGAGGCGGCCACCGCGCGCTGCGCCTTGACGATGCGCGCCGCGGAGATCATCTCCATCGCCTTGGTGATCTTCTTCGTCGCGGTGACAGAGCGGATCCGGCGCTTGTAGACCCGAAGCTGTGCTCCCATGGGTCGTTACGTCCTTTCCCTCGCTACCGGACTCAGGCCTGCTCGCTGAGGAGCTTGCCGTCAGCGGTGGTGAAGCCCAGCTTGAAGGAGTTGATCGCCTCGGTCAGGGCGTCGATGGTGCCGTCCTCCAGCTTGGAGGTCTCGACGATCGCGGCCAGCAGGTTCTTGTGCGAGCCGCGCAGGTAGTCGAGGAACTCGCGCTCGAAGCGGCGGATGTCGGCGACCGGGACGTCGTCCAGCTTGCCGGTGGTGCCGGCCCAGATCGAGACGACCTGCTCCTCCACCGGGAACGGCTGGTACTGACCCTGCTTCAGCAGCTCGACCAGACGGGCGCCGCGCTCCAGCTGGGCCTTGGAGGCCGAGTCCAGGTCGGAACCGAAGGCGGCGAACGCCTCCAGCTCGCGGTACTGGGCCAGGTCCAGGCGCAGCCGGCCGGCGACCGACTTCATGGCCTTGATCTGGGCGGAGCCACCGACGCGGGAGACCGAGATACCGACGTTGACGGCCGGACGGATGTTCGCGTTGAACAGGTCCGACTCCAGGAAGCACTGGCCGTCGGTGATGGAGATGACGTTGGTCGGGATGTACGCCGAGACGTCGTTGGCCTTGGTCTCGATGATCGGCAGACCGGTCATCGAGCCGGCGCCCAGCTCGTCGGAGAGCTTGGCGCAGCGCTCCAGCAGGCGGGAGTGCAGGTAGAAGACGTCACCCGGGTAGGCCTCGCGGCCCGGCGGGCGGCGCAGCAGCAGGGAGACGGAGCGGTAGGCCTCGGCCTGCTTCGACAGGTCGTCGAAGATGATCAGGACGTGCTTGCCGGCGTACATCCAGTGCTGGCCGATGGCCGAACCGGTGTACGGGGCGAGGTACTTGAAGCCCGCCGGGTCAGAGGCCGGAGCCGCCACGATGGTGGTGTACTCCAGCGCGCCGGCCTCCTCCAGGGCGCCGCGCACGGACGCGATGGTGGAGCCCTTCTGGCCGACCGCGACGTAGATGCAGCGGACCTGCTTGTTCGGGTCGCCGGAGTGCCAGTTGTCCTTCTGGTTGATGATCGTGTCGATCGCCACCGCGGTCTTGCCGGTCTGGCGGTCGCCGATGATCAGCTGGCGCTGGCCGCGGCCGATCGGGGTCATCGCGTCGATGGCCTTGATGCCGGTCTGCATCGGCTCGTGCACCGACTTGCGGACCATGACGCCGGGGGCCTGCAGCTCCAGGGCGCGGCGGCCCTCGGAGGCGATCTCGCCCAGACCGTCGATCGGGTTGCCCAGCGGGTCCACCACGCGGCCGAGGTAGCCCTCGCCGACCGGAACCGAGAGGATCTCGCCGGTGCGGCGCACCGTCTGACCCTCCTCGATGCCGCCGAACTCACCGAGGACGACGACACCGATCTCGCGGGTGTCGAGGTTCAGCGCCAGGCCGAGGGTGCCGTCCTCGAACCTGAGCAGCTCGTTGGCCATGACCGAGGGCAGACCCTCGACATGGGCGATACCGTCCGCCGCGTCAGTGACCGTGCCGACCTCTTCACGCGAGGCGGCGTCCGGCTGGTACGACTGGACAAAGTCGGCCAGCGCGTCCCGGATCTCCTCCGGCCGGATCGTAAGCTCCGCCATCAGGCTTCCCTGCTCTCCTAGGTTGCGTCCTCGGCCCGCCCAAGGAGGGCCGCAAGTATTCGATCCTCGGCCGGTGCTGTTGGACCGGCCGTACGTATGTGCCGGCTGCCCCGTGGGTGGGACCGGCGCCCGACCGAGGGTCGGATGTGCTGTGCGGGTGGCTCAGCCTTCGAGGCCCTGACGAGCGCCCTCGAGGCGGCTCGACACGGTGCCGTCGATGATCTCGTCACCGATCTGCACCCGGACACCGCCGACGACCTCGGGGTCGACGTCGATGTTCAGGAGCACCGCCCGGCCGTACAGCTTGGCCAGCGCGCCGGAGAGGCGCTGCTTCTGGCCGTCGCTGAGCGGCACCGCGGTGGTGACCAGGGCCACCACACGGTCGCGGCGGTCGGCGGCGAGCTTGGCGAAGGACTCCAGGCCCTGTTCCAGGCTACGGCCACGCGGGGTGGTGACCAGCGAGGTGACCAGGCGGACGGTGCCCGGCAGCGCCCGGCCGCCGAGCAGCTTCCGGACCAGCTCCGCCTTGGCGGCGGCAGTGGCCTTCGGCTCGGTCAGACCGGCGCGCAGCTCGTGCGAGCCGCTGACGATCCGCCCGAACCGGAAGAGCTCGTCCTCCAGGTCGTCGAGCTTGCCCGCCTTGTCGGCGGCGACCACCTCGGCGTAGGCGGCCAGCTGCTCGGTGGCGTCGACCAGGTCGCGCGCACCCGACCAGCGGGACCGCACCAGGCCGGAGACCAGGTCGACGGTCTCGCCGGAGACCTGACCGGACAGCAGCGAGGTGACCAGCGACGCCTTGTCCTGCCCGGACCGCGAGGGGTCGGTCAGCACGCGGCGGAGCGACACCTCGCGGTCGAGCAGCGTGGTGACGGCGCTGAGCTCCTCGGCCAGCTTGCCCGCGTCCACCGAGGTGTTGTCGGTCAGGCTGTCGAGGTTCTCGCGGCCGGCGCTCATGGCCTCGCGGCTGGCGCCGATCACTTGGCAACCGCCGCTTCGGCAGCGGCCTTGGCCTCCAGCTCGTCCAGGAAGCGGTCGATGACGCCGCTCTGCCGCGTGTGGTCCTCGAGGGACTCACCCACGATCCGGGAGGCCAGCTGCGTAGCGAGCGAACCCACGTCCTGGCGCAGGGCGGTGGTCGCCTGCTTCTTGTCCGCCTCGATCTGGGCGTGGCCGGCGGCGACGATGGCCTCGCGCTGGCGCAGGCCCTCCTCGCGCATCTCGGCGATCAGGGCAGCACCCTGCTCACGGGCCTGCTCGGTGATCCGAGCGGCCTCGTGACGCGCCTCGGCGAGATCGGCACGGTACTGCTCGAGGAGGGCCTGAGCCTCAGCCTGCGCGGCGTCGGCGCGCTCAATGCCGCCCTCGATCATGTCCCGGCGCTCCGCCAGCGTCTTCTCGATGCTGGGGAGGAGCTTCTTGCCGAGCAGACCGAAGACCACGAAGAAGCAGATCAGGCCGATGATGAGCTCAGGCGCCTTGGGGATCAGAGGGTTGAAGTCCTCCGAAGCCAGGTGCATCGCGACGAGCGACATATCTGGACCTTCCGTCTGATGGGTCTACGGCGGGACTTACTTGGGGCCCTGGCCGTAAACGAACGGCATGACGATGCCGATCAGGGCGAGGGCCTCGGTCAGCGCGAAGCCGATGAACATGTTGGAGCGGATCAGGTTGGTCGCCTCGGGCTGGCGAGCCATGGCCTGCACACCGTTGCCGAAGATCAGACCGACGCCGATGCCGGGGCCGATGGCGGCGAGACCGTAGCCGATGGACGCGACGGAGCCGTAGACACCGGTGGCGGCGAGGAGAGCGGACATCTCAGCTAGTCCTTTGCGGGGTAGAGATACCGGTGGTGGTTGGCCACCGGGGGTTCGGGGCGCAGCCTGGGCTGCGGAGGGTCAGTGCGCCTCTTCCAGCGCACCGGCGATGTAGCTGCTGGCCAGCGTCACGAAGATGTAGGCCTGCAGGAACTGCACCAGGAGCTCGAAGCCGGTGAGCGCGAGGGTCACCACGAAGGAGGTGGTGCCGTACAGCGCGCCGATGGTCGGGCTCAGCAGGTACCAGGTCGCGACGGAGAACACCACGATCAGCAGGTGACCGGCGAACATGTTGGCGAACGCACGGACCGCGAGCGTGAAGGGCCGCACGAAGATGTTCGAGAAGAACTCGATCGGCACCAGGATGACCATGACCCAGCCGGGAACACCGGACGGCCAGCAGAGGTTCTTCAGACCGCCGACGAAGCCGTGCTTCTTGAAGGTCAGCGTCATGTAGGTGACCCAGCAGACCAGCGCCAGACCGGCCGGCCAGCCGATCGCCGCCGTCACCGGGAACTGCGCCACCGGGATCACGGACATCATGTTCATGATCCAGACGAAGAAGAACAGCGAGACCATCATCGGGACGTACTTCTCGCCCTTTTTGCCGATGTTCTCGTAGACGATCTGGCGCTTGACGAAGTCGTAGCCGATCTCGCCGACCAGCTGCATCTTGCCGGGCAGCACCTTGGGCCTGGCGAAGGCGACCCAGAAGAAGACGATCACCAACAGGGCGCAGACGAGCGAGAGCAGCATCGGCTTGTTGAAGCCGAAGCCGGCGACCGTGAAGATCGGGTGGAACTGGAACTCGTTCAGGCCCGGCGCCGGGAAGCCGCAGCCGGAGAACAGGTGGCAGCCCCCGGAGGCAAGCTGCACGGCGAGCTGGTCAGCACTCACCACGGACTCCTTCGTCGTGACGCATGGTTACGGCAACCTCGGTGTGTCGGCGCGGCACGGAGCCACGGAGCGGCACTGGAACTAGATGGGTTTCTCCTGGACGACCCGGCGCACCGGTACAGCGTGTCGGTGCGGGGTCTGTCAAGACTGCGTGAGCTCGGGGGGCGATCCGTCCGGCAGGCGGAGGGACCAGGCCGCGTCCCGTACTCGATTGTTGCGACGGACGATAGCAGCCTGTCAGGACCGCATAAACACCGCCCCCCTCGCCAGGGGGACAGCCAGGGCAACTCACTGTTGACGCCCTGGCTTCGACCGTTCGTCGGGCTTGTCGTCGTCCGTCTGCACGTAGAACTGCTTGGCCTTCAGGTGCGTGCGCACCTGCCCGCCGCACCAGACGAAGACGCAGCCGAGCAGGGTGAAGCCGAAGACCTTGGTGTCGAAGAGGCTGGTGTCCTTGAAGACCGCCAGCACGATGCCCACCAGCAGGATCTGGGTCGTGTACACCAGCAGTGCCACAGCCATCATGAGCTGCGGGTTGTTCCTGGTCAGCCGGTCGAGTGCGATCTGGCCCGCGGCGAAGAAGAGCAGGACCAGCACGGCCGCGAAGCCGGCGCCGATGGCGCCCTTGCCCCCCGCCACCGCAGCGGAGATCGCAGTGGCGAGGACGCCGGCGACCGCAGTGGGGATTGCGGCGCCGCGGACGGTCCGGGCGTCGTGGGACGGCATGTCGGCAACTCCGGCGGCATGTCGAGGGCGGGGAGCTCAGGGAAAAAGCAGGGTGGCGCACCGGTGCGGGGACACCGGCCCGAGTGAGTCGGCCGCGAAACCGGCCGATGCGCGGGCCGGGATCGACCAAAAGGACCTGCTGGCGGACGGCAGTCCGGCACCACTGGTCCTTCGGCGCTCTCTCAGTACTCGTGAACGGTATCACAAACTATTTGATGAGAGCTTTACCATGTACGTGTGGTACCTGTCACACCGGAGGGCTACCCGTGCCGCCGAACGGGTGAGGCAAACGGCGTAACGGAGTTGACGCCCCCTCAGGCCCGCTGGTTGCGACCCGTTCGCTGGCACTGCGTCAGCTCGGTCAGCCCTGCCGGCGGTCGCCGACGGAGTGCGCGCCGGTGCCCAGGGTGCCGAGCAGCTCCTGGTCGCGGGCCGACAGCTCGGCCATCGCGCCCTGCGGAGCAGGCGCCGTCCCGGCGGCCGTGCCCCCGGTCCCGGCCGCCGTCTCCTCGGTCCCGGCGGCCTGGGCCCTGGCGCCCTTGCGGTAGCGCGGTGGCACGAACGCCTGCACCGCGCTCGGCGCCTTGGGGCGGAACCAGGGCAGCAGCAGCACCACCAGGCCGACCAGGCAGAGCCCGGCGCAGGTCAGCACCACGGCCCGCCCGGTGTTGGTGACCGAGATCCCCACCGTGCCGAACGCGATCAGTGCCGCCCAGAAGTACATGATCAGCACGGCCCGGCTGTGCGAGTGGCCGATCTCCAGCAGCCGGTGGTGGAGGTGCTTCTTGTCCGCCGCGAACGGCGAGCGGCCCGCCCAGCTGCGGCGCACCACGGCCAGCACCAGGTCGGCCAGCGGCAGCGCGATCACCGCCAGCGGCAGCAGCAGCGGGATGTAGGTGGGCACCAGGATGTGGGTGGCGGCGGTCTGCGAACCGGCCTGCGCGGTGATCAGGTCGGGGTCGACGCGGCCGGTGACCGAGACCGCGGAGACCGCCAGCATCAGGCCCAGCATCATCGAGCCGGAGTCGCCCATGAAGATCCGGGCCGGGTGCAGGTTGTGCGGCAGGAAGCCCAGGCACATGCCGATCAACAGCGCGCTGAACAGCACCGAGGGTGCCGCCTCGCTGATCTGGTAGACGTACCAGAGGCGGTAGGAATAGAGGAAGAACGCGATCCCGGCGATGCAGACCATGCCGCCGGCCAGCCCGTCCAGGCCGTCGATGAAGTTGACCGCGTTGACCATCACCACGACCAGCGCGACCGTGATGACCATGCCCAGGGTCGGGCTGAGCGCGACCGGGCCGACGCCGGGCACCGGGATGGAGATCACCGTGATGCCCTGGTAGACCATCACACCGGCGGCGATCATCTGCCCGCCGAGCTTCACCAGCGCGTCCACGCCCCACTTGTCGTCGAGCACCCCGAGCACCCACATGATGCCGACCCCGGAGAGCAGCGCGCGGATGTCCGAGGAGTCGCTGAACACCTTGCCGAGGTGCTGCAGCTGGGAGGCGACCAGCAGGCCCGCGCAGAGCCCGCCGAACATCGCGATCCCGCCGAGCCGCGGGGTCGGCTCCCGGTGCACGTCGCGGGCCCGCACCGCCGGCATCGCCCCGGCCCTGATGGCGAACTTCCGTACCGGGCCGGTCAACAGGTAGGTGACGGCCGCGGTGCAGAACAGCACCAGCAGATACTCACGCACCGCCGGCCTCCTTCCGTGCGCACGACCGGGTGCGTACGGGAGCTGCTCCCGCACGGGCAAGGGGTTCGAGGTGCGTCGCCACGGCACCCACCTTATTGAGTCGGACGAGCGCGGTGTGCACCGCGGTTCGCTCTGGCGCCCGGCTCACCCCGCGAAGGCTCGGGCCAGCTCCCGCACTCGGGCCGCCACCGGGTCCGGCTCGGCGCCCGCGATCAGGCCCCCGACCAGTGCGCCCACCTCGCCCAGCTCGGTCGGCCCCATGCCGAGCGCGGCGCAGCAGCCGGTGCCCAGCCGGATCCCGGAGGTCTCCGCGGCCGGCACCGGGTCGAACGGCACCGCGCACTTGCCGAGCATCAGGCCGACGGCCGCGCAGCGCCGCTCGGCCTGCGCCCCGGTCATGCCCAGCGCGCCGATGTCGGCCACCACCAGATGGGTGTCGGTGCCGCCGGTCAGCGGCCGGGCTCCGCTCTCGGCCAGGGCGCCCGCCAGGGCGCGTGCGCCGTCCACCGCGCGCCGGATGTACGCGCCGAACTCCGGCGTGGCCGCCTGCGCGAACGCGACCGCCTTGGCCGCCACCTCGTTCATCGCCGCGCCGCCCTGGCTGAACGGGAAGACCGCCCGGTCGATCCGTTCGGCCAGCTCCCCCGTGCACAGCAGCAGCCCGCCGCGCGGCCCGCGCAGCAGCTTGTGGGTGGCGGCCACCACCACGTCGGCGTACGGCACCGGGGAGGGCGCGACCCCCGCCGCGACCAGCCCGGTGACCTGGCCGGCGGCAGCGATCAGATAGGCGTCCACCTCATCGGCGATCTCCCGGAACGCCGCCCAGTCCGGGTGCCGCGGGTAGGAGATCCCGCCGGCCACGATCGCCTTCGGCCGGTGCGCCCTGGCCAGCTCGCGCACCTGGTCCAGGTCGATCAGGCCGTCCTCCTCGCGCACCCCGTAGCCGATGAAGTCGAACCAGCGGCCGGAGAAGTTGGCCCGGGAGCCGCAGGAGAGGTGGCCGCCGTGCCCCAGCGACATCGCCAGCACCGCGTCGCCCGGCCGCAGCAACGCCGCACAGGTCGCCAGCATCGCCGAAGTGCCGGACCTGGCTTGGACATTGGCGTGCTCGGCGGAGAACAGGGCGCGGGCCCGGGAGACGGCGAGCAGCTCGGTGGCGTCGGCCACGGCGCAGCCGGTGTGGTGCCGGTGGCCCGGGTAACCCTCGGCGTACTTGTCGACCAGCGGGCCGGCCAGGGCCGCCAGCACCGCCTCGGTGGCGAGGTTCTCCCCCGCCAGCAGCTGCAGCCCACCGGCCCGCCGCTCGGCCTCCGCGGCCAGCAGGTCGGCCACCTCGGGGTCGGCGGTGCGCAGGGCCCCGGCGGGCTCCCAGTGACGGTGCTGGACGGAACCGTGCGCGGCATCGGTGAGGGTCATGGCGGCGCTCCGGGGCTACTGGGCTGGTGGGGCCCAGCCTAGGACCGTATGCCGTGGCTGTCCTGGGGGCGAGGGCCGGATACACCCGTCAGGGCGGTCAGCACCGGATCGAGCGCGTCGAATATCTCCTCGCCGCAGTGCCGGAACATGCCGATCGGCGCGCCGTAGGGGTCGTCCACCTCGTCCGCGTCCGGGTCGGCGGACGGCCGCCAGCCGCGCAGCGCGGCCGCCGCCCGGACCAGCGCCCGGGCCCGCTCGGTCACCTCGGCGCCCTGGCCGACGGCCGGCAGGGTGGCCGGGTCTATCAACCGCACCAGCCGGGTGAACTCCTTGAGCGTGAAGGTGCGCAGGCCCGCCGCGTGCCCCATGGAGATCACCTGGGCGCGGTGGTCCAGGGTGGCGGTCAGCACCAGATCGGCCTCGACCACGTGTTCGTCCAGCAGCTCGCGGCCGGCGAAGTTGCCGCTGTCCACGCCGTACTCGTCGAGCACGGTGGCGGCGTGCGCCTCCATCGGGGCGCCCTCGTGACCCCAGGTGCCGGCGCTCTCCACCACGATCCGGCCGGCCGCCCGCCAGTCCAGGCGGGTGTCCAACTCATGCCGGGTCAGCCGCTCGGCGATCGGCGAGCGGCAGATGTTGCCGGTGCAGACGAACAGGATCTTGAAGTTGTCCGCGGTGCGCGGCGGCAGGGCCCGGCGCACCGCCGGGCGGGCGTGCGCCGGGCCGGGGTGGAGCGAGGCCGTCAACTGCCGGCCTCCAGGTCGGGGACGACCTCCCTCAGCTGCTCCAGGCTGACCGCACCGGCCCGCAGCAGCACCGGGGTCTTCCCGGTGACGTCGACGATCGAGGAGGCCTGGCCGTGCTCGGTCTTGCCGCCGTCCAGGTAGATCGCCACCGAGTCGCCCAGCTGGTACTCGGCGTCCTCGCAGTCGGCGGGGGCCGGCTGGCCGGTCTTGTTGGCGCTGGAGACGGCCAGCGGGCCGGTGGTGTTGAGCAGCTCGATGGCGACCGGGTGCAGCGGCATCCGCACCGCGACGGTGCCGCGGGTCTCCCCCAGGTCCCAGCGCAGCGACGGCTGGTGACGGGCCACGAGGGTCAGGCCGCCCGGCCAGAACGCGTCGACCAGCTCCCATGCCTTCTCGGAGAAGTCGGTGACCAGGCCGTGCAGCGTGGTCGGGGAGCCGACCAGCACCGGGGAGGGCATGTGGCGGCCGCGGCCCTTCGCGGCGAACAGGCCCGCCACCGCGTCGGCGCTGAAGGCGTCCGCGGCGATCCCGTAGACCGTGTCGGTCGGCATGACGACCAGTTCACCGCGGCGGATCGCCGAGGCGGCCTCACGCAGACCGGTGGCACGGTCGCCGGCGTCGGCACAGTCGTAACGGCGGCTCATCGGAGCACTCTCCTCTTCGAATTACAGCGACGTCTTACGGGCAGTGGTACTGCGCCGACGGTTCACGACCTCGCCCTCCGGGCTGTCGTGAAGCGGGGCCGGCCGTTCAGGTCCCGGTGGTCGGCCGTGTCCGTCCAGCCGCCCTCCTCGTTGAAGATCCACGGCACCTGACCGCCCTGGGTGTCGGCGTGCTCGATCACCACCGCGCCGCCGGGCCGCAGCAGCCGGGCCGCCACCCGCTCGATGCCGCGGATGGTGTCCAGGCCGTCCTCGCCGGAGAAGAGCGACAGCTGCGGGTCGTGGTCCCGGGCCTCCGGCGCCACGTACTCCCACTCGGTGAGCGGGATGTACGGCGGGTTGCTGATCACCAGGTCGAACCGGCCGTTCCAGGACGGGTCGTCGGCGAAGGCCTTGGTGGCGTCCCCGGCGTGCAGGGTGACCCGGTCCCGGTCGCCACTGGCCGCGATGTTGCGCCGGGTGTACCGCATCGCGCCCTCGTCCAGCTCGAAGGCGTGCACGATGGAGCGCGGCAGCTCCTGAGCCAGGGCCAGCGCGATGGCGCCGGAGCCGGTGCACAGGTCGACCACCAGCGGCTCGGCCACGTCCATCTCGCGGACGGCCTCTATGGCCCACTCCACCACGGTCTCGGTCTCCGGCCGGGGCACGAAGACCCCGGGGCCGACCTCGAGCTCCAGGTAGCGGAAGAACGCCCGCCCGGTGATGTGCTGCAGCGGCTCGCGGGCCTCCCGCCGGGAGACCGCCTCCCAGTACCGGGCGTCGAAGTCGGCGTCCTGCACGGTGTGCAGCTGGCTGCGCTTGACGTGGTGGATGTGCGCCGCCAGCTCCTCCGCGTCGAAGCGCGGCGACGGCACCCCGGCCGCGGCCAACCGCTGGGTGGCCTGGGCCACCTCGGCGAGCAGCAGGTTCATCCGACCCGACCCCTCAGTCTCAGTTCTCCTGCGCGGCGGCCAGCTTGGCCGCCGCGTCGGCGTCGACCGCCGACTGGATCAGCGCGCCCAGATCGCCGTCCAGCACCTGGTCCAGGTTGTACGCCTTGAAGCCGGTGCGGTGGTCGGAGATGCGGTTCTCCGGGAAGTTGTAGGTCCGGATCCGCTCCGAGCGGTCGACCGTGCGGACCTGGCTGCGCCGGGCGTCCGAGGCCTCCTGCTCGGCCGCCTCCTGCGCCGCGGCCAGCAGCCGGGACCGCAGGATGCGCATCGCCTGCTCCTTGTTCTGCAGCTGGCTCTTCTCGTTCTGGCAGGACGCCACGATACCGGTCGGCAGGTGGGTGATCCGGACCGCCGAGTCGGTGGTGTTGACCGACTGGCCGCCCGGGCCGGACGAGCGGTAGACGTCGATCCGCAGGTCGTTGGCGTTGATCTCGACCTCGACCTCCTCGGCCTCCGGGGTGACCAGCACGCCCGCCGCCGAGGTGTGGATGCGGCCCTGCGACTCGGTCGCGGGCACCCGCTGCACCCGGTGCACCCCGCCCTCGTACTTCAGCCGGGCCCAGACGCCCTGGCCGGGCTCGGCGCCGCCCTTGGTCTTCACGGCCACCGAGACGTCCTTGTAGCCGCCGAGGTCCGACTCGTTGGAGTCGATGAGCTCGGTCTTCCAGCCCACCCGCTCGGCGTACCGCAGGTACATCCGCAGCAGGTCGCCGGCGAACAGCGCGGACTCCTCGCCGCCCTCGCCCGCCTTGATCTCCAGGATCACGTCCTTGTCGTCGCTGGGGTCGCGCGGGACCAGCAGCAGCCGCAGTTCCTCGGTCAGCTCGCCCTGGCGCTGCTCGGCGGCCTTGGCCTCGGCCAGGAAGCCGGGGTCTTCGGCGGCGAACTCGCGGGCCGCCTCGATGTCCTCGCCGGCCTGCTTCCAGGCGCGGTAGGTGCGGGTGATCGGGGTGAGTTCGGCGTAGCGCTTGGACAGCTTGCGCGCGTTGGCCTGGTCCGCGTGGACGGACGGGTCGGCAAGCCGCTCTTCGAGGGCGGCGTGCTCGACGAGGAGCTCTTCGACTGCCTCGAACATGGGGGGCCTACTTTCCCGGGAGTACGTGGATGACTGAGGAGGACGGACGGGGCAGACGCGAACGGCGCCGGCCCCCGGCGCCCCCGTGGAACGGGGACGCCGGAGACCGGCGCCGCGTGAGCGCTAGGCCTTCGCGCTGTGCTGCTTGCCGAAGCGGGCCTCGAAGCGGGCCACGCGGCCACCGGTGTCGAGGATCTTCTGCTTGCCGGTGTAGAACGGGTGGCACTGCGAGCACACCTCGGCGCGGATGACGCCGGAGGTCTCGGTCGAGCGGGTGGTGAACTCGTTGCCACAGGTGCAGGTCACCGAGGTGACCACGTACTCGGGGTGGACGTCGCGCTTCAAGGGGATCTCCTAGGTATCGGGAGGGCACCGGGTCGGCGGCCGGGGAGCCGCTCGTGAACCGGGACCGACGGACCAGTGTGCCAGCACCGGCCGCTTCTTCCCAAACCGGCCCGGTGCTCCAGAAATTCCGGGGCACGTCGCGGACCGGGACGCTAGCGGCTCCGGGCGGCGCCGGGCACCGGGTCGGGAGCCGCCGCACCCGGGCTCGACGCGTCGGTCGGGTTGGCCGGGTCGGCCGGTTGGCTGCTGACGACCCGGTCCGGGGCCGGCCGGTCGGCCCGCAGCGCGGCCCACAGCTGGTCCGCGTCCGGCGTCTTGGCCACCACCCGGTTGGGGTCGCTGGGCGCGGTCGAGACCGGCAGCGTGACCATGGTCAGCTGGTCGGTCCCTATCGCCTTCAGCTCCTCCCCCAGCCCGGTCAGCGCCGAGACCGAGGCCAGCGCGGAGTCGGTGGTGATCGACTTGGTCAGGGTGGAGCCGACCGCGTAGAGCTTGACCGGGTTGCCGAACAGCCCGATCGACGACACCTGCTTGACGATCGACTTCACCATCTGCTTCTGCAGCTCGATCCGGCCCAGGTCGCTGCCGTCGCCGACGCCGTGCCGGGTGCGCACGAAGGCGAGGGCCTGGGTGCCGTTGAGGTGGTGGGTGCCGGCCGGCAGGTCCAGCCCGCTGTCCTTGTCGTGGATGTTCACCGTGGTGGTCACGGTGGCGCCGCCGATCGCGTCGATGAAACCGGCGAACCCGCTGAAGTCGATCTCCACGAAGTGGTTCATCCGCATGCCGGTCAGCTGCTCGGTGGTCCTCACCGCGCAGGCCGCCCCGCCGGCCTCGAAGGCGCTGTTGTACATCGCGCCCTTCGCCGCGGGCACCGCGCTGCCGTTCTTGGCGGTGCACGCGGGCCGGGAGACCAGGGTGTCGCGCGGGATGGAGACCACGGTGGCGCTCCGGTGGTCCTGGGCCACGTGCACCACCATCGCGGTGTCCGCGCGCGCGGTGCCGTCGGTGGCTCCGCCGGCCAGCGCGCTGTTGGAGCCGGCCCGCGAGTCGGAGCCGAGCACCAGCACGTTGAACGAGCCGCCGCTGGGCGCGCTGGGGCGGTTGGTGCCGAGCTGGGCGTCGATGTCGACGCTCTTGATGTTGCCGTTCAGCCTCCAGTACGCGTAGGCCGCCGCGCCGCCGCCGGCCAGCACCAGGCCGGCCGCCGCGAACGCGCCGATCCGCAGCAGGCTGGACCTGCGGCCGCGCACCCTGCGGTGCCGGTGCGCGGGTCGGGGGTTCTCGCTCTGCTGATCCGTTTCGGACACCTTTTGAGCATATGCGAGCGTATGTCCGGTTCGCGTACCAGCCATGCGGCATCCCGGAACGCCGAGGGCCGCCCGGCCTGCCGCCCCGGAGGACTTCCGAGGGTTGGCAGGCCGGGCGGCCCTGGTAGCGCGTCGTCAGGCGACGTCCCGTCAGTCGCCCGAACCCGGAGTGGTCTTGGCGATCTGCATCAGGAACTCGGCGTTCGACTTGGTCTGCTTCATCTTGTCCAGCAGCAGCTCGATCGCCTGCTGCGAGTCGAGCGCGTGCAGCACCCGGCGCAGCTTCCAGGTGATGGCCAGCTCCTCGCTGCCGAGCAGGATCTCCTCCTTGCGGGTGCTGGACGCGTCCACGTCCACCGCCGGGAAGATCCGCTTGTCGGCGAGCTTGCGGTCCAGGCGCAGCTCCATGTTGCCGGTGCCCTTGAACTCCTCGAAGACCACCTCGTCGGCCCGGGAGCCGGTCTCCACCAGGGCGGTGGCGAGGATGGTCAGCGAACCGCCGTTCTCGATGTTGCGGGCGGCACCGAAGAACTTCTTCGGCGGGTAGAGCGCGGTCGAGTCGACACCACCGGAGAGGATGCGGCCGGAGGCCGGGGCCGCCAGGTTGTAGGCACGGCCCAGACGGGTGATCGAGTCGAGCAGGATCACCACGTCGTGGCCCAGCTCCACCAGGCGCTTGGCACGCTCGATGGCCAGCTCGGCGACGGTGGTGTGGTCCTCGGCCGGGCGGTCGAAGGTCGAGGAGATGACCTCGCCCTTGACCGACCGCTGCATGTCGGTGACCTCTTCCGGACGCTCGTCGACCAGGACGACCATCAGGTGGCACTCGGGGTTGTTGCGGGTGATCGCGTTGGCGATCGCCTGCATGATCATCGTCTTGCCGGTCTTCGGCGGGGCGACGATCAGACCGCGCTGGCCCTTGCCGATCGGCGACACCATGTCGATGATGCGGGTGGTCAGCACGCCCGGGTCGGTCTCCAGGCGCAGCCGCTCCTGCGGGTAGAGCGGGGTGAGCTTGCCGAACTCGGGACGGCCCCGGCTGCTCTCCGGGTCCATGCCGTTCACCGAGTCCAGCCGCACCATGGCGTTGAACTTCTCGCGGCGCTCGCCGTCCCGCGGCTGGCGCACCGCACCGGTGATCGCGTCACCCTTGCGCAGGCCGTTCTTGCGGACCTGGGCCAGCGAGACGTAGACGTCGTTCTGGCCGGGCAGGTAGCCGGAGGTCCGGACGAACGCGTAGTTGTCCAGGATGTCCAGGATGCCGGCGACCGGGATCAGCACGTCGTCGTCGCCGACCTGCGGCTCGGCCACGCCGTCGAAGCCCTCGCGGCGGCCCCGGCGGTTGCGGTCGCGGTAGCGGCCGCGGCGGCCGCGGCGGCCGTCGCCGAACTCGTCGTCCTCGAAGCCGCCCTGCTGGGCGGCGGCGGGCTGGCCGGCCGGCTGCTGGGCCGGCTGGGCGCCCTGCTCGCCGCGGCGGTCGGCCCGCTCCCGGCGGTTGCGGCGCTCCCGGCGGGACTCGCGGCCCTCGCCGTCGCCCTCGCCGCCCTCGACGCGGTCACCGCGGTCGGCCCGGTCGCGCCGGTCCCGGCGGTCCCGACGGCCCTCGCGCTGCTCCTCGCGGCCCTCGCGGGTCTCGGTCTTGGCCTCGGCCTTGGGCTCGGCGGCGGTCGGCTCGGCGGTGTCCACCGCGGTGGCGGTGGCGGCCTCGACGGCGCTCGGCGCACCGGCGGCGGCGGTGGCGCGGCGGCGGCCGCGCTCACGGGCCGGGGCGGTGGCGGCCTCGGGGGCGGCCTGGCCCGGGATCTCGATCTGGGCCGGGGCCTCGGCCGGCTCGGCGGCAGCGGCGGCGGCCCGGGTCCGACGGGCCGGCTTCTCGGCTGCCGGGGCGGTCTCCTTGGCAGCGGTGCGCGCGGGCGCCGCGGCGGCCGGAGCGGAGGCGAGCAGCGGGTCGCCGCCGCTCTTCTCCTTGATCGCCTCGATCAGCTGGCTCTTGCGCATCCGCCCGGTGCCGCTGATGCCGAGCGTCGAGGCGAGCTTCTGCAGCTCGGCCAGGACCAGACCGTCAAGGCCTGCGGCAGCGGTACGGCGGCGCTTGGCCGGCGCCGCGGGGGCGGCGGGCGTGTCCGTCGCGTCGGCGTCCGGGCGCGCGCCCATCAGATCGGTGGTGTCGCTCACTAAGGGTCCTTCCCTGGAGCGGACGTCGGCCTGTCTGGCTCGGCGACCGGTTGTGCTGTCTGACCTGCGCTCTGCGGTGCACAGGTCCGATGCGGTGGGTCCCGCCACCGCTAGGTGCAAGGTGGCGGAAGAGGTGCGAGGTGCGGTGCACGGGGCACCATGGTGCAAAAGGGCACGGCGGGCCGTCTCATGCCGACCGCGCTGCCTGCGAAACCCGGGCCCCCGTCGCGTGACGTTCTCCCGCGCTCCCGCCCGGCTGGTCCTCGACCAGTTGCGGCGGGTGTGGGTCAGGATTCGACACGGCTTCGGGATGCGGCCGCAATCGCGCAGGCAGGCTGCGTACGCGCTGTGGCGGGCTCCCGGAGAATCGTGGTCCCCGACAACGCCTCGGGCCCGTGGTGTCGGGTCCTGGGGAGGGGGACGCGGTGCACCGGGCCCCGCGGGGCGCCTGATGCAGACATGAGGTTAACACTACCGACCCCCTCACACATTCCCCAGCCTCGAGCTTGCCAATCGTGTCCGTCCCTCCCGCCCGGTCGCGCGGTGGGCGCACGGCCGTGCGGAAGCGACCGTGCTCAGCACACGGTCGAATCCGGTCGGGAACGGTCACCCGTCCAACGGTCGGATGCCCGCTCCGTCACGGTCCAGCCGCAGTCGGTGCGCGGCGAACCGCTCACCGGCGAACTGCAGCAGCTTTTCGGCGCCGGCCTCGTCGGTCAGCGCGAGCACGGTCGGACCGGCGCCGGAGACCACCGCCGGCACGCCCTCCGCGCGCAGCGCGGCCACCAGGGCGGCGCTGTCGGGCATCGCCGCGGCCCGGTAGTCCTGGTGCAGCCGGTCCTCGGTGGCGGCCAGCAGCAGCTCGGGGCGCCGGGTCAGCGCCTCCACGAGCAGCGCCGAGCGGCCGGCGTTGACCGCGGCGTCGGCCAGCGGGACGGTCTTGGGGAGCAGGTCGCGGGCCGTCTTGGTGAGCACCTCGGTGGCGGGGACGAAGACCACCGGGACCACACCCTCGTGCGGGTCCAGCCGGACCGCCCTGGCCGAGTCCTCGTCGGTCCAGGCGATGGTGAAACCGCCGGCCAGGCAGGCCGCGACGTTGTCCGGGTGGCCCTCCAGCTCGGAGGCGAGGGCCAGCACGGCGGCGTCGTCGAGCGCCGCCGGACCGCCGATGGTCACCGCACGGGCGGCGAGGACACCGGCGCAGATCGCGGCCGACGAGGAACCCAGGCCGCGGCCGTGGGGTATCCGGTTGGCGCAGACCACCTCCAGGCCGCGGGGCTGCCCGCCGAGCCGGTCGAAGGCGGCCCGCATCGAGCGGACCAGCAGGTGGTCCTCGGTCCTGGGCAGCGTGTCGGCGCCCTCTCCGGCGATGTCCACCGACAGGCCCGAGTCGGCGACCCGGACCACGACGTCGTCATAGAGGCCCAGCGCGAGTCCGAAGGCGTCGAACCCGGGGCCCAGGTTGGCGCTGGTCGCGGGGACCCGCACCCGGACGGCGGCGGCACGGAACGCGGGACCGGCCATGCGGTGGACTCTCCTGGGGAACTGGGCAGGCCCGTCATCGGGGGCCGGCGGTGCTGTGATTCGAGACTGGGGGCGAGGGGGGTGTCAGGACACGGCGAGCGGGTCAGTCACTGAACAGCTCTTGGCATGTGCCACACCACCAGGGTTCAGCGTATCGAAGAGAGGTTCCACAGCGGTACACCCCGTTCCCCTTCGATCTGCCGTGTTGCAGGTTATGGCCGGAATTCATGCCGATTCCGCACCGGTGGGGACAGCGCGGCGAACATGCCAGGGACAACGAAAGCGACACCGAGGCGTCGCCCCGGACCGGCGGGGCAACACCTCGGTGTGACGACCTCTCAGGCCGCGGACCGGTCGGGACCGGCCGCGGGGTCAGCCCAGCAGGCCCAGGCGCTGCGCGGCGGCCGCGGCGGACACCGGGACGGTCTGCGGCTGCGGGGCGCCGGCCACCGCCCAGTCCGGGTCCTTCAGGCCGTTCCCGGTGACGGTGCAGACGATGCGCTGGCCCGGGTCGACCAGGCCGGCCTCCGCCTTGGCCAGCAGCCCGGCCACCCCGGCGGCCGAGGCGGGCTCCACGAAGACGCCCTCCTGGGAGGCCAGCAGCCGGTAGGCGGAGAGGATCTGACGGTCCGTCACCTTGTCGATCAGGCCGCCGGACTCATCCCGGGCGGCCTCGGCGAAGGCCCACGAGGCCGGGTTGCCGATCCGGATCGCGGTGGCGATGGTCTGCGGCTTCAGCACCGGGGCGCCGTCCACGATCGGGGCCGAACCGGCGGCCTGGAAGCCCCACATCCGCGGGGTGCGGGTGGCGAGCCCGTCCGCCCGGTACTCGCGGTAGCCCTTCCAGTAGGCGGTGATGTTGCCCGCGTTGCCGACCGGCAGGACGTGGATGTCGGGGGCGTCCCCGAGCATGTCCACGATCTCGAAGGCGGCGGTCTTCTGGCCCTCGATCCGTACCGGGTTGACCGAGTTCACCAGCGCCACCGGGTAGTCCTCGGACAGCTCGCGCGCCAGGGTGAGGCAGTCGTCGAAGTTCCCGTCCACCTGGAGGATCCGCGAACCGTGCACCAGCGCCTGGCCCATCTTGCCGAGCGCGATCTTGCCCTGCGGCACCAGCACCGCGCAGACCAGGCCGGCCCGCACCGCGTAGGCGGCGGCCGAGGCCGAGGTGTTGCCGGTGGAGGCGCAGATCACGGCCTGGGCGCCGGCCTCCTTGGCCTTGGAGATCGCCATCGTCATGCCCCGGTCCTTGAAGGAGCCGGTCGGATTGGCGCCCTCGACCTTGAGGTAGACGTCACAGCCGGTGCGCTCGGAGAGCACCTGGGCGGGGACCAGCGGCGTGCCGCCCTCCAGCAGGGTGACCACCGGAGTGGTCTCGGACACCGGCAGGCGGTCGCGGTACTCCTCGATCAGGCCCCGCCACTGGTGGGTGTGCCCGCCGACGCGGTCGATCACGGCGTTCATGCTCATTCCCCTTCAACCCGCATGATGCTGGCCACATCCCGCACGCTGTCCAGCGCGCGGATCTTCTCAACGGTCGCCGACAGCGCGGCGTCGGTGGCCCGGTGGGTGACCACGACGAGCGAGGCGTCGCCGTCGCGGCCCTGCTGGCGCACGGTGTCGATGGAGACGCCGTGCTCGGCGAAGACCGAGGCCACCTGCGCCAGCACGCCGGCCCGGTCGTCCACGTCCAGGCTGACGTGGTAGCGGGTGACGACCTCGTCCATCGGCTTGGCCGGCAGCCGGGTGTAGACCGAGTCGCCCGGCCCGGTGCTGCCGTTCAGCTTGTTGCGGCAGACCGCGACCAGGTCGCCGAGCACCGCGGAGGCGGTGGGCGCGCCGCCCGCGCCCGGCCCGTAGAACATCAGCCGGCCGGCGGCCTCGGCCTCCACGAAGACCGCGTTGTAGGCCTCCCGGACGCTGGCCAGCGGGTGGCTGAGCGGGATCATCGCCGGGTGCACCCGGGCGGTGACCGACTCGCCGTCGGCGGCCCGCTCGCAGATCGCCAGCAGTTTGACCACGCAGCCCATCTGCTTGGCGCTGGCGATGTCGGCGGCGGTCACCTCGGTCAGGCCCTCGCGGTAGACGTCGGCGGCGGTGACCTTGGTGTGGAAGGCGATGCCGGCCAGGATCGCGGCCTTGGCGGCGGCGTCGAAGCCCTCCACGTCGGCGGTCGGGTCGGCCTCGGCGTAGCCCAGCGCGGTGGCCTCCTCCAGCGCCTCCGAGTAGCCGGCGCCGGTGGTGTCCATCTTGTCCAGGATGAAGTTGGTGGTGCCGTTGACGATGCCCAGCACCCGGTTCACCCGGTCGCCGGCCAGCGACTCGCGCAGCGGGCGGATCAGCGGGATCGCGCCGGCCACCGCGGCCTCGTAGTACAGGTCCACGCCGGCCTCGGCGGCCGCCTGGTGCAGCTCGGCGCCGTCCTTGGCGAGCAGCGCCTTGTTGGCGCTGACCACCGAGGCGCCCTGTCCGAAGGCGGAGAGGATCAAGCCCTTGGACGGCTCGATGCCGCCGACCACCTCGATCACCACGTCGATGTCGCCGCGGTTGACCAGCGCCTCGGCGTCGGTGGTGATCAGGTGCTCGGGCACCCCCGGGCGGGGCCGGCCGGCCCGGCGGACCGCGATGCCGGCGAGCTCGACCGGCGCGCCGATGCGCGCGGCGAGGTCGGCGGCGTCCGTCGTCATGATGCGCGCCACCTCGGAGCCCACCACACCACAGCCCAGCAACGCCACCTTCAGCGGCCGAGTACGCATCATCCGACTCCGCTCATTCCATTCGGGTATTCCGGGCCCTGGGGATCCGGCTTTCGGATCCGGCCCTGGGGTCAAGTCTCGGGGACGATCGGTAAAGATCTATCGGCGTTTCAGGATCTGAGACAGGATTTTCGTCATCCGATATCCAGGCGCAACAGATCCTCTTCCGTCTCGCGCCGCACGACCACCCGGGCCGCGCCGTCCGAAACGGCGATCACGGGAGGGCGGAGCGCGTGGTTGTAGTTGCTCGCCATCGAGCGGCAGTAGGCGCCGGTGGCCGGTACCGCGATCAGGTCGCCCGGGGCCAGATCGGCCGGCAGGTAGGCGTCCTTCACCACGATGTCGCCGGACTCGCAGTGCTTGCCGACCACCCTCGCCGGCATCGGATCGGCCGTGCTGGTCCGGGAGACCAGGGCCACCGAATAGGCGGCGTCGTAGAGCGCGGTGCGGATGTTGTCGGACATCCCGCCGTCCACGCTGACGTAACTGCGCAGCCCGGGCAGCGGCTTGACTGTGCCCACCCGGTAGAGCGTGCAGGTGGTCGGGCCGGCGATGGCCCGGCCCGGCTCCACGCTGAGCCGGGGAACCGCCAGCCCGGCCGCCGCGCACTCGCGGCGGACGATCTCGGTGAGCGAGACGGCGATCTCGGCGGGCTCGCTCGGGTCGTCCTCGGCGGTGTAGGCGATGCCCAGGCCGCCGCCCAGGTCGATCTCCGGCAGTTCCACGCCGTGCTCGTCGCGGATCCGGGCGAGCAGGCCGACCACCCGGCGGGCCGCCACCTCGAAGCCGGCGGTGTCGAAGATCTGCGAGCCGATGTGCGAGTGCAGGCCGCGCAGCTCCAGGGCGTCGGACTCGGCCAGGACGCGCCGGACCGCCTCGGCAGCGGCGCCGTCGGGCAAGGAGAGGCCGAACTTCTGGTCCTCGTGGGCCGTCGCGATGAACTCGTGGGTGTGCGCCTCGACGCCGACCGTCACCCGGATCAGCACCGGCTGGCGCACCCCGTGGGCCCGGGCCGTGGCGGCCAGCCGGTCGATCTCCTGGAACGAGTCCAGCACGACGTGGCCGACCCCGGTCTTGACCGCCAGCTCCAGCTCCTCGGCCGACTTGTTGTTGCCGTGCAGCGCGAGGCGCCGGGCGGGCATTCCGGCGGCCAGCGCCACCGCCAACTCCCCGGCGCTGCACACGTCGAGGTTGAGCCCGTCCTCGTGCAGCCAGCGGACCACCGCCTTGCAGAGGAAGGCCTTGCCCGCGTAGTAGACGTCCGCCCCGGCGCCGAAGGCATCCCGCCAGGCCCGCGCCCGGGCCCGGAAGTCGGCCTCGTCCAGCAGGTAGGCCGGGGTGCCGAACTCCTCGGCCAGCTCGGTCACCGGGATGCCTCCCACGGTGGCGGTGCCGGCGGCGTCGCGGGCGACGGTGCGGGACCAGATCTTCGGGTCCAGCCTGTTCAAGTCGCCGGGCGGGGCCGGGCGGTGACCCTCGGACAGCACGTCTGCGTAGCGCGGACCGGCGGGGTGCGCGGAGCGGCTCATGGTGCTTCTCCTTGTGCTCTGCTGGCTCTACTAGCGGACAGGGGCGGTGACGGTTCCGATGAACCGTCACCGCCCCTGTCGAGCAAGGCGGTTGGCGGCTACATCCGCTCGGGGGCCGAAACCCCCAGGAGCGTCAGACCGTTGGCGAGCACCGTGCGCGTCGCCTCGACCAGCCAGAGGCGGGCCCGGTGCGTGTCCGTCAGCTCCTCGTCGCCCTTGGGCAGGAACTGGCAGTTCTCGTAGAGCCGGTGGTACTTGCCGGCCAGCTCCTCCAGGTAGCGCGCGACGTGGTGCGGCTCGCGCAGCTCGCCGGAGCGGGCCACGATGCGCGGGAACTCGCCCAGGTAGCCGAGGACGTCGTTCTCCCACTCGGTGGCCAGCAGCTCCGGCTTGAACTCGGCGGCGGTGCCCTTGTCCACGCCCAGCTCGGCGGCCTTGCGGGCCACGCCGCACATCCGGGTGTGCGCGTACTGCACGTAGTAGACCGGGTTCTCGTTGGTCTGGCTGGTCAGGATGTTGATGTCGAGCGTGATCGTGGAGTCGGTGGAGGAGCGGCTCAGGGTGTAGCGCGCGGCGTCCACGCCGATCCAGTCGACCACGTCGTCGATGGTGATGATGTTGCCGGCCCGCTTGGACATGCGGACCTCCTCGCCATCACGCAGCATCTTGACGAACTGGCCGATCTTGACCTCGATGTTGCGGTTCATGTCGTCGCCCGCACAGGCCGCGATGGCCTTGAGCCGGCCGACGTAGCCGTGGTGGTCGGCGCCCAGCATGTAGACGCTGACCTCGGCACCGCGGTCCCGCTTGGAGAGGTAGTAGGCGGCGTCGGCGGCGAAGTAGGTGGTCTCGCCGTCGGCCTTGATCAGCACCCGGTCCTTGTCGTCACCGAAGTCGGTGGTGCGCAGCCAGATCGCGCCGTCCCGGTCGAAGACGTGGCCCTGCTCGCGCAGCCGCTCCATGGCCGTGGTGACGGCGCCGGAGTCGTGCAGCGACTTCTCCGAGAACCAGGTGTCGAAGTGGGTGCCGAACTCGTCCATGGAGCGCTTGATCTCGGCCACCATGAGCTGCAGCCCGTGGGCGCGGAAGGCCGACAGCTGCTCGTCCTCGGGCAGGTCGAGGATGCCCGGCACGCCGTCGGTGATCGCCTTGGCGATGTCGTTGATGTACTCGCCGACGTAGCCGTCCGCCGGGACCGGCTGCCCGTTGGCGGCGGCCATCAGCGAGGCGGCGAACTTGGAGATCTGCACGCCCGCGTCGTTGAGGTAGTACTCGGTGGACACGTCGGCGCCGGTCGCGCGCAGGATGCGGGCCAGCGAGTCGCCGACGGCCGCCCAGCGGACGCCGCCGATGTGGATCGGGCCGGTCGGGTTGGCGGAGACGAACTCCAGGTTGATCTTCAGGCCCTTGAGCGCCTCGTTGCGGCCGTACGCCGCGCCCGCCTCGACGATGGTGCGGGCCAGCTCGCCCTGGGTGGCGGTGTCCAGCGTGATGTTGAGGAAGCCCGGGCCGGCGATGTCGACCTTGGCCACGCCGGGCAGCTCTCGGAGTCGGCCGGCGACCAGCTCGGCCACCGCGCGCGGCGGCTTGCCGGCCGGCTTGGCCAGCTGGAGCGCCACATTGGTGGCGTAGTCGCCGTGGTCGCGGTTCTTCGGTCGCTCGACCGTCACCTGCTCGGGAACGTCGACGGACAGCTCGCCCGCCTCGACGGCGGCGCGCACGGCGACCTGGACTGCCTGGGAGAGCTCTGCGGGTGTCACGCGCCCAAGCCTAGGCGAGAGGGCGATGCGGACCGCGCGGTGGCCGCCCATCGAGATCCTGTTCACTCTGGGCGAACAGGGTGCCCGCCTCCCCCGTGCCGAAGGTGAACCCCGCCCGCGGCCGGCCCCGCAGCACCAGCAGGCGGTGCACCAGGGCCACCAGGTCCGCCGGGTCGAAGGGCTTGGCCAGGTAGCCGTCCACCCCGACCGACTCGCCCTTCTCCAGGTCCGCCGGCGTGCAGGCGCTCACGATCGCGATCGGCAGCCCGGCGGTGCCCGCGTCCGCCCGCAGCCGGGCCGCCGTCCGCAGCCCGTCCAGCCGGGGCATCATCACGTCAAGCGTCACCACGTCCGGACGCACCCGGCGGACCACCTCCAGGCACTCGGCGCCATCGGCCGCGGTCACCACCTCGAAGCCCTCCAGCTCCAGGTTGACCCTGATCAGCTGACGGATCACCTCGCTGTCGTCCACCACGAGGACCCGCCTGGACACACCCGACACCCCACCGAGCCTAGGCCCGCCCACCCGCTCCCGTCCGGGCTTTCCCCCACCCGGACCGAACCGGCACCGCCGCCCTGCCGCGGTCCTGCGAAAACCCGTGCACGGAGTGCCCCGTGGAGCTGGTAATGTTCTCCACGTCGCCGGAACGCGCAAGCGAAGGCGACACAGGCAAGCCCCCGTAGCTCAGGGGATAGAGCACCGCCCTCCGGAGGCGGGTGCGTAGGTTCGAATCCTACCGGGGGCACTTCGCACGAAGTGCTTGAGCGAGGCCCAGGTCCAGCGGACCTGGGCCTTTCGCCTTCCCGGGGGCGACTCCACGCTCAGAGCCGCCCGCGCTCCCACGCGGATCAGGCGCACACGGGGACGAACAGCCTCAACAGCAGGGCGAGCACCGGCACCAGGCCCGCCAACACCCCCACCCCCAGACACACCCACCCGGCCCGCCCGGCCCCCGGTGTCCCGCGCTGCCGCAACACGGCGGAGGAGCCGAGCGCGACGGCGCAACCAGCACCGCGCCGAACAGGACGACCGCACCGGCAGCAGTCATGTCTCCCCCTAGGCACTTCGCGGTGATCGTAGCGGCGCAAGATCCACAGCAGAGCACCCGTGCAGCACCCTCACCATCTGGGCGGCGACCAGCCAGCGGGCGCGAGGGTCATCGGGGGTGGTGATGACCTCCTGGGCCGGACGCCCCGGCAAGTAGAGGCTCCCGTACACACCGCACCGGCGGGCATCGCGCACCCGCACGGCAATGTGGCCCCCGCGCAGGTGCGGGCACATCCGGGCGGACACGTGCGCGCAGGGCATGCACACCGGCGGATGAGTGGCCGCCATCCCTTCGGGCCAGCCAGGCCAGTCGTCACGGTCGTCCTTGAGCAGCCAGAGCACGCCGTCGCCGCTGCGGTCAGCCGGACCGCCGCAGACCTGGCAGAGCAGCCGGAGCATCGCCCGTCGCTGGCGGCCGCTGTGAACGCGACCGAGCTCCGGTGTGCCTTGGCCAGGACGGGAGCTGACGCGACGCCACAGGATGCCGTCCGAGTCGCGGTCGCAGGGGGTTTCGTCGCGATAGGCGAGCCTGCCACCCGGAAGAACGCCCAACTCCGAAGCGAGAACGCCCTCACTGCTCCAACTGCTGATGTACGGCACGAATCCACGACCCGCAGCGCTCATCGCCGCTCCTTCCGACCGATCAGTCAACATCTCTAGAGAACTACTCATCTCTAGAGATGTCAACGGGCGGTCTCGCACTCGCCGCTTCCTGGACCCGCCCCTACGATGGCTGCTGTCTAGAGATCACAGAGGAGTCCCGTGACTGAGAACGGCGCGAAGCAGCCCAAATACCGTCGGATCGCCGAAGAACTCAAAGCGGCCATCGACGCGGGCCAGTACGCGCCGGGCGATCGTTTGCCGGGCGAGAACGACCTCATGGAGACCTACGGCGTCGCCCGCATGACTGCACGCCAGGCCCTCGGCGTCCTGCAGAGCGAAGGACTGGCCGAGGCGCGCAAGGGCGCCGGGGTGTTCCTCCGGGACTTCCGGCCACTGCGACGGCGGGGGATTCCGCGCCTGGCGGAGAGTCAATGGGGCGCCGGCAAATCGATCTGGGCGGCGGACGTCGGAAACCGGTCGCTGGAAGTCGACCACGTCGACGTCGCGGAGGCGTCCGCACGGGCCGACATCGCCACCGCGCTGGACATCGAGCCCGGCCAGGCTGTCTGCGTGCGGCACCGGCGCTTCCTCCTCGACGGCAAGCCGATCCTGCTCTCCACCTCCCACTTCCCCGCTGCCCTGGTCACCGGCACCCGGATCACCGAGGCGGACACCGGGCCCGGCGGGAGCTATGCGCGGCTGGCCGAGATCGGGGCGAAGCCGGTGCGGTTCCGGGAGGAGATCCGGTCGCGGATGCCCAATGCCGAGGAGGCGGCGGCTCTGGAGTTGGCGGCGGGGACTCCGGTGGTGCTGGTGTGCCGTACGGCATACGCCGAAGACGGACGGGCGGTGGAGCTCAACGAGATGGTGCTGGACGCCGGAGCCTATGTGCTGGAGTACGAGTTCGAGGCCTGCTGATCAGGTCGACCGCCGCTGATGACGTAGACCAGCACGGCCAGGGCCAGCAGCTTGCGGACAGGCTCCGGCTGACGCTGCCGCGGCCCGGCGAACGGGAGGGTCCGGCTGAAGGAGGCCGTCCGGAAGCCTTCACCGGTCGCGAGCGTGCCGAAGGCCACCACTCCCCACCACTCGGCGCCGAAGCGGGTCGTGTGCGGGTCGTCCGCAAGGACCGACTCGTGGAAGAGGCACTGGATGACCATCAAGCCGGTGACCAGGATCAGCAGAGCGCCCGCGCCACCCAGTACCTGAAGCCGCGCCGGTACCAGTCGGTCCCGACCCCGGGGACCGACAGCACGGCCACCCCCGGGGGCAGGCCCTGGAGGTGGACGCGCTTCGAGCGGGGCGGGACCGGACCGGCCGATCCGTCGTGCAGGGGCGAGACCCTACCGGCCGGTCACGACCCCGTCGCCGAGTAGTACAGGTTCCCGATCGTCGAGTCGAAGTACGCGCTGTACGAGGTGTCGTCGGTGTCGCCGCCCTGCTGGTAGCCGCCGATGACGCCGATGACGTTGCCCGTGGCGGTGGAGATCCAGGGGCCGCCACTGGTGCCGTTGGGGTAGGCGGGGCAGTCGATGCGGCGCTGGTAGGCGGACTGCTGGGTGGTGGCGTTGCTGCAGACGATCGGCTCGTCGGTGGCGTTGGGGTAGCCGTAGAGGCGGACGGTGGCGGTGAAGGGCTCGTTGAGGCCCAGGTTCTCGCTGCCGACCACGTCCTCGACCTGCTGGCCGCTGCTGTTGGGCGCGAGCTGGAGGAAGGCGAAGTCCTGGTCGGGGTCGCCGTTCTGGGACCAGCCGTTGGTGGTGAAGACCTTGGTGACCTGCCAGGTGCCGAACGGCGCCTTGCCGTCGCGGTAGCCGGGGGCGAAGGTGACGCCGCTCGCGCCGCCGGAGACGCAGTGCGCGGCGGTGAGGAGCAGGTCGCGGGCGGCGCTGTGCACCACGCTGGCCGTGCAGAAGTGGTTGCCGGGGCCGACCGGTGCGCTGAACAGGGCGCCGACCCGGTTGGCCTCGGGGCCGGGCGGGGCGGTCTGGGTGGTGGGTGCCGAGCGGCTGTCGGTGTCCTGCGGGGTCGGCGAGGAGGGGGCCGCCTGGGTCGGCGAGCCGGACGGCGCGGGGGCCGGCGGCGTGTCGCTCGGGCTCGGGCTCGGGGTGGGCGTCGGGGAGGGGGAGTTCAGCGGCGGCAGCTGGGCCACCGGGGAGCTGCTGGAGGGCCCGGCGACGGTGGCCGGGCCGGCCGGGTCGACGGCGGGTGAGCTCGGGGTGGCCGAGCCGGCGGACGGCTGGGCCCGCCTCACGCTCTTGGCCGGCCCGGCCGCCTTGTGCGTCACCGAGCCGCCGGTCAGCCCGGTGAACGCGGCGGCGTCGGGGGTGAGCATGCTGACCCCCGTTATCGCCCCGAGCAGCACCACGGCGAGCGTGGCCATCATGACCACCGGACGGACCCTGCGGACGCGGCGTGCCCCGCGCTGCTGCTCACTGGTCATCAGGACGTGACTCCTGCCCACGATCGGTCGGTGCTCATGGCCCGGTCGGCCGGTTGCTCGACGCCGGGGTGCGGCGCCGTGGCCCCTACCGACTATTACCCGGCGCACTGGTCGTCAGGTGATGCTGGGCTGAGAGCCGTCTGAGAATCCACCGGCCGGGGTAAGGCAGGAGTCGAGGACGTGTCCGCCCGGTGGACTGCGCAGACATCATGACCGACGGTTCGCGCCGGGAGGAAGAGGGACTGCCGCAGCGATTGGACGGCCCGTCAGGTGGCCCGCTCCCCGACCATCCCGTCAGGTGGCTTCTCCCCCGGGTTCCGGACGGGGCGTGCCCCCGGCGGCGGCCGCCGTTCCGGTCGCGGGTTGCCGGGCCCGGCCCTCCTGTTCGGCGGCCTGGTCCTGCGGGCCCGGCCGGTGGTCGACCATGACGGCCGCGACCAATGCCGCGAGCAGGAAGATCCCGAGCGCGACCCAGGCGGCGACGCTGTAGCCGTGCACCGCGCCCGCGTCCTGGACCGCCTTGCTGGCCACGTTCTTGCCGACCAGGTAGGCCGTGGTGGCACTGGCCGCGATCGTGTTGAGCAGCGCGGTCCCGATCGAGCCGCCGACCTGCTGGGCGGTGTTGATGGTGGCCGCCGCCGCGCCGGTCTCGCGTGGCGCGACGCCGAGGGTGGCGAGGTTCATGGACGGCATGAAGACCAGGCCCATGCCGAGGCCGAGCAGCAGCTCGCTGGGCAGCACCATGGCCGCGTACGGGCTGTCCACCCTCATCTGGGACAGCCAGGCCATGCCGGAGGCGCCGAGCAGCAGTCCGGGCACGATCAGGTACCGGGACGGCACCCGGGTCATCAACCGGGCCGCGATGCCGGTCGAGGCGAAGATGATCGCCGCGGTCATCGGCAGGAACCCCACACCGGTCTTCAGTGGCGAGAACCCCTTGACCGTCTGCAGGTAGAACGTCAGGAACAGGAACATCCCGAACAGCCCGATCACGGCCAGGCCGACCGACAGGGCGGCGCCGCCGCGGTTGCGGTCGCGCACGATGTGCAGCGGCAGCAGCGGGTGCGTGGAGTACTTCTCGAACAGCACGAAGCAGACCTCCAGGGCCGCACCCAGGCAGAGGCAGGCCAGCACCAGCCAGTTGCCCCAGCCGCGCGACTCGGCCTCCGAGGTGCCGTAGACGATGGCCAGCAGCCCGCCGCAGCCCAACGCCACGCCCGGGAGGTCGAGTGGGATCCGCCGGCCCTTGGCGATGTGGTCGCGCTTCAGCAACCGGTAGGCCCCGAGCGCCGCGACCAGTGCGATCGGCACGTTGACGAACAGGCACCAGCGCCAGTTGAGGTACTCGGTGAGCAGCCCTCCCGCGATGAAGCCGACGGCACTGCCGCCCGCCGCGATGGCGCCGAAGATGCCGAAGGCGGTGGCGCGTTCACGCGGTTGGGTGAAGGTGGTGGAGAGCAGGCCGAGCGCCGAGGGGGCCAGGAGCGCGCCGAAGCCGCCCTGCAGCGCCCGGGCGAGGAAGAGCATCTCCGGGGAGACCGCGGCGCCGCCGAGCGCGGAGGCGAGGGCGAAGCCGAGCAGACCGGTCATGAAGGTGCGCTTTCGGCCGAACAGGTCGCCGAGACGGCCGCCGAGCAGCAGCAGCCCGCCGAAGGCGAGGGTGTACGCGGTGATCACCCACTGCCGGTCGCCGGTGGAGATCCCCAGGTCCTTCTGGGCGGACGGTAGCGCGATGTTCACGATCGTGATGTCGAGCACGATCATCAGCTGGGCGATGGCGATCACGGCCAGTGCCCGCCAGCGGCGGGGGTCCGGCACCGGGTCGCTCATCGCGTGTTGGGCGGACACGGGAGGAGCCTTCCGGACGGGGTGCCGCCGGCGTGCGCGGACGGCCTTTCTCCAGCGAAGCTCGCTGAGTCAGACAAGGCAAGCCAAAAACCAGGACAAACGGGGAATAAGTCCCCGATTATGCCGAGCCCTGCCGCCCCTGGTGCCCGGGTGGCGACGCCCCGGGACCACGCCGCCGCGAGGTGGTCCCGGGTGCCCGGCCGAAGCCCTCCGTCAGTGCATCAGAGCAGGTCGGAGCAGGTCAGAGCACCGAGAGCTCCGCCACCAGGTCGTCCAGGCCCAGCGAACCCTGGGAGAGCGCCGCCATGTGCCAGGCCTTGAGGTCGAACTCCGCACCGCGCGCCTCGTGCGCCGCCCGCGCCGCCGCCCGGCCGCGCAGCCAGGCCCGCTCGCCCAGCTTGTAGCCGATCGCCTGCCCGGGCATGCCCAGGTAGCGGACCAGCTCGCTGTCCAGGAAGGCCGCGGACAGCCCGCAGTACTCGCCGAAGAACTCCCGGGCCAGCTCGGGGGTCATCGGCTCGCCCGGGCGGAACGGCGAGTCGGCCGGGAACTCCAGGCCGAGGTGCATGCCGATGTCCACGATCACCCGCAGCGCCCGCATCATCTGGGCGTTGAGGTAGCCGAGGCGGTGCCCCGGGTCGGTGAGGTAGCCGAGCTCGTCCATCAGGCGCTCGGCGTAGAGCGCCCAGCCCTCCAGGTTGGCGCTGACGCCGCCCAGGCTGACCTGGTAGGTGGAGAGGCTGCCGGCCACGTAGTTCCACTGCGCCAGCTGCAGGTGGTGACCGGGGACGCCCTCGTGGTACCAGGTGCTGACCAGGTCCCAGACCGGGAACCGCTCACGGCCGAGCACCGGCAGCCAGGTGCGGCCGGGGCGGGTGAAGTCCAGCGAGGGGGCGGTGTAGTACGGGGCCGCCGCGCTGCCCGCGGGGGCTATCCGCGACTCCACCCGGGTGACCGGCTCGGCCAGGTCGAAGTGCACGCCCTGCAGGTCGCTGATCGCCTGGTCCATCAGGCCCTGCAGGTACTCGCGGGCCGTCCCGGCGCCCTCGATGGCCTCGCCCTCGGTCTCCAGCCACTTCATCGCCTGCATCGGCGTGCTGCCCGGGCGGACCTTCTCGGCCTCGACGCGCATCTGGCGGTCCAGGTCGTGGAACTCCGTCCACGCCCACCGGTAGGCCTCGTCCAGGTCCAGGTCGGCACCGGTCCAGAAGCGCACCCAGCGGCCGTAGCGCTCGCGGCCGACCGCGTCGGGGGCGTCGGCGGCGGCCGGGTGGTAGACGTCCGAGAGCCAGTCGCGCAGCGCGGCGAGCTCCTCGGCGGCGGTGCGGGCGTGGCCGACCAGCTCGGCGCGCACCGCCTCGGGGGCCGGGCTGACCAGCACGCCGAACCAGCCGGCCGGCCGGGCCTCCTCGACCGCCGAGTCGTCCGGGGCCAGCCACTCGTCGAGCTGTCCGATCACCGTGACCACCTGGCGCGGCCCGGAGAACAGCCGGGCGGCGACGCCCGCCTCCAGCAGCTCGCGGTAGCCGCGCAGGGTCTGCGGGATCCGGGCCAGTCGGCGACCGAGCCGCCGCCAGTCGTCCTCCGTGTCGGTCGGCAGCAGGGTGAACAGCTCGCGGGTGTTGTGCAGCGGCGAGCCGAGGTTGCGGACCGCGCGCAGGTGCTCGCCGGCCTCGTGCACGGCGAGCTCCGCGGTGAGCCGCTCGCGCAGCAGCCGGGCGCAGCGCCGCTCGGCAGGCGGGTCGGCGGCGGCATCGACGGCACCGGCCGCCTCCGCGGCGTCCAGCTGGGCCAGGGTGCGGCGGGCCAGCTCGGCGAGGGCGTCCTGGCCGGCCGGGGAGAGATCGGGGAGGCGGTCGTCCTCCGGGTTGAGCCCGAGGTAGACCGCGGTCAGCGGGTCGAGGTCGGCAAGGGCCTGCACATAGGCGTCCGCGATGCTCCGCGGGGTGCCGGTGGGGGAATTCACTTCGGAAGCCATTAGGACATCTTTTCGCAACCGGGTCGCTTTGCAATCCCCTTTCCGGAACGGGTGGTTGCGATTTACCGGCGTGTGCGCCCGCGCGCGGCGGCCTCCGCCAGGCTGTGGCGCCCGTGCACCGGCCACTACGCTGACCGCCATGAGCGACACGGAGCCGGCACCACCCGCTGCCCCCGCCGGCCGCAAGCGGTCCGGCTACCGACGGCTCCCCGTGCAACAGCGCCGCGAGCAGCTGATCGCCGTGGCGCTGGCCCTGTTCTCCGCCCGGCCGCCGGACGAGGTGAGCCTGGACGACGTGGCCGAGGCCTCCGGCGCCTCCCGCCCACTGGTCTACCGCTACTTCGCCGGCGGCAAGCAGCAGCTCTACGAGGCGGCGCTGCGCAGCGCCGCCGAGGAGCTGATCAGCCGGTTCGCCGTGCCCGCCCAGGGCACCCCGACCGAGCAGCTGGGCGCCGTGCTGGCCGGCTACCTGTCGTTCGTCGCCGAGCACGACGCGGGCTACGCGGCCCTGCTGCGCGGCGGCTCGGTGGTGGCGACCGCGCGGACCGGCGCGATAGTCGACGAGGTGCGGCGCACCGCGCTGCGCCGCACCGTGCGCTACATGGGCGTGCGCGAGCCCGGCCCCCGACTGACCCTGCTGGTCCGGTCCTGGATCTCGGTGGTCGAGGCCTGCTCGCTCAGCTGGCTGGACGAGGGCCGCCAACTGCCGCCCGCCGAGCTGTGCGACTGGCTGGTGGACGAGTTCGTGGTGATGACCGCCGCCACCGCCGCCCATGACGAGCAGACCGCCGAGGTGCTGGCCGGCCTGCTCGCGCTGGACGGACCGGACGGGCGGGCGGCCCGCCTGCTGGAGCGGCTCGCCGCCCCGCGGACCGTCGACTGAGCGGCCGTCACGCCGACCGGGGCCGGCTCAGCAGCCGGTACGGTTGACGGCCCCGAGCAGCGCCGCCAGCAGGCCGGGCGGGCACAGCCGTTCGGGCACCGGGGTGCGGGCCAGCCGGCGCTGGATCGCCTCCACCTCGGGGTGGCCGTCACCGAGCGCGGCGGTGGCCAGCGGGGCCAGTTCGGCGAGCACGCAGTAGGCCTCGTCGGGCCGGCCGAGCCGGGCCAGCGCCACCGCCAGATCGTGGCAGGTGCGCAGCGTGCGGGCATCGTCCGGGCCGAAGGCGAGCGCGAACTGCTCGATCAGCGGGCGCAGTTGGTCGACCGCCTCGGCGGCCCTGCCGTCCTCGGCGGCCTGGAAGGCGGCGTCCGCGCGGCGCCGCAGGTCGCGGATCGCCTCCAGGGCGCGGGCCAGCCGTTCGGCCACCACGGCGGCGCTGTCGGGGCGTTCGGCCGGGTCCTTGGCGAGCAGTTCGGCGATCAGCTCGGCCGGCCCGGTGGGCAGCGCGGACGGCCGCGGCGGCTCCTCCTCCAGGTGCTGCACCATCAGCCCGTAGGTGTTGCCGGCGGTGAACGGCCGTTGCCCGGTGAGCAGTTCGTAGAGCACGCAGCCGACCGCGTAGAGGTCGGAGCGGACCGAGCCGGGCTCGCCGCGCCACCGCTCGGGCGCCAGGTACGGGGTGGAACCGATCACCGCGCCCTCGGTGGTGAGCGCGTCCCGGTTGTCGCCGATCTGCGCGATGCCGAAGTCCAGCACCTTGAGCACGCTCCGGTCCGGCGCGGTGAACATGATGTTCTCCGGCTTGACGTCCCGGTGGATCACCTGGGCGGCGTGGGCGGCGGCGAGCGCCGCGCAGAGCTGCCGGGCCCAGTCCAGGGCGCGCGGCAGCTCCGGGCGCCCGTCGGCCAGCACCTGCTTCAGGGTCAGGCCGTTGAGCAGCTCCATCACCAGGTAGCTGAACCGCTCGCCCTCCGAGGAGTCCTCGCCGAGGTCCAGCACCAGCACGATGTTCGGGTGCACCAGCTTGGCCAGCACCTCGGTCTCCCGGCGCAGCCGGGCCAGATCGGTGGCCGCTTCCTTGGTGCCGCGGTGGCGCAGCGTCTTGACCGCCACCTGGCGGCCGAGCCGCTGGTCGTAGGCCTCCCAGACCACCCCGAAGCCGCCGCGGCCCAGCTCCCCGATCAGGCGGTAGCGCTCCCCCAGTACGTCGCCGGCTCTCATGACTCCCCCAGAACGTGCCCGGCCGGCGCCTTGAGACAGCCGACCGGCATGCCGCGCCAGCGATATCGTCAGCCATCTCAGGCCCCTTGGCAAGGTGCGAAGGACGGGTTGGGCAGCAGGGTTTCGGCCGGTCTCGGGCCCTGTGCCGGGTCGCGCCGGGTGAAAGGATGGCGCGGGGCTGTCGACGGCGCGGCCCCGGAGGGACCGACGAGTCCTGGACTGACCGACGAAGGAGCGCAGTCATGGCCAAGCAGGCCCCGCAGAGCGACCCGGCGCAGGACGCCCCGGCGATCGGTGCGCCGAAGCACTCGGCGGTCGGCCTGCCCGCCGTCGTCAACAGCCTGAGGATGGCGGGCGAGCAGATGGGCGCCCGGCGCTCGATGGCCACCCTGCTCAAGGTCAACCAGCACGGCGGCTTCGACTGCCCGGGCTGCGCCTGGCCCGAGCCGGACAAGCCGCACACCGCCGAGTTCTGCGAGAACGGCGCCAAGGCGGTGGCCGAGGAGGCCACCGAGCGCCGGATCACCGCCGACTTCTTCGCCGCCCACCCGGTGAGCGAGCTGGCCGAGCGGTCCGGCTACTGGCTGGGCCAGCAGGGCCGGCTCACCGAGCCGATGCTGCTGGAGGAGGGCGCCGACCACTACGCGCCGGTCTCCTGGGAGCGCGCCTTCGAGATCGTCGCCGAGGAGCTGCGGGCCCTGGACGGCCCGGACGGCGCCGCCTTCTACACCTCGGGGCGGACCAGCAACGAGGCCGCCTTCGCCTACCAGCTGTTCGCCCGCAAGCTGGGCACCAACAACCTGCCGGACTGCTCCAACATGTGCCACGAGTCGTCCGGTTCGGCGTTGGTGGAGACCCTCGGGGTGGGCAAGGGCAGCGTCAGCCTCAAGGACATCCACCAGGCCGACCTGATCATCGTGGCCGGGCAGAACCCGGGCACCAACCACCCGCGGATGCTCTCCGCGCTGGAGCGGGCCAAGCGGGCCGGCGCCACCATCGTCAGCGTCAACCCGCTGCCGGAGGCCGGCCTCGAGCGGTTCAAGAACCCGCAGCACGCCCGCGGCCTGATCGGGGGCGGCACCAAGCTGACCGACCTGTTCCTGCAGATCCGGCTCGGCGGCGACCTGGCGCTGTTCCGGGCCGTCAACCAGCTGCTGCTGGACGCCGAGAACGGCATCGACCGGGCGTTCATCGACGAACACTGCCACGGCTTCGAGGAGTTCGCCGCCGAGGCGAGGACCACCGACCGCACGGCGGTGCTGGCGGCCACCGGCCTGCCCTGGGCGCAGATCGAGCAGTTGGCCGAGCTGGTGCTGAAGTCCCGCAAGGTGATCGTCTGCTGGGCGATGGGCCTGACCCAGCACAAGCACTCCGTGCCGACCATCCGGGAGGTCGTCAACTTCCTGCTGCTGCGCGGAAACGTGGGCCGCCCGGGTGCCGGGGTCTGCCCGGTGCGCGGCCACAGCAACGTGCAGGGCGACCGCACCATGGGCATCTTCGAGCGGCCGACCGCCGCCTTCCTGGACGCGCTGGAGCGGGAGTTCGACTTCGCGCCGCCGCGCCACCACGGCTTCGACTCGGTGGAGACGATCCGGGCGATGCGGGACGGGCGGGTCAAGGTCTTCTTCGCGATGGGCGGCAACTTCGTCGCGGCCACTCCCGACACCCTGGTGACCGAGGCCGCGATGCGCCGCTGCCGGCTGACCGTGCACGTCTCCACCAAGCTCAACCGCTCGCACCTGGTCACCGGCGCCCGGGCGCTGATCCTGCCGACCCTGGGCCGCACCGACCGCGACCGCACCGCCAAGGGCGACCAGATCGTCACCGTCGAGGACTCGATGGGCATGGTGCACTCCTCGCAGGGGCGGCTGCGGCCACCGGCCGACGGGTTGCTCTCCGAGACCGCGATCGTCTGCCGACTGGCCCGGGCCGTGCTCGGGAGCGCCGACCAGCTGCCCTGGGAGGAGTTCGCCGCCGACTACGACCTGATCCGGGACCGGATCGCCCGGGTGGTGCCGGGCTTCGAGGACTTCAACGCCAGGGTCCGCCGGCCCGGTGGTTTCGCGCTGCCGCACGGCCCCCGGGACAACCGGACCTTCCCGACCGCAACCGGCAGGGCCAACTTCACGGTCAACCCGCTGACCGCCCCCGAGGTGCCGGCCGGGCGGCTGCTGCTGCAGACGCTGCGCTCGCACGACCAGTACAACACCACCGTCTACGGCCTGGACGACCGCTACCGCGGCATCACCGGCGGCCGCCGGGTGGTGCTGGTCAACCCGGCGGACGCGGCCGAGCTGGGCCTGACCGAGGGCGGCTACGTCGACCTGGTGAGCGAGTGGCGGGACGGCGTGGAGCGCCGCGCCCCGCACTTCAAGGTGGTGCACTACCCGGTGGCCCGCGGCGGGGCGGCGGCCTACTACCCGGAGACCAATGTGCTGGTCCCGCTGGACTCGACCGCCGAGATCAGCAACACGCCGACCTCCAAGGCCGTGGTGGTCCGGTTCGAGGCCGACTCCGGGCCGCTCGGCACCCACTGACAACGGTGCGGCGGCCGAATCCGGACCTCCGGACCGGCCGCCGCTGCCGAGCCGCCCCGGCGCGCCGGGGCGTCAGGGCGCCGGGGCGCCGGGGCGTCAGGGCGTCGGGGTGGGCGACGTCCCGGGGGCGCCGGAAGCGGGCGCGCTGCCCGAGGTCGACGGTGCGGGGCTGCCGGTCGGCGAGGAGCTGCCGGAGGACGAGCCGGACGGGTGCGGCGAACCGGGGGCCGACGGGCTGCCGGAGCCGCTCCCAGCGCCCGGTGTCGGCGACGCGCCGGGCGCGGGCGGGCCGGACGGGTGCGGCGACGACCCGTTGCCGGACGGGCTGCCCGAGGCGGTGCCGGACTGGGCCGGCGGGGCGGCGCTCGGCGCCGGGGGCGCCACCGGGACCACCGGGCCGGTCGGCAGCGGCGCCACGGTCGGCAGGCCGGGGGCCGTCGAGCCCGGTGCGACCGGGGTGACCGTGTCGGCGTTCTTGACCGCGTCCGGCACCTGCCAGCCGCCGCCGTCCGACGCGCTCTGCGGGTCGGGCCGCACCGCGCCGAGGATCGGGGCCATGCCGATCGGCGAGATCCGCACCACCGCGCCGGTGTGCGGCGCCTGCACCACGTAACCGCCGCCGATGTACATCGCGATGTGCTCGGCGCTGGCGTAGTAGACCACCAGGTCGCCCGGGCGCAGCTGATTCAGTGGGACGTGCTGCAGGCCGGCCCACTGGTCCTCGCTGGTGCGCGGGATCTGCACGCCCGCGTGCAGCCAGGCCTGCGAGGTCAGGCCGGAGCAGTCGTAGGCGTCGGGGCCGATGCCGCCCCACAGGTAGGGCTTGCCCAGCTGGGCCAGTGCGAAGGCGACCGCCTGCCGGCCGGCCGCGGACGGGGCGCGCTCGCCCTGGCCCAGCGCACCGGAGGCCAGGAAGGCCAGCTGGTCCTGGTTCTCCTGCTGCTGCTCCAGCGCCTCCAGCTGGGCCTGCTGGACGCCGGTGAGGCTGGAGACGATCTGCTCGACGGTGGCCAGCTGGCGGGCGATCTGGGCCTTGTTCTGGTCCTGCTGGCCGAGCAGCGTCCGGGTGTCGGCCAGCGCGGCGGTGGCCTGGCCCTTGAGCTGCTGCAGGTCGGCCTGCTCGGACTTGAGCTGGGCGATGAAGGCGGCCTGGGAGCGACCGGCGGCGGCGAGCAGCTCGCCCATGTGGACGGCCTGGTACGGGTCGTTGGTGAGCAGCAGCTGGCCGTAGGCGGACAGGTTGCCGTTCTGGTACTGGTCGGCGGCCAGCTCGGCGGCCACGTCCAGACCCGCGTCCACCAGTTGCTGCTGTTGGGCCAGTCTGGCGTTGACGGCGTTGACGTCGTTCTGCTTGGTGGCGAGCTTCTGGGTGGTGGCGTTGTACTGCTCGGTGGCGGCCTCGGCGTTCTGGTAGAGCTGGTGGATCTGGTCCAGCAGCGGGCCCAGGGTGGCCTTGGCGGCGGCCAGCGGGTCGGTGCCCGGCGGGGTGATGGCGGTGGCGGCCGGGTCGGGGGCGGGCGCGGCGAACGCCGTCGAGGCGGCGACCGGCAGGGCCAGCGCCGCCGCCGCGAGCACCGCCGAGCAGCGCAGCGCGGCCCGCAGCCAAGGCTTGCTCATGGTCGACTGGTCACCCGTCACGGCCCGCATCGGCCCCCCTCGCCCATGGTCGGCTCGCCGGCTGCGAGCCCCGGTCGATCCTGCCATGCCAACCCCGAAAGCGGCAGGGCGCCTCCGTCGAACTGATGGATTCTCAGCTGCCGCCGATGAGTGACGCAGATCTCACCAAACCAGTAGCAATATGGACTTTCTCCGCATCAGGCCAGGTCACACGGGCCCACGTCACCTGTTGGACGCGTGGACTCAAGATATCGGCCACGAACAACCCTCCAAATCCGTGACCCGTTAACCTGCTGTTCACTCGGTCTCCCTACCGTCACGGCTGACGACAGCTGAAGAACACACGTCAGTCCGACACCTACGACGATTGTTTGGTTATGGAACACATCACGTTCCTGGTGGCGGTGGTGATCGTCACGGCCCTGGCCTTCGACTTCACCAACGGCTTCCACGACACCGCCAACGCGATGGCCACCTCCATCGCGACCGGCGCCCTGCGGCCCAAGGTCGCCGTCACCATCTCCGCGATCCTCAACTTCGCCGGCGCCTTCCTGTCGGTGAAGGTGGCCGGCACCATCTCCGGCGGCATCGTCAACGAGAAGACCGGCCTGCACCCCGAGGTGATCTTCGCCGCGCTGGCCGGCGCCATCCTGTGGAACCTGCTGACCTGGCTGCGCGGCCTGCCGTCCAGCTCCTCGCACGCGCTCTACGGCGGCCTGATCGGCGCGACCGTGGTCGGCGCCGGACTGCACGCGGTGAACTTCAGCGTCGTGGTCACCAAGATCCTCATCCCGGCGGTCGCCTCCCCGGTCGTGGCCGGCCTGGCCGCCTGGGGCGCCACCAAGGCGGCCTACCTGATCACCCGCAAGGCCGGCGAGGCGGCGACCGAGAAGGGCTTCCGCAAGGGCCAGATCGCCTCGTCCTCGCTGGTCTCGCTCGCCCACGGCACCAGCGACGGGCAGAAGACCATGGGCATCATCACCCTGGCCCTGATCTCGGCCGGCGCGCTGCCCAAGCACTCGATGCCTCCCACCTGGGTGATCGTGGCCGCCGGTGCGGCCATGGCGCTGGGCACCTACATGGGCGGCTGGCGGATCATCCGCAGCCTGGGCAAGGGCCTGACCGAGGTCCGGCCGCCGCAGGGCCTGGCGTCGGAGACGGCCACCGCCGCCGTCATCCTGACCTCCTCGCACATGGGCTACGGCCTCTCCACCACCCAGGTGGTCGGCGGCGGCGTGATGGGCGCCGGCCTCGGCCGCTCGGGCGGCAAGGTGCGCTGGAACATGGCCCGCCGGATGGTCTACAGCTGGGGCCTGACCCTGCCGGCCGCCGCCGCGGTCTCCGGTGCGGCCGCCTTCGTGGCCGACCAGGGCACCTGGGGCGTGCTGGTGGTGGGTGCCGCGCTGGTGCTCGGCGCCGGCGCCATGTGGCTGATCTCCCGCCGGACTCCGGTGACCGCGGCCAACGTCAACGAGGTCACCCCGGTGGAGGTCGCACCGACCCAGACCGCCGCGGCCACCCCCTCCCCCGCCACCACCACCGTCGCCGCCTGAGGAGGCCGGTCATGAAGATCAACTGGAGCGCCCTCGGGCAGACCGCGGGCATCAGCTTCCTGGTCACGGTGGCCGTGGTCGCCGCCTTCGCCCTGGGCACCATGGCGCTGGCCAGGCGGGAGGCCGCCGTCGCCGCCGGCAGCGGCTCCGGCGCGGGCCGGGGCACCCTGGCGCTGGCCGGCGCGGGTGTCTGCTTCGCCGCTTGCGCGGCGGCCGTCGGCTACGGGCTCAACCTGATCGCCGGCTGAGCCGGCCGCAGCCTGCCCTAAGGGCCCGCAGGTCTCTTGACCTGCGGGCCCTTCGCCGTCCCCCGCTCCGCCGCCGCCCGGTCAGGCGCGCTCGGCCACCGGCTCGACGGCCGGCGGCTCGGCGGCGGCCCGGGCCCGCAGCGGCACCTCGCGGATGAACAGCACCGCCAGGAAGGCCAGCAGCGCGGCCGGCGCGGCGAACAGGAAGACGGTGCCGATGCCGTGCCCGAAGGCGTCCTCGACCAGCGGGACCAGCGGCGCCGGCAGGGTGTGCAGGTCGGGCAGCTCACCGCCGCCCGCCGCCCCGCCCTGCACCGGCAGGTGCGCGGCGGCCAGGTCCAGCGCCAGGTAGTGGCTCACCCGGTTGCCGAGCAGCGCGCCCAGCGCGGAGACGCCCATCGCGCCGCCCATGGTGCGGAAGAAGGTCACCGTCGAGCTGGCGGTGCCCAGTTCCTTGGCCGGCACCGTGTTCTGCACCGCCAGCACCAGGTTCTGCGAGGTCAGGCCGAGCCCGATGCCGGTGCAGGCCATGTAGACCGAGAGCAGGCCGTAGCCGGTGTCCGCCCGGGCGGTGCCGAGCAGCGCCAGGCCGACCGCGAGCAGGAAGGTCCCGGCCACCAGGTAGCGCTTCCACTTGCCGGACCGGGTGATCAGCCGTCCCGCCACCGCCGAGGAGACGGCCAGGCCCAGGATCATCGGCAGCGTCATCACGCCGGCCATGGTGGGCGTCCTGTCGCGGGCCAGCTGGAAGTACTGGCTGAGGAAGGTCGTGGTGCCGTACATCCCGATGCCGACGAACGCGCCGGCCACCGCGGACAGGCTGACGGTGCGGAACCGGAACAGGCCCAGCGGCATCACCGGCTCGGCGGCCCGGCGCTCGACCAGCACGAAGAGCAGCGCCAGCAGCAGCCCGCCGCCGACCATCGCCGCGGTCTGCCAGGAGCCCCAGGCGTAGTCCTTGCCGGCCAGGGTGATCCACACCATCAGCAGGCTCACCGCGCCCGCGACCAGCAGCGCGCCGCCAACGTCGATCCTGGCTTTGTCGATCTTCGCGGCCCGCTCGACCACCGGCAGGTGCAGGGTGCGCTGCAGCACCACGATGGCGAGCACCGAGAACGGGATGCCGACGTAGAAGCACCAGCGCCAGCCGAGCCAGGAGGTGTCCACGATGACCCCGCCGATCAGCGGGCCGCCGATGGTGGCCAGCGCGAAGACGGCGCCGAAGTAACCGCTGTAGCGCCCGCGCTCGCGCGGCGGGACCATCGCCGCCAGGCAGATCTGCCCGAGCGCCACCACGCCGCCGGCGCCGATGCCCTGCAGCACCCGGCAGCCGATCAGCTCCCCGGTGTTCTGCGAGAGGCCGGCCAGCGCCGACGAGACGATGTACATCACCAGTGCGATCTGCACCAGCAGCTTCTTGCTCACCAGGTCGGAGAGCTTGCCCCAGATCGGGGTCGAGGCGGTGAGCGAGAGCAGCGCGGCCGTGATCACCCAGGTGTAGGCGGACTCGCCGCCGTGCAGCTCGTTGAGGATGGTCGGCAGCGCGTTGGAGACGATGGTCGAGGAGAGGACCGCCACGAAGAGCCCGATGAGCAGGCCGGAGAGGGCTTCCAGCACCTCCCGGTGGGTCATCTGGCGGTCGTCCTGGGCGCTGCCGTGCGAATGCGGGCGCGCCGCTGCTGCGGAGGTCATGGGGGCGGTCCTTGGGCAGGGGAGATTGTTGCCTTGGGCAACTACCATACCCGTTTAGTTGACTCAGGCAACCTTCTCGCCGGGACGACCCCGGCCGCCATCAGTCGAACGGATCCGCCAGCCGCGGCGCTGCGGCCACCGACTCGTTGAACCGGGCCAGCAGTTCGGCGAACCTGCTCAGGTCCACCGGCTCCCAACCCGCGAGCATCTCCCGGAACGAGGCCAGCCGGGCCTCGTGGGCCCGGCGGTAGCGGGCGCCGCCCTCCTCGGTGAGCGACACCAGCGAGGCCCGGCCGTCCTGCGGATCCGGCTCCCGGGCCACCAGCCCGAGCTCCTCCAGCGCCTTGATCTGCCGGCTGATGGTCGCCTTGCCGACCCCGAAGTGGCAGCCCACGTCGGTGACCCGGACCTGGCCGACGTCGTACAGGTGCGCCAGCAGCGAGTAGGCCACGCCACCCTCCAACTGCGGATGGACCAGTCGCGACATCTCGGCCGAGCGGGCCCGGCCGCGCCGGAACATCACCGCCACCTCGCGTTCCACCGCCCGGAAGACGCGCTCCTGACCCGCCGCCTGGTCCTCGTTCACACCCACCACCCGTCGACCGCGAACGCGCCGGCCCCCGGCGCGCGATCAGTATCCACCAGCCGCCGCGGGGCGCCGCTTCGGCGCGGGAGAGCCACCCGGCGTGGCAATCCTGCTATGAAGTGTCCGATTGGCATACTTTTCATCCGATCTGGACGAGGGGGCGCCCGATGCCGGGATTCGTCAGCGAACTCAAGGACGCGGTCTCCGGCCGCGCCGCCGTCCTGGTGCTGGGCACCCTGCTGATCCAACTGGCCTTCATCACCTCGTACGTGGGCGCGCTGCACCAGCCGACGCCGCACCGGCTCTCGATCGGCGTGGTGGCACCACCGCAGCTGCAGCCCCGGGTGGTCAGCTCCCTGGCGCAGGTGCCGAACGACGCGGTGGAGCCGGTGCCCGTCACCGACCGGGCCGCCGCCGTCGACCGGATCAAGGACCAGGAGCTCTACGCCGCGCTGCTGGTCGACCCGTCCGGCACCCAGGACACCCTGCTGGTGGCCAACGCGCGGGGTCCGGCCGCCGCCACCGCCGCCGAGCAGATCACCACCGGGCTCGACCAGGGCCAGGGCCGCACGGTGCGGGTCGAGGACGTGGTGCCGCTCGCCGCCGGAGACGCCAAGGGGCTCTCCGGGTTCTACCTGGTGATCGGCTGGTGCGTCGGCGGCTACCTGGTGGCCGCGATCCTCGCCATCAGCGCCGGTGCCCGCCCCGCCGGCCGGCACCGCGCGCTGATCCGCATCGGCGTGCTGGCGCTCTACTCGATCGCGGCCGGGCTCGGCGGCGCGCTGATCACCGGCCCGGTCCTGAACGCGCTGCCCGGCGGCGTCGCGGCGCTGTGGGGCGTGGGGAGCCTGGTGGTGTTCGCGGTCGGCGCGTTCACCATGGCCCTGCAGTGCCTGTTCGACATCGTCGGCATCGGGCTGGCCGTGGTGCTCTTCGTGGTGCTCGGCAACCCGAGCGCCGGCGGCGTCTACCCGCCGCCGCTGCTGCCGTCGTTCTGGCGGGCCATCGGCGCCTGGCTGCCCAACGGCGCGGGCACCGACGCCATCCGCTCGGTGGCCTACTTCGGCGCCACCGGCATCACCGTGCCGCTGCTGGTGCTCTCCGCCTGGGCGGTGGCGGGCGTGGCGATCACGCTGACCGCGGTCGCCCTGCGACCGGCCGGCGGGAGGGCGGCCGGCCCCACCCAGGCGGACGGCGCCGCCCCTCCGGGCGACGCCGCCTGACGGGCAGCCGGGCCCGCCCGCCCCTTCGAGGGGGTCAGCCGACCCGCGCCGGCGGCTCGGCGGAGTTGTCCTGCGGCTCGTGGTACTTGGTGTTGGTGAAGACCCACTTCTTCATCGCCCAGTAGCGGAACGCCATCGCCACCAGGGTGCCCACGATCATGCCGCTGACGAAGTCGGCGACCTCCTGGGTGAAGTGGCTGACGCTGGGCTCGCGCAGGTGGAAGACGTAGCGGCTGACCAGCAGCGGCAGGTCGTTCACGCCGACCGCCAGCGCGCTGACCACGATGAACGGGATCGCCTCTTCGTGGCTGCCCTCCGAGCGGAAGGACCACTGTCGGTTGAGCAGGTAGGAGAGCACGGTCGAGACCGCCACCCCGACGGTCTGCGCCACCACGGGCTTGCTCTGGCAGACGGTGTACTTCAGCCCGTAGTTGATCGCCAGGGTGAGCAGGAAGCACGTGCCACCGACCAGCAGGAACTTGACGAGGCTGCGGTGCTGCACCAGGAAGGGGCGCAACGGCCCCGGCACCTTGGCCAGGGCTCTCTGTGTAGGCGATGGCATTGGCGCAGTGTCGCACAGGATGCTGAGTCGGTGTCACCCGACTCCCCGGACCGCGACGCGCGCGTGCCTCCCACTGCCGGCCGGAGGCACGTGCTAAAAGGGCCGGCCGGGCGCTCCCCGTGGGGAAGCACCCGGCCGGCCACCGCTTCCGGACCGCTACGCCGCCGCACCCACCAGCACCGCCGCCGGCTCCAGGGCCAGCGCCAGCACGTCGCGGACGTCGGCGACCGGGTGCACGGTGAGGCGCTCCAGCACCTCGGCCGGGACGTCGTCCAGGTCGGGCTCGTTGCGCTTGGGGATGATCACCGTGGTGATGCCGGCCCGGTCGGCGGCGAGCAGCTTCTGCTTGACGCCGCCGATCGGCAGGACCCGACCGGTGAGCGAGACCTCGCCGGTCATCGCGACATCGGTGCGCACCCTGCGGCCGGAGAGCAGCGAGGCGAGCGCGGTGGTCATGGTGATCCCGGCGCTCGGGCCGTCCTTCGGCACCGCACCGGCGGGCACGTGCAGGTGGATGCCGCGCTCCCGCAGCCCGGTGACCGGCAGCTCCAGCTCCGCGCCGCGCGAGCGCAGGTAGGAGAGCGCGATGTGCGCGGACTCCTTCATCACGTCGCCCAGCTGACCGGTCAGGGTGAGACCGGTGGAGCCGGTCTCCGCGTCGGCCAGCGAGGCCTCGATGTAGAGGACGTCACCGCCCGCGCCGGTCACCGCCAGGCCGGTGGCCACGCCGGGCACCGAGGTGCGGCGCTCGGCCGGCTCCTGGGCCGACTCCGGGGTGTGGTGCGGCCGGCCGATCAGACCGCGCAGGTCGTCCACGTCGATCGCGGTGGGCAGCTCGCGCTCGCCCAGCTCGCTCTGCGCGGCGACCTTGCGCAGGACCCGCGCCACCGAGCGCTCCAGGGTCCGCACGCCGGCCTCACGGGTGTACTCGCCGGCCAGCTTGCGCAGCGCCGCCTCCGTCACCGTGACGGTCTCGGCGGACAGCCCGGCCCGCTCCAGCTGCCGGGGCAGCAGGTGGTCGCGGGCGATCACGACCTTCTCGTCCTCGGTGTAGCCGTCCAGCCGGACCAGCTCCATCCGGTCCAGCAGCGGCTCCGGGATGGCCTCCAGCACATTGGCGGTGGCCAGGAAGACCACGTCGGACAGGTCGAGCTCGACCTCCAGGTAGTGGTCCCGGAAGGTGTGGTTCTGCGCCGGGTCCAGCACCTCCAGCAGGGCCGCCGCCGGGTCGCCGCGGTAGTCCGAGCCGACCTTGTCGATCTCGTCCAGCAGCACCACCGGGTTCATCGAGCCGGCCTCCTTGATGGCCCGCACGATCCGGCCGGGCAGGGCGCCCACGTAGGTGCGCCGGTGGCCGCGGATCTCGGCCTCGTCGCGGACGCCGCCGAGGGCCACCCGGACGAACTCGCGGCCCATGGCACGCGCCACCGACTCGCCGAGCGAGGTCTTGCCCACGCCGGGCGGGCCGACCAGGGCCAGCACCGCGCCCCCGCGGCGCCCGCCGACCAGGGTGAGCCCCTGGTCCGCCCGCCGCTTGCGGACCGCCAGGTACTCGACGATCCGGTCCTTCACGTCGGCCAGGCCGGCGTGGTCGGCGTCCAGCACGGCGCGGGCGCCGGCGATGTCGTAGGTGTCCTCGCTGCGCTCGTTCCAGGGCAGCTCCAGCACGGTGTCCAGCCAGGTGCGGATCCAGGACCCCTCGGGTGACTGGTCGCTGGCGCGCTCCAGCTTGTCGACCTCCTTGAGGGCGGCCTCGCGGACCTTCGCGGGCAGGTCGGCGGCCTCCACCCGGGCGCGGTAGTCGCCCTCCTCGTCGACCGACTCGCCGTTCAGCTCGGCGAGCTCCTTGCGCACCGCCTCCAGCTGGCGGCGGAGCAGGAACTCCTTCTGCTGCTTGGCGACGCCCTCCTCGACGTCCTTGCGGATGGTGTCGTTGACCTCCTCCTCGGCGAGGTGGTCCTTCAGCAGCTGCAACGCGTACTCCAGGCGGGCCACCTGGTCGGCCTCCAGCAGCACCTTGAGCTTCTGCTGGGCGGTGGCGAACGGCGCGTAGCCGATGTTGTCGGCCAGCTCGCCGACGCCCTCGATGGCGGCCACCCGGTCGACGATCTGCCAGGCGCCGCGCTTGCGCAGCCACTCGGTGGAGACCGCCTTGTACTCCTTCACCAGCTCGGCGGCCCGGCCGGCCACCGGCAGGCCCACCGAGGACTCCTTGAACGGCGCGGTCTCCACCCAGAGCGCGGCGCCCGGCCCGGTGGTACCGGCGCCGATCCGCACCCGGCGGACCGCCCGGACCAGCGCGGCGGGCTCGCCGTCGGCCAGCCGACCGACCTGCTCGACGGTGGCCAGCGTGCCGACCGCCGCGTACGAGCCGTCCAGCCGCGGCACCAGCAGCACCTGCGGCTTGCCGCCGTTCACCGAGCGGGCAGCCGCACGGGCGGCCTCGACGGCGGCCCGCACCTCGGTGTCCTTGAGGTCCAGCGGCACCACCATGCCCGGCAGGACCACCTCGTCGTCGAGCGGCAGCACGGGCAGAGTGAGCGGAGCGGACGTCGATGCCATGATCTCTCCCCAGTCAGTCAACTTGAGTCGAGATGGCTAAGGCTTGGCGAGGCGTGATTGTTCCCCGGCGCTTGTTCGCCGTGAGCGATCAGGGAAGAGGGCGGAAGGGTGGCTCAGGCCCGGTCGAGCACCGGCCCGCCGGCCGGCTTCGGCTGCCCGGCCGCGGCCGCCCCGACCCCGGGCACGGGCGCGGCAGGGCGCCGGGGCCGCCGACGGCGGCGCAGCGGCCACCAGAGCCCGATGCCGACCAGCAGCGCGGTGGGATGTCCGATCGCCGTGACCAGGTCCGGGTCGCTCTGCAGCTGGCGCAGCACCAGCAGCGCGCCGCCGGCCAGCACGAGCAGCCGCCCGGGCCACCGGAACTGCCCGGCGAGCGCTCCCAGGGTGGCCAGCACCCCGTAACTGACCCCGATGTCCAGCTCGTCCAGCAGCCCCCGGTCGGCGTGCCCGGTCGCCACCAGGACGGCCACCGCGCCCTGCGAGACCAGGGTCGCCACCACGTGCCCGGCCGCGAACACCCCGACCGCCCGCCGCCAGCCCACCAGCCGCTCCAGCGGCGCCACTATGAAGGCGAAGCCCCACAGGTAGGGCAGCCAGTCGGGCCCGGCCAGCCACAGTCCGCTCAGCAGCAGCGAGCGGACGGGCGCCTGCAGCAGGTGGTGGCCGTCGGTGCTGGACAGCTCCTGCAGCCGGTGCACCAGCGCCGGGTCGGCGTCGCGCGCGAGGACGGTGGTGCCGGCCAGCACGGCCAGGTAGAGCAGCGTGAACGGATTGCGCCGGGGCGTGGGCAAGCGGTCCAGCGCCCACTGCAGCGGGCCGGACCGCAGGCCGAGCCGCAGACCGGCGTAGGGCGCCACCGGCGCACGCCCGGGCCACCGCTCCCCAGCCATGTCGCCTCCCTTCCGGGCCGCTCGCCCCGACCCCGCGCCGGGGCCGGGTGCCGCGCTCGCTGCGCGTGCACTCCGTGCCATCAACCACCGGATGCGTCCACGGTACGGTGCCGCCCTGAGAGCCGCGTGAGAACGCAGTCGCCCTACCCGTAACGGCAGTTCAGAAGTTGGTCCGGACCAATGCGCGCCAATCGCCGGCCCACGGGCGGCCGCCGGGTTCGTGCATACACACCGTTACCGTCAGACGACATGGACGGGTAAGGTAGCGCCCCGTACCCACTCCGGGGCGTGCGCGCCGACCGGTGCCCGCGGAAATCCGCGGTCCGCCTGTCGGGGCTCGGCCCCGGTCCGTACGCTGCGAGGTGTCCGCTGTCGGACCGGCGGCACTGCCGCCACCCGGCCGGGACGGCGGAACCCGGGACGCCTCGGCACGGAAGAACACAAAGACGGAACCAAGACTACGAGCGGGCCCGCTACTCCCACAGGTGGCGACCCGCATGCCCTGGGGGCGGTGGCGTGACCGTGACAGAGATTCAACAAGACACCGGTGCGAGCGGTGTGATTGCGCAGCGACGCGTCCTGGTGGTGGAGGACGAACCCACCATCGCGGAGTCGATCGCGGCCCGACTGGGCGCGGAGGGCTTCAAGGTGGCCGTCGCGCACGACGGCCCCGGCGCGGTGGACGGCTTCCACACCTGGCAACCCGACCTCGTGGTGCTCGACATCATGCTGCCCGGCTTCGACGGGCTGGAGGTCTGCCGCCGGATCCAGGCGCAGCGCCCGGTGCCCGTGCTGATGCTCACCGCCCGGGACGACGAGACGGACCTGCTGGTCGGCCTCGGCGTGGGTGCCGACGACTACATGACGAAGCCGTTCTCGATGCGCGAGCTGGCGGCCCGGGTGAACGTGCTGCTGCGCCGGGTCGAGCGGGCCCAGCAGGCGGCCAGGACCCCGGCGCTCGGCAGCCTGCGGTTCGGCGAGCTGGAGATCGACCACGTGCAGCGCCGGGTCCGGCTGGGCTCGGGCGACGTGCACCTGACGCCCACCGAGTTCGACCTGCTGGCCTGCCTGGCCGCCCAGCCGCGCGCGGTGCTCACCCGCGAGCAGCTGCTGGCCGAGGTCTGGGACTGGACCGACGCGTCCGGCACCCGGACCGTGGACAGCCATGTGAAGGCGCTGCGCCGGAAGATCGGCGCGACCTGGATCCGCACCGTCCACGGCGTGGGCTACGCGCTCGAGGCGCCCGTGGGCTGACGGCCGCGCACCCGGGCGTGGGGGCCCGAGTGCGACGCCGTACCTGGGGGGGCCACGGGGGCGCACAGGACACGGAAACCAAGTACTGATGACGAGCAGTAGCACCGAGCCCGACGACCCGGCCATCCGCCGGCGCCGACCGGACCGGTTCACCGCGCGCCTGTGGCGTGCGGTCCGACCACTCGACCCGGCCCGCTCCATCAAGGGCAAGCTGGGCCTGCTGGTCATCATCGCGGTGGCCATCGCCACCGGCCTGATGGTGATCGCGATCCACTCCGAGACCCAGGTGCGGGTGATCCTGGTCTTCTCGGTGATCGCCTCCCTCCTCTTCATGCAGGTGATGGCGCACACCCTGACCGCTCCGCTGCGCGAGATGACCGCGGCGGCCCGGGCGATGGCCGGCGGCGACTACAGCCGCCGGGTCAAGGCGGCCTCCCGGGACGAGATCGGCGAGCTGGCGACCACCTTCAACCGGATGGCCGCCGACCTGGAGGCCGCCGACCGGCACCGCCGGGAGCTGGTGGCCAACGTGTCGCACGAGCTGCGCACGCCGATCGCGGCGCTGCAGGCGGTGCTGGAGAACATGGTGGACGGCGTGGTGCCCCCGGACGGCGCCACCCTCGGCGCGGCCCTGGAGCAGACCGAGCGGCTCGGCCGGCTGGTCACCCATCTGCTCGACCTGTCCAAGCTGGACGACGGGGTGGTGCCGCTGGACGCCCGGGAGTTCGAGGTGGCCCCGTTCCTGGCGGGGGTGCTGCGCGGGCTGACCGTGGACGGCGCGACCTCCGGCGGCGCCTGGAGCCGCCGGGACGACGTGCGGCTGCGCCTGGACGTGCAGCCCGAGTGCCTGACCGCGGTGGCCGATCCGGAGCGGCTGCACCAGGTGGTGGCCAATCTGGTGGACAACGCCTGCAAGCACTCCCCGGCGGGCGGCCTGGTCACGGTGCGGGCCCGGGCCGGCCAGGGCCCGCACGCGCTGCTGCTGGAGGTCGAGGACCAGGGGCCCGGCATCCCGGCGCAGGACCGCACCCGGGTGTTCGACCGCTTCAGCCGGTCCGGCACCGCGACCGCGCAGGGCCCGGGCAGCGACGGCGGCACCGGGCTCGGCCTGGCGATCGCGCGCTGGGCGGTGGACCTGCACGGCGGGCGGATCGCGGTGGCCGACAGCGGCACCGGCTGCCTGATCCAGGTGGTGCTGCCGGGTGAGGCGTCCGCGGTGCCGCACCCGCGGCTGTGAGCCCCGCCCGGACCACCAGGACTCCCGGCCGCCGTGGACACGCCGACGAGGCGATCTGTCCATCCCGGCCAGCTTTGTCACACAATTGGGACATCTCGGATGTCGACAGCAGTTGATCGGCCACAAACGGCCGATCAGCGGGATTTTTGTCCGGTTCCGTACCGTTTTAACCGGCCAGAAGGCGTCATCCTCTTCCCCGTGGAAGCGCTCTTCTAACGCGTTTCTGCGGCCAAACTCGCTCAAAGCACTGTGATCTGGGCGACGCCGACCCCCCGGGGACTGCGCGATCACTCGCCAGGGGCGTAGCCTTAATCCCCGCTGTCCAAACATCCCAAAAGGAAGCGGAAGAGGGCGGTTGCCGCCGTGTCGCCACAGTCCCCTGAACACCCCAACAGCTCGGCAAGCTCCACTGGCTTTGGTCCCAATGAGTGGCTCGTCGACGAGATCTACCAGCAGTACCTCCAGGACCCGAACTCGGTCGACCGAGCCTGGTGGGACTTTTTCGCCGACTACAAGCCCGGTACCGAGGTGACCTCAGTGACCCAGGCCGTGACCCCGGCCGGCTCCGCGCCGGCCCCCGTCGCCGCCCCTGCCCCTGCTGCCGCCGCTGCCGCTCCGGCGCCGGCTGCCCCCGCCGCCGCCCCGGCAGCTGCGCCCGCTCCGGCGGCCGCCGCACCTGCCGCGGCCGCTCCGCTGGCAGCCCCGCCGGCCGCGCCGCCCGCGCCCAAGGCGGCCGCCGCGCCGGTCGCGCCCGCTCCCGAGAGCACCGGCCCCGAGCTGGTCCCGCTGCGTGGCCCGGCGAAGGCCGTCGCCACCAACATGGACGCCTCCCTGGAGGTGCCCACCGCGACCTCGGTGCGCGCCGTGCCCGCCAAGTTGCTGATCGACAACCGCATCGTCATCAACAACCACCTGCAGCGCGCCCGCGGCGGCAAGGTCTCGTTCACGCACCTGATCGGCTACGCCATGGTGCAGGCGATCAAGGCCAACCCCGGGATGAACCACAGCTACCAGGTCAAGGACGGCAAGTCCTTCCTGGTGAAGCCGGACCACGTCAACCTCGGTCTGGCGATCGACCTGGTGAAGCCGAACGGCGACCGCCAGCTGGTGGTCGCGGCCATCAAGAAGGCCGAGACCCTCGACTTCTTCGGCTTCTGGCAGGCCTACGAGGACATCGTCCGCCGGGCCCGCGCCAACAAGCTGACCATGGAGGACTTCACCGGCGTCACGGTCTCGCTGACCAACCCGGGCGGCATCGGCACCGTGCACTCGGTCCCGCGCCTGATGCAGGGCCAGGGCACCATCCTGGGCGTCGGCGCGATGGAGTACCCGGCGGAGTTCCAGGGCAGCTCGCAGGACACCCTGTCCCGCCTCGGCGTCTCCAAGATCATGACGCTGACCTCGACCTACGACCACCGGGTCATCCAGGGCGCCGCCTCCGGCGAGTTCCTGCGCGCGATCCACCAGCTGCTGCTGGGCGAGAACGGCTTCTACGACGAGGTCTTCGAGTCGCTGCGGATCCCGTACGAGCCGGTCCGCTGGGCCACCGACGTGGCCGCCACCCACGAGGACGAGGTCAACAAGACCGCCCGCGTGATGGAGCTGATCCACTCCTACCGGGTCCGCGGCCACCTGATGGCCGACACCGACCCGCTGGAGTACAAGCAGCGCAAGCACCCCGACCTGGACGTGACCACGCACGGCCTCACCCTGTGGGACCTGGAGCGGGAGTTCGCGGTCGGCGGCTTCGGCGGCCAGAAGATGATGAAGCTCCGCGACATCCTCGGCCTGCTGCGCAACACCTACTGCCGCACCGTCGGCATCGAGTACATGCACATCCAGGACCCGAAGCAGCGCAAGTGGCTGCAGGAGCGCCTGGAGAAGCCGTACACCAAGCCGGAGCGCGAGGAGCAGCTGCGCATCCTGCGCCGGCTGAACTCCGCGGAGGCCTTCGAGACCTTCCTGCAGACCAAGTACGTCGGCCAGAAGCGGTTCTCGCTGGAGGGCGGCGAGTCGCTGATCCCGCTGCTCGACGCCACCATCGACGCGGCCGCCGAGCACCGCCTCGACGAGGCCGTGATCGGCATGGCCCACCGCGGCCGCCTCAACGTGCTGGCCAACATCGTCGGCAAGCCGTACGGCAAGATCTTCGGCGAGTTCGAGGGCAACCTGGACCCGAAGTCGATGCACGGCTCCGGCGACGTGAAGTACCACCTGGGCTCTGAGGGCACCTTCACCGGCCTGGACGGCGAGACCATCAAGGTGTCGCTGGCCGCCAACCCGTCCCACCTGGAGACGGTGGACCCGGTGGTCGAGGGCATCGCCCGGGCCAAGCAGGACATCCTGGACCAGGGCGGCACGACCTTCCCGGTGCTGCCGATCCAGATCCACGGCGACGCGGCCTTCGCCGGCCAGGGCGTGGTCGCGGAGACCCTGAACATGTCGCAGCTGCGCGGCTACCGCACCGGCGGCACCGTGCACGTCGTGGTGAACAACCAGGTCGGCTTCACCGCCGCCCCGGCCTCCAGCCGCTCCTCCACGTACTGCACCGACGTGGCCCGGATGATCGAGGCCCCGATCTTCCACGTGAACGGCGACGACCCGGAGGCCGTGGTCCGCGTCGCGCGGCTCGCCTTCGAGTTCCGCCAGGCGTTCCACAAGGACGTCGTGATCGACCTCATCTGCTACCGCCGCCGCGGTCACAACGAGGCCGACAACCCGTCGTTCACCCAGCCGCTGATGTACGACCTGATCGACAAGAAGCGCTCGGTGCGCAAGCTCTACACCGAGGGCCTGATCGGTCGCGGCGACATCACCATGGAAGAGGCGGAGCAGGCGCTCCAGGACTTCCAGGGCCAGCTGGAGAAGGTCTTCGCCGAGGTCCGCGACGCCGCCACCGCCCAGGCCCCGGCCCCGGCCGGCCGCCCGGTGGCGGACTTCCCGGTCAGCATCCAGACCGGCATCTCCCAGGAGATGGTCAAGCGGATCGCCGCCTCGCAGACCAACCTGCCCGAGTGGCTGACCGTGCACCCGCGCCTGCTGCCGCAGCTGCAGCGCCGCGCCGCCTCGATCGAGGACAACACCATCGACTGGGCCACCGGCGAGATGCTCGCCATCGGCTCGCTGCTGATGGAGGGCCACCCGGTCCGCCTGGCCGGCCAGGACAGCCGCCGCGGCACCTTCGGCCAGCGCCACGCGGTGCTGATCGACCGGGTCACCGGCGAGGACTACACCCCGCTGCTCTACCTGACCGAGGACCAGGCCCGGTTCACCGTCTACGACAGCCTGCTGTCCGAGTACGCGGCGATGGGCTTCGAGTACGGCTACTCGCTGACCCGCCCGAACGCGCTGGTCATGTGGGAGGCGCAGTTCGGTGACTTCGTCAACGGCGCGCAGACCGTCGTCGACGAGTACATCGCCTCGGCCGAGCAGAAGTGGGGCCAGCACTCCGGTGTCACCCTGCTGCTGCCGCACGGCATGGAGGGCCAGGGCCCGGACCACTCGTCCGCCCGCCCGGAGCGCTTCCTGCAGCTGTGCGCGGACAACAACATCACCGTCGCCATGCCGACGCTGCCGTCGAACTACTTCCACCTGCTGCGCTGGCAGGTGCACAACCCGCACCACAAGCCGCTGGTCGTCTTCACCCCGAAGTCGATGCTGCGCCTGAAGGCCGCGGCCAGCTCGGCGGAGGAGTTCACCTCGGGCTCGTTCCGTCCGGTGATCGGCGACACCACGGTGGACCCGAAGCAGGTCCGCAAGGTGGTCATCACCGCCGGCAAGTTCTACTACGACCTGGAGGCGGCCCGCGCCGAGCGCGGCATCACCGACACGGCGATCGTCCGGGTCGAGCGGCTCTACCCGCTGCCGATCGCGGAGCTCCAGGAGGAGCTGGCCCGCTACGGCGAGGACGTCCAGTTCGTCTGGGCCCAGGAGGAGCCGGCCAACCAGGGTGCCTGGCCGTTCATCGCGATGAACCTGGTCGACCACCTGGACGTGGTGATCGGCCGCAAGGCCGGCGCCGCCCGCCTGCGCCGGGTGGCCCGTCCGGCGGCCTCGGCCCCGGCGGTCGGCTCGGCCAAGCGCCACGCCGTCGAGCAGCAGGCCGTGATCGACGAGGTCTTCGCGATCTGACGGGCCGTGCCCTGACGTCACGTCAATGAGGCCGCGGGGCCCGCTCCGACCACGGAGCGGGCCCCGCGCTAATCTCTGCGCCATGCCTGCCGATCAGTCGCCTTCCGCCATGCCCCCGCCGCCGGTCTTCCAGCCGCTGCTGCCGGACGATCCGGCCGAGGTGGCCGGCTACCGGCTGTTCGCCCGACTCGGCGCCGGCGGGATGGGCCGGGTCTACCTCTCGTACACGCCCGGCGGTCGGCCGGTGGCCCTCAAGGTGGTCCGGCCCGAGTTCGCCGAGGACCCGGAGTTCCGCCGCAGGTTCGCCCAGGAGGTGGCCAACGCCCAGCGGATCCACGGCCTCTACACCGCCCAGGTGATCGACTCCGGCACCACCGCCGAGGCGCCCTGGCTGGTCACCGCCTACGTACCGGGCCCCTCGCTGCAACAGGTGGTGCGTGAGCACGGCCCGCTGCCGGTGCGCACGGCGCTGTTGCTGCTGGGCGGCGTGGCCGAGGCGCTGCAGGCGATCCACAGCGTCGGCGTGGTGCACCGCGACCTCAAGCCGGCCAATGTGCTGGTGGCCGCGGACGGGCCGCGGGTGATCGACTTCGGCATCGCGCGGGCCGCCGACGCCACCGCGCTGACCGGCACCGGCTACCGGATCGGCTCGCCCGCCTTCATGGCGCCCGAGCAGGCCCAGGGCAGCGCGATCACCCCCGCCACCGACGTCTTCGCGCTCGGCGCGCTCACCGCCTACGTGGCGAGCGGGGTGCAGCCGTTCGGCGAGGGGCCGGAGACCGCGGTGCTCTACCGGGTGGTGCACGAGCAGCCTGACCTGGACGGCGTACCGGGCGAGCTGCGCGAGCTGCTGCTGCGCTGCCTGGCCAAGTCGCCCGGGGAGCGGCCGATACCCGCCGAGATCATCGAGGTGGCCCGCAACCACCCGGCGGTGGGCGGACAGCTGCGGTTCGCCGACGACTGGCTGCCGTCACCGGTGAACACCGAGATCACCCGGCGCTCGGACCTGCCGCGCAACCCGCCGCGGTCGCAGCCGCCGATGCCGAGCACGCCGCCGGTGCCGAGCGCACCGCCCGCACCGCCGGTGGTGCCGCCGACCGCGGTCGCCACGGCGGTCGAACCGCCGACCGCTCCGCCCCCGCAGGCCCCGGCCGCCGAGGCGTTCACCGCTGCGCGGCAGCGGCCGACCGTGCAGCTGCCCGCACCGCCGCTCGCCCCGGTGCCGGCGGCGGCCGGGAAGCGCCGCGGGGTCTCCTGGCGGACCCTGCTGACGGTCGCCCTGGTGATGGCGCTCGGCGGTGCGCTGACCGGTGTGCTGCTCTCCCGGGGCAGCTCCGGCCCGAAGGCGGGCGGCTCCACCGGCAACCCCGCGGGCGGCGGGCCGCAGCAGACGGTCGACGCCCCCGCCACGCCGACCGCCGGCGACTCCCCGGTGGCCGCCCCGGACACGCCCGACGGCACCGCCACGCCCAGCGGCGGGGTCTCGGCCACCGGCGGCCCGGCCGGCTGGTCGCCGCTGGTGAGCAAGGTGGAGCTGGACATCCCGGCCACCGAGTACGCCAGCGACGCCTACCGGGTGGACCTGACCGCCGGCAAGCTGATCGCCTCCGGCACCAGTGGCAAGTGGGTGCTGGGGCTGCACAACACCGGCAGCGCCAGCGGCAGCCGGGCCAACACCTTCGCCAGCGACGGTGACGACGACTCGGACTTCGCGGTGATCACCGACGCCTCGGTGACGCCCAGCCAGTGCAACACCGCGATCGACACCCACCCCGACTCCGACCTGACCTTCGGCCACGCCGCTGCCGGCCGGCTGCTCTGCGTCCGGGACCGCTCGACGCACAACATCGCGATCGCCGCGATCGAGGTGGCCAACGAGCAGACCGGCGAGGTCAAGCTCTCGGTGAGCACCTGGCAGGGCAGCGACTGAGCGCGTCTATCCTGGCCCCCGTAGCCGACCCTGAGATTCCGGAGCAGAACCGTGTACTTCACCGACCGCGGCATCGAGGAGCTGGAGAGCCGGCGCGGCGACGAGGAGGTCACCTTCGAGTGGCTGGCCGAGCGCCTGCGGGAGTTCGTCGACCTCAACCCCGACTTCGAGGTCCCCGTCGAGCGGCTGGCCACCTGGCTGGCCCGGCTGGACGACGAGGACGACGACTGACGACCCGCGCGACACGGCGCACGCACGAGGGCCCGGGAGGCAACCGCCTCCCGGGCCCTTCGCAATTCGGCGCGGCGGAGCACTTGACTCCACCGCCACGCGATATATCGTGTTTCTCGGAAGACGCGATACATCGCGACTTGCCGGATCGTCGCCACTCCAGCGTACGACGGCGCCCACCAACGGGAGGCTTCAGAGATGAACCAGTGGACGGTCAGCGAGCCGGACGGCATCGTCCTGGACGAGTCGGTGCACTCGGCGCAGGTGCGGTTGATCGCCGGCACGCTCAACGTGGTGGCCGCCGAGGGTCCGAGCCGGATCGAGGTCACCGAGCTCAAGGGCGAGCCGCTGCAGATCAGCCTGGTCGACGGGGTGCTGACGGTGACCTACCAGCACCTCTCCTGGAGTGACTTCGGCTTCGGCGGCCAGCTGAAGACGATGGACGCGATCAAGGACGGGTTCAAGGACCTGGTCGGCTCCCTCAAGCGCAAGCGCCGGTCCCGCGCCGTGGTGACGCTGACCCTGCCGGCCGACGCCGTGGTGAAGTTGGGCTCGGTCTCCGCCGACACCACCGTCTCCGGCCTGCGGGCCGACACCGCGGTGTACGCGATCACGGGTGCCACCACCCTGGTCGGCCTGGCCGGCAAGACGGAGGCCAACTCGGTCTCCGGCGACGTGGACGCCCAGTCGGTCGGCGGCGAGCTGAAGGTCAAGACGGTCAGCGGCGATCTGACGGTGCTGGCCGGCACCGCCACCACGGTCCGCGCCAACACCGTGAGCGGCGCGGTCACCCTGGACCTCGCCGGGGGCGCGCCGGCGGACGTGCGGGCCAACACCGTCAGCGGCGACGTCGCGATCCGGCTCCCCCGCCCCGGCGACACCAAGGTCGAGGCGGGCAGCACCAGCGGCAAGTTCTCCACCGCCTTCGAGGAGTTGACGCTCGGCGGCACCTGGGGCAGCCAGCGGCTCACCGGCACCCTCGGCGCGGGCAGCGGCTCGCTGGAGGTGACCACCATCTCCGGCTCCGTCTCGGTGCTGGCCCGCCCGGATGACGAGGGCCCGAGCCTGGTCAAGGAACTGACCGACGGTTCGGACCGGACGGAGTGACCCGGCATGAGTAACGTCTTCGCCCACGGCCGCCTGCGGCTCTACCTGTTGAAGCTGCTGGCCGACTCGCCCCGGCACGGCTACGAGGTGATCCGCCTGCTGGAGGAGCGCTTCCAGGGCCACTACGCGCCCTCCGCCGGCACCGTCTACCCCCGGCTGGCCAAGCTGGAGCGGGAGGGCCTGGTGGAGCACTCCACCGAGGGCGGCCGCAAGGTCTACCGGATCACCGACACCGGCCGCGACGAACTGATGAGCCGCCAGGCCGACTTGGCCCGCCTCGAAGCGGAGATCGACGCCTCGGTGACCCAACTCGCCGACGCGATCCGGGCGGACGTCCGGGACTCGGCCAAGGAGCTGCGCGAGGAGCTGCGCAACGCGGCCCGCAGCGCCCGCCGCCCCGAGAGCCCCGGTTGGGCCGACGCGGCCGGCTGGCAGCGCACCAAGGAGGAGTTCGCCGAGTTCAAGGCCCAGGCCAAGCGGGCCAAGGAACAGGAGAAGGCCGCCAAGGAGCAGGCCAAACTGGCCAAGGAGGAGGCCCGCAAGGCCCGTGAGCAGTCCCAGGCGGTCCGCCAGGCGGCCCAGCAGGAGGCATTGCGGATCAAGAAGCGGGTGGAGCAGCAGTTCCGGGAGCACGTCGGCAACGGCGACTGGCCGACCGGCCTGACCGAGGGCCTGGGCGAACTCACCCGCGGGCTGGCCGGCTTGGCCGACCCGGCCCGCTGGGGCTCCGGCTCCGCCGAGGCCAAGGTGGACCTCGGCAAGGAGCCCCCGCAGGACCTGCCCGACTGGGCCCGCACCGAGCCGGACGGCGACCCGGCCCGCGAACTCGACCGGCTCCTCGACCGGTTCCGCGACCAGGTGCGCGACGCCGCCCGGGACGGCGGCGGAGTCACCGAGGAGCAGCTCTGGGAGGCCCGCGCCGTGCTGACGGGCGCGGCCGAGCGGCTGCGCCGGCTGCTCTGACGGGCGACCGGGTGGGGCGGTCGGGAACTCCGACCGCCCCACCCGGCATGCTCGGAGGAGACTCCCACCCGCGAGGAGAGCACCGATGGACCCCGACGAGATCCGCCGCTTGCGCCAGGTCGCCGATCAACTCGCCGATTTCGCGGAGCGCTTGGAGGACGGCTGGAAGGTCGAGATCGCCGAGGGGCAGATCTCCTTCGTGATGAGGAGCCCCAGCCTTCCGCACGGAGTCAACGTCCGGGTACTGCGCCGGCAGATCGAGGCGCAGACCCCGCACGTCTTCGCCATCAACGGCACCGACGCCGAGGACCCCGTCACCGGGCTCAGCAAGGTACCGGACCTGATGGCGATCGCGGAGGCCGATCTCGACCACAGCCAACGGAAGGCCGACTCCCGCCGCCTGCTGCTCGTCGCCGAGGTGGTGTCCCCCCGGAATCCGAACAACGACCTGCGCGAGAAGCTGGAGGACTACCCGCGCATGGGCGTCCCCGTCTACGTCGTGGTGGATCCGCGCAACGGCAGCGTCACCGTGCACAGTGAGCCCAAGGAGGGCCCCGACGGCCTGCGCTACCGCTCCTCGATCCCCTACGCCTTCGGCGAGCCGGTGCCGGCGGGCCAGTGGACCTTCGACACCGCCGACCTGGTCCGCTACCCGTCGGCCTGACCGGCCCGAGCGCCGCTCGGACCTCGCCGGCGCTCGAACCTCGCCGGCGCTCGGACCGGCCCGGTGTCAGGGCTGCAGCACCAGCTTGCCGAAGACGTCGCCCTTGGCCAGGCGGGCGAAGGCGTCGCGGGCCTCGGTGAGCGGGTGGACGGCATCGATCACCGGGCGGATGCCGGTGGTGGCGCAGAGCGAGAGCAGTCCGGCCAGCTCCTCCTTGGTGCCCATGGTGGAGCCCACCACCTTGAGTTCCAGGAAGAAGATCCGGTTCAGCTCGGCGGCCTTGGGGTTCGGCCCGGAGGTGGCGCCGGAGATGACGATGATGCCGCCGGGGCGCAGCGCCTTGACCGAGTGCGACCAGGTGGCCGCGCCGACCGTCTCCAGCACCGCGTGCACCCGCTCGGGCAGCCGGGCACCGCTCTCGAAGACCGCGTCGGCACCCAGCGCGAGCGCCCGGTCCCGCTTGGCCGCGTCCCGCCCGGTGACCCAGACCCGCAGGCCGGCGGCCTTGCCCAGGACGATCAGCGCGGTGGCCACCCCGCCGCCGGCGCCCTGCACCAGCACGGTCTGGCCCGGCGCCACGCCGGCGTTGGTGAAGAGCATCCGGTAGGCCGTGAGCCAGGCGGTGGGCAGGCAGGCGGCCTCCTCGAAGGAGAGCTCGGCCGGCTTGGGCAGCAGGTTCCAGGTGGGCACCGCGACCCGCTGGGCGAAGGTGCCCTGGTAGCGCTCGGTCAGGATGGAGCGCGGTTCGTCGGGGCCGACCCCGTGGCCGCTCTGGCCGATCACCGAGTGGATGACCACCTCGTTGCCGTGCTCGTCGATCCCGGCGGCGTCGCAGCCCAGGATCATCGGCAGCCGCTCGGCGGGCAGTCCCACGCCGCGCAGCGACCAGAGGTCGTGGTGGTTGAGCGAGGCGGCCTTGACGGTCACCACGCTCCAGCCCGGGCGCGCCTCGGGCTCGGGGAGCTCCCCGAGTTCGAGTCCGGTCAGGGGATCGTCGGGGTCGATGCGGGCGGCGTAGGCGGCGAACATGGTCCGGACACTAGCCGCCGACGGGCGGGGCCCGGAACCACGCCGGAGTGTGACCTCCACCGCGTGTCCCGGGCCCGCTGCCAACCGGGTGTCAGCTCGTCGGATCGTCAGATCCGGGCGACGCCCTCGTGGCGGGCGGCTTCGGCGACCGCCTTGCTCACCGCAGGCGCCACTCGCGCGTCGAACGGCGAGGGGATCACCTTCTGCGGCGTCAGCTCCTCGGCCACCACGCCGGCCAGGGCCTCGGCGGCGGCCAGCTTCATGCCCTCGGAGATGCGCGAGGCCCGCACCGAGAGCGCACCGGCGAAGATGCCGGGGAAGGCCAGCACGTTGTTGATCTGGTTGGGGAAGTCGGAGCGGCCGGTGGCGACCACCGAGGCGTACTTGTGGGCGACCTCGGGGTGGATCTCCGGGTTGGGGTTGGCCATCGCGAAGATGAAGCAGCCCGGTGCCATGGTGGCCACGACCTCCTCCGGCACGGTGCCGCCGGAGACGCCGATGAAGACGTCGGCGCCGGCCAGCGCGTCGGCCAGCGAGCCGGTCTTGCCGCTCTTGTTGGTGAGCGCGGCGATCTCGGCCTTGACGTCGGTGAGGTCGGCGCGCCCCTGGTGGACCACGCCGCGGCGGTCGCACAGCGCCACGTCGCCGATCCCGGCGGCCACCAGCATCTTGGCGATCGCGATGCCGGCCGCGCCGGCGCCGGAGATCACGGCCCGCAGGTCGCCGATCTTCCGGTCGGTCACCCGGGCCGCGTTCCACAGGGCGGCGGTGGTGACGATCGCGGTGCCGTGCTGGTCGTCGTGGAAGACCGGGATGTCCAGCGCCTCCTGGAGGCGGCGCTCGATCTCGAAGCAACGCGGCGCCGAGATGTCCTCCAGGTTGACGCCGCCGAACGACGGGGCCAACCGGATCACGGTCTCGACGATCTCGTCGACGTCCGTGCAGTCCAGCGCGATCGGCACCGCGTCGACACCGCCGAACTGCTTGAACAGGATGGCCTTGCCCTCCATCACCGGGAGCGAGGCTGCCGGGCCGATGTCGCCCAGGCCCAGCACGGCGGTGCCGTCGGTGACCACCGCGACCGTGTTGGCCACCCAGGTGTAGTCGTGGACGAGCTCCGGCTGCTCGGCGATGGCAGTGCAGACCCGGGCCACTCCCGGGGTGTAGGCGAGGGACAGGTCGTCCGCGTCGCGCACCGGCACGGTCGCGGCGACCGCCATCTTGCCGCCCCGATGGAGTGCGAACACGGCGTCGACCGGATCCTCGGGATCCGAGGAACGGGGGTGAATGATCTCCGCTGCCACGATGACCTCTTCGTCATTAGTAGATCAGCGAGGGCGAGCAGCCGATGGCCGGTGACCGTTCCGGGGGATGCTGAAACACCGGGGACTCGCGCGAGCGGGCCCGGAGCCGGGTGGTCGGGCGGCCGCCAGCGGGTCGCCCTCGTATGAGGGATTTTTTGGGGATGCAGCTGCGCGCTGCGGTCCGAACGACGCTTCGGTGCCGCGGATACGGAGTCGGCGTCGTCGACTTCCGGTCCTCGACACCCCGGCTCTGTGGCGAGCCGGCGGTTACTGGCTGGTATCGGGGGTCACCCGATAGGTGATTCTGACACAGTGCCCCGAAGCCCGGCAGACCGGCCCGGAGAGACGAAGACCACGTCTGCCGACGGGCGGGAACGGACCGCCGCCGAGGATCCGTCCAGGCGGAACGCGCCCGGGCGAGCGGCTCCCTCTACGCATTTTTGACCGCACTGGTGCTCGGCTCAAGGGTTCGGCGGTGGGACCGTCTCCTGCACCACCTCGGCGGAGGGTGGGCCCAACCGCTCACTCACAGTCACCGCGGCAGTCCGCCTGAGGCTCGATCCCCGATCCGACCGCCGTCCCCACGCCGGCCGCCCAGGTCCCGGCCGCGGTCAAGCCCAGCGGCAAGCTGGTGGTCGGTGTCGACGCCTCCTACGCGCCCGACGAGTTCAAGGACGACAGCGGCCGCATCCAGGGCATGGACGTCGGGTGCTCACCGATCCGCGGCACGAGAGGACCAGGGCGTTCTCCAAGGTCCTCTGACCAGAGTCCTCCGCAGTGCCCGGAACCCGAACGGCGTAATAGGCTTGAGGCGACTCACCCGTTACCGCTCCCTCGGAGGACCCGTGGAGCTCTCCAGTTACGCCGATTACGCCGTCCGGCTGGTCAACAGCGAGGAGCCGGAGCGCGGCACCGACTCGCTGGTCAGCGTGGATGCCGTGCGCGGCCTCTTCAGCTACCCCGAGTCCGGTGCCGCCCTGCTCACCGGCCCGGACGACGTGCCGCTGATGCGGGAGCTGCGGAGCCGGCTGCGGGCCGTCTTCGAGGAGGCCGCCGCCGGTCACGAGCTGGTGGCGGTCGGCCTGCTCAACGGGCTGCTCGCCGACTACCCGGTCAGCCCCCAGATCTCGGGGCACGACTACCTCGACGAGAGCGGCCGCCCCCGCTGGCACCTGCACCTGGCCGACAACGCGCCCAGCGCCGTCGCCAACTTCGCCGCGGTGGCCTGCATGGGCCTGGCCATCCACCTGACCGAGCTGGGCGCGGACCGGCTGGGCATCTGCCAGGCGACGCCGTGCCGCAACGCCTACCTGGACACCTCGACCAACCGCTCCCGGCGGTACTGCTCGGACCGCTGCGCGACCCGGGCCAACGTGGCGGCCTACCGGGCGCGCAAGCGGGCGGAAGCCGCCCAGGCGGCGCAGCCGGCCCCGGCCGACTCCGAGCAGGCCCGGGCCGCTAGCGCGACGGACTGAGCCGGCCCCGGAACACCCCCAACCGGGCCGCCAGCCCCGGCACCCGGCCCAGCGGCCAGCGGCACAGCAGCCGCTCCAGCCAGTGGGCCGGGGCCAGCCACCCCACGCTGGGGCTGACCCGCAGCAGCACCCGGCCGAGCACCAGCTCCTGGGGCACGGCGCCGAAGTCCCGGCTGTCGTTGCCCAGGAACTGATTGTCCGACAGCAGCCACCAGCCCTTGGCGCGCCGTTCGGCGGCGCGCTTGACCACCAGCAGGTCCTGGCGCATCGGATGGCGGACCAGCACGACCGCGCCGGCGCGGATCCGGGCGCCGTACTTCACCACCACCTTGTCGCCGTCGTACAGGGTCGGGACCATCGAGGGCCCGTCCACGTCGACCAGTCCGAACGGCAAGAGTCCGCCACCCGTGCGGACCACGGGTTCTGGGCCTGCGTCAGTGTCGCGCCGCCGCAGTGCCGCCATGCTGCCCACCTCCTCGTCGTGCCACGTCCCGTCGGGCAATGTCAGGAACGTGCCGAGCACCGTCACCCGTTCCAGGGAAAGCATCCCGCATCGACAACGTGTGCCCGTTATCGACCGGTTCCGAATCGGCCTTTTGCCTTAGGACCCCGTCCCAACCATGAGATCCCGCATCCGGCGGGGTAATCTCGGCGCGGGAAGACGATCTAAGGAAGGACTCCCATGTTCTCTCGTCTGTTTGCGCCGCGGGTCACCGCTCACGCCCACTGCGACCTGCCCTGCGGTGTCTACGACCCGGCCCAGGCCCGGATCGAGGCCGAGTCGGTGAAGGCCACTCAGGAGAAGTACCAGGCCAACGAGGACGCCGGCTTCCGCACGCGCGCCATCATCATCAAGGAGCAGCGCGCCGAGGCCGTCAAGCACCACCTGTCGGTGCTGTGGAGCGACTACTTCAAGGCCCCGCACTTCGAGAAGTACCCGGAGCTGCACGACCTGTTCAACCGCGCCCTGAAGGCCGCCTCGGCCACCAAGGCGTCCAACGACCCGGCCACCGGCCAGGCCCTGCTCGACCTGATCGCCGAGATCGACAAGATCTTCTGGGAGACCAAGAAGGCCTGAGCCCGCTCGCGCGTCCTCGGCGGCATGATCCGGAACGCAGTCGTCGACGACGTACCCACCATCATCGAGCTGATCCGCGAACTGGCCGACTACGAGCAGGCGCTGCCCGAGGCGAAGGCCACCGAGGAGCAGCTGCGGGAGGCGCTGTTCGGCCCGGCGCCCGCGGTCTTCGGGCTGATCGCCGAGGACGACGCCACCGGCGAGACCGTCGGCTTCGCGCTCTGGTTCCGCAACTTCTCGACCTGGACGGGCACCCACGGGATCTACCTGGAGGACCTCTACGTGCGTCCGCGGGCCCGCGGCGGCGGGTACGGCAAGGCCCTGCTCACCGAGCTGGCCCGGATCGCCGTCGAGCGCGGCTACAGTCGGTTCGAGTGGAGCGTACTGGACTGGAACGAGCCGGCGGTCGGCTTCTACAAGTCGCTGGGCGCCGAGCCGATGGACGAGTGGACGGTCCACCGGCTTTCCGGTGACGCGCTGCGCGGGCTGGGCGGCGGCTGACCAGCGCCCCCGATGGACCCCGGGCGGGCGAATCGGGTCGCGGGTCGCGACATCTCTCGGCCGATCGCGGTAACGTCTCGGCGGACGGCCCGCGTCGTCGCCACCAGGCTGGGTAGGACACGGGACGTACCGCACCACCCCTCAAGACAGTTGGGGCGAAGCAGTTGAGCCATGCAACAGAACGTGCCCAGGCCCCGGCCCAAGCACAGCGCGTCACCCAGGAGGTGAGGGTGTCCCAGATCGACGGCGCTCCCGAGGAGCCGGCGGCGAACGACTTCGTGGAGGTCCGGCTGCCGGCCCAGGGGGCGTACCTCTCGGTGCTGCGGACGGCCACGGCCGGTCTCGCGGCACGGCTGGACTTCACTCTCGACGAGATCGAGGACCTGCGGATCGCGGTGGACGAGGCCTGCGCGATCCTGCTCCAGCAGGCGGTGCCCGGATCGGTGCTGTCGTGCGAGTTCCGCCTGGTCGGGGACGCCCTGCGGGTCACCGTCTCGGCGCCGACCACCGACGGCCGGGCCCCGGAACGGGACACCTTCGCCTGGACGGTGCTCTCGGCGCTGGCCGGCGAGGTGGAGTCCTCGGTGGCCGACGACCAGACGGTCAGCATCAGTCTGCGCAAGAAGCGCGGCGGAACCCTGCTGCAGCCGTGAACCGTGATCCGGCCCGGGGCCGGACCAACCGCAACGTCCGGGCGAGGCCGGACCGACCGGCGCGTCCGGCCCGCGGCCGGACGTTCCGCGACCCGGTCACTCCCGTCACGGGGCCGGGTCGCGGAACAATCGATGTGACGGCCCGGCCGCGTCGGCGGTCCGGGCACTCCCGGAACGGAACGGGGGATCACCGTGAGTGATCTGGATCGCAACTCCGCCGTCGGGCCCCGGCCCGTGGACGGCCTGCCGACGGACGTCCCGTCCGACGGTGGCCCGGCCGCGCGCCCAGCGGCCGCCCGGCGCCCCACCGTCCCGGCGCAGTCCGGCGGGCCCGAGCCGGAGCCCGCCTCCCGAGACGCTGACCCGAAGGACGCCCAGCGGATGAGCCAGCCCACCGACCCGACGCCGGACCCGGCGTCCGACGACGCCCACCCGCAGGCGGGAGGGGCGGTGCGGGACGCGGACGAGGAGCTGGCCGAGGCGGTGCGGGCCGCGCTGCCCGCCCAGGGCGCCGACCGGCACCGGACCGCGGCCCCGGACCGGGAGGCGGCCCGGGCCCTGTTCATCCAGCTGGCCACGCTGCCCGAGGGCTCCGCGGAGCGGGTAGAGCTGCGCAACCAACTGGTCCGGATGCACATCCCGCTGGTCGAGCACCTGGCCCGGCGGTTCCGCAACCGGGGCGAGCCGCTGGACGACCTGACCCAGGTGGCCACCATCGGCCTGATCAAGTCGGTGGACCGGTTCGACCACGAGCGCGGGGTGGAGTTCTCCACCTACGCCACGCCGACCATCGTGGGCGAGATCAAGCGGCACTTCCGGGACAAGGGCTGGGCGGTGCGGGTGCCGCGCCGGCTGCAGGAGCTGCGGCTGTCGCTGACCACCGCGACCAGTGAGCTCTCCCAGCGGCACGGCCGCTCCCCCACGGTGCACGAGCTGGCCGAGCACCTGGGCATCTCGGAGGAGGACGTGCTGGAGGGCCTGGAGTCGGCCAACGCCTACTCCACGCTCTCACTGGACGTGCCGGACAGCGACGACGAGTCGCCGGCCGTGGCGGACACCCTGGGCGCCACCGACGAGGCGCTGGAGGGGGTCGAGTACCGCGAGTCGCTCAAGCCGCTGCTGGCCCAACTTCCGCAGCGCGAGCAGAAGATCCTGGTCCTGCGGTTCTTCCGGAACATGACGCAGTCTCAGATCGCCGCCGAGGTGGGCATCTCCCAGATGCACGTGTCGCGCCTGCTGGCCCGCACGCTCGCCCAACTGCGCGACAAACTGCTGGTCGAGGA
>NZ_JAJJPA010000049.1 GCF_020907985.1 Kitasatospora humi | reverse complement strand
GCTCGTCCTCGCCGGTACGGAACTCCGGGGCGAGGAACCACCGCTTGCGGGTGGTCCAGAGTCCGATCAGCCCGGCCACGAAGGAGGTCATGCCGAACCCGATCATCAGGCGGAAGCCCCAGTAGGTGACGAAGACGCTCGGGATGTAGTCGCGCGGGCTGCCGCCGTACTTGGCGGCCTCGGCGGCGGCGGTGTCGTTGATGCCGGGCACCGCGTCGGTGAAGTCGCTCTTGGCGAGGAAGGACAGGATCCCGGGCACCTGCAGCTCGACCGAGTTGTGGCCCCTGGAGACGTCGCCGACCGCGAAGACCGAGAAGGGGGCGGGCTTCTGGGTGTCCCAGAGCGCCTCGGCGGCGGCCATCTTCATCGGCTGCTGCTCGAACATCACCTTGGCCAGGGTGTCGCCGCTGATCGCGGTGCCCAGGCCGGCGATCACGGCCATCACCAGGCCGAGCCGCAGCGACGTGCGCATCGAGGCGACCTTGCGCCCGTCCGTGCGCTGACCTGCCCGGGCCTGCCGCCTGGCCTTCCACAGGTGGTGCGAGGCGATGCCGACCATGAAGGCGGCACCGGTCAGGAAGGCGGCGGTGAGGGTGTGGAAGACCACGACCAGGGTGGTGTCCTGGAAGAGCACCCTGCCGATGTCGGTGAGCTGGGCCCGGTGGGTGACCGGGTCGATCCGGTAGCCGGTGGGGTGCTGCATCCAGGAGTTGGCGGCCAGGATGAAGTAGCCGGAGAGCATGGTGCCGATCGCCACCAGCCATATGCAGGCGCAGTGCAGCTTCTTCGGCAGCTTGTCCCAGCCGAAGATCCACAGGCCGATGAAGGTGGACTCGAAGAAGAAGGCGATCAGCGCCTCCATCGCGAGCGGGGCGCCGAAGACGTCGCCGACGAAGCGCGAGTAGTCGGACCAGTTCATGCCGAACTGGAACTCCTGCACGATCCCGGTCACCACGCCCATGGCGATGTTGATCAGGAAGAGCTTGCCCCAGAACTTGGTGGCGTGGAAGTACTTCTGCTTCCCCGTGCGAACCCAGGCGGTCTCCAACCCCGCGACCATCGCCGCCAGGCTGATGGTCAGTGGCACGAACAGGAAGTGATAGACGGTGGTGATCCCGAACTGCCATCGGGCGATGGTCTCGTGAGCGATTGCCAGCTCCACCTCGGCCTCTTCCCTGCTGATCGCTGGCCGGCCAGGAGTCGGACGATCGCCCGTTCTGGCCGGTTTTCACCGGAATCCTGCCTCGCTCGACCAGCAGGGGTGCATTTCACCGCGAACCACACCAAGGCAGGTCAAGCTCGTGAGCTTGTGAACGTGAACACTTTCACAAGGCCTGCCAAACAGTATGACCTACACACCATCTGCACGATGCGGCGGGGTCCTGTCTGACCGCTCACAGCGGTTGGGAAGGCGCTGGTCAGGAGCCTGTCGCCGACAGCGCGACCCGGAAGACGGCACCCCTGCCGGCCCCGCTCTCCAGGGTCAGCTCACCGCCGTGGGCACGGGTGAGGGCCGCCGCGATGGCCAGGCCGAGGCCCGCCCCGCCCCCGTCGAGCCGGCTGCGCGAGGCGTCCACCCGGTAGAACCGCTCGAACACCCGCTCCGCCTCATCAGCCGTCAACCCCGGCCCGCAGTCGGCCACTTCGAGCAGGCACGAACCGTCCACCGAGCCCACCCCGATCCGCACCGGGGTGCCCGGCGGGGTGTGCTTGACGGCGTTGCCGACCAGGTTGCTGACCACCTGGCGCAGCCGCGCCTCGTCCCCCAGCACCGGCGCCGCGCCGGGCGCACCGGTGCCGCCGGGGCCGGTGAGCGAGACCGGCCGGGTCGGGTCGAGCGCGGTCAGGTCGTGCAGCGCGTCGGCGGCCAGCGTGCGCAGGTCCATCGGGGCCAGGTCGAGCGGGCGCTCCTCGTCGAGCCGGGCCAGCGTCAACAGGTCCTCGACCAGGCCGCCGAGGCGCTGCGCCTCGGCCTCGATCCGGCCCATGGTCCGCTTGACGTCGGTGTCGTCGCGCAGCGCGCCCATCCGGTAGAGCTCGGCGAAGCCGCGGATCCCGGCCAGCGGGGTGCGCAGCTCGTGCGAGGCGTCGGCGACGAACCGGCGCATCTTCGCCTCGGAGGCCGCCCGGGCGGCGAACGCCGACTCGATCTGGTCGAGCATCCCGTTCAGTGCCTGCGAGAGCCGCCCCACCTCGGTGGAGGCCGGCAGCTCGGGCATCCGCTGGGAGAGCTCACCGGCGGCGATCAGCGCGGTGCGGTTCTCGATGCGGCGCAGCGGCCGCAGCCCGGCCCGCACCGCGAAGAAGCCGACACCGCCGAGCACCACCAGCACCACGCCGCCGATCAGCAGGAACGAGGCCTGGAGCTTCTCCACCGTGGAGTTGACCTCGTCCATCGAGGCGCCCACCACCACGTAGGCGGGTGCGGTCCGGGAGGTGGCCGGTGTGGTCCGCTCCACCGGGAGGATCAGCACCCGCCAGGGATCGTCGCCGTCCCCGCTCTGCCCGGGCACCTGGAACGCGGCCCCGCAGCGAGCGGTCAGCTGCGCGGGGGTGAGGTGCGGCAGCTGGAGGCCCGGGTCGGTGGGCGCCATCGGCTGGCGCATCACCCGCAGCACGCTGCCGTCGGCGGACAGCATGCGCACCTCGTAGAGGCTGGGCAGCATGCCGGTCAGCGGATTGCGCCGGCTGGTGACCTGGTTGTCGGCGGCGAACGGCGAGATGCCGGGCCCGCCGGGGCCGTGCTGGCCGGTGCGGTGGGAAAGCGGGGCGCCGACCTGCTGCAGCTGCTGGTCGAGCCGGTTGGTCATCTGGGTGCGCACGGTGCCGAGCACCACCAGGTCGCTGACCACCAGCCCGGCGGCGACCAGCACCAGGGTGGCCGCCAGCAGCCGGGCCCGCAGCGACAGCGGTCGGAAGGGCCGCAGCACGCCCGGGCGCCACCGGGCCGGTCGCCGCACCAGGTCAGTCCTGGCTCTGCTGCGGCGGGCGGCGCAGCGCGTAGCCGATGCCGCGCACGGTGTGGATCAGCTTGGGGCCGTGCTCGGGCCCGGCGTCCAGCTTCCGCCGCAGGTAGGAGATGTAGGACTCGACGATGCTGAGGTCGCCGCCGAAGTCGTAGGCCCAGACGTGGTCGAGGATCTGCGCCTTGGAGACCACCCGGCCGACGTTGGCCATCAGGTAGTGCAGCAGCTTGAACTCGGTGGGCGACAGCGAGACCGGTCGGCCGTCCCTGGTGACCTCGTGGGCCAGCGGGTCCAGGGTGAGGTCGGCGACCACCAGGCGGCCGTCCTCGGTCGGTCCGCCGGCCCGGCGCAGGATCGCCCGGATCCGGGCGATCAGCTCCTCCAGGCTGAACGGCTTGGTGACGTAGTCGTCCGCGCCGGCGGCCAGGCCGTGCACCTTGTCCTCGGTGCCGTCCTTGGCGGTGAGGAAGAGCACCGGCAGGTGGTCGGAGGGGCGGGGGCGGCCAGGGCGGGCGGCGAGGCCGGCCGGGTTGGCGATCTGCTGGCGGCGGGTCTGCTCGCGCAGCCGCTCCACCACGGTGAAGCCGTCCAGGTCGGGCAGCATCACGTCGAGCACCACCAGGTCGGGCCGCTCCTCGGCGATGGCGGCCAGCGCCTCCTCACCGGTGGCGGCCGACTCGACCCGGAAGCCGGAGAACCGCAGCGAGGCGGAGAGCAGCTCCCGGATGTTCGGCTCGTCATCCACGACCAGCAGGAAGGCCTCGCCGCTGGGCTGGCCGATAGGGGTTTGCGCGCCGGCGGCCGTTCCCAGTCGGGCGGTCTCCTGCATGGCGGTCCCTGGCATCACGTGGCGGGCCTCCCGGCTCTGGGCGTTCTTCCGATCGGATGACAGACGGTTCCGGAGGCTACGCGAAATCTGTGAAAAATGCATGAGCCGGTTGGTCCCTCCGTATTCGACGAGACCAACCGGATCGACGTGATCACAGCGCGTTTGCGCCCGGCGCCCGGCTTGTTCGTGAACGGTCAGCCGGTGGCGACCGGTCGAACTCAGGCGGTGGCGGAACTCTCGGCGAGCGCCGCGCGGGCGGCCTCGCCCCTGGCCCTGGCCCGCTTGGCGTACATCATCGTCCAGAGCACCAGCCCACCGGTGAAGGCGTACGGCAGGAAGCTGTTCACCGTGACCACCTGGCTGTCGGCGAGCGTGTAGACGCAGACCAGCCGGATCGCCGCCTCCACCAGGAAGCCCACGCCCCAGCCGATGGTGAGGTTGCGCTGCACGGTGCGGAAGCCGTCGTACTGCCACAGGCCGTTCCACCAGGCGACCTGCTCGGCGGTGCCGTCGGTGGCGAACTTGCGGCCGAAGTAGAACATCAGCGGCTTGGGCGCGAGCAGGGTGACCAGGCAGAGCAGCCCGAACAGGCCGGTGATCGCCGAGTCCTTGGCGAGCAGCAGCTTGGCGTCGTGCGGGCCGATGAACGAGACGACCACGGTGAGCAGCACGAAGGTCAGCGAGACCACCGCGAACTCGTCGACCCGGCGGTGCCAGGCCAGGTAGATCGCGATGTCGAGGACCGGGCCGAGACCGGACAGCAGCACGGCGACGTACTCGCTGGTGTGGCCGTGGAAGTGGTTGTAGATCAGGATCGGCGCCACCACGTTGAAGCCGATGGAGACCAACCAACCGAGTGCCGCGCTGGAGCCCTTGCGGGCGGGAGCGGCCGGCGGAGTGGAACTGGACACGCTAGTCCCCCGGGAAGCGAATGTGCGACGCGCCGGCGCACTTTCGCCGGCACGTCGCACATTGTGGCGGAACAGGGAGGTCCCGGTATAGGGAAGGGGAGGATCCGGTCGGGGTCCTGAGCAGGCGTCACCCGCCGTTCTTGGCACCGCCACCGGCGGAGCCGCCACCGCCACCGAAGCCGCCGGCGCCACCGAAACCACCGCCGCCGAAACCGCCGGGTGCGGCGGCACCGCCCTCGGTCAGCTGGCTGGCCGAGTAGCCGCCCGAGCCGTCCGGGGTGCCGACCACGGTCACGCTCTGGCCCGGCTGCAGATCGCCGACCTTGCCGTCCTGGGTCACCGACACCTTGGTGGAGTCGCCGGTGGTCACCTTGACGATGTTGCCGTTGGCGTCGGTGAGGTAGACGGTGCTGCCGTCCACCAGCTTGACCGTGCCGCGGGTGAAGCCGCCACCACCCTGACCGCCGCCCTGGGTCTGGCCGCCGCCACCGCGGGAGGTCCGCCCGCCGGCGCCCTGGGCGGCGCGCTGGGCAGCGGCCGCGATCGCCGCCCGGCCGCTGCCGCCGCCGCTGCCGCTGCCGTACTTCTGCTGGTACCAGGCCCCGCCGGCGAAGGCGCCGGCCGCGATCACCCCGCCGGCCAGCAGCAGGGTGAGCCAGGGCAGCTTGCGGCGCGGCGGCGCCGCGAGCTCCGCGCTGATGTCCCGCGCGTCCGGCGGGGTCGCCAGCAGCTCGGCGGGGTCGACGGGATCCACCGCCGGACCGGTGAGCTCGGTGAGCTCGTTGTCGATGCTCATGGGGTACCTCACTCGTGCCGCAGGGCGTCGATGGGTCGCAGCGACGCGGCCCGGTTGGCCGGGTAGCTGCCGAAGAACAGGCCGATGGCGACGGCGATGGCGAACGCGCCGAGCACCGAGGACGGGATCACCACCGGTTTGATGCCGACCACGCTGAAGTGCGAGCCGGCCATCCCGACCGCCACTCCGAGGCCGGCTCCGATCACCGACAGCAGCGTGGACTCGGCCAGGAACTGGCCCAGGATGACCGCCTTGGGCGCACCCAGCGCCTTGCGGATGCCGATCTCCCGGGTCCGCTCGGTCACCGTCACCAGCATGATGTTGGTGATCCCGATCCCGCCGACCAGCAGCGAGATCGCCGCGACCGCGCCGAGCAGCACGGTGAACGTCTGGCTGGTGCTCTCCCGCGCGCTGAGCAGCTGGGACTGGTTGCTGACCCGGAAGTCCAGCTTGGTCGGATCGGTCAACGAGTGGGTGCCCATCAGGATCTGGGTGATCTCGGACTGGGCCTGGGTGGTGGTGTCGGCCGACGTCGCCTGCACCAGGATCTGGTTGACCGAGCTGAAGCCGGTGAAGGCGTTCTGCACGGTCGGCAGCGGGGCGATCACCACGTCGTCCGGGTCGTTGAAGCCGGTGGCACCGCCCTTGGTGGCCAGCACGCCGACCACGGTGAACGGCGTGCCGCCCAGGCTGATCTTCTTGCCCACCGGGTCCTCGGTGTCGAACAGCTGCTGGGCGGTGGTCGAGCCGATCACCGCCACCTTGCTGGAGTTGAGCACGTCGTCACTGCTGAAGTAGTCGCCGTGCGCGATCTTCTCGTTGGCCGTCTCGAAGTAGGCCGGGTAGGTGCCGATCACCGAGCCCGGGGTGTAGGAGATGTTGCCGTAGTCGGCGGTCGCGCTGGCGGTGACCACCGGGGCGACCGACTTGATGTCGGGCGCGGCGCTCGGGTCGGCCAGCGCGCGGGCGTCGTCGACGGTCAGCTTCTTCACGGTGCTCGCGGTGCGGGCCCCGCCGGCCGAGCCGGAGGTCACGGTGAGCGAGTTGGTGCCGAGCGCGGTGATGGAGTTCTTCACCGCCACCGAGGAGCCGTTGCCGACGGCGAGCAGCAGGATCACCGAGGCGACACCGATCAGCACGCCGAGCATGGTGAGCGCGGAGCGCACCTTGTTGGCCGCCAGGCCCGCGAAGGCGAAGCGGATCATCTGCCAGAGGATCATCGGGGGCCTCCGACCAGCGGGACCCGCCGGGTGGTCGCCAGGGTGTCGGCGAGCAGCGGCGGCGGGCCGGCCACCGCGCCCTGCCGCACGTCGGAGATCACCTGGCCGTCGACCAGCCGCAGCACGCGCTTGGCGTGGGCGGCCACCTCGTCCTCATGGGTGATCAGCACGACCGTTCGGCCGGTTGCGTTCAGTCCGTCGATGATGCTCAGTACCTCTTCGGTGGAGCGGGTGTCCAGGTTGCCGGTGGGCTCGTCGGCCAGCAGCATGGCGGGCGCGGTGACCAGCGCCCGGGCCACCGCGACGCGCTGCTGCTGGCCGCCGGAGAGCTCGTTGGGCTTGTGGTCCATCCGCTTGTCCAGGCCGACCAGCGTCAGCGCCGCCTCGGCGCGCCGGCGCCGCTCGGCCGCCCGCACGCCGGCGTAGGCCAGCGGAAGCTCCACCTGGGCCAGCGCGGTGGTGCGGGGCACCAGGTTGAACGACTGGAAGATGAAGCCGATCTTGCGGTTGCGCACCAGCGAGAGCTGCTGCTCGTCCAGATGGCCGACGTCCACGCCGTCCAGCAGGTAGCGACCGCCGGTCGGCACGTCCAGGCAGCCGAGGATGTTCATCAGGGTGGACTTGCCGGAACCCGAACTGCCCATCACCGCGACGAAGTCGCCCTGCTCGATGTCCAGGGTCACGCCCATCGGCTCACCGGTGACCGGGTCGGCCGGACCGCGCAGCGCGTGCACGGTCGCGTCGCCGTGACCGTATGACTTGGTGAGCCCGCGGACCTGGATGACCGGGGGCGGCGGCCCCTGCCGCTGCTCCTCGACCGCCCGCGACTTGCGGGCCCGGCGGTGGTTCATCAGTTGCCGCCCTTGCTGCCGCCGCCACCGGTCCGGGCGCCACCGCCACCGGCGCCGCCGCGGCCACCGCCGCCGCCGAAGCCGCCGCCACCGCCGAAGCCACCGGGGAAGGCACCGCTCGGGAAGCCGTTGCTGCCGCCCGAGGTGGTCGGGATGATCTGCACCTTCTGGCCCTCGGTCAGTCCGGAGAGCACCTGGTCGGTGGTGTCGCCCTGGACGCCGACGGTCACGTTGACCCGCGAGGTGCTGCCGTCCGGGTTGACCACGGTGGCGGTCCGGCTGGTGCCGGTGCCGGCCAGCGCGGAGGCGGACACGGAGAGCGCGTTGTCGGCCTCGCCGGTGACCACCGAGACGGTCGCGCTCATGCCGGTGCGCAGCTTGCTGGTGTCACCGTCGATCTGCAGCACCGCGGCGTACTGCACCGCGCCGGAGCTCGCGCCGCTGCCGGAGCCGGAGCCGCTGCTCACGGGCAGCGAACTGACGCTCAGCACCTTGGCGTTGTACGTGGTGTCGGACTGCGCGTTGAGGGTGACGGTGGCGCCCTGGTTCTTCTGCACCTTGAGCGAGTCCAGCTCGGAGAAGTCCGCGGTCACCTGCATGCCGGTCGGGTTGGTGATCACGATGAAGCCGGACGGCGTGCTGGAGCCCGTGCTGCTCGACGTGCTCTTCGACGTCGAGGAGCTGCCGCTGCCGCCGCCCGAGCCCGCCGATCCGGTGCTGCCGGCGCCGGTGCCGGAGACGGTGTCGCCGACCTTGCCGCCGATCGAGGCGACGGTGCCGGAGACCGAGGCGGTCAGCGTGGTGCCGGCCAGCGCGGTCTGGGCGTTGGTGAGGTTGGTCTGTGCGGTGGCCAGCTGCTGCTGGGCCTGCGTCAGCTGCTGCTGCGCCTGGGCCACGGCGGCCGGGTCGACCTTGGTGGTGGTGATGGTGGTGGTCTGCGGGGCCGGAGCGCCACCGCCGGTGCCGCCGCCGGTGTTACCGCCACCGGTGCTGCCGCCACCGGTGCTGCTGCCGCCGCGAGAAGTCGACGGGGTCGACGTCTGGTCGGCGGAGGTCGTGGTGGTCGGCGTGGCCGAGCCGGACGACGCGGCCGACGTGGGGTGGGAGCCGCCACTGCCGGAGCCGCCGGTGTACGACGCCTGCACGGCGGAGTTGCCCGCCTGCCCGACCGGCACCGTGCTGGTCGTGGTGGTGCCCGCCTGCGCCTTGGTCAGGTTGGCCTGCGCCGAGTCCACCCCCGCCTGCGCCGTCGACAGTGCCGAGTTGGCCGCGTTCACGGCCTGCTGGGCCGCGGTGGTGTCCACGGTGGCCAGCACTTCACCCTGGGTGACGGTGTCGCCGACCGAGACCTTCACTGCGGTCAGCTTGCCACCGGTCACGAAGTCCTCGCCCGCATCGGTGGGCGAGGAGAGGGTGCCGGATCCGGACACCGTGGCCAGGACCGTCCCCTTGGTGACGGTTGCCGTCCGGGTGGTCTGCTTGCTTGCCGCCGCGCTGCTGGTGCTGTTCACGGTGGTGTACGCCAGCACCCCGCCGGCGACCAGGGCCGCGCCGAGCACCGAGTTCACGAGGACGGCGCCACGCCGTCGCGGGAGGACCTTCATGGTTGTCAAGGGTGGGCCCGCGCTCTTGCGAAGCCCTGGGCGGCACCTGGGCGGACGCTGGACCGCCCACTGAAGGCGATCGCCGACATATTCGGACAAACACCTCGACATGCCCTGCCTGCAGAAGAAGCCGTTGAGGCAACTCCCAGGGTCTTCCCAGTCACCTGGGACGCGGATCTCACGCGCCCCGGGCGGCCGGGGAGGCGCTCGGGCCCTGCCGGACCCGGGGCGCTACAGGTCGATCTGGTAGCGGATGAAACCGCGGTTGTCGGCCACCTTGTCGTAGAGCAACCGGGCCGTCGCGTTGGTCTCGTGGGTCATCCAGTAGACCCGCCCGCAGCCGCGCTCGCGGGCGAACCCCGCCACCGCCTCGATCAGCGCCCGGGCCACGCCCTTGCCGCGGGCGTCCGCGGCCGTGAACAGGTCCTGCAGGTAGCAGACGTCCGGACCCGAGGTGTTGGCGTGGACCAGGAAGTGGGTGATCCCGACCAGCCGCCCGTCCAGCTTGGCGCCGAGCGCGTGGATCCGGGTGTCCTCCTGGATGCCGGACCAGGAGCGCTCGTAGGTCTCCTGCGGCTCGTCCCGCCGGTAGAAGGTGAAGTAGTCGCGGAAGAGCTCCGCCCAGTCCGCGCGGTCGCCCTCGGTCAGCCTGTCGATGGTGAGCATGCGGCTCATTCTCGCGCCACCCGCCCGGCCGTGGCACCCGGAAATCGCGGCGGGCGCCGGGGCGGCGTTGGACGGCACGGCACTTGACACCGCGCCCGCTCGATCGTCCTGCCACTCCGCGCGCCCCGCCCGTTGTTGACGCCGGGTCAGGACCGCTCGGCTAACCTGGAGCGGTGACCCTGCTGATCCGCACCGACTTCGCCGACCAGGCCGGCTGGGACGCCTTGTGCACCGCCGTCCGCACCGCGTCCGACGAGGGCTCCGTCGCCGACGTGGCCCTGGTGGAGGAGCCCGGGTACGCCGGCTTGAGCACCGAACAGGTCATCCCGCTGCTGCCCGAGGACGTCGCCCAGCGGCTGGTGGTGCTGGCCGACGAGGTGACGTTCTCCTCGCACGAACTTCCGGTTCTGCTCGTCGATCTGCTGGAGCAGCGGTCGATCCGGGTGGTCGCCAGCGAACTGCAGTCCGTGGAGACGGAGCTCTCGCTGGCCAACCTGGAGTTCGACGACGTCGCCCGGGGCGTCGAGGAGGACGGCGTCTTCCGGGGGTTCTCCGGGTTCTAGTCAGCCGACCCGGGGGAAGAGCCGCCCGGCCAGGTCGACCCCGGTCACCACGCCCTGGGCGTCCCGGCTGAAGAAGCCGCGCTGCCCCTGCAGCCCGCCTTCGGTGACGAGGTAGTCGTCGCCGTCGGCGGCCAGGAACCCGATGGCGGCCGGCCCGTAGTCCGCGGGCATCTCATCGTCCGCCGCCGCCCGGATCTCCGGCTTGATCCCGACCGCCAGGGTGAGCCGGGCCCCGTCGGTGGCGATCTCCAGGGCCATCGCGTCGTTCTCGTAGCGGCCCGCCACCTCGCGGGCCCGCGCCTCGTCGTGGGCGACCGGCTCCGGCTGCTCCTCGACCAGGCCGAGGTGGTGCTCCAGCGCCCAGGCGACCACCCGCTGGTTCGCGTTGTAGCCGTCCGGGCCGACGTTGGCCAGCGAGACCACCGCGAAGTCCCGCTCCGGCACGATCAGCAGCTCGGTGAACACGCCGTTGCCCGACCCCCCGGCCCCGAGGGTCCGCGCGCCGCCCACCCCGCGCAGGAACCAGCAGATCCCGATGCCGTCGCCGAAGCTGCTGGCCCGCAGCTCCACGGTCTGCTCCCGCATGCCGTGCAGCAGTTCGGTGGGCAGCACGCCGTCGCCCGTGCCGAGGTGGAACCGGGCCCAGCGCAGCAGGTCGCTCACCGAGGAGACGATGCCGCCGCCGGGGTTGTTGGCGCGGTCGTCGGAGCGGAACGCCCGCCAAGGGGTGGCCGGCCGCGCCTCCCCGTCCTCGCCGCGGTTGTGGCCGACGGCGAACCGCCGGACCATGATGTCGTCGGTGTCCAAGAAGGTGTTCCGCAGTCCGGCCGGCTCCAGCACCAGCTCGGCCAGCGCCTTCTCGAAGGGCAGCCCGGTGACCCGCTCCACCACCCGCCCGAGCAGGTTGTAGCCGGCCTGGCTGTACGAGGCCCTGGCGCCCGGCTCGGCGACCAGTGACAGCCCGGCCAGCCCCGCCACGAACGACTCCAGCGAACCGTCCCCCGCCGCCTCGCCGAGCAGGTTCCAGTCCAGCCCCGCGGTGTGGTTGAGCAGGTTGAGCACGGTGATCCGCTCGGCGGCGCCCTCGTCGGCGAGCCGCAGCTCGGGGACGTAGCGGCGCACCGGCGCGTCCAGCTCCAGCCGGCCCTCGGCGACCAGCCGCATCACCGCGGTGGCGGTGTACGTCTTGGACACCGATGCCAGCGGGTAGAGCGTGTCGGCGGTCACCGGCAGCGGGTTGTCCAGATTGGTGACTCCGTGGGCGGCAGTGAGCTCCTGACCGCCCGTCAGGATGCCGACCGAGAGGCCGGGCACGCCGAACTCCTCGGCCGTGGCGGCGACGAAGGCGGCGAGCTGCTCCTGCTGTTCCATGTCTTCCCCCTTGGGCACTTGAACTAAGTACGAGACGAAGGTAGCGGCATGCTTGAACTAAGTGCAAGAGGTGTGGGGGTGCTTCCTGAACTAAGTTCAGTAGACTTGCGCACCATGCCCCGCAACACGCTGACCGCCGATCAGATCGTCCGGGCCGCCGTCGAACTCCTCGACCAGGACGGCCTGGACGGGCTCAACATGCGCAGCCTGGGCAGCCGCCTCGGCGCGGCCGCCACCGCCATCTACTGGCACATCAAGACCAAGGACGAACTGGTGCGACTCGCCGCCGACGCGGTCTGGGGCGAGGTGCGGCTGCCCGACCTCGCCGCCGTCGACTGGCGCACCGCCGCCACCGCGATGGCCACCAGCCTGCACGAGGTGCTGGGCCGCCATCCGTGGCTCAGCCAGGCCTTCGGCAGCCACCTGATGTACGGGCCGGCCATGGCCCGCCACGACGACCACAGCCTCGCCGTCTACGAGCAGGCCGGCTTCGCCCCCGACGACGCGGACCGAGCCGCCGCCACCGTCCTCCTCTACGTGCTGGGCCATGCGCTCGGCCCCGCCGCCGACGTCTCCCTCACCCGCCGCCTGACCCGCGCCGGCGACGACGCCGAGCAGCGGATGGCCGAGGCCGTCGCCCGCAGCGCCGAGATCGCCAAGCGGTTCCCCCGCCTGCGGGAACGCATCGACACGGCTGCCGCCACCGACTACACGGCCGCCCCCGACGGTGCCTTCGAGTTCGGACTGCGGGCGATCCTCGACGGGTTGGCGGCACGGCTGGCCGCAACGGAGGGGGGCGACCGAAGGCATATGATCATCAAATAGCTTCGCACGCCGAGCAGTTGACGGGGGATCGTCGCCATGAATGCCATTGACCGCGCCCTGGTGCTGGGCCCCGGGGGTCAGGTCGGTGCCGCCTGGACGGCCGGCCTGCTGGTCGGCCTGCGCCGGACCGGCCTGCGCCTCGAGGAGGCCGACCTGGTCGTGGGGACCTCGGCCGGGGCGATCGTCGCCGGGATGCTGCTCGCCGGTCGGGACTTGGAGCTGTTCGACACGCCCCCGAGCGGCTCCGGACCCCAGGGGCGGCTGGACGGCAGCCGGCTCGGCGAGGTGTTCGCGGTGCTCGGCACCCCGGGCCAGGATCCGGCCGAGGCGCGGCGCCGGGTGGGCGCCATCGCGCTCGCCACCGCCGACCCCGAGCTGGAGCAGGCCCTGATCGCCGGACGCCGCGCGCTGATCGGCACCGATGACTGGCCCGAGCAGCGGCTGCTGATCCCCGCCGTGGCAGCCGCTGACGGCGAGCCGGTGGTGTGGGACCGCGACTGCGGTGTGCCGCTGGCCCGAGCGGTCGCGGCCGGCAGCGCGTTCCCGGGCACGGCGCCACCGGTCAGCGTCGACGGCCGCCACTACCTGGACGGCGCGCTGCGGGCCGGCAGCAACACCGACCTCGCGGCGGGCGCCCGGCGGCTGGTCGCGATCGAGCCGATGGCCCACCAGTACCCGTCGGCCGCCGCCGGATCCGCGTCCGCGGTGAGCGTCGGACCCGACGAGGAGTCGGTGCGCGCCTTCGGCGCCAACCCGATGGACCCGGCCGCCCAGGTCCCCGCCTATCGCGCGGGCCTGCGCCAGGCCGCCGACGTCGCCGAACGGGTCCGCGCCGTCTGGGAGTCGGAGCACCTCGGGATCTGACGGAAGAAACCTCCCCTGGTCTGTCACATTCCCGCCCGGCCCGGAGTCGTCTCAGTGGAGCCGCAAGGCGCCGCAGCGAGCGAACCACACCGAGGAGGACCCGATGTCCACTGCCCACACCGTCGTCACCGTCCTGGGCGCCGTCATGGCCGGCTTCTCCGGCGCGTCGATCTTCGCCCGCGCCTCGTTCGTCGTCGAGCCGCTCACCCGGTACGGCGTCCCGCGCTCGTGGTGGCCCTTCCTCGGCGCCGCCAAGCTCGCGGGCGCCGCGGGCCTGCTGATCGGCCTGGCCGTGCCGGTCATCGGCGCGCTCGCCGCCACCGGCCTGGTGCTCTACTTCCTCGGCGCCGCCCTCACCTGCGCCCGGGCCCGCGCCTACGGCCACATCCCGTTCCCGCTGGTCTACCTGGCGCCCGCGCTGGCCGCACTGCTGCTCGCCTGAGCGCCGGGGAAGCGGGCCACGTAACGGCGCTGCCAGGGCGTCTCCACCGCGTGCGGGGAGTAGTGCTGCCGCACGTAGGCCACCGCCTCGCCGCCGGGCACCCCGTCCAGCACGGCGAGGCAGGCCAGCGCCGTCCCGGTCCGCCCCTTGCCGCCGGCGCAGGCCACCTCGACCCGCCCCTCCCCGAGGCGCTGCCACACCTCGCGCAGCACGGCCACGGCCCGGGCCCGGTCGGCCGGCAGCCGGAAATCCGGCCACCGCAGCCAGCAGGACTCCCACTCCACCGCCGGTGGCCGGCGCCCCAGCAGGTAGAGCCCGAACGTGGGCGACTGCCCCGCCGGCAACGGATTCCGCAGCCCCCGGCCACGCACCAGCCGCCCCGAGGGCAGCCGCAGCAGGCCCGAGGTGCCGGGTTCCCAGGTGGTCGTCATCCCGCGAGCATAGGTGGCCCGGTGAGGGGGTTCACCGCGGCCGTGCGGCCGGTGCGTAGCGCCCGGGCGGGACACCCAGGTGGCGGCGGAAGTGCCGGGTCAGATGGGACTGGTCGTAGAAGCCGACCGCGGTGGCCACGTCGGCGGGCGGTCGGCCGGCCGGCAGGAGTCCGGCGGCGCCGGCGAACCGCGTCGGCGGAGAGGACCTCGTGCTCGGAGAGTTCCGCGAGCTCCGCGCCGGACGCCTGGACCTCCCGCAGGCCCGCTCGCACCCGGAAGGGACCCGCCTGCCGCCGGGTCGCCCAGCTCACCGCCGGCGAGCGGCTCCTTCCTCCCGCCCGAGATAGCGGACTACCTGGCGGAGCTGCGCGACCTCGGGATCAGCGACCGCGGGGTGACGATGGAGCTGGACGAACCGGGCGGCCATGGAGTCGGCGAGTCGCTCCAGCCGGGGATCCGCCGGGTCCCAGTCGTAGGCCTGGTCATAGGCGAGGTAGTCCTGCCGGTAGTCCGGGTCCGTCAGGTCCGCGCGCTTCAGCGCGATCCACTCCAGGGCCTTCTCCGGATAGTTGGCCGCCAGCATGATCCAGCCGTCCCGGACGACGGTTGGCACACGTTCCGCCCCGGCGACCCCGGCTACGACGAGCTGCTAGTGGATCCCGGTCTCCGTCCTGCCGCCGTACCGCTGGCGGACGGTGACGCCGTCCGGGGCGATGGTGGGGTGGCCGGTGACGTGGTAGCTGTCGGGGTTCGCGGCGGGTTCGGTCATGGCCGGCGATCGTACGGCGTGACGCCGGCGGCGAGGTGGAGGATGCGGTCGGTCACCAGGTCCGGCCGGTCGGTGGGCAGCGCGTGGCCGGCGTCGGGCACGACCTCCACCCGGGCGGACGGCACCAACGCCCGGATGCGGTCGGCGACCTGGCGCGAGTCGTGCATGGCGCTGCGGGCGCCGAGCAGGAACAGGGACGGGACGTCGCCCATGCGGTGCAGTTCGTCGTCGGTGAAGACCGGCGGCACCGGCAGCGCGCGCCGGAATCCCGTCGAGGCGCGCATCAGGCGCATCAGTTCGGTCTCCAGGATCGCGCTGTTGCCCACCAGGCGGGCCAGCCGGGGGCGGAGCGGGCGCGGAGCGGCCGAGGCGAGCCCGCCGGCGATCAGCCAGGCGTAGAAGCGGGGGCCGAAGGGGGCGAAGCCGGCGGAGTCGAGGAGGGTGAGGGAGGCGGTCCGTCCGGGATGGTGGATCCGGTGGCTCAGCGCAAACCAGCCGCCGTAGGAGCAGCCGACGAGGTGAGCGGACGACACATCCAGCGCGGCCAGCAGCTCTTCCAGCCACGCGGCGCCGTCCCGCCCGTCCGCGATCGGGGCGGTCTGCACGCTCGCGCCCGGTTCGCCGATGGTGTCGACGGCGATCAGGGGGTGCCGCCGGCTCAGCGGTTCGACGTACCGGTGCCACATCAGCGCATTGCCGCCCGAGCCGGGCAGCAGCACGATCGGCTCCCCGCTCTGCGGGCCGGTCCGGTAGACCCGGGTGGTGCCGAAGGCGGTCAGGACGTCCGACGCGCTGTGCGGGCCCGGCCACAGTTCTGCCAGAGCCTGCTCGTAGGCGGTGCGGAACCGGTTCTCGGCCCGGTCGTTCTTGAATTGGCTGATTCGCATGATACATCTGTATCACGGCATGATACGGGTGTACCAGGGAGGTGTCGCAGGATGACCGCGCGAGTCGAACACGAGGAACGCCGGCGCCAGATCGCCGAGGCGCTGCTGAGGATCGCCGACACCCAGGGCCTGCAGTCGGCCAGCATGCGCGCGGTCGCCGCCGAAGCCGGCGTCTCCCTCCGACTGGTGCAGTACTACTTCACCAGCAAGGAAGGCCTCCTCCTCGACGCCTTGGAGCGGCTCGGCGCCCAGCTCCAGGCCCGCATGGCGGAGTGGATCACCGCGGCCGGCACCCCGCCCACGCCGCGAGGCAACGTGACCGCGGTGCTGTCGTGCATCCTGCCGACGGACGCCGAGAGCCGCCGCATCACCAGGACGTACGCCGCTTACTACGCACTGGTGTTGAACGATCCCGAGCTGCTCGCCAAGCACGGCGCCGCCCAACCCGACCTGCTGGAGGGGTTCCTGGCAAAGCAGATCCGGGCGGCCCAGGACGCCGGGGAGATCGATGCCGGGCGGGACGCCGAGATGACCGCCGCCGGGCTGCTGGCGATGGTCAACGGGCTGGGGTCGAGTGTGCTCGGGGGCCAGCGGGACGGCGCGGCGGCGCTGGCGGTCCTGCGGCACCACCTGGCGGAGCTGTTCGGGGGTTGACCCCGACCCGGGGTCGGGCCTCACGCTGAAGGCATGACGGACTCCACCGCGAACGCACAGGTGCACCGCCTCGACCTCGGGTACTTCGTTCGGCCGGCGAGTGAGACCGGAGGGCCGGAGCCCAGGGTGGAACCGGTGCTCGGGTACCTGGTGCGGCGCGAGGAGGGGCTGATCCTCTTCGACACCGGGATGGGCGCGGCCGATGCCGGGACCGAGGCGCACTACCGGCCGCGGCGCCGGCCGTTGGAGGCGGCACTGGCGGGGGCCGGGGTCGCGGTGGCGGACGTCGACGTGGTGGTGAACTGCCATCTGCACTTCGATCACTGCGGCGGCAATCCGCTGCTGGGCGGCAAGCCGATCCTGGTGCAGCGTGGAGAGCTGGCCGAGGCCCGGCGGGGGAACTACACGTTCGAGGAGTTGGTCGACTTCCGTGGCGCGGTGTACGAGGAGCTCGGCGGGGAGGCCGAGGTGTGGCCCGGCGTGTGGGTGATCCCGACGCCCGGGCACACGGACGGGCATCAGTCGCTGGTGGTGCGGCAAGGGGACGGGACGGTGATCCTGGCCGGCCAAGCGCACGACTTCGCTTCGGAGTTCGGGGCGGCGCAGCTCGCGCGACGGGCGAGGCTGGAAGGGGTGGCGGTGCCGCTGCCGAGCTACCGGGCGTGGGTCGACCGGCTGATGGAGTTCGATCCGCGGCGGGTGCTGTTCGCACACGACTGCTCGGTGTGGGAGCCGGCATGAGGGTGAGGCCTCCGGATGGCGGCCGGGAGGCCTCAAGAGTGGGAAGTCGATGGGTCGGGAGGGGGAAGTCGATGGGGTCGACTTCCGGTGTCAGGTATCGGAGTTGGGTTCGGCGCTGGAGTCGGAGTCCCGCGGACGGATGGCGGACGCGAGGGCAAGGGCTTCGTGCGGGTGGAGGGGCCGCAGCTGGATGAGCACGGTGCCCGCCTGGGTGATGCGCCAGCCGCCGGAGACGTCGTGGACGTCCAGGCCCGCGTCCTCGATGGCGTCGCGGAGTTCGTCCAGGGCGTCGACCGCCCGCTGATGTGCGATGAAGTTCACGGGAGTTCCACCAGCCACTTTCCGTCGACGTCCCACTCCGTGCCGCCGCGCTCGGGCCGCAGGTACACCCGGTTGCGGGACCGGTCCATGAAGGCACCGACCCGGCCGTTCAGGGTGTCGTACACCAACTCGCCCCGCTTCCCGGGGGCGTAGGGGTGCTCGGGCGGTTCGGGCTGTGGGGTGCCGGGTTCAGGGGCGGGGTAGCCGGGGCGGAGCTGGTAGCGGAGCTCCGGGCGCCCACCGCAGTCGTGCGGACAGCGGCACTCGGGCAAGGCAGGGTCGGTGATCACGGGGAGTCCTCCCAGGGGTGGTTTTGACGCGAACCCGGGGTGAGGGGTGGGGGTTGCGTTGCATGATGAGTCTGCTGCTGTGACGGGGTGGCTACCTAGCGTTTCGGTAGGTCACTTGCGTCGGTCGTAAGTCATTCGGGTTGGTCGTAGGGAGGACGCGGTGCCGCCGAGGAAGCGACAGATGAGCAGTGGGCCGCTGAGTGCGGCGGAGCGCTTCGGGCGCGAGCTGGTGGTGTGGCGGGCGATGCGGGGGAAGTCCCAGGCAGAGCTGGCGAGGTACGCGCACTGCGATCAGACGTGGGTGTCGGCGATTGAGCTGGGGAAACGGCTGCCGACCGAGGAATTCGCCAAGGCGTGCGACGAGTTCCTGGAAGCACCCGGAGTCTTCGAGCGGATGTACGGCGCGGTCGTCCAGGAGACGGCGGACGTGCACCCCGACTGGTTCCGCCACTACGCCGAAATCGAGCGGAAGGCGCGCAGGATCCGGTCATTGGACAACGGCGTCATGCCCGGCCTGCTTCAGACCGAGGAGTACATGCGCGCTCTGATCGCCAGTCACACTCCGGGGCTCCCCCGCGAGGTCGAAGCGGAACGCATCGCCGCTCGGATGGCTCGGCAGGCGGTGCTTCGCGGTGAGGCGCGAGTGGAGTTCCTGCTTGAGGAAGGCGTGCTGCGTCGGCAGGTGGGCGGCCCCGCCGTGATGGCCCGTCAACTCCGAAGGGTCCTCGAGATGAGCCATCTGCCGAACGTCGGCATCCACGCTCTGCCGTTCGAGCTCGGAGCCGATGCAGGATCCGGCACATCGCTGCGACTGGTCGAAAGTGCCAACGGCCGCCAAGTGCTCTATTCGGAGAGCCTGACGCGCGGTCATGTGATCACTGATGCAGAAGAGATCAGCTCCTGGGACCAGCTGTACCATCGGGCCAGGGCGCGAGCGCTCAACGCCGATGACTCGCGACGCCTGATCAGCTCCATCCTGAGAGGAATGGTCAACATGCTGCCCGCTGCTCCTCCGGCAGGCCCCTCCTGGCGCAAGTCCTCCTACTCCGGAGCCAACGGCGGCGATTGCGTCGAGGTAGCCCGCCTCCCCCGCACCACCCCCGTGCGCGACTCCAAGGACCCTCACGGCCCCGCCCTGGCCTTCCCCGCCCCCGCCTTCGCCGCCTTCCTCGCCGCCCTCACCACCGGCACCCTCACCGCGCAGCGCTGACCACCGGCGCCCAGCGCCTCACCGCCCGGGCGTGGCCAGCAGTCGGCGCCAGCGCGGCTGTTCGGTGACCACGCAGGCCAGCGCGAGCATGGTGACCGGCACCGCCGCCCAGGCGGGCCAGAGCAGCCAGGCGCCCAGTACGGCCGCGCTCAGCTCCATGTACGTCTGCTGCCCATGGCGACACCCTTCCACGCTCCGACGGGTCTTCAGAAGTGCTGTTCGAATGATCATCTGTTGACCTGTCGACAGATGGTCTTTGCGTAGATAATCTCTTCGTAGATCAAGACCGACCGCGAGGAGCGAGCACGCCATGTGGAGCTACCAGAACAGCACCGACACCGCCGCCACCCCCGACGCCGTCTTCGCGCTCTGGGCCGACGTGCTCAATTGGCCGGTCTGGATCGCGGACATCGAGGCCATCGAGCTGGACGGCCCGTTCGCCACCGGCAGCGTGATCACCATGACTCCGGCCGGCCAGGAGCCGGTGCGACTGGAGATCGCCGAGGTCGTGGCCGACCGGCAGTTCGCGGACATCGCCCGGTTCGGCACGGTGGAACTCCGGACCATGCACCTGGTCGAGCCGTCGGCCGGGGGCGGCTCCCGGGTGACCTACCGGATGGAGATGACGGGCGAGGGGGCGGACGAGCTGGGGGCGCAGGTCGGTCCGGCGATCACCGGTGACTGGCCGGAGACGATGGCCGCCCTGGTCGAGCTGGCGGAGAAGGCGGCCAACTGATGTCCGGGACCCCCGCCGACAGCCCCGGTTTCCTGCTCTGGCACACCACCCTGCGCTGGCAGCGCGAGATCGCCGCCGCGCTGGGGCCGCTCCAGCTCACCCACGTGCAGTTCGTCCTGCTCGCCTGCACCTGGTGGCTCAACTCACAGGGGCAGCAGCCCAATCAGCTGGCGGTGGCGACCCAGGCCGGCACCGACGTGAAGATGACCTCCCAGGTGCTGCGAACCCTGGAGGCCAAGGGCCTGGTGCGCCGGGAGACCGACCCCGCCGACACCCGCGCCAAGCTGCTGCAGGTCACCGAGGCGGGCGCCGACCTCGCACCGCGCGCCATCGCCGCCGTCGAGCAGGCAGACGCCCGCTTCTTCGCCCCCGTACCCCGCGCCGACACCCTCACCCTGCTCCGCCGGCTGGCCCGCCCGCACGAATGAGCCGGACGCTCCCCGACGGGTGAGAGCGTGCCATCGCCGGAGGGAGGAGTAGGGACCGCAGCCCGGCACCCGGCTCACCCCAGCTCGCGCACCACCCGGGCCGGGTTGCCCACCGCCAGGACGCCGGCCGGGAGGTCTCGGGTGACCACCGAGCCGGCGCCGACGACGGTGTCGGGGCCGATGGTGACGCCGGGGCAGACGATGACGCCGCCGCCGAGCCAGACGTTGTCGCCGATGGTCACCGGGAGGGCGCGTTCCCAGCCGGCGCGGCGCCGGGCGGTGTCCAGTTCATGGGTTGGGGTGAGGAGTTGGACGTTGGGGCCGATCTGGACGTCGGCGCCGACGGTGATCGGCGCGGCGTCGAGGAAGACCGCGCCGAAGTTCACGAACGTGCGGTCGCCGATCGCGATGTGGTAGCCGTAGTCACAGCGGAACGGCGGGCGGATCCCGACGTCCGCACCGAGTGAGCCGAGCAGGTCGGCCAGGATCCGGCGCCGCTCCCCGGGGGGCGGTTCGGCGTTGAAGGCCGCGCAGAGCTCGACCCGGCGCCGGGTGTCGGCGGCCAGTTCCTCGTCGTCGGCGACGTACCAGTCACCGGCCAGCATGCGTTCCTTGTTGACTCCCACGGGACGCTAACGAGCCGTCAGCCGTCCGGTGTTCCGGCCCGGAACCGCTCCATGACCTCCCCGTCCTCGCGCCACCCCATGGTGACGCTCTCCGCGACCCGGCGGGCCAGCCCCTCCAGCACCGGCAGCCGCGGTTCGGGCCGCAGCGGCAGGTAGGCCCACCGGGCCCAGTGGCCGCCCCACTGACGGCGCCCGAAGTGGGCGGAGACGGCGTCCCGCATCCGGTCGTCCTCGCAGTAGAAGCCGACGAACGGAGCCCGTTCGCCGTTGTCCTTGGGATCGACCCGCTGGCGCCGCTGGCCCAGCCCGAACCCGCAGCGGGGCTGCCCCGGCGTCAGCCACTCGCGGCGGCCGAGGACCACCGCCACCTCGGGGTAGGTGTCCTTCCCACCGACCGCGTCGTACTCGATCCAGGCGACCTCCAGGCCCTCGCCCAGCCGCGGGGCCAGCTCGGTGAGCACCGCGTGGGTGCGCTCGGGCAGGCCCGCGAGGAGGTCGCTCGCCGCCTGGCGGGCGAGGGCCATGTCCGCGTTGTGGGTCAACCAGAAGCGGGCCGCGGCGTCGTTCACCGGACTCATACCGAGCACGTCCTCCAGGGCGTTGAGGTAGTCGCGCGCCACCGTGCGGCCGCGTTCCGCGTGCACGGTCTCGGCGCGGGGTGGGGCCTTGAGCGCGGCTGTGAGGTCGCGGGAGAGCTGGAGCAGCGAGACCGGGCGGAACGCGGTGGAGAGCGCCGACCGGCCGCTCGGGGTCAGGTAGACGAACACCGGGTCGGGATGGTGGGCGAAGTCGCGCTGCTGGTTGGGCGTCTGGCGGTGTCCCTCGGTGGTGCGGATCTTCAGCTCCACCACGAGCGTGAAGCGGGGGGCGGTCACCACCAGATCGGGCCGGCTGGCCGTGCCGACCACCTGGCGCCGCACCTCTGCCTGGGCCAGCGCCGCGGTGTCCGCCGCGATGTCGGCGCGGCCGGCCCGGCGCAGCAGGGCGGCGAGCAGTGTGCTACCCAGACCGTGGGTGCCGTGGGGGTCCAGCAGGAAGGCGAGATAGCGCTCGTGCGCGTCCTCGAGGGCCTGCTGACCGAGCACCCCCAGTGCGGTGGACGGTCCGCGCAGCCAGTGTCCGCCGGCCCGCAACGCGGCCAGCTCGGCGGCTCGCCGCTCCCAGGTCGCCGCACCCTCCCCGGCCGCGCCCGTGCCGCCCGCCACCGACGCGTCCGTCCCGGCCGCCGCGCTCGCCCCGGCCGCCGGCTCCGCGTCCGCTCCCACCCCGGTCATGCGCCGACTCTACGCCTCGAGCGGCGGGCATGATCAACTGTTCGGAGCACCTGGGCGCCACCCCCCTGCCGGCCGACCACCGCCGCCCCGACGGCACCGGCTGGGCGCTGCTCGGCGACCCGGAGGATGGGGCCCCTCCCGGCCGGAGGCTGGGGGAGAGTTCTGCGTGGAGCGCAGCGCGGCCGAGCGCGCGGCCAGCGAGTAGGCAGGCTCCGGGGCGCCCGGCCCGCGGGCACCCCGGACACGCGTCAGAGTTCGGCGCGGAAGGCCTGCGCCACCGACAGGAAGATGTCGTTGGCCTCGGTCTCGCCGATGGTGACCCGGACGCCTTCGCCGGGGAACGGCCGGACGACCACCCCGGCCGCCGCGGCCGCCGCCGCGAAGTCCATGGTCCGCTCGCCGAGCCGCAGCCAGACGAAGTTGGCCTGCGAGTCGGCGACCGTCCAGCCCTGCTCGGCCAGCGCGGCGGCGACCCGCGCGCGCTCCTCGACCAGCGCCGCCACCCGGACCAGCAGTGCCTCCTCGGCGCGCAGCGAGGCGACCGCCGCGTCCTGGGCGAGCTGGCTGACGCCGAACGGGATGGCGGTCTTGCGCAGCGCGGTGGCCACCGGCTCGTGCGCGATCGCGAAGCCGACCCGCAGCCCGGCCAGGCCATAGGCCTTGGAGAAGGTGCGCAGCACGCAGACGTTCGGACGGTCCCGGTAGAACTCGGTGCCGTCCGGCACCTGCTCGTCGCGGATGAACTCGCGGTAGGCCTCGTCCAGCACGACCAGGATGTCGCTCGGCACGGCCTCCAGGAACCGCTCCAGCTCGGCGCGGCGGATCGCGACGCCGGTCGGGTTGTTCGGGTTGCAGACGAAGATCAGCCGGGTGCGCGGGGTGATCGCGGCCAGCATCGCGTCCAGGTCGTGCGCCTCGTCGGCGGTGAGCGGCACCTGGACCGGGGTGGCGCCGGCGACCTGGGTGATGATCGGGTAGGCCTCGAAGGAGCGCCAGGCGAAGATCACCTCGTCGCCCGGGCCGGCGGTGGAGAGCACCAGCGACTGGGCCACCGAGACCGAGCCGGTGCCGAGCGCGATGTGCTCGGCGGGCACGTCGAACCGCTTGGCCAGCTCCTCGGTCAGCTCGGTGACGGCCATGTCCGGGTAGCGGTTGATGGCGCCGGCGGCGGCGACGGCGGCCTCCAGCACGCCGGGCAGCGGCTCGTAGGGATTCTCGTTGGAGGAGAGCTTGAAGGCGTCCGCACCGGCCGGCTTGCCGGGCTTGTAGCTGGGAATGCCGTCGAGGCTCGGCCTCAGGCGCGGGCCCTGGTCTGCCGTACCGCTCACGATGGTGCTCCTTCACTCTGGGGGACGCCCGGTAGGGCGTGCACCAAGGCCGCGTGCGCGCCCGGCGCTCAATCGCGCGCCGGTCGCACCCGCGCCGTTCGGTCCCCGGTCGGGTGCTCAGAACGATACCGAGCACGCTCACCCATCAGAGTGAGATGTCCAGCCGGAGCACCGCCGCAGATCAGCCATTGTCGCTCGTTCCAATGGCACATGTCAGAGGTATTCGGCCGAAATCAGACCATCGATCCAAGGGGCCCGATGCGTCGGCAGCATGGAGAAACGGTTCTGCCAGGGCCGCGGCACAGGTGGTTCAACCAATGCCTGACGCACCATACGATCGGTGCGCCATGACAGCAGCAGCCAACCAGAGCGGTCGGCGGGCCACCGCCTCACGACGTCTGGAACGGGCCGGCATCCGGGACGTGGCAGCAGCCGCCGGAGTGTCGATCACCACCGTCTCCGACGCGCTGAACGGGAAGGGCCGCCTGCCCGACGAAACCCGCAGCCGGGTGCGCGAGGTCGCCGAGCGCCTCGGCTACCGGCCGTCCGCCGCCGCCCGGACGCTGCGCACCGGCCGCTCCGGGCTGATCGGTCTGACCGTCACCACCTACGGCGAGGAGCCGTTCACCTTCACCGAGTTCGCCTACTTCGCCGAGATGGCCAGGGCCGCCACCAGCGCCGCGCTCGGCCGCGGCTACGCCCTGGTGGTGCTGCCCGCCTCCTCCCGGCACGACGTGTGGAGCAACGTGGCGCTGGACGGCACCGTGGTGATCGACCCGGCCGACCAGGACCCGCTGGTCAGCGAGCTCTACCGGTCCGGGGTGCCGGTGGTGAGCGACGGCAAGCCGGGCAACTGCCCGGTCACCGCCTGGGTGGACAACGACCACGAGGCCGCGGTGCTGGAGATCCTGGACCACCTCAGCGAGGCCGGCGCGCGCCGGATCGGCCTGCTCACCGGCACCAGCACCGACACCTACACCCGACTCAGTACCGAGGCCTATCTGGCGTGGTGCGCCCACGTCGGCCAGGAGCCGGTCTACGAGGCCTATCCGGCCCACGACCCGGCCGCCGGGGCGGTGGCCGCCGACCGGCTGCTGGCCCGCCCGGACCGGCCGGACGCGGTCTACGGGCTGTTCGACCCGAACGGCACCGACCTGCTGGCCGCCGCCCGCCGCTACGGGCTGCGGGTGCCGGACGACCTGCTGCTGGTCTGCTGCAGCGAGAGCGACGTCTACGCGGGCACCGAGCCGCCGATCACCACCCTCTCGCTCAAGCCGCGCCGGATCGGCACCACCGTGGTCAACCTGCTGATCGACGCGATCGAGGGAGTCGACTCCGGTACCGGGGTGGACGTCTCCCGGCTCTTCCAGCCCCGCTACCGGACCGCCGGCAGCGGTCCGCCACCGGGCACCCTGATGCCGACCGAGCTGATCGTGCGGGCCTCCTCGCAGCGGCGCAGCCCCCGAACCACCATCAGCGCCCCGCGCACCCCCGGCGAAGTCTGACACCGCCGCACGGGGCGGTTCCCAGAGATCGCCCCCGAATCGATTGGATGGCCACCGGGTGAGGACGACGGGAGAGTGGTCTTCCTATGATGGGCGGATGACACCCGAGGACCGCTTCCCCGGGCCTGAACCGCACCACTCAGGCCGCCACCCGCACCAGGACCTCGACGTGCTGCCGTACGGCTCGTACTACGAGCCCAACCCCCCTGCGGATTACCCCGGTTCGCCCGGCGAGCCACAGGACCGGCCGACCGGCACCGACGCCACCTACAGCGGGTACGGCGGCGCGCGCTACCTGGAGCAGCACTGGCCGGTGACCGGGCACTCCACACCCACCCAGTCGATCTTCCAGGCGCCCGGGCCGTCGGCCGCGATGCAGCGCGAGGACCCGCCGACCATCGAGCTGGGCCCGCCGATCAGCGAGGACGACCTGCGCCCGGCGCCGCAGCTGCCGCCGGTCGGCGAGCCCGGCCCGGTCGGCCCGCTCTACGTGGTCGGCGACGTGCACGGCTACCTGGACGAGTTGCTGGCCGCCCTGCACCAGCAGGGCCTGGTGGACGCGGAGGGCCACTGGTCGGCCGGGCGGGCCCGGGTCTGGTTCCTGGGCGACTTCACCGACCGCGGCCCGGACGGCATCGGTGTCATCGACCTGGTGATGCAGCTGGCCGCCGAGGCGGCCGCGGCCGGCGGTTACTGCCGGGCCCTGATGGGCAATCACGAACTGCTCTTCCTCGGCGCCCACCGGTACGGCGACGAGCCGGTGCAGTCCACCGCCGGCACCGCCTCGTTCCGGGCGGCCTGGCTGCTCAACGGCGGTCAGCAGCACGACCTGGACCGGCTGCAGGGCCACCACATCAGCTGGCTGAAGCGGCTGCCGGCGATCGCCCTGGAGGACGACCACCTGCTGCTGCACTCGGACACCACCGCCTACCTGGAGTTCGGCGACTCCATCGCAGCGGTCAACGACGCGGTGCACAACCTGCTGTCCGACGAGGGCGCGGACGAGTGGTGGGACGCGTTCCGCCGGTTCACCAAGCGGTTCGCGTTCCGCGGCCCCGGCGGACCGATGGCGGCCGGCGAGCTGCTCGCCACCTACGGCGGCCACCGGGTGGTGCACGGGCACAGCCCGATCCCGTACCTGACCGGCGAGGCCACGGCCGACACCGGCGAGCCGCCGTACGTGCCCGGCCCGTACATCTACGCCGACGAGCTGGCGGTGGCGATGGACGGCGGGGTCACCATGGAGGGCCGGCTGCTGGTGGCCCGGCTGCCGGTCGACTGACCAGCCGTGGATGGCGGGGTCACCGTGGAGGGCCGGCTGCCGGTGGCCCGGCTGCCGGTCGACTGACCGACCGTCAGCGGGGCGTGGGCCCGGGCGGCCGCTGGGTCGGCCCGGTCCCGGTCGCCCCGGCGGTCGCCCCGGGCCTGGGGCGACCGGCCTCGGCGAAAGCGATGTTGGCCGCGCACAGCACCGCGAAGCCCACCCCGGACAGCCGGCCGGCCACCGCGCCCAGCGCCGCCGCGGCGCCCAGGAAGACCACCGCCTTGACCGCCAGCACGCCCGGCAGCGGCAGCCGCACGGCGGCCCGGGGCGAGGCGTAGCGGCCCCAGAGCACCGCGGCCAGCACCGGGCTGCCGAGGCCCAGCAGCAGTCGGCCGACCAGTCCTGGCCCGACCGTCCAGCCCCACCAGGCCAGCCAGGCCAGCGCGGCCAGCTCCAGCAGGAACGCCAGGCCCTCGTTGGCGTACCAGGCGCTCCGCAACCCCCGTGATCCCATGCCCGGCAGGGTAGGGGAAATGCGGTTGCCCGGAACAGAGGACGATCACACGATGACGGAATGTCCGATCTGCTCCAGCGCGTGACCGCCTTCCGCGCCGCCTTCGCCCGCCGTCAAGCCCCCGAAACCGTCGAACTGCCCGGCGCGTTCGCCGTCCGCCACCCCGGCTTCCCCCGCTCCCAGGAGCACAACCAGCTGTTCGTGCCCGGTCCCGGGGCCGACCCGGCGGCCCTCCCGGCGCTCGCCGCGCAGGCTCTGGGAGAGCGGCCGGACTACCGGATCAGCGTGCTGGACGAGGCGCTCGGCCGGCGGGCCGAACCGGTGCTGGCCGCGGCCGGCTACGGCCTGGACGTCGAGCTGGTGCTGGCCCGCGACACCGCCGGGTGCGTGCGCCCCGAGCCGGCCGCCGCGCCGGCCTCGGTGGCCGAGCTGCGGGCGGCGGGGCTCGCCCAGCAGCTGCGCTGGTGGCCGGACGAGGAGCTGGCCCGGCAGCTGCACGAGCGGCGCGCGGCCCGGCTGCACGGCGCCGAGCAGGTGCTCTTCCTGGCCGTGCGCGCGGCCGACGGCGAGATCGCCGGCTGGGCCGACCTCTACCTGGACCGAGCCGCCGGGCTGGCCCAGCTGGAGGACCTGGTGACCGCCGAGCCGCACCGCGGGCAGGGCCACGGTGACACCCTGCTCGCCACCGGCCTTGCGCTGGCCGCCGAGGCCGGGATCCCGCAGCTCTTCCTGAACGCCGACGCCGCGGACTGGCCCAAGGACTGGTACGCCCGCCGGGGCTTCCGGCAGATCGGGCGCAACTACAGCTTCCTGCGGCAGGATCGACGCACCGGCGACGGCCACTGACGGGCGGGCGACAGCCGCTGACGCACCGGCGACGGCCACCGACCGCCCGGCACGGGCACCGACCGCCCAGCGGCCGCCCCGCAGGATCAGCGGCCGCCCCGCAGGATCAGCGGCCGCCCCGCAGGGTCAGCGGCGGCCGCGCCCGCCGAGCGGTGGGATCAGCTCCAGCTCAACGGCCTTGTTCACCGCGTCGATCCGCGAGACCGCGTCCAACTTGCCGAAGATGTTGCGCAGATGGCGCTTGACCGTGCCCTCGGTGATGCCCAGCCGACCGGCGATCTGACGGTTGCTCAGCGCCTGGGCGGTCCATTCGAGCACCTCCACCTCGCGCTGCGACAGCCCGCCCGGCAGCTCGTCGGCCCCCGCCCCGCCGCCCTGCCAGACGCTGCGCGGACCGACCGAGACGGTGACCGTGTGCCTGCCGTCGTCCCGCTGGCGGATCGTGGAGACCAGGGTCTGGCGGCTGACGCTCTTGTGCAGGTAGCCGCACACGCCGAGCGCCAGCAGCTCCTGCACCAGGCGGCGCCCGTCGTCCATGCTGAGCACGATGATCCGCAGCCCGGGCTGCTGGGCGAGCAGCCGGCGGACCGTCACCGGCGGGTCGTTCTCCGGCATCTCGATGTCCAGCAGCAGCACGTCCGGGCGGTGCCGGGCGGCCAGCGCGACCGTCTCGGTGCCGGTGCCGGCCTGGGCCACCACCTCGAAGCCCGGCTCGGTGGCGAGCAGTTCGCACAGTGCCTCGCGCAGCAGGGTGTGGTCGTCGGCGACGAGGATCCGCACCTCCCCCCGGACCCCGGCCGGGGGGAGGTGCGGGTGCGGCTCGGGCGCGGTGGGGGCGGTCATGCCGGCCGCTCCTCGATCGGGATCCAGATCAGCACCTGGGTGCCCTTGCCCGGGGTGGACGCGATGTCCAGCGTGCCGTGCAGCAGTTGGACCCGCTCGCGCATGCCCGTCAGGCCGTTGGCGCTTCCCTGCACCGCCGCCGGGTCGAAGCCGCGGCCGTCGTCGAGCACCTCGGCCTGCACCTCGTGCGGGGCGATGTCCACGTGCACCACGATGTTGCCCGCCCGGGCGTGCCGCAGGGAGTTGCGCAGGCACTCGCGGACGATGATGAACAGCTCCTCGGCCAGCTCGGCCGGCACCCAGTCGTCGGAGCCCTTCACCCAGATCCGCACCGCGCCGCCGGCCTCCGACATGGCGGAGGCGAAGCTCTTGAGCGCCAGTTCCAGCGATCCCGCGACATTGCGGTGGCGCAGCTGGGTGACCAGCTGCCGGGTGGTGTCCATGGCTTCCAGCACGGCCGTCCGGGCGGCCTTGAGGTGCGGGTCGGCGGGCGGCTCGGCGCGCAGTTCGGCCAGTTCCAGCTGCCGCAGCGCCAGGCTGAGCGAGTTGCCCAGCTGGTCGTGGATCTCCCGGGCCAGCCGGAGCCGGCCCAGGTCGTTCAGCTCCTGCACCCGGTTGAGCAGGAAGGTGTCGTAGCCCATCGAGCCGAGCGCCAGCCGCCGGCTCACGCCCTCCTGGAGCGAGCGCACGGCGGCGGTGTAGTGGCCGCTGCAGTGCCCGCAGCGGGCGGCGGCCAGTTCCTCGGCCCAGCGGTCGGGTGCGCTGCACTCGGGGCAGCGCACGCCGGCCGCGTCCTGCTCCGCGGGCCCTTCGGCCAGGCCGGCCTCGGTGACGGCGGTGGCCAGGGCGCTGAGCACCACGTCCAGCAGCAGCATCCCGGCCCTGATCGAGTGGGTCAGGTGCAGTCCGTGGCGGATCCGCTCGCCGCCCAGGTTCACCACTTCGGCGATCTCGGTGCCGGTCACCGTGGCCCGGCCCTCGGCCAGGCTGACCGCGCAGTCCATCAGGATCCGCCGGGCCTGCACCACGCACTGCTCCCAGGCGTGCGGGTCTGCCACCAGCGGACTGTTGATCTCCCGCAGCCCCTGCTGGTACTCGGCCAGCACCTGGGGTTCCCGGGCGAGCAGCCGACGGGCCGCCAGCTCGGCCGGATCGGCGAGGGGCAGCACGGCCAGTGGCTCGGGGAGCAGGCCCGGGACCTCCAGGGTGTCCTGGCGTACCGCCTGCTCAGGGTTGTCGACGTTCATCGGGCCCCCTCATCTCCCCCGCGGCCGCACCGCACTCCGGCCGGCGGACGGCCCTTCCGGCTCCCCAGCCTCGCTCTCCGGGCGGCCGGCCGCCAGCGAACCCGGCCGACTGCCCGCAGGCTGCCACCGCGCCCGGCGTACTGTCGCAAGTCCGCGCGGGACCTGGGGGGTTTCCGCTTTCCGGGCCGGGCGGAGGCGATCGCCGTCTAGTCTCTCCCCATGGCGATCCCCCCCTTCCTCGCAGAGTTGCGCACCCTCGTCGGCAACCGGCCGCTCTGGCTCTCCGCGGCATGTGTCGTGGTCCTCGACGAAGAGCAGCGGGTGCTGCTCGGGCGGCGGGCCGACACCGGCCGCTGGGCCCTGATCGGCGGCATCGTGGACCCGGGCGAGCAGCCGGCCGACGCCGCCGTGCGGGAGTGCTTCGAGGAGACCGGGGTGCGGGTGGCGCCCGAGCAGCTGACCTCGGTGACCGTCTCGCCCCCGGTGACGTACCCCAACGGCCACCAGACGCAGTACCTGGAACTGACGTTCCGCTGCCGGGTGGTGGGCGGAGAGGCCACCGTCCATGACGATGAGTCACTGGACGTGGCCTGGTTCGCCCAGGACGAGCTGCCCGACATGGACGACTACAGCCGCGAGCGGCTGGATCTGGCGCTGGGCTTCACGGGACGGACGGCGTACGCCTTCTCCGGCCTGGACACCGTTCTGGGTTCGGCGGCAACGGCCTGAGGTCGCCCCTCACCTGCGTGTTTGACGCACCGTCATGCTTCGCTACTAAAGTATGACTTCATTATGAAGCAGGTAAACGAGTCTCCGCTGACGCCCCAGAACCACCTGGCGCACGACGCCGACGACTGCCTCTTCGACCCGACCGTCAGAACGGTGATGGCCGAGTTCACGCTGAGCGACGAGACCCTGGACCTGGAGGCCGCCGCCGCGGTCTGCGCCGCTCACCACGCCGTGGACCAGATGCGGCTCCGGGACGCCAAGGGCCGTCGGTTGAGCGCGGGAGCGGTGGATCTGCTGCTCCGGCTCAACGCCACCAGCGGCGAGGCGTTGCCGATGACCGAACTTGACCACACGGCCCGGTTCGGCGCCCACGACATCGCCGCCGCGCTCGACGAGTTGGCGCACCACCAGCTCGTCGAGCGGATCACCGACCCGGAGCAGCCGGCCGCTCCGCTCGCCAGGATCACCGCCAGCGGGCGCGGCTGGCTCGACGCCTACCGCCTGCCCGCCCAGCGGGCCGTCGCCGGCATCTTCGCCGGTTTCAGCCCCGCCGACCTCACCCAGCTGCGCCACCTGGCGCTGCGGTTGGTGGAGAACCAGCAGCGGCTGGCGCAGTACCTCGAACTCACCGAGGACGCCCTGTCCTGACGACACCTGAGGGGACGTCAGCGACCGGGGCGGTACGACCGCGCCGGCTGGACGGGCCGCTGGTACGGGTCGGCCCGGGCCGCCCGGCGGGGCGCCCTCAGTCCAGTGCGCCCAGTGCCGCCAGGATGTCGGCGGGCTCGGCGCGCAGGGTGTAGTCGGCCTGGACGAAGGTCCAGCGGATGACGCCGGTGCGGTCGATGACGAAGGTGGCGGGCAGCGGCAGGGTGCGGGCGTGGCCGGCGTTGACGCGCTGCAGGTCGAAGCCCCACTGGTCGTAGAGGGCGCCCAGTTCGTCGGAGAGGTCGAAGGCGATGCCGAACCGGGCGGCGACCTCGGCGCCGAGGTCGCTGAGCACGTCGAAGGCGAGTCGCTCCTTCTCCGCCAGGGACAGGGACTCGTCCGGGATCTGCGGCGAGACGGCCACCAGGCGGGCGCCGTGCGCGGTGATCGCGTCGTGCTGCTCCTGGAGGGCGCGCAGCGCGAGGTTGCAGTACGGGCACCAGGCGCCGCGGTAGAAGGTCAGGACCACCGGGCCCTCGGCGAGCAGCTCGTCCAGCGCCACCTGCCGCCCGGTGGCCGACGGCAGCACGAACCGCGGGGCCTGGGCACCCACGCCGAGGGCCCGCTGCGCCAGACCGGAGGCGGCGAGCGCGCGGCCGCTGCGGTCCATGATCTCAAGGAGCTCGGCCGGGGCCGTCCGGCGCAGGTTCTCGTGCACGCTCCGCAGTTGGTCACTGAGACTCACAGGACCGCCCTTTCTGAGGCGAGGACTGGTTCATGATCTTGGATCGGTTGTTCCAGGATGGCCGGGCGGTGATGCGGCGTCAAGGGTTATCTTGGAACCATCATTTCAAGTACCCGGGAGCGGTCCGCCATGCCAGACGTCAAGCACTTCGATCCCGAGGTGGCCCTGGAGCGCGCCGAGCGGCTCTTCTGGCAGCACGGCGCGGCCGGGGCGTCGATCCAGGACGTCGTCACGGCGACCGGGCTGAACCGCTCCAGCCTCTACGCCACCTTCGGCGGCAAGCAGCAGCTCTACCTCACCGCGCTGCGCCGCTACCTGCACCACCGCGCCCAGCCCGCCTTCCGCCAACTCGCTGATGACGGCCGCGGCTTGCCCGCCATCAGGGACTTCTTCGCCGGCCTGGTCGAGGTGCGCTGCGCCGGCGAGCACGCGGGCTGGGGCTGCATGGCCGTCAACGCCCACCTGGGCACCGAGCACCACGACGCGCAGGTGCGGGCCCTGCTCGACGACCACCACCGGCAGCTGCGCGAGGCCCTGTGCACCGCCCTCGAATCCGCCCACCACCACGGGCAGTTGGCCCCGCACGTCGCCCCCGGCAGCGCCGCCGAGACGCTGGCCCTGGTCGCCTACGGCGTCAACGCCCGCTCCCGCAACGGCGCCGACGCCGATACCCTGCTGCGGACCGTCACGGACACCCTCGCGCTGCTCGGCGCCTGAGGCGCCGTAGTCCCCGTAGTACTTGAGAGCTACCCGAAGACCGCCCTCCCCAGCGGGACGCCAACCACCCCGCGCGGTCCGTACGTTCGGTGCCGGAAGTTCACTCCACCCCCGGCCCGGAAGGACCATCCGCCATGGCGTCCCCCCTTCGCCCGCTCAGCAGCCGTCTGCGACGGGCCCTGTCCGCCGCACTCGTCACGGCGGCGCTGGCCGTACCGGCGATCGGGGCGGCCGGCCCGGCGGACGTGCCCGCACCGGCTCCGACGGCTCCGGCCGCGCTGGGCGCCGTGGACCCGGCCGCGCTGGCCGACCGGTACGCCGCCACCCGCACCGACATCGTGGCGGCCGAGCGGACGGCGGCGGCCCACGGTGACCGCGGGCGGGCCACCGCCCTTGCGGCGATGGCCGATCCGGCACGGCAGTTCGTGTTCTTCGACGGGCGGGACGACGGCCGCAGCGGCGAGGTCTTCGGCGACCTGGCCACGGCCCGGCAGATCGCGGTGCTCGTCCCCGGAGCCGACACCGACCTCGACAGCTACGAGCGGCTGCGGGCCGGCGCCGCCGCGCTCGAACGGCAACTGGGCGACGGCTCCGCGGTCATCGCCTGGCTCGGCTACAAGACGCCCAGCACCAAGGAGCCGGCGATCCTGACCGCCGACCGCGCCGACCAGGCGGCACCCCGACTGCAGCGGTTCGTCGCCCAGTTGCGGGCCGCGCGCCCGGACAGCCGGCTCTCCGTGCTCTGCCACTCCTACGGCTCCGTGGTCTGCGGCCGGGCCGCGGCCGGCCTGGACGTCTCCGACCTGGTGCTGTTCGGCAGCCCCGGCACGGGCTACGACAACGTCGCCGCCCTGCACACCAGGGCCACCGTCTGGGCCGGCCGCGGCGCCACCGACTGGATCGCCGACGTGCCCCACGTGAAGGTCGAACTCCCCTTCGCCACCGTGGGCTTCGGCACCGACCCGGTCTCCCCGGCGTTCGGCGCCCGGGTCTTCGCGGCCGGGAGCGGCGGCCACAGCGACTACCTCAAGCCGGGCAGCCCCGCACTGACCGGCATCGTCCGGATCGTGCTGGGCCGGACCCCCGCCCCGGCAGGCCCCGGTGCGTGAGCTGGTGCGGCGGATCGACGCCGCGACTCCCCCGGACCGCGACCGCACCGTGGACGCGCTGCGCGCCCTCGCCATCCTCGGCGTGGTGCTCGGGCACTGGCTGGTGACCGCCCTGGTCGCCGACAGCGGCACTCTGCAGGACGCCAGCCCGCTCCAACAGCTTCCTCGACTCACGCCGGTGTCCTGGCTGTTCCAGACGCTGGCGGTGTTCTTCCTGACCGGTGGCCTGGTGGCCGGGCGGAGCTACCGCGCGGCCCGGGCCAGGGGTGCCTCCTACCGGCAGTGGCTCGGCGCCCGGCTCGTCCGACTGTTCCGGCCGGCGGCCGTACTGCTGGTGGTGTGGAGTCTGGCGACGGTCGCCATGCTCGCCGCCGGAGTCGGCTGGGACACCGTGCACACGCTGGCCAGGCTGGCGGTCTCGCCCCTGTGGTTCCTGCTGGTCTTCGCCGCGCTGACCGCCGCGACACCGCTGGTCGGCACGGTGCATCCGGCCTGGCCGCTCGCCGTCGTGGTACTCGTCGACGTCGTGCGGTTCGGGCTGGGCGGGCCCGCCGCGCTCGGCTACCTGAACGAGGCGGCCGGCTGGCTGGTCCCCTACTGCCTGGGCGCCGCCTGGTCGCGCGGCGAGCTGCGCGGCCGCGCCCCCGGCTGGGTGCTGCTGCTCGGCGGCGGCGCCGCGACCGCCGCGCTGGTGCGGTGGGCCGGCTACCCGGCCGCCATGGTCGGGGTGCCCGGCGCGGGCGTCTCCAACCTCGGGCCGGTCACCCTGGCAGCCGTTACCTTCGGCCTCGCCCAGTGCGGCGCGGCGCTGCTGCTGCTCGGCCCGCTGCGGCGGCTGATGCTGCGGCCGGCCGCCTGGGCACCGGTGGCGGTGCTGAACCTGTTCGCGATGACGGTCTTCCTCTGGCACCAGACCGCGATGATGGCGGTCACGATTATCGGCCTGTGCGTCGCAGGCCCGCTGCCCGGCCTGCACACCGCGCCCGACGGGTACGGCTGGGCGCTCGCCCGGTTGGTCTGGCTGCCGGTGTTCGCGTTGGCCCTGGGCGGGTGCTGGGCCGCCTTCCACGGCCGTGAGCGGGCCGGTTCCGCAGTCGCGACCGACCGGGCCCCGTCGTCGGCGGCGGCGCATGCCCGGCTCTAGGGTGGATCTCGGAAAGCGGGGGGACATGATCGGACGATGGGCAGTCGCACTGCGGGCGGTGCCGCACGACCTGCGCGAGGACCTGTGGACGCCGGCCGTCGCTCGGCCGCCGCGCACCCGGCGGCTGGGCGGGGTGTGGTTCCCGGCGATCCTGGTGCCGGTGGTGCTGTCCGCCGTCATCCTGGGCGTCGCCTCGGCGAACTCGTTCATCCGCTCCGGCATGGGTCCGATCGGCCTACCGGCCGCCGTCCTCCAGGCCGCCGTGCTGGTGGTGGCGCTGTTCCGGCCGCACCGGGCCTGGTGGCTGTCGCTGCTGGTGCCGGTGGTGGCCGCGCCCTACTCCTTGCACCCCGGCCCCCTCGAACTGACGGCGCCGTTCGTGCTCCCGATACTGATCACGCAGATCATCCTGCTGTTCCTGCTGGCCCTGCAGGTGCCGCTGCGAGCGGCGGCCGAGATGCTGGTGGGCTGCCTCCTGCTGGACCTGCTCACCGGTCTGCTGAGCCACCCGGGCCCCGTGGCCAAGCCGACGGTGATCTTCCAGGTCGTCGCCACGGTCCTCGGCGCGGCCCTGCGCGGCCTCCAGGTGGCCCGCACCGAGCTGGTCGTCCAGGAGGAGCTCAACGCCCACGAGCGGGCCCGGCGCGCCCTGCTCGAGGAACGCAGCCGGATCGCCCGCGAGCTGCACGACGTGGTCGCCCACCACATGGCGGTGATCTCGGTGCAGGCGCAGGTCGCCGTGCACCTGGCGGAAAACCCCTCCGAGGAGCTGCGGGAGAACCTGGCGGGCATCCGCGGCAGCGCCGTCGAGGCGCTGACCGAACTGCACCGGGTGCTCGGCGTGCTGCGCGCGGAGGACACCACGGCCGAGGCGGCCCCGCACGCCCCGCAGCCCACCCTGGAGCGCCTGGACGAGCTGCTCGCCAAGGTGCGCGCCGCCGGAATCGCCGTCAGCACCGGGACCACCGGCCGCCCGTTCCCGCTGGCCCCGGGGGTCGACCTCTCGGCGTACCGGATCGTGCAGGAGGCACTCAGCAACGCGATCCGGCACGCACCCGGCGCCGCGCTGCGGGTGGAGCTCGGCTACCGGACGAGCGGCCTCACCATCCGGGTGGTCAACAGCGCGCCCGAGCGCCCGGCCCAGCCCAGCCCCGGCAGCGGGCACGGCCTGCTCGGCATGCGCGAGCGGATCGCCATGGTGGGCGGCGAACTGGCCACCGGGCCCACCCCGGACGGCGGCTACGAAGTGACCGCCGTGCTGCCCACCCCCACTGCGGACACCCGTGAGGACGCCCTGTGACGAACATCCGCGTGCTGATCGCCGACGACCAGGTGATGATCCGCCAGGGCTTCACCGTGCTGCTCGACGCCGAACCGGACATCGAGGTGGTGGGGCAGGCCGTGGACGGCCGCGACGCCGTCGGCAAGGTCGCCGAACTCGCCCCCGACGTCGTCCTGATGGACATCCGGATGCCCGAGCTCGGCGGCATCGACGCCACCCGCCTGATCACCGGGGCCCCGGGCACCACCGTCAAGGTCCTGGTGCTGACCACCTTCGACCTCGACGAGTACGTCTACGAGGCCCTCCGGGCGGGCGCCTCCGGCTTCCTGCTCAAGCACGCCTCGGCCGCCGAACTCGCCCAGGCCGTCCGGGTGGTGGCGTCCGGCGAGGCGCTGCTGGCACCCAGCGTGACCAAGCGCCTGATCGCCGAGTTCTCCCGTGCCACCAGCGCCCCGAAGGCCCCGCTCAAGGACCGCGTCGGCGACCTGACGGAACGGGAGACCGAGGTGCTCTCGCTCATCGCCCAGGGCCTGTCCAACGCCGAGATCGCCGCCGCCCTGCTGGTCGCCGAGCAGACCGTCAAGACCCACGTCAGCCGCATCCTGGTCAAGCTGGGCCTGCGCGACCGCACCCAGGCGGCGGTCTTCGCCTACGAGACCGGCCTGGTACGCCCGACCGGGTACTGACCGCTCACTGTGGTGCCGCCAAGCGCTCGACGATGCGGGCGAGTTGGGCCGCGTAGCGATCGGTGAACTCCGCGGAGGCCGGGTCCAGGCCGGTGAGACCCGACCAGAGCAACAGACGCCCCGGATCCGGGAATTCGGTATTGGACCGCAGGCATCCGGCGACCACCCCGCCGGCACCTACAGGCAGATCCAGCAGTAGAGCCGCTCGCCGGCTTCGCGGGCACGCCTGGCGAGCCGGACCAGCTCGTCGACCAGCGGTCGCATCTCCTCGACACCTGCTGGGCGCAGCGCCTCCGATTGCACCCACCTGGCGGTGATCGCCGGCACGTCCGAGTCCCGCACACCTGCCAACGTGTCCCGGGCCGCGGCGCCGAGCTCCACCACCCACGGCCCCGTGGCCCAGGGGTCGTCCTCGTCCTGCGGGCCGCCCGGGCCGGGGGCGGGGGTGGTCGGCCACACCGGTGACTGGTCCACGAGGCCGGCCTCCCACGGGTGTTGGCGGATCGCGGCGATCAGCTCTCCCAGGACGATGTCCGGATCCAGCCGCTTGGCCATCACTCCGTCGAAGAGGGAGTCCCCGCCGCTCACGAGCGGGGGGTCGTCCGTGCGCTCCAGCGCCTGCACGACCGATGCCGCATCAGCAGCACGGAAGTAGTCGGTCAGCACGCCCACGGGTTCCTCCCAGCACGGTGGTTCGTCAGCCGGCAGTAGACCAGACGTCACCGACAGGGCTGCTCGCCGCGGAGCTTCCGGTTCGTTCCGGCACCTCCGGCCGCCCCGAACAGCCTTCAGGGACAGATCAACTGAACGGTCGGGAAGTAGGTGCGGTAGCGCGTGGCGTCCCGGGTGAGCAGGCGGTAGCCCCGGACAGCCGCGTGCGCGCCCAGGTAGAAGTCCGGAAGTGGGGCGGTCTTCTGACCGCCGCGCTTCCGGTACTGCAGGAAGGCCTTGCCGGCCAGGAATCCGGCCTCGTACGGAAGCGGCTCCCTGGTGAAGGCCTCGGCGGGGAGGACCGCGTCGAGTTCCTCGATCGCCGCATAGGCCACCGAGACCTCGGCGTAGACGATCGGATTGATCACCACCTGGCCCTCGTCCTGAGCCTTGGCGAGCTCGACTTCGGACCAGTCGGCCCACGTGGGGTCATCCGTCATGAGATCCAGCAGCACGCAGGAGTCGACCAGGGTCACCGGCTGAGTCCGCCCGTGTTCCACGAGCCTCAATCGGCTACTCGCCACGCAGCAGCTCCATGAGCTCGTCGGTCGACATGCCGCCCGCAGCGGTTCCCCTCATCCGCCGCGCCAGCCGCTGACCCCGAGTGCCCGCCCCGACCCGGCGCACTATCCGCAGAACGCCGTCCTCCTCGATCACGTCCACTTCGTCCCCAGGGCGCAGACCGCACTTCTGTCGGAGTTCTGCGGGGATCGTGACCTGACCTTTGCTGTTGAGTCGCATCTCGTGGCTCCCGTATCCCGTATTACCCCTCCTACGTAATACTAGCGCCGCACAATGAAGCGCCGTCCCGAGAAGCGAACACTCCCGGGGCGGCGCGACCCGCTGATCTCATCAAGCAGAACCCCGGGACCGAAAGCACCAGACCTACAGCCGTACGGACAGCTTCCCCACCGTGGCCATCATTGTCAGCTCGCCCCCGATCGCCCGCAGGTACGCCGCCATGGTGGCCGTGTCGAGACGAGCGGCGCCGCGCTCGATCTGGCTGATCCGCCCCTGAGTGACACCCATCGCCGCGGCGACCTGCGCCTGCGTGAAGCCGACATGCGGCGGCTGCCCCCCAGCCGGGAACGACGAAGCGCCGTCCCGAGAAGCGGATGCGTCTCAGGACGGCGCTCAGTCCGTGCGTCAGTCCGCCAGCGGCAGGTACACCCGGTTGCCCTGGGCCGCGAACTCGGCCGACTTCTCGGCCATGCCGGCCAGGGCCTCGGCGTCGAACTCGCTGTTCACCGCGGTGGAGCCGTCACCGTGCTCGTCGCGGATCTTCTGGCTGATCTTCACCGAGCAGAGCATCAACAAAGACACCACTGCCAAGGTCACTCGCCAACTCGGCCCAGCTCGCGCCTGCCTTCGTAGTGCTGTCGGCTATGCCGGAACGTCGCGGACACTGCGCTGGAGGACATCGGTCAGGACGCCGGCCGCAGTGACGAAGTCGTTGTCATCGTGCAGCACGATCAACCCGTGGTGAGCTGCTGTCGCGCAGATCATGAGATCGACAGTGGACAGGGCCCGGACAGCCCCACCGCCCTGGGCGAGTCGGAACTGCGCGGACTCGATCCAAGCCCACAAGTTCTTCGGCAGGGGCACGTCCGGGTACAGGTCGGCGAACATCTCGCCCATCTGCTCGTAGTGCATGAGGTTGCGCGCGGAGCGTCGGAACTCGGTGCGCTGGGGAGCGCACGATCCGATGACGCGGAGGTCGATGTCCTCCCCCCACGCGTCGTTTAGGTGCTGCTCGCGCTGCAGTCGCCACACGGCGGTGGAGTCTGCGAGGTACCGGATCACTCCTCGCCCCGCTTCTCGGCGTCGTGGAGCTGCTGCCATCCGTCGTAGTCCCACTGTTGGGCAGCCTGGAAGTGCCGAGCGCGGCGGGCTGCCCGCTCGTGTCTCTCGGCATACTCGCGGAGAGCGGCGTTCACCACGTCCTTCTTGGTGGCACCACCGGAGAAGCGCAGGGCCTTCGCCAGGGCGTCATCGTCCAGATCGATGGTCGTCACGCTCATACTTGCCTCCGCTATATAACACCAACAACATCTTTGAATATAGCAGGGGCCGACCATGCCCGAGACGAGCTACCAGTACGTGGTCGACTCAAGGATGTAGGCGGGCGCCCACGACGAAGCCGATCAGGACTACAACCGGGGCAGCCGGTCCTCAGGCCTCGGAGAGGTGCCTTCCTCCAGCCAGTAAAGGTAGATTCGCAGGTCGTTGGCGAGGCCCGCGGCAAGGTAGGACGCAAAGTCCCGGACAGCGGCAGCCGTGCCCTGCTCCGCCCAGTCGATCCCGTCCCAGTCCTGGCTGGACAGGTACTGGGTGATCCGGTCGCGGTCACGCCACCACTCGCGAACGGCTTCCGGCGTCCAGTGCGCATCGCCGTCGCAGCCGTAGCCGAGGAATGGATCTTGATCGGCCGCTTCGACCAGTCGGCGACCTCAGCAGGTGTCTGCGGCTGGCGGTAGACGTACTCGGTCAAGTACTGGCCCCGATCCAGGGCAGCGTCGCGCTGATCGTCTGCCCCGGGATCAACGACCCGTCGCTGACGGCCAACTCCGAGATGCTCGCGATCGACCCGAACACCCTCGAGATCCTCGACGAGGTCACGGTGCCGGAGATGACCGCGACGCCGCACACCATCACGATGTTCCACGGCAAGATCGCGATCTACACCTGCGGCCTCCAGAAGGCCTACCGCTACTTCTGGGATCCCGCGACGCAGAAGCTCACCCAGGACACCTCGTTCGTCGTGTCCTTCCTGGGCAGCGGGCAGACCACCGGTGACGCCCCGGGCATCCTGGGCAATTGGATCGTGATCCAGACCAACGGCATCCCGACCAACGTGCCCTCCAGCGTCGTCGCGATCAACCAGGACGACCCGACCAGGATCACCAGAATCTCCCCCTACGGTGACCTGCCCCCCGGCACCAACAGCTGGGCCCCGCCCAAGGCGGCCGTGGACGACGAGAACAACATGGTCTACTCCGACGACTACGGCGCCGGGAAGATCGCCGGCATCAAGTTCGACCGCGACAGCGGGCAGATGACCGCCGTGTTCGTCACCAATGACCGCACCACCTGCCTGCAGGCCCTCTACGGCCCCAAGGACCACCGGGTCCTCGGCGTGTCCCAGATCGACCCCAACGCAACCTCGGAGCAGCTCAGCAACGGCACCTACACAGAGCAGGCCACCTTCCGCGACGCCGCCACCGGCCGCATCCTCGCCCAGTCCGACTTCTACCAGCCGATGACCGCCAACACCCTCATCACGCCCGCATACGGCGGAGGCTTCTACTTCCCCACCGGCAAGGGCTACGTCCACCTGGAGGTCAAGCCCGCACCGTAGAACCGCAACCCTGACGCGTTCGAAGCGCCGGCCCCGAGATGAACCACCCGGGGCCGGCGCTTCTGAAACCAGCACACTTACCCGTCCAGGCCGGTCAACGGCGCTCGGGGCGGACGAAGCGCAGGGCGAACCGGACCGCCGGGAGCAACGCCCAGCACAGCGAGGCGGAGTGCGTGACCAGGGCGACGGGGATCGACACCGCGAACGTCACGACGATGGCGGCGATCCAGGACAGGGTGTGTGTGATCGCCGCAGGTGGGGTGTTGTCCCGCAGCAGCCCGGCCCGTCGCACCGTGGAGAAGGCCCGCCAGAGGAACAGACCCGCAAGCGCCTGACTGGCCGCGTAGACGATGAACTGGACCTGGAACGCGTCGGCCTCACTGGTCAGCAGCTTGGTCGCGAACGGCATGATGACGATCACGAGCAGCCACGCCAGGTTCCAGTGGATCGCACCACCGGTCAGCCCCTTCACGTAGCGGAACAGGCGCTGATGGAACAGCCAGTGCAGGGCCACGGCCGTGAAGCTGATCAGGAACGCCACGTATTCCGTCAGATGCTCGCGCAGGAAGTCCACGACGCCCTCGTTGCCGTGGACCTCTCCATGTGGGACCGGAAGCTCCAGCGCAAGCAGTGTGATGGCAATGGCGATCACGGCATCCGAGAAGTAGATCAACCGTTCCGGGCTGACCAGCTCGACCTCGTCGGGTACCTCACCTGTACGTCTCGCAACCGTCTCGGCCATCCCGCCGTATCCCTCCGATTTCAGCACTGAACTTGTACCTGTTGTGTTCTGCGCCGCCTTATGCGCGGCGGATGGACATTGTTCGTACGGGCCCTGCATTCCAGCGCCGTCGTCGACGTTGTCTCAGGTAGCCGCCGAGCGTGGTGCCCGCCCGGTCAGGCCGTGGTGTGCCCGGCGGCGTGTGCGGCGGCCTTGGCCTGGGCCCGGCCGGCATACCGGCCGGAGAACACGAAGGGGATCACGAACCCGAGGACCTGCGCCGTGATCAGGGGCAGCGTCGCGGCGTGGTCGTAGTGAACGATCACGGCGCACGCGGCGGCCGCGGCGGCGAATGCTGCGGTCCACACGCCGGTCAGCACCATGTTGACGCGGATGAAGCCGGGTGCGTTCCAGAACTCCTCGGGCACCCGGGACCGGGCGATGGACAAGGTGAACGGCCGCCGCACCGCCAGGGAGGCCAGCGCCGTGACCGCGAGGACAGCGTTGGCCAGCACGCACGTCCAGGTGTGCAGGCCCGAGTTCGGGGCGGCGACCGCGATCACGGCCATCACCACGAAGAACGCGCACGTGGCGGCGGACAGCAGGTCGGCGCCTTGCCGACGCACCGCGCCCAGGAGCAGCAGCACGGCGGCGGTGGCGGCCGTGCACATTCCCAAGCGCCAGTCGAAGGCACTCAGCGACGCGTAGCAGAGCCATGGTGCGAAACCGCGGACGTAGTTCATCGCAGCGATCCCCCCTCACATCCACATTCAAAAGTTGGACGGTCAGAGCATGACCTGTCAGAAGAGGTCTGTCCAGTCCTGACATGTCATCCCGGTAGTAGAGTTCGGACATGAGCCTGCGCCACGCAATCCTGGGCCTGCTGGCCGAAACCCCCAGCAGCGGTTACGACCTCATGAAGCGCTTCGAGACCTCGCTGGCCCACGTCTGGCCGGCGAAGCAGAGCCAGGTCTACGGCGAACTCGCCAAACTCAGCGAGGCCGGCCTGATCGAGGTCACCGGCACCGGCGCCCGCAACCGCCGCGAGTACGGCATCACCGATGCGGGGCGCGCCGAGCTGAAGGAGTGGATGACCGGGCCCGGGGCCGACGGCGCCTACCGCAGCGCCGCACTGCTGCGCGTCTTCTTCCTGTGGACGCTGCCCCGCGAGGAGGGCGCGGCCTACCTCAAGGAGTTCGCCCGCCGCAACCAGGAGCGCCACGCCTTCCTCGAAGCCGTCCGCGACGGGGCGCAATGGCGCGGCGACCCCGTCCAGGTCTGCGAGTGGCTGGCGCTGGAGTTCGGCATCCGCGGCTCCAAATCCACTGGGGAATGGGCGGAGTGGGCGGCCGAGCAACTGACCGAGCACATGTAGGCCCGGCCCGGCCCGGCTCACTCCGCCGGTGGAAGGTGCCCCAGCTGCCCCGGGCCGGGCGCTCTTCCGACTTGGCCTTGATCCCGTCCACCCGACACCAGGACAAGGCAACGACGAAGCGCCGCCCCGAGAAGCGAAAGCTCTCGGGACGGCGCTAGTCGCGGTCGCGTACGTCAGTCCGCCAGCGGGAGGTAGACCCGGTTGCCCTGGGTGGCATGGGGAACAAGCCGTTCGATGTGGAACAGCTCATCCCTGTGTGGAGGTCCGCCGAGTCAGCTGCACTCCCAGAATGACGCCCATCTCCCGAAGCTGGTCATCCGAGAAGCGCGGCGCCGTCGCCAGGTGCTTCTCGATCCAGCGATCCACAGCCTCATCGGGGCAGAGCCGGGTGGACGAGAAGGAGGGACCCTCCGTCAGTGGCGTCACTGCAAGTCCCCCTCTCGATGGACCCGGCCCAAACAGGGGCGGCCCCATGCCGGAGGGCGTGTCGAAAGTTTCTTTACTGGATCAAGGGCGGCCCGCCGGAGGCGGGCCGCGCGCTTCCGCGTTGCCGCCCACCGCTCCTGTCTCGCGCCCCGCTATGGCCGGCCCCGCTGGCGGCGCAAGGAACGAGCAAGCGGCATACCAGGGCCGGTAAGGACCCCAGACAGACGCCAGGCCCGAAGCGCACAGGTCAAGGCCGATGGCTGACCGCCGTACGTCCAGGCTCCCCGCTGCCCGATTCTCCGGGGCGAACGGAACCC
>NZ_JAJJPA010000048.1 GCF_020907985.1 Kitasatospora humi | reverse complement strand
TACGCCATGACCGGTGGCCGGACCCGCCCGCGCTGCCGCCACCGCCGCCGCAGTGGCGGCCGGAGCGGCCGCGCGTCAGGCCAGGTCGAGGTCGGCGGCGGTGAAGACGGTGTAGTACGGCAGGCCGGCCTCCTCGATCGCCGGGGCGGCGCCGCGCTCCACGATCACCGCGACGCCGACCACCTCGGCGCCCGCCTCGCGCAGCGCCTCGACGGCCGTCAGCACCGAACCGCCGGTGGTGGAGGTGTCCTCGACCGCCAGCACCCGGCGGCCCTTGACGTCCGGGCCCTCGATCCGGCGCTGCAGGCCGTGCGCCTTGCCGGTCTTGCGGACCACGAAGGCGTCCAGCTCGCGGCCGCGGGCGGCGGCGGCGTGCAGCATCGCGGTGGCCACCGGGTCCGCGCCCAGGGTCAGGCCGCCGACCGCGTCGTACTCCACGTCCGCGGTGGCGTCCAGCAGCACCCGGCCGACCAGCGGGGCGGCCTGGCCGTCCAGGGTGATCCGGCGCAGGTCGACGTAGTAGTCGGCCTCCTTGCCGGAGGAGAGGATCACCTTGCCGTGCACCACGGCCTTGGTCTTGATCTGGTCCAGCAGGGCGGCGCGGTCGTTGCTCGGGTTGCTCATGGGCAGTCAGTCTATTCGGGTCCGCCGGCGCTTCACGGCCCCGCGCGCCGGGGTCAGCGACGGCGCGCGGCGCGGGTCGTGTTCGGGGTCGGCGGCGGCGCGCTTCACGGCCCCGCGCGCCGTGGTCAGCGGCGGCGCGGGGCGCGGGTGCGCGTTGCGGTCGGGGTCAGCGGCGGCGCAGTGCGCGGGCCACGATCACGGCACCGCCGAGCAGTGCCACTCCGCCGCCGATCACCCAGGGTGAGGCGAGCCGCTCGGCGAGGCTGGGGCCGCTCACCGCGCCGTGGTCCTCGCCGTACCAGCGGCTGGCGGCCCGGGCCCGGGCACTGCGGGCCGGCAGCGCGGGAGCGTACCGGCCGCGCGGCGGGGCGTGGTCCACCTCCTCGGCGGAGCGGCCGACGATGCTGCGCCGGACCGGCCCGGAGAGCACGTCCTCGGAGACCGGGTCGGGCACGGCGTGCGGGTAGGGCAGCTCGACCGGCTCGGCGGCCCGGTCGTCCTGGTCGTTCCGGTCGCTGTCGTCGTCCGAGGGCGAGAAGGCGATCAGGTCGGAGAGGTCCTCGGCGAAGAGGTCGTCCGGCAGCGGCTCCGGGTCGGGCACCACGGAGAGCGTCGGGGGCTCGCCCGCCGCCTCCTCGTCGTCCTCGACCGACTCGGAGGTTAGCTCCTCGCCGAGTGCGGCGGCGAAACGATCCAGCAGGCGGCGCCCGGCCGCGCTGAGGGTCTCGTCGTCGAAGTCGGAGAGTCGGCCGCCCGGTGTGAGGTCGCCGGTGAAGCGCAGCCGGGTCTGCTCTGACCCCTCGGCGCTGGCCGCGATCCGCACGGTGGCCGTCACCTCGCCGTCCCCGCGGGCCTCCTGCCCCTCCACGAAGGCGGTCACCACGCCCGCCGCGCCGCTGCGGATCAGTGAGATGAGACCCCGGTAGGTGATGGTGGAGCTGCCGATCCGCAGCTTCAGCCGGCCGCTGATCTCCGGCGGGCCGTCGGACGACCGGCGACCGGAGGGTGCGTCGGAGGCGTCGGTGCTGAGACCGGGCAGGCAGCGGGCGAGCAGCGCGGGATCGTCCAGCGTGGGCTGGACGAGCTCGACCGGCAGCGGAATGACAACCTCATGCTCCATGACTGTGAGCCTACCGACCCGTTCGCCGCACGGAAGGGCACGGCACCGCTCGGCTTCCGCGGTGTGGTGCGGGAGGCGTAATCAGCGCGGTTCCAGCAGGGTGCTGGGCGGGGGGAGCGGCTGCGGCCGCCGGCTCGCCAGCTGGGCGGCGGCGGCCCGCAGGCCGGCCAGCGTGACCGCCCGCGGCGGCGGGGCGTCGGCGGCCAGATCCAGCTCCGGCCGGCCGCCGCGGGCCGCGAGCAGCACCGCCGCCCGGGTGCCGCTGCCCGCCGGATCGCAGGCCGGCCCCGATCCCGGCACCGGGAACGGCACGGTGGACAGCCCGGCCGCGCGCAGCCCCGCCTCCGCCGTCCAGACCCCGGCCCCGGCCGGCGCCGGCACCGACAGCCGACCGGTGGCGGTCAGCCGGGCGGCGGCCAGCCCGTAGAACTCGGTGGTGTGGTACTCGCCGCGGGCGGCCCGCTGCGGCGCGGGGAGGTCGGCCAGCACCGCGTCGAACCGCTCGGTGCCGGTGTCCTGCCGCAGCCAGGCCAGCGGGTCGGCGTAGACCACCCGGACCCGGGGATCGGCGAACGAATGCCCGCCCAGCGCCGCCAGCACCGGGTCGGTGCGGGCCAGCCCGGTCAGTGCCGGATCCGCGGTGACCACCAGCACCGAGGCGACGTCGCGGTGCCGCAGCACCTCGCGCAGTGCCAGGCCGTCCCCGCCGCCGAGCAGCAGCACCCGGGTGTCGGCGGGGCCGGCCAGCGCCGGGTGCACCAGCGCCTCGTGGTAGCGGTACTCGTCGCTGCCGCAGGCGGCCAGCCGGCCGTCCAGGTAGAGCCGGACCGGGTCGCCACCGGGCGCCGGTATCCGGGTCGGTCCGGTCAGCACGATCTCGCCCTGCCGGCTCTGCACCGCCTGCCGGGGCGCGGTGCCGTACAGGGCGATCCGGGCGGCGCGTTCGATCGCCCCGGTGTGGGCGGCGGCCACCGCCAGGGCGGTGAGCACCGCGCCGCAGCCGGCCCAGAGCAGCGGACGCAGCCGCGGCCCCGGCTCGTCCCGGAACAACCAGAGGACCACCGCGCCGCCGGCCACCGCGTTGACCGCCCCGGTGAGCAGCGCGCCGCCGGCCTGGCCGAGGTGCGGCAGCAGCAGGAACGGGAAGGCCAGGCCGCCGATCAGGGCGCCCACGTAGTCAGCGGCGAACAGGTCGGCGGCGGCCCGGCCGGCCTCCTTACGGCGGATCCGCTGCACCAGGGTCATCAGCAGCGGGATCTCGGCGCCGATCAGCAGTCCGATCACGCAGGTCAGCGTGGTCAGGGCGACCTGGTAATCGCCCAGCCAGGCCCAACTCCCGTAGACCACGAGCACCGAGAGGCCGCCGACCAGCGCCAGTGAGCACTCGACCAGGGCGAAGGAGGTGGCCGGCCGGCGGGCGAGCCGCTTGGCCAGCAGCGAGCCGACGCCCATGGCGAAGACCATCACGGAGAGCACCACGGAGGTCTGGGTGACCGAGTCGCCGAGCAGGTAACCGCCGAGGGCGACCAGCTCCAGCTCGTACACCAGCCCGCAGGCCGCGCAGACGAACGCGGCGAACAGCACCAGCGGTTCGGCGGCGCGGGGGCGCACGGGTCGGGTGGACGGTGCGGCCGCATCCTCCGTTCGGGTGCGTCCGTCCGGGGGGCGGATCCGGGGCGGTCGCAGTTGGCGGACCCGCAGCCGGGCCCGGGCCGGGCGGTGCCGGCGGTCCGGGCCGGTCGGTGGCGTCGCGGGGGCGGCCCGCCGCTCGGGCGGCTGGCGTTCCCGGTTCCGGCCGCGGGTGCGCGCCCGCAGTCGGACCGCCGGCAGCCATTCGGCGGGGTCGGTTCCGTCGCGGTCGAGGTCGGGCGGCACGGCGCGGCCCGGCGGCTGGTTGATCACGAAGAAACGCTAGGCGACACGGGCCGCCGGTAGTTGCACCCTTTCGAGTGGTGGAGCATGGATTTGAGTTGACGATCAGTCAGAGTGTTCGAGTCCGGCTCTCCTCGACTCTCTTCGGCTCGACCGGTGAACCGCTCCTCAGGGCAGACTCGGTCGGGCCATCGCGCACCGCGCCCCCGCGCGCGCCGCGCCCGCGCCCAGCCCGCGAACCACCAGCGAGGAGCGGGTGCAGACCAGCCGCCCCTCCTGCGGGTAGGCGTGCCAGGTGCGCCAGAGCACCCGCTCCGCGCTGCCCTGGGCGACCAGGGCGGTGAAGGCGCTCGGATCGCCCGGGAAGATGCCGGCCAGCCCCCGCGGATGCTCGTCCACCAGGGCCAGGATCTCCTGCGCCCGGGCGGCGAAGACGTGCGGCGGCAGCGCCTCGATGCGGGCTGCGAACTCGTATTCCCAACCGGCCACTTGCTCGGCCACCCGGGCGGGCAGCGGGGTGCGGCGGCCGGGCAGGCAGGCCACCGTCTCCAGGCATTCGCCGGGGTCGGCCGTGATCACCACCTGGTGCGAGGCGCCCAGCAGGCGCAACTGCAGGGACCCGCCGCCGCTGCGGTCGCCGCTGCCGCCACGGCTGCCGTCGGCTGCGGCCGCCCGGCCGCCCTCCGGGGCCCGGCCGCCCGCGGTGGCGCGTTCCGCTCCGGCCGGCTCGGCCGCTCCGGGGCCGGGCGCGGCCCGGTCCGGGCCCGGCAGCGGCAGGTCGCGCACCGCCAGGGCGGGCAGCGGTCGGCCGCCGAGGCACCAGGCCAGGTCACCGGCACGGGTGTCGGTATAGGACGTCTGCAGTGTGGTGAGCATGCTGGTCTCCGCATTTCAGCTCCGTACGCGTCCGCCGTGCCGTCCGACTCGGCCGAAGGCGAGGAGGTTCGTGGCTGTGCGATCCAGGACGCGGTCGACCGTGGAAGGAAGGATTCCGGCTGGGGATTCAGCAGCAGAGAAGCACGAATTCTTCGGGTCCGTCAGGGATTTACCTATTCTTGTTGCATATTCACCGATGTGGGCGTAGTGCCTGGCCGGGTATGAGCAGAACGCTGAACGAGATTGCTCGATGTACGCCATGTGGGCGAGGCGCGCGCCCTGCGCGAGGCGCATGCGCCCTCCCTGCGCAGGCGTGCCACCACAAGGGCGTGCCGGGGCGCGGAGGCGGCGTCGGCCCGACGGTTCGGCCGCGGCGGGCCTCGCCTGCGCGGCGGCGACGGTGCCCGGCGGCTCCGGTCTGCGGACAACTCCGCTGCCGGCCAGTGGGATTGGACCAGCCGATGGCCGGCAGCACCCGTCACCCGGGCCGGAAACCACGGGTGCACGGTCCGGTGGCATCCCGCTCGACCGGCCGGCCCGGGCAACCCTGATCGACCACGAAACCTGCCCAACCCCGGTCAAGCGGACGAGAGTTGGATGGTCGGCCACCGGCCGGCCCGGGCGAGCCGTGCCGACGGACCAGGGACCCCCGCCCCGCACGGCTGTGCGCACCTGCTGGAGTGAACCCGCCCTCGCCAGTGACTGGGCATGACGTAGCTCAGCTCCGATGGAGGGCGGATTCTAGAGTGGCTTCGCTTTCTCGGTCTCGAGATCGGCAAGGCGCCAATCCAAGGCGGGTACTGGGGCGGCACCGAGACGCTGATGTCCCCGGCCCACCGGTGGTTGTTAGCCCTGGCCTGTGGGAGCGTAGTAGTCCCGGAGCATCACAGTGGTCCACTCCGCCTGGCGGTGCTCGCCGCGCGGGCCCATCTCGCTGAACCAGGGCTTCACTTCGAGGACCGGGGTGCCGTCGACGGCGTCGAGGTCTTCGACGTGGAGGTCCAGGCCGTCGACCTTGAGCAGACGGCAGCGGGAGACGCCGAGCCAGTTCAGCCGGCGCATGTTGCGGTGGCCGAAGATGCCGACCTCGGGCCAGTCCGGGTTGTCGCGGGGGCGGCGGGCGCCGAGGTTCAGGTCGGTGGGGTCGGTGAGGTGGAAGCGGAAGACGATCTCCAGGTGGGAGAAGTCTTCGAGGCCCTTGGTCGCATCGGGGGTGAAGAGGGAGCCGTCGAGCCGGATGATGGCCCGGGTGCCGCCCCAGAAGTCGTCCGTGGGTTCGGTCCGCCCACCCACCACGTGGCCGAGGGCCTCGACCTCGAACGTCTCACGGTCTGCCATCACTGACTCCTCATCAGGCGGTTTCGGACAGGTAGGCGGCGGCGCGGGCATCGATCTCGCTCGCAGTCGTGGTGCCGCGCCGTCGGTAGGGGGAGAGCAGGGAGCGCATGTCGGTGGCGGCCTGGCGGGTGCGGCCGGAGCGGATGCCGTCCATGGCGTCGAGGGCCTGCGACCAGGTGGCGCAGGCCTGTTCGATGTTGTTGAGCTGGGCGTGTACGGACCCGAGGTACCCGAGGGTCACGGCATGGGTGCGGGTGAAGGCGGTCGCTTTGCGGGTGCGGACGCTGCGCTGGAACTCCCGCACGGAGCCGCCCAGATCTCCTATGTCCCGCAGGGCGCAGGCGGTTTCGTGGGCCAGGCTTGCCTCGCCGAAGAAGAACACGCGGTCCGGCTCCTCGATGCCGCTGTTGGCGGCGGCGAGGTCGTCTTCGGCCCGCAGCAGCGCCTTGGAGGCGGCGTTCCGGCGTCCGGAGACGGCCAGGCTGCGGGCATGGACGACGCCGAGGAGGGCTCGTTCGCGCGGCGAGGCGAGGGCGTAGCGGTCGCCTTCGACGGATGCGGTGGCGAGGTTCAGAGCCTGCTGGTGGTGGCCGAGGTCGATCGCCTGGTGGGCCATGGCTCGCAGTACGTGGGCGGCCATCGGGGCGTCGCCTGCCTCGGCGGCGAGCTTGACCGCCTCGGTGAAGTAACTCTGGGCCGTTGGGTGCCGACCGCCGTCGAAGGCCATCCAACCGGTGAGGTAAGCGAGTTCGCTGGCCGCCGAGAAGAGTTCGCGGCGGATCCGCTCGTCGGTGAACTTCCCTTGCAGGTAGGCGGTGACATCGGTGGTCAGGTACTGCACCACCGACGTCCAGGCGTGGCCACCGCCGCGCCGCTGGTCGACCTGGGAGAACAGGGTGGTCATCTCGCGGACAGCTGCGAGGTCCCCACGGCCGACTCGTCGGGTCGCGGTGGCACCGCGGGTGCTGCCGCGGTTGGCCATCCGAGGCCACCAGTCATCACCGGGAAGCGATAAGGCGGCCACCGAATAGACCGCCGTGCCCAGCGCCTGCCTGCGTTCCACGTCCACGTCGGATCTCCCGAGTTCGGCCAGCGCACTCAGGGTATCGGCGTCCCAGTCGGGGGCGCGGGTAGCAGGGGCGGTCAGGCCGATCTCTTCGAGCGTGACCACCCGGTTTCCGAGGGCACGGCTCAGCGCCTCAGCCAGGTAGACGCCGGCGTTCCCGGCTGGCTGGACGCCGTTCTTCCACTGCGTGATGCCCGACTTGTTGGTCTCCAGCGCCTCACCGTGCTCAGCCGCCACCCTTCTGACCAGGCGTGCGATCGCGTCACCCGGGAGCTTGGTCTCGGTGATGACTGCCCGCAGCTTCTGGTTCGGTTCTCGCCCTGGTGCCAACGCCCACCTCCTGACGGGACGTTAAACCGGATAAACCACTTTGGGTGTCCAGCATCGTACTCCTGGTAGCGGTTCGGCAGTTCACTAACTGCATGCCGCTCCAGTGACTGGCCGCACCGGCCGAGTGGTGGGGGCAGCCCACGTCATACCGGGCCTGCCCCGTTCACCAGTCGCGCGGTGGCCCCCACTTCGAGGGCGCGTGCCGGGACACTCGGCAGCGCGGGTCTTCGGAGCACCTAACCCGAGGAGGCGATGATGACCGCAGGAACGTTCACCACGTCGGTCACGACCGACCAGGTGGCGCGGAGGATGCCGTGCCGGTTGGAGACCGTGAGGGACGCCCGGCGGTTGGTCGACGGGACGCTGCGGGACTGGGGGCTGCGCGAACTCACCGACAGCGTGAGGCTGCTGGTCAGCGAGCTCGTCACCAATGCGGTTCGGCACACCGGCTGCACCCGGATCGTCGTGCGGCTCACACGGGACGGGCGGACCGTCCAGGTGAGCGTGCAGGACTTCTCCTGTGCGCTGCCCGTCCTCATCCAGGCAGGCCTGAACGAGGAGCGCGGCCGGGGGATGGCGCTCGTCGACCGGGTGTCCGATCGGTGGGGCGTGGACCTGAAGCCCTTCGGCAAGGTCGTATGGGCGCAGGTCACGGCCCGAACGAGACCGGCATGAGCGACATGACCATCGGGACGAGGCGTCACCGTCGTCGGTCACGCGATCCGGTCGGTGCCGTGCTGACCCCAGCGTGGATTCCTGGGCAGCTTCCCGTCGCTCCCCTGCTCGGACTCAGACGTCTACTACCAGGCCCACGACGCCGCGCTGGCCAGCGCACGGATCGTGAGCCGATCACGTCCACTTATCCCGCAACGCTCCCGCCAGCTGGTCAGTGACCGGCCGTGGCGGGGACAGGGCTCCTGCTGGAGCCGTCCGTCGGTACTCATGAGCGGGAGGAGGTGAACTACATGTCGCGCAGCACCGGAGTGGTCGACTGGCAGGCCCCGCAGCCTCCGCCGCCGCCACCTCTTCCGCCCCCGCCGCCTCCGATCCCGGAGCCGCCGTTCCCGGGCCGTAGGTAGCTGAACAACTCGGTGCGGGTCCGCCGAGCGCAATTCGGCGGACCCGCACCGAATCCCCCGTACCCCGTCAGGAGAGAGGTCGATCATGTCCCTTCCCATGACCGCTACCCACGACCGAATCGTCGTCCTCGGCGCTGGCCCTTGCGGGTTGGCATGCGCCAATGCCCTGCGGCAGCTCGAACACCGCAACTGGGTGGTGCTCGAGGCCGGCAGCAGCGTCGGCGGGCTCGCCTCCTCCGTCGTCGACGAGGCAGGCTTCACCTGGGACCTCGGCGGGCACGTCGTCTTCTCGCACTTCAGGGAGTTCGACCGGTTGCTGGCCGAACTCTTCGGCAGTGACGAGCTGTTGATCCACGACCGCTCGTCCTACGTCCGGTTCGGCAACCGGTGGGTGCCGTATCCGTTCCAGCAGCACCTCGGCACCCTCCCACCGCAGGATGCCGTCGCCTGCCTGGCCGGGCTCGCCTCGGTACGACTTCGCGGCAGCGCAGGTCAGGTCGCGGACGACTTCGGGGCCTGGCTGCACGCCGCCTACGGGACGCCGATGGTGGAGCGGTTCTTCGGCCCGTACAACACGAAGGTCTGGTCCGTGCCGCCCAGAGAGATGAGCGCTACCTGGGTCGCGGAGCGCGTCGCCCCGGCCAGCCTCGGCGGAGTACTTGCCGCCGCCCTGCGGCCGCGCCGCCCGCACAGCACATGGGGCCCGAACGCCACCTTCGGCTTCCCCGCGTGCGGTGGGACTGGGGAGGTGTGGCGGCGACTGGCCGCCCGGCTCGGCAACCAGGTCCGAACTCGAGCCAGAGCGGTGGCGATCGACGTGCGGGAGCGACGTGTCGTCCTGGCCGGCGGAGAGGTCGTCGACTACGACCACCTGGTCTCCACGATGCCGCTCGACCAGCTCGTCGCCTGCGCGGCGAGCGCGCCGGACCAGGTCCGCAGGGCGGCGGCCCGACTGCGGCACAACACGGTGGCGATGGTCGGCCTCGGCTACCGCACTCCCACGACCGACCCGCGTTCGTGGCTCTACTTCCCGCAGGCCGACGTGCCGTTCTATCGCGTCACCAACTTCAGCAAGTACGCCCCCGCCAACGTGCATGGCGGCGACATCTCGGCCTACAGCTCCTGGATGACGGAGACCTCGTTCCCGGCCGACCAGTCCTTCGACCCGCAGGCACTGACACGCTCCTGCGACGAGGCCTTGCGCCGCCATGGCCTGGTGCCCGAGCAAGCACCGCTGGCCAGTGCGCACGTGGAGGTCATCCCGTACGCCTACCCGGTACCGACGCTGAGGCGCGATCAGGCACTCGCCGAGATCACGCCATGGCTTGAGGCACACGGCATCCACTCCCGTGGCCGCTTCGGCACCTGGCGCTACGAGATCGGCAACATGGACCACGCCGTGAAGATGGGCATCGACGTCGCCCACCGCCTGATCACGGGTACCGCCGAGGAGCTGGTCCCCGCGCAGCACGCGGGCGCCGTCGTGGTGGGCAGCCGCTCATGACGGGGCTCCAGGTAGTTCACTTCGGCGGGCACCGCTTCACGCTGGACGTCGACCGCGTTTTCGCGGCCGACCAGCTCGCTCACCTGACGGACTTCTCCGCCACGCTCGATCGTGTGGGGGACTGCGAACACCCGCCCACGTCGATCACCGTCCGCCACGACGCGGGCCTGTTCACCGACCGGCTGGAGCGCCTGGCCGAGTTGCCGTCTCGAACGGTCGTTCCGTTCCGCGGAGAGCCGTACCACCTCGCCCAGATCGGCGACGTCACCTGGTGGCGCCCGTCCCATGGCGCGGGGCGGGCCGAAGACCACCTCTACGCCAGAGACCGGGCCGGACGCGTCCACATCCTGCTCCGCCCCGGCGCCGAGCGCGGCGAGCGCTACCTGATGCGCGCCATCCGCGAAGCCGTCCTGCGGTGCACACAAGATCGCGGCTGGACGGTCTTCCACGCGGCCGCAGCCGCCGTCGGCGATCGCGGCGTGCTGCTCGCGGGCACCTCCGGCGCCGGGAAGACAACCGTGCTGAGCGCCCTTGCAGCGCACGCTGGTGCGGATCTGATCGCCGCCGACCGCGCGGCCATTGCCGAGCACGCGAACCGGGTGATCGGCGTGCCGCTGTCGGTACGGATCGGCGCCGGCACCATCGGCGCGCTGCCACCGGCGCTCGCAGCGGACCACCGGCTCGCCGTCCCGAAGGAGCTCGGTGCCGGCGGCAAGGTGGCGCTCACCCCTGTCGAGTTCGCGGCTGCCTTCGCTGTCGCGGTACGGGAGAGCGCCCCACTCGCGTTGGTCGTCCTGCCTCGGCTCACAGACGACCAGCAGCCACCCGGAGCCGACCTCCTCGACCGGTACACCGCTCGCCGGCAGCTGGCCGCCGCCTGCTGCACACCGCACGACGAGGACTGGCTGGAGCCCTGGCTCGCGCCAGGCCCCACCAACTCGGCGAACATGCAGAGCCAGGCGGACCAACTGCTCGATGCGGTTGCCGACACCCTCCCCGTTGTCCGCGTGACTGCGGGAGTGCACTGCCCTGACCTGCTCCACCGCCTGGCGGACTGCGTCCTCGGGAGGCTGGGATGAGACCACAGAAGATCGCCGTCGTCGGGCCGGTCGCATCCGGCAAGTCCACCCTGGCAGCAGCCATCGCCCACCACACCGGCCTGCCCCACATCGACCTCGACCGGCTGTTTTGGGGACCGTGCTGGACCCCCGTGCCGGACGACGTCTTCCACGACCGCGTACAGCAGGCCGTCGCACAGGAGCAGTGGATCACGGACGGCAACTACGGCGGCTCGGTCGGCGGAACGGTAACCTCCCGGGCCGAACTCACGATCTGGCTCGATCTACCGCTACGCACCTGCCTGCCCCGCCTGCTCAACCGCTCAGTGCGCCGCGCCTGGCACCGTCACGAGCTCTTCGCCGGCAACCGCGAGACCTGGAGCCACCTCATCGCCCGCGACTCGATCCTCTGGTGGGGCCCTGTCCATCACCACAGGCACCGTCGCCGCTGGAACAGCGACCTCGCCGCCTCCGGACGCCCGGTCCTGCGCCTGCACCATGCCGCCGACCTGGTACCGGCCCTGCACCACCTCGACCTGCTGCCCGCGCGCTGGGAGGCCCGATGCCCCGCGAAGTGATCGCCTCCGTCGTCCGAGTCCCTTGGCACAGCACCCACGGCGGCTACGACCGCCTCCTCGACCACCTGCCCGAGACCCGCCGTATCGGCCCGCCCAGCACCCCGCTCACCCGAGGTCTGACCAGCATCGGACACCTGGTCGGCCGTCGCCTGTGCCCGCTGCCCTTCTATCCGGCCAGGCACTTCGCCACCGACCTTCGCATCCTGGCGGACCGCAAGCCGGCCCATGTCCTCTACGGTGACGAGCAGTTCTGGTTCTCCCAGCACCGCGCCGGCCCGACCGCCGTCACCTATCACCAGCCTGCCCCGCAACTGGCCCGACTCCTGCCGCCGGCCGCGTGGCGGCGGCTCCTCCCGCGAGCGTCCCGCATCATCACCCTGGACCCCGTGCAGCGGGCCTTCTTCGCCGACCGCCTCCCGGCCCACCGAGTCCACCTGGTCCCGCACGGCATCGACACCACCGCCTTCAGGCCCGGCCACCCACTCCAACCCGGCAACCGGCCAATGGTGTTGACCGTCGGCTGGTGGCTCCGCGATTGGGACGTCTTGGATACCGTGCACTGGCGCCTGCACCGGCGCTATGGCGAGGACGTCGACCTCGTTGTCGTCACCCGTGAGGCCGCTACCCGCAGCTGGCACCCGGCTGTCCGCGTGCTGGAGAACGTCGCTGAGCCGGTACTCGTCGACCTCTACCAGCGCGCCGCCGCCGTGGTCCTGCCGCTCATCGACGCCACCGCCAACAATGCCCTGCTCGAAGCGATGGCTTGCGGCGCCCCGGTCGTCGCCACCGACGTCGGCGGCATCAGCTACTACACCGGCTCCGCAGCGCTCCTCACGGAACCGGGCGACCCCGTCGCGGCCACCGAAGCCGTCGAGAGCCTGCTCGCCGAGGCCGGTACTGCCGCCGACCGAGCCCGTCGGGAAGCTGCACGAGCCCGTGCCGAGCAGTTCGCCTGGCCCGCCGTTGCGGAGCAAGTCCGAGACGTCTACCGAAAGTTGGTGACTGACCAGTGACACTCTGGTTCGACTTCGCCGTCCCCGTGTTGGTCAGTGCCCTCCTCGTCCGAGCGATCTGGGCCTACCTCGCCACCGAGAGCAGCGCTCGCTGGCTCCTGACCGCCGCCCGACGCCACGACCACGCTGCCGAGCCCGCCCCCTGGCTGGTGGTCCTGCTCCCCATGCTCCGGGAACAGACCGTCGCGCCCGAGACCATCGCGGCCTTCACCTCACTCGACTACCCATCGGGCTGTGCCGCTGTCGTTGTCATCACCACCGAACGTGAAACCATTGCCCGCGATCAACGCCTCGCCGAAGCCACAGAGTTGGCCAGGCAGAGGCCACTCACTGCCACGGACCTGCGCGGCCTACTCCCAGCCGCCCGCTGCGAATCGGCGGCCCAGGAGCTCACCGCCGAACTCGCCACCGATCGCGGCACCGCACTCACCGACCTGGTGGACGCCGAGCCCACCACCGCCCAGATCGTCGAAGCCGCCCGCCCCACCGCCGGGCCGCTTCCGCTCATCCACCTGCACCAACCGAACCAAGGTGGCCGCAAAGCTGGCCAGCTCAACTACGCTGTGAGCCAACTCGATTCGATCCTCCATGAGTATGGATGGAATTCCGCCGAGGACGCTGCCCAGACCTACCTGGCCGTCTACGACGCCGACTCCCTCCCCGACGCCCGCACCCTGCATGCCTTCGCCGAAGCCGCCCACCAGCACCGCGCCCGCACAGGCCGCGCCCCTGAGGTGATCCAGCAGCAGCGCCTCCCGCTCCTCGGCCGCCGCCCCTTTCCCGCCGGCACCACCGGGGCCCTCCTTGCCGGCGAGTGGATCTACCAGCTGCGCCGCTCGCTCGGCATCGAACTTGCTCGCATCCGGCTCCACCATTATCTGACCACTGCGCCCCTTCCCGCCTTCGTGCGAACCGCACTGCGCCCGATGATCTACGGCGTCGGCTGCGGCTTGGCCGTGCAACTGCCCGCCATCGAAGACATTGGCGGCTTCCCTGAACCCATGGAAGACCTCGGCGCGGGCCACCGGCTCTCCCTGCTCGGCGCCGCATTCGCCCCGAGCACGGTGGCCGTCCTGGACGAGCCCTATGTCGAGCCCGCCGGACTGACCAACCTCCACGCCCTGGCCTTCACCGCCTCCAGTCGCCCGGACCTGCATGCACGCGCCGTCGCCCGCCAGCCGTCGACGCTCACCCGCACCGCCAAGGCCGCCCTGGTCCTGCGCGAATGGGCCGACGAGGCCGCCTGGCTGCTCGGCGCCCCGCTCGCTGCTGCCGCCACCGCCAGTGCTTGGTGGGCCGGTCCCACCTGGGCCGCGATCGCCGCCATCGGAGTTGGGCTGCATGGTCCACTCCTCACCGCGCGGCTCCTCTACCTCGCACCCGCGCTGCGTGACACCGTCATCCCACCCAAGACGGTCCCGCTGCCCCCGATGCCAACGCCGGTACACCGCGCCGCACTGATCGCAGCCAGCCCGCTCCAGCCGTTCATACGACTTGCCGGTCCCTGGCGGCTCCTCCTGCGCAAACTGGCGGGCCGAACCGACGAGTTCGGCAAGACTGAGCGCTGACAGGTCATCAGGTCACAGGAGGCAGCAATGTCCGAGCCCATCACCGTCACCATCCGTACCGCCGCCAAGGCCATCGTCCTCCACGCCGGGCAGATCCTCCTCCAGGCCGCCAACTGGGAGGGCCAGGAATGCTACTTCCTCCCTGGCGGCGGCCAGAACCCGGGCGAAGCCCTCGCCGACACCGCCCGCCGCGAAGTCGAGGAGGAGACCGGCCTCACCGTCCAGGTCGAGAAGCTGCTGTGGCTGCGCGAGTACATCGGCGCCAACCACGACCACGCCGACACCGAGGCCGGCACCCACCGCATCGAAGCGATCTTCAAGTGCACCCCGACCAGTGACCCCAGCCGCCTCGGCGGCCACCAGGCCGACGACCTGCAGACCGGCCTCGAGTGGGTCCCGCTCGACAAGGTCCCCACCGTCAACCTGCTGCCGCACAGCCTCCGCGCCCCCATTGCCGCCCTCGCCACTGGGGACCCCGACACCCCCTACCTCGGCGACATCGCCTGATACCCCATGCACCCTGTTGCTGACGGGCGCGTCCCACCCGGAGCCCGCGAGATCACCACCGGCCAGGCCAACCGCGTCTGGTACGTCGACCAGCCGAGCCCGTACGTCCTCAAGCACTACGGCGACCCCGCCCGAGCCGCCAACGAGGCCGCCGCCCTCCGTCTGCTCGCTGCCCACCACATCCCCGCCCCACGCCTGCTCGCCATCGCCCCCGGCTACCACCCGGGGTGGACCGCCCAGACCGCGGTCCACCCCGACCCCGTCGCCGCCGAGCACCTGCTCGACGAACTCGCCGAACCCCTCGCCGCCATCCATCAGGTCCCCGGCACCCACTTCGGCCGCCTCGCCGGCGCCCGCCGCTACCCGACTTGGCCCAGCTACCTCCACAACCGCCTCGCCCACTACGCCGCCGCAGCACCTCACCTGGCCCCGGAGGCCGCCGAACTCCACGACCAACTCGACGCCCTCGCCCCCGACCCGGAACCCCGACTCCTCCACCACGACCTGCAACCCGGCCACCTGGTCCGTCAACCCGACGGCACCCGCCTCCTTCTCGACTGGGAACTCGCCGCCTTCGGAGACCCCCTCTCGGACCTGGCCCGCCTCGCCGTCCGCCTGCGCCATGCCAGCACGGCGACGGTCGCGGGCCTGGCGGCCGACCCAGGCCCGGGTGCCGAGGAGCGGCTCCACCTCTACTGGCGAATCCACCGTCTCGCTGACCGAGCCTTGGCACCCGGCAGCAGGTCCCAATTCCGAGGGCGTTCGTGACCGGAACTGCTTTCCTGCGGGCCGGTTAAAGCCGCTGGAGCCGTTCCACCGCGTCAGCGAGCACTTCATCACGCTTGCAGAACGTGAACCGGACCAGCGAGCGGCCGGCTTCGGCGTTGTCGTAGAAGACCACGTTTGGAATGGCGACGACGCCGCAGCGCTCGGGGAGGGTGCGGCAGAACTCCAATCCATCCGTTTCACCGAGTGGGGTGATATCGGTGGTGATGAAGTACGTGCCCTCGGGGACGACGACCTGGAAGCCAGCAGCTGCAAGGCCGTTGGCCAGCAGGTCGCGCTTGCGGAGTAGATCGGTGCGGAAGCCGGTGAAGTAGCTGTCGGGCAGGCGCAGGGCCTCGGCGACGGCGTACTGGAAGGGGCCGGCGCTGACGTACGTGAGGTACTGCTTGGCCGTTCGTACTGCTGCGACCAGCGGAGCGCTCGCCGTTACCCATCCAACCTTCCAACCCGTGAAGGAGAAGGTCTTGCCAGCCGAGGAGATCGAGACGGTGCGCTCACGCATGCCGGGGAGGGCGGCGATGGGGTGGTGGCCAGTGGCGAAGACGAGGTGCTCGTAAACCTCGTCCGTGATGACCAGCAGATCGTGCTCGACGGCGATCTCCGCGATGGTGGCGAGTTCCTCGGGGGTGAGAACGGTGCCGGTGGGGTTGTGCGGGGTGTTGATCAGCAGCAGCCGGGTGCGCGGGGTGATGAGCGAGCGCAGCTGGTCGAGGTCGGGCCGGAAGTCGGGCTGGCGCAGGGTCAGCGGCACCCGGACGGCGCCGGACATGGCGATGCAGGCGGCGTAGGAGTCGTAGAACGGCTCGAAGGCGATGACCTCGTCGCCGGGCTCCAGCAGGGCGAGCAGGGAGGCGGCGATGGCCTCGGTGGCCCCGGCGGTGACCAGGACCTCGGTGTCGGGGTCGTAGGTGAGCCCGTAGAAGCGATGCTGGTGCTCGGCGATGGCGCTGCGCAGCTCGGGGATGCCAGGACCGGGCGGGTACTGGTTGCCGCGGCCCTCCAGCACCGCCCGCGCTGCAGCCTCGGCGACGACGCGCGGTCCGTCGGTGTCCGGGAACCCCTGGCCGAGGTTGATCGAGCCGGTGGCGGTGGCCAGGGCGGACATCTCGGCGAAGATCGTCGTCCCCATGCCCGCCAGCCGGCGGTTCAGCAGCGGCCTCGCACCCATCAGCGGCTCCTCACGCGTCGTGGTCGGGCCAATCCTCTGATGGCTGATGACCTATGGACAAGAGCTACCGGTGGTTCGATGGCGAGTTCACCGGGACGTGCGGTGGCCGGTGCGGGTGGGGGGTGGCGGCCTGCTGCTGGTATACGGCCATGGGGGCGGCGGCCAGGCGGACGCTGGTAATCCGCCGCTGTCCTCGGCCAACGAGGGTTCTTACGACGCGAGCCCGCATGCCTCGTACGGGTTCGACCTCAAGTTGCACAAGACCGGTTACGCGACCTACAGCCGCGAGCAGTTCGTGCTCACCGACATCGTGCCGGCCAAGTTCGCGGAATTCAGGGAGCAGGAGGAGAAGTACTGGAGAGCCACAGGTACACCGACATCCACGCAAAGACGGAGAGGACCTACGGCGGCGGTCAGCAGCCCGTGTTGTCCGCCACATCGCCCGCAGGCGCCAGATCACGGTGACCCTGGGGCATCCGAACCGCGCCAGCGCTGATGTCATGGCTGGCGTGGACTGGGTGAAGACCTATTGGGACGAGGGGGACTTGCCGAATCTGAAGCCACCCGGGCCCACGGTCGACATCATGAATGACTGGGGCATGGTCGAAGACCCCTGCTGGTCCCACTGACCCGCGATCGGGATATGGGCAGCCAAGGCGTGGGAGTGCGCGCAGGCAGATCCGGCATCTCGGCAGGGCCCACCGCATTCGCCCTCAGCTCACCAGCGAACAGGCGGGCGGGCAGGGCTTGACCCAGCCCGAGGCGCGCGGTTGGCGCGCCTTCCTGGATGGCGGGCGGGGAGGCGGCGTTCGGACGTCATGCGCGGAGGGAGCACTGTGCGGCAGAGGTGATGGTCGATCAATAGGACGGTATAACAAGATGGTTGGTGATTGCCTGTGAAGGGTGCGTGGTGATGGAGCAGGAACTGGCCGGCCTGGCAATGTCCGGGGCGACGACCATCGTGACGGCGATGGCGACCGGGGCGTGGGAGGCCACCCGTAAGGGAGTCGTCCGGTTGTTCCACCGCCAGGGCCAGTCGCAGGCCATCGAGGCCCAGCTGGACGCCGATGCCGCCATGGTGGAACGGAACGAGGACCGCGATCCGGCCCGCCGAGCCTTGGTCGGGTCGTGGCAGTTCCGGCTGGCGGAACTGCTGCGCGACCATCCCGAGGCCGAGGAGGAACTGCGCGCGCAGATCGAGGAGTTGGCGAAGCGACTGCCGCAGGGCGCGAAGACCTACACGCAGCACAACCACGCGCACGGCGGTCAGCCCGTCTTCTACCAGGGCGACGGCACGGTCAACATCCACCAGACACCGCCCGACCAGCGGTCGTGAACGGCTACACGCAGAACAACCATGTGCACGGCGGTCAGCCCGTCATCTTCCAGGGCGCCGGCACGGTCAACGTCCACCAGTGGCAACCGGCCTACCGGATCGAGGAGTTCCCCGCCGGGCCGCAGCGGATCCGGCCGAGGGAACCGGCCGCGCAGCCCTCGCAGTTGCTGCTGTCCCGGCACCAGGCGGTGCCGTTCACCGGCCGCCAGGCGGAGACCGACAGCCTGCTGGAGTGGCGCGACGATTCCGAGGAGCCGGGCCTGGCGGTCCGACTGCTGTACGGGCCCGGCGGTCAGGGAAAGACGCGCCTGGCGGGGCACTTCGCCGAGCTGAGCCGCCGATCGGGGTGGGCGGTGTGGCAGGCGGAGCAGCAGCCGGGCCGTCACGGCCGGGCGGCGCCACCCGTGCCCGACGCGGCGGCCGGGATCCTGGTGGTGGTGGACTATGCCGAGCGCTGGTCCGTCGACGCACTGTGTGAGCTGTTCGAGGATCCCGCGCTGTTCCACCGGGGCGCTCCGGTGCGGCTGCTGCTGCTGTCCCGCACCGCCGGCCTGTGGTGGCAGGCCCTCGCCGGCTGGCTCCGCCGCAGGCTCGACGTCGTCGCAGGCGCATCCCGTTTGGCGCCGCTCGCCGACCGGCCGGCCCTGCGGACGGAACTGTTCGAGCAGGCCCGTGACCGCTTCGCCGCCCTCCTCGGGCTGCCCGAGGACCAGGCAAGGACCGTCGCTCCCCCTCCGGCCCTGGCGGAGGGCAAGGAGTACGCCCAGGTCCTGACCATCCACGCAGCCGCCCTGGCCGCGGTTGACGCCCTGAAGTGCGGGGACGAGCCGCCCGCCGACCCGATCCGCGCCTCGGCCCGCCTGCTGGAGCGCGAGATCGAGCACTGGGTGGCCTTGCACCGGCGCACCCCGGACCCCCTGGGCACGGACCCGGAGACGATGCGCAAGGCCGTGCTCGTCGCCACGCTCACCCGGCCGCAGGAGATCGACGACGCGTACGCGGCCATGCGGCGCACCGACCTGGCCGATTCCAACGCCGTGGCCCAGCGGATCCTCAGTGACCACAACCACTGCTATCCGCCGCGTGACGCCTCGACCGTGATGGAGCCGCTGTACCCGGACCGGCTGGGTGAGGACTTCCTCGGCCTGGCCATCGTGGGCCACGGGCCGACGAACGCCCGCCCCGACGCATGGGCTGCCCGCGCGGTCCGGCTGCTGCTCACCGGACGGGACGCCGGTGTCCCGACAGCCGGGCTGAGCAGCACGCTGACCGTCCTGATCGAGACCGCCCGCCGCTGGCCCGAGGTCGCCACCGGCCACCTGAACCCGCTGCTCACCGCGCATCCCGAAGTCGCCCTCGAGGCCGGCAGCGCCGCGCTCATCGCGCTGGCGGATCTCGGCGGCGTCGGCATCGACGTCCTGGACGCGATCGATGAGAAGCTCCCGAAGGCCCCGCACACCGACCTGGACGTCGGCGCGGCCGCCGTCGTCCGCCGGACCGCCGCCCACTACCTGGCCATCACCGAGGAACCGGCGAATCGCGCCCGCATCTTCGACCTGCTGGCCAAGCGCCTTTCCTGGGCCATGCTGAGCGAGGAGGCCGTGGCGGCGAGCCGCGAGGCGGTCGCCCTGCTGCGCGGGTTGGCGGACGGCGACCCGTCGGCCCATGAGCCCGCGCTCGCCGATGCGCTCGATCAGCTCGGAGTCTGCCTCGCCGAGCTGGGGCACGACGACCAGGCGCTCGCGGTGACCGCGGAGGCGCTGGCGCTCCACCGGCGGCTGGCCGCCGCCGACCCGCAGGCGTACGAGGCCGACCGTGCCAGGTCGCTGGCGAACCTCGGGGCCCGGCTGGCGGACGTGGGCCGGCACGACGAGGCCCTGGCGGCAGCCGAGGAGGCCGCACCCGTCTACCGGCGGCTGGCCGCCGCCGACCCGTCCCACGAGAAGGATTTCGTCACGACGCTGATCAACCTGGGTTCCATGCGGTCCAAGATGGGCCTGCGGGGCGAGGCGCTGGTGTCCACCGAGGAAGCGGTCGCCCTCGGACGCCGGCTGGCCGCCGCCGATCCGCAGTCGTACGGGCCGCTGCTCGCGCTGGCGCTCGGCAACCTGGGTGTCCAACTCGCCGCGGTGGGGCGGTGGCAGGAGGCACGGCAGGCCGCAGCGGAGGCCGTCGAGCTGCGGCGGGGACAGGCCGGCGCCAATCCGCAGGCCGGCAACCCCGACCTGGCCAGGAACTTGAGCAACCTTGCGGTCGACGCCGGGCAGTTGGGAGACCGGGCCGAGGCCCGGCGACTGGCGGCGGAGGCGGTGGAGATCTACCGGCGACTGGTCGAGAACAACCCCCGCAGGTACGAGCCCGGGCTCGCGCAGTCGCTGAACAACCTCGGCGCGGTGCTGAACGACCGGACCATGGGCGAGGAGTCCGTGGCCATCTGGCGCAGACTGGCGGCCGCCAGCCCGCAGGCCCATCTGCCCGGCCTGGCCGAGGCGTTGATCACGTTCGGGGCCCTGCTGGCGCACGCGGGGCGGCGCGTCGAGGCGCTCGACACCACGGAGGAGGCCACCGCCCTCTACCGGGAGTTGGCCGCCGCCAACCCGAGGGTCCACCAGCCGGCCCTCGCCAAGGTCCTGGCCAATCTCGTCAAGCAGCTGCTGGACGGCGGTCGCCCGGTGGCCGAGGCGCTGGCGGCCGGCGAGGAGTCCGTCGCCCTGTGGCGGGCCCTGACCGCGGACGACCCGCGGGCCCATGAACCGGACCTCGCCGTGGCGCTGCTCAACCTCGGCGCGGCCTACCAGCGGGCCGGGCGATCGGAAGAGGCGCTGGCAACGACCGAGGAGGCCGTGGCCCGCCGGCGGCGCCTGGTGGCCGCCGACCCGCAGGCCCACGAGCCGGACCTCGCCATGGCGTTGAACAACCTCGCCGGCTCCCTCCCGGGGGTCGGCCGCGGTGCCGAGGCGCTGGCGGCCGCGGAGGAGTCCGTGGCACGCTACCGGCGACTGGCCGAGGCGGATCCGCTCCACGAGCCCCAACTGGCCCGAGCGCTGGGCACCCTGGCGGAAGTGGGCGGCGGGCTGCCGGCCGGCGAGGAGGCCGTGGCGGTGTGCCGGCGACTGGCCGCCCGCAACCCCGAGGCGCACGAGCCCGAACTCGCCCGGTTGCTGGGCAACCTGGCGCACCTGCTGGTCCCGGCGGGACGGCCGCAGGACGTGCTGGCGGCGAGTGAGGAGGCCGTGGCGCTCAGTCGACGGCTGGTCGCTGCCGGCCTGTCGGCCCACCTGCCCGTTCTGGCGAACGGGGTGCTGAACCACGGGGTCGCCCTGTCGCGTGTCGCCCGCCCGCAGGAGGCGCTGGCCGCGTACCAGGAGGCCGTCGCGCTCACCCGGGTGGCGGTCGAGCGCCACGGGCGGGAGCATGAGCGGCTCCTCGCCCTTGCGTTGGGCAACCTCGGTGGGGAGCTGCTCAACGCGGGACGCCCGGGAGAGGCACGGGCGGCCCTGGAGGAGGCGGTACTGGTCCTCCGGTCGGTGCTCTCCCACCAGCCGGCTCACGAGCCCCTGCTCATCACCGCCCTCAAGCGCCTCGGCTTCCTGTACTACTCGACCCAGGCGTGGCCCGAACTGGTGGAGGTGGCGACGGAACTGGTCGCCAGGCACCGCCGGCTGGCCGTCGCTGACCCCGGGGCGTACGAGCCCGCGCTCGCGGACTGGCTGGCCGACCTCGCCGTGGGCCTGTGGCGGGTCGGACGACTGGACGAAGCACTGGAGACCGGGGCGCGGTCGGCCGATGTCTACCGCCGCCTGGCAGCCGGCGCACCCGAGGCCTTCCAGGAGCAGTTGCGGACGGTCGAGGCGGCCCGGGCCAAGGGCCTGGAGAGAGTGGGGCGCGGGGCGGAGGCAGCGGAGATCCGTGCGCGGCTCGGGCACGGCCCCGGGTCCCCGGCCGAGGAGTGAGCGCCGGGTCACCGGGCGGACGGGTGACCGGGGAATGCTGGTCGCAGGGGGCCGGACGGGTGCCCATCGCACGCGGTTCCGGGGCACAAGCACCTGGCCCGGCCTGCTGGGAGGGCAGGCCGGGCCAGGAATCACGGGTACGGCAGGCGGAGGTTCAGTCCTCGGCCGGGCCGTCGTCGTCGGCGCCACCCTCGCCGTCGATCTCGTCGATGTCCTCCTGGAGGCCGAGGCGCTCCACCATCCACTGCTCGAAGCCGACCGCCGCCTGGGTCCAGTTGGCGGTGGTGGTGATGAAGTAGTCGATGTTGACCCCGGTGCCGATGATCATCTGGCACTCGCCGATCAGCCGGACGATGCCGTCCTCGTGGGTGTGGGTGTAGACCTTGGGCCAGAGGGTCTCGCGGTTCCACTCGTCGATCAGGTCGAGGATCTCGCCCTTCTGCTCCAGCGTGTACGGCCGGTCGTAGAAGGCGCGGACCGCGAAGAGCTCCTTCTGGTCGCCGCGGAACATGAAGTAGACGCGGAAGCCCTCCCACGGCGCGACGAGGTCACCCTCCTCGTCCACCACGTGCTTGAGCTGCATCTGGTCCAGCAGCTGCTTCACCAGGTTCTGGTCCGGGACCACGATCGGCGGCGGGCCGGCCGGGCGGCCGCCACCGCCCGCGGGCGGCTGGGGAGCGCCGAAGGACGGGATCGACGACGGGTCAATGCTCACAGGGGGTCCCTTCAACAGTGCACAAGGGTGGCTGGTGGTGTTCGGGGCCGCCCTTCCAACTGCCTCCCATCCTGCCTCATCCGGGGCCCCGGGCACAGGAGCTCAGGGCCCCGGCTCAAGATCGGAACCGCGGGATCGGATCACCGGGTCGACGGAGCGGTCCGGGACCGGCCGCGCACGCGCCCGGCCCGCCCCGTCAACCGGCCGCGCAGGCCGACTCGGCCCGCCGCGTCAACCGGTCGCTCAGCGCTCGGCCCGCACCGTCAACCGGTCGCCGGTCTCGTCCCGCTCGACCACCACGGTGTCGCCGTCGCGGACCTCCCCGGCCAGGATCGCCCGGGCCAGCTGGTCGCCGATCGCGGACTGCACCAGGCGGCGCAGCGGCCGGGCGCCGTACGCCGGGTCGTAGCCGGTGAGCGACAGCCAGTCGCGGGCGGCGTCGGTGACGTGCAGGGTGAGCCGGCGGTCGTGCAGCCGTTCGGCGAGCTTGGCCACCTGCAGGTCGACGATCCGGCTCAGCTCCGCGGTGCCCAGCGCGTCGAAGACCACGATGTCGTCCAGCCGGTTGAGGAACTCCGGCTTGAAGTTGCCGCGCACCGCGTCGAGCACCAGCTCCTTCTTGGCGGTGTCCGGCACCGTCGGGTCCACCAGGTACTGGCTGCCCAGGTTGGAGGTGAGGATCAGGATGGTGTTGCGGAAGTCCACCGTGCGCCCCTGCCCGTCGGTCAGGCGCCCGTCGTCGAGCACCTGGAGCAGCACGTCGAAGACCTCCGGGTGGGCCTTCTCCACCTCGTCGAGCAGCACCACGCTGTACGGGCGGCGGCGGACCGCCTCGGTGAGCTGGCCGCCCTCCTCGTAGCCGACGTACCCGGGCGGGGCGCCGACCAGACGGGAGACCGAGTGCTTCTCGCCGTACTCGCTCATGTCGATCCGGACCATGGCGCGCTCGTCGTCGAAGAGGAAGTCGGCGAGCGCCTTGGCCAGTTCGGTCTTGCCGACGCCGGTCGGGCCGAGGAAGAGGAACGAACCGGTCGGGCGGTCCGGGTCGGCGATGCCGGAACGGGTGCGGCGCACCGCGTCCGAGACGGCCCGCACGGCGGTCTGCTGGCCGATCAGCCGACGCCCCAGCTCCTCCTCCATGCGCAGCAGCTTGGCGCTCTCACCCTCCAGCAGCCGGCCGGCCGGGATGCCGGTCCAGGAGGACACCACGTCGGCCACGTCGTCCGGGCCGACCTCCTCCTTGACCATCGAGGCACTGGCCTCCTCGTCCTGCGCCTTCTCCTGGGCAACCGCCAACTCCTGCTCGGCGGCCGGGATCTCGGCGTACATCAGCTTGGAGGCCTGCTCGAAGTCGCCGTCCCGCTGGGCGCGTTCGAGGGCGCCGTGCAGCCCGTCGAGGCGCTCCTTGAGTTCGCCGACCCGGTTGAGGCTCTTCTTCTCCTGCTCCCAGCGGGCCGTCAGGCCGCTCAACTGCTCCTGCTTGTCGGCAAGATCGCGGCGCAGCCGGTCCAGCCGCTCGACCGAGGCGGCGTCGGACTCCTTCTCCAGGGCCAGCTCCTCCATGCGCAACCGGTCGACGGCGCGCTGGAGTTCGTCGATCTCCACCGGAGACGAGTCGATCTCCATCCGGAGCCGGGAGGCGGCCTCGTCGATCAGGTCGATCGCCTTGTCGGGCAGGAACCGCGAGGTGATGTAGCGGTCCGACAGCGAGGCGGCGGCGACCAGCGCGGCGTCCGCGATCTGCACCTTGTGGTGCGCCTCGTAGCGGCCCTTGAGGCCGCGCAGGATCGCGATGGTGTCCGCCACGCTGGGCTCGCCGACCAGCACCTGCTGGAAGCGGCGCTCCAGCGCCGGGTCCTTCTCGATCCGCTCGCGGTACTCGTCCAGCGTGGTGGCGCCGACCATCCGCAGCTCGCCGCGGGCCAGCATCGGCTTAAGCATGTTGCCGGCGTCCATCGAGGAGTCGCCGCCGGCGCCCGCACCGACCATGGTGTGCAGCTCGTCGATGAAGGTGATGACCTGGCCGTCGCTCTGCTTGATGTCGTTCAGGACGGCCTTCAGTCGCTCCTCGAACTCACCGCGGTACTTGGCGCCGGCCACCATCGCGCTCAGGTCGAGCGCGACCAGCCGCTTGCCGCGCAGCGACTCGGGGACGTCACCGGCGACGATCCGCTGCGCCAGCCCCTCGACCACGGCGGTCTTGCCGACACCGGGTTCGCCGATCAGCACCGGGTTGTTCTTGGTGCGCCGGGAGAGCACCTGGACCACCCGGCGGATCTCCTGGTCGCGGCCGATCACCGGGTCGAGCTTGCCGTCGCGGGCGGACTGGGTGAGGTCGGTGCCGTACTTCTCCAGCGCCTTGTAGGTGCCCTCCGGGTCGGGCGAGGTGACCCGGCCGGAGCCGCGGACCTCGGTGAACTTGTCGAGCAGTGCGGCCGGGGTGGCGCCCTGGCGGGTCAGCAACTCGGCGACCGGCCCGCCCTCGGCGGCCAGGCCGACCAGCAGGTGCTCGGTGGAGACGTAGGCGTCGTCGAGCTTCTCGGCCCGGCGCCCGGCGTCCTCCAGCACGGCCAGGGTGTCCCGGCCCAGCTGCGGGGCGGAGACGGTGGAACCCTGCGCACTGGGCAGCGCCTTGAACTGCTGCCGGGCGGCGCCGATCAGCTGCGGGACGTCCGCGCCGACCGCCTCCAGCAGCGGCCGGGCCAGGCCCTCGGGCTGCTCCAGCAGGGCGAGCAGGATGTGCACCGGCCTGACGTCCGGATTGCCGGCACTGCCGGCCTGCCGGATGGCGACGGACAGGGCGTCCTGCGTCTTGGTGGTGAACTTGCTCGCGTCCATGGCCACGGTGGGGTGCTCCTCCAGGTGCTTGCTCGCTGCTAAGACAAGTTGAGTCTAGCGCGCTCAGCTTTGCTGCCTCAAGTAGGCGGGGAGATCGGGATCCGGTCGATGGGTCCGGTCATCGCCGGCTCGGCTCGGCCGTGGACGGGCACCGATCCGGTGAGTGCCAGCAGGTCGCGGGCCGGGCCGCTCGGCCGCTGCCCGGCCGGCCAGACCGCGCGCAGCGGCCGCCGCAGATCCAGGTCGGCCACCGGCACCTCCACCAGCCGCCGCGTCGCCAGCTCGTCGGCCACCGCCAGCTCGCTCAGGCAGACCGGTCCGGCGCCGGCCAGCGCGGCCGCCTTCAGCGCGGTGGTGGACGCCAGCTCCAGCAGCGGTTCGGCCGGCGAGCCGAGCGCCCGGTCCAGCACCTCCCGGGTGCCCGACCCCGGCTCGCGCAGCACCAGCGGGGTGCCGGCCAGCTCGGCGCGGGTCACCGGAGTGCGGCGCCTGGCCCAGGGGTGCCCGGGCGCCACCACCACGGCCAGCCGGTCCGCCGCCACCGCCACCCCCGCCAGTCCCGGCGGAGTGCGGCCGCCCTCCACGAAGCCCAGGTCCGCCTCGCCGGCCAGCACCTGGCCGGCCACCGCCTGGGAGTTGGCGGTGCGCAGCGTCACCGCGGTGCCCGGGCGGGCCCCGCGCAGCGCCAGCAGCCAGCCCGGCATCAGGTACTCGGCCACGGTCAGCGAGGCCACCACCCGCAGCCGGGCGTCCCGGTCCTCGCGCAGCGCGGCGATCCCGGCGTCCAGCGCCTGGGCGGCCTCCACCACCTGGCGGGCCCACTCGACGACCAGCCGGCCGGCCGGGGTGGGCCGCGAGCCGCGCGGCGAGCGCTCCAGGAGCGGCAGGCCGAGCTGCCGCTCCATGCCCTTGATCCGCGAGCTGGCGGCGGGCTGGCTGATCCCCACGGCCGCCGCCGCCTGCCCGACGCTGCCCTTCCGGGCCACTTCGAGCAGCAGTTCCAGCGCGCCGAGTTCGGGGACCAGCGGGGAGAGGGCCATAGACCCAGGTTATGTCCCCATAGGTCCGCGGCGGCTACCGGCGGGGGCCGGTCGAGCCGAGGCTGGAGCCATGACCACCCTGCTCGCCCGACCCGCCCCCGCCGTCCCGCGCGGACCGCTCGACCTCGCCCAGCTGGGGCCGAACTGGTACGCCGCCGTGATGGGCACCGCGATCACCGCCAACGCCGCCGTCGCGCTGCCCCACCGGGTGCCCGGCCAGCAGGCCTACGCGCAGGCGGTCTGGGCGCTGTCGCTGGTCATGCTGGCGGTGCTGGTCGCGGCCCGGCTGGTGCACCTGACCAGGCACCGCGCGGCGGCCCGGGAGCAGCTGCTGGACGACCCCGCCACCGCCGTCTTCTACGGCTGCCCGCCGATGGCCCTGCTGGCCGTCGGCTTCGGCACCCTGACGGTCGGCGCGCCGCTGATCGGCACCGGTACGGCGGTCGCCCTGGACCTGCTGCTGTGGAGCACCGGGACGCTCTACGCCGTCCTGGTGGCCGCCGGCATCCCGTACCTGATGGTCACCCGGCACCGGATCTCCGCGCCGGCCGCCAACCCCACCTGGCTGCTGCCGGTGGTCGCCCCGATGGTCGCCGCGGCGCTCGGCCCGGCGCTGCTGCCGCACCTGCCGGCCGACCTGCGCCCGTGGCTGTTCTACTCCTGCTACGGCTTGTTCGGCGCCAGTCTGCTGGCCACCCTGGTGCTGCTGCCGGTGGTCTTCGCCGGCCTGGTGTACGGCGAGCTGCCCAGCGTGCTGCTCACCCCGTCGCTCTTCCTGGTGCTCGGCCCGCTCGGGCAGTCCAGCACCGCGGTCGGCAACCTGGCGGACGCGGCCCATGCGGTGGCGCCCGCGCTGGCCGCCCCCGCGTTCGGTTTCGCGGTGCTCTACGGGGTGGCGATGACCGGCTTCGCGCTGCTCTGGCTGGCGCTGGCGGCGGCCGCCAACCTCCGGGCGCTGCTGCGCCGGCGGATGCCGTTCGGCATGACCTGGTGGGCCTTCACCTTCCCGGTCGGCACCTGCGTCACCGGCACGGCGTCGCTGGCCCGGCACACCGGGGTCGCCGGCTTCGGCTGGCTGGCGGTGGCGCTCTACGGCCTGCTGCTGGCGGCCTGGGCGGTGGCCGGCGCCCGGACGGCGAGCGCGCTGCTGGGCGGACGGCTGCTGCGGGCCGCGGCGTGACGTCGTGCCACCTCGCGGGGCGAACCACCCCTCGGCCGCGGTCCGGCTGACGGGACGTGTGATGATCTGCATTCGCGGGGCCGACCGAACGCCCGAACGGGCACCCGCTCTCGCGCCCGACCCTGCCGGCTGGCAGGATGGCGGAGGACAGTCAAGTCGGGGGTGGAGTGCGATGGCGGAGCCGGCCGAGCCGGTGGGGCACCGCGACGAGCCCGGCGTCCTGGACCTCGATCCGGACCCGGCGGCCCGCGCCTTCTACCTGGCCGTGGTGGCCGACGGCGGCTGGGTGAAGTCCGAGGAGGTCCGACCCGGGGACACCGCGGCGCTCAACCAGCTGCTGGCCCTCGGCCTGGTCCGCGGCCTGCCGGGCGGCACCTTCTACTCGGCGGTCAGCCCGCGCGCCTTCCTCGGCCGGGCCGGCGGCGCGCTGCGCGCCCGGGCCGCCGAACTGCTCCGCCAGGCCGACGAGGTGCCGGCCCTGCTCGACGAGCTGACCCAGGCCTACGAGGCGGCTCCCCGCAGCTACGGGCTGCGCTCCGGCACCGTGGACACCGTCACCGACCGGGACAGCATCCGCCACCGGATCGCCCAGCTGGTGGCCGACACCGAGAGCGAGATCCTCACCGCCCAGCCCGGCGGCGACCGCCCGGCCGACCACCTGGCCTGGGCGATGGCCCAGGACGTGCCGTTCCTGCGCGGCGGCGGCTCGATGCGCACCCTCTACCAACCGGTGGCCCGCACCGACCCGGCGACCACCGCCTACGCGGCCGCCGTCACCCCGTACGGCGCCCGGATCCGGGTGCTGGACGAGGACTTCCAGCGGATGCTGATCTTCGACCGCAAGGTCGCGCTGATCCCGGCCTCCGCCGACATGGGCAGCGCCGCGTTCGTCTGCGACCCCACCGCGGTCGAGGTGCTGGTCGAGATGTTCGAGCGTGACTGGCAGCGCGCCGAGCGGGTGGCCTGGGGCTCGGCGAACCCCGTGCCCGACGCCGGCGCGGTGGCCGACCGGATCGCCCGGCTGCTGGCCTGCGGCCTGAGTCGGCGCGCCATCGCCAACCGGATCGGCCTGAGCGAGCGCACCGTGGCGGGGCACATCGCCCGGCTGCGCCAGGAGTACGAGGCGGAGACGCTGTTCCAGCTCGGCTGGCTGATGCGCGGCGAGGGGGAGCGGAGCGCCGGCGGCTGCTGACCCGCGGCCCGGTCGCGCGCAGCCGGGCGGCTGCTGACCCGCGGCCCGGTCGCGCGCAGCCGGGCGGCTGCAGGAACACGCAGCTGCGGAAACCCGCACCGGCCGGCACCTTGTCGTGCCGCGGGTCCTGGGGCAGCCTGTTCGCCTAGCTGATCAACAGTCAGGAAACCGTCCGGCGAGGGGAATCGGGCCGCCGACCGGTAGCGCCGCCCCTCCCCGGACGGTCCACGGGGGAGGAGCGGGAGATGGCCGGGCGTTCGCACGTGCTGGTGGAGAGTCAGGCGGTGTGGGGCAAGCCGGAGGCGGGCAGCTTCCTGAGGGAGGCCGTCTCGCTCGCCGAGGCCGGCGACCGGGTGGTGCTCTACCTGGTCGATGACGGGGTGTTCGCGGCCGTCTCGGACGGCGTTCCGGAGCTGGCCCGGCTGGTGGAGCTGGGCTCCGAGGTCTGGGCCGACGAGCTCTCCCTCGGCCACCGGGCGCTGGTCGCGACCCGGCTCTCCCCGTTCGTCCGGGTCAAGGCCGCCGAGGCGCTGGACCGCGTGGTGCGGCAGGCGGACGGCCGGGTGGCGATCCACTGACGGTCCCGCAGGGCTTTCCCGGTGGACGGACGGGCGCAGCGGGGGCTCGCCCGAGGGCGTCGCGCAGGCTGCTCCCGGGCGCGAAAACCGCAGCGCCCGTCCGGCGGCGCCGCGGGGGTGCCCGGCGCGTCCAGCAAGACCGAACGTTCTCTCATGCGCCCAGCTCAGCCGCGCGGGGATGACTGGTGCGCCGGGTCATTTTGCACGTTTGTGCAGTTGCGGGAACCTGCAGGAGGAACGCCCTTGTTCCCGGGTCCATGCTTTGTGAGGCTTGGGATACACGCCAAGCCGCCCGGGTAACCGCAACCCGCTGGTGGTGACTCGTCCACCGTTCTCACACAGGGGCAGAGGTATCTGTGCGAGGGGCCGGGGGACGCCGGGCGGTCGCTATTTGTGGTGATGGCGGCCGCACCCGGTACCAGCGAGGCGTTGCTGCTCCGCCTCGCTGGAAGCACCTCGGATTTGGCGTCAGTGAAGTGGATCCGCCCGGAGACAGGAGACCGGGAGTCCCTGACTCCGGGCCGGATCCGCCCACGGAGTCGACGTCGGTTGCCCGCTCGGGGGGCGGGCAACCGGACCTCCTCCGTCCTGCCGGTGGCGTCTGCGGCGCACGTGTCCGTTCCTGATGAGATGATGCGCCCGAGGCGGTCGTTCGACCGCTGCCGGTCCGGCGCGCAGGGGGAACGGGTGGCCGACATGCCTGAAGAGTCCGATGTGCCCGACAGCCCGTCAGCCGCCGCCCGTCCGCAGCCGGCCGAGCCGTCCCCGGGCGCGGCCACCGCACTCGACGGCCTGGTGGGAGGCCACCGGCTTCCCGGTGAGGCCGCCCGGCTGCTCTACCTGGCGATCCTCGGCGACGGCGGCCAACTGCCGATGGCCGCCGTCCCGGTGGCCGACCGGCCGACGGTGGCCGAACTGCTGGAGCTCGGCCTGCTGAAGGCCGACCCGATAGCCGGCGCCTACACGGTGGTCAATCCCCGCTCGGTGGGCGGCCGGCTCAGCGAGGAGCTGCGCGCGGCCGGCACCCGGCTGCTGGTGCGGGCCCAGGAGATGCCCGCGCTGCTGGAGGACCTCACCCGGGCCTACGACCGGACCCCGCGCAAGGTCGACCGTTCCGGTGAGGTGCAGCACGTGCACGGCCACGCGGAGGTCCGGGCCCGGATCGACCGGCTGCGCGACGGTACCGCCGGTGAGCTGCTCTCCGCCCAGCCCGGCGGCGCGTTGAGCCCGCAGCTGCTGGACAACGCCGTCGCCGGCTGCCGTTCGCTGCTGGAGCGCGGCGGCAGCATCCGCGCCCTCTTCGAACCGGGCGCCCGGGCCCACGCCCCGACCGCGGCCTTCGTCCTGGCCGCCACCGAACTCGGCGTGCGCTGCCGGGTGTTGGGCGAGTCCTTCAAGCGGATGATGATCTTCGACCGGTCCACCGTGGTGATCCCGTCCGGCCCCGACTACGCCAGCGCGGCCTTCGTCGAGGACCCGGCGGTGGTCGCCTTCCTGAGCGGCATGTTCGAACGTGACTGGGCCCGCGCCGAACCCGGCCAGTGGAACACCGCCACCACCCCCGAGCCGGTCGGCCAGCCGGTCCACCTCCAGGTCGGCCGCCTGCTCGCCCAGGGCCTCACCCAGCGCATGATCGCCGCCCGCCTCGGTCTCAGCGACCGCACCGTCGCCGGCCACATCTCCCGCCTGCGGGAACTCTACGACGCCGAGACGCTGTTCCAACTGGGTTGGCTGATGCGCGCCGCGAACGGGGACGGGCGCGGGGAGTAGGGGGTGACGGTGGACGGCGTGGACGGCTTGACCGTCCGGGTGCCGGTGCTGCCGGATGCGCTGGCGCGGGCGCTGTACCTGGCGCTGCTGGCGAACGGCGGGGTGTTCCGCCCGGCCGACGTGCCGGAGGGGGACGCGGGGGCGCTCGAGCGGTTACGGGCGGCGGGGTTGGTGGTGGAACTGCCCGACGGGCACTGGGGACTGGTCGATCCGCGGCGAGCTGCCGGTCTGCTGCAAGCGGAGTACCGCAGCACGGGCATCGAGTTGCTGCTGCGGGCCGAGCAACCGGTCGCGGTGCTGGACGACCTCGCTGTCGCCTACGAGCGGACGCCACGTCCCCTGGACGTCGGCCTGATCACCAATCTTTCCGTGCTGACGGAGATCCAGCAGCGTCTGGAGAACCTGGCGATGGACTGCGAGCAGGAAATCCTCGGCATGCAGCCGGGAGGCGGACGAGCGGCCGCCACCCTGCGACTCGCCAAGGCCTCGGCCACCCAGTGGCGGAACCGCGGCGTGGGCATGCGGATCATCTACCAGCCGGGGGCGCGCACCGACCCGGCCACGGTGGACTACGCGGCTCATGTCACCGCGCTGGGCTGGCGGGTGCGGATCCTCGACGAGCCGTTCCACCGAGCGCTGGTCTTCGACCGGCGCGTGGCCGTGGTCAGTGGCTACCGGGACAACACGGTGGCGTCGTTCATCGAGGATCCGGTGCTGGTCGCCCTGGTGGTGGACCGGTTCGAGCGGGACTGGGCGCGGGCCGAGCGGGTGCGATGGAACCGGTCGTCGAAGCCCGATCCGCTGGTTCCCCTGCTCGCCCAGGGGCTGACGCAGCGCGCGATCGCCAAGCGGCTCAGGTTGAGCGAGCGGACGGTGGCCGCGCAGATCGCCCGTCTGCGGGAGGAGTACGACGCCGAGTCGCTCTTCCAGCTGGGCTGGCAGGTCCGCGGCGAGCAGCCCGACCCGTGAGGCCGGACCGCTCAGTGGGGTCGGGCGGTGCTCAGCCGGTCACCGCGCCGGTGCTCGGCCAGCTGCCGTACGGGTTGCGAAGGCTGGAGGCAGGACTGAACTGCTGGCCCGGAGCGGTCCAGAAGCCGTCCTGCAGCGAGAGCGCCATGCCGGCCCAGTCCAGTGCGGTCTCGACGATGTGGCGCAGGCTCTCCTGTGACCAGGTGTCGTCGAAGACCAGCGGCAGCACCGGGGCGACCTGCTCGATGGTGGCGATCAGCGGGTTGTGGGTGATCGCCTCGTCCACCAGGAGCACGATCGGCTTGCGCAGGGCGGAGCCCCAGCCGAGCTCCAGCGAGACGCCGGCGGAGAGCGGCGAGCCGACGTACGCGAAGATCAGGTCCGCGCTCTGCATGGCCCGGAAGTCGGAGGGCACCCGCGGCTCCGGGGCGCGCCCCTCGATCGTCCACGCGTCGCTGTGGTGCGCGCTGAAGACCGCGGCGCCGCTGTGCAGCAGCGAGCTGCGCAGCGCGGTCAGGCGGGTCCGGCTGGCCAGCGTCACGACGCTGTCGGCCGGTCCGGTCAGCCGCATCAGCGGGGCGGCGAGGAAGACACGGGCCCGGCGGCCTTCGGTGGCCTGGGCTGCGTGCTGGCGCATGTAGGGCTCAGTCATGGCGATGGCTCCGGGGACGTTGGAGGTCCTGTGCTGTGTGGTGACAGCGCAGGTCAAGCACGTGGCGCGACGGGGGCGCGGTCACGGAAACCGCTTCGGGCCTGGCAGCACGGGGCCCGTCTGCTCATTGATCGTCACTGCTGACCGCGCACGGAGTCCACAACGGTGGTGTGTCATCTCGCTGACTGGCATTCGGATGACACCGATGCACGTGCATCTGCATGATCTGGGGGCCGAGGAGGTGTCATATTCCTGCCTGGCAGCACGATGCCACCGACTACTTGATGCCTGGGCTTGCCCGGCCGCCGGAATATGGCTTTGATAAACGCTTGTTCGCGTTCCCCTGCGTATGAGCGGGTGTGCGCTGCTAAGGATATAGCAGGTTCATGACAAGGAGGACAGCATGCGTCGGCCCCGATTTGCGGTTCGTGTGTTTGTGCTCGGAGCCATGGTCGGCGCAGGTCTGGCGGTGTCGGCGCTCGCGCTGTCGACTCAGCCGGCAGGCACGGCCACTGCGTCCCCGACCGACTACATATGGGGCAAGAGCTCCACGGGTGCGGTGACGCAGGCCGCGTCGGCCGGCCACCGGTCCGCCCCGGCCGGGACCGCCCTGGCGGCTCCTGCCGACTTCCAGTGGAACGGCACCCGGGCGACCGCGGTGAGCACCGCTTCGGTCAAGCCGTCTGACTTCCAGTGGAACTGAGCGGTTCCGCCGAGCCCTCGCGGGGATCGACGAGGACGCCCCGGCCCGGACGGGGCTACTGCTCGTCGCCCGTCGCCGGGTCGCCGTCCTCGTAGGCCAGGGCGGGGGAATTGAGGGCCATCCGCCAACCGAGTTGGAAGAGGGTCTCCGAGTCGTACTCCTCGCGGAACTCGGCGATGTGGCGGGCGAGCGTCCGTTCGCTGATGCCGAGGTTTCTGGCGATGACCCGGTGACCGACGCCCTGCGTCATCATGCGCAGGATGTTGACCCGCAGGCGGGAGATGACCTCTTGCGGCACCTCGGTGGCGCCGACGAACGGGATGGACCGCTCCCACATCTGCTCGAACGACGTGTGCAGGTAGGCGACGATCGCCGGATCGCTGATGAACGCGGCCTTCTCGGTGTTCCCCGGGAACGGGATGACGGCCACGCGGCGGTCTATCACGAAGAGGCGGGTGAAAGGCTCCTCCAAGGTGCGGACCTCGGCGCCCGCGTCCGTTATGGCTTCGACGTACTGCCGGGTGGGTGCCGAGTACCGGGCGCTCGGGTGGTAGAGCACGCGTCGCGCCACCCCGCGGCGGACCAGCGAGAGGTCGCCCTCCAGGGCACCCTTCAGGAGGAGCAGCGACTGCCTGCGGCTGCCGCCGGGCTGCGCCGTCAGCAACTCGAACTCCGCGCTGTCGAGCAGTACTCCGACCCGCTGGTTGATCTCCACGAGGCCGTGTATGTGCTCGACCGGCCCACCCTCTTGAACGTGCCGGTCGAGCGCCTGGAAGGCGTGGTTCAGGTCCTGCATCGCGGTCGGGACGGCCACGGCCTGCGAGAGCAGCGAAAGCGCTTGCTTCTGCCAGGATGAACTCAACCGGGCCGCAAGGCGATTGGGATCGGTCGCGGTGACGGTCGCCGGCTTTCCCTGACTCAGGACCAGCAGACCGAGTTCCGTCAGTTCCTTGCACGGGGCACTGAGGTCTTCGCCCTCCACCTCCACGGTCCCGCCCGCCGCGATGACCTGGAGGTACAGGGCCTTCGCCTCCGCGGAAACGAACTCGACCTGCTCCCTCTCGCCTTCTGCCCCGCCTGTGGAACCCATCCCCTGGCTCCCCCTCCCGTGAAATCCCGGTCACCGACACGGCTTGCCGCCACAGTTGGGCTGCACTCTACGCAAGCACGGGAACGGTTGACACCCCGCTGACTGATGGGGTGCCAACCGTTCCCAGAAAAGACCCTCGGGCCGCTACCGCCGCGGCCGCCACACCACCAGCGCGGCCGACTGCGTCGCCGGCTGGTAGGGCACCAGGTCACGGCGGTACGACGCGTGCACCGCCGCCTCCCTCGCCTGGAGGGCCGCGCCCGCGCCCTCCACGGCTGCGGCGAGCTCGGCGACCCGGGACTGCAGCGCGGCGACCTGGTTCTCCAGCTCGATGATCCGCTTGATCCCGGCCAGGTTGATGCCCTCGTCCTGGGAGAGCCGCTGCACCTCGCGCAGCTGCTGGATGTCCCGGGCGGAGTAGCGCCGGCCGCCGCCGCCGGTGCGGTCCGGGCAGACCAGGCCGAGCCGGTCGTACTGCCGCAGGGTCTGCGGGTGCAGGCCGGACAGCTCGGCCGCCACCGAGATCACGTAGACCGGGGTCTCCTCGGTGAGGGCGTAGCTCGGGCCGGCCGCCGCGGCGCGCCGGCGGCGGGGGGCGGCCCCGCCGGGCAGGCCCTCGCCGATGCCGGCGCCGATGCCGGGTCCGTTGCCGGAGTCATGCGGGTTCATGTCGGGTCACGCTCCCTCCGCCGCCTTGAACAGAGCGGCTCGCGGGTCCTCGGATGCCGTGGCGTCTCGGTACTGCTCCAGTGCGTTCAGGGCCTCGCCGGAGACCTCCTGCGGAACCGTCACTTCAACGGTGACCAGCAGGTCGCCGCGGGTGCCGTCCTTGCGGGTGGCGCCCTTGCCGCGGGCCCGCAGGGTGAGGCCGTTGGCGCTTCCGGCCGGCAACCGCAGCTTCACGGCGGGGCCGTTGAGGGTGGGGACGTCGATGGTGCCACCGAGAGCCGCTTCGGGGAAGGAGACGGGCACGGTGACGGTGAGGTTGTCACCCTTGCGCCCGAATACCGGGTGCGGGTTGACGTGGACAGTGACGTACAGGTCGCCGGGCTGACCGCCGCGCTCGCCCTGGGCGCCCTTGCCCTTGAGGCGGATCCGCTGGGCGTCCTGGACGCCGGCCGGGATCCGCACCTGCATGGTGCGGGCCGAGCTGGCCCGGCCGCTGCCGTGGCAGTCGGGGCACGGGTCGTCGACGATCATGCCGCGGCCCTTGCAGTCCCGGCACGGCTCGGAGAGCGCGAAGGCACCCTGGCCCCGGCTGACCGTGCCGGCCCCGACGCAGGTCGGGCAGACCCGCGGGGTGGTGCCGGACTTGGCTCCGGTGCCGGAGCAGCTGCGGCAGGCGGCCTGGCTGGTCATCCGCAGCGGCACGGTGGCGCCGTCCACGGCCTCGTCGAAGCTGAGGGTCACCTCGGTCTCGACGTCCTGGCCGCGGCGCGGCTGGGCCTGGCGGGTGCGGTTGAACAGCCCGCCGAAGACGTCGCCGATCCCGCCGCCGGCGGTGCCCTGGCCGCCGTTGAACAGGTCGCCGAAGTCGAAGCCGTAGCCGTTGCCGCCGGGGCCGCGCATGCCCCCGGCGCCGAACAGGCTGCGGGCGTCGTCGTACTCCTTGCGCCGCTTCTCGTCGGAGAGGACGTCGTACGCCTCGGAGATGTCCTTGAACTTCTCCTCGGCCTTGGTGTCGCCCTTGTTGGCGTCCGGGTGGTACTCCCGGGCGAGCTTGCGGTAGGTCTTCTTGATCTCGGCGGTGGTGGCGTCCTTGGGCACGCCGAGGACCTTGTAGTAGTCCTTCTCCACGTAGTCCTTCGTGCTCATGACTCCCAACCACCTCCCGGGGGCGATACGGCGCTGCGGAGCCACGCGTCACCCGTGGTGACGCGCGACCCCGCAGCGCACAGCGTGTCAGTTCTCGGCAGCACCGTCAGCCTCGGGGCCCGCCGGGCCGTCAGCGTCCGGGCCGGCCGTGGACTGGGTGCCCGGCTGCGGCTCGGCCACCGCCACCATCGCGGGGCGGATGATCCGCTCACCGATCCGGTAACCCGGCTGCAGCACCTGCACGCAGGTGTCCTCGGTGACCTCCGAGGAGTAGCTGTGCATCAGGGCCTCGTGCAGGTTCGGGTCGAAGGGCTCGCCCTCCTTGCCGAACTGCTGCAGACCGAGCTTGGCCACCACGGTCTCCAGCGACTCCGCGACCGACTTGAAGCCGCCGGTCACCTCGCCGTGCTCACGGGCCCGGCCGATGTCGTCCAGCACCGGGATCAGGGACTCCAGGATGTTGGAGACCGCGATCTCGCGGACCGTCAGCCGGTCGCGCTCGACCCGCTTGCGGTAGTTCTGGTACTCGGCCTGCAGGCGCTGCAGGTCGGCGGTGCGCTCCGCCGCCTCGCGCTTGGCGGCGGCGAGCTCGTCGGATCCGGCCTCGGCGGCGGCGGCCTTGACGGCCTCCTCAGCGGCCTTCAGGACCGCCTCGTCGGCGTTGGAGTCGTCGCCGGGCTCCACGCCCTGCGGCTTCTCCGTCATGCCGCACCACCCTTGGGCTTCTCGTCGTCGATGATCTCGGCGTCGACGACGTCCTCGTCGGCGCCGCCCTGGTTGGCCTCGGCACCGGCACCGGCGGCACCGGCGGCCTGGGCGTCGGCGTAGAGGGCCTGGCCGAGCTTCTGGGCCGTGGTGGAGACCTTCTCCGAGGCCTCGCGGATCTTCGCGGCGTCCTCGCCCTTCAGGGCCTCCTTGAGCTCGCCGACCGCGGTCTCGACCTCGGTCTTGACCTCGGCGGGCAGCTTGTCGGCGTTGTCGGCGATGAACTTCTCGGTGGAGTACACCAGCTGCTCGGCCTGGTTGCGGGTCTCCACGGCCTCGCGGCGCTTGTGGTCCTCCTCCGCGTACTGCTCGGCCTCGCGGGTCATCCGCTCGATGTCCTCCTTGGGCAGCGAGGAACCGCCGGTGACGGTCATCCGCTGCTCCTTGCCGGTGCCGAGGTCCTTGGCACCGACGTGCATGATCCCGTTGGCGTCGATGTCGAAGGTGACCTCGATCTGCGGCAGGCCGCGCGGCGCCGGCGGCAGGCCGGTCAGCTCGAACATGCCGAGCTTCTTGTTGTACGCCGCGATCTCGCGCTCGCCCTGGTAGACCTGGATCTGCACGGAGGGCTGGTTGTCCTCGGCGGTGGTGAAGATCTCCGAGCGCTTGGTCGGGATCGTGGTGTTGCGCTCGATCAGCTTGGTCATGATGCCGCCCTTGGTCTCGATGCCCAGGGACAGCGGGGTGACGTCGAGCAGCAGGACGTCCTTGACCTCGCCCTTCAGCACACCGGCCTGCAGCGCGGCACCGATGGCCACGACCTCGTCCGGGTTGACGCCCTTGTTGGCCTCCTTGCCGCCGGTCAGCTCCTTGACCAGCTCGGAGACGGCGGGCATGCGGGTCGAGCCACCGACCAGGACCACGTGGTCGATCTCGGACAGCTGGATGCCGGCGTCCTTGATGACGTTGTGGAACGGCACCTTGCAGCGCTCCAGCAGGTCCGAGGTCAGCTGCTGGAACTGGGCCCGGGTGAGCTTCTCGTCCAGGTGCAGCGGGCCCTCGGCGGAGGCCGTGATGTAGGGCAGGTTGATGGAGGTCTCGGAGGACGAGGAGAGCTCGATCTTGGCCTTCTCGGCCGCCTCGCGCAGGCGCTGCAGCGCCATCTTGTCCTTGGAGAGGTCCACACCGTGACCGGCCTGGAAGGTCTTCACCAGGTGGTCGACGATCCGCTGGTCCCAGTCGTCACCACCGAGGTGGTTGTCACCGTTGGTGGCCTTGACCTCGACCACGCCGTCGCCGATCTCCAGCAGCGACACGTCGAAGGTGCCGCCACCGAGGTCGAAGACCAGGATGGTCTGGTCGTCCTTGTCCAGGCCGTAGGCCAGGGCGGCGGCGGTCGGCTCGTTGACGATGCGCAGGACGTTCAGACCCGCGATCTCACCGGCCTCCTTGGTGGCCTGGCGCTCGGAGTCGTTGAAGTAGGCCGGGACGGTGATGACCGCGTCGGTGACGGTCTCGCCCAGGTAGGCCTCGGCGTCCCGCTTCAGCTTCTGCAGGATGAAGGCGCTGATCTGCTGCGGGTTGAAGTCCTTGCCGTCGATGCTGGTCTTCCACCCGGTGCCCATGTGGCGCTTGACCGAGCGGATGGTCCGGTCGACGTTGGTGACGGCCTGGCGCTTGGCGACCTCGCCGACCAGCACCTCGCCGTTCTTGGCGAAGGCGACGACGGACGGCGTGGTCCGGGCGCCCTCGGCGTTGGTGATGACGGTGGGCTCACCGCCTTCGAGAACACTGACGACCGAGTTCGTCGTGCCGAGGTCGATACCGACCGCGCGTGCCATCTGCATACCTCCACGGAGAGTTGAGCTGTACGCACTCAAGCATGCATGAGGCGCGCTGGTGAGTCAACAGCCATGAGCGGTCCCGACTCAACTTTTCTGCTCCCCGGGCTGGCCCCTTCCATTTTGCCCCCAATGGGTGAGTATGGCCTTACGTGACTGCCGCCATACCTTGAGCGTCTTCTGGATAGGTGCTATTGGGCGGTATGGTCCGGCCGGGTGGGCGCCAAGTTACCCACCAGTACACTTGACCGTCTTACCCCCTCACCGCCGCTGGAGTACGGAGAGCCGGATGCAGCTAGCAGCGATCGTCATCTCACTAACGACCATCGTGGTCGGCGTGGCGCTGTTCGCTCGCGCCATCGCCCAGATCTACCGGTTCGTCAGGCTCGGCCAGCCGGTGCCGAAGGGGTCGCGGATCAACGACCCGGTCGCCCGGACCGTCACCCTGATCCGGGAGTTCCTCGGGCACACCCGGATGAACAAGTGGGGCATCGTCGGTGTCGCCCACTGGGGCGTCGCCATCGGCTTCTACGCGCTGATCTTCACCCTGGTCGGCGCGATCGGTCAGCTCTTCGACCCCGAGTGGCTGGTGCCGGTCATCGGCGACTGGACGCCGTACCTGGTGTTCCAGGAGCTGATCGGCCTGGTGACCTTCCTCGGCATCGCGGTGCTGACCGTGATCCGTCAGCTGAGCCTGCCGAACAGGTCGGGCCGCAAGTCCCGCTTCGCCGGCTCCAACATGGGCTTCGCGTACTTCATCGAGTGGGTCATCCTGATCATCGGTGCGGCGATCCTGACCCTGCGCGGCCTGGAGGGCGCGCAGGCCGGGGTCAACCACTACTCGGCCGCGTACGTGGTCTCGTACCCGCTGGTCAAGGCGTTCTCCGGGCTCGGCATCGGCACCCTGCACAACCTGGTCTTCCTGGTCGCGGCAATCAAGATCTCGGTCTCCTTCATCTGGATGATCACGGTCTCGCTCAACACCGACATGGGCGTCGCCTGGCACCGCTTCCTGGGCTTCCCGAACATCTGGTTCAAGCGGAACGCCGACGGCCAGGTGGCGCTCGGCGCGCTGCAGCCGATGACCAGCGGCGGTCAGCCGATCGACTTCGAGGACCCGGCCGAGGACGCCGTCTTCGGCGTCTCCCAGGTCGAGCACTTCTCCTGGAAGGGCATCCTCGACTTCTCCACCTGCACCGAGTGCGGCCGCTGCCAGTCCCAGTGCCCCGCCTGGAACACCGGCAAGCCGCTGTCGCCCAAGCTGCTGATCATGTCGCTGCGCGACCACGCCCACGCCAAGGCGCCCTACCTGCTGGCCGGCGGCGGCAAGACGGTCGAGGGCGACGAGAAGGCCACCGCCGAGCAGCTGGCCGGCGTGCCGGCGGCCGCGCTGGCCGAGGCCGAGCGCCCGCTGATCGGCACCGCCGAGGAGAACGGCGTCATCGACCCGGACGTGCTGTGGTCCTGCACCACCTGCGGCGCCTGCGTCGAGCAGTGCCCGGTGGACATCGAGCACATCGACCACATCGTCGACATGCGCCGCTACCAGGTGATGATCGAGTCCTCGTTCCCGACCGAGGCCGGGACGATGCTCAAGAACCTGGAGAACAAGGGCAACCCCTGGGGCCTGGCCACCAAGGCGCGCCTGGACTGGGTCAAGGAGCTCAAGAAGGAGACCGGCATCGAGGTGCCGGTCATCGGCCAGGACATCGACCCCGCCGAGGTCGAGTACCTCTACTGGGTCGGCTGCGCAGGCGCCCTGGAGGACCGGGCCAAGAAGACCACCAAGGCCTTCGCGGAGCTGCTGCACACCGCCGGCGTCACGTTCGCCATCCTGGGCAAGGAGGAGTCCTGCACCGGTGACTCGGCCCGCCGCCTGGGCAACGAGTTCCTCTTCCAGATGCTCGGCGCGCAGAACGTCGAGACCCTGAACGCCGCCCTCGAGGACGCGCCGAAGAAGCGGATCGTGGCCACCTGCCCGCACTGCTTCAACACCATCGCCAACGAGTACCCGCAGCTCGGCGGCCACTTCGAGGTGATCCACCACACCCAGCTGCTCCAGCACCTGATCGACGAGGGCAAGCTGATCCCGGTCAACCCGGTCGAGGGCCTGATCACCTACCACGACCCCTGCTACCTGGGCCGCCACAACAAGGTCTACAGCCCGCCGCGCGAGATCATGGACAAGGTCCCGGGTCTGCGCCAGCAGGAGATGCACCGCCACAAGGAGCGCGGCTTCTGCTGCGGCGCCGGTGGTGCCCGGATGTGGATGGAGGAGCGGATCGGCAAGCGGATCAACACCGAACGCGTCGACGAGGCGCTGTCGCTCAACCCGGACATCGTCTCCACCGCCTGCCCGTTCTGCCTGGTGATGCTCTCCGACTCGGTGAACGGCAAGAAGAACGAGGGTGCCGCCAAGGAGCACCTGAAGGTGGTCGACGTGGCCCAGCTGCTGCTCGACTCGGTCAAGGCCGCGCCGGTGGTCGAGGAGCCGGAGACCGTCGAGGCCTAGGACACGGGAATGCCCGAGTACCGGCGTCGGCCCAAGGGCTGAGAATGCACGAGGCCCGCGCGGGCCCCGGGATGAGAATGCCCGAGGACTGCGCGGGCCTCGGGCTTGAGAAAGACGGTGGACGGCGTGGGCCTCGTGCATGAGAAAGCCCGTGGGCGGCGTGGGCCCGGGCAGGAGAAAGCCCGTGGGCGGCGTGGGCCCCGGGCAGGAGAAAGCCCGGGGACGGCGTGGGCCTCGTGCATGAGAAAGCCCGATGACCACGTGAGAACGGCTGTTTGGCCCGAGTGCGAATGTGCTTGCGGCTCAACGCCTCACATATGATGCCTGCCCCGGGCCAATCCGCCCGGGGCAGGCTGTTTGGGACCGCGATTCGGGGCGTCACCAGGCGCCCGTGCAGTCCCGTCCGAAGCGTCCGTCAACTGATCAGCAGTCGGTGAGCGGCGCAAAACCGAGCACCGAGCACCAAGCACCCAAGACGGTCCTGGCAATTCCACAGGCCAGATCGCTGACTGGAACCAAGGGGAGAAACGCACAGATGACCCAGGCGATCATGCTGGTGGGTGGTCAGGGCACCCGGCTCCGCCCGCTCACCACGCATACCCCGAAGCCCATGCTCCCCGTCGCGGGTGTGCCCTTCATCGCGCACCAGCTCGCCCGGGCGGCCGCCGCCGGCGTCACCCGCGTGGTGCTGGCCACCTCCTACCTGGCCGAGGTCTTCGAGGAGCACTTCGCCGACGGTTCCCCCTACGGCATCGAGCTGGTCTACCTCACCGAGGAGGAGCCGCTGGGCACCGGCGGCGCGATCCGCAACGCCGCCGAGGGCCTGACCTGCGGCCCCGACGAGCCGGTCCTGATCTTCAACGGCGACATCCTCTCCGGTCTGGACATCGCCGCGCTGCGCGACGGCCACGTGGCCGCCGGCGCCGACGTCACCCTGCACCTCACCCGGGTCGAGGACCCGCGCGCGTTCGGCCTGGTGCCGACCGACGAGCAGGGCCGGGTGCTGGAGTTCCTGGAGAAGCCGGAGACCCCCGAGCAGATCGTCACCGACCAGATCAACGCCGGCTGCTACGTCTTCACCCGCTCGGTGATCGACCGCATCCCGGCGGGCCGGGTGGTCTCCGTCGAGCGCGAGACCTTCCCCGAGCTGCTGGCCAGCGGCGCCCTGGTGCGCGGCGTGGTCGACACCTCCTACTGGCTGGACCTCGGCACCCCCGGTGCCTTCGTGCGCGGCTCGGCCGACCTGGTGCTCGGGCGGGTCGACTCGCCCGCCGTGCCCGGCCCCACCGGTGAGGCCCTGCTGCTGCCCGGTGCCACCGTGGACCCGGCCGCCGTGCTCAGCTCCGGCACCGTGGTCTCCGAGGGCGCCTCGGTCGGGGCCGGCGCCATCGTCGAGGGCTCCGTGGTGCTCCCCGGTGCGGTGGTCCACGCGGACGCCGTGGTCAAGGACTCGATCGTGGGCGCCTACGCGGTGATCGGCGAGCGCACCGTGCTGGACGGCGCGGTGATCGGCGACGGCGCCGTGGTCGAGGCCGACAACGAGCTGCCGAACGGCATCCGGATCGCCTGCGGCATCCGGCTCGCGGTCGGCGCGGTGCGCACCACCGCCGGCCCCGGCGGCTGCCCCGCCGGCGAGACCTCCGCGGCGGCCGTGCACGGGTCGGTGCTGCAGAAGTAGTTCGCCGCGGGTCTTCCGGGCAGGGCTTCCGGCTGGTGTTCCGGCGAGGGCTCCGGGCGGGCGTTCCAGGCAGGGCACTCCGGGCAGGGCGCTCAGGGCGGGTGTTCCGGCCGGGGCTCGCCGCCGGGCCTCGCGACAGGCCTTTCCGTTCGAGGGGTTGCGGCAGTGCGTCACAGCACTGCTGCAACCCCTCGGCGCGTCCGGTCCCGGTGCTCCTTTGCGGGTACCTTCGGAGGGTGGCAGGGAACGGATATCAGAGCGGGTGGGGCGGCGACCGGCAGCACGCCGGTGACCAGGCGGGGAGCACCCTCCCCGACCGGGGCGGGTACGGGGCGTACGGCTCCGGGTACGGGGCCCGTCCCGACGACCGCACCATCGACGGCGGCCGGGCGCGGTACGACGACCGCACCCGCTACGACGGCGCCCGGTACGACGGTGCTGCCGGGCATGACGGTGGTGCGGGGTACGGCGGTGGTGCGGGGCACGACGGTGGCGCGGAGCAGCCGTACTACTACGACTCCGGCCACGAACCCCGCCAGGACGGGGGCGCCGGGCAGCCGTACTACTACGAGGACCAGGCCGCCAGCCAGGACCACGTCACCACCTACCGGGCCGGCGGCCGCACCGCGCCCCGGATCGGCGGCCCCCGGCTCGCCTGGCGCGAGCTGCTGATCGGCATCTACCGGGCCCCCGCCCGCACCTTCGACCAGATGCGCGACCACCAGGCCTGGCTGCCCGCGATCACCGTCTCGCTGCTCTACGGCGCGCTCGCCGTGTTCGGCTTCGGCGACACCCACAACGACGTCGTCGGATCGACCTTCTCGGTGGCCGCCTGGTCGATGTTCGGGGCCGCGTTGGGCTTCACGCTGTGCGGCCTGATGCTCGGCTCGGTCACCTATGCGCTGGCCCGCCAGTTCGGCGGCGACGGTCCGTACGCGTCGACCGTCGGGCTCGCGGTGCTGATCGGCTGGACCACCGACGCGCCCCGGCTGCTGCTCGCGCTCTTCCTCCCCTCGGCCAGCCCGGTGGTGCAGCTGCTCGGCTGGGTCAGCTGGCTGCTCTGCGCGGTGCTGCTGACCACCCTCGTGCGCCGGGTGCACGACCTGCCCTGGGGCAAGGCGGCCGGTGCGGCGGCCGTTCAGCTGCTGGCGCTGCTCGTGCTGATCAAGCTGCCGACGCTGGGTTGAGCCGGCCGCCCGGCGCCGGGGCCGGCAAGCCACCGGCGCCGGGTCGAGCCGGCCGACCGCGCCGGCCGGGCAAGCCACCGGCGCCGGGTCGAACCGTGGCCGAATAGGCTGGACCGTCCCAGCCGACCCGTCACGACCTTCGGAGACCCCGCATGCCCCTCCCCACCACCCGTGTCAGCTTCCCCGGCGGAGCGGTGGACGGCGAGTCCACCGTGCTCGCCGTCCACCAGCTCGGCGACGGCCGGTACGGGATCGTCACCGCGGACACCCCGTTCCACCCGCTCGACCACACCTGGCCCGACCAGCCCGCCGACACCGGCACGCTGACCGTGGCGGGCACCGAGCTGGCCGTGGTCGACTGCCTGACCGCCGCCGTCGGCCCGGAGTCCGACGAGCTGCTGGTGGGCGCCGACATCCCGGTGCGGCGCGGCGACGAGGCCTGGTCCTGGCTGGTGCTGCACGTGGTCGAGGAGCAGCCCGCCGAGCTCACCCCGGGCGCCCCGGTGGCCCTGGCGGTGGACGCCGAGCGCCGCGCCGCGCTGAGCGCCGCCCACACCGGCTGCCACCTGCTGGCGCTGGCCCTCAACGAGGCGCTCGCCGAGCGCTGGCGCAAGGACCCGGGCCGTGCCGACGCCTTCGGCCACCCCGACTTCGACAGCCTGGCGATGGCTTCCTCGGTGATGGACACCGAGGCCAGCACCGACACCTACCGGCTCGGCAAGTCGCTGCGCAAGAAGGGCTTCACCACCGACGCCGCGGACGGCCTGCCGGCCCTGGCCGACGCACTGCCGGCGATCACCGCCGCGGTCAACGAGCGGCTGGCCGGCTGGGTGGCCGCCGACGCCCCGGTGCGGATCGAGGTGCCCGGCCCCGAGCTGACCGCCCGTCGCAACTGGCACTGCGAGCTGCCGGCCGGCCCCGCGTCGATCGCCTGCGGCGGCACCCACCTCCACCGGCTGGGTCAACTGTCCGCACTGGAGACCGAGTTGACGCTTTCGGAGGACGGCAGCGAGCTGGTCGCGGTGACCCGCCCCAAGCGGGTCTGACGACCTTCCTCAGCGCTCAGACGCTGGTGCGGTGGAAGTTCAGGTACGAGCGGGACGGCGTCGGTCCGCGCTGCCCCTGGTAGCGCGAGCCGTACCGCTCGGAGCCGTACGGGTGCTCGGAGGGCGAGGAGAGCCGGAACAGGCAGAGCTGCCCGATCTTCATGCCCGGGTAGAGCTTGATGGGGAGCGTGGCGACGTTCGACAGCTCCAGCGTCACGTGCCCGCTGAAGCCCGGGTCGATGAAGCCCGCCGTCGAGTGGGTCAGCAGGCCCAGTCGACCGAGGCTCGACTTGCCCTCCAGGCGCGACGCCACGTCGTCCGGCAGCGTGATCACCTCGTAGGTGGACGCCAGCACGAACTCGCCCGGGTGCAGGATGAACGCGTCGTCCCCCTCCGGCTCGACCAGCCTGGTCAGGTCCGGCTGCTCCTGGGAGGGGTCGATGTGCGGGTAGCGGTGGTTCTCGAAAACCCGGAAGAACCGGTCCAGCCGCACGTCGATGCTGGACGGCTGGACCATGGCGGGGTCGAACGGGTCGATGACGACCCGACCCTGGTCGATCTCGGCACGGATGTCTTTGTCGGAGAGCAGCACGCCACGAGGTTACGTGGTCAGCGGCCGTCTCC
>NZ_JAJJPA010000047.1 GCF_020907985.1 Kitasatospora humi | reverse complement strand
GGTCTTCGGCGCACTGCTCGGGGACCAGGGCAGGTTCCAGCCGCCCAGGCCGTTGTCGGGGGCGACGGGCTGGCCGACCGAGTGCTGCACGATCACGACGTCACCGATGATCGAGTCGGCCCAGAACTTGCCGGCCACCGAGCCGTCCTCGCCCTGGTCGGTGTCCGGCAGACCGATGCAGCCGTGGCTGATGTTCGCCTTGCCCGCCCAGGTGACGGCCTTGGGGTTGCCGTGGACGTAGGAGCCGCTGTCGGTGATCTTCAGGCCGTGCGGCTCGTAGACGTCGTAGCCCGGGCCCTTGATGTTGGTGGTCTTGGAGTCCATGTGGACCATCCGGTCCTTCTCGAAGACCACCATGGTGCCGTTCCAGGACGGGTTGTCGTCGGCGCCCGCGGTGATGGCGATGGTCTGCGGCGCGGTGCCGTCCTCGACCACGGTCATCTGGTGGCTGGCGGCGTCCGCCGTGCTGATCTTGGAGCGGCCGATGGTGAAGGTCTCGTCGGTGTCCGAGTCGCCGTAGACACCGGGGGAGAGCTCGACGTTGGCGACCCGGCGGTGCACGGTCACCTTGGTGCCGGTCTTCCAGTAGTTCTCCGGGCGCAGGTCGAGCCGGCTGTCCCCGAACCAGTGGCCGCGGACGGTGGTGCCGTCCGTCGCCTCCACGGTGATCGCCTGCTCCGCCGCCTGCTTGTTGGCCACCGGCTTGTCGAAGGTGACGCTGATGATCATGCCGACGCCGTACGTCGCGTTGTTGTCCAGGTTGTCCCGGACCTTCTCGGTCTTGCTCGGGGTGAGCGTGCTGAAGCTGCTGGTCGTCGTGGTCGCCACCCCGGCGGCGTCGACCGCGTTGGCGCTCACCTGGTACTTGCTGGACACGTTCAGCGCCGCGGTGGGCGTCCAGCTGCCGTCGGTGCCGACCTTGCCGGCCACCGGCTTGCCGTCCGGGCCGGTCACCGTCACCTGGGTCAGCTTCCCGTCGGTCACCGACACCTTCACCGCACCGTTGGGCGCAACGTTCTGTGCGCCGTCGGCGGGCTGCACGGCCACGCTCGCCGCGGACGGCTTCGCCTGCGCGCTGCTGCCGTGCCCGCCCGCGGCCTGCGCGGTGGCGGACGCTCCGGTGCCGCCGCCGTTCCCGCTGCTGCAAGCGGTGGTCAGCAGCAGCGCGCCGCCGAGCAGCAGTGCGGCAACGGTGCCCGGTATGCCCCTGGAGCGCATGGTTCTTCTTCCCCCAACATCGTGGTGATCCCTGTGTACATCTGACCCGCCAGAAGCCCGAATGGGTGCACGGTAAACGTTACTGTCACAAAATCAGGACATTGAGCGGGCCGGGGCTGGGGCTGCTGCCCCGCCCGCGCCATCGCCGTTGCCGCTCGAGTGCGCGGGCGGTGGCAGAAGTCGGCCAAGTTGATCTTGATGTCGGCGCCGGCCGCTATGGTCGCGCCGTGACTGTGAGCGCAAACCCTGACGACGTCGCCGAGCAGCTCGAACCGTATCGCCGCGAGCTGACGGCCCACTGCTACCGGATGCTCGGCTCCGCCTTCGAGGCCGAGGACGCCGTGCAGGAGACGATGGTGCGGGCGTGGTCCAAGTTCGACGGCTTCCAGGGGCGTTCGGCACTGCGGACCTGGCTGTACCGGATCGCCACCAACGTCTGCCTGGACATGGCCCCGGCCGCCCAGCGGCGGGCGCGGCCGATGGACCTGTCCTCGCCCACCCCGGCGGCCGCGCCCGATCTGGCCCAGTCGGAGGAGTGCGTCTGGGTGGGCCCCATCCCGGACGCGAGGGTGCTCGCCGGGGACCCGGCCGAGCTGGCGGTGGGCCGGGAGACGATCCGGCTGGCCTTCGTCTCGGCACTGCAGAAGCTGCCCGCCCGCCAGCGCGCCGTGCTGATCCTGCGTGAGGTGCTGGCCTGGTCGGCGGCCGAGACCGCCGAGTTGCTGGGCAGCTCCGTGGCGTCGGTGAACAGCGCCCTGCAGCGCGCCCGGGCCACGCTCGCCGACAACGGCGGGGTGCCGGAGTCGGACACCCGCAAGCCGCTGGACGAGGCGCAGCAGGCCCTGCTGGCGCGCTACGTCCGAGCATTCGAGGCGTTCGACATCAAGGCGCTGCAGAGCCTGCTGCACGAGGACGCCGTGCTCAACATGCCGCCGTACCGGATGTGGGTGCGGGGCGTGGCGGAACTGGGCGAGTGGTGGCTGGGCCCCGGCTCCGGCTGCCGGGGGTCGAGGCTGGTGGCCGTCGAGGCGAACGGCACGCCCGCCTTCGCCCAGTACCGGCCGGCCGAGGACGGCAACGGCTGGACGCCGTGGGGCATCACCCTGCTGGAGATCACCGACGGCCGGATCGCCACCATGACCAACCACATGGACACCGAGCGGCTCTTCCCGCTGTGGGGGCTCCCGATGCGGCTGCCCGGCGCCGGTGCCGGGACTCAGCGGTGAGGTGGTGCCAATCGACCCGGCGGAAATTCCTGGTCCGGGAGCGATGAGTTCCACCGGAGTGCTCCGTCTGACCTCGCGATGAGACAAGGATGAGGCAAGAACGTCCGCACGGGGGCGGCGAGGACCTCCACGAGCACCGCGAACACGATCAAGACCACTGCGAACAGACAGGACACCGCACATGACCACCGCACCGGTGAAGGGCCCCGCCAGTTACTTCCCCTCCATCGAGAAGAAGTACGGCCGCCCGATCGCGCAGTGGCAGGACCTCGTCCGCGCCTCGCCGCTGACCAAGCACATGGAACTGGTCGCCTGGCTGAAGGCCGAGCACGGCCTCGGCCACGGCCACGCCAACGCACTGGTCGCCGCCACCCTCGCCGAGGGCAAGTAGTCGGGGCAGGTGACCGGGGGCGTTCAGGACGAAGCGGCGGCTTGGTGGACGCGGGTGGCGAAGGCGGCGGTACCGTTCCCCGCCGCGGCGGCCGGCTTCGCCCCGCTCCCCGGGCCGCCGCCGCTGCCCCCGCTCCCCGGGCCGCCGCCGCTGCCCCCGCTCCCCGGGCCGCCGCCGCTGCCCCCGCTCCCCGGGCCGCCGCCGCTGCCCCCGCCGGCGGTGGCGAGCGCCGCCGGCAGCACCGGGACGGCCCGCTCTGGTAGGAAGCGCGGCCGTTTCGTAAGCTGTACTGGCGGCAATTGCCTCTTACTAGGGGGAGACTGGTGATTCCGGAACTGGTCAGGACATGGGTGGCCGGCTGGGCCGTGTCGCGGCGCACGCCCCAGCCGCTGGAGAAGCCCTGGGGGCTGTACCTCGACATCGGCAACCCGGCGCAGCTGGGGCGTCATGTGCTGCCGGAGGCCGGGGAGTTCGCGGTGCGGGCCGCCGCCGAGGCGGTGACGGTGCCGAACACCTGGATCACGGTGCCGATGGAACCGGGAGACGTGGCGCCCTGGCTGCCCGGCGGCTGGGTGGCGGACGAGGACGAGTCGGGCCACCTGATGGCGACCGACCTGCGGACGACGAACCCGGTGGCGCCCGACGGGTACGAGGCCTCCTCGGAGGAGGTGCGGGACGGGGTCCTGTACCTCCAGGTGCGCGACGTGGCGGGCGAGTTGGCGGCGAAGGGGCAGATGGCACTGCTGGGCGAGGCCGTGGTGGTCGACCGCGTGGTGACGGAGCCCGCGCACCGCCGCCGCGGCCTGGGCGGCTTCGTGATGCGCACGCTCGCCGACCGCGCGGTGGCGAGGGGCGCCACGCTCGGGGTCCTCGGCGCGACCGACGAGGGCCGGGCCCTGTACGAGACGCTGGGCTGGAAGCGGCACAGCGCGCTGGCGGACTGCATCTACCGTCCGCGGTGAGCCGGTCGGGGACGGCGGCGGGTCGACCGGGCCACTCGGGAGGCAGGCGCCTTTTCCCGCTCGCCGGAACGTGCGGGCAAGCTCCACAAGGAGCTCTCGACCGCTGCCCAGGAGATCGGGTTGCTGCTTCTCGCGCCGAGGTAGGGGCAGTTGGGGGGGCCGGGACCGACGCTGCTCGCTGCTCCGCCGGTGGGTTCCGGGAGGTCGACGGCCGCCGTACCTCGGGCACCGGTAGGGGCGCGTTGCTCGCAGCGGGGCGCGCATCGTGGACAGTGCGGCGGCTCGCGGAAGCCTCCCCGGCGGCCTCGTCCGCCGCCCCTGCGTCATCCGTCGGCACCGGCCAGCCGCACGCGTTCCCGCCAGCCCATCCGCACCGGCGCCGGCTCCGGGGGCCGCACGGGTGCCGCAGTCCGGCACTGGGCGCACCGCGCCTCGTCCGCCACGACGCGGAAGCCGCGCCCGCAGTCGCCGCACATCGCCAGCTTCAGCGGCACCTGGTCCGCCGCGTCCTCGGGCATCTTCTCCCGCAACCGGTGCCGCACCAGCGCGGCCGGAGCCTTCACGGGCACCGGCAGCGCGGAAGTCAGCGCATGCCGCAGGCCCGCCACGCTGACGCCTCTGGCCAGCCACTCGGCAGCCAGCGGCGCCAACCGGGCCGCCTCCGCCGACCCGAGCACCAACTGTGCGTCCACCTGGCGCAACGACAGCAGCACGCGCTCCGCCGCCGCCAGGCGCCCGTCCGCATCCGGCGGGACCGGCGGGACCGGTGGGACCGGGAGGGGGGAAGACGTCTTCTCCCCCAGTGTTCCTTCCGAGGGGAGGAGGGTGCCGGGTGACGGAACGTCGGCCGGTCCGACCTTCCGTGATCCGGCACTCGGTCCACCAGCAACTCCCGCGGCGCAGAGGGCGGATCCGAGTACCGAAACGTCGGCCCGCTCGACCTTCAGTGCCCTGGTGCGACCAACACCCCCAGCACCGCCGACTCCCCGCCGCCCGACGAAGATCCCCTCCGCCTCCTCCGCGTCCAGCGGCACGCTCGACACCAGCGACTCCGACCGCACCTGCCCGGCCGCGTTCCGCCACTTCGTCGTGTGCAGCAGCCCCTTCTTGGCGAGCTGCCGCCGCGCCCGGTCCGCCGTGATCCGACCACCCGTCAACCCGGCGGCAAGCTCCGTCACCGTCGTCTTCCGCGCCGCCGCGTCCGACAGTGCCAACGCCCGCACCAGCAACCGGAACGCCGCATCCGACATGCCGTCATCCCAGATGTGGGCGTTGGCAATCTGCGTGAAAGCGCTCGTGGGCGCGATAGCATTCCTGAGCATCCTCAGTGGCCTTTCCTTGACTACCACTTGGCGGATGAAGAGCCCGGCCGGGTGTGGCAATCACCTGCCCGGGCTCGCCCCTTTTCCGTTCGGGGGCGACCCGCTCCACGCGCACGCTACACCGCCCCCAGGCCGATAAACGTCTCTCCGTGCTCACGGCAGCACTCTGCGCAACCACGCGCGCGCCCCCGCGCGCCCCCACAGGACCCGCCGCAGTGATCCCGCATCCGAACCGCCGGCCCGGCTCACCGGGGGCTGGCCCTCCTCGCCTCAATCACATGATCCGACCGGCGGCTAGGCTCACTTCGTGATGATCAGTCAGGCGAACGCAGGCGACATCGCAGCCTTGGCCCGACTGCTGTGGCTGGACACCCGTCATGAGGAGCCGACCCAGCAGTCCGTTGACGCATTCGCGGCGGAGCTCGCGCAGTGGTGGTCCACCCGCCAGGACTCGCACCTGGCGTTCGTGGCCCGACTCCTGCGACCCGAGATCGTCGGCATGGCCTGGGTCGCGCTCGTGCCTCGCGTGCCGAGACCTGGAGCGCCGAGCCGGCTCTCCGCAGACATCCAGACCGTCTTCGTCATGCCGGAGCACCGGGGCCGGGGGATCGGTTCGGCGCTCGTGCAGACTGCTTCGGAGCACGCGGCACGCCTCGGGTCCCTCCACGTGACGGTCCACTCCGGTCGCAAGGCGGTGCCGGTCTACGAACGCCTGGGCTTCGAGTCGTCCCGACAGCTCCTACGCCGACTGCCGGACTAGGGTTCTGCCGCTCTGCTGGAGCGGCACGGCGGCTCCCGGCGCCTGGCCACACTGCTGTCCACCGCGGTCTACCTGACGACGCGCGCGGTCGATGACGCGCTGGACCTGCTGGAGGTGCTGGTCACCACGGAGTTGCCGGCCCGCGCGGAGCGGGCACGGCGAAGGAGGAGTCGAAGACCCTGCGGCCGTTCTGAAGCTGCTGGTGGCGGTGGTGGCGGCCGTGGGTGGGATCGGCGCGTGGTTCCGAGTCACTCGGCCCGGAGCAGGGCGTGCAGCTCGGCGGTGTCGACGATGTGGGCCCGCGAGGGGAGGACCCGGCGGAGCAGGACGTCGTGGACTTCGGTGTCCGGGTCGGCGACGCCGTCGGACAGGACGTAGAGCTGGTAGTCGCGGTCGGCCGCGTCGATGACGGTCGACAGGACGGCGCCGCTGGTGGTGATGCCGGAGACGACCAGAGCGGTGATGCCGCGTTCGCGCAGCTGCTGGTCGAGGTCGGTGGTGGACATGCCGCCGTGGCGGATCTTGCGCACGACGATGTCGCCGTCCCGGGGAGCCAGGCGCTCGTGGATGAAAGCGGCAGGGTCCTCGTGGTGCATGACGCGGTATTGGGCCAGCGGGGCGAAGGACTTGTTGGCGGCCGGGATCGCGTCCCAGTCGGCCTCGGTGAAGCCGACGCGTACGTAGGCGACAGTGCCGCCCATGGCGCGAACGTCGGCGATGGCCGCTTCCATGAGGCCGAGCAGGGCCTCGCGGTCCCCGCCGTCGGGAAGCGCGGCCAGGATCGAGGGCTGGTAGTCCATGACGAGCAGAGCGGTGTGCACGGGGTCGAGTGCGGGGGCGGTACTCACGCGAGTGTCCTCCTTGCTGGTGGTGTGCCTGGTCGACGCGGACGCGAACTGACGGATCAGCTGCGGCCTGCGGGCTTCAGCGGTTCGTTGCGGTGGGTCATGCGTGGCTGTGGGCCGGTTCCGGCGTGTGCTGCGAGGTCTGATCGCGTTTGGGGAGCAGGAGCGGGGTGGCCAGGATGAGCAGTCCCGCGACCGTGAGAGCGGTGCGTGGGCCGGTGAGGTCGGCGAGCAGCCCGCCGAACGCGGTGAGGACGGCGATGGACGCCTGCTGGCCGATCGACCAGGCCGACAGGGTGCGGGCGACGAGGTGCTGGGGAGTGCGTTCGAGCCGGTAGGTGGCGAGCACCGGTGTGTACAGGCTCATGTTGACGATGATCGCCAGCTCGACGGCCATCACGGTGACGAGGCCGACGACCCCGGGCTGGACGAAGACCAGGCCGATCAGCCAGATGGAGCGCAGGGTGCCGACGATCCGGAAGACCCGCTGCCGGCCGTAGCGGGCCACGACTCGCTGAGCCAGCCGGGAGCCGATGAGCCCCCCGAGGCAGGGGGCGGCGAACGCGAGGGCGTACTGCCACGGCGGGAAACCGAGCTGGCGGAGCAGGAGTACGGCCAGCAGCGGCTCGGTGGCCATGATCAGGCCGGAGACGAGCATGTTGTTGAAGTAGAGCGCCCGAAGCCCTGGATCGCCCATGATGTGTCGCCAGCCGTCGAGCAGTGCGCCAGCCCGTACCGGGCTCTTGTCGGTTGGCTGCGGTGCTTCCTCCTGGCCTCGGATCGCGGTGATGCCCAGCGCGGAGAGCAGGTAGCTGAGCGCGTCGGCCACCACGGTGGTGACCGGCCCGAACATGCCGATCGCCGCCCCGCCCAGGGGCGGTCCGACCGCGATGGAGCTCCAGTTCGTGGACTCGAACCGTGCGTTGGCCACGAGCAGGTCGTCCGGCCGGACGAGGGCCTTGAGGTAGGCGCCGCTGGCCGCGTTGAAAGCGATCTTGGCCGCGGCGACCACGGCCGAGATCACGAGCAGCTGGATGAAGCCGAGCCGGCCGAGGGCGTAAGCGATCGGGATCGTCGCCAGGGCGGCGAACCGGGTCAGGTCCATCGCGATCATGACCGGGCGCTTGCGCCGGAATTCCACCCACGGCGCGAGTGGCACCGCGATCAGCGCGCCCACCGCCGGTCCCACGGCGGAGAGCGCGGACACCTCGGCGGGGCCGGCGTGCAGCACCAGCACGGCAATCAGCGGTAATGCCCCGAACCCCAGCCCGGACCCGTATGCGCTCACCGCGTACGCCGCCCACAGCCAGCCGAACTGCCGGCCCAACGGCCTCCTGCCCACCATGCTCAGCGCGCCCCTTGATGTCCCACTCGAACAAACCTACGTTGACCAGTGAGAGCTAAGCGGGCGGCACAACAGCAGGTCAAACAACTAGTTTGCCTGCTCCTCACAACGATCCGTTGTTCACTAAGGTGGGTCGGCGTGGATCTCGAAGCCGTACGCACCTTCGTCGCCGTCGTGGAAGCGGGCCAGTTCCAGAAGGCCGCCATCGATCTGTCGGTCACCCAGCAGGCCGTCTCCAAGCGCATCGCCACGCTGGAGCGCGACCTCTGTGTGCGGCTGTTCACCCGCACGCAGCGCGGTGCCGAACTCACCATCGACGGGCAGGCGTTCCTGCCCCGTGCCCGCGAGCTGCTGCGGGTCGCCGAGCGCGCGCTGGCGTCCGTGCACCCCGGCAGCCGACCGCTGCGCGTAGACGTGCTCAACTCGCGCGGCGCGGCATCGGGCCTGATGCGCGGCTTCCACCGCGCGCACCCCGAGATCGACCTCGACGTGGTGATGCTGTTCGAGATCGAGACGGCCGTCACCGCCATCCGCTCCGGTGCGATCGACGCGTCCTTCCGCGCCGTCGCCGCGCCCGGCCGGCCCCTTCCCGAGGACATCGAGTCCGTCCGGGTGCTCGACGAGCCGCTTCAGCTCCTCACCGGACCCGCCCACGCGCTGGCGGGCGCCCGGTCGGTGACCGTCGCCCAGCTCGCCGGGCACCGGATCTGGATGCCCGGCATCGTCCCCGGTACCGAGTGGGCCGCCTACTACGACGACCTCGTCGCCGAGTTCGGCCTCACCATCGAGGCGACCGGTCCCAACTTCGGCTCCGACGCGCTCCTCGACACCATCGCCGACACCCCGACCCTGGCCACCTTCATGGGCGAGCACACCCGCCTCATCTGGCCCGCCGGCCACGGCCTGCGCCGCATCCCGGTGACCGACCCGATGCCCGTCTACCCGCACTCGCTCCTCTGGCACCGCGACAACCCCCACCCGGCGCTGGCCACCCTCCGCGCCCACCTCGCCGCCACAGTGGCCGGCCACGACGCCGCCGGGAGTTGGACGCCGGACTGGGCGGCTCCGCACTGACGCCACCGCGCCTTCGATCCTGCCCCGGCCGGCGGCGACCTCGACGCCGTTGCCGTTGCCGTTGCCGCCGCCGCAGAGCGCGGCGGCTGCCTGCCCGGGGGTGATCCACTTCAACCACAGGGAATCCACAAGGTTCCCTGCGACCCTCGCCGCAGGGTCGACGGTGGAAGAGGGGGAGCACTCGATGTTCTCGAGGAATCGGATCTGCTCGTTGCTGGTGGTGCTGACCATGGGACTGGCCGCCGCGGCCTGCTCGGGGAAGGGCGGCGTCGCGAGCAGCGGCACCAGCGCGCCGCCGCCCTCCGCGACAGCGGGTCCGACGGCACCGGGCCCTGCGGCGACGGTCCCCATCACCATGGGGCACCAGGGCAGTTCGCCGTACCGCCCGATGGTGATGGTGTCGGTCGGCGGAGGGCCGGCGGTTCCGGTGCACCTCGACACCGGCTCGAGCGGCCTGGTGCTGGCGGCCAGTGCCGTGGGTTCCGGGATCCGTGACACCGGGCGCACCTCTTCGGTGCACTACGGGAGTCCCGATGCGGGCAACACCCTGAACTACCGGGTGGCCGATGCGGTGGTCACCTTCCCCGGCACGGGAATTGCCACCCCCGCGCCGGTCGCGGTCGGCGTCATCGACCAGGACGCCGCCGATGCCAAGGCGTTCCAGTCCCTCAGCGGTGACAGCGGCGCCCAGGGCACCCTCGGCATCGCGCTGGGTGGACCCAAGCCGGAGTCGAAGGAGCTGATGTCGGTGATCACCCAGCTGGGTGCGCCGAATTCCGACGGCTACACCGTGGCGCTCACCCCCACCGGAGGAACCCTCACGCTCGGTGCGCCGAAAGCGACCGCGAGCAGTGTCGTGTTGCCGCTGACCAAGGCGGACGGGACGTACGCGGACGGGCGCCAGGCCTGGCAGAGGCTGGTGAACCTGTGCTGGCAGGTCGGTCAAGCCCACAGCTGCGGACCGACGACCATCGACACCGGCGCCCCGGCGCAGACGTTCTCCGTTCTCCACGCGCAAGGGGACGTGCCGCAGACCAACGGCCTGATCACCCAGGGCACACGGGTCACCCTGGCGGCCCCTGACGGCGGTCCTGTCCTGGAGGCCGTCACCACTGGCTCCGGATCATCACCGGACACGACCGCCACAAGGGTCAACTCCATCACGGATCAGTCCAACAGCGGGGTCCGGTTCTTCCTGGTCAACGCCGTCGGCTTCAACCGCATCACGGGCCAGGCCGTCATCACACCCACCGCCGCCCGGTGACGGCCGACGGCGACTTCGCAGAGGCCCGGGGCGCGGCCGACAACTGCCGAGCGACGCAACTCAGTGGGCGGGAACCGGCTCGGACGACGGCCGCCACTCCCGCCTGATCAGCCCGAAGACCCATGAGTCGGAGACCTCGCCGTTGACGACGCAGTCTTCCCGCAACGTCCCTTCACGCACGAAGCCGAGCTTCTCCAGCACGCGGGCAGATGCCACGTTGCGCGTATCGGTCTCAGCTTGGACGCGGTTCAGGTCCAGCGTGTCGAATGCCCACCGCAGCAAGGCGCGCGCGGCCTCGGTCGCGTAGCCGTGGCCCCACGCCGCATCGTCGAAGCAGTAGCCGAGTGATGCGCTGCGGAAGTCCGGATTCCACCTGCTCAGGCTGCACCAGCCGATGAACGCCCCGTCGGAGACACGATCCACGGCCAGCCGCGCCCCGGTGCCCTCCTGCGCCATCTGCCGGCACGCCGTGATGAACTTCTCGGCGCGCACGCGTTCGCTCCACGGCGGCGCATCCCAGTAGCGCAGCACGTAGGCGCTGCTGTGCAGCGCGAAGAGGTCGTCCGCATCCGCGTCTTCGAAGGCACGCAGTCGAAGGCGCGCGGTGCGCAACGACGGGGTGGGCAGCGACATCCTCGTGTTCCCTCCCCTGATCGGTGGCCGATCACATCAGACAACCGATGCGGGGCACTCGCAATGGGTTTTCCAACGGGGGGCTTGTTGTGGACGGGTGTTCGTTGGCCTTGAGGGCGGAGAGGAAGGCTGACCAGGCGTCAGCGGTGAACGTGAGCGCGGGGCCGTTGGGGTCCTTGGAGTCGCGCACGGGGAGGGCGCCGGTGAGGCCGTCGGCGATCTCCACGCAGTCGCCGTTGCTGGCGCCGCTGTAGCTGGACTTGCGCCAGGTGTAAGGGGTCACCGTTCCACGGTAGTTGGCGCTCAGGGCGTGGGGAAGGCGTTGGCCTTGAGGGCGGTGACAAAGGCTGACCAGGCGTCAGGTGCGAAGGTGAGCGCGGGACCGTTGGGGTCCTTGGAGTCGCGCACGGGGAGGGCGCCGGTGAGGCCGTCGGCGATCTCCACGCAGTCGCCGTTGCTGGCGCCGCTGTAGCTGGACTTGCGCCAGGTGTAAGGGGTCACTGTTCCACGGTAGTTGGCGCTCAGGGCGTGGGGAAGGCGTTGGCCTTGAGGGTGGTGACAAAGGCTGACCAGGCGTCAGGTGCGAAGGTGAGCGCGGGGCCGTTGGGGTCCTTGGAGTCGCGCACGGGGAGGGCGCCGGTGAAGCCGTCGGCGATCTCCACGCAACTGTTGCTGCCGCTGCCGCCACTGTAGCTGGACTTGCGCCATGTGACCGAATGCAGTCTCGGCTCAGCGTTCATGGGCGTAGTCCTCCGCTACTGACCGGATCATTCCGAGGGATGCCTCAGGCGACAGTGCAGCAGCCCTTAGCAGATCGTAGCCCATCTGGCACTTGGCGATGATTCGCGGATCTTCCAACAACTGCCCTGCGAACGGGCCTTCCACGTACGCTGCCGGTGGGGCATCTGGGAAGGTCATGATCTGGATCATGCCCTCCGGGAGGGTATGGGCTCCGACAGCGAACGGGACAACTTGCACGATGACCCGCCGCTGCTGGGCGAAGTGCGCGACGCAACGAAGCTGTTTGCTCATCACGGCGGGGCCGCCAATCGGCCGTCGCAGCACGGCTTCATCCAGGATCGCCCAAAACAGAGTCTCGCGATTGGGGTCCGTGACGATTTGCGTTCGTGCCATCCGGGCAGCGACGAGTTCGGCGATGGCTTCGTCGTGTAGCAGCGGCTGTGCGCCGCGGAACACGGCCTCTGCGTACTCTGGTGTCTGCAGCAGCCCTGGGACAAGTAGCGGGCTGTATTCGCAGATCTTTTCTGCGATCGCCTCAAGTTCGGAAGCTGCCGCAAAGTAGTCCTCGTACGGCGAGTTGTTGATCAACCTCTCGCACATCCGCGCAAAGAGCCCGTTCGTCCCGAGCGCCTGGTCGAACAACCGGGCGAGCGGCAGCTGCGGCCGGCGCGTCGCGTTCTCGAACTGTCCGATGTAGGTGCCCGAACAGTGCACCTTGTCGCCCAACTGCTGCTGGGAGAGCCCCGCTGCCTCGCGGTGGAACTTCAACTCGGCGCCGAAGTACCGCCAATCGAACTTCACGTCGCTCACCGTAGCCGCCTTCCTGAACAACCTCACTGTTGGTAAGCGCCTGCTGGCGTGCCGTCATCGCCTCCCGTCATCGTGGAGGGGCAAGCCCGCAACTATCGGCCACCGTGCCACAGGGGAGGCCCCGCCATGCCCGAAACCGCTGCCAAATCACCCGCAGGAGGGGCGCATCAGGAATGCTGGCTGCCGCGCAGCGACCGGTCCCCCGCCAGAGCGCGCCGCGCTCCGCGAGCTGCTCTCGCGCGTCAAGAACGGTGAACGCTTCGCCGATCGCGGCGAGTTGCTGCTCTCCGAACTCGTCACCAACGCCGTGGTGCACGGCAAGCCGGACGGCACCCGGATCCTCGTCAAGCTCGCCGTCCGCGACGACGTGCTCCGCGTCGAGGTGCACGACCGGATCGAGGGCACCCCGCTGCCCCGCCAGGCCGCCGCTGATGCCATGTCAGGTCGCGGCCTGTGCCTGGTGGATTCCCTCGCCCTGCGGTGGGGCTGCGGGCCGCGCGGGGACGGCTACCTCGGCAAGGTGGTCTGGTGCGAGACCGCCCCGGAGGACGAGTGATGGCGATGCCGATAGCAAAGGCTGCGGCCCCCGCGATCCGGAGATCACGGGGGCCGCAGCCGTCACACCTGCTGCACCTGGTGCCAACTGGTGCAACCGCCGGAGTTACTTCGTCAGGTCCGGCCCAGGAGCCGCCACCGCGGCCGGAGTGTCGGCCACCGCGCTCTTCTCCTCGCCGCGGAAGGTGAACGTGGCGTCCTTGCCCTCGCCCTCGACACCCACCACCACGATGTGGCCGGCCCGCAGCTCGCCGAAGAGGATCTTCTCGGAGAGGTGGTCCTCGATCTCGCGCTGGATGGTCCGACGCAGCGGCCGGGCGCCCAGCAGCGGGTCGTAACCGCGCTTGGCGAGCAGCTTCTTGGCCTCGATGCTGAGCTCCAGGCCCATGTCGCGGTCCTTGAGGCGGGCGTCCACCTTGTCGATCATGAGGTCGACGATCTGGATGATGTCGTCCTCCGACAGCTGGTGGAACACCACGATGTCGTCGACACGGTTGAGGAACTCGGGGCGGAAGTGCTGCTTGAGCTCCTCGCCGACCTTGGCCTTCATCCGCTCGTACCCGGTCTGGGTGTCGCCCGAGGCCGCGAAGCCCAGGCCGAAGCCCTTGGAGATGTCCCGGGTGCCGAGGTTGGTGGTCATGATGATGACCGTGTTCTTGAAGTCCACGACCCGGCCCTGGGAGTCGGTCAGGCGACCGTCCTCCAGGATCTGCAGCAGCGAGTTGAAGATGTCCGGGTGGGCCTTCTCGACCTCGTCGAAGAGGACGACCGAGAACGGCTTGCGGCGCACCTTCTCGGTGAGCTGGCCGCCCTCCTCGTAGCCCACGTAGCCGGGCGGGGAGCCGAACAGCCGGGAGACGGTGTGCTTCTCGCTGAACTCCGACATGTCGAGGGAGATCAGCGCGTCCTCGTCGCCGAAGAGGAACTCGGCCAGCGTCTTGGACAGCTCGGTCTTACCGACACCGGACGGACCGGCGAAGATGAAGGAACCGCCGGGACGCTTCGGGTCCTTGAGGCCCGCACGCGTGCGCCGGATGGCCTGGGAGAGCGCCTTGATGGCGTCCTTCTGGCCGATGACGCGCTTGTGCAGCTCGTCCTCCATGCGCAGCAGCCGGGAGGACTCCTCCTCGGTCAGCTTGAAGACCGGGATGCCGGTGGCGGTGGCCAGGACCTCGGCGATGAGCTCCTCGTCGACCTCCGCGACGACGTCCATGTCGCCGGCCTTCCACTCCTTCTCGCGCTTGGCCTTGGCGTTCAGGAGCTGCTTCTCGTCGTCACGCAGCGAGGCGGCCTTCTCGAAGTCCTGCGCGTCGATCGCGCTCTCCTTCTCGCGGCGCACCGCGGCGATCTTCTCGTCGAACTCGCGCAGGTCCGGCGGCGCGGTCATCCGGCGGATGCGCATCCGGGAACCGGCCTCGTCGATCAGGTCGATCGCCTTGTCCGGCAGGAAGCGGTCCGAGATGTACCGGTCGGCCAGGGTGGCGGCGGCGACCAGGGCGGCGTCGGTGATGGAGACCCGGTGGTGGGCCTCGTACCGGTCGCGCAGACCCTTCAGGATCTCGATGGTGTGCGGCAGCGACGGCTCCGCGACCTGGATCGGCTGGAAGCGGCGCTCCAGCGCGGCGTCCTTCTCCAGGTGCTTGCGGTACTCGTCGAGCGTGGTGGCACCGATGGTCTGCAGCTCGCCGCGGGCCAGCATCGGCTTCAGGATGCTGGCGGCGTCGATCGCGCCCTCCGCGGCGCCCGCGCCGACCAGGGTGTGCAGCTCGTCGATGAACAGGATGATGTCACCGCGGGTGCGGATCTCCTTGAGCACCTTCTTCAGGCGCTCCTCGAAGTCACCGCGGTAGCGGGAACCGGCCACCAGGGCGCCCAGGTCCAGCGTGTAGAGCTGCTTGTCCTTGAGCGTCTCGGGGACCTCGCCCTTGACGATCGCCTGGGCCAGGCCCTCGACGACCGCGGTCTTGCCGACACCCGGCTCACCGATCAGGACGGGGTTGTTCTTGGTGCGGCGGGACAGCACCTGCATGACCCGCTCGATCTCCTTCTCGCGCCCGATGACCGGGTCGAGCTTGGTCTCGCGAGCGGCCTGCGTCAGGTTGCGGCCGAACTGGTCGAGGACCAGCGAGGTCGACGGGGTGCCCTCGGCGGGGCCGCCGGCCGTCGCCGACTCCTTGCCGCCGCCCTGGTAACCGGAGAGCAGCTGGATGACCTGCTGCCGCACCCGGTTGAGGTCGGCGCCCAGCTTCACCAGGACCTGGGCCGCGACGCCCTCGCCCTCCCGGATCAGGCCGAGCAGGATGTGCTCCGTGCCGATGTAGTTGTGGCCGAGCTGAAGGGCCTCGCGGAGCGACAGCTCCAGCACCTTCTTCGCCCGCGGGGTGAAGGGGATGTGGCCGGACGGGGCCTGCTGCCCCTGCCCGATGATCTCCTCGACCTGCTGGCGGACCGCCTCAAGAGAGATCCCGAGGCTCTCCAAGGCCTTAGCGGCGACACCCTCGCCCTCGTGGATCAGGCCCAGGAGGATGTGCTCGGTGCCGATGTAGTTGTGGTTGAGCATCCGGGCTTCTTCCTGAGCCAGGACGACAACCCGCCGCGCGCGGTCGGTGAACCTCTCGAACATCGTTAATCGCTCCTCAGAGCGGTCGGGCAGTTCGGGGACTGTCCCCGCCCTGTCCTTCCGCATGCTAGTCCCGCTCAGCGGCGCGGCCCACGTAGTTCCCCGCGGTGCACGGGGATATCTAAGCTGCGCGACCAGCCGACACCCTTCCCAACCTGATGCTGGGAGACGGTGTTCCCGCCAGTGCGGCCGATGCACGTGTTCCCGCTACGCCAATGGCGAACACGCTCCGGGCCGGGGCCCCGCGAACCGCACTGCTGGCCGTCCCACCTGCATTCATACCGGAAATTCCGGCTCTTCTCGCGCAGTTTCCCGGGTGGCGTTGTTCGCCAGGCGAGAAGTCCGCCCGGGCGGCTCCGAGGGACGGGGGGTCGGCCCGGGCGGGCCGGGGGCCGGGCGCCGGTGCCGCCGAACGGGGTGGTCGGCGTGACCGTGCCCGTTGATCCAGCGTTGCACAGTCCATGACTGATCACACGGCCACGGCGCCCGCCGCGGGGGACGTTCCGGTGGCCGGTCGCGGCCCCGGGCGCGGCGCTGCCCGCGGGCACGGCCACGGGGCGCGGAGGGAGGCCCTCCGCGCCCCGTCGTGGCGGCCGGGCGGCGCGCCCGCCGGTGCCGGGGCGCCGGCGGATCAGGAAGCGGCTGCCTGCGCCGCCTCGTAGGCCTCCCGCACGTTGCTCGGGACGCGGCCGCGGTCGTTCACGTTGTAGCCGTTGTCCTTCGCCCACGTGCGGATCTTGGCCGTGTCCGCGCTGCCGGCGGACGGACGGGCCGAGCCGCGGCCCCCGGTGCGGCGCGTGCCGGTGAGCCGACCGCTCTGCTTGCGGCCCTTGTCGACGTACGGAGCGAGCAGGCTGCGCAGCTTCTCCGCGTTGTCGGACTTCAGGTCGATCTCGTAGGCAACGCCGTCGAGGGCGAACGTCACCGTCTCGTCCGCCGAACCGCCGTCGAGATCGTCTTCAAGAATGACCTGCACCCTCTGTGCCACGGGACTCCCTTTCCGCTTAACGATCCAATGCCTTAGGGAAAGGAAACCGCCTTTTCTCGGAAAACACAAACCCCGGGCTGTTCGAGGCACTGAGTCATGTGCGCCGCGGCAAGTCCCGAGGGGTGGTTCAGAGGTGCAGCAGCATGCGGGAGTTGCCCAGGGTGTTGGGCTTCACCCGCTCCAGGTCGAGGAACTCCGCCACTCCTTCGTCGTAGGAGCGAAGGAGTTCTTCATACACTTCCGTAGCGATGACGGCCGGGTCTGTCGTACCATCATCGGTTTCCCCGATCTCCACGAAGCCGTGTTTCGCGAAGAACGCGACCTCGAACGTCAAGCAGAAAATCCGACGGACGCCCAGCCAGCGCGCGGTCTGCAGCAGCTTCTCCAACAGGACGTGTCCGATCCCGTGGCCCCGGCAGATCGGATCCACCGCCAGGGTGCGGACCTCGGCCAGGTCCTCCCACATCACGTGCAGCGCCCCGCACGCCACCACGGTGGCGTCCGCGTCGCGTTCCACGACCCAGAACTCCTGGATGGATTCGAACAGCGTGACGGTGGGCTTGTCGAGCAGAATACCGTCGCGTGAGTAGGCGTCGATGAGCCGGCGCACGGCCCGCACATCACTGGTCCGCGCCCGGCGGATGGTGACCTCCATGGCGGGACGTTATCGCGCCGGACCCTCCCCCTCCGGACCGGCCACCCGGAGTGCGTCGGCGAGGGCTTCCCGCTGCTCGGCCGACATCATGCCGAAGAAGTGCACCAGGGCCGCCGCCGGATTGTCACTGGTGCCCCAGGCGTCGTGCATCAGCGTCGCCGTGTACGCCTCGCGGGTCGAGACCGGCGCATATCGATAGGCCCGGCCCTCCCGTTCCCGGCGCAGCCAGCCCTTTCGATAGAGCTTGTCGAGCACGGTCATCACGGTGGTGTAGGCGATATCCCGTTCCGTGCGCAGATCGAGCAGCACCTCGCGAACCGTCACCGGGCGGTTCCACTCCCACACCCGGGTCATGACGGCGTTCTCGAGCTCGCCCAGCGGCCGGACCACAAGACCACTTTAGGGATGTTCGTCCGGAGAATGCGGAAGGCCGCTCCCGGCGCGGGAGCGCGCGGAGCGGCCTTCCGCGGGCGCCTGGGCCCGCTGCACGGCAGCCGTGGCTACTGGGCGGCGTCCTGCTGGGACGCCCGCACCAGGGCCTCGGCGGCGGCGTCCTCCTTGCCCTTCTGGGCGCCTCCCTGGCTGCGGATGATGGCCCGCACCAGGAACCCGAAACCGATCGCCATCACCAGCGGCGGCACGAGCGCACTCACGTACTGCATCGGATCACTCCTCTTCGGACTCGGCGTCGCCGGCCTTGGCCGCCGCGGCACCCTTGGTTTCGGCCTTGCTTCCCAGATCGGGCCGGACCAGCGGGAAGAGCACCGTCTCGCGGATGTTCTTGCCGGTGAGCAGCATGATCAGGCGGTCCACTCCGAGCCCCAGGCCGCCGGTGGGCGGCATCGCGTACTCCAGGGCGCGCAGGAAGTCCTCGTCCAGCTGCATCGCCTCGACGTCGCCGCCGGCCGCCAGCAGCGACTGCGCGGTGAGCCGGGCGCGCTGCTCGACCGGGTCGATCAGCTCCGAGTAGGCGGTGCCGATCTCGGTACCGAAGATCACCAGGTCCCACTTCTCGGCGACGCCCGGGATCGAACGGTGCTGCCGGGTGAGGGGGGAGACCTCGGTCGGGTAGTCCTTGATGAAGGTCGGGCGGATCGCGTTCTCCTCGAGCAGCCGCTCGATCATCTCCAGGACGATCTGGCCGTGGCCCCACTCCTTCTCGTAGGGCACGCCGGCCGCGTCGCAGAGCTTGCGCAGCTCCTCGACACCGGTCTCGGGGGTGATCTCGGTGCCGATCCGCGCCGAGATCCCCGGGTAGACGCTGACCTCCTCCCACGGCTCGGCCAGGTCGATCTCGTGCTCCACGCCGTGCGGGTCGGTGCCGCGGACCACGGTGGTGCCCAGCGCGTCCATGGCGGCGTTGACGACGATCGCCCGGATCAGCTCGGCCTGGGTGTCGTAGTCGCCGTATGCCTCGTACGACTCCAGCGCGGTGAACTCCGGGTTGTGGGTCGCGTCCGCGCCCTCGTTGCGGAAGTTCCGGTTGATCTCGAAGACCTTCTCGGCGCCGCCGACCACCAGCCGCTTGAGGTACAGCTCGGTGGCGATCCGCAGGTAGAGGTCGATGTCGTAGGCGTTGATGTGGGTGATGAACGGCCGGGCGTTGGCGCCGCCGTGGATCGGCTGCAGCATCGGGGTCTCGACCTCGAGGTAGCCGCGGTCCTCGTAGGTGCGGCGGATCGAGCGGATCACCTTGGTGCGCAGCTGCAGCATCTCGCGCGCCTCGGGGTTGACGATCAGGTCGACGTACCGCTGGCGGACCCGGGCCTCCGGGTCGGTCAGGCCCTTGTGCTTGTCCGGCAGCGGACGCAGGCACTTGGCGGTCAGCGCCCAGTTGTCCACCATGACGCTCAGCTCGCCGCGCCGGGAGGTGATCACCTCGCCCTCGACGCCCACCTGGTCGCCCAGGTCGATGTCGGTCTTCCAGGCGGCCAGCCGCTCCTCGCCGAGCTTGTCCAGCGACAGCATCACCTGGAGGTCACCGGAACCGTCCCGCAGGGTGGCGAAGCAGAGCTTGCCGCCGGTGCGGGCCAGGATCACCCGGCCGGTGACGCCGACCCGCTCGCCGGTCGCGACGTCCGGGCCCAGGTCGGGGTGCTTGGCGCGCAGGTCGGCGATGGTGGTGGTGCGGGGGAAACCGACCGGGTACGGGTCGACGCCGGCGGCGCGCAGCCGCTCCAGCTTCTCGCGCCGCACGCGCATCTGCTCGGGAAGGTCGTCGGTCGCGGGAAGGCTGCTCTGATCGCTCACCTCACCAGGGTAGCGAGCGCGAACCGGTGCCCCGCCACCGGTTATCGCGGGGTGGCGGGGCACCGGGGGCGCGGGCGGGCCGCACGGCCGGCTGGAGCGTCACCGGGTCGACAAGCGACGGTCACCCGGTGCCGGTCGCCAGCTCCTGCGGTCCGTCGTCCTCGTGCCCGTCCGCCGGGCGCGGGGCCTCGCGGTGCTGGGGCGGGCGGGGGCGGCGGGCGAAGAGCTCGGCGGGGGTGGGGATGCGGGCCGGGGCGGGGGCCGGGGTGACGGGGGCCGGGCGGCGCGGTTCGGAGGTCATGGTGGTCCCTTCGGAGCGGTCGGGGCTGGGGACGGCCGTGAGGTGGCGGGCCGGCGGCGCGGCGCTGCGGGCCAGCCGCTCGCGGACGGCGGCCTCGGCCAGCGCGTGGCAGCGGCCGGCCAGGCGGGAGCGGCGGGTGCGTTCGCCGGGGCCGCAGGGCTGGCGGGTGAGGGTGCGCAGGGCTGACAGGTCGTCGGGCTCGGGGAGGTAGCCGTCGGCGACGGCCTCCTCCAGACGCTCCAGGTAGCCGCGGGCGGCGCCGGGCAGGGCGGTGCGGTAGCGGACGAGTTCGGCCAGCAGGAAGCCGCGCAGTCGGCCGCCTTCGAGGACGGCCTCGTCGATCGCCTCGGCCAGCCGGAGCGCCTCCTGGACGTCCTCCGCCCAGAGGACGGCCAGGTCGGCGCCGAGCGGCAGCTGGGCCGGGACGGTGGGGTGGAGGGCCTGGGCGAGGGCACGGCGCAGCACGCGCACTTCGTCGGCGCTGAAGGCCATGCCGCCGCGGGATCCGTGTGGCGTAGGCATGCGTTGACACTACGTGAGGAATATCCGATTTGTCGGAATCCTGACGCCGTGTCAACCGCGGTTGGTCCGAGTGGCTCAGCTGGTCGGCTTGTTGCGCTCGAACACCAGGCGCAGCCCGATCAGGGTCAGCCAGGGCTCGTGCACGTCGATCGAGTCGGCCTCGCCGAGCACCAGCGGGGCCAGCCCGCCGGTGGCGATCACCTGCACGTCCTCCGGATCCTTCGGGGAGAGCTCCCGGGCCATCCGGCCGACCAGGCCGTCCACCTGCCCGGCGAAGCCGTAGAGCACCCCGGACTGCATGCCCTCCACGGTGTTCTTGCCGATCACGTTGCGCGGGCGGGCCAGCTCGATCTTGCGCAGCTGGGCGCCGCGCACCCCGAGCGCCTCCACCGAGATCTCGATGCCGGGGGCGATCGCCCCGCCCACGTAGTCGCCGCGCTCGTTGATCGCGTCGAACGTGGTGGCGGTGCCGAAGTCCACCACGATGCACGGTCCCCCGTAGAGGTGGTTGGCGGCCAGCGCGTTGACGATCCGGTCGGCACCCACCTCCTTGGGGTTGTCCATCAGCACGTGCACCCCGGTCTTCACCCCGGGCGCCACCAGCACCGCCGGCACGTCGCCGTAGTAGCGGCGGGTCACCTCGCGCAGCTCGTGGAGCACCGCCGGGACCGAGGAGCAGATCGACAGCCCGTCCACCTGCTGGGCGTGGGCCCCCATCAACCCGTTCATCAGCACGGCCAGTTCGTCGGCGGTGCGGCGCGGATCGGTGGAGATCCGCCAGTGTTCGACGACCTCCCCGCCGTCGAACAGGCCGAGCGTGGTCTGGGTGTTGCCGACGTCGATGGTGAGGAGCATGGGCTGCTTTTCTCCAGGGTGACGGGGGCGGAAGGGTGGCGGAGCGTCAGGAACGCAGGTCCAGGCCGATGTCCAGGACCGGCGCCGAGTGGGTCAGGGCGCCGACCGCCAGGTAGTCGACACCAGTCTCGCCAACCGCGCGCGCGGTGGCCAGGGTCAGGCCGCCGGAGGCCTCCAGCTTGGCCCGGCCGCCCACCAGCCGGACGGCCTCCCTGAGCTCCTCCAGGGTGAAGTTGTCCAGCAGGATCAGCTCCGCCCCGGCCTCCAGCACCGGCGGGATCTGCTCCAGGGTGTCGACCTCGACCTCCACCGGCAGCTCCGGGTAGGCCGCCCTGACGGCCCGGAAGGCCTCGGCCACGCCGCCGGCCGCGACCACGTGGTTGTCCTTGATCAGCGCCGCGTCGGAGAGCGCCATCCGGTGGTTCACGCCGCCGCCGCAGCGCACCGCGTACTTCTGCAGCGAACGCAGGCCCGGGTGGGTCTTGCGGGTGTCCCGGACCACCGCGCCGGTGCCCTGGAGCGCGTCCGACCACTGCCGGGTGGCGGTGGCGATGCCGGACAGGTGGCAAAGCAGGTTGAGGGCGCTGCGCTCGGCGGTCAGCAGGTCGCGGGTGCGGCTGCGCACCGAGAGCAGCACCTGGCCGGCCTCGACCCGGTCGCCGTCCTCGACGTGCCGCTCGACCTCGAACTCCTCCTCGCAGATCAGCGAGACCACGGCCTCGGCGATCCGCAGGCCGGCGACCGTGCCGGCCTCGCGGGCGGTGAAGTCGGCGGTGGCCACCGCGTCGGCCGGCACGGTCGCCACCGAGGTGACGTCCTCGCCGCCGGCCAGGTCCTCGGCCAGCGCCAGGGTGGCGATGTCCTCCACCTCGACCGGGTCCAGGCCGGCCTCCTCCAGCAGCTCGGCCAGCGCCGGGTCCAGGCCGGTCTCGTAGCCCTCGGCGTCGCCGCAGGCGCAGCCGTCGCCGCAGCCACCCGGCTCCTCGGCCATCGGAAGGTGCTCGTGGGCCATCTCTCAGTGCTCCTCTGTGCTTGCGGCCGGCGCGCTGCCGACCGGCGTGCTGCCGACCAGCCGGACGCCGGTGCCGCTCATGTCCGGTGTGGCGGTCAGGGCGGTGATCAGGTGACGCTGCCAGCGGGCATCGTCGCGCTCCGGGTGGTCCTCGCGCCAATGGCAGCCGCGCGTCTCGGTGCGCTCGGCGGCGGCGGTGACCAGTGCGGTGGCGACGAGCAGCAGGTTGGCCGCCTCCCAGGTCTCCACCCGGGGGTCGGCCGGCTTCTGCTCGGCGGCGTCGGACGCGGCGTCCCGGCTCAGCTCCGCGAGGCCGGCCATGGTCGCGGCCAGCGACTCGGCCGAGCGCAGCACGCCCGCACCGCGCGACATCAGGTGCTGGATCCGGGCCCGGGTCTCCGGCGCGGGCAGCGGGACGGGCAGCGCGGCCCCGGCCGCCGCGACGTCCACGGTGCGCTCCGGCAGTTCGCCGGCCCGGTGGCGCTCGGTCAGGTCGGCGGCGATCCGCTCGGCGAAGACCAGGCCCTCGAGCAGTGAGTTGGAGGCCAGCCGGTTGGCGCCGTGCACACCGGTGCAGGCCACCTCGCCGCAGGCGTACAGGCCCGGCACCGAGGTGCGCCCGTGCAGGTCGGTGCGCACGCCGCCGGAGGCGTGGTGCGCGGCCGGGGCGATCGGGATCGGCTCGGTCACCGGGTCGATCCCGTGTGCGCGGCAGGACGCCAGGATGGTCGGGAACCGCTCGGCCCACATCTCGGCGCCGAAGTGCCGGCCGTCCAGGTACATGTGGTCGGCGTCCTGCTCCTGCATCCGCCGGATGATCCCCTTGGCCACGATGTCGCGCGGGGCCAGCTCGGCCAGCTCGTGCTGTCCGACCATGAACCGGATGCCGGCCGCGTCCACCAGGTGGGCGCCCTCGCCGCGGACCGCCTCGGAGACCAGCGGCTGCTGGCCGTGCGCCTGCGTGCCGAGCCAGAGCACGGTCGGGTGGAACTGGACGAACTCCAGGTCGGCCGCCTCGGCGCCGGCCCGCAGCGCCAGCGCCACGCCGTCGCCGGTGGAGACCGCCGGGTTGGTGGTGGCGGAGAAGACCTGGCCCATGCCGCCGGTGGCCAGCACCACGGCCCGGGCCCGGACCGCGCCGACGCCGTCCCGCGCGCCCTCGCCCATCACGTGCAGGGTGAGGCCGGCCGCGTGGCCCCCGGCGTCCTTCAGCAGGTCGAGGACCATGGCGTGCTCGACCAGCTCGATGCCGGGAGCCCGGCGGACGGCGGCGACCAGCGCCCTGGATATCTCGGCCCCGGAGGCGTCGCCGCCGGCGTGCGCGATCCGGCGGCGGTGGTGGCCGCCCTCCCGGGTGAGCATCAGCTCGCCGTCCGGATCGGTGTCGAAGGCGGCGCCCTGTTCGATCAACCGCCGCACCGCGCCCGGGCCTTCGGTGACCAGGACGCGCACGGCCGGCTCGTCGCACAGCCCGGCGCCGGCCACCAGGGTGTCGGCCAGGTGCTGCTCGGGGCTGTCACCCTCGCCCAGCGCGGCGGCGACACCGCCCTGGGCCCAGCGGGTGGAGCCGTCGTCGAGCATCGCCTTGCTGACGATCGTCACGCGCAGTCCGGCCTGGCGGGCGCCGAGCGCGACGGTGAGCCCGGCCACGCCGGAGCCGACCACCACGACGTCGGTGTCGGCGGTCCAGCCCGGGGTGGGGGCGGTGAGACGGTGGGTCACGGCGCAGCTCCTAGCGGGTGTGCACGGCGTCGCCGCGCAGGGTGTCCGTGCCCGGCAGCGCCTCGGCGGCGTCCGAGCCGGTGCCGGTGATCCGGTTCTCGGCGTCCACGAAGACCACCGTCGGCTCGAACTCCTTGGCCTCGGCGGTGTCCATCTGCGCGTAGGCGATCAGGATCACCAGGTCGCCGGGGTGGACCAGCCGGGCGGCCGCGCCGTTGATGCCTATCACGCCGGTGCCGCGCGGGCCGGCGATGGTGTAAGTCTCGAGCCGGGCGCCGTTGTTGATGTCGACGATGTGGACCAGCTCGCCGGGCAGGATGTCCGCCGCGTCGAGCAGGTCCTCGTCGACCGTCACCGAGCCCACGTAGTGCAGGTCGGCCTGGGTCACGGTGGCCCGGTGGATCTTGGACTTGAACATGGTGCGAAGCATGGTCACGCCTCCTCTGAGTGCATGCCTGGGAATTGCCGGCCGGTCATCGAACGATGATGCGGACGTTGTCGATCAGGCGGGTGGTGCCCACCTTCGCGGCGACCGCCAGCACCGCCTCGCCCTGGAAGTCGTCCGGCGCCTCGACGAAGTCGTGCGGGTCGATCAGGGCGAGGTAGTCAAGCTCGACGCCGTCGGCGGCCTCCAGCACCTCGGCGGCGGCCGCGCGGACCGCCGCCGGGCCCTGCGCGCCCGCGTCGCGGCCGGCGAACAGCGCACGGGAGAGCGCCAGCGCCTGCTCGCGCTCGGCCTCGGAGAGGTAGCGGTTGCGCGAGGAGAGCGCCAGGCCGTCCGGCTCGCGGACGGTCGGCACGCCGACGATCTCGACGTCGAAGTCCAGGTCGGCGACCATCCGCTGGACGATCGCCAGCTGCTGCGCGTCCTTCTCGCCGAAGAACGCGTAGTCCGGATCGGTGATGTGCAGCAGCTTGGCCACCACCGTCAGCATCCCGTCGAAGTGGCCGGGGCGGCTGGCACCCTCGAACCGCTCGCCCATCGGCCCCGCGGAGAGCCGGACCAGCGGCTCGCCGTTCGGGTAGACCTCTTCCGGCAGCGGGGCGAAGACCACGTCGGCGCCGTTCTCCTCGGCGAGCCGGACATCGGCCGCCAGGCTGCGCGGGTAGCGGTCCAGGTCCTCGTTCGGGCCGAACTGCAGCGGGTTGACGAACACCGTCACGGCGACCCGGCCGTCCCGGCCGACCTGGCGGCGGGCGGCCCGGATCAGCGCCGCGTGGCCCTCGTGCAGCGCGCCCATGGTCATCACCACGGCGTTGTCCACCGGGCGCTCGTCCGGCCAGAAGGCCGCCTCGAAGTCCTCGACGGTGTGGGTGAGCCGGGTGCCGCGGGGCTTCGCGGCGGGCTTCGGGCGGGCCATCAGTGCTTCTCCTCGTTGAGTACGTCCAGCAGCGAGGCCGCCGCTTCGTCGTCGATCGTCCCGTGCGCCAGGGCGCGCTGGGCGGTGGCCCTGGCCATCGCCCGGTAGGCGGCCGGGATGTCCGGGGACACCGTAGCCAGCTGCGCCAGGTGGCGGCGCACGGTGCCGGCGTCGCCGCGGGCGACCGGGCCGGTCAGCGCGGCGTCGCCGGCGCGCAGGCTGTTGTCCAGGGCCGCGCCGAGCAGCGGGCCGAGCATCCGGCCCGGCTCCGCGACACCGGCGGCGCCCAGCAGCTCCATCGCCTGGGCCACCAGGGTCACCAGGTGGTTGGCGCCGTGCGCCAGGGCGGTGTGGTAGAGCGGACGGACCTCCTCCGGCACCCACTCCGGCTCGCCGCCCATCTCCACCACCAGCGCCTCGGCCACCGGGCGCAGCTCCTCGGGGGCGGTCACCCCGAACGGGCAGCCGGCCAGCCGGGCCAGGTCGACGGAGGTGCCGGTGAAGGTCATCGCGGGGTGCAGCGCCAGCGGCAGCGCGCCGGCCCGGGTGGCCGGCTCCAGCACCGCCACGCCGTGCGCGCCGGAGGTGTGCACCAGCAGCTGGCCGGGGCGGACCGCACCGGTGGCGGCCAGCCCGGCCACCAGGGCGGCCAGCGCGTCGTCGGGCACGGTGAGCAGCACCAGGTCGGCGGCGGCCATCACCTGCGGGGGCGACACCAGCCGCACCCCGGGCAGCAGGGCCTCGGCGCGGCGGCGGGAGGCGGTGGACACCCCGGCGGCGGCCACCACCTGGTGGCCGGCCAGCTGCAGGGCGGCGCCGAGGGCCGGGCCGACCCGGCCGGTGCCGACCACGCCGACGGCGAGGCGCGCCGGGCGCTCGGCGGGGTCCTGGAGGTCCCCCCGGGCGAAGTCCGGGGGAGGGTCGGCGGGGGAGTCGAACGAGGAGCTCACGGCGTTCCAGTCCTCTACGGGTACCAGACGGTCCGTCCCATCCTACGGCCCGGCCGCGAGTGGGCTCAGCGGCTGCCCGCCCTGAGCAGTCCGGCCTCGTAGGCGAGCACCACGGCCTGCACCCGGTCGCGCAGCCCCAGTTTGGCCAGGATCCGGCCGACGTGGGTCTTCACGGTGGCCTCGGAGAGCGTCAGACCGGCCGCGATCTCGCCGTTCGACCGGCCCTGGGCGACCAGCAGGAACACCTCGCGCTCGCGGTCGGTGAGCGGGGCCAGGGCGGTCGGTCCGCTCGGCGGCTGGGTGACGGGCAGCACCTCGGCGAACCGGTCGATCATCCGCCGGGTGGTGGTGGGGGCCACCACCGCGTCGCCCGCGTGCACCGAGCGGATCGCGGTGACCAGTTCCGGCGGCGGCACGTCCTTGAGCAGGAAGCCGCTGGCACCGGCCTTGAGCGCGGCGAAGGCGTACTCGTCCAGGTCGAAGGTGGTGAGGATGAGCACCTTCGGGGCGCCGGGCCGCGGCAGCCCGTCGGCGTCCAGGCAGATCCGGCGGGTCGCCTGCACGCCGTCCAGCCTGGGCATCCGGACGTCCATCAGGACGACGTCGACGGCGGCCCCGCCGGCTGAGGCGAGCACCTCGACGGCGGCGGCGCCGTCGCCGGCCTCGGCGGTGATCTCGATGTCGGGCTGCGACTGGAGCACCATCCGGAAGCCGGTGCGCAGCAGTTCCTGGTCGTCCACCAGCATCACGCGGATGGTCACTTGCGTCTCCTCCTTGGGGTCATCGGCCGGCCCTGAGCGGGAGCACCGCGCGGATCCGGAAACCGCCACCGGGCCGCGGCCCGGCGTCCAGGCTGCCGCTGACCATGCCGATCCGCTCCCGCATGCCGATCAGGCCGTGGCCCTGGCCGTCGGCACCGCCGTTGGCCAGCTGCTCGTCGGTGCTGCCGCGCCCGTCGTCCTCGATCACCACGTTGAGGTCGCGGTCGCCGAAGTCGACCGCGACCCGGGCGCTGACGTTGGGCCCGCCGTGCTTGCGGACGTTGGTCAGCGCCTCCTGGACGATCCGGTAGACCGTCAGCTCCACGCCGCGGGGCAGCTCGCGCGGGGTGCCGGAGGTGGAGAACTCCACCGGCAGACCGGCGGTGCGGACCTGCTCCAGCAGCTCGGGCAGCTCCTGGACGCTGGGCTGCGGCACGTACTCCTCGGTGGTGTCGGCGGTGCGCAGCAGGCCCAGCAGCCGGCGCATCTCGACCAGCGCCTGGCGCCCGGTGGTGGCGATGGTGGCGAGTGCCTCCTTGGCCTGGGCCGGGGAGTTGTCCATCACGTAGGCGGCGCCGTCGGCCTGGACGATCATCACCGAGACGTTGTGCGCCACCACGTCGTGCAGCTCCCGGGCGATCCGGGCCCGCTCGGCGGCCACCGCCACCTTGGCCTGGGCGTCGCGCTCCCGCTCCAGCCGCTCGGCCCGGTCCTCCAGCTCGGTGAGGTAGGCGCGGCGCACCCGGGTCAGCCGACCCCAGGCCCAGCACAGGATGAACGGGGTGGAGAGCAGCGCGCCGACGAAGACCTGCTGGGCCGCGCTCCGCCCGGTCGGGGTGGAGTCGCCCTGCGTCCAGTGCTCCTCCAGCACGGCCAGCGGACCGGCCAGCAGGCCGCCGGTCAGGGCCAGCCGGGAGACCCACTGGGTGCCGAACGCGGCACCGGTGTAGGTGAAGACCAGGTAGCCGATCGAGGAGCCCTGCGGCGCGATGCCCAGCCCGACCTGGAGCAGGCCGAGCCCGAGGCCGGCGGTGACCGCCAGGGTCGGCCAGCGCCGCCGGACCACCATCAGGCAGCCGATCAGCGCGGTGATGGCGAAGTACCCGATCCGGTGCCAGCTCTCCTCGCGGTACTGGGAGACCAGCGACAGGAGGACCACCAGGGCTGCCCAGGCGCCGTCGACCACCATGGGGCGTCCGCGGAGCCAGGCATAAAGTCGATGCACGTGACCAAGCCTAGGCAGGCGAGGAGGGCGTCCCCGTCCACCGGGAGAGCGATCCGGGCATCGTCCGCAGGTCGGAGGCCGGTACCGTCACCGGCATGACCTGGATGCGCTGGCGCCCCGCCATGGAACGGGCCCTGTACGCGGCCGGGGGCGGCTTCTACCACCGCCCGGAGGGCCCGGCCGGGCACTTCAGGACGTCCGTGCACGCCTCGCCGCAGTACGCCGAGGCGGTCGGCAGGCTGCTCCTGGAGGTGGACGAGGCACTGGGCCACCCGGAGGAGATCGCCCTGATCGACGTCGGGGCCGGGCGCGGCGAGCTGGTGGGGCGGCTGGCGCACCTGCTGCCCGGCCGGCTGCGGGCCTACGGCGTGGAGCTGGCCGCGCGACCGGACGGGCTGGCGCCCGGGGTGCGCTGGCGGCGGAACGTGCCCGAGGGGGTGGTCGGGCTGCTGTTCGCCAACGAGTGGCTGGACAACGTGCCGCTGGAGGTGGCCGAGCGGGACGACGCCGGGGTGCTGCGGTACGTGGAGGTGGACGAGGGCGGGGCGGAACGGCTGGGCGGGCCGCTGGAGCCGGCCGACGCCGCCTGGGTGGCGCGCTGGTGGCCGGACGGCGAGCGCTTCGAGATCGGCCGGCCGCGGGACGAGGCCTGGGCGGCGGCGGTCGGTGCGCTGGAACGGGGGCTCGCCGTGGCGGTGGACTACGCGCACCGCACGTCGGACCGGCCGACTTTCGGCACCCTGACCGGCTTCCGCGCGGGCCGCGAGGTCGCCCCGGTGCCGGACGGCGGCTGCGACCTGACCGCCCACGTGGCGCTGGACTCGGTGGCCGTCCCCGGTTTCCACAGCCTGTGGACGACGCAGCGGGACGCCCTGCGGGCCCTCGGGGTGTCCGGCGCGCGGCCGCCGCTGGAGCTGGCCGGCAGCGACCCGGCCGGCTACCTGCGGGCGCTGGCCGGGGCCGGGGAGGCCGCGGAGCTCACCGCGAGCGCCGGACTGGGCGGCTTCGGCTGGCTGGTCCAGGCCGTCCGGATGCCGGTACCGGAGAGCCTGGCGGTGCTGCCGGGATGGCAGACTCTGGAAGCATGAGCACGCTTAGGGAGACCACGGTCGGGGTCGGTGCGGGCGCGGAGACGACCGCCACCGACATGGTGCTGAACATCGGCCCGCAGCACCCGGCCACCCACGGGGTGCTGCGGCTGCGGCTGGTGCTGGACGGCGAGCGCATCGTCGAGGCCGAGCCGATCATCGGCTACATGCACCGCGGCGCCGAGAAGCTCTTCGAGGCCCGCGACTACCGGCAGATCATCATGCTGGCCAACCGGCACGACTGGCTCTCCGCCTTCGCCAACGAGCTGGGCGTGGTGCTCGCCGTCGAGCGCATGCTCGGCATGGAGGTGCCGGTCCGCGCGGTCTGGACCCGCACCCTGCTGGCCGAGCTCAACCGGGTGCTCAACCACCTGATGTTCCTCGGCTCCTACCCGCTGGAGCTGGGCGGGATCACCCCGGTCTTCCACGCCTTCCACTCCCGGGAGGAGCTCCAGCACGTGCTGGAGGAGGCCAGCGGCGGGCGGATGCACTACATGTTCAACCGGGTCGGCGGCCTCAAGGAGGACCTGCCGGCCGGCTGGCTCTCCCGGGTGCGCGCGGCCGTCGCCGCGGTCCGCGCCCAATTGCCGGTCTTCGAGGACCTGGTGCTGGGCAACGAGATCTTCCGGGCGCGGACCGCCGGGGTCGGGGTGCTCTCCCGGGAGCACGTGCAGGCGTACGGCGTCACCGGCCCGATCGCCCGGGCCAGCGGCGTCGACTTCGACCTGCGCCGCGACGAGCCCTACCTGGCCTACGGCGAGCTCGGGGACGTGCTCAGCGTGGCGGTCCGCGAGGAGGGCGACTGCCTGGCCCGCTTCGAGTGCCTGCTGGAGCAGACCGCCAACTCCCTCGACCTGGCCGACGCCTGCCTCGACCGCCTCGCCCGGCTGCCCGCCGGCCCGGTCAACCTGCGGCTGCCTAAGGTGGTCAAGGCCCCCGAGGGCGAGATCTACGCGTGGACCGAGAACCCGCTCGGGATCAACGGCTACTACCTGGTCTCGCGCGGCGACAAGACGCCGTGGCGGCTCAAGCTCCGCTCGGCGTCCTTCAACAATATCCAGGCGCTGACCGAGCTGCTGCCCGGCACCCTGGTCGCCGACATGGTCGCGATCCTCGGATCGCTCTTCTTCGTGGTCGGGGACATCGACAAGTAGCGGGCTACTCGGCCGGCTTGGCCTTCTTGCCACGCTTCGGACCCGCCGTCGCCTTCCGGTTTCCGGGATCCGCCGGGTGGGGCGCCAGCTTGCGGTCGCCCTTGGCGGCGATCCGCTGCTCGCACAGCTCGGCCAGCACCGCGTACGCCTCGGGGCCCATCAGCTCGGTCAGCTCCGGCTTGTAGCTGACGTACACCGGCTGCGAGGCCTGGTGCGCCTCCGGGCTGCTGGTGCACCACCAGTGCAGGTCGTGGCCGCCCGGGCCCCAGCCGCGCCGGTCGTACTCGCCGATCGACACCTGGAGGTAGCGGGTGTCGTCCGGGCGGTCGATCCAGTCGTAGGTGCGGCGGATCGGCAGCTGCCAGCAGACGTCCGGCTTGGTCTCCAGCGGCTCCTTGCCCTCCTTGAGCGCCAGGGTGTGCAGCGCGCAGCCGGCGCCGCCGGCGAAGCCCGGGCGGTTGAGGAAGATGCAGGCGCCGTCCACCCGGCGGGTCTGGCGGTCGCCGTCCTCGTCCAGCATGGTGATGCCGCCGTCGATCTTCAGCCGGCCCTTCTTGTCGGTGCCCTCCGCGAAGTGCTGCCAGGTCTCTGGGGTGAGCCGGCGGGCGTGCTCGATCACCCGCTGCTCGTCGTCATCGTCCGAGTAGTGCGCGCCCAGCGTGCAGCAGCCGTCGGACTCGCCGCGGCCGGGGCGGATGCCGTGGCAGCCCTGGCCGAAGATGCAGCCCCAGCGGGAGGTCAGCCAGGTGAGGTCGCAGCGGAACACCTGGTCATCGTCGGCGGGGTCGGCGAACTCGACCCAGGCGCGGGGGAAGTCCAGCCCGACCTCGGGGAGGGGCTTCTTGCTGGTGGGGGTGGGGATGTCGATGGCGGCCACCCGGCAAGGGTAGGACAGCCGGGTGGCCTTCCGCGTCCGGGTGCGCGGCCCGGTCGGCGCAGGAGCCGCGCTCAGCTGGCCAGGAAGTCCTCGACGGCCTTGGCGAACGCCACCGGGACCTCGTACATCGGGTAGTGGCCGGAGCCCGCCACCACCTCCAGCTCGGCGTTCGGGTAGAGCGGCAGCCAGGTGGCCGCCACCAGCTCCCGGGTCAGTGCCAGGTCGTGCTCGCCGACGAACACCTTCACCGGCAGCTCCAGCCCGGCCACCTTGGCGGCGAAGTCCTGTCCGGCCCAGTCCTGGAAGTAGGCGGCGAAGGCGTCCACCCGGGAGGTGGCGCTGGAGCGGGCGACCATCCGGTCCAGCCAGACGTCCTTGGCGCGCTGCCCGGTGACCAGGTCGAGGATGATCCGCCGGGCGGTGAAGTTCTGCGCCGCGGCCTCGAACAGCTCGCGCTCCTCGTCGCTCAGCCGGTAGGCGGCGGCCATCACCGGCGCGACGCCGACCAGCTTGCGCACCCGGCGCGGCGCCTCGGCCAGCACCAGCTGCGCCGCCTTGCCGCCCATCGAGTGCCCGACCAGCGAGAAGGTCTCCCAGCCCAATTCGTCGGCCAGCGCCAGGACGTCCCGGGCGATCTCGGCCAGGGTGTAGTCGCCGGGTTCGGCGACCCGGTCGCCGTAGCCGCGGTAGTCGAGCATCGCGTAGGAGAACGCCGACTTGTCCAGGTAGTCGAGGAAGGGCCCCCAACCGGCGGTGGTGCCGAACCAGTCGTGCAGCACGATGACCTTGTGCTCGCCCGAACCGTGGCGGCGGTGACTGATCGTCATGTGGTGATGGCTCCCGGGTACGAGGGTTCGTCAGTACCCAGGCTGGCGGCACGGCGAATCGATCAGCAATCGAACACGCGGGATTTCCGCAGGTGCCGTGGCGTAGCGTGGTGGATTATGCGACTGGGTGTGCTCGACGTAGGTTCCAACACGGTTCACTTCCTGGTGGTGGATGCCCACCCGGGAGGTGCGCCGCTGCCCGCCTACTCGCACAAGGCGGAACTGCGGCTCGCCGAACTGCTGGACGGACAGGGGGCGATCCGGGAGGACGGGATACAGCGGCTGATCGACCACGTCGCCTCCTCGCTGCGGGTCGCCGAGGACAAGGGCGTGGTGGACCTGCTGCCGTTCGCCACCTCGGCGGTGCGCGAGGCCGCCAACGGCGAGGCGGTGCTGCAGCGGGTGAAGGAGGAGACCGGCGTCGAACTCCAGGTGCTCTCCGGGCAGGACGAGGCCCGGCTGACCTTCCTCGCGGTGCGCCGCTGGTTCGGCTGGTCCTCCGGCCGGCTGCTCGACCTGGACATCGGCGGCGGCTCGCTGGAGATCGCCTGCGGCATCGACGAGCAGCCCGACGCCGCCTTCTCGCTGCCGCTCGGGGCCGGCCGGCTGACCGCCGACATGCTGCCGGACGACCGGCCGGACCCGGAGGCCGTGCGCGAGCTGCGCCGGCACGTCCGGGCCCAGATCGCCACCGTGATCGGCGAGATCTCCCGGCTCGGGCCGCTGGACCACGCGGTCGCCACCTCAAAGACCTTCAAGCAGCTGGCCCGGATGACCGGCGCGGCCCCCAGCGAGGCCGGGGTGCGGGTGCCGCGCAAGCTGAGCCGCGCCGGGCTGGCCGCCTGGGTGCCGCGGCTGTCGACCATGACGGCGGCCGAGCGGGCCAAGATCCCCGGGGTCTCCGAGGGCCGGTCCAGGCAGCTGCTGGCCGGTGCCCTGGTGGCGGACGCGGCGATGGACCTGTTCGGCCTGGACGAGCTGGACATCTGCCCGTGGGCGCTGCGGGAGGGCATCATCCTGCGCCGGCTGGACTCGTTGGAGGGCACTGCCGGCCGCTGATCGAACGAGGAGCGCATAACCTGATGGGCGTGGACCAGGAGAGCGGCCGGCCGCGGCGCCGGGTGACCAGGCGGAGGGAGCAGCCGCGGCGGGACCCCCTGCTGCGCACCACCGACCGGTTGGTGCTGCCCCGCCACCAGGTGCTCCACGTTCCCGACAACAAGATCGCGCTGTCCACCGCCTCGGTCTACCCCGACAACACCCGGATCGCCTTCGAGCTGGCCGCCAAGCTCGGCTACGACGGCGTCGAGGTGATGGTCTGGAACGACCCGGTCAGCCAGAGCCTGCCCGCCCTGCGCGAGCTCTCCGAGCGCTACGCGATGCCGATCCTGGCGGTGCACGCGCCCTGCCTGCTGATCACCCAGCGGGTCTGGAGCACCGACCCGTGGACCAAGCTGAAGCGGGCCCGGGCGGCTGCCGAGAAGCTGGGCGCGGACACCGTGGTGGTGCACCCGCCGTTCCGCTGGCAGCGGCAGTACGCCAAGGAGTTCGTCCAGGGCATCGAGCGGATGGCGGGCGAGACGGCGGTGAAGTTCGCCGTCGAGAACATGTACCCGTGGCGCTACCGGGACCGCGAGATGCTCGCCTACGCGCCCGGCTGGGACGTCACCGAGGAGGCCTACCGGCACTTCACGGTGGACCTCTCGCACGTCGCCACCTCCCGGATCGACGCCTTCGAGATGGTCGACCGGATGGGCGAGCGGCTGGCCCACGTGCACCTGGCCGACGGCTCCGGCTCCGGCAAGGACGAGCACCTGATCCCGGGGCGCGGCAAGCAGCCGTGCGCCGAGGTGCTGGAGCGGCTGGCCCGCACCGGCTTCGAGGGCCACGTGGTGCTGGAGGTGAACACCCGCCGCTCCGGCTCGCCGGCCGAACGCGAGGCCGACCTGGCCGAGGCGCTGGCCTTCACCCGGCTGCACCTGGCCACCGGCGCCCGCGTACGCTGAGGGCAGGACGCGCACCAACGGGGAGTGGGGACATGACGGACGTTCAGCACCAGACGCACGCGAACTCCTTCGGTGCCGTGGCCGCCGAGTACGACAGGGCCCGGCCGTCCTACCCGCCGCGGCTGTTCGAGGAGATCGAGCGACTGGCCGGCCGCCCGCTGCGCGGGGCCGACGTGCTGGACGTGGGCGCCGGCACCGGGATCGCCACCCGGCTGCTGGCCGAGCGCGGCGCCCGGGTGATCGCCGTCGAGCCGAGCGGCGGGATGGCCGCCCAGCTGCACGCGGTCAGCCCGGAGATCCCGGTGGTCAAGGGGGTCGGCGACGACCTGCCGTGCCACGACGAGAGCGCCGACCTGGTCACCTACGCCCAGGCGTTCCACTGGACCGACCCGGACAGGTCGATCCCGGAGGCGCTCCGGGTGCTGCGCCCGGGCGGGGCGCTGGTGCTCTTCTGGAACCTCAAGGACCGCTCGGTGGACTGGTTGGCCGAGCAGGAGCGCCGGCACGCGGCGGCGCTGCCCTCGTACCACTACTACGGCACCATGAACGCCGTCACCGAGCCGCTCTCCCGCCACCCGCTGGAGGTCTCCGGCGCCACGGTGCGCTGGGAGCGGACCATCACGGTGGACGACGTGATCACCGACCTGCGCTCCAAGTCGTACTTCGCGGTGGCCGAGCCCGAGCTGCGCGAGTCGGTGCTGGCCGACGACCGGGCCTGGCTGCTGGGGCTGTTCCCGGACGGCCGGGTGGTGGAGCCGTACACCGTGGACCTGACGGTGGCCGTCAAGCCGCGTTGACCCGGGTGGACCCCGCGGTGACCGGGATGCGGACGGTGCGTCCGTTCCCCGGGACGGCGGCGTAGGCTCGGCAGACATCAGCCGCCTGAGGGAGTGGAGAAGGCAGTGCCCGAGCTGAGGTCCCGTACGGTCACCCACGGTCGCAACATGGCGGGCGCCCGCGCGCTTCTGCGCGCCGCCGGCGTAGCCCGCGAGGACTTCGGCAAGCCGATCGTCGCGGTGGCCAACTCCTTCACCGAGTTCGTCCCCGGCCACACCCACCTGCAGCCGGTCGGCCGGATCGTCTCCGAAGCGATCAAGCAGGCCGGCGGCATTCCGCGCGAGTTCAACACCATCGCGGTGGACGACGGCATCGCGATGGGCCACGGCGGGATGCTCTACTCGCTGCCGTCCCGCGACCTGATCGCCGACAGCGTGGAGTACATGGTCAACGCGCACTGCGCGGACGCGCTGGTCTGCATCTCCAACTGCGACAAGATCACCCCCGGCATGCTGATGGCCGCGCTGCGCCTCAACATCCCGGTGGTGTTCGTCTCCGGCGGCCCGATGGAGGCCGGCCGGGCCACCCTGGTGGACGGCACGGTCCGCCGCCTCGACCTGGTCAACGCGATCTCCGACGCGGTCAACGAGTCGGTCTCCGACGCGGACATCGCGATCATCGAGGAGAACGCCTGTCCGACCTGCGGCTCCTGCTCCGGGATGTTCACCGCCAACTCGATGAACTGCCTGACCGAGGCGATCGGCCTGTCGCTGCCCGGCAACGGCTCGCTGCTGGCCACCCACACGGCACGCCGGGCGCTCTACGAGCGGGCCGGGCGGACCGTGGTGGAACTCGCCACCCGCTACTACGACCAGGACGACGAGGCGGTGCTGCCGCGCAACATCGCCACCCGCGCCGCGTTCGAGAACGCCATGGCGCTGGACATCGCGATGGGCGGCTCCACCAACACCATCCTGCACCTGCTGGCCGCCGCCCAGGAGGCCGAGCTGGACTTCGACATGCGGGCCATCGACGGCATCTCGCGCAAGGTCCCGTGCCTGTCCAAGGTCGCCCCCAACGGCGACTACTACATGGAGGACGTGCACCGGGCCGGCGGCATCCCCGCCATCCTGGGCGAGCTGCACCGGGGCGGGCTGCTCAACGCGGACGTGCACACCGTGCACGCCGACTCGCTGACCGAGTGGCTGAAGACCTGGGACATCCGGGGCGGCTCGCCGTCCCCCGAGGCGGTCGAGCTGTTCCACGCGGCGCCCGGCTGCGTGCGCACCGCCGAGGCCTTCTCGCAGTCCGAGCGCTGGGAGTCGCTGGACACCGACGCGGCCGGCGGCTGCATCCGCGGCGTCGCGCACGCCTACTCGGTGGAGGGCGGCCTCGCGGTGCTTTACGGCAACCTGGCCGAGGACGGCTGCATCGTGAAGACCGCCGGGGTGGACGAGTCGATCTGGACCTTCTCCGGCCCGGCCGTGGTGGTGGAGTCGCAGGAGGACGCGGTGGACGCGATCCTCGCCAAGCGGGTCAAGGAGGGCGACGTGGTGGTCATCCGCTACGAGGGCCCCAAGGGCGGCCCCGGCATGCAGGAGATGCTCTACCCGACCTCGTTCCTCAAGGGCCGGGGCCTGGGCAAGGCGTGCGCGCTGATCACCGACGGCCGGTTCTCGGGAGGCACCTCGGGCCTGTCGATCGGCCACGTCTCCCCGGAGGCGGCTTCCGGCGGCACCATCGCGCTGGTCGAGGACGGCGACATCATCTCGATCGACATCCCCAACCGCTCGGTCAGCCTGGAGGTCTCCTTCGAGGAGCTGCACGAGCGCCGGATGCGGCTGGAGGAGAACGGCGGCTACCGCCCGGCGCACCGCGAGCGCCCGGTCAGCCAGGCGCTGAAGGCCTACGCCGCGATGGCGACCTCCGCCGACAAGGGCGCGGTGCGGGACGTCACCAAGCTCGGGTGAGCCGGTCGGTCCCGCCGGGTCTGCATAATCGGTTGGTGTGAACGATGTGACCGCGCCCGCCCCCGAGCCCATCCGCTTCTTCGGCACCAGCTGGGTGACCAGGGGCGGCGACTACTGGCTGCGGCGGGCGGCGGTCTCACTCGGGGCCCTGGTCACCGTGGTGGCCGGGGCCCTGGTGCTGCGGTTCGCGGTCGCCGGGGTGGCGCTGTCGCGGTCGGGCGGCCTGGTGAACGGGATGCTGCTGCTGGCCATCGCCGTCTGCACCTGCCTGGCGGGGCTGCGGATGTGGAAGATCGTCACTGCCGGACGGGACTCGCTGACCGGCTGGATGGCCGAGGACCGGTCGCTCGGGGCGGTCTGGCTGATCGGCTGCGTGGGCTCGGCGGCCGCCTACTTCCTGCGCAGCCTGGTCGAGGCCCCCGGCGAGGCGGTCCAGCGGGCGGCCTGGGAGGAGGCGAAGGCCCGGACCGCGAAGCGCAGGGCGGCGCGGCCCGGGCGTCCGGGCGGGAAGAAGGGGAAGCGGTAGGGCGTCAGGAGCGGGAGTCGGTGCCGCAGACGCCGTCGTCCTTGAGCGGCTTGCTGCCGTCGTAGGGATCCACGGTGGGACCGCTCTGGTTCGGCTGGGGCTGTCCCTCCTCGAAGTCGGGCTGCAGCCAGCCGTCGCCCGTCTCGCAGTAGTTGCCGCCCATGTCGCTGTCGCCCTTGTCCAGGACGATCTTGTTCGGGTCGACCCGGTAGCGCTGCGGGTCGTAGAAGCGGAAGTCCTGGGTGCGCCGGACGATCTCCCGGGTGACCGGCTTGGACGGGTCGAGCTGGACGAGCGACACCGACTGGCCGTTGCCCGTCGAGCCGCCGGACGGCTGGGCACTGGGGTGGTACGCCTCGGGACCGGGGGCCAGCGCGTAGACGTAGATGTAGTCGGTGTGCACCAGCAGGCCGTTGTCTCCGTCACCCTCGAAGCCCACGTGCCCCTGCACCTTGATGTCCTGCGCCGCGCGGACCGCGGTCCTCGGGTCGAACCGGCTGATCCAGCTGGTCGGGTCGTGGTCCTTGTCCGGGTGGGCCAGCGCGGCCTTCAGCGACGCCTGCTCCTTGCCGTCCAGCAAGTCGAGCACCGGCTGGGTCGCCCCGCCGTCGACCACGCTCGGATCCAGGTTCGCGGCCACCAGGTACTTCTTCACCAGGGCGAGGTCCTGACCCACCTGATCCGCGTCGAACGCCCCCACCGCCTGCGCCTGCGGCAGGGCGATCCCGTCCGCCCCGGTCGGCCAGGCCGCCGCGGGGGAGCCCGCCCACGGTCGTGCGACGGTGGGCGTGTCGGGGTCCTGGGTGGGCGGCGCGGCGGTGGGGGCCGCCGTCTCCGGCGCCTGGGTGGCCACCGGCTTCGCCGCTGCCGCGCCATTGTCCTGGCTGCCGCCGAAGTTGTTCTGGTACCAGCTGTGCAGCGCGTTCACGTTCAGCCCTGCCATCACCACCGCGACGGCGGCCACGACGAAGACCGGGGTCTGCCAGTTGCGGCGGGTCCTGCGCCGGCCGCCCCACGGGTCGACCCGCTTGGCCCTCCGGCCGAACCGGCTGCGGCGGATCTCGGCGGTCGGCGGGCGCCACGCCTCGGCGGGCGCCGGCGGCTCCTTCCGCCAGCGCGCGGCGAGCATCCGGGCCCGCCCGGACGGCTCCTTGACGCTGGCGGCCTTGATGAACTCCTCGTCCAGGACGAGGTCGGCGAACGGATCCGGCTCGTCGCCGCCGGGGCGCGGTCCGGGGTCTTCGGTTATCGGCACGCGGGTCAGTATGCAGACGCTCCACGACACTTCGCGCACCGGGTGGTGCCCCGATGGTCACCCGGTGCGCGTTCTGTGGTGATTCCTCCTCAGGTGACCGCCGCTCAGCTCCGCCTGGCGCCCTTGACCGAACCCACCACACCGGCGACGAGCAGCAGCAGACCGGCCGGCAGCAGCGACATGAAGGCCGCGCCGATCAGGCCCCAGCCGCCGAGGAAGGTCAGCGTCAGGGTGTTGAGCGCCCACAGTGCGACGGTGGCGGGCAGTGCGGACTGCCAGGGGTGCTCCAGGGCCCAGCGGTGCAGCCGCCGGTCGCCGGTGCCCCGGCGCAGCAGGCCGCCGACGGTGCCGACCAGGAAGAAGAAGAACAGGCCCCAGCCGACCGGGCCGGCCAGGATCGACGTCGACCAGTGGCCGGTGACCAGGTCAATGCCCAGGGCGGCGCCGCCGACCACCACGCCCACGGCCGCGGCGGTCCGCCACGGCCCGGTGGTGGCGGAGGCGACGGCCAGTTGGCTGTTCTCGCGTCGCGACAGATCTCCGTGTCCCATGCCTCCACGGTGCTCCTCGCCGGCCCTCGGGGCCAGGGGCGACACCCCTGAGTTTTCCCCTACGGGGCGGTGCCGTCACGGCGTGTCGGACGGGTGGTCGAGCGCTGCCTCCTCGACCAGCACCGGCCAGCCGCGGCTGCTGGCGTGCTCGGTGAGCTCCGGGTCCAGGCAGACCACCCGGGGGTTGCCCACCACACTGAGGGTGCGCAGGCCGTCGGTGTGGTTGACGTAGCCGAAGCAGCGGGAGGCGTCCAGGCCGAGCAGGATGATCGCCTCGACCACGGTGACCATCGCCGGGTCGCCCGGGGAGCAGCCGGGCTGCTCGGGCCCGCGGTGCACCACCAGGTCGGGGCCGACGCCCAGGGCCGCGACGCCGTGCTCCGCTTCGGCGTGCGGCCGTTCGCAGGCGTCCGGTGGGGCCGCCACCAGGACCAGGAGGTCGCCGGCCGAGCGATGGCGCTCCGCGGCCTGCCGCACCGCTTGGCGCGACCGGTGGCAACGGTGCCCGTCCCGCAGGTCGAAGAATGCGGCGCGCGTCGGTTCCACCATGATCCTGCCAATCCCCCTCGGCCTCCGGCCTGCGTTACGAAGATATCCCGTCCTTTCGAACCACCACGGCTAGATCATGTCATTTTCTTTCCTATTCCCAACCCCATCGGAAGCGGGTTTCCGCCAATGGTCGGCAGGCGACGTGACCGTGTGTCAGGGCGTTAATTCGGGTCGTCCGAATCACCCTGATTGCACCTATTCGACGGCTTGGTCCAGGGTCATCCCGAAGCGACGGAAACGCCCCCGGGGAGATTCGGGCATATAGGTCCGTTTTTTTGTGTCATGATCACGGCACCCATCATCTGGGAGCTGATGCCGACATGACGATAAGGGGCACATTCCGCCACGCAGTTGACTCTCTCGTTGACACCCTGTGACTCCTGTTGTTGAGTCGTACTGGACGAAGTCGCCAACGTGGGGATGCGAGATGGGTGGCGCAGACATGGGGACCGTTGGGATCATCCTTGCCGGCGGGCGAGGTGAGCGTGCCAAGCCGATCACCCTGGAGTCGGCCGACTACATCAGAAGCAAGGCACTGATCCCGTTCGTCGGTCGCCGGTTGATCGAGTGGGTCGTCGATGCCTGCCGCGAGCAGGGCATCCGTCGTTTCTACGTGGTCGCGCAGGGACTGGAGAACCGCAGCCAGATCATGCTGCTGCTGGGCCACGGAGAGAGGTACGGCGTCGAGGTCCGCTATTCCCGGCCGAGTTTCGACCGGTACAACGTGGGCTCCGGCGCGGCCACCCTGCACAACCTCGAGGAATGGGACCTGGTCGAACAGGCCCTGGTCCTTCCGGTCGACTCGGTCTTCGACTTCTCGCTGGCCGAGCTCACCGAAACCCACCGCAGCACCGGTGCCGTCGTCACCGTGGCCTCGGTCGCCCGCACCCCGCAGGAGGTGGCCGGGAAGTACGGCGCGATGCGGACCGATCCGCGCGGCCTGGTCTCCGGCTTCGTCGAGAAGCCCGACCTGGCGCGGATCGCGGACCTGTTCCCCGAGACCAGGAAAGACGCCGAGGCGCTGATCCCCACCAACGCCGGCATGTACCTGGTCGACTGCGCCCGGCTGCGCCAGGCGGCCCGGGAGCCGGAGCTGATGCGCCAGGCCCAGCAGCGCCTGGACTGGGGCGGCGACCTGCTCCCCACGCTGGTGGAGCGGGGCCTGCCGGTGGCCACCCACCGGATCGCCCGGCTCGGCGACCTCGGCAACGTCGAGGACTACCTGATCACCCTGAAGGACGTACTGGCCGGCGACTACCCGCTGATGAACCAGCTGATGGAGAAGCCGGACTCGGAAGTCGGCCGGTACTGGATCCACGAGACGTCACTGGCCACCCGGGACGAGATCACCGGCACCACGCTGGCCGACAAGATCGAGGACGGCAGCGTGGTGATCGGGCCCGGGGTCCGGATCGGCCGCCACGTGGCGGTCGGCAAGGACGTCCGCCTCGAGTACACCGACGTCGGCGACGGCGTCGAGCTGCGGGCCGGCGCCCGGCTGAGCCGGAGCTCCTGCGGAGACGCGGCGGTGATAGGCCCGTACGCCGACATCAGCGACACCTACGTCGGACCCATGGTGGAGATCCAGTCGGACCGGGAGCACCCGGTCCGACTGGAGGGTTTCTCGGCCCTCGGGGACGGCGTGCAGCTCTGGCCGGGCTCGCGGCTGTCGGGGGTCAGCGTCTACCCCCGGCTGCGGGTCCCGGCGATCGCGAACCTTCCTTCGGGCACCCGGCTGACCAGCTCGGACGACATCCTGCGGTGGATCTGACGGGGCCCCTGACGGCCAAGGCTTAAGGAGAGAAGGCGATGGACAATCCGGTGGTGGTGGTCGGTGGTACCGGGCGCGTCGGCCGGATCATCGTGCAGCGCCTCCTGGAACGTCGGGAGAGCGTGCGCGCGATCGGGCGCAGCGGCCACCGGGCCCGCCGGCACCTGGCACCGGGGGCCGCGTTCAGCGAGGGCGACGTCAGGGTCCCGAAGACCCTGACGGCGCCGCTGGCCGGTTGCTCGGCGGTGGTCTACTGCGTCGAGCCCGGCACCGAGAACCACGGTCCCGACCGGCCCGAGACCACGATGTACCAGGGGGTGGGCAATGTGCTGGCGGCCGCGACCGCCGGCGCCAACCGCCCCCACGTGGTGCTGGTCAGCCAGCTGCACGCGACCCACCAGGGGCATCCGCTGAACGCCTACGGGCGGCTGCTCTCCTGGCGGTTCGCGGGCGAGGACCTGCTCCGCGAGTCCGGGCTGCCGTACACCGTGGTCCGGCCGGGCTGGCTGATCGACGACCGTGCGGCGGGCCACCGGGTCCGGCTGGACCAGGGCGACCAAGGCACCGGTCAGGTCACCCGGGACGACGTTGCCGAGTCCTGCGTCCAGGCGCTCTACACCCCGGCGGCCCGCGGGGTGACCTTCGAGATCTTCAACGAGCCCGGAACGCCGCTGCCGTCGTGGCGCGACGCGTTCGGTGCTCTGAGCTGGGACCGGACCCCGGTGGGTCTGACCTAGCGCCGGGCCCCGGACCCGTCCGGGGCCAGTCTTCTCCGCCCGCACCCGTGCGCGCGTCTGTCGGCGGAGAGCACGGCCGCTCTTTCCCCGGAAGGCGGAAACTCGGCCGGAATCAACAATTCCGGGTGCAGTATGGGTAGGGAGTTGACAGCAAATATGACTCAGGGTAAGACGGTACAGACGGAAGTCCCGAGGGATCTAATAGCGCGGGCACCGGTGACTACGGGCCGTCCGCAGCCGCTCGGCGCCACGATCGACGCGACTGGCGTGAACTTCTCGCTCTTCTCCGAGCGGGCCTCTCATGTCGAGTTGCTGCTGTTCGACAGCTATCACGCCCTGCAGCCGGCCCGGGTCATCGAGCTGGATCCGGAACGGCATCACAGCTACCACTTCTGGCACTGCCACGTGGCCGGCCTGAAGGAAGGACAGGTGTACGCCTACCGGGTCGACGGACCGCATGACACCAGGGACAGCGGCAGCCGGTTCAACCGGCGCAAGGTGCTGCTGGACCCCTATTCGCGCGCCAACATCAACATCCTCTGGGACCGCGCTCGGGCGGTGGGCCCGGAGGACAACTGCGCGTACGCCATGCGGAGCATGGTCGTCGACCTGGACGACTACGACTGGGAGGGCGACAGGCCCCTGCGCATCCCGATGGCCGACTCGGTCATCTACGAGATGCACGTCGGTGGGCTGACCGCCTCGCCGACCTCGCGGGTGGTGCACCCCGGCACCTTCAGCGGTGTGGTGGAGAAGATCCCCTACCTCAAGGAGCTCGGGGTCACGGCCGTCGAACTGCTGCCGGTCTTCGACTTCGACGAGCGCGACGTGCTGCGGATCGGCCCGGACGGCCGGCCGCTGCGCGACTACTGGGGCTACAACCCGTTCGGGTTCTTCGCCCCGCACAGCGCCTACTGCTCCGACCCGTGCGGCTGCCTGCACATCGTCGAGTTCCGCGACATGGTCAAGGAACTGCACCGGGCCGGGATCGAGGTGATCCTGGACGTGGTGTTCAACCACACCTCGGAGGGCAACGAGCACGGCCCGATGATCAGCTTCCGCGGCCAGGCCAACGAGGTGTACTACCACCTCTGGTCCCAGGACCGCCGGCACTACATGGACTTCACCGGCTGCGGCAACGCGATCAACGCCAACCACCCGGCGGTGGCGAAGTTCATCATCGAGTGCCTGGAGTACTGGGTCACCGAGCACCACGTGGACGGCTTCCGGTTCGACCTGGCCTCCGAACTCTCCCGTGGTGCCGAGGGTTTCGAGATGGAGACCCCGCCGCTGCTGTGGGCGATCGAGCTGTCCGGGATCCTCTCCGAGACCAAGATCATCGCCGAGCCGTGGGACGGCGGCGGCCTCTACCAGGTCGGCCGGTTCCCCGGGCGCCGCTGGGCGCAGTGGAACGGCCCGTTCCGCGACGACGTGCGGCGCTTCGTGCGCGGTGACGCGGGCCTGGTCGGCACCGTGGCCACCCGGATCGGCGGCTCCCGCGACCTGTTCAGCCGGGCCGCCGAACTGCCCACCAACAGCATCAACTTCCTCACCTGCCACGACGGGTTCACGCTCAACGACCTGGTCAGCTACAACCACAAGCACAACCACGCCAACGGCGAGGCCAACGCCGACGGCAGCGACGAGAACTTCAGCTGGAACTGCGGCGTGGAGGGACCGACCGACGACGAGGCCGTCGAGCGCCTGCGGGTCCGCCAGATCAAGAACATGGCCGCGATCCTGCTGCTCTCCCGCGGCGTGCCGATGATCCTGGCCGGCGACGAGTTCCGCAACAGCCAGGGCGGCAACAACAACGTCTACTGCCAGGACAACGAGATCTCCTGGCTGGACTGGGACCAGGCGGAGAAGGAGACCGAGGTCCTGGAGTTCTTCCAGGGCATGATCGCCTTCCGCAAGGAGCACGCCGCGCTGCGCCAGCCGCGGTTCTTCGACGACCGCCGCAACGAGCGCGACCTGCCCGAAGTCACCTGGCACGGAACCCGGTTGGAACAGCCGGGCTGGGAGGACCAGGACGCCCGGGTGCTCTCCTTCACCCTCGCCGGGTTCGAGGGGGCCCCGGACCTGCACGTGATCCTCAACATGTACCACCTCGGCCTGGACTTCGAGCTCCCGCACGTCCCGGGCCACCACTGGGCGTTGGCCGTCGACACCGCGCGCGGCCCGGGGGAGGACGTCCTCCCGGCCGGCTCCCGGATCCCGGTGGACGGCCACTCCCTCCACGCCCACGGCCGCAGCGTCGTCGTGCTGACCTCGTTCCCCATCGACGGAGGTTCCAACCGATGAGCACTCCCGACACCAGGCGCACCTACTCGGACAGCATCGCCGGTTACATCACCAGCTACGAGCCGACCAAGGAGCGCTTCGGACTGCGCACCTCGGACGGCCGCGAGGTGGTCATCCACCTCGGCGAGTCGGTGAACTCGCAGATCGTCCGCAACCTCGGCGATCCGGCCCGCGACACCACCGGGGCCACCAGGGACATGCTCTCCGAGGGACGCTACGTCTTCGTCTACGGGATCTTCTACCAGTGGGACGGCGGACAGCGGATCGAGGCCCGGCAGATCACCTTCCCCGAGGAGAAGCGCGGCGCCTACGTCTTCGAGCACCCCAACTGGTGGGTCCAGCAGGCCGAGCAGATAGCCGACTTCTACCTGCGCGGGCACTTCCCCGACGGCGTCTACGACTGGCGCAACTTCCGCACCAAGCTGACCCTCTCGGGCACCCACCCGGCGGAGACGGCGGGTGCCGAGGTGCGCCAGGAGACCGACACCATCTCCCGGTTGGTCTACGGCCTGGCCACGGCCTTCATGCTGACCGGCGAGGAGCGCTTCCTGCGCGCCGCCGAGTCCGGCACCGAGTACCTGCGCGAGCACATGCGGGTGGTCGACGAGGCCGAGAAGGTCGCCTACTGGTACCACGCCATCGACATCACCGAGGGCGCCCAACGCAAGGTCTTCGCCTCGGAGTTCGGCGACGACTACGACGCCATCCCGATGTACGAGCAGATCTACGCGCTGGCCGGCCCGACCCAGACCTACCGGATCACCGGCGACCCGCGGATCCTCAACGACATCGACCACACGGTGTCGCTGTTCGAGAAGTACTTCCGGGACGCCGAGCGGGGCGGGTTCTTCTCGCACCTCGACCCGATCACCATGGACCCGCGCTCCGACTCGCTGGGCCGCAACCGGTCCCGGAAGAACTGGAACTCGGTCGGCGACCACGCCCCGGCGTACCTGATCAACGCCTACCTCGCCACCGGCCGGGCGGACTACGCCAAGCTGCTGGAGGAGACCGCCGACACCATCACCAAGTACTTCCCGGACGAGCCCAACAGCCCGTTCGTGCAGGAGCGGTTCCACGCCGACTGGAGCCCGGACCGCACCTGGGGCTGGCAGCAGGACCGTGCGGTGGTCGGCCACAACCTCAAGATCGCCTGGAACCTGACCCGGATCCGCAGCCTGGTCGACAAGCCCGAGTACACGGCGCTGGCCGAGCGGATCGCCGAGATCATGCCGGCGGTCGGCAGCGACCAGCAGCGCGGCGGCTGGTACGACGTGGTGGAGCGCCAGGTCGACCCGGCCACCGGCGGACACCGGCTGGTCTGGCACGACCGCAAGGCGTGGTGGCAGCAGGAGCAGTCGATCCTCGCCTACCTGATCCTGGCCGGCGTCTCCGGCGACCCGGAGCACAAACGGCTGGCCCGCGAGGCGGCGGCGTTCTACAACGCCTTCTTCCTCGACTACGACGACGGCGGCGTGTACTTCAACGTGCTGGCCAACGGCATCCCCTACCTGCTCGGCACCGAGCGGCTCAAGGGCAGCCACTCGATGGCCGGCTACCACGCGCTGGAACTGTGCTACCTGGCCGCCACCTACACCGGTCTGCTGGTCAACTCCTCGCCGCTGACCCTGCACTTCCGGCCGCTGGCGGAGTCGTTCCCGGGCCGGGTGCTGCGGGTGGCGCCGGACCTGCTGCCGGTCGGCAGCATCCAGATCGACCAGGTCTGGATCAACGACCAGCCGTACGACGACTTCGACCCCAAGGGGCTGACCGTCAACCTGCCGGAGAGCACCGAGCCGCTGCGGGTGCGGGTGGTGGTCGAACCGGTCGAGATGCGGATGCGGATCTCCAGCGAGTTCGACGGCAAGACCGCGCACATCAAGCTGGCCGGCGTGATCGACAAGGACGAGCTGGACAAGTTCCGCCGCGGCCTGACCGAGGCGCTCTCGGTCAAGCCGCAGCCGCAGCGGGTCGAGTTCCACCTCTGCGAGGTCACCGGGATGACCCGCCCGGCGATCAACGAACTGCTGTTCCAGCGCACCAAGGCGGGCATGGACGTCGACTTCGTGGTCGTCGGCTGCGCCCTGCCGGAGGTGGCGCAGGCACTGGCGGCGACCGACGCCTTCCTGCTCGATCCCCGGGAAACGTGCGAGAGCTGACCTGAGGAGTTGAACACCGTCTCTGTCCTTCTCCCGCGCCCCCGACGCGGAGAAGGACAGGGCCATGTGGCGGGGCCGGTCCCCGTCATCGGAAAGCGAAGGAGCTAGCTGTGTCGACGATTTCGCACCGCCGCGAATCGTTCGCGGGGGAGCGGCAGGACGAAATCTCCGAGTTCTGCCAGGGTCTGTTCGCGCCCTTTGCCCGCTCTGACCAGCGGCGATGGGGCGAGGTGTACCTCCGCGGCCTGCTGCACGCACAGGGCCGCAAGACCCCTGCCAACATCTCCGAGCACGTGCTCGGCCGGCGGGCGGTCCAACCCATCCAGCAGTTCGTCAACCAGAGCACGTGGTCGTTCGAAGGGGTTCGACGCCACCTCGCGGAGCGGCTCTGCACCGTGACCACGCCGAAGGCCTGGTCCTTCGACGAGGTGGTGTTCCCCAAGAACGGCGCGCGTTCGGCCGGCGTGGGGCGGCAGTTCGTCGCCTCCGAGGGCCGGATGATGAACTGCCAACTCGCACTGGCGTCGTCGCTGGTGCACGAGAACGGCAGCGTGCCGGTGAACTGGCACCTGATGCTGCCCCGGCACTGGGACCAGGACGAGGAGCTGCGCGGCCACGCGCACATCCCCGAGGAGCAGCGGCACCGGCCCCGCTGGCGCTACCTGCTGGAGTCGGTGGACGAGATCCTGATCGACTGGGACGTGCCGGCGGCACCGGTCCTGGCGGACTGGAGTTTCGAGAACGACGTCGAGCCGCTGCTGCTCGGCCTGGAGGAGCGCGGCCTGGGCTACCTCGTGGAGGTGGCGCCCAGCGCCAAGCTGATGGTGCGACGCCCGGTCTCACCGGGCAACATGCAGTACTGGGCCGCCGCGGACGTGGCCCGCGACCTCGGCGAGCACGGTGAACGGGTGGTGCTGGCCTGGCAGGAGAAGCCGGACAACCGGGCCCGGCACTCGCAGTTCCTGGTCGGCCGGCTGCCGTCCGCGCAGCCACCGGCCCGCCGGGTCGGCCCGCACCTCCCGGGGCACCGGCCGGCCGCCCGCCACCTGGTGGTGGAGTGGCCGTTCGGGCGTCCGCAGCCGCGCACCTACTGGGTCACCAGCCTGCCGGTCGCCCGGCTGCACGAGACGGTGGCGCTGGCCGAGCTGCGGCACCGGGCCGTCAGCGGGTGCGAGAAGCTGCAGGACTTCGGTCTCGGTGACTTCGAGGGCCGCTCGTTCCGCGGCTGGCACCACCACGTGACACTCGCCTCGGCCGCGGCCGGCTTCCACGCACTGCGGGAGCTGACCCGGTCGGCCGAGGAGCCGGAGGCCGTCGAGCTGACGGGTGCCCAGCCGGGTGACCGGCAGGCTGACGCGGGGGCGGCGGGCGCCGAGTCGTCCGCCCTCGTGCAGGACGGTCTGACGCCTCGTGACGAGGAGCTCTACGAGGACGAGCTGCTGGACGAGGAGATCCTGGAGGCCGAGGAGGAGCTGGAGGACGAGATCCGCGAGGAGCTGCGGGCCGAGGTTCGCGAGGAGTCGCGGGCCGAGGTTCGCGAGGAGTTGCGGGCCGAGCTCCGCCGCTGATCCGAGGCGTCGTCCTTCCGCCCCGCCGCGCAGTGAGACGGGCCGGTGCCCCCGCCAGGGGCGCCGGCCCGTCGGCTTGCCTGCTGCCGGGACGGTTCCGGACCGGTCAGCGCTGCAGGGTCAGCACCTGGGCGGTGTGGCCGCAGGTGGGGCACGGCGGTGCCGCCGCCTCCGGTGGGCCGGGAGGCGTGGCGACCGGCCCCGCGCCGGGGGCCGCGAGGGCCGCGGGGGCCGCGGGGGCGGCTGCCGGGGCGGCGGGCGGAGCGGGCACGGTGGGTGCGGTCGGTGCGGGGGGTGCGGTGGGCACGGTCGGTGCGGTGGGGACGGCGGGTACGGTCAGTGCGGGGGGTGCGGTGGGCACGGTCGGTGCGGTGGGCGTCGCGGCCTGCCGTTCGGCCGTCGGCTCGGTCGACGCCACGACCTCGGCCGGCGGCTCCGCCAGCCCGGTCATCCGGTGCACCGGCGAGCGCGGGTGCTGGTCGTGCTGCTGCTCGCTGGTGCTGCCCAGCACCTCGACCATGTAGAACAGCAGCAGCACTCCGAAGATGGTCATGCTCGCCACCGCGCTGACCAGGCCGACCAGGGTGGCCCCGAGGTACATGAGCGGGCCCATCAGGAAGTGCTTGCGCATCACCGAGGCCTGCGCCGGTGTGATGTTGCGTCCCAGGTGCCGGTGGCCGGACGAGGCGTAGACCCAGACCGCGTTGAACGGGATGCCGCCCAGTGTCAGGGTCAGCCCGTAGAAGACCGCCGCGGTCTGCTCCCCCTGACCGGTGCTCAGCGCCTGGGCCAGCACATGGGTCGGGAACGGGATGAACGCGACGTTCATCAGCAGCAGCAGGTTGAACAGCATCAGCGGGCGGTCCACCCGGCGGATGTAGAACAGCATGGTGTGGTGGTTCATCCAGACCACACCGATGATCAGGAAACTGATCACGTAGGCGCCCAGCACCGGCCACTCCTGGGTCAGCCGGTCGAACAGCGACCCCTTGCCGTCCGGGACCTTGATGTCCAGGGTCAGCAGGGTGATGGCGATCGCGAACACGCCGTCGCTGAACGCCTCCAGGCGGCCGGTGCTGATCTCGATGCTCTCCGGTGCCGGTGCGTCGTGCTGGTGGTCGTGACGATGTATGGGCCTCACGGCGGTTTTCCTCCCCGTGGTACGGCGGCGGCCCGAGGACAGCCGGCGGGCTGTCCCCGGGCCGACCAGTGCCAGGGATTTCTCGGGAACGGTGTCTGTCGGTGGA
>NZ_JAJJPA010000046.1 GCF_020907985.1 Kitasatospora humi | reverse complement strand
GCCGGGATCGCCGAAGACCTAGCCATGAACCGGGACGCGGCGCGGGATGAGAGGGGGCGCGATGACCATGGCTCTTGGCACCGAACTGAACAGCCTTGACCTACGAGACTCGGCCGGTCGACCGCTCGTGATTGACAGTGAGATCGTCATCGTTGATGACGATGGGAACGAAGAACCATACGAGCCCGAAGCACTATGAAAATGTCCCCCGACAGTTGCCGGGGGACATTTCGTCATAGGGGCTTCTCGAAGTCATCTTCCTTGATCACCAGACGCTGCCTGACGTCCTTGGGGATCAGCAGCTTCAGATGGACCCGGGGGGCGCGCTGCCTCGGAACCTTCGTTCGGGTGACCTCGCACTTGATGCCGACCCTGAGCAGATCTGCCGCCATGGCCTCCATGCCGCCGGCGTCCCAGCGGTCGCGGAAGGTCTGTCCGTCGTGGACGTTCACCCAGCGGTCCTTGGTCGTTTCGGGGTCGATGGCTTCAAGGTCGGCGATGAGCTTGTCCATGGTCTCCTGGGCCTGATCCCGAGTGAAGCGCGTCTTGGTGAATCGGCCGCCGGGAGCAAGCCCCTCCATGTAGTAGGTGATCGCTTCCTCAAGGCGTTTCTGCTCCTTGCGGGCCTCCGCCCCCTGCGCGTACGACCTGATCTGCACCGGCTCGTCCCCCAGCACCGACAGAACGTCGAGCACGAGCTTGGCGTAGATGACGTCAGGGTTGGGTGCGCCCTGACCGCCGCCCTTGCACTTTTGGCAGCGCAGGTAGATGTACTTCCGGACCTGCTCGGTGGCTCCCTCTGTTGCAGCCTCGGCCTCCGAAGCCCCATCGGCCGCCGAGCGCTGAGCTGGGATGATCTTGGTAGTCCTCTGAACCAGCATGTTGCTCTTGCAGTCGACGCAGGTGAGTACTCCGAGGAACTTCGTGGCGCCGCCTGGCTGGCGTGTCGGCTGGTTGATGGACCGCCGATCCAGGGCGGCCTGCAGAGAATCGAACTCCTCCTGAGTGAAGATCGGGGGAGCGACCCGGATCGGCTTGCCGTCCAGGCCCAGGATGAGCTTCGAGCGGCGGGCACCGGTGCTCTTGTCCTCTTCCACCCGGTAGCCGAGCAGAGCCGGATTCCTGAGCCGCCTCAGCAGCGTGCTGGTGGTCAGCCCGGGCCCGCACAGGCCGGCGCGCTTGAGTACCGCGGCCATCCGGCTGGCTGGTACGCCGCGTAGGGCCGCGCCCCTGCACCAGTGGAGTGCTCTCCGGGCATCCTCATCAATAGAGAGGACTACATGCCCGGCCTCGTCTTCGTCGGTCCTGTAGCCGTAGGTCGGCTTGCCAACCAGCCAATCGCCCTGGGTCTTGGTGTAGTCCCAGAGATTGGTGACGCGGGTGCTGGTGTTGCTGGCCTCGATCTCAGCCAAGCCACCGATCACGGTGACCAGGATCTTCCCGATGGTGGTGGTGAGGTCGATCGGGTCGTTCTTGGAGATGAGGTTCTTCCCGTACTTCAGGCACCAGTCGATCATGGTGCTGAGGTCCGAGAGTCGCCGGATGAAGCGGTCCATCTTCCAGAACATGAGGACGTCGAACTCGGGCACCCGATTGTTCAGCCAGTCACCCAGCTGCTTCCGCTTCCAGGGCGGGACCTTCGTGGCGGACACGTTGAGATCGCTCGCCACGCCGACGACCCGGTAGCCGATCTCCCTGGCCAGCATCCTCAGGTCGAGTTCCTGGCGGACGGGTGAGGTCGTGTCTTCAGTAAGAACGGACAGCCGGACCGAGAGCAGCGCCCGCGGCGCGTCATCCGGCAACAGGGCCTCGGCGGCCTTCAGCTCGGCCAGGAGCTTCAGATCGGCCTGGGTCCACTCGGCCTCTACGGAGTACTGCTCGCGTGCTGCTGCGGAGCGCGCCCGCCCCCTGCGATTGCCCATGCACAGAGGGTAAGGATGAGTTTTGGGCCGTGTCGATATGCCCGCAGATGGACACGCAGATCCAGAGATCGGCCCGACGGGCAAGAAGCTGCTGCCGCTGACGGTGGTGAACACGGGGGCTGACCAGGCGAAAGGCGCCTGTGGGTGAGTGATGTCCTGCACGATCCGTGTGACGCACTTCACCGCCTCTCCGACGCCGAGCGGGACACTCTTCTGGGTGAGCTCGGCGTCGGCGGGGGTGCCCGTGCGGGTGATCGGTCGGCGGGGGTGGTGAGGACGCCTCTGCCGGCGCCGCGCCAGGCCGATGGAGTCGTCAGCGAGTTCGAGTGGGTCTGAGTGTGGTCACCTGGTGAACCTTTGGTCCCTCCCCGGCTGACACGGGGAGGGACCTTGCTTTGCCGAGAACTCTGGCAGCAGAGCCGCCATGTTGGCTGCGGTGGCCTGCGGGGCGCCAGCGTTTCTGGCCAGTTGGAGGGATCAAGGTCGATGGCTGATCCGCATGCGGCGACAGCACAGGAGCTGTACCGCACGATGATGCGTGACAGAGTCGCCCCGCGGCTCCGGGAGCTCGGCTGGAAGGGCTCCGGCCAGCGCTTCGAACTCCCGGATCCCCGAGCCTGGGTGCAGTTGGGCTTCCAGTCGTCCCGCTCCAACTCGGCGAGCTCGCTGAAGTTCACGATCAACATCTCGGTGATCGACCGACAGGCGTGGGGGGCCCATCAGGCGGAGCATCCCGGGCTGCCCGCCCAACCGAACCCGTCCACCCACTACGGCCCGCAGTTCTCGCCGGTGCGGATCGGCCATCTGCTGGCCGCCCGCCAGGACACCTGGTGGCACATCTCAGCCGCGCAACCGGTCGATCGGGTCATCAGGGCGGCCAACGGCGTCGTCGCCTCGATCTCGGACTACGCCATGCCCGAGATTCGGCATCGGCTCGGCCATGTGTGAGTGGCGCGCTGAACGATCCCGGGGCCGGCCCTCATGGTGGGGCGAGCCGTGCGCGGCATCAGCGCGTCATCCGCGCTGGTGCCGCGCACGAAACTGCCGAGCATACGTAGAGGCAGCCCTCGGCGGGCTGTGCTGCGCCCGGTGGCGCCGTGCTGTCTATGTGTCGAGCCTTGAACTTGTGCGCCCGGATGCGCTCAGTGCTACGAGCGACCGGTGCTACTCGGTCCGCAGCGCGGTGGCGGTCCGGGAGCGCGCCGCCCAGCCGGCCGGCAGCAGGGCGCCGAGCAGGGCGATCGCGATCCCGCCGGCCAGCAGCGGGAGCAGTATCCCGGGGGTGTAGACGTGGGTCACGCTCGGCGGCAGGTTCCTGCCGATCGCGCTCCCCATCCGGCTCAGCGTCACGTTCTCCACCGCCATCCCGATCGGGGCCCCGAACAGCCCGGCGATCAGGCCGGTGAGGCTCACCGAGGTCAGCACCATCGCGATGGTCTGCTTGGGCGTCATTCCGAGGGCCTTGAAGACCCCCAGGTCGTGGATCCGTTCCCGGGTGTCCTGCACCACGGTGTTCAGCACGCCGAGCGCGGCAACCGCGATCATCATCAGGGTGAGGGTGGCCACCAGGGCGCTCATGGTGAGCACCGTGAGGCTCGGGTACCTGATGTTCGGGGTAACCGCGGCGTGCAGTGGGGTCAGCGCGGCAGTGGCCGAGGCGGACCAGTCCGCGCGGCTGGCGTTGTCGGCGAGCTTGACGTTGAACTGGGTGATGTACGGCGTCAGACCGGCGGTGGTGAACGTGGCATTGTCGGTCATCACGACCCCGTTTCCGCTGGCATCGAAGTCGATGCCGACGATCCGGAGCGGCAGTCGCTTGTTGTCCTGGGCCACGGTGACGGTGTCGCCGACCTGCATCCCGGCCGTCGAGGCCAGGTGGTCGTTGATCACGGCTTCGCCGGGGTTCTGGTACCAACGGCCGTGCAGCAGCCCCAGGTTGGTCCAGGACAGGTCGCCGGTGGTGGTGTCCACCAGCGTATGGTCCCCAGGCGACGCGCCGATCACGGTCGCGCCGCTGTTGCCCCAGCCGAACGCGGCCTTCGTGCCCGGGACCGAGGCGAGCGCGGCGGCCACCTTGGTGGAGTCCAAGTGGGGGCTGGCAGGGCCGCCGGAGGAGTGGAAACCGACGGGTGTGCCGGCGGGCACCACGAGCATCGACGCGGCGTTGAGGCCGGAGTTGCCCGTGTCCTGGTACTTGGTGAACGTGGTCTCCAACCCCACCGCGAAGGTGACGCTGACCGCGCCGAACAGCACCGCGGCGCCGACCAGCGCGGCCCGGGCCGGCTTGGCGAACGGCTGGGCCAGTCCCAGCGACATCGGCCGGGGCAGCGGCAGCTTGCTTGCCAGGCGCTGCGCGCTTTGGCCGCGCTTGGCCTTGGGGGCGCGGCCGACGACCAGGGTCTGCACCGCCGGCATCCGGCCGGCCCTAAGGGCCGGGATGAGCGCGGTGACCCCGACGATGAGCAAGGTGCCGATCGGCACGACGAGGCTGACCCACACCGGCAGGTTGGTGCCGGCGGCACCGAGATCCTTGCTGGCATCGTTCAGGACCGGAACGGCCAGCAGGTTGCCGGCCAGTGTGCCGCCCAGCACGCCGATCGCCGCCGGGATCAGGGCTTGTGCGGCGTAGGCGCGGGCCACCTGCCAAGGGGGTGAAGCCGAGCGACTTGAGGATCCCGATGCGCCGGATTCCCGAGACCACCGCGCCGCTGACCACGATCGTGATGATCAGCACCGACAGGAACAGGCCGAGGACGCCGAAGACGACCAGGAACGGCACGAAGGACTTCGCGGTGCCGACGGCCTGCTTCTCCGCGGCCAGGTAGGACTGTCCGCTCTCGACCGAGCCGGCCGGCGCGGCGGCGATGATCGCCTGCTTGTCCGTGGCGAGGTCGGTCTCGGTCCCGGACTTGGCGAAGCGGTAGAGCATCTGCTCGTCGGTCTTGGCGCCGGCGGCGGTCAGCCGCGCGAAGCCGTCGGCGGTGAGGAAGCCGGTCGCGGTGCCGGTCAGCGAGTTCGCTTGGCCGACGACCTTGAACGAGGGCTTGCCCGGCAGCGAGTCGAACACCACCGAACCGCCTGCGCACAGACGGTCCCATGAGGACAGGACGATCTCGTTCGCGCTGGTCGGCCACCTGCCCTGGACCAGCACCAGCTGGTCCAGACCGGACGTGCCGGCCAGGTCGGGCCGGGTGGCGACGACGACCGGCCCGTTGGTGCTACCGGCCATCGGCATGCCCGGGGCGATGGTCGCGGTGCAGTCCGTGCCGTGGATCGTGTCCAGGGCGGCGGTCACCGGGTACGGCCCGGACGCCTCGGTGACGCCGGCGGCGTGCGCGGTGGCGGCGGTCTGCGCGGCGGTGGCCTTCGAGCCGTCGAACTGGACCGACAGGTGCGCGCCGTTGCGGGCCTTGAAGGCGTGCTCGAACGGAGTCTGCACGGCGACCAGCAGACCGAGCGAGAGCACCGAGGAGGTGACGGCCGCGAACGTCGTCAGGGCCATCACGAGGGACTGCACACGACGCCGGCCGACGCCGGAGCGCACGACCTTGCCCAGGGCGCTCATCGGACCGCTCCCGCCGAGCTGGTGGAGGTGGTGCCACTGACCGGGTTGAGCACGTCCCGGGCCACGGAACCGTCCACCAGCTCGATCGTGCGTCGCGCGGTGTTCGCGGCCAGTTGGATGTCGTGGGTCACCAGCAGGATGGTTTGGCCCTCGGCGTTCAGCTCCAGCAGCAGTTGGCGCACGTCCTCGGCCGAGCGCGAGTCGAGCGCGCCGGTCGGCTCGTCGGCCAGCAGCAGCGCCGGACGGTTCATCAGGGCCCTGGCCACCGCCACCCGCTGCCGCTGGCCGCCGGACAGCCGCTGCGGGTAGGCCTTGGCGTGCCGGTCGATGCCCAGCGAGGTGAGCAACTCGGTCGCCCGCCGCTTCGCCTCGCTCTTGCCCATCCCGGCCAACTGCGCCGGAACCATCACGTTGTCCAGCACCGTAAGGTCGTCGAGCAGGTTGAAGAACTGGAAGATCATGCCGATGGAAGCCCGCCGGTACCTCGCCGAGCCGGCCTCGCCGAGCTGGTCGACCCGGGTTCCGTTGACGGTCACGGTGCCGCTGGACGGCCTGTCCAGACCCGCGACCAGGTTCAGCAGCGTCGACTTGCCACTGCCGGAATGGCCGAGGATCGCCACGCACTCACCGGCTGCCACGGACAAGGTCACCCCGGCCAGCGCGGGCGGGCCGTCATCGTATTTCTTCGTGGCGTCCCGGAGATCGATCATCGGCTCATTCGTCATGGCCCTGAACCTAGGAACGGACCATGATCCACCGCGTCGGCCGGCGGATGTCACCTCTCCCCCAGGCCGTCGGCCCGGCGGCGTACCCCGTGTACACCCCCGGGACGACGCGCAGAGCCGGCACCGATCCATACGATCTCCGCATGGAAGAGCTGCTCCGGCGTTTCTCGACATCGGCACCCGTGGCCTGGCTGACGGCACAGGCCGTGGTGCTGGCCACCACCTGCTTCTACGCGCTGATGCTCTTCTTGTCGATGCCGTTCAGTCAGATCCGGCGCTACAGCGGCCCGTTGCGGTTCCCCGACATCGGGCCCGACCAGATGATCGGTCTGTGCGTCGTGCTCGCCCTCCCGATCCTGCTGGTGCGCCGGCTACCCGCAGCGGTCTTCGCAGCCGTCCTGGTCGAAGAAGTAGCCCTCGGCAACCTCTTCGGCGCGCGGCCCTGGATCGTGCTCCTCCTGCTCCTGGTCCTGGCCGGGTACCTCGCCGCCCGGCGGCCGGCGGCTGCCGCCGTCGGCTCCGTCGCGGCCGTCGCGACCAGGTTCGCCGAGCTCACCCTCGTCGCCCACGGGGAATCCGTCGGCGACGCGGCCCGGCGGGCCGGGCAGCTCGCGTTCGTGTTCGCGGTCGCGTGGCTCGTCGGCGGGGTGTACCGCAAACGCCGTGAATACCTCGAAGCCCTGCACGAGCAGACCGAGGCGCGCGCCGTCATGGCCGAGCGGCTGCGGATCGCCCGCGAACTGCACGACAGCGTCGCGCACAGCATCGGGATCATCACGGTGCTGTCGGGAGCGGCGGCGCGGGTCGTGGAGACCAGGCCCGAGCAGACGCGGCAGGCGTTGACCGGCATCGAGACCACCAGCCGGGAGACGCTGCTCGGGCTGCAGCGCATGCTCGGAGCGCTACGCCGCGCCGAGCCCGACGACGCCATGCCGCAGGCCGCCCCGCTGACGCCGGGCGCCAGCCTGGCGGACGTCCCGCGGCTCGCCGAACGCACGGCCGACGCCGGGGTGCGGGTCCAGGTGACCTGGCAGGGCGAACAGCGTCCGCTGCCGCCGGAGATCGAGCTGTCGGCGTTCCGGATCGTCCAGGAATCGGTGACGAACGTGGTGCGGCATTCCGGTGCGCGGACGTGCCGGGTCGCGGTCGGCTACGAGCCGACCGGAGTGACGATCGAGGTGGTGGACGACGGGGACCACGGTCCCGGCGGGCCCGGCCGTCCGAGGCCCCCGGCGGCGGTCGGCGGGAGCGGCTTCGGCCTGCTCGGCATGCGCGAGCGGGTGACCTTGCTGTCCGGCCAGTTCAGCGCGGGCCGGCGTCCGGAGGGCGGATTCCGGGTGGCGGCGAGGCTCCCGGCATGAGCGTGCGGGTGTTGCTGGTCGATGACCAGCCGCTGATGCTGGTCGGGCTCGCGATCCTGATCGGCGACACCGACGACCTGGAGGTGGTCGGCGAGGCCGGCGACGGCCGCGAGGCGGTGCGCCTGGTGCGTGAGCTGCGGCCGGACGTCGTGGTGATGGACATCCGGATGCCGGGCATGGACGGGATAGAGGCGACCCGGCAGGCGACCGCCGAGCCGGACCCGCCCAAGGTGCTGGTGCTGACGACCTTCGACGACGACGAGTACGTCTACGGCGCACTGCGCGCCGGGGCCAGCGGGTTCCTGCTCAAGAGCATGGCCCTGGACGCGATCCTGGACGCGATCCGCGTGGTGGCGGCCGGCGACGCGTTGATCGCGCCGAGCGTGACCCGACGGCTGATCGCGGACTTCGCCGGAACGTCCGGCCCCGCGGCCCCCGAACCGGATGCCGAGCCCGCCGCGGACTCAAGTCTCATCGCGGGGATCACCGACCGGGAGCGCGAGGTGCTGGCACTGGTCGGGCAGGGACTGTCGAACGCTGAGATAGCCGAGCGGTTGGTGATCAGCGCGGCGACGGCGAAGACGCATGTCGCGCGTCTGTTCGCCAAGCTCGAAGCTCGGGACCGCGTCCACTTGGCGATCATCGCCTTCGAGGCCGGACTCGTGCCGCGTAGACGGTAGGGAAGGATGAGAAGGACTATCGAGACCCCGAGTTCGCCGTGTTCCGGATGCGCCGGCACACCCACTTGGCCGCAGCGGGATTCGAATCGAGGTTGTTGAGGCAGTCACGGACCTGCGCCTCCTCGGGCGCCGGCGCGAGGGACAGCCACTCCCCGAAGCCTTGCCCGCTGGGGGCGGGCGTGCTTGTGGCTGAGTGGCGTCGCACGCGGGGCGTGTGACGCATGCGGGGCATGTGACGTATTTCATGGTCTCCCGCCTTCGGGCGGGTCACCCTGCTGGGTGGCCCCGGGGTCGGGGAGAGGGCTCGGAAGGGTGATCCGGGGGAGGGGGCGGCAGGGCCGAAGTCGCCATCGCTGTCGGTTGTTTGAGGCTCCTGCCCGGCGAGTGTGGGATAAGTTGCCGATCATGACCCAACTAGAAAGCGTCGACTGGCCACCTGCTCCGATCAAGACCGAGCGGCTCGTGCTCCGCGAGTCCGAGGCCCGGGACCGGGCGGCGGTCATCGAACTGTTCGCCTCGCCGGAGGTGGGGGCCTACGTCGGTGGCGCTCGACCGCGTGACGAGCTCGAGCGCGCGGTGCCCGAGGTGCCCGGGCGGCGGCCCGGCTTCTTCGTGGTCGATCTGGACGGAGCGATGATCGGCATAGTCACGCTCGAGCGGCGCGACGCGGAGCGTCCGGGGCACGTCCGCCCGGAGACCGGGGAGGCCGAGCTCGGCTACCTGTTCCTGCCGGAGGCATGGGGATCCGGGTACGCCGCCGAGGCGTGCGCGGCGGCACTCGACTGGTTCGCCGGCGCGCATCCCGACGAGCCGGTGGTGCTGTGCAGCCAGACCGCCAACGACCGCTCGACGCGCCTCGCGGCGAAGCTGGGATTCACCGAGGTGGAGCGGTTCGAGGAGTTCGGCGCGGAGCAGTGGTTCGGAGTGCGGTCCTCGCGGGTGCTGGATTCAACTCTGAGTGATCAAAGGTGAGTTAAGGGGCTGCGAGGTTCATGCGGCGCGTCTTCCGGTCGGCCCGGGGCGCGCTCCGCCGCTGAGGGCGTCCAGCCGCCCGCCGCAGTTGGACACCTGCCCCCGGACCGGGGCGACCAGGGCTGACCTGGGCTGACACGCTCGGCGACGGGGGCCGGGCAGCGGGCGGGCAAGGGTGGGCCCGGATCCGGGGGTCGGCAAGCGCGTACCCTTTGACATTGACGTACGTTCCGGTCGGTCGCGGCGAACCACGCCCGGCCGACCGGGACCAGGCTTCTCACGAAGGACTGAACGACCCTGGCACGCCGCACCCCAGACGGTCCGCCGCCCGCCCCGACGGTGCAGCGCATCCGCCTGCGCTACACGAAGCGGGGCCGTCTGCGCTTCACCAGCCACCGTGACTTCCAGCGTGCGTTCGAGCGGGCGCTGCGCCGCTCGGCCGTGCCCATGGCGTATTCGGCAGGCTTCACCCCGCACCCCAAGGTCTCCTACGCGAACGCCGCGCCGACCGGGGTGGCCAGTGAGGCCGAGTACCTGGAGATCGGCCTTGCCGAGTTCCGGGACCCGGAACTGCTCAGGGCACAGCTGGACGAGTCGCTGCCGATCGGCCTGGACATCGTGGACGCGGTCGAGGTCCGCACTCCGAACTTCGTGGAGCGGCTGGAGGCCTCGCTCTGGGAGCTGCGGCTGCCGGAGGTCTCCGAGGAGGCGGCCGACCGGGCCGTCGGGCTGTTCCTCGGGGCGGAGAGCGTCGAGGTCGAACGGAAGACCAAGAATGGTGTGCGGGTCTTCGACGCGCGCGGTGCCGTGGCCGGGCTCGAACTGGTTCAGGCGCAGGTAGGCGTCGGTCCGGCGGGGGAAGTCGGCGTCACCTCCGATGTTCGTATCGGGCGACCCTGTGCGATACTGCGCCTGGTAGTACGACACGCCACACCCGCCGTACGACCAGACGACGTCTTGTCCGGTCTCCGTGCGACGGCCGACCTGGCGCTGCCGGTCCCCGCTGAGGTGACCAGGCTGGCGCAGGGGCCGCTCGACGAGGAGACCGGCACGGTGACCGACCCGCTGGCGCTCGACCGCGCTGCGGCCCCGGCCGTCCCATCGGAGGCGGCCGTCGAGCCGCAGGCCGCAGCGTCCGCCTAGCGGGCGGAGCCGGGGGCCGGACTAACCGACCGGCCCCGCGCGCTCCGGGCCCCCGCGGCTCCCCAGGGGAGCGAGCGTCGTCGCGCACTGGCCGCTCCTGCGGTGACCGCTCGACCCGCCACCGGGTCGGCGGGCTCCAGGAGAACCACGCCGCCCTCGGGTCGGCGGGGCCCGCCCCGGGAGCCACCCTGGGTTGTGGGGCCGCGCAGCTTGGGAAAACCTGAGAACGCTGGTCGGACCAGAAGACTTTCGACACCCCGCACCGTGCGGGGCGCCGAGCGAGACTACGAGCCCCTGTGCGGCTTCGCGTCCGCATGTCGGCGCCGTGGAGAGTCGGCCCGGGCGCCGAGCGCCCGCGGCCGGCCACCGGCGCCCGTGCCCGGATGCGGAGCCCGGGGGCCTGACGGGAGATCCACCCGCATGCCTGAGAACGAGAACACCGATGCGCAGACCCCGGCCGAACCGGTCGGAGATGCCGCTCCGCCGCGCCGGCGCCGCCGCGCGGTGTCCCGCCCGGCCGGCGCCCCGCAGGGCGCGGCCCCGGCCGCCGAGACCGTGATCCCGGTCGAGGCCGGAACCCCGGCGCCCGCCGCCGAGTCCGAGCCGGCCGAGCCGGCCGCCCCCGAGAAGCCGGTCCGGGCGCGCCGTACCCGCAAGCGTGCCGAGGCGCCCGCCGGTTCGCCGGCCGCCCCCGAGGCCGCCGCCGAGCCGACCCCCGCGGTCGTCGCCGAGCCGGCTCCCGAGGCCGCCGCCGAGGAGCCCGTGGCCGCCGAGAAGCCGGTCCGGGCCCGTCGTACCCGCAAGCGTGCCGAGGCGCCCCAGACCACCACCGCGCCGGTGGTGGAGGTCGTCGTCGAGGAGGAGCCCGAAGCCGAGGAGCCCGCCGTCGAGGAGACCGCGGCCGCCCCCGCTGCCGAGGCCGCCCCGCCGCAGCCTGCCGCCGAGCCCGAGCAGCCGGCCACCGAGCACCACCGCACCCGCCGCCGCGCCGTCCGCCCGGCCACCGCGGTCTTCCAGGCTCCGGTCTTCCAGGAGCCCGCTGCCCCCGCGGGGCCGAAGGCCGCTCCGCAGCAGCCCGCCGCCGAGCCGAAGGCCGCCCGCCAGGACGAGGACGAGTACGAGTACAGCGGCGTCGGCCGCCGTCGCCGGGTCCGCTCCGCGGTCCGGGTGACCCGTCCGGCTGCCGAGGCCCGCCCCCAGGCCGCCCCCCGCGAGGTGCCCCCGGCGGTCGAGGCCCCCGCCGCCGCCGAGGAGGCGCCCACCACCGGTCCCGAGCAGGAGGCCGGCTGGGAGGAGGACCGTCCGTCCTCGCGCCGCCGCCGCCGGGGTGGCCGTCGCCGCCGCCGTGGCGAGGCCGAGGAGACCGAGGCCGAGGCTCCGGTCGCCGAGGAGACCGCCGCCGAGTCGGCCGAGGCCGAGATCGAGGAGCCGGAGGACGAGGAGGGCGACGACCTGGCCGGTGGCCTGGCCTCGTCGCGTCGCCGTCGTCGCCGTCGCCGCCGCAGCGGTGAGGCCGCGGAGCCGGTGGAGACCACCGAGGACGGTGTCCGCACGGTCGTGAAGGTGCGCGAGCCGCGCCGCCGCTCCACCGAGCCGGCCTTCGACCCGGACGAGGTGCAGTCGATCAAGGGCTCCACCCGCCTGGAGGCCAAGAAGCAGCGCCGCCGCGAGGGCCGCGAGCTGGGCCGCCGCCGGGTGCCGATCATCACCGAGGCCGAGTTCCTGGCACGCCGGGAGTCGGTCGAGCGGGTGATGGTGGTCCGGCAGAACGGCCGGCGCACCCAGATCGGTGTGCTGGAGGACGGCGTGCTGGTCGAGCACTACGTCAACAAGGAGCAGGCCACCTCGTACGTCGGCAACGTCTACCTGGGCAAGGTCCAGAACGTGCTGCCGTCGATGGAGGCCGCCTTCGTCGACATCGGCAAGGGCCGCAACGCGGTGCTCTACGCCGGCGAGGTGAACTTCGGTCAGCTCGGGCACAGCGGTCCGCGCCGGATCGAGTCGGTGCTGAAGTCGGGCCAGTCCGTGCTGGTCCAGGTCTCCAAGGACCCGATCGGCCACAAGGGCGCCCGCCTGACCAGCCAGATCTCGCTGCCCGGCCGCTACCTGGTGTACGTGCCCGAGGGCTCGATGACCGGCATCAGCCGCAAGCTTCCGGAGAACGAGCGGGCCCGGCTGAAGCAGATCCTCAAGAAGATCGTGCCGGACGACGCCGGCGTGATCGTGCGCACCGCAGCCGAGGGCGCCAGCGAGGAGGAGCTCACCCGCGACGTGCAGCGGCTGCAGTCGCAGTGGGAGGAGATCCAGAAGAAGGCGGCCTCCGGCAACGCGCCGACCTTGCTGTACGGCGAGCCGGACATGACCGTCCGGGTGGTCCGCGACATCTTCAACGAGGACTTCACCAAGGTCATCGTCTCCGGCGCCGAGGCGTGGAACACCATCCACGACTACGTCGGCTCGGTGGCCCCGGACCTCACCGAGCGGCTGCAGCGCTGGACCAGCGACGTGGACGTGTTCGCCACCTACCGGATCGACGAGCAGCTGATGAAGGCACTGGACCGCAAGGTCTGGCTGCCCAGCGGCGGTTCGCTGGTGATCGACCGGACCGAGGCGATGGTCGTCATCGACGTCAACACCGGCAAGTTCGTCGGCCAGGGCGGCAACCTCGAGGAGACCGTCACCCGCAACAACATCGAGGCGGCCGAGGAGATCGTCCGTCAGCTGCGGCTGCGCGACCTCGGCGGCATCATCGTGATCGACTTCATCGACATGGTGCTGGAGTCCAACCGCGACCTGGTGCTGCGCCGGCTCCTGGAGTGCCTGGGTCGGGACCGGACCAAGCACCAGGTGGCCGAGGTCACCTCGCTGGGCCTGGTGCAGATGACCCGCAAGCGGGTCGGCCAGGGCCTGCTGGAGTCCTTCTCCGAGGCGTGCGTGCACTGCAACGGCCGCGGCGTGATCGTGCACATGGAGCAGCCGACCTCGGTCGGCGGCGGTGGCGGCGCGGTCGGCACCGCGGGCGAGACCGGCTCCGCCAAGCGCCGCCGGCGCGGCAAGGGCGGGGCCGGCCACGAGGAGGCCGCTGCCGTCGTCGAGCCGTCGGCGGAGGAGGCGTACGAGCACGAGCACGAGGAGCTGGAGGTCGTCGTCCGCGAGGAGGCTCCGCAGGAGCAGCCCGCGGCCGTGGCCGAGGCGCCCGTGGTCGAGGAGGCCGCCGCCGAGCGGCGGGAGCAGGCCGCGCAGGCCGCCGCCGAGCAGCCCAGCCTGGTCGAGATCCCGTCGACCCCGGCGCCGGCCGGCCGCACCCGCCGCCGCGCGGTGCGCAAGGCCACGGCACCGGCCGGTGCCCCGACCAGTGGCGAGATCGTGGTGCTGCAGTCGCGGGCCGAGGCCGTGGTGGAGGCCGCCCTGGCGGCCGCCGCCCCGGTGCTGACCGAGGAGCCGGCACCGGCCGCCGAGGCCGAGGCTCCGGCCGCCGAAGAGGCGCAGGCTGCCGAGGTTCCGGCCGAGGAGGCCGCTGCCGAGGAGGCTCCGGCCCCGAAGAAGCGCGCCGCCCGCAAGACCGCTGCCAAGAAGACGGCCGCCAAGAAGACCACCGCCGCCAAGAAGACGACGGCGGCGGCGAAGAAGACGACCGCCCGCAAGACCGCCACCAAGCGGACCGGCGCGGCGGCCAAGAAGGCGGCCGCCGCCGAAGGTGAGTCGGCGGCCGAGTGACGCCCGTGACCGGGGCGGGCCCGCTGCCCGCCCCGGCTGACGGACGGTCCGGCGCCCGGTTTGCCCCGGGGACGGCTGGTCCGTATTCTTGACCCTCGGCGTGTCTACGCCACGCTCCCGAGCACCTCACCTCCCGCCCTTCCGACGGAAGGCCGGGGGAGGCCCCTGTGTCCGTACCCAGGTGGCTGGCATCGGAGAGTTCCGAACCGAGTAGTGGAAAGCAGGTACCGCATGTACGCGATCGTTCGCGCCGGCGGCCGCCAGCACAAGGTCGCCGTGGGCGACGTGCTGGAGATCGACCGTGTTGACGTCAAGCCGGGTGACTCGGTGGAGCTCTCGACCATCCTGGTCGTCGACGGTGAGGCCGTCACCTCCGACCCGTGGGTCCTCGCCGGTGTGAAGGTCCACGCCGAGGTCGTCGACCACACCAAGGGCGAGAAGATCACGATCCTCCGCTACAAGAACAAGACCGGCTACCGTCGGCGCCAGGGTCACCGTCAGCGCCACACCGCCGTCCGCATCACGAGCATCGACTCCGCGAAGTAAGTAAGGGGATAGCGAGATGGCACACAAGAAGGGCGCAAGCTCTACCCGCAACGGTCGCGACTCGAACGCCCAGCGCCTCGGCGTCAAGCGCTTCGGCGGCCAGGTCGTCAGCGCCGGCGAGATCCTGGTCCGCCAGCGCGGCACCCACTTCCACCCGGGCGCGGGCGTCGGTCGCGGTGGCGACGACACCCTGTTCGCGCTGACCGCCGGTGCGGTCCAGTTCGGCAACCGCCGCGGCCGCAAGGTCGTCAACATCGTGGCCGTCGAGGCCTGATCCGGCACTTCCGCTGGATCCCATGCAGGGTGGATCGGGTTCCCCGGTCCACCCTGCGTGCGTTTCTCCCACAGCTCTGTTCGTCAACTGGAGGCACCGCTCATGACCACCTTCGTGGACCGCGTCGAACTGCACGTCGCCGCGGGTAACGGAGGCCACGGCTGCGCCTCCGTGCACCGGGAGAAGTTCAAGCCGCTCGGCGGGCCGGACGGCGGCAACGGCGGCGAGGGTGGCAGCGTCACCCTGGTGGTGGACACCCAGATCACCACCCTGCTGGACTACCACCACTCGCGCAGCCGCAAGGCCGGCAACGGCAAGCCGGGCGCGGGCGGCAACCGGGCCGGCGCCAACGGCGAGGACCTGGTGCTGCCGGTGCCGGACGGCACCGTGGTGCTGGACCGGAAGGGCAACGTGCTGGCCGACCTGGTCGGCCACGGCACCTCGTTCGTGGCCGCGGCCGGCGGCCGCGGCGGCCTGGGCAACGCGGCACTGGCCTCCGCCCGGCGCAAGGCCCCGGGCTTCGCGCTGCTCGGCGAGCCCGGCGAGGTCCGGGACATCGTCATGGAGCTGAAGTCGGTCGCCGACGTGGCCCTGGTGGGCTACCCCAGCGCCGGGAAGTCCTCGCTGATCTCGGTGATCTCGGCCGCCAAGCCCAAGATCGCCGACTACCCGTTCACCACCCTGATCCCCAACCTGGGCGTGGTCACCGCCGGCGACACCGTCTACACCGTCGCCGACGTGCCTGGCCTGATCCCGGGCGCCAGCCAGGGCAAGGGCCTGGGCCTGGAGTTCCTGCGCCACGTGGAGCGCTGCAGCGTCCTGGTGCACGTGCTGGACTGCGCCACCCTGGAGCCGGGCCGCGACCCGCTCTCCGACCTGGAGACCATCGAGGCCGAACTGGCCCAGTACGGCGGCCTGGACGACCGGCCGCGGCTGGTCGCGCTCAACAAGGTGGACGTGCCGGACGGCCAGGACATCGCCGACCTGACCCGGGCCTCCCTGGAGGAGCGCGGCTACCGGGTGTTCGAGGTCTCCGCCGCCTCCCGCAAGGGCCTGCGCGAGCTGAGCTTCGCGATGGCCGGGATCGTCGCCGAGGCGCGCGCCGCCAAGCCGGCGCAGGAGTCCACCCGGATCGTGCTGCGCCCGGCGGCGGTGGACGACGCGGGCTTCACCGTCACCGAGGAGGACGGCGCCTACCGGGTGCGCGGTGTCAAGCCGGAGCGCTGGGTGCGGCAGACCGACTTCAGCAACGACGAGGCGGTCGGCTACCTGGCCGACCGGCTGGCCCGCCTCGGTGTCGAGGAGGAGCTGTGGAAGGTCGGCGCCCACGAGGGTGACACGGTCATCATCGGTCCCGACGAGAACGCCGTGGTCTTCGACTGGGAGCCGACCATGGCCGCCGGCGCCGAGATGCTGGGCCGACGCGGCGAGGACCACCGCTTCGAGAGCCCGCGCCCGGCCGTGGACCGCCGCCGCGAGCGGCAGAAGGGCCGGGACGCCGCCGAGGCCGAGTACCTCGCCTTCGAGGCGCTCTCCTCCGGCCGTCCGGCCGAGCTCGACGACGACGAGGACTAGCCTCCTGGTCCGACGGGTCCCACCTCCTGAAAGGCTTGGGGCTCAGCTGGGGTTTTCGCGTAGATTGCCCGCGGACAGCGGAGCCGGAATCAGCAGCAGCGAGGTAGGGCGATGAGCGAGCAGGCACTGCGTCAGGACGTCCTGACGGCCCGTCGGATCGTGGTCAAGGTCGGCTCCTCATCGCTCACCACCGCGGCCGGCGGCCTGGACGCCGACCGGGTGGACGCGCTGGTGGACGCGCTGGCCCGGCGCCTCGGCGAGCCGGACGCCCCGGAGATCGTGCTGGTCTCCTCCGGGGCGATCGCGGCCGGCCTGGCGCCGCTCGGCCTGGACGGGCGCCCCAAGGACCTGGCCCGCCAGCAGGCCGCCGCCAGCGTCGGCCAGGGCCTGCTGGTGGCCCGCTACACCGCCTCGTTCGCCCGGTACGGCCGCCGGGTCGGCCAGGTGCTGCTGACCGCCGAGGACGCCAGCCGCCGCGCGCACTACCGCAACGCCTACCGCACCCTGGACCAGCTGCTGGCGATGGGCGCGGTGCCGGTCGTCAACGAGAACGACACGGTGGCCACCGCCGAGATCAAGTTCGGCGACAACGACCGGCTCGCCGCGCTGGTCGCCCACCTGGTCCGGGCCGACCTGCTGATCCTGCTGTCCGACGTGGACGGCCTCTACGACGGCGACCCCAGCCGGCCCGGCACCCGGCGGATCGCCGAGGTGCACGGCCCGCAGGACCTGGCGGACGTGCAGATCGGCAGCGCCGGCAAGGCCGGCGTCGGCACCGGCGGCATGGTGACCAAGGTGGAGGCGGCCCGGATCGCCACCGGCGCCGGCATCCCGGTGGTGCTCACCGCCGCCCGGCACGCCGCCGACGCGCTGGCCGGCCGCCCCACCGGCACCCTGTTCACCCGCACCGGCTCGCGCAGCGCCGACCGGCTGCTCTGGCTGGCCCACGCCAGCACCCCGCGCGGCGCGCTGCACCTGGACGAGGGCGCGGTGCGGGCCGTGGTGGAGGGCGGCAAGTCGCTGCTGCCGGCCGGGGTGACCAAGGTGGACGGAGACTTCGCCGCCGGTGATCCGGTGGACCTTCTTGCCGAAAACGGCCACATCGTGGCCCGTGGCCTGGTCAACTTTGATGCGAGGGAACTGCCGCGCCTGCTCGGACGGTCGACCCGGGACCTCGCTCGGGAGTTGGGCGCCGCCTACGAGCGCGAGGTCATCCACCGGGACGACCTGGTGGTGCTGCGCGGCTGACGGTCCGTCGGCTGACGGCCCGTCCGGGCCGGCGCCGGTCCGGTTCCGGACCAGTGTCGAACAGGAGGCCGCGGTGAGACTCAGGCGCGACCAGGCGCGTGCGAAGGTGCCGGGCGGCATCGTCCGGCAGCTGCACCCGCACCTCGAGGTGCCGGACCAACCGGAGGCCGGGCGGCTGTGGCACGTGGTGCTGAGTCTGGCCGGAGCGGTGACCCCGCTGGCCGAGCTGAAGGCCGGGCTGGAACGGTTGGCACACGACCACTCGTTCTTCCTGACCGCCCGCTACGCCGCCGACCACGCGGAGATCCGCTACTGGGAGGAGGCCCGCGACCTGCACGACGCGGCCGCCATCGCGCTGCGCCTGTGGGGCGAGCACCGGACCAGTGCCAGACTCCCGGCCTGGGAGATCGTCGGCCTGGAGGTGATCGACCGGGCCACCTACCACCAGCGGATCGCCGAGGGCTTCAGTGACCCCACCCCGAAGCTCGGCGGGGTGCACCCGTACTGACCCGGCCGTCTCAACGCGTGGAAGGGTTTCCGGGCGGCCGCGCGGCAGTCGTTAGGCTTCGGGCATGAGCATCGACAGCCCCGTCCTCGCCGCCGCGCGCCGCGCCCGGACCGCCGCGGCCGCACTCGCCCCGCTGCCGCGTTCGGCCAAGGACGCCGCGCTGCTGGCGATCGCCGACGCGCTGGTGGCGCGCGGCGCGGAGATCACCGCCGCCAACGCCGAGGACGTCGCCCGGGCCCGGCAGGCCGGCACCGCCGAGTCGGTGGTCGACCGGCTCACCCTGACCGCGGAGCGGATCGCCGCGATCGCCGCGGACGTGCGCAAGGTCGCCGGACTGCCCGACCCGGTCGGTGAGGTGGTGCGCGGCTACACCCTGCCGAACGGGCTGGACGTGCGCCAGGTCCGGGTGCCGTTGGGCGTGGTCGGCATCGTCTACGAGGCCCGGCCCAATGTCACCGTGGACGCCGCCGCGCTCTGCCTGAAGTCGGGCAACGCGGTGCTGCTGCGCGGCTCGGCCTCCGCCTACCGCTCCAACACCGCCCTGGTCGCGGTGGTCCGCGAGGCCGTCGAGGCGGCCGGACTGCCGGCCGACGCCGTGCAGCTGGTGCCGGGGGAGAGCCGGGACTCGGTGACCGAGCTGATGCGGGCCCGCGGCCTGGTGGACGTGCTGATCCCGCGCGGCGGCGCCTCGCTGATCAGGACGGTCGTGGAGGGCTCCACGGTGCCGGTGATCGAGACCGGCACCGGCAACTGCCACGTGTACGTGGACGCCCAGACCGACCTGGCGATGGCGGTCGGCATCCTGCTCAACTCCAAGGCGCAGCGGGTCAGCGTCTGCAACGCCGCCGAGACCCTGCTGGTGCACCAGGACGTGGCCGAGGAGTTCCTGCCGCTGGCGCTGGCCGCGCTGGCGGCGGCCGGGGTGACGGTGCACGGCGACGAGGCGGTGCTCAAACTGGCCGCCGGCTCGCCCGCCACCGTGGTCCCGGCCACCGACGAGGACTGGGGTGCCGAGTACCTCTCGCTGGACCTGGCCGCCGCCGTGGTGCCCTCGCTGGAGGCGGCGGTGGAGCACATCCGGCAGTGGTCCTCCGGGCACACCGAGGCGATCGTCACCACCTCGCAGGCGGCCGCCCGCCGCTTCACCCAGCTGGTGGACTCGACCACCGTCGCGGTCAACGCCTCCACCCGCTTCACCGACGGGAGTGAGTTCGGCTTCGGCGCGGAGATCGGCATCTCCACCCAGAAGCTGCACGCCCGGGGGCCGATGGGGCTGCCGGAGCTGACCTCGACCAAGTACATCGTCACTGGTGACGGACACGTCCGCGGTGAGGCCCGGCAGACCGCCGGCGGCTGAGCAGCGGTTCTTGACGAAGCCCAAGTGCCGGGAGCCACAGACAAATCACGCGCCCGGTAATACGCTGAGTCCGTGGCTGAGGACTTGGGGGGCTCGCCGTACTCCGACGGCGCTGACCACGGTGACGCGGACGACGAGTTCGCCACCGTGGTCCTTGACGAGGCTTTCATCCGTTCCGCCGCCGTGCACGAGCCCAGCGCCAGAGAGCGGCAGCTGGCCGCCGCCGAGGCCCGCAACGAGGAGCCCGCGGGCGCCGGCTGGGCCCGCGAACCGGCCGGTGAGCACTACGACGGCCTGCCGCTGGAACTGCGCCCGCACCCCGGCAGCGAGGAAGACCGGATCTACACCGATCCCTGGGTCGGCTCCGGCCTGGACCTGGGCCGCCGCCGGGCCGTCCGGTGGCCCGGCGGCGGAGCGCGCTCGGCCGCCCGCGGGCAGGTCGCCCAGCAGCGCTGGCACCGCCCGCTGGCCTGGGTGCTGGTGATCGTCATGGGGGTCAGCCTGGTGGCGGTCGCGGTGGCCGCCGTGTACCGCGGCTCCGGCAACTCCCCGGGGCGCCGGCCGCTGATCGGCACCAGCGGCCCGGCCACTCCGGCACCGACCGCGGCCCGGGCCGACCCGGTCGGCTCGGCCGCTCCGCAGCCCGCGGGGTGACCGGGCGGATCGACCGCGAAAGGTGGTGCCGGGACCTCGTTCCGGGCCCGCCGCGCGCTCTACCCTGGATCCATGGGTGACCCGGGTGAGCCTCCGGAGGGTGTGCCCGAGGGCGGTTCCGGAAGCGATGACGAATACCGATCCGTCGTCTTCGACGAGTCGTTCGTCCGCGCTGCCCGGATCACCGAGCTGTCCGCCGTGGAGCGCCTCGGCGGCGCCCCGCGCGGGATCCGGCACAAGGGGGGCTTCGGGCTGCTCGGCTCGCTGCCCCGGCAGGCGCTGATCCTGCTGCTGCTCGTCGTGGTGGCGTTCGGCACGGCCGTGTACTTCGGGTTCACCGGCCCGCGGCCCGAGCCGCTCGGCACCGGCGGCAGCCAGCTCACCAGCGAGTTGACCGTGCTCACCCCGGCCTCCGGCGGCGTGCCGACCGTCGACCCGAGCAGCCCGTTCGCCAACCTCGCGGCCGCGGCGGGCTACGCGGACGGCAGCGCGGGCTTCGGCCTGCCTGCCGCCCGCACCAGCACCGCGCACTTCACCCAGGCCCAGGTGAACGCCGCGGTGGACACCGTGCGCCGCTACCTGGTGGCCTCCGAGCTCTCCCCGGCGGTGCTGGCCCAGGGCGAGACGGCGCCGGTGCGGTCCCTGGTGACGCAGGGCGAGCAGAACCAGTTCGACCAGAGCACCACGGCCCCCGGCGACGACCAGCACCACACGGTGACCGGCTGGATGGTCCGGTTCGACCCGATGAAGGTGGCGCTGGCCAGCGACACGGTCAAGGTGGCCGGCGCGGTGACGGTGCGTGAACTGAGCGCCTCCACCCTGGAACTGACCGCCGACCACACCCTGGTCTACGCGCTCCGCCCGGCCGGAGTGACGGTGAACGGCCCGGTCACGCTCTACAGCATCCGCCGCGAGGTCCGGTTCGACCTGGACCGCGCCGACCTGGCGGTCGGCCGACTGCGGGTGGTCGACACCGTCCAGCAGGCCGGCCCGAGCGCCTGCGACGCCGTGCAGTCCGAGTACTTCCAGCCACTGGCCCCCGGCGGCACCGGCCCGCTCACCACCCATCCCGGCACGGTCGACCCGGCCGACCGCTCCCACCCCGCCTGGCAGGGTTGCGCGGTCATGGGCGGCCCGCTGGGTTGACGGGCCGGCTCAGCCGGTGCGCGGCACCAGCCGGTAGCCGATGCCGCGCACCGTCTCGATCAGGCACCGCGCTCCCGCCCGGTCCAGCTTGCGGCGCAGCGCGGCGATGTACACCTCGACGATGTTGACGTCGCCCCGGAAGGCCGAGTCCCAGACCGCGTCCAGGATCTCGGTCTTGGGCACCGCCTGGTCGGGCTGCCGGGCCAGGCACTCCAGCACCCCGAACTCCTTGACGGTGAGCCGCAACTGGGCCCCTGCCACGGTGCAGCGCCGGGCTGCCGGGTCGATCCGCAGGTCGGCCACGGCCAGCACGCCGGGCCGCACGGTCGCGCCGCGCCGCAGCAGGGCGCGCAGCCGGGCGGTGAGCACCACGTGGGAGAACGGCTTGCTGAGGAAGTCGTCGGCGCCGCAGTCCAGCGCCTCGGCCTCGTCGTACTCGCCGTTCTTGGCGGTGAGCATCAGGATCGGCACCGGATTGCGGTCCAGACGCAGTTCCTGGCAGACCCGGAAGCCGTTCAGGCCGGGCAGCATCAGGTCCAGCACCACGACCGCGTACTGCCCCGAGCGGGCCCGTTCCAGACCGCTCGGGCCGTCCCCGGCCACATCCACCGCGTATCCCTCGGCCCGCAGCCCCTGACCCAGGGACTGGGCGAGCCGCTCTTCATCCTCGACCAGTAGCAGGCGCACCCGATCAGAATAGGCCGCTTTCCGGCCACGGAAAGCCCGGTGCCCGATGTGCCGGAATTCTCCGGTCTGAAGAATTCCTCAGCTTCGTTCAGGAATTGTTCAGTAGCGTTTTCCTAACGTCACCCGGGTGAATCCACGATTCGGCTGCGCCGACTACCGGCCATTCCCGATCCATTGGCTGGTGGCCGTACCGGTCGCGCTGTTCCAGCTGGCCCTTGCGGTGCCCCGGCAGTGGCGGATGGAGACCACCGGCTTCGATCTGGGGATCTTCGAGCAGGGGGTGCGCGGCTACGCGGGCCTGCGCCCGCCGACGGCCACCCTCAAGGGAACCGGCTTCGACCTCCTGGGTGACCACTTCAGCCCGCTGCTGGCGGTGCTGGCGCCGGTCTACCGGCTGTGGCCGAGCGCCGTCACGCTGCTGGTGGCGCAGGCGCTGCTGCTGGCACTCTCCACCGTGCCGATCAGCGCCCTGGCGGCGGAACTGCTGGGACGCCGCCGGGGCGTGGCGATCGGACTGGCGTACGGCTTCTCGTGGGGGCTGTGGCGGGCGGACGCCTTCGACGTGCACGAGGTGGCGCTGGCCGTGCCGCTGGCGGCCTGGTCGGTGGTCGCGCTGGCCCGCGGCCGCTGGTGGGCCGCGGTCTGCTGGGGGCTGCCGCTGCTGCTGGTCAAGGAGGACCAGGGGCTGCTGCTCGCCGGGATCGGCGGCTACGTCTGGCTGGCCGGCCGCCGCCGGGCGCTGGGGCTCGCCGCGGTGCTGGTGGCGGTGCTGGGCACGGTGCTGGCCGTGCTGCTGATCGTGCCCGCGGTCAACCCGGGTGGGCACTACACCTACGGCGCCGGCGCCGCGTGGCACGGCGGCGACCCGGTCGCCCGGCTGGTCCGGCCGGTCGTGAAGTGGCGCACGGTGGCCGCGCTGCTGGCACCCACCCTGCTGCTGGCGCTGCGCTCGCCGATCGCGCTGCTGCTGGTGCTGCCGCTGGCGGCCCGCTTCTGGAGCCTCGACCCGGCCTACTGGACCACCGGGCAGCACTACAACGCGGTGCTGATGCCGGTGCTCTTCACCGCGCTGCTGGACGGGCTGCGCCGGATCCGCCGCCGTGCGGTGCGGCCGGTGGTGCTCGCCGCTGCGCCACCGCGCGAGCCGGCCGGTGCGGGCGGTCTCCGGCTGGAGGTGAGGCGGTCGGCGGTGGCACGGGCCACCGAGCCGCGGTTGCTGCGCTGGATACCGGGTGCGGTGCTGGTCGTCGCGCTGTCGGCCGCCCCGGTGCCGGACCTGTCGGGGCCGTCCGCCCAGGTGGTGGCGGCCCGCCGGGTGCTGGCGGTGATCCCGGACGGCGCCCGGGTGGCGGCCGCGAATGCGCTGGCCCCGCAGCTGACCGGCCGCTGCACGGTCTCGCTCTTTCCGTACCTGACCCATCCGGGTCAGGCCGGGCCGCGCGACCGGCCGGTGGCGGACTGGGTGGCGGCACTGGACCAGCCGGATGACTTCCCGGTGCCCAGGAGCGAGCAACTCGCCGTCGAGCAGGGGCTGGCGGCGGCAGGCTACCGGCCGGTGGCGGCGGGCGGGGGCGTCACGGTCTGGCGATGGGCAGCGTGACGACCAGGCGGGCACCGGGCAGGTCGGCGGGTTCCTCGGCGGTGGCGGTACCGCCCAGCGCACGGGCGATGGTGCGGACCAGGGCGAGGCCCAGACCGGCCCCACCGGTGCCGCGGTTGCGGTCGGTGTCCAGCCGGACGAAGCGGTCGAAGACCCGGTCGCGGTCGGCGGGCGGGATGCCGGGGCCGTCGTCGGTGATGGTGAGCACGGCGTGCCGCTCGTCCTGGACCAGGGTGGCGGCGACCCGGGTGCGGGCGTGCCGCACGGCGTTGTCGAGCAGGTTGCGGACGGCGCGGGCCAGCAGCAGTTCGCTGCCGGCGACGACGGCCGGAGCGAGCTCGGCCGTGAAGGCCAGGTGCGGGTCGGTGTGTCCGCGCTCGGCGAGCTGCTCGGCGACCAGGTCGTGCAGGTCGACGGTGGTCCGGGGACCGTCCGGAGCGCCCTCGATGCGGGCCGTGAGCAGCAGGTCGTCGGCGAGGTCCTGGAGGCGCTCGGTGTCGGTGAGGGCGCCGGCCGCCACGGCGGGCCAGTCGGCCGTCCCGGGGTGGCGGACGGCCACCTCCAGGGTGCTGCGCAGGGCGGCGAGCGGGCTGCGCAGTTCGTGGGAGGCGTCGGCGACCAGGCGGCGCTGCTCGTCGAGGGCGTGCTCCAGGCGGTCCAGGGTGGCGTTGGTGGTCACGGCGAGCCGCGCGATGCCGTCCCGGGCCGGTGGTACCGGGACCCGCTCGTGGAAGGCTCCGTCCCGGATCGCGGCCATGCGGCGGCGGATCGACTCCACGGGGCGCAGCGCCAGGCCGGTGACCAGCCAGGCCATCAGGGCGACGAAGGCGGTGGCGGCGGGCGTCAGGTACCAGCCGAGCAGCTGGGTGACCTGGGCGGAGGCGGCGTCGGCGTCGACCGGTGAGGCGAGTACGTACACGGTGGCCCGCTGCGGTGCCAGACCCTGGCGGCCGGTCAGCTCCGCCAGTGACCGCGTGGTGCCCTGGTCGGTCACCCGCTTGAGCAGGGTGACGGACCGTCCATGCAGGTCGGGGCCGCTCTCGTAGCCCTGCCGGTGGTGCAGCGACGGCGGCAGCGTGACGGTCACGAACTGCTCGGTGCCCAGGCCGACGTCCTGCGGGTACGGCAGCAGCGCGGAGAAGGCCTGCGGCGACTCGGCAGCGTAGTCCCCCAGCTGCCAGTCCGAGGCGGCGAGCGTGCCGTCCTGCAAGAACAGCAGGTAGCAGTACGGATCGGCGCTGTGCCGGAGCTGGCCGTCCTTGACCGCGTCGTTGAGGTTGACCGCCTGCTGCTGGGCCTTCGCCCGGGCCGCCGCCAGCCACGGGTCCCGGACGGCGCGGCTCACGCAGAGAGTCGCCAGTGAGAAGGCCAGCGCCGAGGCGAGGGCCGCGCCGATCGCGGCGCGGGTGCGGACGGACAGTCGGCTCCAGGAAAGCATGGGGGCAGCATACGGAGAATTTCCGGTGGCGCCTCCGGGTAAAGAGGAAAAGCCGGTTCTGTCCGTCCTGAATTTTCTTTCAGGACGGACAGAACCGGCTTCGCGGTGTTATTCCGCCTCGGGATTCTGCCCGTTGCCCCTGGCACCCGTGAAGGTGTCCTTCAACTTGCTGCCCACCGAGCCCGCGCCGTCGGCGAGGTCGCGGATCAGGGTGAAGAGCGGGTCCTTGCTGTCCTTGAGGGACTTGCCGTAGGAGTCGGCCGCGGCCTTCCACTGGTCGCTGACCTTGGCCTGCGGGTCGTCCGCGCGGCGCGGGTAGGCGCCGGCCATGATCGAGCGGTACTCGTCGCTGTCCGACCACTGCTTCAGCTTGGCCACCCGGACCACCGCGAACGGGTGGGACTGCGGCAGCACCTGGAGCAGCTTGAGCACGCCGTCGCGCAGGTCGCCGGCCTTCTCGTACTCCTCGGCCTGCTCCAGGAAGGCGTCCACGTTCATCTCGCCGAGGTTGTGGCCGCCGGCCAGCTTCATCAGACCGCGCATCGAGGCCTGCGGATCCTGGCCGACCAGCAGGCCGGCCCGGTCGCAGGAGAGTTCGGCCTTGCGGAACCACTCCTTGAGCGCGGTCACCAGCGCCATGATCGCCAGGTTGCCGAGCGGGATCCAGCCGATCCGGGTGGCCAGGTTGGTGAGGATCAGCAGCATGGTCCGGTAGACCGCGTGGCCGGACATCGCGTGCCCGACCTCGTGGCCTATCACGGCCCGCAGCTCCTCCTCGTCCAGCAGCTCCACCAGACCGGTGGTCACCACGATCACCGGGGTGTCCATCCCGATGCACATCGCGTTGACCTTGGGGTCCTGGGTCACGTACAGGTCGGGGACCTGCTCAAGGTCGAGCACGTAGGCCGCGTCCCGGACCATGTTGTACAGCTCGGGGTACTGCCGCTCCGAGGTCTTCACCGCGGTGGCCAGGAACATCAGCCGCACGCTGCGCTCGGAGACCAGGCCGGCCAGCTTCTTCAGCACATCGTCGAACCCGGTGAGCTTGCGCAGGGCGACCAGTGCGGACCGGTCGGCCGGGTGCTCCCAGGCCCGGGTGGAGATGCCGGCGAACCGTTGGCGCCGGCGCCCCGGCACGTTGTCGGCCGGCCCCGCGGTGCGGGTGGAATCGGTCATGACTGCTGTGTCCCTCTCGACTCGACTGTGACAACTCTCAACGTCCGACCGTCCGCACTCGTCCCCGATGGGGGTGGCGCGGGCCGTCGGGCGTAAAGCGGCCTAAGCTGGCTGACTGAGTCACCACCGTCTCCGAGGAGCCCGCCGATGTCCCCCGCCGTTCTGGCCACCCTGGCCGCGCCGATCTCCAGCGGGCCCGGCCCGGGCCTCTTCCTGCGCCTGATCGTCATCGGCTCGATCGTCGGCGTGCTGGCGCTGGTCTGGATCCTGGCCCGAGCCAACAGCAACAACTGACAGCTCACCTCCAGTCAGACGCGGGGAGCCGCCGCGCGGTTGCGCGAGGGCGCCCCGTACGATGAGCGCGCGGGCCGCCCCGGTTGCCGGGACCCGCGTCCTGGCCCCCACCTGAGTCGAGAAGGCCCTGCCGATCATGACCTCCAGCGCCCTGCCCGCCCTGACCGCCCTGGCCGAGGGCAGCAACCACGACAGCCTGAACCCGCTGCTGACCGGTGGCAGTGCGCTCTTCATCCTGCTGCTGCTGCTCTTCATCACCACCCGGTTCAACCGGGACCGCTGAGCCGCGACCCGCTCGGGAGCACGCCGGGACCCGGGGTGCCCCCGAGCGGTCAGCTGTTCGATCAGCACGTCGCGTAAGGTGTGGCGGCATGACGGGAGAGAGCACGCCGAAGCGGCGCAGGCGGCTCGGGGTGATGGGCGGCACTTTCGACCCGATCCACCACGGCCACCTGGTCGCTGCCAGTGAGGTAGCCAGCGCCCTCCACCTGGACGAGGTGATCTTCGTCCCGACCGGGCAGCCCTGGCAGAAGACCGGGCGGCGAACGGTGTCCGCCGCCGAGGACCGCTACCTGATGACGGTGATCGCCACCGCCGAGAACCCGCAGTTCTCGGTGAGCCGGATCGACATCGACCGCGGCGGTCCGACCTACACCCTCGACACGCTGCGTGAGCTCAAGGAGCTGCACCCGGACGCCGACCTGTTCTTCATCACCGGCGCGGACGCGCTCGCCCAGATCCTCTCCTGGCGGGACGCCGAGGAACTCTTCGCACTGGCCCACTTCATCGGCTGCACCCGCCCGGGCCACGCCCTCACCGACCCGGGCCTGCCGGCCGGCGGCGTTTCGCTGGTCGAGGTGCCCGCCCTGGCGATCTCCTCCACCGACTGCCGGATGCGGGTGGCCAAGGGCCAGCCGGTCTGGTATCTCGTCCCGGACGGGGTGGTGCGCTACATCGACAAGCGCGCGCTCTACCTGGACGCCGGCTGAGCCGGCCGACCGGCTGATCAGGACACCACGGAAGAGCTTGAGGTACGGCGTGACCGGAACGGCAGACCCCACTGGGCCCGAGAACGGCGACTGGAACACGGGGGCTTACCCGCACGCCTACCAGCAGCAGCCCTACGGGGATCAGTACGAGCAGCCGTACCCGGGTTACCAGGAGCAACTGCCGTACCAGGAGCACCAGGGGTACGGGCAGCAGTACGAGCAGCAGCCGTACCAGGGTTACCAGGAGCAGCAGCCGTACCAGCAGCAGCCCTACGGGTACCAGGAGCAGCAGCAGTACGGGCAGCAGTACGAGCAGCAGCCGTACCAGGGCTACCCGGAGCAGCAGCCCTACCAGCCGCAGTACGAGCAGCCCTACCAGCAGCAGCCCTACTACCCGGTCCAGCCCGCGGCCCCGCAGGCGCCGGTGGTCGCGGCGCCCGTCGTCCCGGCGCAGCAGGCTCCCGCCGCCCCCCAGCAGGCCCCCGCCACCCCCCAGCAGGCGCCCGCCGCCCGGCCCGCGCCACCGGCGCCGCCGCGTCCGCGCGCCGCGCCCGAGGAGCCGGCCGGCGAGCCCTCCGAGAAGGTCGGTGGCCGGCGCTCCGTGCCCAAGCCGCGCAGCGACCAGGACCCTTACCCCACCGACGAGTTCACCTTCGTCGACGAGGAGTCGGAGCAGTCCGAGGACGTCATCGACTGGTTGAAGTTCGCCGAGTCGCGCACCGAGCGCCGTGACGAGCGCCGCCGCCGGCTGCGCAACCGGCTGATCGCCGGCGCGGTGGCCCTGCTGCTGGCGGGCGGCGGCACGGTCGGCTACCTCTGGGCCACCGGCGCCCTGGGCGGCGACTCCTCGGCGGCCGCGGCCACCGGCGGACGCAACGTGGACGTCGTCCACCTGCGCGACCTCAACGGCAAGGTGACCAGTGCCCTGCTGGTCAACGACACCGGCGGCCACAAGGCGTCGGTGCTCCTGCTGCCGGACTCCCTGAAGCTGCCGTCGGCCGACGACTCCGCCATGGTGCCGGTGGGCACGGCCTTCACCTCGATGGGCCCGGCCGCCACCCGGGACGCGCTGGGCACCATGCTCGGCGCCCCGGTGGCCGGCACCTGGCGGCTGGACACCCCGTACCTGCGGCTGCTGGTCTCCCAGATCGGCGGGATCAAGGTGGACACCGACGCCCAGATCACCGGTCCGGACGGCAAGGTCCTGGTGGAGAAGGGCAGCGGGCGCATGCTGCTGGGCGACGCGGCCGTGGCCTACGCCACCTACCAGGCGCCCGGCGAGAGCCCGGAGGCCCAGCTGCACCGGTTCGGCCAGGTGCTGGCGGCACTGATCACCGCCATGCCCAGCACGCTCGCCGACGCCACCGACGACGTGCACCGGATGGGTTCCGTGCCGGATCCCTCGCTGCCCGAGCAGGCGCTGGCCGGCCTGCTGGCACAGCTCAGCGGGCAGGCGGCCGCCGGGCACCTGCAGACCACCGAGCTGCCGGTCGCCGCGGACGGCACGGTGGACCAGGCCAAGGCCGCCCCGCTGGTCAAGGACGTGCTCGGCAGCACCCTGCACAGCGCGGCCGCCACCAGCGGCCCGGCCCGGGTCAGTGTGGTCGACGCCACCGGCAGCGGCAGCGACAGCACCGCCCAGGCCGCCCAGGCCCAGGTGATCAACGCCGGTCTGACCTTCGTGCCGGGTGGCGGCAAGGCTGCGGCCCAGCCGACCACCGTGATCCGTTACACCGACGACTCCCGGGCCCAGGCCGCCAAGTCGCTGGCCACCAGCCTGGGCCTGCCCGACAGCGCGGCGCAGAAGACCACCGACCCGCAGACCGCCGACCTGGTGGTGGTGCTGGGCAAGGACTACCAGGCGCCGAAGGGGCAGTAACGGGCGGTGGCGGGACTCGGCGGCGTGAGATCCTGGAGGCGAAAACCCTGTGCCCCCCAGCCGAAAGAGCATCGTGACCGCAACCGAACACTCGCAGGAACTCATCACCGTCGCCGCCCAGGCGGCGGCCGACAAGCTGGCGCACAACGTCGTCGCCTTCGACGTCAGCGACGTGCTGTCGATCACCGACGCCTTCCTGATCGCCTCGGCGGCCAACGACCGCCAGGTCAAGTCGATCGCGGAGGAGATCGAGGACCAGCTGCGCGAGAAGCTGGACGTCAAGCCGGTGCGCCGGGAGGGCGAGCGCGAGGGCCGCTGGATCCTGCTCGACTACCTGGACATCGTGGTGCACGTCCAGCATGCCGAGGAGCGCTCCTTCTACTCGCTGGACCGGCTCTGGAAGGACTGCCCCGAGCTGCCGCTGCCCGAGGACGCGATGGCCACCCGCAACCGTCCCGAGGACGCCGCCGTGGACGAGGCCGGCAACGCCGTCGGCCATCTGCAGGACCTCAGCTGAGCGGCCGCGCGGGGGGACCGCGGATCGTCTTCTGGCGGCACGGCCAGACCTCCTGGAACCTGGAGTCCCGGTTCCAGGGCACCACGGACATCCCGCTGACCGACGCCGGCCTGGAGCAGGCCCGGCGGGCGGCCCGGCTGCTCGCCGGGCTCCGGCCGGACCTGCTGGTCTCCTCGGACCTGCAGCGGGCCGCCGACACCGCGGCCGAGCTGGCCCGGTTGACCGGCCTGGACGTGCAGCACGACGCCGGCCTGCGGGAGACCTACGCGGGCAGCTGGCAGGGCCTGACCCACACCGAGATCCGCGAGCGCTACCCCGAGGACTACGCGGCCTTCGGGCGCGGCGAGCCGGTCCGGCGCGGCGGCGGCGAGCTGGCCACCGAGGTGGCGGACCGCGCCGTCCCGGTGGTTCTGGAGGCCGTCGAGAAGCTCCCCGAGGACGGCACCCTGGTGGTGGTCAGCCACGGCGGCACCATCCGAACCGTGCTCGGCCGGTTGCTCGGCCTGGCGCCCGAGGTGTGGGAGTGCATCGGCGGGCTCTCCAACTGCTGCTGGTCGGTGCTCGGCCCGCGGCGGGTCGACGGCTGGCGGTTGTTGGAGCACAACGCGGGCACCCTGCCCGAGCCGGTGATCGGCGACGAGTCCTGAGGTGGCGGGGCCCCGGTTGCCCGGATTTCGTCATTCGGGGCCTGACCAGCTAGAGTCTTCCTCGTTCGCAGGAAAGGACGCGGCCCGGAAGGGCGGCGGCACTCCTCGGCCGCGGGGCTATAGCTCAGTTGGTAGAGCGCTTGCATGGCATGCAAGAGGTCTGGGGTTCAATTCCCCATAGCTCCACTCCGCACCAGCGGTTCCGATGGAGCCGCGCGGTCTGCGGGGCTATAGCTCAGTTGGTAGAGCGCTTGCATGGCATGCAAGAGGTCTGGGGTTCAATTCCCCATAGCTCCACCGAAGTCGAGGGGCCGCTCCCGGTCGGGGGCGGCCCTTCGGCGTCACTGGTGCTGGTGCGCGTGTTCGACGGCCGGGGCTTGGGGGTTCGCGGTGAGCCACGCCAGCCGCTCCCGGTCCTGCTGCGTCTGCGGCGTGTAGACCACCATGTAGAGCTCGGGGGCGCCGGGCATGGTCAGGTAGGACGCCTGGCACTGGACCTCGCCCACCGAGGCGTGCCGGAACACCTTGCGCACGGTCACCGTCGGCGCCACCAGCTGGCTCTCCCAGAGCTCCCGGAAACGGTCGCTGACCGCGCACAGCGCCCGCACGTACTCCTCCCAGGCCGGCTCGCCGACGTGCGAGGCGTAGGCGGTCCGCAGCACCCCGACCATCCGGGGCAGCTCCTCCTCGCGGTTGACGAACGGGTTGCAGCAGTCCGGCACGGTCACGGCGCACCAGAGCGAGTTGCGCCGGCCGTTGGGCGCGGTGACGCGGGTGGCGCCGGGGAAGAGCGCGTCATAGGCCGCGTTGTAGCCCAGCACGTCGTAGCGGCGGTTGCTGATGGCGGCGGGCAGCGGGGTCAGCCCGTCCAGGATCACCTGCATCGTCGGGTCCACGGTGGGGCAGAGCAGGTCGCCCGGGTCGCCGGCGGGCAGCCCGGCCAGCCGGAACAGGTGCTGCCGCTCGACCTCGTCCAGCAGCAGCGCCCGGGCCACCGCCGCCATCACCTGGTCGCTGGCGTTGATCGGGCGGCCCTGCTCCAGCCAGGTGTACCAGGTGACCCCGACCCCGGCGAGCTGCGCGACCTCCTCGCGCCGCAGCCCCGGGGTGCGCCGGCGCAGACCGGGCGGGAGGCCCACGTCCTGCGGGGTGACCCGGGCCCGGCAGGCCTTGAGGAAGGCGGCCAGCTCGGTGCGTCGGGTGGGCTCGGGGCCCTTGGCGGGCGCGGCGGGGCGGGACTCCAGCAGGGTCATGCGACCATCCTGGCGCACGGGCGCCGCGGCTGACAGGTAGTGCCGGTACCAGGATCAGCAGGCTCTAACCACCAGTATCGAAGCTGCGGCAGATTGCCCGTCATGACGGACCTGCAGACTCGACGGCCGCGCTCGGCGGCAGATCCCGACGCCGCGGCGCGGCCCACCCGGCCCGGTCGCCCCGGCCTGGTGCTCGGAGTGATCCTGACCGGCCAGTTCATGGCCATCCTGGACGTCGCCGTGGTCAATGTCGCGGCGCCGACCATCCGCACCGACCTGCACGCCGACGGCGCCGGCCTGCAGCTGGTGATCGCCGGCTACACCATCGCCTACGCGGTGCTGCTGATCACCGGGGCCCGGCTGGGCGCCAGGTTCGGCCACCGCCCGCTCTTCCAGCTCGGCCTGGCCGGCTTCACCGCCGCCTCGCTGGCCTGCGGCCTGGCCCCGAACACCGCCGGACTGATCGGCTTCCGGTTCCTCCAGGGGGTCGCCTCGGCGCTGATGGTGCCGCAGGTGATGAGCCTGATCCAGAAGACCTTCACCGGCGCCTCCCGGGCCAGGGCGCTGGGCACCTACACGGCGGTGCTGGCCGGCGGCAGCGTGGCCGGGCAGGTGCTCGGCGGGGTGCTAGTCAGCGCCGACCTGTTCGGCAGCGGTTGGCGGCCGGTCTTCCTGATCAACGTGCCGATCGGGGTGGTGCTGCTGGCGGCGGGGCACCGGGTGCTGCCGAACCTGCCGGTGGACCGGGAGCGCCGCCTCGACCTGGTCGGGCTGCTGCTGCTGGCGCTGGCGATCGGCCTGCTGGTGGTGCCGCTGGTGCTCGGGCACGACCTGCACTGGCCGGTCTGGGGCTGGGTGGTGCTGGGCGGCTCGGGGCCGGCCTTCGCGCTCTTCGTGGTGGTGGAGCGGCGGATCGCCGAGCGTGGCGGGCAGCCGCTGATCCACGTCCGGGTGCTGCGCTCCCCGGGGCTGGTGCCGGGGGCGGCGGCGCTGTTCCTGATCATGCTGGGGTTCTCCGGCTTCCTGTTCGCCTTCGCGTTGCACCTGCAGGCGGGGCTGGGGGACTCGCCGCTGCGCGCGGGCCTGTCCTTCGCGCCGATGGCCGTCGGCTTCGGGCTCTCCGGCCTGCACTGGCAGCGGCTGCCGAAGCGGCTGCACCTGCCGCTGCCGATGGTCGCGCTCGGGGTGGTCGGCGCCGGCTACCTGGCGCTCGGCCGGCTGCTGCGCGGCGGTGAGCTGCTGAGCCCGGGCACCGAGGCGCTGCTGCTGGTGATCGGGGCGGCCTCCGGCTGCGCCTACAGCCCGCTGTTCGCCCGGGCGCTGAGCCGGGTGGCCCCGGCCGACGCGGCGGACGCCAGCGGGGTGACGGTGACCATGGTGCAACTCGGCCAGGTGGTCGGGGTCTCGCTGCTCGGCACCGTCTTCCTCGGCTCGGTCGGCTACCCGGCCGGTCCGGCCGCCTCCGGCCACGCCGTCCAGGTGACCTCGTTCTGCCTGCTGGCCGCCGCCGCGCTGGCCGCCGTCTTCGCGTTCCGCACCCGGCACGCGGCCCGGCTCGGGTAGCCGACGCGCAGGGTCCGTCTCCGCCCGGTGCCGCCCGCCGCCCGGACGGCACCGGGGAACGGATTCGTGAAGCACTCCCGGGAGCGTGTAAAGTAAGACGTGTCGCCGCGGGGAACCGCCAGGCGGCAAAAAAATGCACTCGGTGCGATGCGGGGCTATAGCTCAGTTGGTAGAGCGCTTGCATGGCATGCAAGAGGTCTGGGGTTCAATTCCCCATAGCTCCACCGTAAGTGCTCGGGCCGCCTCCCAAACGGGAGGCGGCCCCACTGCGTTGGCGGCCCGTCAGGCCGACCGCGCCTGCGGCCGCTCGGCCAGCCGGGGCAGCAGCGCCGCTGCCAGCGTGATCGCGCCCAGCTCCAGGAAGGCCACCGAGTAGGAGTGCTGGGCCGCCACCCGGGAGATCGCCAGCGGCCCGAGCAGCCCGGCCATGCCCCAGCCGACCAGCATCAACCCGTAGACCGCCCCGGCATGGGCCGCTCCGAAGAACTCCGAAACCACCGCCGGCATGGTGGCGAAGCCACCGCCGAAGCAGAGGCAGACCAGCGCCGCCAGCGGCAGGAAGAGGGCGGCCGAGGTGGTCCGGGAGAGCACCACCAGGCCGACGCCCTGCACCAGCAGCATCACCACGAAGGCCCGTAGCAGCCCGGTGCGGCCGGACAGCCAGCCCCAGAGCGGGCGACCCACCGTGTTGAACACCCCGAGCACCCCGGTCAGCACGGCGGCCAGGGCCGGGCTCAACCCGGTGAGGCTGGTGGCGGCCGGGGCCACCACCGCGAGCAGGCTGATCCCGGCGAGCGTGTTGTAGAAGAGCATCAGTGTCAGCAGGTACCACTGCCGGCTGCGCAGCGCCTGGGCCGGCCGGTGGCCGGCGCCGGAGGTCGGCTGCGCGGGGCGGACCGGCGGATTGTCGAAGTAGGCGGCACCGGTCAGCGTGGTGGCCAGGAACAGGGTGCCGAGCACCAGCAGCGCCCGGGCCGGATCGACGGTGAAGTGCGCCACCAGCAGTCGGCAGAGCGGCGCACTGAGCACCGAGCCGAGGCCGAAGCCTCCGGTGGCGGCGCCGGCGGCCAGCGCCCGGTGCCCGGGGAACCAGCGCTGCAGCATGGTGGTCGGCACGATGTAACCCAGGCCCAGGCCGATCCCGCTGATCCCGCCGTAGCCGAGCAGCAGCAGCCAGAAGTCCTGGCGCCCGTGCGCGCAGCCGGCCACCAGGTAGCCGCCCGCGTAGAGCAGCCCGGCGAGCAGCGCGATGACCCGCGGCGAGCGGCGGGACATCAGCAGGCCGCCGAGCACGGTGCCGAGGAAGACCACGGCGTGCGCGGCGGCGAACGGCAGCGCGGCCCGGTCGCGGCCGAGCGCGAAGGCGCTGTGCGGCGACTGCAGTCCGGCGGAGACGATGCTCCAGGAGTAGACGGCGCCGTAGGCCAGTTGGTTGAGCACCACGGCGCCGACCAGTACGGCACGGCGCCGGCCGATCCGCCGGGCCAGTCGGCGGTGCGGGGTTGGCGGCGGCCCGGTGCGGGGTAGGACGGGACGGGGGAGCAGAGCAGTCTGGGACACGGAGGTGACCGCTTTCGGACGGGGGATGGCCCCCTGTCTGACGTTCAGGTACCACGCTGGTTACGCCGGCGGGCGGTTGCGTCCCAGACCGGGTGAAACCATTGGTCCGTTCGGGGGAGTCGAGAGCTTTTCGCGCCCGGGTGCGTGATAAGCGACGCGACTTCACGCTGAGCGGTCCCGGAAGCGGCCACGGCCAGCTACGGTCGGGCCATGGCCGATCTCGCGCGCATCCGCAACGAAGAGCTCGCCCGGATCCTGCACCAGCTCGCCTGGAGCCCGGAGCGGTTGGCCCGCGAGGTCAATCTGGTGCTGCCCCCCGGAATGGCGATCAGCCAGACCGCGCCCTACAAATGGCGCGACCGCGGCATGGTGCCCAGGTCCCCGCACGACCAGGCGGTCTGCGAGGTGCTCAGCCGCGCGGTCGGCATCGCCGTCACCTACGAGCAGCTCTGGGGCCGGATGGGCAGTCACCGCGGTGCCAAGGCGCTTTCGGCCCGGCTGCTGACCGACCCGTGGACCGCCGACACCGCGCAGATCGCCCTGCACGAGGCCGGCCTGCAGGTGGCGCCGGTGCGGCTGACCGACCTGTTCCGCGGCGACGAGCTGGCCCGGGCCGCCCGGCACTGGTCCGCGCCGCCGCCCCCGCTGACCGGCGGCAGCGGTGCGCTGCGGGTGACGGCGGACCAGCTGAACGACCTGCGGGCCAGCTGCGCCGGCCTGCGGCGGCTCGGCCGGGCCTGCGGCGGCGGTCTGGTGCTGGAGTCGGCCCGTGCCGAACTGGCCATGGTGGGCAAGCTGTTGGAGCTGGGCGGCTACGCCGAGGACGAGCCGCTCGGCCGGGCGCTGTACGGCGCGGCCGGGCGGTTGGCCCGGCTGGTCGGCTGGGCGGGCGCCGATCTGGGCCAGGAGGCGGCGGCCCAGCGCGCCTACGTGGCGGCGCTGCGGGCCGCGCACGTGGCGGGGGAGCCGCAGTTGGCGGTCAGCGTGGTGGGCAGCCTGGCGGTGCAGCTCACGTACTACGGCGCCGGGCGGGGGCTGGATCCGGCCCAGCTGCTGGGCTCCGCGCTGGCCGCCGCGGGCGCGACCCTGGCACCGCAGCAACGGGCCCGCCAGCTGGGCCGGCTGGCGTTGGCGCACGGTCGCAACGGCGACCAGGAGGCCGCCGAGGCGACCGCCGACCAGGCCTGGACGGTGCTGCCCAGGGACGCCGCCCGGGCCGAACTGGCCGGCCTGGTCGGCTGCGCCCACCTGTTCCTGGACGACCACAAGCGGGCCCGGCCGATGCTCACCGAGGCGGTGGCCGGCCTGACCGCGGCCCGGGCCCGGGCGCTGCTGCTGGTCCGGCTGGCCGACTCCTACCGCCGCACCGGCGACACCGGGCGCGCCGCCGCCGCGGCAGACCAGGCGCGCGGGCTGGCCGCCGGGATGCAGTCGGGCCTGGTCGCCCGGGTGCTGCGGGAGTTCGACGGGCCGCGGAGCGGGGGCGGGGCGTAGAGCTCCCGACCGGATCGACGCCGTGTGCGAGACCCGGTGTGACGATCACGAAGGAGCAACGGCTCGTTCCGGCTGACGGCCCTTGCCGGTCCGCTGGTGGTGCCGCCGGCCGCGGCGCTCGCCACCGGTGCCCGGGCCGCGGTGTTCCCGTCGTCCCGCCGCCGGTAGCCGGCGGCCGAGCGGGTCGCGCACGACGCGCTGCGCGGGTACCGGGCGGCGGCCGCGCAACCGGAGGGCGGCAGGAAGGCGTCCGGAAAGTCGGGCCGTCGGCGTTAGGCTGCCCGGGCACAACGAACGGAAGGCTCATCGCAGCTCATGAAGGTTCTGATCTCCGGCGGCGCCGGCTACATCGGCAGCACCGTCGCCTCCGCCTGCATCGAGTCCGGCCACACCCCCGTGGTCCTGGACAGCCTGGTCACCGGCCGACGGGAGTTCACCGAGGGCCGGGCGTTCTACCAGGGCGACATCGCGGACGGCGCCCTGGTCGACCGGATCTTCGCCGAGCATCCGGAGATCGAGGCCGTGGTGCACTGCGCCGCGCTGATCGTGGTGCCGGACTCGGTGGCCGACCCGGTCGGCTACTACCGGGCCAACGTCGCCAAGAGCCTGGACTTCACGGGCCACCTGCTGCGCAACGGCTGCCAGAAGATGATCTTCTCCTCCTCGGCCTCGATCTACCGGGCCAGCGAGGACTTCAGCGTGGACGAGCGCGCCGGACTCGACCCGCAGAGCCCGTACGCCCGGACCAAGGCGGTCTGCGAGGGCATGTTCGCCGACATCGCCGCCACCCAGCCGATCCGGATCCTGTCGCTGCGCTACTTCAACCCGATCGGTGCCGACCCCGAACTGCGCACCGGACTGCAGGTGCGTCACCCCAGCCACGCGCTTGGCAAGCTGATCGAGGCTCACGAGGCCGGTCAACCGTTCAAGATCACGGGTACCCACTGGCCGACCCGGGACGGCTCCGGCATCCGCGACTACATCCACGTCTGGGACCTGGCCGCCGCGCACGTGGCCGCGCTGGAGAACTTCGACCGGGCGCTGGAGGGCGGCCGAGCCTCGGCGATCAACCTCGGCACCGGCACCGGCACCACGGTGCGCGAGCTGGTCGAGGCCTTCAACGGCGTGGTCGACCAGCCCGTCGCCGTGGTCGAGACCGAGAGCCGCCCGGGCGACGTGGCCGGCGCCTACACCCGCAGCGACCGCGCCAAGCGGCTGCTCCACTGGGAGGCCGGGCACAGCCTCGCCGAGGGCATCCGGGACTCGCTGCGCTGGGCCGAGGTCCGGGACACCCGGCTGGGCTGAGACATCCCCTGCGGTACCCTGAGCCCATGCGAACCGTGCGCCTGCTCCTTAGCCGGCCGCGCTGACCAGGACCGGCCGCCCCGAGCGGGGGTAGCGCCGGAGTCGGCGTGGCGTCCCCTCCTGCGAGGGGCTTTTTTGTTTCCGGAGCCCTTCTTCGGGACCCAGGCACCGCACCCGGCCGCTCAGTTGACGATTCGCAACCTGACCCGATGGAGCTTGAAGGACCATGAGCGAGACGACCCCTGCCTCCGGCCCGGCCGAGGCCACCACCGAGCCGTTCCGGTACACCGCAGCCCTGGCCGCCGACATCGAGTCCCGCTGGCAGGACACCTGGGAGAAGGAGGGCACCTTCAACGCCCCCAACCCGGTCGGTCCGCTGGCCCCGCAGGCCGCCACGGGCGGGGCGGTCAGCGAGAAGCCGCACAGCTTCATCATGGACATGTTCCCCTACCCGTCCGGTGTCGGCCTGCACGTCGGCCACCCGCTGGGGTACATCGCCACCGACGTCTACGCCCGCTACCAGCGGATGACCGGCCACAACGTGCTGCACACGCTGGGTTACGACGCCTTCGGCCTGCCCGCCGAGCAGCACGCGGTGGCCACCGGCGTGCACCCCCGGGTCTCCACCGACGCCGCCATCGCCAACATGCGCGGCCAGCTGCGCCGCCTGGGCCTGGGCCACGACTCCCGCCGGTCGATCTCCACCATCGACCCGGAGTACTACCGCTGGACCCAGTGGATCTTCCTGCAGATCTTCGACTCCTGGTACGACACCGACGCCGACAAGGCCCGCCCGATCGCCGAGCTGATCGCGCAGTTCGCCGCCGGGGAGCGGGCCGTTCCGGACGGTCGCGCCTGGGCCGCGCTGTCCGCCGCCGAGCGCGAGGAGGTGCTGGGCGAGTACCGGCTGGCCTACAGCAAGGAGGTGCCGGTCAACTGGTGCCCCGGCCTGGGCACCGTGCTGGCCAACGAGGAGGTCACCGCCGACGGCCGCTCCGAGCGCGGCAACTTCCCGGTCTTCAAGTCCAAGCTGCGCCAGTGGATGATGCGGATCACCGCCTACGGCGACCGGCTGATCAGCGACCTGGACCTGCTGGACTGGCCCGAGGCCATCAAGCTGCAGCAGCGCAACTGGATCGGCCGCTCCGAGGGCGCCCGGGTCGACTTCCCGGTGGGGGACCACACCGTCACCGTCTTCACCACCCGCCCGGACACCCTGTTCGGTGCCACCTACATGGTGCTGGCCCCCGAGCACGAGCTGGTCGACGCCATCGTCCCGGCCGCCTGGCCGAGCGAGACCCTGAACGACTGGAAGGGCGAGGCGCACACCCCCGCCGAGGCCGTCGCCGCCTACCGCGCCGCCGCCGCCGCCAAGTCGGACGTCGAGCGCCAGATGGACGCCAAGGTGAAGACCGGCGTCTTCACCGGCGCCTACGCGACCAACCCGGTCACCGGCAAGCCGATCCCGGTCTTCATCGCCGACTACGTGCTGATGGGCTACGGCACCGGCGCGATCATGGCCGTGCCCGCGCACGACCACCGCGACTTCGCCTTCGCCCGCGCCTTCAACCTGCCGATGCAGTGCGTGGTCCAGCCCACCGACGGCCGCGGCACCGACCCGCACGAGTGGGACGACGCCTTCGACACCTACGACTCGGTGCTGGTCAACTCGGTGGGCGACGGGGTCTCGCTGGACGGCCTGACCGTCACCGACGCCAAGCGCACGGTCACCGAGTGGCTGGCCGGCCGCGGCATCGGCGAGGGCACCGTCAACTACCGCCTGCGCGACTGGCTGTTCAGCCGCCAGCGGTACTGGGGTGAGCCGTTCCCGATCGTCTACGACGAGGACGGCGTGATGCACGCGCTGCCCGAGTCGATGCTGCCGGTCGAGGTCCCCGAGGTGGACGACTACTCGCCGATCACCTTCGACCCGGAGGACGCCACCAGCAGCCCGCGCACCCCGCTGTCGCGCAACGAGGCCTGGGTCAACGTCGAGCTGGACCTGGGCGACGGCGTCAAGCGCTACCGCCGCGAGACCAACACCATGCCCAACTGGGCCGGTTCCTGCTGGTACGAGCTGCGCTACGTCGACCCGGACAACCGCGCCAAGCTGGTCGACCCCGCCAACGAGGCCTACTGGCTGGGCCCCAACGCCGAGAAGAAGGCCGGCGGCGTCGACCTGTACGTCGGCGGCCAGGAGCACGCGGTGCTGCACCTGCTGTACGCGCGCTTCTGGCACAAGGTGCTGCACGACCTGGGTCACGTCTCGTCGGTCGAGCCGTTCCACCGGCTGTTCAACCAGGGCATGATCACCGCCTACGTCTACCGCGACGAGCGCGGCTTCCCGGTGCCGGCCGCCGAGGTCGAGGAGGTCGACGGCGGCTACGTCTGGCAGGGACAGCCGGTCACCCGCGAGGCGGGCAAGATGGGCAAGTCGCTGAAGAACGCCGTCTCGCCCGACAGCATCTGCGAGGAGTACGGCGCCGACACCCTGCGCCTCTACGAGATGTCGATGGGCCCGCTGGACGTCTCCCGTCCCTGGGAGCCGCGTGCGGTGGTCGGCTCGTTCCGCTTCCTGCAGCGTCTGTGGCGCAACATCGTCTCCGAGAAGACCGGTGAGGTCGTCGTCACCGACGAACCGGCCGACGAGGCGACCCTGCGGGCGCTGCACAAGGCGATCGACGGGATCCGCGGCGACCTGGCCGGGCTGCGCTTCAACACCGCGGTGGCCAAGGCGATCGAGCTGAACAACCACCTGGTCAAGCGCGGCAGCACGCCGCGCGAGGTGGCCGAGCCGCTGGTGCTGATGGTCGCGCCGCTGGCCCCGCACATCGCCGAGGAGCTGTGGCGCAAGCTGGGGCACACCGACTCGCTGGCCTACGCCGACTTCCCGGTCGCCGACCCGGCGCTTGCCGTGGACGAGGCCGTGGTCTGCGTCGTGCAGATCAAGGGCAAGGTCAAGGCCCGTCTGGAGGTGCCGCCGACCATCGGCGATGCGGAGCTGGAGCAGCTGGCGCTGGCCGACCCGGCGGTGGTCGCGGCGATCGGGGACGCCCCGGTGCGCAAGGTGATCGTCAGGGCGCCGAAGCTGGTGAACATCGTCACCGGCTGACGGTTGACGGCTGACGGTTGACGGCTGACGGCTGACGGTTGGCCGGTTGGCCGGCTCGGCCCGTTGGTTCGCGTGCTTCGGGTGGTTCGGGTGGTTCGGGTGGTTCGGCAGTGGCCCGGTCGCGGTGGCGGCCGGGCCGCTGCCGTTCCGGGAGGCATTGGCAGGGGGTTGCCGGCCCAGGAGGTTCCCGGCGGAGGCTTTCTCGGGGTAACCCTGAAGAGACCCTGATCCGCCCCGCGAAAGCCCCTGGACCGCCGCTCCGCCGGGGGCGGTCGGGCTACCGTATTGAGGGAAGGCCCCGGGACTCCCGCGGGCTCGGCGAGGGCGGGAAGGCGGCTGTCTGATGTTCCACGCGATCGGGATCCTGGTCGGGGTGGTGGCGCTCATCGCGCTCGTGCTGACCGTCCTGGTGGTGGTCGGCGTCGTCAAGGCGGCGAAGGCCGTGGCCCGCAAGGTCGACCAGACCGAGGCGCAGGCCCGGCGGGCGGTGGAGAACGTCGCGCTGAAGGCCAAGAGCTATGCGAAACCCGGGGCGCACGGTGAGGTGGCGGCCGTCCGGCTCGCGCTGCGCACCTCGCTGACCCGCACCCGTGAGGTGCTGGAGGGCGGCCTGCCCAACGACGGCCAGCTCACCGAGGCACTCGGCCTGCTGGCCCGGCTTGACGGCCACGGTGCCGAGCTGGACGCCGAACTGCGGCTGCTTGAGCGCGAGCCCGATCCGTCGCGGGTGGCCGCCAAGCTGTCGGAGCTGCGGGTGCGGGCCGACCGGATCACGCAGTCAGCCGAGTCGCTGCGGTGGGCGGCGCAGGACCGGATGCACCGGTTCGCGGCGGACGATCTGGGGCGGCTGAGCGAGGAGATCGCGAGCGAGGCGGGGGCGCTGCGCCACTGGGAGACGGGCGCGGGGGGCGGCGCCGCGGCGACGGCTTCGGGCGGTGCTGGGGCTGGGGCGGGGACTTCGGCTGGGGCTGGGGGCGGCTCCGGGGTTGGGGGCAGCTCCGGAGTTGGTGGGAGCGGTGCTGCCGGTGGGAACGGTGCTGCCAGTGGGGCGGGTGCATCGGGGCGGCCCGGGCTGGGGGCCGGCAGGGCCGGTCGGTGGCTTTCGGCGGAGGAGGTGCTGGGGCTGGGGGAGCAGGTGGTGAACGTCGCACAGCGGCTGCGGAAGCCGGCACCCGGGTCGTCCGGGAACTGACCGCCGGCGGGGAGCGGGTGCCCGGCCGGCGATCGGCTCTGGCTCTGGGGTCCTGGCGGTCGGCTCTGAGGTGCCGGTGGGCCATGGGGCTCTGATGTGCCGGGTGACCACGGGAGGAGTAACCTCCGGCTCATGTCCGCCCAGCTCGCCATCGTCACCGATTCCACGGCCTATCTGCCCCACGACGCCGTCGACGCACACCAGGTCTCGGTGGTCCCGCTGAGCGTCGTGGTCGGGGACACCGTGCTCACCGAGGGCGTGGAGATCGCGCCCAAGGACGTCGCCGAGGCCCTGCACGCCAAGCAGCGGCTCACCACCTCGCGCCCCAATCCGGAGACCTTCGCCGCCGCGTACCGCGCCGCCGCCGAGGCCGGTGCCACCGGGGTGGTCTCGATCCACCTCTCCACCGAGCTCTCCGGCACCGGCGACGCCGCCCGGCTGGCAGCCGCCGAAGCGCCGATACCGGTGCGGGTGGTGGACAGCCGGCTGGTCGGCATGGCGCTCGGCTACGCGGTGCTGGCGGCGGCCGACGCCCGGGACGCGGGACTCGACCTGGACGGCGTGGCGGCCGCGGCCGAACGACGTGCCGCCGACACCCGCGGCTTCTTCTACGTGGACACCCTGGAACACCTGCGCAGGGGCGGCCGGATCGGCACCGCCCGGGCGCTCCTCGGCTCCGCCCTGGCCGTCAAGCCGCTGCTCCACCTCGACGCGGGCCGGATCGAACCCCTGGAGAAGGTGCGCACCTCCTCCCGCGCCATCGCGCGTCTGGAGGAGATCGCCGCCGAGTACGCGGGTGAGCGGGAGGTGGACATCACCGTGCACCACCTCGCCGCCGAGGACCGCGCCGAGCCGCTCGCCGCCCGTCTGCGCGGGCGGGTACCGAAGCTGCGCGACCTGTACGTGGGGGAGGTCGGCGCGGTGATCGGAGCCCATGTGGGGCCGGGGTTGCTGGCGGTGGTGGTCGCACCGGTATGAGGGTGCGATGATCGTACTGACGGTACGTCAATTATCCACAGCCGCAGGGTTGTCCACAGGTTCCCAGGTGGTCGTGATGGGACGTCGGGGCCCGGCCTAGCGTCGGTGCCATGACCGTTCTCCGCGCCCTTCGCACCCCGGCCGCCCGCCGCCGGGAGACCGCCGCCCTCACCCGCGCCCGCCTGGCCCATCTGCTGCCGCCACTCGGCATCGCCACGGCGACGCCGGGCGTCCAGGAGGGTGAGTCGGGCGTCCATGGGGATGAGTCGGGCGTCCACGGGGAGGCCGGTGCCCATGGCCCTGCGGAGCCGGACGGAACCGACTTCGGTGCGCGGGGTGCGGTCGATGAGCCTGGGCCGGAGTCTGACCGTCCCCTCGGTGTGGGGGCGCACGCTTCGGCGCTTCCCCGGGCCGCAGGACCCCCTGCCGCGCCGGGCGGCGACTCAGCGGCCCTGGGTGCATTCACGCCTGATGGGTCGGGACCTGCTTCGCTGGACGGGGCCGTCCCGCGTGACGCATGGTCCGGGGTGAGCCCGGATGACTCGGAGTCTTCTTGGGTCACGGGGTCTCACCTGAGGCGGGTGGCCCGGTCGGCCGGCTCGCTGGACGCGCAAGCCGCCCGCCGGCTCGCCACCCCGCCCGTGTCCGGGGGCGGTTTCCCGGCTTTCCGCGCCCCCGCAGAGGGCGACTTCGGCTCTGCCCCATCCGATACGGTCGCTCGGCCAGCGCCGGAGCCTGACGGGTCGTCGGCGCCCGATCCGCGCCGCTCGGGGCTTCCCCGGCCCCTGGCGTCCCCGGTCTCGGACAGCCTCGGGGACGGCAGTGCCACAGTCGCCGTGTTGGAAGGGGTCGACTGGTTGGGCTCGGAGCAACCCTCGACCCGCATCCCTGACGACGACACCCTCTCCACCGCAGCCCCTGCTTCCGCAGCCCCTGCTTCGCCCACACGCAGCACCGGAAGCGCTGCCGCGCTCCCGGCTGACTGGCCCTACGGCTATGGCAAGCGCAGGGGCCCCCGGTGCGGCGCGCGGCCCCGCCTGCGCTCCCTGAATACCGGGCCGGCCTCGTCGGCCTCGTCGGCCGCGACCGGCGCGGCTCCGACGGCCCCAGGCCGTGCGCGAGTGCTTTCCCCCGTCGCCCGGATGTCCGTGCCCGCGTCGGCAGCGGGCTCGCGTCTGTCCTCCGCCCTGCCTTCCCCACCCTCCGCTGCTACCGCCGTGCCCGCGACCTCCTTCTCGCCCGCCGCTGTAGCGCGCTCCGCGCCGGCGGGTCCTGCCGACTCGCCTGCGCCGCCTGCCCTGCCCTCCCCGGCGGCCGGCCCTTCGGGTGGGGAGGGCAGGGCCGCCGGCACCGGCGCGCCCTGTTCCTCGCCCCCGACTGCCCAGTCCTCCGTCGCCGCCCCGCTCCCGTCCCGGCCCGTTCCGTCCCACCCGCCCAGGCGGCGGCTGCGCTTGCCCAGCGCGCTCCACCCCTTGCTTTGGGCGGACCGAAAGGCGGTGCTCGGCCTAGGAGTTCTGCTCCTGCTCGCCGTCGCCTATGCCATCCAGCACTTCTGGCTGGGTCGGCCGCAGCCCGTCGCCGTGCCCACTACCACCGGTAAGACCGCACCCCGGGCCGCAGCAGCCGCCGGCGACTCCGAGCGTCCGGCCGAGCCGGTCGCCCCAGGGGTCGAACCAGCGGACACCGGGGCGAGCGCCGCCGAACCGTCCGGCAGTGCTCAACTCCCGGTCGTGATCGATGTGGCAGGCCGCGTCGCGCATCCAGGCATACTCAGCCTGCCGGCAGGATCGCGAGTCGCCGATGCATTGCGGGCGGCTGGCGGTGCGCAACCGGGCGTGGACACCGATGGCCTCAACCTGGCCCGGGTACTGGTGGACGGTGAGCAGGTGCTGGTCGGCTCAACCGCTCCGCCCGGTGGGAGCGCCGCCCAATCCACGCCGCCCAAGGAGCCGGTGAGCATCAACAGGGCCACTCAGGAACAGCTCGATGCGCTCCCCGGTATCGGCCCTGCGTTGGCCCGCCGCATCCTCGACTTCCGCACCCAACACGGCCCGTTCCGCTCGTTGGAGCAGCTCCGGCAGATCAGCGGGCTCGGCGGACGCAAGTTCGCCGAGCTGAGACCACTGCTTGTTCTCTGACGCGCCGGCACCTTCCATTACGTCCCGGCTCCTGTGATCACCGCTGCTCGGTCCTCGCTCCGACCGACTGCGCAACGGCAAGCGTGACCGGTCGACGCAGGCCCAAGACAACTGCGCGCCGTCCGCCGTGCCTCGCCTTCTCCACGCCAAGCCACCAACGCCGGCCCCCGGGCCCGGAGAATCCGCTCCTACGCCAACCGTCCACCACCACCCACCGTCACAGGCCATGCCATCTCCGCGCACAACCACCCAACACGCCGATCTTTCGCAGGGGCCCGATCTGCGGCTCGTGTTGCCGACCGTCGCCGCCTGGGCCGTCACGGCGCTGCTGCTCAGCAGCAACTCGCACGCCACCACGGCGCTGCTCTACGGGGCTGCCGTAGCCGCGGGCACAGCGGTTGCCCTGCTGCTGCTCGTGCGCGGCGGCGACCGGTCACGTCGAACTGCCGCACTCGGAGCCGCCGTACTGCTCACCGCAGCCGCGGCCACCACCTGCACCGTGCTGCGGACCGCCGACCTGTACCGCGGACCGATTCCCGCCCTCGCCCGAGCCGCTACCGCCGCCGACGCACCGCCGACCGGCACCGACATCAACAGCGGGCTCGCCACCTCGACCACAGCCATCCGCGACTCCCGCCCTGGAGCCGTCGCCGGACCACCACCTGGCACGCAGGTCACCGTTGAGCTGACCATCACCGGCGACCCGCGTCCTCGCACCTCGCACGCCCACGGGGCGGACGCCGGCCGTCACATGCTCCTCGTGGACGCCACCGCAGTTCGCGTCACCACTGACACCGGTGGCACCACAGGCGGCAGCAGTAATGCGGGCAGCAGTAATACCAGCGGCACCAGCGGCGCCACCCGCCACGGCGCGGAGACCACACAGACCGACACCCCGATCACCTTGATCGTCCAGGAGCGCGACGCCGCCTCCTGGCAGGGGCTGCTGCCGTCCGCCCGGGTGGCGACCCTCGCGCGGGTCCTGCCGGCCGGCGAGGAGGGCAGCAGTGACACTGCGGCCGCCCTGGTGGCCACGGGGCCGCCGCGGCTGCTGGCGCCGCCGAACTGGACGCAGCGCCTGGCAGGTCGGCTGCGGGCGGGGCTGCGCCAGGCATGTGCGGGCCTGCCGTCCGACGCCCGTACCCTGCTGCCCGGCCTGGTGGTGGGCGACACCGATGCGATGCCGGACGACCTCGCCCAGGCATTCCAGAGCACCGACCTGGTCCACATCACCGCGGTGAGCGGCGCCAACCTCTCCATCGTGTTGGCGCTCCTACTGGGCGCCCCGACGCGTTCGGGCACCGCGGAGCGCGGTGGGTTGGCGGCCTTCCTGGGTGTCCCGCTGAGGGTGGCGGCCCTGCTCGGCGCGGCCCTCACGATCGCCTTCGTCATCCTCTGCCGTCCGGAGCCGAGCGTTCTGCGCGCGGCGGCGACGGGGCTGGTGAGCCTGCTCGCCCTGGCGCTGGGTCGTCCGCGCCAGGCGCTCTCCGCACTCGCGGCGGGGGTCCTCCTCCTGCTGCTGGTCGACCCGTTCCTGGCCCGCTCGTACGGGTTCCTGCTCTCGGTGCTCGCCACCACGGGGCTGCTCACCCTGGGGCGCCGTTGGGCGGAGGGGCTGCACCAGCGGGGCTGGCCGCACAGTGCTGCTGAGGCAGTGGCCTGCACGGCCTCGGCGCAGGTGCTCTGCGCTCCGGTCACCGTGCTGTTCGCACCACGGATCAGCCTGGTCGGGATCCCGTGCAACCTGCTTGCCGAACTGGCGGTGATGCCGGCCACGTTGCTGGGCTTCGCGGCTCTTGCGGTGGCACCGCTCTCCAGCGGGGTGGCCGCGTTCCTGGCCGGCATGGCCGGCTACCCGACACAGTGGTTGGCTGTCGTCGCGCGGGCCGGTGCGGCACTGCCCGGCGCCGAACTCACCTGGACGGCGGGCTGGCGAGGCACCGCCACGCTGGCCCTGGGCGTGCTGGCGGCCTGTTACGCGGGCCGGCTGCTCTTCCCGACGGCCCAGGCCACCGAGGTCACCGGCAGCAGCCACCCGGGCGCTGCCAGATCCGGCCCCGCACAACCCGGCCCCGCGCAACCCGTTCCCGCGCAACCCCGTAGCGGGCCGCCCACAACCGCCGGATCCGCTGCTGGTCGGTCCACCACTGCTGACTCCGGCGCCGGTGAACCCCCGGGTAGCCTCCTGTCGCCGTCCAGCTTCCCGCGGCCCCGCCGCATGCTCCGCCTGGCGGTCGCCGTCGTGCTGACGCTCGGCCTGGTGGTCCTGCTGCTGCGGCCGCCTGCCCTGGTCCGGATCGCCACAGGCTGGCCGGTGGCAGGGGCGCGGTTGGTGATGTGTTCGGTCGGGCAAGGGGACTTGCTGGTGCTGCCATTGGCCGGTCGTTCCGACACCGCCGTGGTGGTTGACACGGGGCCGGACCCGACCGCCGCGGACGACTGCCTGCGGGACCTCGGAGTCACCCGGATCCCGTTGGTCGTGCTCACCCACTTCCACGCGGACCACAGTGCGGGTCTGCCCGGGGTGCTGCACGGTCGTGCAGTCGGCGCCATCGAGACCACCACCTTGGCCGCGCCCGCCGCGGAGGCGGCCAAGGTCACCGCGCTGGCCGCGAGCGCCCACGTTCCATTGCTGCGAGCGTCTCCGGGAGAGCAGCGCACCGCGGCACCCGAGCTCTCCTGGCAGGTGCTCTGGCCCAACGCGGCCTTCGATCCCGTGAGTTCGGGGCCCAACGACGCCAGCGTCAGCCTGCTCGTCACCGCGGGCCGGTTGCGGTTCGCTCTGCTCGGCGACCTCGAACCCACCGCCCAGGCGGAACTGCTGCGCACCACCCATCCAGGTCCGGTGGACGTCCTGAAGGTGGCCCACCATGGTTCGGTCCACCAGGACTGGGCGCTCGCCAGCGCTCTGCACCCCCGTCTCGCCCTGATCAGCGTGGGGGCCGGCAATTCCTACGGTCATCCGTCACCGCGCACCGTCGACCGCCTGGCAGCCCTGGGAGCCACCGTGCTGCGCACCGACCGCACCGGCGACATCGCCGTGCTGGGCAGCACTCCGGCCACCCTGCAGGCGGTGGTCCATCCACGCCCCGCAGGCGGGTGAGCCCCGTGAGCCCGTCGGCCGCTACCCGATCGCCGCCCGCTGATAGCCGCTGCCGTCCTTGTCCCGGGTCAGCAGTTTGGCCTCCACCAGGTAGCGGCGCAGCGCGGGAAAGTCGTCATGCACCGTCAGCAGTGCCTCGTTGACCTCGCGCTCGCTGTAGCGACGGTCGGCCTCGAAGAGCGTCCGGGCCAGGTGACGCAGCAGCTGCTCGCGCCGGGCGGGCTTGCGCGGAACGGTGGTCAGCCGCCCGCCCGTGAAGAAGGCGGCCAGACCGGCGGCTTGGACACTGGAGCCGGCATGGACACTGGAATCGGCCTCAGCCTCGGCCTGGGAAACGTCTGCGGACATGTTCGGCAGCGTCCCCCGTCAACCCTCCTACCAGCAAGGGGTTTTCCGCAGCTGACGCACCTCGTGTCCGACATCAGGTCAACTAAGGGCCGTCCCGTAATTGATCTTTGGGTGGTTCGAGGCACGGTCGGTCGACCGGCAGTGCGTTGGCTTATGCAGCCTGGAGCAGGTTGTGCAGGCGGGCAATGCCCAGCATGGCGTGGTGGACGCCGTCACCCTTGAGGCGGCAGTCGCGCAGGATCTTCCAGGTCTTCATCCGGGCGAAGACGTGCTCGACGCGGGCTCGGACTTGTTTGTGCTCGCGGTTGTGCTCGGCCTGCCACTCGGTGAGTTCGCCGCCCCTGGGCCGGCGGTGTGGGATGACGAGGCCGGTGCCCGGGTAGCCGCCGTCGGCGATCGTAGTGGTCTGTCCGACGGCCGCGTTGGCGCCGGACTCCTCCCATGCCTTGCAGTCGTTCCGGTTGCCTGGCAGAGGTCTGCCGATCGCCACGACCAGGCGGGAGTGGGCGTCGATGACCACCTGGTGGTTGGTGGAGTACCTGTAGTTCTTGGACTGCTCGGCGATGGTGTGGTCTCGGGTGGGCACCAGGGTTCCGTCGACGATCAGCACGGTGTCCTTGCGGAACCGTTGCCGGGGCTTGAGCGCCAGGAGCGGGCCGATGTGGTCGATGATCCGGTCGGCGGCCGACTTGGACACCCCGAACAGCGGTGCGAGCTGCCGCAGCGTCAGGTTGGTTCGTCAGTAGGCCGCGACCAGCAGCACGCGGTCCTCCAGCGGGAGGCCCCAAGGCCGGCCCGGGCGCACCGTGTCGGCGCCCTCGCGTCGCAGCATCGTCATCAGCTTGCGGAAGTCGCGCGGGCTCAGCCCGGTGAACGGGGCTATCCAGGAGGGCTCCGACGCCGTGATCACACCAGCCACACCAAGATCATCTCATTGGTGACCAGGTGCTCATGAGGCGTGGCACTACAGCTTGATCTTCCCCGTCAACCACCATTCGAGGTACTTGGCCAGACTGGGTGCCACCCAGGTGCGGCTGTCGTCTTCGTGGTTCCAGGCGAAGACGTCGGGGCGGTTGATTCTGGGGAGGAGCGCGAACAGGTCCCCGTTCCCCGCGTCCGCGAAGAAGAGCAGCGGATCGAACGGCATGTACAAGGTGGCGAGCTCGGCATCCGAGCGAAGGGTCTGGTTCTCGGAGGCGATGCGCTCGGCGGACCAGATGAGCCCCGCGCCGTACTCGCCCTCGATGCCGTTGCTCTCCCGGAGGAGGGCTGCGAGGTCCGCAGGCAGTGAGTGGCCGAGGACCGCAGTGCAGCAGGCCAGCGACTGCTCCGATGCAGGGGGCTGAAAGACCACCGTCCCGGGCAGGGCCGCCACAACCTCGGTCCACACGATGGAATCGACCTCCATGATCCTGGCCACTAATCGGGCCGGCCTGCGGCCCGGTCGGCATCAACAGGAGCCCGCGACACGACCAGGGGAGCACCTGATCGCCAGGCGAACAGTACGGCCCTGGCCAAGTCAGTCGCTCACCCGCCCCAGGGCAATACGGGACAACC
>NZ_JAJJPA010000045.1 GCF_020907985.1 Kitasatospora humi | reverse complement strand
TAGGCCGTGGCCCCAGCGATGAGCTGGGGTCACGGCCTTTTTGCTTTTCCGAACACCGATGCTGAAACGCTCCGCCCGCCACTCCCAGGCGCGAGGCCGGAGCCGATGCTTGACAATGAAAGTGGTGCTTGGCCTGTGCCGGCACCCAGCCGCGTGCGGCGCTTCGGCGAACCGAATCGCGGCGAAGCTGATGATGTAGAAGGAGTCACCGCGATGAACCCGCCCCAGGACCGCCCCGACCGTCGATCCGGAGAAGGCCGAGGCTACGAGCCGCGATCCCGTGGCGGCTGGTCGAACGACCGCGGCCCGCGTCGGGACGACCGCGACGGTGGCCAGCGCCGCGACGACCGTGACCGTGACCGTGACCGCAGTGGTGACCGTGGCGGCTACCGCCGCGACGACCGGCCCTCTTACGGTGACCGCGACCGTGGTGGGGACCGTGGCGGGTACCGTCGCGATGACCGTCCGTCCGGTGACCGTGGCGGCTACCGTCGCGAGGAGCGTCCGTCGTATGGCGACCGCGACCGTGGTGGGGACCGTGGCGGGTTCCGCCGCGATGACCGCCCGTCGGGTGACCGTGGCGGCTACCGTCGCGAGGAGCGCCCGTCGGGTGACCGTGGCGGGTTCCGCCGTGAGGAGCGTCCCTCGTACGGTGACCGCGACCGTGGTGGGGACCGTGGCGGGTTCCGCCGGGACGACCGTCCGTCCGGTGACCGTGGCGGCTACCGCCGTGAGGAGCGTCCGTCGTACGGCGACCGCGACCGTGGTGGGGACCGCGGTGGTTTCCGTCGTGACGACCGTCCGTCGGGTGACCGTGGCGGGTTCCGCCGTGAGGAGCGTCCCTCGTACGGTGACCGCGACCGCGAGCGCGGCGGTGACCGCGGCGGGTTCCGCCGTGAGGAGCGTCCGTCGTACGGCGACCGCGACCGTGGTGGCGAGCGCGGTGGTTTCCGTCGTGACGACCGTCCGTCGGGTGACCGTGGCGGCTACCGCCGTGAGGAGCGCCCCTCGTACGGCGACCGCGACCGCGAGCGCGGCGGTGACCGTGGCGGGTTCCGCCGTGACGACCGTCCGTCCGGTGACCGTGGCGGCTACCGCCGTGAGGAGCGCCCCTCGTACGGCGACCGCGACCGCGAGCGCGGCGGCGACCGCGGCGGCGACCGCGGCGGCTTCCGCCGCGAGGGTCGGCCCGGTGGCGAGCGCGGTGGCCGGCCGTACGGCGACCGTGACCGCGGCGGCCGCTCGTTCGAGGGCCGGCGTGGCGGCGACCGCGAGCGCGGTGGCTACGAGGACCGGCGCGGCAACCAGGAGCCGGTGCACCGGCTCCCGATCCCGGAGGACGTCACCGGCAGCGAGCTGGACGCCGACGTGCACCAGGAGCTGAAGAGCCTGCCGAAGACGCTGGCCGACGACGTGGCCCGCAACCTGGTCATGGTGGCGCGTCTGCTCGACAGCGAGCCGGAGGAGGCCTACAAGTACTCCCGGGTCGCGCTGCGCCTGGCCTCGCGCGTGCCGTCGGTGCGGGAGGCGGCCGGGTTCGCCTCGTACATGACGCAGCGCTACTTGGAGGCGCTGACCGAGTTCCGTGCGGCCCGCCGGATGACCGGGCGTGCCGACCTCTGGCCGGTGATGGCCGACTGCGAGCGCGGTCTCGGCCGCCCGGAGAAGGCGCTGGCGATGGCCGGTGAGCCCGAGGTGAAGCAGCTGGACAAGGCCGGCCAGGTCGAGATGCGGCTGGTCGCGGCCGGTGCCCGCACCGACATGGGCCAGTTCGACGCCGCCGTGGTGACCCTGCAGAGCCCGGAGCTGGCCTCCAGCGCCATCCAGCCGTGGACGGCCCGCCTGCGGTACGCCTACGCGGATGCGCTGATCGCCGCCGGTCGGGCCGACGAGGCACGCGAGTGGTTCGCCAAGGCCGCCGAGGCGGACCCGGAGGGCAGCACCAACGCCTCCGAGCGGCTCGCCGAGATCGACGGTCTGGAGTTCGTGGACGCGCTGGACCCGGAGGCCGAGGAGGCCGAGGTGCCGGCCGAGCGTCCGGCGGCGGCCCGCGGCTCCCGGGACACCCGCACCGACGAGGGCCAGGACAAGGTCATCTTCGAGGAGGACGAGGACGTCGAGGAGTACTACGACGAGGACGACCTGGAGCTGGAGGAGGCCTCCGCCGAGGAGGCCGACCAGATCGAGCGCGACCGCGCCGCCCGTCGTGACGAGGGCGACCGCGGCTGACCTGCCGCAGCGCGCAACCCGCCACTGACGGGTGTGGCCCCCTCGACCGGATGCCCGGTCGAGGGGGCCACACCCCGTCTTCGTCAGCCCAGTTCGAGGCTGCGCAGCACCAGCCCGGTGGCCGGCTTGGGGCCGAAGGAGGTGGACTTGCGCGGCATGGTGACGCCCTGCTCGGCGAGCCGGCGGACCACCCGCTCCGCCACCGGGTGCAGCAGCACCGCGGTGCCGCCGGACTGGGCGGCCTCGCGCTCGGCGGCCTCCGCGGTGTGCAGGTAGCCGATCTCCTCGGCGCTGTCCGGCACCCGCCAGACGTGCTCCAGCAGCGTGGCGTGCAGCACCGTGGCATCCAGGTGGCGCCACTCCTCGGGCCGGTCCCGGCGGACCGAGGAGTCCAGCAGGGCCTGGTCCGGCCCGGTGAGCAGGTGGTACTCCCCGGTGCCCCCGGTCAGCACGAACGCGTTCTGGCCGGCCTCCTTGGCCCGGGCCATGGTGTCCAGGGCGGCGCTGAGCGGGCCGTCGAGCCGCAGCAGCCGCCAACCGTCCTGCTCCGACTTGAGCGCGGCCAGCGCGTCCTCGATCGGCAGCCGGTAGAGCACCCGGTGGATGGCCCGCACCCGCAGCGGGTAGCGCGCGGTGTCCACCAGCAGCACCATGCCGCGGTCCCAGGGGCTGAACGGCAGGTGCCGGTGCTCGCGCTGCAGCCGCAGGTACATCTCCCAGCGGTGGTGCCCGTCGGCGATCAGCGCCCGGCAGGTGGCCAGGTCGCGGCTGACCTCGGCCAGTTCGGCCGGCTCGGTGACGGCCCAGAGGCGGTGCCGGGTGCCGTCCGAGGTGGTGGTGGTGAGCAGGGGCTCGCCCGCCACTGCGCGCTCGATCACCGCGGCCGCGCCACCCTTGCCCCGGTAGGTGAGCAGCAGCGGCTCCAGGTTGGCGCGGGTGGTGCGCATCAGGCCGACCCGGTCGGCGACCGGGCGCGGCATCACGTCCTCGTGCGGCAGCACCACGCCGGTCTCGCTGCCGCTGACCGCGAGCGCGCCGATCAGGCCTCGCTGCAGCAGCTCGCCGCTGGGGCTGTCGGGGGCGGTGCGCTGCTCGTAGACGTAGAGCGCCGGCGTGGGGTCGGGGGCGAGCACGCCGTCGCGCAACCAGGAGTCGAGCAGCCGGGCGGCGTGCCGGTAGCGGGTGTCCCGGTCGGGACGCTCACCGGTGTCGTCCGGTTCTGGGCGCGGCAGGATGAGCCTGACTACGTTATGTGGATCGGCGGTCTCCAGGCTCAACCTGCTGTGCGGGTCCACCACGTCGTAGGGCGGGGAGGTGACTGCCGAGAGGCCGCCGACACGCTCGCGGACGTAACGCAGCCCACGGAACGGTGACAGCGACAACCCCGCGGTGGCGACATGCCCGGGGTCGCCGGGGCCACCGGTGGAGGCCGTGGCCTCGTGCCCTGCACTGGGTGCACTCATCAGTTCTCTCCCGAGGGTCTCCGGCGGATGCCGGCGGAGATTCAGTTCGTCCGGCCGGCGCGGGATCGCCGCGCCGCCGGTGAATGTCCGTGCTTGAGTCGTCCCCTCCGCGGTGCGGTGGAGACGGTCAATCTGGGAAGGGTATCCGGGAACCAGGTTGTTCCCAGATCTTGGGGATGAATCCGTCGATCGGAGCGAGGCCGAGCATGAGTGGTGGGCAGGGGCAGGCCGCCGGCGGGGCGGGCGGGGGGCCGGGGGCCGGCGACGGGCGGCCGCTGGGGGACGTCTACGAGTGGTTCCGCCGGGGCCAGCGGTTGCTCGCCGAGGGCCACCCGGCGGCGGCCGAGCAGGTGCTGGCGCGGGCCGCGGCCGCCGAGCCCGAGTCCAAGAGCATCCGGGAGACGCTGGCCAGAGCCCAGTTCGACGGCGGCCGGTACGCCGAGGCGGCGGAGAACTTCCGGGTGGTGGCGCAGGCCGATCCCTCGGACGACTACGCTCAGTTCGGCTGGGGCGTCGCGGCCGCGCGACTGGGCGACTTCGAGACCTCCGTGGAGCACCTGGCGCTGGCGGTGGCGATGCGGCCGCAGGACGAGCACTACCGCAAGGCGCTGCGGCACTCCCGGGCGACCCTCGCGGCCCGGGCCGGTGCCTTCGGGCCGCTGCTGCCCGGCGCGCCCGGCTACGCACCACCCGCACCACCCCAGTCCGACCAGTCGACCGACGAGGATGATCAGGCATGACGACCGCCCGGATACCCGGTCACACCGCTCAGCCGCCGGCCGCGGTGTACGACACCGCGCTGCTCGACCTGGACGGCGTGGTCTACGCCGGAGCCGCCGCGATCGACCATGCGGTGGAGGCGCTGGACGCGGCCCGGTCCTGCGGCATGCGGCTCGCCTACGTGACCAACAACGCCTCGCGGCCGCCGCGGGCGGTGGCTGAGCACCTGACCTCGCTCGGGGTGCCGGCCGAGCCCGCCGACGTGATCAACTCGGCGCAGGCCGCCGCCCGGCTGGTCGCCGAGAAGGTGCCGGCCGGGTCGAAGGTGCTGGTGATCGGCGGTGCCGGGCTGGTCGAGGCGCTGGCCGAGCGCGGCCTGGTGGCCGTCGAGTCGCTGGCCGACGGGCCGGCGGCGGTGGTGCAGGGCTTCGACCCGTCCGTGGGCTGGGCGCGGCTGGCGGAGGCCTCCTACGCGGTGGCTGCCGGGCTGCCCTGGGTGGCGTCCAACCTGGACATGTCGATCCCGACCGCGCGCGGCATCGCGCCGGGCAACGGCACGCTGGTGGCCGCCGTCCGCACCGCCACCGGCGCGGAGCCGGAGGTGGCGGGCAAGCCGCTGCCGCCGATGCACCGGGAGACGGTGCTGCGCACCGGGGCGAAGCGGCCGCTGGTGGTCGGCGACCGGTTGGACACCGACATCGAGGGTGCCCACAACGGCGGGGTGGACAGCCTGCTGGTCTTCACCGGGGTGACCACCCCGGCCCAACTGCTCACCGCGCCGGTGCGGCAGCGGCCCACCTACCTGGCCGCCGACCTGCGCGGCCTGCTGGAGCCGCATCCCGAGGTGACCGCGCTGCCGGACGGCGGCTTCGGCTGCCGGGGCGTGCGGGCGCGCGTGCTGGACGGTGAGCTGCGGCTGGAGGGGGCGAGCAGCGCGGGTGACCGGTTCGACGGCCTGCGGGCGCTCTGCGCGGCGGCCTGGGCGGCGCTGGACGGTGGCGGCGAGCCGGTGGACGGGCGCAAGGCGCTGGCCGAGCTGGGGTGGTGAGCGGATCCCCGCTCCTGGGTGGAGCCCCGCTCCTGGGTGGAGCCCCGCTCCTGGGTGGATCCGCGCTCCTGGGTGGATCCCCGCTCCCGGGTGGATCCCCGCTCCTGGGTGGATCCGGGGTCTGAGCGGGCCGGCGGCCCGGAGCCGTCGGCTCGGTGGCGCGGAACCCGATCGGCTCAGAGCAGGGTGCGCAGCCGGAGCAGGTCGCGCAGGCCGGCCTCCAGCTTGACCCGTCCGGACGCCCAGGCCTTGGCGAAGTTGAGCTCACCGTCGACCAGGGCCACCAGGTCGTCGCTGGTCATGGTGAGCCGGATCGCCGCCGGGCGCTCGGGCTTGCCGGGAGTCTGGGCGATGTCCTCGATCCGGCCGTCCCGCAGGATGCCGGTGAAGGTCAGGTCCAGGTCGGTGATCCGGCAGCTCAGCGAGCGGTCCACGGCCGCGGCGCTGCGCACCTTGCCGTCGGCGGTGGCCAGGTTGTGGCCGAACTGCTCCAGCGCCGCGCGGCACTCCTCGACGTCGGCCATGGTCTTGCTCTCCCTGCGGGTCCTGAATGCCTCTGTTCGGCCACGGTACCCGGCGTCGGCCGCCGATTGCTGCCGCGCGGTACCGGGATCAGGCGGTAGCGTCAGGAACGACGACGGTGCGGAGGAGGCAGCGGGAGATGCGGCAGGGGCTTCGGCAGTACATGGAGTTGGCCGCCGGTCTGGCGGAGGAGGCCGGCAAGCGGGTGGTGGGCACGGCCACCGAGCTGCTGGATCGGGCCGGCGTCGACGTCGTCGCCGCCGAGCGGACGGTGGCCACGCTGGCCCAGGAGGTGGTCACGGCCTCCCGGGGCGGCATCGACCTGGCGGTGGGCCTGGCCCGGACGGAGGCCGAGAAGGCCGTGGAGCGGGTCAGCCGGCTCGGGGACCAGGTGGTGAAGGTCGGCGTGGTGCTGGAGTACCTGGAGGGCAAGCTGCGCAGCCTGGAGGAGGGCGGTGAGCCGTCGGCCGCCCCGCCCTCGTCCTCGACGTCGGAGCGGGGTCCGGTGGGCGGCGTAGGCCGGGCCGGCGGGCTGTTCGCGGACGACTGGGCGCCGGAGCAGGAGCGGGAGCGGGAGGCCGGCGGTGCCGAGCGGGAGCCGGAGCCGCTGCACGCCCAGGGGGCCCCGGTGACGCCTGCGGCCGAGACGACCGAGACCGCCGAGGCAGTCGGGACGGCCGGGACGCCTGAGACGCCCGAGACGCTCGAGCGGACGGCGCCGGCCAAGCGGACGGTGGCGAAGAGGACCGCGGCCGAGAAGACCACCACCGCGAGGGCCATCGCGAAGGCAACCGCGACCAAGAAGGCCACCGCGGCCGGGCGGCCGGTCACCGCCAAGAAGACGGCCGCCAAGAAGAGTCCCGCCAAGAAGGCGGCGGCGAAGAAGGCCATCGAGACGGTGCACCAGGCCACGGTCGAGAAGGCGGAGGCCAAGGAGAGCCCTGCCAAGAAGACCACCGCGAAGAAGACCGCGGCCAGGAAGACCGCGGCCAAGAAGGCTGCCCCGAAGCGTCCGGAGACGGGGGAGACCGATGTCTGACGTGCCGCCCTCCACCGCCTCCGCAGAGCCCACCGCCTCCACCGAGCCCACCGCCTCCACCGAGCCCACCGCCTCCACCGAGCCCACCGAGCCCGTGGGGCCACCCGAGCCTCCCGAGCCGCTGTTCCGCACCCCCGAGCCGGAGCCGCTCGGCGTCGAGCTGCTCCCCACCGGCCACGACGAGGTGGACGCCGAGCTGGCCGGCCTGTCCCGGCTGGACGGGGTGCCGACGGTCGAGCACCCCGCCGTGTACGAAAATGTCCAGCAGAGGCTCAACACGATCCTCACTTCGCTGGACGAACACGCTAGGAGCTGAACCACCCGTGGCAGTGGCACGACGCCGACTCGACGCCGAACTGGTCCGCCGCAACCTGGCCCGTTCGCGCGAGCACGCCAGCGAGCTGATCGCCGCCGGCCGGGTGACGGTGGGCGGCGCGGTGGCGACCAAGCCGGCCACCCAGGTGGAGACCGCCGCCGCGGTGGTCGTCGCCAAGGACGAGAACGACCCGGACTACGTCTCCCGGGGCGGTCACAAGCTGGCCGGCGCGTTCCAGGCGTTCATCCCGCAGGGCCTGGTGGTCGAGGGCCGCCGGGCGCTGGACGCGGGAGCCTCCACCGGCGGCTTCACCGATGTGCTGCTGCGCGCCGGCGCGGCCAAGGTACTGGCGGTCGACGTGGGCTACGGCCAGCTCGCGTGGTCGCTGCAGAGCGACGACCGGGTGGTCGTGATGGACCGCACCAATGTGCGCGAGCTGACCCCGGAGCTGATCGGCGGGGAGCCGGTCGACCTGGTGGTCGGCGACCTGTCGTTCATCTCGCTGGGCCTGGTGCTGCCCGCGCTGTCGAGCTGCGCGGCCCCGGACGCCGACCTGGTGCTGATGGTGAAGCCGCAGTTCGAGATCGGCAAGGAGCGCCTGGGCAGCGGCGGCGTGGTCCGCAGCCCGCAGCTGCGCGCCGAGATGGTCCGTCAGGTAGCCGGTCAGGCCTGGGAGTTGGGCTGGGGAGTTCGTGCGGTAACGGCCAGCCCGCTGCCCGGTCCTTCGGGTAATGTCGAGTACTTCCTGTGGATGCGCCGTGATGCCGCGCAGCTCGATCCGGCCGAGGCCGACCGGGCGGTGGCCGAAGGGCCCCGCTAGCGGGAGGGCCGTCGATAGGCTGCCGCAGGGCAGGCGTGCTCGGGTGGACGTAGGGAGAGGGTAGGGCAGTTGAGCGAGGAACGTACGGTCTTCCTGATCGCGCACACCGGCCGGGAGGCGGCCCTGCGCAGCGTCGAGCAGCTGGTCCACGGCCTGCTGAAGGCGGGCCTGAAGATCAGGCTGCTGGAAGCCGAGGCGGTCGACCTCGATCTGCCCGAGGGGGTGCAGACGGTGCCGGCCGGCCACGGTGCGGCGGACGGTTGCGAGTTGATCCTGGTGGCCGGTGGGGACGGCACCCTGCTGCGCGGTGCCGAGCTGGCCCGGGACACCGGCCTGCCGATGCTCGGCATCAACCTGGGCCGGGTGGGCTTCCTGGCCGAGGCGGAGCGCGACGACCTGGCCGTGGTGGTCGAGCGGGTGGTGGACCGCACCTACGAGGTCGAGGAGCGGATGACGCTGGACGTCCTGGTGCGCACCAATGGTGATGTGATGCACCAGGATTGGGCGCTGAACGAGGCCTCGGTGGAGAAGGCGTCCCGGGAGCGGATGCTGGAGGTGGTCACCGAGGTGGACGGCCGCCCGGTCTCCAATTTCGGCTGCGACGGCGTGGTGCTGTCCACACCCACCGGCTCCACCGCCTACGCCTTCTCCGGCGGCGGCCCGGTGGTCTGGCCCGAGGTGGAGGCGCTGCTGATGGTGCCGATCAGCGCGCACGCGCTGTTCGCCCGCCCGCTGGTCACCTCGCCGCGGTCGGTGCTGGCGGTCGAGGTGCAGCCGAAGACCCCGCACGGCGTGCTCTGGTGCGACGGGCGGCGCTCCTTCGAGCTGCCCGCCGGGGCCAGGGTGGAGGTGCGGCGCGGGCAGGTGCCGGTGCGGTTGGCCCGGCTGCACCGGGCGCCGTTCACCGACCGGCTGGTGGCCAAGTTCGCGCTGCCGGTGGCCGGTTGGCGGGGTCGCACGGGCAGTCACTGACCCGCTGACGGCGGCCTCAGACCGCCGGGGCCGCCGCAGGCCGCGGCAGACCGCCCGAGGCAGCCTCAAGGCGCCGGGGCGGCCTCATAACACCGGGCCGCCCCCAACCACCCGGCCGCCCCCCAACCACGAGGCCGTCTCGAACCGCCTCGAACCGCCGGCCGCCCCCAACCACCGGCCGCCCCGAACCGCCGGCCGCGTCAGACCGCCAGGGCGGCGGCGCTGCCGAGGGTGCCGGCCCAGCCGCGGCCGTCCTGCTGGGCGGCCAGTTCGGCGGTGGCGGCGAGCCGTTCGACGGTCTCCGCGGCGGCGGCCGGCGGCACGGTCAGCGGTAGCCGGACGAAGCCCTCGAAGGCGCCGTCCAGCCCGAACAGCGCACCGGGCGCGACCCGCACCCCGGTGCGCTCGCCGGCCCTGGCGATGGCGGTGCCGGACAGCCCGCCGGTGTCGACCCAGAGCGTGATCCCGCCGGCCGGTTCGGCGAACCGCCAGTGCGGCAGCCGCTCGCGCAGCGCCGGCAGCAGCGCCTCGGCGCCGGTCCGCAGCTGGCCGAGGCGCAGCTCGCGCAGCTCGGGCAGCCGTTCGCCGATCAGGTGGGCGCAGATCAGCTGCTCCAGCACGGCGGTGCCGTGGTCGTGGTGCAGCCGCTCGGTGGCGAGTTGGCGGATCAGCGCGGGAGCCGCCCGCACCCAGCCGACCCGCAGCCCGCCCCAGGCCAGCTTGCCGGCCGAGCCCACGGTGATCACCTGGGCCGCCCTGTCCAGCCCGGCCATCGGCCGTGGTAGCGCCGATGCCTGCTTCCGCCAAGCGAGTTCGGCCATGGTCTCGTCGACCAGCACCAGCGTGCCGGCGGAGCGGGCGGCGGCGAGCAGGTCGCGGCGCTGCTGCTCGTCGATCAGGGTGCCGGTCGGGTTGTGGAAGTCGGGGATGACGTAGGCGAGCCGGGGGGCGGCGCCGCGCATCACCTGGCGCCACTCGGTCAGGTCCCAGCGGGGCAGGGTGAGCGGATGGTCGCGCCGCTGCGGCACCGAGACCAGCCGGGCGCCGCAGTTGCGCAGCGCCTGCAGCACGTGTGCGTAGCTGGGGGTCTCCACCGCGACCCGTTCGCCGGGGCGCAGCAGGGTGCCGAAGAGTAGCACCAGGGCGCTCATCGCACCGCTGGTGATCAGGATCTGGTCGGGGGTGGTGGGCAGGCCGCGCCTGGTGAACCGGTCGGCCACCGCCTCGCGCAGCGCCGGGATGCCGGTGGGGTAGTGGCCGTGGCCCTGGGCGTAGGCGGGCAACTGCTCGACGGCCCGGGCGGTGGCTTCGGTGAAGAGTGGTTGCGGGGCCGGCGGGGTGGCGGCGCCGAGGTCGATCACCTGGCCGGCACCCTCGGGCGGCACCGGGAAGAGGGCGTCCCCGGGCGGGCGGCTGCCTTCGGGCAGCGCCGTCCAGCTGCCGGAACCGCGGCGGCTGTGCAGGTAGCCGGCCTCGCGCAGCGCGTCGTAGGCGGCGGCGATGGTGGTGCGGCTGACCGAGAGGGCGGCGGCGAGTTCGCGTTCGGCGGGCAGCCGGGTGCCGACCGGCAGCCGGCCGTCGGTGAGCAGCAGCTGCACCTGGCGGGCCAGCGCCCGGTAGACCGGGTGGCTCGGACCGGTCGGCGCCTGGGTGGTGCGCAGCAGGCGGGCGAGCGCTGCCGGGGTGACGGTGCTGTGCCATTCACTCATACAAGCAGTCCACTTCGCTCGGATTGGCTCTGTCAAGAGGGCAGGTGGACTTCTCATGATGGCGGGGCGGCCCGCACCGGGCCAAGATCCAAGGAGTTGAGATGGCGATCCTCGTGCTGCCCCGCGACACCGTCGGCCTCGGTCGGCGGCTGTCCCAACTGATGGCCGGGTTGGTGCTCTACGGGGTCAGCATGGCGATGGCGTTCCGTTCCTCGCTGGGCCAGTCCCCGTGGGGCGTCTTCCACCAGGGCGCGGCCGCCCACCTGGGACTGTCCATCGGCACCGTGGTCCTGCTGGTCGGCGTCGTGGTGCTGCTGCTCTGGATACCGCTGCGCCAGCGTCCGGGCATAGGCACGGTCGCCAACGTGCTGGTCCTCGGGGTGGCGATGGACGCCACCGACGCGGTGCTGCCCGCCCCGCACGGCCTGCCGGCGCGGATCGCGCTGATGGTCGGCGGCATCGTGCTGAACGGCGCGGCCGGCGGGATGTACATCGGCGCCCGGTTCGGCCCGGGCCCGCGCGACGGGCTGATGACCGGCCTGCACCGGCGCACCGGGCGCTCGCTGCGCCTGCTGCGCACCGGGGTCGAGCTGACGGTGCTGCTCACCGGGGTGCTGCTGGGCGGTGACGCCGGGGTGGGGACGCTCGCCTACGCGCTGGCGATCGGTCCGCTGACCCAGTACTTCCTCGCGGTGTTCACACCTTCGAGCACCCGTGGTGACGCCGAGCGCCCGGAACGAATGAACTTCACGGTCATAGGTCGTCCTTCGTCGCGCGCCGGGGGCGGGGTCTCGTAAGGTCGTCTCCGTGTTGGACGAGATGCGGATACGGGATCTGGGCGTCATCGACGACGCGGTGGTGGAACTGGCCCCCGGCCTGACCGTCGTGACGGGCGAGACCGGCGCGGGCAAGACCATGGTGGTGACCAGCCTGGGCCTGCTGCTCGGCGGCCGGGCCGACCCGGCCCTGGTCCGCGGCGGTGCCGACCGCGCCGTGGTGGAGGGCCGGCTCGACCTGCCCGCCGACTCCGCGGCCGCCGCCCGGGCGCTGGACGCCGGCGCCGAGCTGGACGAGGGCGCCCTGCTGATCAGCCGTACCGTCTCCGCCGAGGGCCGCTCCCGGGCGCACGTCGGCGGCCGCTCGGTGCCGGTCGGCCTGCTGGCCGAGCTCGGCGAGGAGCTGATCGCGGTGCACGGCCAGAGCGACCAGCAGCGGCTGCTCCGCCCGGCCCGCCAGCGCGGCGCCCTGGACCGCTACGCCGGCCAGGCGCTGGCCGAGCCGCTGGCCCGCTACCGGACCGGCTACCGGCGGTTGCGCGAGGTCACCGAGACCCTGGCCGAGCTGACCACCCAGGCGCGGGAGCGGATCCAGGAGGCCGATCTGCTGCGGTTCGGCCTGGAGGAGATCGCCGCCGCCGAACCGGTGGCCGGTGAGGAGGTCGAGCTGGCGGCCGAGGCCGAGCGGCTCGGCCACGCCGACGCGCTCTCCTCGGCCGCCGTGCTGGCGCACGCCGCGCTGGCCGGCGACCCGGCCGACCCCGACCTGCTGGACGCCGGCACCCTGCTCGGCCAGGCCCGCCGCGCACTGGACGCGGTGCGCGGGCACGACGAGCGGCTGGCCGTCCTCGCCGACCGGCTGGCCGAGGTCGGCTACCTGCTCGCCGACGTGGCCGGCGACCTCGCGCTCTACGCCGACGACCTGGACGCCGACCCGGCCCGGCTGGCGGCCGTCGAGGAGCGCCGGGCGGTGCTCGCCCAGCTGATCCGCAAGTACGGCTCACCCGAGGGAGGCACTGCCGAGGTGGTCGCCTGGGCCGAGCAGGGCGCGCTGCGGCTGGCCGAACTCGAAGGCGACGACGACCGGATCGAGGAGCTCCAGGCCGAGCGGACCAGCCTGCGGGCCGAACTGGCCGCCCTGGCCGCCGAGGTGTCGGCGGCCCGCCAGGCCGCGGCCGGCCGGTTCGCGGACGCGGTCTCCGCCGAGCTGACCGAGCTCGCCATGCCGCACGCCCGGGTGACCTTCGACCTCACTCGACTGGATGACCCGGACGGTCTGGAGCTTGACGGCCGGACCGTCGCCTACGGCCCGCACGGCGTGGACGAGGTCGAGGTGCTGCTGGCCCCGCACCCGGGCGCGCCGGCCCGGCCGATCGCCAAGGGCGCCTCGGGCGGTGAGCTCTCCCGGGTGATGCTCGCCGTCGAGGTGGTCTTCGCCGGTGCCGACCCGGTGCCGACCTACCTCTTCGACGAGGTCGACCAGGGGGTCGGCGGCAAGGCCGCGGTGGAGATCGGCCGCCGGCTGGCCAAGCTGGCCCGTACCGCCCAGGTGGTGGTGGTCACCCACCTGCCGCAGGTGGCGGCCTTCGCCGACCGGCACCTGGTGGTGGAGAAGACCAACGACGGCACCGTCACCCGCAGTGGCGTCAAGACCCTCAGCGACGAAGAGCGGGTACGCGAACTCTCCCGGATGCTGGCCGGCCTGGAGGACTCCGAGCTGGGCCGTGCGCATGCCGAGGAGCTGCTCGCCACCGCGCGTTCGCCCAGGGAGGGTTAACAACCGTTTATCGTTCTCCCCAGTAGTGGGCCACTGCGGTGGCGAGTTCCCTAACGAGTCGGAGCGAGACGACGTGGAGCATTCCTCCGCCCGGGGCAGCGCGGCCGGCGCTTCCGGCGGCCAGCTGCATGTGGTGCTGGTGCTGTCCGCCGGCAGCGGCGGGATCGGCGCCCATGTGCGGTCACTGGCCCAGGGGCTGGTGGCGCACGGTGTGAAGGTCACGCTGTGCGCCCCCGCGGACTCGGACGCGCTGTTCGCCTTCTCCCGCACCGGTGCGGTCTTCCAGCCGGTGGAGATCACCGCGACCTCTGACTGGCGCAGTGACGCCACCGCGATCGGCGAGCTGCGCCGCGCCTTCACCAGCGCAGACCTGGTGCACGCCCACGGGCTGCGGGCCGGACTGCTCTCCGACCTCGCGCTGCGCACCGCGGGCCGGCTGCCCGGGCTGCGCCCGGAGACCCCGCTGGTGGTGACGTCCCATCACGCGCTGCTCGCCACCGGCTTGGAGCGGCGCCTGCAGCGGCTGATGGAGCGGCGGGTGGCCCGGGCCGCCGACCTGGTGCTGGGCGCCTCCTCGGACTTGGTGGCCCGGGCCCGCGAGCTGGGCGCGACGGACGCCCGGCTCGGCCCGGTCGCCGCGCCGCCGCTGGCCCCCGGCACGCTGGACCGCACGGCGGCCCGCGCGATGCTGCTCGGTCCGAACGAGCCCGACCGGCCACTGGTGCTGGCGATCGGCCGGCTGGTGCCGCACAAGGGGTTCGGCCAGCTCCTCGACGCCTCCCGGGAGCTGCTCGGCGGCGCCGGGCCGACCCCGCTGGTGCTGCTCGCCGGGGACGGGCCGCAGGCCCCCGAACTGCGCGAGCGGATCGCCGCCGAGCAGCTCCCGGTGCGGCTGCTCGGCCACCGCACCGACGTGCCGGAGCTGCTGACGGCGGCCGACGCCGTGGTGATCAGCAGCCGCTGGGAGGCCCGCTCGGCGGTCGCCCAGGAGGCGCTGCGCGCCGGGGTGCCGCTGGTGGCCACCGCGGTCGGCGGGATCCCCGAGCTGGTGGGGGACGCGGCGGTGCTGGTGCCCGCCGGCGATCCGGCCGCGCTCGGCACCGCCGTCCGGGAGCTGCTCGCCGACCCCGACCGCCGCACGGCGCTCGCCGCCGCCGGGCCGGCGCAGGCCGCCACCTGGCCCGACGAGGCCGCCACCGTGGCGCAGGTGCTCAGCACCTACGACGAGCTGGTGCAGCACGGCTGACAGTCCCGGTCCGATCCTGGCCCGGTCCCGGCCCGGTTCCGGCTCGGTCCCGGCCCGGTCGCGGGCCGGGACCAGGCCGGCGCTCAGACCGGCTGGCGCACCGGCCGGCCGGCGGGCTGCGTCTGCGGGGCCAGGTAGACGGCGCCGACCGCGGTCAGCCGCAGCGCGGTGTCGATCAGCGGCACGTGGCTGAACGCCTGCGGGAAGTTCCCCACCTGGCGCTTGGTCACCGGGTCCCACTCCTCGGCGAGCAGACCGAGGTCGTTGCGCAGCGAGAGCAGCCGGTCGAACAGCTCCCGGGCCTCGCCCACCCGGCCGATCATCGCCAGGTCGTCGGCCAGCCAGAACGAGCAGGCCAGGAACGCGCCCTCGTGACCCGACAGGCCGTCGACGTTCTCACCCGTCTCGTCGTGCGTGGGGTAGCGCAGCACGAAGCCGTCCGGGGTGGCCAGTTCGCGCTGGATCGCCTCGATGGTGCCGATCACCCGCTTGTCGTCCGGCGGCAGGAACCCGACCTGCGGGATCAGCAGCAGCGCGGCATCCAGCTCGGTGCCGCCGTAGTACTGGGTGAAGGTGTTGCGCTCCGGGTCGTAGCCCTTCTCGCAGACGTCCGCGTGGATCTCGTCGCGCAGCGCCCGCCAGCGCTCCAGCGGGCCCTCGGTCTCGGTCTGCTCGATCAGCTTGATGGTGCGGTCGACCGCCACCCAGGCCATCACCTTGGAGTGGACGAAGTGCCGGCGCGGCCCGCGGACCTCCCAGATCCCCTCGTCCGGGGCCTTCCAGTGCTCCTCCAGGTAGCCGATCAGCCGCAGCTGCAGCAGGTGGGCGTGGTCGCTGCGGGACAGGCCGGTCATCTGGGCCAGGTAGAGGGCCTCCACGACCTCGCCGTAGACGTCCAGTTGGAGCTGGTCGGCGGCGCCGTTGCCGACCCGGACCGGGGCCGAGTTCTCGTAGCCCGGCAGCCAGTCCAGATGGGTCTCGGTGAGCTCGCGCTGGCCGGTGATCGAGTACATGATCTGCAGGTTCTCCGGGTCGCCGGCGACCGCGCGGAGCAGCCACTCGCGCCAGGCCCGGGCCTCCTCGCGGTAGCCGGTGCGCAGCAGCGAGGAGAGGGTGATCGCGGCGTCCCGCAGCCAGGTGTAGCGGTAGTCCCAGTTCCGCTCGCCGCCGATGTCCTCGGGCAGCGAGGTGGTGGGGGCCGCCACGATGCCGCCGGTGGGCGCGTAGGTGAGCGCCTTCAAGGTGATCAGCGAGCGGACCACGGCGTCCCGGTAGGGGCCCTGGTAGGTGCACTGGGCGACCCAGTCCGACCAGAACTCCTCGGTGAGCGCCAGCGAGGCCTCCGGGTCGGGCGCCTCCGGCGGGGCCAGGTGCGAGTGCTGCCAGGTGAGCGCGAAGGTGACCCGCTCGCCGGCGGCGATGGTGAAGTCGGCGTAGGTGGTGAGGTTGCGCCCGTAGGTCTCGGCCGCGCCGTCCAGCCAGACCGAGTCCGGGCCGGCCACGGCGACCGTGCGGTGGCCGCCGCCGGGCTGCTCGACCCGGTGGACCCAGGGGACGACCTTGCCGTAGCTGAACCGCATCCGCAGCGCGGACCGCATCCGCACCGTGCCGCTGACCCCCTCCACCACGCGGATCATCTGCGGCACCGGCTCCTGCTCCGCGAGGTGGCGCGGCGGCATGAAGTCGATCACCCGGACACTGCCCTTCGGCATGTCCCACTCCTGCTCCAGGATCAGCGAGTCACCCCGGTAGCGGCGGCGGTCGGCGGGCACGGCCGGGGCGGCGGCGCTGCTCGGGACCGTCCGCAGCTCACTCGAATCGGTGAACGGCGCGCGCGGCGCCGGTGCGGTGTTCACGGGCGGGGCGACCGGGGCGGCCTCCGCGGGACCGATCCGCCAGAACCCGTGTTCATCGGTGCCCAGCAGGCCGGCGAAGACGGCGGGGGAGTCGAACCGGGGCAGGCAGAGCCAGTCCACGGCGCCATCTCTGCTGACCAGGGCGGCGGTCTGCATGTCCCCGATAAGGGCGTAGTCCTCGATACGGCCGGCCACGTGAATCTCCAGTTCGCGGTAGTGCTCGGCGGTCGCCGACCGGGGCGAGAGCGGATCCTGCGGCGCCGGGGGAGGGCGCTGGCCCGGACCGGGCGCCCCCGCCGGCCGCTGGTGGCGGTTCGGGCGGGGACTGGCCGCCCGGAGCCGGTCGGGCTCCGGGCCTGGGCACTGCTGGGGAACTGGTGGAGCGGGGGGAGCCCGGTCGCGCAGCGGGAACGCGGGGTCTCGTCCGGACCCGCGTCCTCGGCGTGCTCTGCTGTCGGCGATGCGTCCGTGCAGGATACGACGGCGGCACGGGCCTCAGCACCCGGAAACGATCAGGTACATCCGTCTGCACAGGACGAGTCGGCGAAAGTAGCCCGGCCGGGTGAGAGCGGCGGTTGAACGGGGCATCCGATGGTGATCATTCCGGGTCACCGCGGGGTGATCCGACTGGTCCCCGCGGTGGCCGAGGTTCACCCGGCCGGGTCAGCGGGGAGGCGGGCGACGGCGTGACGTCCAGCGCGCTGATACCCTGGTACCCCGTGGACTGGTGGGATCAACCGCCCCGGACCCGCTGACTGACGACCCCGGATTCACCCCGGAGGATCAGTCCAGGTGTCCGTCGACTCCACCAGCGTCAGCTTCGACACGCGACCCACGGGAGCCCCCTCTTGGCACAGCCCCATTCCGGCAAGTCGGCCAACGGCCGCGCCGTGACGACCAAGCACCTCTTCGTCACCGGGGGTGTCGCCTCCTCGCTCGGCAAGGGGCTCACCGCCTCCAGCCTCGGTGCCCTGCTCAAGGCCCGCGGCCTGCGGGTGACGATGCAGAAGCTCGACCCGTACCTGAACGTCGACCCGGGCACCATGAACCCGTTCCAGCACGGCGAGGTGTTCGTCACCGACGACGGCGCCGAGACCGACCTGGACATCGGCCACTACGAGCGGTTCCTGGACACCAACCTGCACGGCTCGGCCAATGTGACCACCGGCCAGGTCTACTCCACCGTGATCGCCAAGGAGCGCCGCGGCGAGTACCTGGGCGACACCGTCCAGGTGATCCCCCACATCACCAACGAGATCAAGTCCCGGATCCGCCGGATGGCGACCGAGGACGTCGACGTGGTGATCACCGAGGTCGGCGGCACCGTCGGCGACATCGAGTCGCTGCCGTTCCTGGAGGCCGTGCGCCAGGTGCGCCACGAGGTCGGCCGGGACAACGTCTTCTTCGTGCACGTGTCGCTGCTGCCCTACATCGGCCCGTCCGGCGAGCTGAAGACCAAGCCCACCCAGCACTCGGTGGCCGCGCTGCGCAACATCGGCATCCAGCCGGACGCCATCGTGCTGCGCGCCGACCGCGAGGTGCCGCAGGCGATCAAGCGCAAGATCTCGCTGATGTGCGACGTGGACGAGGAGGCCGTGGTCGCGGCCATCGACGCCAAGTCGATCTACGACATCCCCAAGGTGCTGCACGGTGAGGGCCTGGACGCCTACGTGGTGCGCCGGCTCGACCTGCCGTTCCGCGACGTGGACTGGACCACCTGGGACGACCTGCTGCGCCGGGTCCACGAGCCGCAGCACATCGTCAAGGTGGCGCTGGTCGGCAAGTACATCGACCTGCCGGACGCCTACCTGTCGGTGACCGAGGCGCTGCGGGCCGGCGGCTTCGCCAACAACGCCCGGGTCGAGATCAAGTGGGTCACCTCGGACGAGTGCGAGACCCCCGAGGGCGCCCGCGAGCAGCTCGGTGACGTGGACGCGATCTGCATCCCCGGCGGCTTCGGCGACCGCGGTGTGAACGGCAAGGTCGGCGCGATCACCTACGCCCGTGAGAACCGGATCCCGCTGCTGGGCCTCTGCCTGGGCCTGCAGTGCGTGGTCATCGAGGCGGCGCGCAACCTGGCCGGGCTGGCGGAGGCCAACTCCACCGAGTTCGACCCGGCCGCCAAGCACCCCGTGATCTCCACCATGGCCGAGCAGCTGGCGATCGTCGACGGCAAGGGCGACCTGGGCGGCACCATGCGCCTGGGCCTGTACCCGGCCAAGCTGGCCGAGGGCTCGATCGTCCGCGAGGTCTACGGCGGCGAGCAGTACGTCGACGAGCGGCACCGCCACCGCTACGAGGTCAACAACGCCTACCGGGCCGACCTGGAGAAGACCGGCCTGGTCTTCTCGGGCCTCTCCCCGAAGGGCGACCTGGTGGAGTACGTCGAGTACCCGCGCGAGGTGCACCCCTACCTGGTCGCCACCCAGGCCCACCCGGAGCTGAAGTCGCGCCCCACCCGCCCGCACCCGCTCTTCGCGGGGCTGGTGGCCGCGGCCATCAAGATCAAGACCGGCGCGTAGCAGGACTCGCGCAGTGAGACGGACGGCTCACTGATGTCAGCGGCGGCCATTCGGGTCCTTCCCCGAGTGGCCGCCGTTTCCCGTGAGGCCGTGCCGTACCTTTGTGTCGTACTGACGAGAAGGGGAGTGTCGGCATGATCAAGGACATCGCGGAGGAATGGGCCGTCCGGTCCAGCTCACAGCCCTTCCAGGGCAGGATGACGGGGGTGCGCAGCGACGAGGTGCGGATGCCGGACGGCTCCCACGCCCGCCGCGACTACCAGACCCACCCCGGCTCGGTGGCGGTGCTCGCCCTCGACGACCAGCAGCGGGTCCTGCTCGTGCGGCAGTACCGGCACCCGGTGCGCCAGCGGCTCTGGGAGCTGCCCGCCGGGCTGCTCGACGTGCCGGGGGAGAACCCGCTGCACGCCGCCCAGCGCGAGCTGTTCGAGGAGGCGTACTGCAAGGCGGCCCGGTGGCGGGTGCTGGTCGACTTCTACACCTCGCCGGGCGGCAGCGACGAGGCGCTGCGGATCTTCCTGGCCACCGACCTGTCCGAGGCCGAGGGCGAGAAGTTCGACGCGCAGGGCGAGGAGCTGGAGATCGAGACCGCCCGGGTGCCGCTGGACGAGCTGGTCGCCCTGGTCCTGGCCGGCGAGCTGCACAACCCCACCCTGGTCACCGGCACCCTCGCCCTGCGGGCCGCCCTTTCCGCGGGCGGCCCGGAAGCCCTCCGCCCGGCCGACGCGCCCTGGCCGGCCCGGCCGTTCCCGGCGGGGTGACGATCGGTGAACGTGCCGGCGCCCGCCTCCCACAGCAGGCGGGCGCCGTGCCCCACACCCAGAGCGGCGGGGCGGTGCTGTCGCACACTGACCGGACTGGGTTATCCGGCCGGGGCCAGGGCGCGCTGGGCGATGTGCTCGACGCGTGCTTCGAAGACCTTGCGGGCGTCGGGGGTGAGGGAGCGCAGGGCAGTCATGGCGGTGAGGATGACGTCGCTCAGCTCGTCGTAGACGTCCTCCATCCGGTGGGTCCGGCCCTTGCGAGGGTTCTGCCCCATGACACCGATCAGAGCCTGGGTGACCTCGCCGACCTCCTCGGAGAGCTTCATGACCCTCAGGAGCTTGTCGGTCTCCGGCGGGAGGGTACTGCTCTCGTCGATCCAGGCGACGATCCGTTCGATCGTGTTCCAGGTCGTCTCTTCCATGGGCAGTTCCTTGGTGTGAGGTGCGGGTCAGGCCGCGTACCGGGCCGTCAGGGATTCAACGACCTGCCGGGCGGCTTCGGTGGGAGTGGCATGGCCGACATCGATGGCCATGACCGGCACGTGTAGTTCGCGCAGCACAACGGTGGCCTGCTCGTACAACGCGACCTCCCGCGCAGGGACGGCCGTGTCTCGTTCGAAGCGGTGGTGGGCGCCCCGCGACGCGATGCGGGCGGCCACCACTGCCGGGTCGGCCGTGAGGATCACCGCTAGGTGGGGCAGGTCGGCCGCGGCGTTCAGGTTCACGATGAACTCCAAGGGCACGCCGTCGAGCCGCTGGAGAACCAGAGAGGACGGCAAGTAACGGTCGCAGATCACGGTAGCGCCAGAGGCGAGAGCCGGAAGAATCTCGCTGGTCAGGTGCTGGTAGCGGTCGGCGGCAACCAGGCAGGCCAGCGCGTGGCCGGTGATCGTGTCGGCGTTGGCGCGGGTGAACCGGCCCAGCGGGCTGGTCGAAGGCTCAGCGGTGGCGTGGACGCGCCGCCCAGCAGCCCGGAGCTGTCCGCAGACGGCTTGGACCAGTGTGGACTTCCCGATGCCGCCGGGGCCGTCCACGGTGACGAACAGCCCGGTCACGCGGTGGCCTCCCGGGTAGCCGCGTTGCGGTCGTACTGCCGGCGTGACAGCTCGGCCAGGTGGGAACGGATCTCGGCCAGTGGGGTTTCACCGAACTGGATCTCAACGGAGAAGTTGAACTCGTCCCGTCCGCGCATCGCCTCGTCAGCGCCGTGCTCCGTGAGGTCCACGTCGCCGTAGTCCATCATCGCGGCCGGGTCGTGCCCCTCCCGGACGAGCTGGCCCCACACGGGACTGCCGGGGTAGGGACGGAACTCGAACACGGAGGCGCGGAACCGTCCCGGCAGCCGGTCCTCCAGAGCCCACAGGTCGTGGATGTGGGCCACGGTGGCGCGCAGATCGGCTCGCTGTTCCCCCGGGTATCCGAGGATGAAGTACCCCTTCACGTTGATCCCACGCTCCATCAGCCGCCGGGCAACGCTGAGTGTCATGGCCGCAGTGATCCGCTTGTCCATGGCGCCCAGGATGCGGTCGCTGCCTGACTCGATCCCAAGGGCGACCTCGCGCAGGCCGTTGGCCGCCAGCGTGTCGAGCAGGCTGTCGTCGGCCCGGTGCAGCACATTGATCCGGCCCGTGGCGTCCCAGACGTACCGGCTGCCGACAGCCTCGGCGCTGAATGCCGTCATCGCCTCGCGGATGAACCGCTCGACGCCGAGGAAGAGATCATCAACGAACCGGAACGCGGTGACCCCGTACGAGCTGTGAAGGTGATCCAGCTCCGCCAGGATGCTGGACGGCTTCCGGGTGCGAATCGTGATGTCCGGGTTCGCGGACACCGCCGCTCCGCAGAATCCACAGTCATACGGGCAGCCCCGGGAACCTACGACGTTCGCCTCGATGCGGCCGTCCTCGGCCGTGTAGGGGTCCTGGGGGAGGAATTCCCTGTTCACCATGGGCAGGGCGTCGAGGTCCGGAGCGGTCCACCGCCCAGCGGCCTGCCGGTCGGCGATGCCGGCGCCAACGGTGCCAAGCAGTCGGTCCCGCCACATCACGCCGGGAAGTTCGGTTCGGCGGCGCTCGTCTTCAAGTAAGGCGGCGACGCGCAGTTCGGCTTCACCGATGATCAGGGCTCGAGCGTGGTGGAAACGCGGGTCCTTCAGGACCTCACGGGGCATGGCCTTGGCGTGGTGGCCCCCGACAACCAGCCGGATCGAGGGGGCGAGGCCGGAGGCGATCCGTGCGGACAGCTGGTAGGTGGGTGCCAGGAGGTTCAGGCCGACCCAGCGCGGGGCTGCTCGGTTGATGATCTCGACGGTGGTGTTGACGCCCAGCCCGTAAGCTTCGGCATCGAGCAAGCCGACGTTGAATCCGGTCTGGCGGGCGTAGGTGGCGATGTAGGCCATGCCGAGGACGGGCAGGGTGTAGTCGTTGGTGCGGGGCCGCAGGGTGTAGTCCCGCAGCGGCGCATTGACGAACAGAGCGTCGAGCGAGTGGCGCGGGTCCGCTCCGACGATCAGGTCACTGACGTTGGTGTTCGGCTCCCTCGCGGGGCTCGGAACTGGCATTGCTCCCCCAAGCAAGTGTGAGGAGGGTCAGGGCGTGGAGCTGCCGGGCGTTCTCGGCCGTCCGTGTCCAGACGTCGCAGAACGCCTTGTCGGTCGTGGGCCAGGCGACGTCTGGCGCGGCGCGTTTGGCCCAGGTGCGGACGGCGAGGTCCCCGTGCGGGTAGACGGAGAAGTCGCCGGTGAAGTCGGCCGTGGCAGCGGATGCGGTCCACGGGCCGATGCGCGGGATCGTGTCGAGTGCGTCCACCAGGTGTGCAGGATCGAGCGCGGACCACGCGGTGTTGCCCTCCAGGTAGGCGGCCGCTGCGGCCTGGAGCGCGGTTCGGTGGAAGGCCGCGCCGACAGCCTTGAAGGCTTCCTCCGACAGCGCCAGGACCGACTCAGGCCCAGGAACAACGGCCAGGCGTCCGACAGGGGTGTCATAACCGGTCCCATAAGCCGCGCACCACCGGTGGTACAGCGCGCGGGCCTGTGCAGCGCGGACGACCTGTCGCAGTACGGCCGTGGTGATGGCGTCCCACAGCGACGGGTTCGGCAACCGGACCACGGTGCCCAAGTCGGCCAACGCGGCGGCGAGGTTGCAGTCGGTGGCTTCCGGTAGTTCCGCCGCCGTGATCTCGTCCGACTGGGGCTTGGTGTCCTCGCTCCCGTCCAAACAGGACAGGCTCAGCCCCGTCTTGCCCCACGTGGCGAGCCAGGTGCCCGTCGGGGAGCGCATGATGCGGCTGGCCGTTCCACCGACCGTCTCCCAAGCGGGGTGGTCGACGACGAGGACTGATGTGGGCACGGTGCTCTCCTGATGTTCTGGGGCAGAGCCCGAATGGTATGGCGGCCTCGCGGGGCGGTTTGTCGTTTCGTCAGTACTCGCCGCGTTTGGCGGTCCCTTGATCTGTCAGGCGGTCAGGAGCCGTTGGCCACTCTGTTGCTCGGTGACCGGGGCCGAGCGCTGGTCGGCGACCGGCGTGGTGTCGGCCGCGACGCTGAAGTACACGGTCTTGCCCCACTGGGTCCTTCCCCAGCCCCACGAGTGGGCGAGCGCGTTGACCAGGGCGAGGCCGCGACCGGAGTTGCTGGTGGTCGAGGCCGGGAGCACGGCGGGCAGTTGCACTGAACGGTCGCTGACACAGACGCCCAGGCGACCTCCGGTCCAGGTGATGCTGACCCAGCACTCGTCACCGCCATGCGCCAGGGCGTTGGTGATGACCTCGGAGGCGCAGAGCCTCACGTCGGCCAGTGCCTCGGTCGACAGTGGCAGTGCCCGCATACGGGCTGCGGCCACGATCCGGTCACGGGCCTGACGGACGGCGCCCGCGCCGGCTCGAAGGTAGAAGTCGTCGATGGTCCCGTTGGGGAACTGTTGGGCGGAGTGAAGCTCGGACACAGGGGCTCCCAAAATGTGCAAGGGGTGCTGTGAGGTGCCCGGCCGACCTTGGCGGCGGCCGATATCTGCTGACAGGCCTGGACAGGCGCCGGCAGGGCGCTGCAAAACATCAGGAGTGACGAAGAAGTGACGGTACGTCACCTCTACTGGCATCAGAGTGCACCTTGAACCCTCAGACTGACAAGCTTGTAACCCAAACTGCCAGGGTGAAATACACGTGTTCTATCGACCTGCGCACCTGGGGGTGCAAAACTGCACCTGGCGGTACCGATACCGCACCTAGTAAGGAACGGACTGCACCTATGCCAAACGTGCGTGCCATCCCGACCGTTCGGCGTCGGCGTCTCGGCAGGGCCCTGCGCAAGTACCGCTTGCAGGCGAAGCTGAGCCTGGATCAGGTGGCGGGGCTGATGGGCGCGAAGTGGGACGGACCGAAGGTTTCTCGTATCGAGAACGCGCAGGCCAAGATCAACGCTCTTGAGGTCGCTGCTCTTCTCGGCCATTACGGTGTGACGGACACGGAGGTCGTCGCCGCCTTGGAGGAGCTCGCGCGCAACGCGGGCAGGACCGGCTGGTGGAGTACGTACGACGGCGTTGTCCCGCAGTCCCTCGAAGACCTGATGGATGCCGAGGCTGGCGCACGCGAGATCCGGGCGTACTACGCCACCGTGATCCCAGGCCTGTTGCAGACGGGGGCGTACGCGCGGGAGATCACGGCTGCCACCGCAATCCACATCCCCGCACAGCGGCACGCGGCGATCGTGGACGTTCGGATGGGACGTCAGGCCAATCTGACGAGGCCGGCGGATCCGGCAGAATACTGGTTCGTGATCCACGAGGCCCTGCTGTGCCAGAAGTTCTCGCCGCATCCGTCTCTGATGCGCGAGCAGTGCCTTCGGCTGATGGACGTGAGCGAGCTGGCGAATGTCAACCTGCAGATCATGCCGCTGGACGCTGGGCCTCACCCTGGTGCGCGAGGGAACTTCTCGATCCTTCACTTCCCCAAGCCATGGCCCTCCCTGGTCTCCATCGAGAGTGCGGGCGAAAGCCGCTACCTGGAGAGCGAGGAGGCAAGCGAGCGGTTCCAGAAGGACTTCGACCGGATCGTCGCCTCGGCGCTGCCCGCCGATCGGTCGCGCGACACCATCAGGAAATACATGGAAGGAATGGTCCGTTGAGCACCGCCACTGATCGCAAGGAAGACCTCTACGCACTGGACCTGACAGGTCTCCCTCGGCGCAAGTCGCCGCTGAGCACCGATGACAACAACTGTGTGGAGATCACCGACCTCCCGGGCGGCGGTGTCGCGTTCACTGACTCGAAGCGTCCTGACCGCAGTGACCTCCGCTTCACGAAGGAAGAGTGGGCGGCCTTCACGGAGGGCATCCGTCGGGGGCTCCTATAGAGCGGAGGCCATGGCACCTCCCGCCGCTTGGGCAGCTCGACGAGTTGACGGCCTCGGTCCTGGCCGGCGAGCTGCACAACCACCCTGGTCACCGGCATCCTCGCTGTGGGGGCGCCCGGCGGGTCCGGTGGCCCGGCGGTGCCGAGCAGCGCGGCGCAGCAGTGCGGCGGCCGGGCCCGGCACGTCAAGGGTGCGGCGGGCCTCGCCGTTCACCATACGAGACGGTAGTTCGGCATCGGATAACGATTGCCTTCGAGGTCTGTCCGGGAGCCTTCCCCGGTCCTAGGCTCCGGCGCGTGTCGATCCTTCGAAGATTTCGCGCTTCCGGCCCGCGGCTGCTGCCCGAGCTCGACGATGTCAAACTCGGTCGAGTACGGCGACAGGTGAGCTCCCCCGGCCTTCCCGGGCAGGACGAGATCCTGGTCGACACCGTCGACCGGCTGCTCAAGGAGGCCGGGGACGACTGGGACCGCCGCGCGCACCGGTTCGCCGTCCTCGCCGACGCGGCCGCGCCCTCGGCGTTGGCCCGGTCCTGGCGGATGCGCCGCCCGCGCAGCGCTGACGCGCTGATCTTCGAGGCTTGGGTCGAGCTGGTCCGGGGCCGGGCCGAAGGGAGGATGGCCGACCTGCAGGCCGCTGCGGACCACTGCTACCGCGCCGCGGACGCCGTACCGGAGGACCCCACTCCCTGGGTGGTGCTGCTCGGGATCCTGCGGACGGCCCGTGCCGGCACGCACGAAGTCTTCCCGGTGTGGTACGAGGTGACCTCCCGCGATCCCTGGCACCGGGAGGCGCACCTGCAGATGCTGCGGTACCTCTCCGCGGAGGAGTGCGGCTCGCGCAGCAGCCAGTCGGACTTCGTGCACGCCGTCCGGTCCGCGGTGCCGGCGACCGCACCGGCTGCCGGTGTGGAGCTGACCGCGCTGGTCGAGGAGCACGCCCGGGTCACCGCCAAGGGCGGCGTGGAGGCGCTGCTGGTCCGCAACATGTGGACGAACAACCGCGGCACCACCGCCCTGGCCACCGCCCTGGCCGACTGGCCGCATCCCGGCCGGCTGCAGCACGCGGCCGCCGTGGCCGACCTCAACCTGCTCGCGTTCGCCCTGGTCCGGGCCGGCCGGGTGCGTGAGAGCACCGAAACCTTCCGCCTGATCGGCGATACGGTGACGCCCTGGCCGTGGTCCCTGGACGGCGACCCGCTCGGCGAGTTCTCCTACTGGAGGGCCAAGGCCCTGGGCTGACGCGAGGTCGGGGGGCCGCGGCTGCGCAGCGGGCTCCGCTGGCGATCAGGTGGGCCGCTGCCGCGAGCAGGCCCGGCACCGCGGAGGCCGTCGGCCGGTGGGCTGCGCGGGTGGTGGCGGATCCCCCCCGCCGGGCGACTGTCCGGGTGATTCGCCGATCGGGGGGATCGGAGTTCGCTCGGCAGCGGGGCCGGGGCGAACTACGCTTCGCTGACGGGATGCTGGGCGATCGGGTCGGGAGTGGCGCTGGTGGTGAGGGAGACGGCGACGATGGGTGCGCGGCTCGCTTCCATGGGGGTCCCCCCGGCCGAAGGCCGGGGGAGGGCGGCGGCGTCCGCGCCCGGGGTGCCCGAGCCGTTCGTCGGACGGGCGGCGGAGCTGACCGCGCTCGCCGTGCGGTTGCGCGGTCCCGTGCGGGAGGGGGGCTGCCGGGTGCTGCTGGTGGCCGGGCGGCCCGGCTCGGGGCGGACGTCGCTGGCCCGGCGGTTCGCCGCCACCGCGGCGGGCGGGCGGCAGCTGCTGGCCGTCCGGCTGTCCGACCCCGATGGCACCCCGCACCCGCCGGGCGCGGTAGCCAAGCGCTTGCTCAGCGAGCTGGGCGAGGAGACCGAAGCGCTCCCGCTGCCGGCCCCGGATCAGGAGCACCCGGCCTGCGCCCGCCTGCGCGCGGCGCTGACCGGCCGCGACACCCTGCTGCTGCTCGACGACGTGGCGGACGCCGAGCAACTGCGCCCGCTGCTGCCCGAGGAGCCGCGCTGCCTGGTGCTCGCGGTGGCCGACCGCCCGCTGACCGGGTTGGCCGACGAGTTCACCGTCGACCCGGTGATCCTGCGCGGCCTCGACGAGTCCGCCGCCGTCGACCTGCTCACCGCGCTGGTCGGTGGCACCCGGATCAGCTGCGATCCGGTCGCCGCCGCCGAGCTGGCCGAGACCTGCGCCGGCCGGCCGGCGCCGCTGAGGCTGCTGGCCGGCTGGCTGCGCGCCAACCCCAAGGTGGCCGTGCCCGAGGCGGGTGCCGCCCTGCGTGCCGTAGCAGCGGACAGCGGCGAAGCAACGGCACGGGACCCCCTGGTCGCCGCCCTCCACCTGCGCTACCGCAGCCTCCCCGTCGCCCAGGCCCGCCTGCTGCGGATGCTCACGCTGGCACCCGGCGGCTACGGCGACCCGCGCACCGCCTCCGCGCTGGCCGGTTGCCCGGCGCCCGAAGCGGTCGTGATCCTGCAGGCGCTGGCCGAGCAGGAGCTGCTGGACCCGGCCGAGCCGACCGCCGACGGCACCCCCCGGTACCGGGTGCCCGGCCGGTTCCACGCCGAACTGGTCGCGCTGCGCGAGCGGCACGACCGCCCGGCCGCCCTGCAACTGGCCCGGGCCCGGCTGCTGGAGCGGCTGATCCGGCTGGTCGACTCGGCCCGGGCCCTGCTCGACCCGGCCGTGCCGGCCCCCGATCCGCTGCCCGGTCCGCTCCGGCTGCGCAGCGCGGGCCACGCCCGGGCCTGGCTGGGCGGCGAGCGCGAACTCCTCCTGCGCACCGCCGAGCAGGCCCTCGCCCAGGGCGACCTGGACGGCTCGGTGGCCCGCCTGGTCGGCGCCCTGCTGCGCACCCTCCCGCTCACCGGCCCCGGCCGACCCGGTCCCGCCGACGCCTACCGGTTGCACCACCTGGTCCTGGAGCTGGCCGAACGCCAGGCCGCACCGCGCCGGGCCGCCGCCGCCCTGCTCAACCTCGCCGATCTACGGGCCGCCGCCGGACACTGGGCGCCGGCCGCCGAGTTCTACCAGCGCGCCGTCGCCCACACCCGGGAGCCGCGCGACGACGCGGCGGCCGCCCGGGCCCTGGAGGGGGTGGGCGAGTGCCGGCGCGCCCTCGGCGAGGCGGTCCGGGCCGCCGACGCCTACGGCCGGGCCCTCGCACTGCGCCAGAGCATGGACGACCCGGCCGCCCAGGCCCGGCTGCTGGTCCGGATCGCCGAGGCGCACGCCGCCCAGCGCCGACCGGACGAGGCGGTCCGCGAGTACCGGACGGCGCTCGCGCTGCTGCGCCGACTCGGCGACGACCGGGGTGTCAGGGCCGTCGCGGCGGCCCTGGAGCAGCTGCACGGCAGCTGACCAGCGAGTGGCTCCCGGGCAACCTTGCGGTGACCCGTGCACTGTTTGGGAGATTTGCCTGGAAGATCGTGATTCGCCAGGATCTTTCTAGGGCAAGCCTACGAATCTGCCAATGGCCCGGGGAGATTTAGTCACATTGGAAGGCTGACGGATGCACTGGGCTTCATTACACTCGACTTAGTCGCGCAGTGCAGCGTGTCTTGGCCTGGCCGTGCCCATGCCGGAGGCATGCCCCCCGCGCACCCACCCTCCGGTCTTCCCCCGGTAGGGACCCCCATGGCAAGAGGGACGTGTTTAACCGTGACCAAGGTCGGCATCCCCCGCGAGGTCAAGAACCACGAGTACCGCGTGGCCATCACGCCGGCCGGCGTGCATGAGCTGGTCCGCAACGGCCACGAGGTCTTCATCGAGGACGGCGCCGGCGTCGGCTCCTCCATCCCCAACGAGGAGTACGTGGCCGCCGGTGCCACCATCCTCCCCACCGCCGACGAGGTGTGGGCCACCGCTGACCTGCTGCTGAAGGTCAAGGAGCCGATCGCCGAGGAGTACCACCGCCTCCGCAAGGGTCAGACCCTCTTCACCTACCTGCACCTGGCCGCCGACCGGGCCGGCACCGACGCGCTGATCGCCTCCGGCACCACCGCGATCGCCTACGAGACCGTCCAGCTGGCCAATGGCGCGCTGCCGCTGCTCGCCCCGATGTCCGAGGTCGCGGGCCGGCTGGCCCCGCAGGTCGGTTCCTACCACCTGATGCGCCCGGTCGGCGGCCGCGGCGTGCTGCCGGGCGGCGTCCCCGGCACCCACCCGGCCAAGGCCGTGGTGATCGGTGGCGGCGTCTCCGGCTGGCACGCGGCCACCATCGCGATCGGCATGGGCTACGAGGTGACCCTGCTGGACCGCGACATCAACAAGCTGCGCGAGGCCGACAAGATCTTCGGCACCAAGATCAAGGCCATCATGTCCAACTCGTTCGAGCTGGAGAAGGCCGTCGTCGAGGCCGACCTGGTGATCGGCGCCGTGCTGATCCCCGGTGCCAAGGCCCCCAAGCTGGTCACCAACGAGCTGGTCGCCAAGATGAAGCCGGGCTCGGTGCTGGTCGACATCGCGATCGACCAGGGCGGCTGCTTCGAGGACTCGCACCCGACCACCCACGCCGAGCCGACCTTCCAGGTCCACAACTCGGTCTTCTACTGCGTGGCCAACATGCCGGGCGCGGTGCCGAACACCTCCACCTACGCGCTCACCAACGCCACCCTGCCGTACGTGGTCGAGCTGGCCAACCGCGGTTGGAAGGAGGCGCTGCGCCGCGACGCCGCGCTGGCCAAGGGCCTGAACGTGCACGAGGGCCAGATCACCTTCCCGGCGGTCGCCGAGGCGTTCGGCCTGCCCTCCGTCTCCCTGGAGAGCGTGCTCGCCTGACGCCGCACCACGCGTGGGCCTGAGGTCGATCAGGCGCCGCGGAGCCATGTCGTGAGCCCCTGGCCGGCGTCCGCCGGTCGGGGGCTTCGCCATGCGTCAATCCGCTGTGGGCTGGATCACCCACCCCTTGACAGAACCCGGTCGGACGGCCGACACATCGGTCCCACTACCGTGGATTGTGTTGCTGCGAACGCCCGGAACGGCCTAGAGTCGCAAACCGTCGGCATGGTGTCAGGCTGACGAATCGACATAATGCCCTGGATGCCCAAGGAGGTAAGACGACTTGTGAATGAGTCGACATTTGCTCCCGGGGGTGGTCAGCCAGGCCTGGCGGAGCACGTCTCCGGACAGCCGACCGACGACACCGGGGCCGGATATTCCACCGTCGGGGCCGAGGAGATCGGCACGGTGGCAGTGAGGACCTTCGAGGCGCGCCAGGCGGCCGCCCAGACCCCGGTCTACGAGGCGGACCTGTCGGCCCAGCAGCTGGGCTACGCCGAGTTCGCCTACGGTTCCTACGACGACCCGGACGCCGAGTACGAGCCCGACCCCGAGTACGCCGCCACCCTGGCACCGGACGCGGCCCGCCAGCGCCGTGAGCGGATCGGCCCCACCGGCCGCCCGCAGCCGTACTTCCCGATCCCCGCCCCGCTCGCCGAGCACGGTCCCGCGAAGATCATCGCGATGTGCAACCAGAAGGGCGGCGTCGGCAAGACCACCTCCACCATCAACCTGGGCGCCGCGCTGGCCGAGTACGGCCGGCGGGTGCTGCTGGTCGACTTCGACCCGCAGGGCGCCCTCTCGGTCGGCCTGGGCGTCAACCCGATGGAGCTGGACGTCACCGTCTACAACCTGCTCATGGAGCGGGGCCTGACGGCCGACGAGGTGCTGCTGAAGACCGCCGTGCCCGGCATGGACCTGCTGCCCTCCAACATCGACCTGTCGGCCGCCGAGGTGCAGCTGGTCAGCGAGGTGGCCCGGGAGTCCGCCCTGGCCCGCGCGCTCAAGCCGCTGCTGCCGGACTACGACTACGTCATCATCGACTGCCAGCCCTCGCTCGGCCTGCTCACCGTCAACGCGCTGACCGCCGCGCACAGCGTGATCGTGCCGCTGGAGTGCGAGTTCTTCGCGCTGCGCGGGGTCGCCCTGCTGACCGAGACCATCGAGAAGGTCTGCGAACGGCTCAACCCGGAGCTGCGCCTGGACGGCATCCTCGCCACCATGTACGACTCGCGCACGGTGCACAGCCGCGAGGTGCTGGCCCGAGTGGTCGAGGCGTTCGGCGAGCACGTCTTCCACACCGTCATCGGACGCACCGTCAGGTTCCCGGAGACCACCGTGGCCGGCGAGCCGATCACCACCTACGCCACCAACTCGGTGGGTGCCGCCGCCTACCGCCAGCTCGCCAGGGAGGTGCTCGACCGGTGCCGCCCCGTCGAGTGAGCCTCCCGGGGGCCGACGAGCTGTTCCGCACCACCGGGGGGATGGCGCTGTCGCCCTCCCTGGCCAGCCGTCAGAACGCCGAACCGGCGGACGGCAGCGGTGCCCAGCAGCCTGACGCCGCCTCGGCTGACGCTCCCTCGGGCAGCACCGGCGCCGCGCCCGCCACCGGCCCCGCCGTGGGGGCCTCCCCGGCCGAAGGCTGGGGGAGGGTGCCCGGCGGTCGGAGCGCCGAGAACGCCCCTGCCCCGGCGCCCCGCGTCGCCCCGCAGAGCGGCACCGCGGCCGCCCCGGCCGGCCCCGAGGACCAGCAGGCCGACCCGCTGCGGCGCCGCCCGCGCGGCCGGGCACCGCGGCGCCCCAGCGGCCGCGAGCGGCACGACGAGAAGATCACCGTCTACGTGTCCGCCGAAGAGCTGATGGACCTGGAGCACGCCCGCCTGGTGCTGCGCGGCGAGCACGGGCTCGCGGTGGACCGCGGCCGGGTGGTGCGCGAGGCGATCGCCGTCGTGCTGGCCGACCTGGAGCAGCGCGGCGAGGCGAGCATCCTGGTGCGGCGGCTGCGGGGCCGCTGAGCCGGGCCCGGGCCGGGCGCGGGCCGTCGTGCGGCCGCTGAGCGCGTACAACCGGGCGCGGGCCGTGCGGCGTGTGAAGATGGACCGCCATGGCCACCACCACCGCCCCCGAAACCGCCCCTGAGCAGGACCACCCGCGTGGCGCTCCACGCGACCAGTCCTTCACCGTCAGGCTGGCCAACTTCGAGGGCCCGTTCGACCTGCTGCTCGGCCTGATCGCCAAGCACCGGCTGGACATCACCGAACTCGCGCTCTCCACGGTGACGGACGAGTTCCTGGCGCACATCCGTGCCATGGGGCCGGACTGGGACCTGGACCAGACCACCGAGTTCCTGGTGGTCGCGGCCACCCTGCTCGACCTCAAGGCGGCCCGGCTGCTGCCCGCCGCCGAGGTCGAGGACGAGGAGGACCTGGCCCTGCTGGAAGCCCGCGACCTGCTGTTCGCCCGGCTGCTGCAGTACCGGGCCTACAAGCGGGTCGCTGCGGTCTTCGAGCAGCGCTGGGCGGAGGAGGGGCGCCGCCGCCCGCGCACCGTCGGCCTGGAGCCGCACCACGCCGAGCTGCTGCCCGAGGTGGTGATCCACATCGGGCTGGAGCGGTTCGCCCAGCTGGCCGCCAGGGCGATGACGCCCAAGCCCGCGCCGGTGGTCTACGTGGACCACATCCACACCCCGCCGGTCAGCGTGCGCGAGCAAGCCCAGCTGGTCGCCGACTACCTGGCCGAGCACGGCTCGGCGGTCTTCGCCGAGCTGGTGGCCGACGCCGACAGCGAGCTGGTCGTGGTGGCCCGGTTCCTGGCCCTGCTGGAGCTCTACCGGGAGCGGGCACTGGCCTTCGACCAGGCCGAGCCGCTGGGCTCGCTGACGGTCCACTGGGTGGCCGAGGCGGACCGCGCGGCGATCGAGGTGACCGACGAGTTCGACCGGCCCGCCGGTGAGCCGGAGGAGGAGAAGGAGAGGGAGCAGCGGTGAGCAGCGTGCCACCCCCTGGGGCCGACGGCGGCCGGCCGATCCGCCGCAGCCTCGGCCTGCCCGGCCAGTCGCGCGACGACGAGTGGCTGGAGCCCGCCTACTCGGCGGAGCCGGACCAAGGCGCCCGGACCCCCGCAGAGGTGGCGGAGCCGGTGGCCGCCGTGCCCGAGCAGGCCGGCGCCCCCGAGGCCGCGGCGGCCACCGGGATCCCCAGGGCCACCGGGGGCCCCGGGGCCACTGGGTCGCCGGAGAGCACTGCGGCTCCTGAGGCTGGCGAGGCTTCGGGGAGCGGGGAGACTTCTGCGGCCGACGGGGCTTCGGGGAGCGGGGAGGCTTCTGCGGCCGACGGGGCTTCGGGGAGCAGGGAGGCTCCTGAGGTCGCGCTGCGCCCCGGCCTGGAGGCGGTGCTGATGGTCGCCGACGAGCCGATCCCCGAAGCCCGCCTCGCCGATGCCGTCCAGCGGCCGCACGCCGAGGTGGCTGCCGCGCTGCGCGAGCTGGCCGCCGAATACGCCGCCCAGGGCCGCGGTTTCGAGCTGCGCCTGGTGGCCGGCGGCTGGCGCTACTACAGCAGCGCCGCCTGCGCCCCGGTGGTCGACCGCTTCGTGCTGGACGGCCAGCAGGCCCGGCTCACCCAGGCCGCGCTGGAGACGCTGGCGGTGGTCGCCTACCGCCAGCCGGTGTCCAGATCCCGGGTTTCCGCGGTACGCGGTGTGAACTGTGACGGCGTGATGCGTACCCTGGTACAGCGAGGCCTGGTGGAAGAGACCGGGACCGAGCCCGAAACAGGTGCGATCCTGTATCGGACGACAAGCTACTTCCTGGAACGGATGGGGCTGCGCGGCCTGGACGAGCTCCCGGAACTGGCGCCCTTCCTGCCTGAGGTCGACGACGTGGAAGCGGAGTCCCTCGAAGGCACGGCGATCGCGGACGCGGTGGCCGCCGCGAGCGCACGGGAAGTGCATTGAGGTCGGCCGGCACGACTTGCACTTCTCGACGGAACAACGACGTACGGACATTTGATGCGTAGTAGCGGTAACGGCAGGAACAGCGGTGCGGGTGGCCGCGGCGGCAGCGGTCGCGGGGGCGGCTCCTCCTACGGCGGCGCGCGCGGGGGCGGTGCGTCCCGGGGCGGCGGCGGTGGCGGCGGTGGCTTCCGCGGCGGCAGCAGTGGTGCCGGCGGCGGTGGCTTCCGCGGCGGCAGCAGCGGCGGCCGTGGTGGTGCGGGCGGCGGCGGACGCCAGGGCGACCGGCGGGACGACCGCCGCTCCTCCGACCGCCCCCTGCGCCCCGAGGAGCGGCGCTACGACCGTCCCGAGTACGGCGGCGGACCGAACGCCGCCCCCTCCCGCGGTCGCGGCCCCGCGCAGCGCCCGGGCGGCAAGGGCGGCGGCCAGCGCCCCGCCCCGCAGCGCTCGCGCGAGCTGCAGGCGCGGATCGAGGACGCGGTGCTGCGCCGCCACGAGCGGCCGTCCGCCGCTGCCCAGGGCGACGGCGGTGAGGCCGGCGAGCGCCTGCAGAAGGTGCTGGCCCGGGCCGGCGTCGGCAGCCGGCGCGCCTGCGAGGAGCTGATCGCGCAGGGCCGGGTCGAGGTCAACGGCCGGCTGGTCACCGAGCAGGGCAAGCGGGTCGACCCGCAGCACGACGAGATCAAGGTGGACGGCCTCACCGTGGCCACCCAGTCCTACCTGTTCTTCGCGCTCAACAAGCCGGCCGGCGTGGTCTCCACCATGGAGGACCCGGACGGCCGCCAGTGCCTGGGCGACTACGTGAACAACCGGGAGACCCGGCTGTTCCACGTCGGCCGCCTGGACACCGAGACCGAGGGCATCATCCTGCTCACCAACCACGGCGAGCTGGCCCACCGGCTGACCCACCCGCGGTACGGCGTCACCAAGACCTACCTGGCCGCGATCCAGGGCCCGATCCCGCGCGACCTGGGCAAGCAGCTGGCCCGCGGCATCGAGCTGGAGGACGGCTTCGCCCGCGCCGACGGCTTCCGGGTGGTCTCCAACGTCGGCAAGAACTACCTGGTCGAGGTCACCCTGCACGAGGGCCGCAAGCACATCGTGCGCCGGATGCTGGCCGAGGCCGGCTTCCCGGTGGAGAAGCTGGTCCGCACCCACTTCGGGCCGATCGCGCTGGGCGACCAGAAGTCCGGTTGGCTGCGCCGGCTGACCAACCCCGAGGTCGGCCAGCTGATGCGCGCCGTCGGCCTGTAGGGTCACGCGAATCCCTCCGAAGGGGCCGGGCACACCGCCCGGCCCCTTCGTCCTGTCCGGCATGTGGTCGCTGCGGCGGTCGGGTTGTCAACCAACCACCTCGTGGCACAAGATGGCCATGAAATCAGCACTCAACGAATGGCGTGAACTCGCCATGCTTGGGGGAGGGGTCGTCATGTCTGAAGCGTTCGGCGCTCTCGGGCTCTCCGAACCCGACGGCCAGGTGTACGCGGCCCTGGTGGCGGCGCCCCGCTCCACCGCCGCGGATCTGGCCGAGCGCTGCGGGCTGACGGTGCAGCAGAGCGGCAAGTCGCTCAGCCGCCTCGCCCAGCAGGGCATGGCGACCCGGGCCCCGGTGGACCGGGACCACTACCTGGCGGTCGCCCCCGACGTCGCCATCGGCACCCTGATCGGCCACCGCGAGGCCGAGCTGCGCAGCGCCCGGGCCGAGATGCACCGGCTGATGGACGCCTTCCGCGAAGCCTCCCGGTACACCGACCCGGCCCGCTCGGTGGAGGTGCTCACCGGCGCCGAGGCGATCGCCCAGCGCATCGAGTACCTGCAGGACACCAGCGTGCAGCAGGTGCGCGGCTTCGACTGCCCGCCCTATGTGCAGGACGTCGCCGCCAACCTCGTCCACCAGCGCCGCAAGCTGATCGAGGGCGTGCGCTACCGCGCCATCTACGACCGCGAGGCGGTCGCGTGGCCGGGGCGGCTGGAGGACGACATCCTGGTCGGCGTGCGGGACGGTGAGGAGGCACGGGTCCGCACCACCCTCCCGATGAAGCTGATCATGTCCGACGACCGGATGGCGATCATCCCGATCAGCGTCGGTGACAGCGTGCTGGACGCCGCCTACGTGATTCACCCGTCCGCGCTGCTGCAGGCGCTGGACCGGCTCTTCGAGGCCGAGTGGGAGCGGGCGGTGCCGCTGCAGGCCACCCTGGGAGCCGACGCCGGAGTGGTCGACCCGGATGGGGACCACCGCAAGCTGGTCGGCCTGCTGGCCGCCGGCCTCACCGACGAGTCGATCGCCCGCTCGCTCGGCTGGAGCGCCCGCACCACCCAGCGCCGGCTCCAGGCCCTGATGCGGGAGCTGGGCGCCAGCACCCGCTTCCAGGCCGGCCTCGCGGCCCGCGAACGCGGCTGGCTGTAGCGCCGGGCGCGTCCGCGAGCCGTGGGCGGCTCGGTTCAGGGCTCGGCTCCAGGCTCGGCTCGCCTTCAGTCGAGCCCAGGGCTGGTCTCAGGGCTGAGCCACAGGGCTGAGCCACAGGGCCGGCCCCGAGGCTGGGCGCACGGCTGAGCCTGAGGGCCGGCCCCGAGGCTGGGCTCAGGGCTCAGCTCCAGGGCACGAAGCGGGTCCAACGGCCGTCCGGACCGCGCTCCAGCTTCTCCAGGCCGACCACTGCGGTGCGGTTCAGCCGCCCGTAGATGTGCGGGAAGAGCACGTCGGGCGCCGTGCCCGGGGGACGGCCGCCGGTCGGCGCCTCCCAGCGGATCATCGGCTCCACCCGATCCTCCTCGATCAGCAGCGCCATCAGCGGGTCCGGCGTCGCGGCGAAGAAGACGTTCGCCACCGCCAACGCCGTCGGCTCGTCCGGCGAGCAGTGGATGTAGCCGTCGGTCAGCAGCGAGGTGGCGCTGTACGGCCGACCGGGATCGCGAAGCCAGTCATCCAGGGGCGCGAGATGCAGGATCATGAGTCTTTTGTACCCCTACAGCCCCGTGACTCTGGTGGAAGCGGCCACCTCGTACACCAGCGTGACGGTCCGCCGGGCGTTCGGCCCCAGTGGCAGCCGCCAGCTCACGATGCCCTCCGCGTCCAGCTCCGCCGGGCGCGGATCACAACTCTGCTCGCGCAACCGCACCTCGACCGCCGACACCTCCGACACCGGAATCCGCTCCCGCACCGTCACCATCCCCCAGCCTTCGGCCGGGGGGACCCCCGTCTTGCCGGTGACCCCCGGTGCCGTCGGCCGGGAGACGTGCACCCGTACCGTGCGGACGACCGTGTTGCGCCGCCCCGCGACCGCCAGGCCCGCGCTGCCCTGCTCCTCGACCACCTCGCGCACCAGCCGGTACTCGTCCGATCCGGGGAACGCCACCTCGACCACCGCCCCCGGCGCCGTGTACGGCAGCTCGCCGCGGCCCAGGTAGCCGCTCTCGCGGACCAGCTCCACCGGCCCGGCCAGCAGCGGTCCACCGCTCTCGTTGCGCACCGACACCACCTCGCTGACCAGCGGTGACAGCTCCGGCGCGGCCACCAGCTCGGCCGTCGCCGGGGCCGTGAACGAGCCCAGTGGCACCCGGTGCGCCCGGCCGTCCCCGGGAACCGAGGCTGGCGCCGGCGCGGTGAGCACCCGGACCTCCCCGCGGTCGTCCACGCCGGGCAGCTCGGTGGTCGGCTCCGGGCCGGCCGCGCCCAGCGTGCCGATCTCCTCCTCCCGCACCTCCACGGCCACGGTGCGCCGCTCCTCGGCGGAGAGCGGTCGCAGCGTCAGCCGGTCCTCGTGCAGCACCGGCGGCTCGGCGGCCAGCGTGGAACGGGCAGTGGACAGGGTGAGCCGGACACCGGTCCAAGCCTCACCGGTGGCCTGCCAGACCACGGCGTCCGAGGCGAGCCGCAGCCGACCGCCGCCGAACACCGCCCGGTAGGCCGGCCGCCACAGCGCACAGGGCGTCAGGTGACGGACCGTCAACTCCGCTTCGGTGGCGGCCTCGGCCGCTGAGTGCACGGTCAGCTCCAGGAAGCAGTGCAGTTCGAGCGGCCGTGACTCGGTCTGCTCCAGCGCGGCCGCCACCTGGCGTTCCTGGGCGGTCAGTCGGGCCAGCCGGCTGAGCAATTGGCGTTGCCGCTCGGCCTGTTCGTCCTGCTCGGCACCCAGGCTGTCCAGCTCGGCCGCCCACAGGTCGGGCTGCGCCTCGCCAAGCCCCGTGCCCTCGGCGACCTCGCGCAGCAGCTCCTCGGACAGCTGGTCGAGCAGCGCCAGCCGGGCCGCCACCCGCTGCTGCTCGGCCGAGCCGGACCGGATCCCGGCCCGCAGCTCGTGCAGCCGCTTGCGCAGCGGGGAGTCGGCGTCGTCCGGTCCCACCGGGCTCGGCTCCCAGCTGCGCACCAGCCGGGCGTCCAGCACCTGGGCGTCCGGGCTGCTCAGCTCGGCGCGCACCGTGTGGTCGACGGCGAGCGGGGTGATCGGGCCGAGTCGCAGCCGGTGGGTGCCGGGGGCGAGCCGGAGGTGTGCGGTGCGCTCCAGATGGGCGCGGTCCTCCAGGCAGGTGACCGCGGTGACCGGGAGCGGGGTCGGGCTCGCCGGAGTCGGCGCCGGGCTGGGAAGCGTCATCGGGTCCTGCGTCACGGCTCAGCCGCTCCTTCGGTTGCCGCCGGTCAGCGAGCTGCCGGCCGGGAAGCGGATCTCGTATCCGCCGGTCAGCCGGGTGCGCTCACCCGGCGCCAGCTCGACCCGCCAGCGGCGGGTGCCGCGCGGGTGGTGCGGATCGTCCGAGGGCTGCCACGCCGGGTCGGCGGGCTGCTCGTCCACCCTGATGTCGCGCTCGGCAGTGACCGGGATCCGCTCCCGGACCTCCACCACCGCCGGCCGGGACAGGTGGTTGGCCAGCTCGATGTGGATCCGCTCGCTGACCACCGTGGTGCCGCCGCGCAACCCGGCCGTGGACTCCTGGGTCTCGGTGCGGCGGGTGGCCCGCAGGCTCTGCGCCACGCCCAGGCCGATCCGGCGGCGGGCGCCCGGGGCGAGCGTGGGCAGCGCGGTGGTCAGCAGGAAGTCGCCGTCCACCGTGACGTCCAGCGGGCCCGCCAGCAGGGCGTGCGCGGTGTCGTTACCGAGCAGCAGGGTGGCGTAGACGGCCGGGTCCACCGCGGGCACGCAGACGTACTCGGCGGTCAGCGACACCGGTAGCTCGGTCAGGTTGACCGTGTGCCAGGTGCCGTCCGAGGGCACCACGACCCGGGAGGCGGCGTCGTAGCGCTGGTCGAACGAGCCCGCCGACCGGCGCGGCGGCACGGTGTGCGGGGGCAGCGGCGGGATGGTGCGCTCCTGCGGGGCCGCCGCGGATCCGCCGGCGCCGGCGCCATCCGGCTGGAGCCGGCCGCGCCGGGACGGCGCGCTGTCCGGGCCGGCCAGCGTGAGGGCCGCGTAGTCGAGCAATTCGGCGGCCGGCACGGGCGGTGCGGGCGGTGCGGGCGGAGGCGGCGGAGGGGGAGGCGCGGGCGCCGCGCCGCCAGGGGCCGGTGCGGCCATCGCGCGCATCCGGTGCGGGCCGGGCGCGCCGGGGGCCTGCGGGACAGGGGCGCCGGGGGCCTGTGGGGCTTGCGGGACGGGCGCGCCGGGGGCGTGTGCGGCCTGGGGCAGGGGCGGCCCGGTGAGCGACGGCGGCGCGCCGTAGCCGCCGGGGGCCACGGGCGGGGGCGCGCCGTAGGCGACCGGGCTCGGCACGGGCGCCGGCGACGGAGCGGCACCGGCGGCGGTGTCCTCGGCCGCGATGTGCGGGGTGTGGCGGACGGCCGCGGCCGCCACCGCCACCGGCTCGTAGCGGCCCGGTGCCGGCGCCCGGTCGTAGTCCGCGAACAGTGCGTCCAGCCCGCGCGGCGGCTCCCGCCAGCCGGACGGTGCCGGGGCCGGCTGGCGGCGCCCGATCCGAAGCGACCGCAGCCGGGGCAGCTCGGCCGGGCGCAGCAGATCCGCCGTGGAGAGCGCCAGCCGCACCCCCGTCCAGTCCTCGCCGGTGCGCTGGGCGACGGCCGCCCGCAGCATCAGCGTGCCGACCGCCTCATCCTGACGGTGGCTCAGCTGGTAGGCGGGCACCCAACTCGCCCCAGGCACCCGGTACTCCACCTCGACGGTGACCGGGTCGGTGGGCCGGGGCAGGGCGGGATCGTCCGCTGCCAGGGTGACCAGCACCGCGGTGCCGGCCTCCACCGCGTGGCCCGGCCGGTCCCAGGAGGCCCGCTCCAGCTCGTCGACCAGCCGGGAGTGCTCCCGCTCGGCCCGCTCCAGCTCCTCGCGCACCTCTTCGGCGTCCTGTTGCAGCGCGGTCAACCGGCCGTCGACGAAGTCGGCCAGCGCGCGCAGCGCCGCCACCGGGGCCCGGCGCAGCTCGGCGGGCCGGTCGGTGGCCGGCTCGGGCGGGACCGCGCGCAGCTCCGCCGTCCGCGTCATCCGGGCATCCAGCAGCTCCGCGCGCAGCCGCAGCGCCGCCACCCGCTCGGCGGCCGCCGCGACCTTCTCCCAGCCTCCGGTCGGGAGGCTTCCCTCGGTCAGCTCGGTGGGCTCCGCCGCCCCGCTCGGCGCCGCCTCCAGCGACGGCCGCAGCTCGGTGATCCGCCAGCCCGCCGGTGCGGCCGCCAGCCGTGCCCGCACCGTGCCCGGCTCCAGCACCGCGGGCAGGCCGGTCAGCCGCAGCCGGACCGGCCCGGCGGCGGGCAGCGTCACGGCGGCCACCCGGGTGCAGAGCGCCCCCGAGGCGTGGACCACCACCGCGTCCAGCACCGTGGGCGTCCCGACCGCGGCATCGGCCGTGCGCGGGTCGGCCGAGCGCGGACCGGCCGACGGCGAGTCGGCTGACGGCGAGTCGGCCGGCGGGAAGCCTGCTGACGGCGAGTCGGTTGACGGGTGCTCAGCCGGTGGCGGGTCGGCTGCGGGGATCGGCACGGGAGCTTCGCTCCTTCACGTTGTGGGTCGTCGGTTCCACGGGGGTGCTCGGCCAGTCTGCCTTGTGCGGCTGACCGCTGTCCTGCGGGGCCGACCGCTGTCCTGGGCCTTGCGGTGGGGCTGGGGAAGCGGCTGCCGAGGCCGTGCGCGAGGATGGGGGGCGTCCGCCGTCCGTCCCCCGCAGTGCAGGAGCCTCAACCACCATGCGCACAGCCGCCGTCGTCGGTACCGGTCTGATCGGCACGTCCGCCGCGCTCGCGCTGACCGCCCGTGGAATAGCGGTCTATCTGGAGGACGCCGACCCGGACGCCGCCCACACCGCCGCCTCGCTCGGCGCGGGCACCACCGACGAGCCGTCGGAACCGGTGGACCTGGCGATCGTGGCGGTCCCGCCGGCGCTGGTAGGCGCCGTGCTCGCGGACTGCCAGCGGCGCGGCCTGGCCCGCAGCTACACCGACGTGGCCAGCGTGAAGGGCGGGCCCCGCGACGAGGCGGTCGCGCTGGGCTGCGACACCGCCCACTACATCGGCGGGCACCCGATGGCCGGCCGCGAGCGGTCCGGCCCGCTGGCCGCCCGGGCCGACCTCTTCGAGGGCCGCCCCTGGGTGCTCACCCCCACCGCCGACACCACCACCGAGACCCTCAACGCCGCGCTGGAGCTGGTCGCGCTCTGCGGTGCCATGCCGGTGGTGATGGAGGCGAGCGCGCACGACCGCGCGGTGGCGCTGGTCTCGCACGCACCCCAGCTGTTCTCCTCGCTGGTCGCCGCCCGGCTGGAGCACGCCGACGAGACCGCCGTCCGGCTGGCCGGCCAGGGCGTGCGGGACGTGACCCGGATCGCCGCCTCCGACCCGCGGATGTGGCTGGACATCCTCGCCGCCAACGCCGCCGTCGTCGCCGACGTCCTGGAGGAGCTGGCCGCCGACCTGAACACCGCCGTGAGCGCACTGCGCTCGCTGGCCGGCGACGACGAGAGCCGCAGGCGGGAGGGCACCGACGGGATCGAGAGCGTGATGCGCCGCGGCAACAACGGCCAGGCCCGGATCCCCGGCAAGCACGGCGCCCCGCCGACCCGCTACGAGACCGTGGTGGTGGCGATCGGCGACCAGCCGGGCGAGCTCGGGCGGCTGTTCCGCGAGGCGGCGCGGGCCGGTGTGAACATCGAGGACGTCGCGATCGACCACTCGGCCGGCCGACAGGTCGGCCTGGTGCAGCTCTCCATCGCGCCCTCGGCCACGCACCAGCTGGTCAGCAGCCTGGTGGAGCGCGGCTGGGACGTGCGGGACTGATCACGGACTGCCCCGGGGCCGCCCTGGGCTCTGCGGCTGCGCCGCCCCGGGCGGTGCCCGAGCTGCTCGGGGCGGCGCGGGGCCGCTCATGGGCCGCTGCGGGGCCGCCACGGGCTCTGCTTGAGCTGCTCCCTGCCGCGCTTGGGCTGCTCCGTGCCGTGCCTCATCGCCCCGTGCCGTGCTTGGGCCGCCCCGGGCCGTGCCTGGATCGCCCTGTGCCGCGCTGGGCCGCCCCGGGACGTGCCTGAGCTCTCCCGGGGCACTGCCCGTGCTGTCCCGAGGCACTGCCCGTGCTGTCCGGAGGCTGCCCTGAGCTGCGGCCGAGGCGCTCCCGGGCGGGCGGCCCCGAGGGGGCGCCCGGGCTGGCGGCCAAGGGAGTGGCCACGGTCGTCTAACCTTGAGGTATCTCCCCGGGTGTCAAGAAGAGAGGTTCCCCTGTGGACACTGCCGGCCGAGCGCACGTCCCGGTCGTCGTCGCCATCGACGGACCCTCCGGCTCCGGCAAGTCGACCGTCTCCCGTGCGGTCGCGGCCCGGCTGGGCCTCAGCTTCCTGGACACCGGCGCCATGTACCGGGCGATGACCTGGTGGATGCTGACCAACGGGGTCGACACCGCTGACGCCGAGGCCGTCGCGATCGCCTGCGGCAAGCCGGTGATCGTCTCCGGCACCGACGCCGACGGCCCCACTATCACGGTCGACGGCGTCGACGTCTCCGGCCCGATCCGCGGTCCCGAGGTGACCGCCCGGGTGAGTGCCGTCTCGGCGGTGCCGGCGGTGCGGACCCGGCTGGTCGAGCTGCAGCGCGACTGCGCCGAGCTCGCCCCGCGCGGGATCGTCGCCGAAGGCCGGGACATGGGCACCGTGGTCTTCCCGGACGCCACCGCGAAGGTCTTCCTGACCGCCTCCGCCGACGCCCGGGCCGAGCGCCGGGCCGCCGAGCTGCGGGCCAAGGGGGTGGACGAGGCGACGATCACCGCGATGGCCGCCGACCTGGTCCGCCGCGACACCGCCGACTCGTCCCGCACCACCTCGCCGCTGACCCGGGCCGAGGACGCCGTACTGGTCGACACCAGCCAGTTGACCCTCGACCAAGTGATCGACACCGTGGTCGAGTTGGTCGCCCAGCGGGCCGCCGGGGCGACCGCCGCTTAGCGGCCGGGGCGTCTCTCGTACCATTGGGTGTTTGACCCTGAGGTTTTTCGCGCTGCCCGGCGTCCATGCCCGGGCAGGTACGCACGGCCCGCGCCCGGTGACGGGGCGGACCGGGAAATGGAACAGACAGCAATGAGTAACGAGCACATCGCCGGTCACGGCGAGCTTGACGACGCCGAGTACGCAGAGTTCATGGCCCTCGCCGAGGGTGAGGGCTTCGAGGACGGCGAGCTCGACCTGGAGGCCGGCGCCCACCTGCCGCTGCCGGTGCTGGCCGTGGTGGGCCGCCCCAACGTCGGCAAGTCCACCCTGGTCAACCGGATCATCGGCCGCCGCGAGGCCGTGGTCGAGGACCGCCCGGGTGTCACCCGCGACCGCGTCCAGTACGAGGCCACCTGGAACGGCCGCCGCTTCAAGGTGGTCGACACCGGCGGCTGGGAGATCGACGTCCTCGGCATCGACGCCATGGTCGCCGCCCAGGCCGAACTCGGCATCGAGACCGCCGACGCCGTGCTCTTCGTGGTGGACGCCACGGTCGGTGCGACCGACACCGACGAGGCGCTGGTCAAGCTGATCCGCCGCTCCGGCAAGCCGGTGGTGCTCTGCGCCAACAAGGTCGACGGCCCGTCCACCGAAGCGGAGGCCGCCTACCTCTGGTCGCTCGGCCTCGGCGAGCCCTACCCCGTCTCCGCCCTGCACGGGCGCGGCTCCGGCGACCTGCTCGACGCCGTCCTCGCCGTGCTGCCCGAGGCGCCGCCGCAGACCTTCGGCACCGCCCTCGGCGGCCCGCGCCGGGTCGCGCTGATCGGCCGGCCCAACGTCGGCAAGTCCAGCCTGCTCAACAAGGTGGCCGGCGAGGAGCGCGTGGTCGTCAACGAGCTGGCCGGCACCACCCGCGACCCGGTCGACGAGCTGATCGAACTGGGCGGCAAGACCTGGAAGTTCGTCGACACCGCCGGTATCCGCCGTCGGGTGCACCTGACCGCCGGCGCCGACTTCTACGCCTCGCTGCGCACCTCCGCCGCCCTGGAGAAGGCCGAGGTCGCCGTCGTCCTGATCGACGCCAGCGAGCCGCTCGCCGAGCAGGACACCCGGATCATCTCCATGGCCGTCGAAGCCGGCCGCGCCGTGGTGATCGCCTACAACAAGTGGGACCAGCTGGACGAGGAACGCCGCTACTACCTGGAGCGGGAGATCGAGCAGGACCTCGTCCAGGTCCAGTGGGCTCCCCGGGTCAACGTCTCGGCCAAGACCGGTCGGCACATGGAGAAGCTGGTCCCCGCCATCGAGACCGCGCTCGCCGGCTGGGAGACCCGCATCCCGACCGCCAAGCTGAACGCCTTCCTCGGTGAGCTGGTCGCCGCCCACCCGCACCCGATCCGGGGCGGCAAGCAGCCGCGCATCCTGTTCGGCACCCAGGCCGGCACCAAGCCGCCGCGGTTCGTGCTCTTCGCCTCCGGCTTCCTGGAGGCCGGCTACCGGCGCTTCATCGAGCGCCGGCTGCGCGAGGAGTTCGGCTTCGAGGGCACGCCGATCTCGATCTCGGTGCGGGTGCGGGAGAAGCGCAAGAAGAAGTAGGCCCGCACCCAGGCAGAGCTTGGGTTCTGGGCTGCGGGAAGGAGTGGGCCCGGCGACTGGGGAGAGTCGCCGGGCCCACTCCGTTTGTGCGGCGGGACCCTCGGGGGCGGGCGCACGGCCCGGCGGGGTCAGCTGCGGCCAGGGGGGAGGGAGAGCAGGGTGCTGCGGTGCCGGCCCGGGGTGGCGACCGCCGCCGGTGCGAGGTAGCCGGCCGCCACCCAGCCCTGGCCGCTGGTGGGTTGGGCCTCGGAGGGGCTCTGGTGCTGGCCCTGGTGATTCTGGTGCGATTGCTGGCCCTGGTGGCTCTGGTGCGTTTGGTGGCCCTGGTGGTTCTGGTGGTTCTGGTGTGCGGTCGGGTGGGATGGGGTTGCTGAGGGGGACGAGTGCGACGGGTGCGACGGATGTGCCGACGCTTGGGGCTGGTACGGCTGCGGTGACGGGGAGTTCGGCGCCGCGGAGGGCTGCTGGACCGGTACGAACTGCGGTGCGCCGGGCAGTTGGCCGGCGAAGCCCGGGAACCCCTGGTGCTGAGCCAGGCCGGCGTACTGCTCGGCGGCGCCCGACGGTGAGTGGGCGGCGCGGGACTCGTACGTGCGGCTCGCGAAGCCGGTGAAGCGCAGCTCCTCCTCGCCCGAGCGGTCGCCGGGCAGCGCGCGGAAGAGCCGGCGGTACTCGGAGTAGAGCTCGTCGTAGATCGGAGTCGGTGCGGGGGCCACCGGATGCTCCCCGTCGTACGACGGCCTCATCGCCGGGATGCTCCGGAGCGCGGTGGTGTGGCGGAGGGCTGAGGTGACGTCGTGGCTGTACACGTAGGGCCCAACGAGCGAGTCGAGTCGGGGATGCGGGTCCGTCGCCGGGCATCGGCGCCGGGGCGCGCGTCACGCGCCCCGGGGTGCGGACCCGGGGCGCGCGGCGCGCTGGGGGCGGACGGGGTGCCGGCGGCGCTTCAACGCTCCATGCGGAGCGCCTACTTGATGCCCTCGCCGGTCACCTGTGCGCCGGGTCGGCTGAGGGTCAGGTGCCGGCCAGCGGGAGGGTGGCGGCGACCAGCAGCCCGCGGACCGCGGCCCGGTCCAGCGCGGTGCGCAGCAGGTCCTCGCGGGGCTGCCGGCCGATGGTGCCGGCCGGCGCCGCGTACATGATCACAGTGGACTGGCTGTTGGCCGCGTTGCGCCAGGCCTCGGTGACCACCAGCGGGGCGTGCGCCTGCCACCAGGCGCTGGTGCCCGCCGCCGAGGGCTGCAGGATCGAGTGCAGCCGCCCCATCGCGAACAGCACCGACCAGCCGTCCAGCCGCGCCGGCGGCTCGTTGACCTCAGTGATCCGGTGGAAGCCGTTGTCCAGCAGCAGCGGCAGGAACTCGTCGGTGCCGCTGGTGCTGCCGGGACGCCCGACCGGCCCGGTGGGTTCGACCACGATGGCGGCGTGGCCGGTGTCGCCGCAGAGCACCAGGCCGCAGGTGACGCCGAGCACGGCGGGCTCGCCCGGGGTGGGCACCCGGGCGGCCGACTCGGGTGTCGGTGTCCCGGGTGGATAGGGCGAACCGGCCGGCGCGGTGGCCGCGCCGGCCGGTCGGGGCACGTCGCCCAGGGGGGCGGCCAGGGGGGCGGTCAAGGGGTCGACCAGCGGGGCGGTCGGCGGATCGCCGAGTGGGGCCGTCAGCGGGTCGGCGAAGGACGGGGTGTGCATGCCCCTCAGCGAGTCGGGTCGCGGGTCGGTGAGGCGGGTGGCGAACGGGTCCATCGGTGGCGGGCTCAGCGGATCGGCCGGCGGGCTCGTCGGGTTGGCCATCATCGGGTTCGCCGCGCCGGCCGTCGCCTGGTTCGCCTGGTTCGCCGGGTCGGTGGCCGGCGGGTTCGTCCGGCCGGCAGCCAGCGGGTTCGCCGGGTCGGCCATCGGTGCGGTCAGCGGATCCGTCGCCCTCCCGGGTGGCGGGGGAGTGCCGCCCTGGGTCTGGCTGATGCTGCGCACGGCGCCGATCAGCTGCGCCTCCGAGACCGGGACCACTTGCGAGGGGATGCAGCGCGCGTGGGCGAAGGCCAGCACCGCCGTCTCCTCACCCACGAAGAGCACGGTGCTGGTCGGCTCGGTGAGGCTGTCGCCAGGGGTGCGACATGACGTGCAGTCGTAGGTGTCGGGCGCGTGGGCCCCGCCCAGCAGGCGGTCGGCCTCGTCATCGCCGATCTCGGCGCGGACCTCATCGCTGACATCGAGCAATCGCGGCAACAGGACTCCTAGATCAGTCGGCTGGGCGGTACGGACGCCCCGGCGCGGCGCGGGCGGGCCCGGCCGCCATTACCAACGGAACGGTGTGTTCGGAGTCACGGGTTGGGCTGTCGAGTGTCGGAATTTGGCACTGAAGCGACTGCTTACGGTCTACGAATGACTACGTTGTGTTGACAATGTGCGCGAGGTCACAGGTTTTGAGAAGTGACCGATGCCACGTGAGAAAGAGGTTTGAGCCTCGCAAACTTAGACAAAACAGACAGGTGACCTTGGAAAGCTCTGATCGTTACCTCGAGTAACACCCGCCTGACCTGGTCGAACCCTGAACGGGTCATGAATTTGTTGATTCCGTGCTGGCGGCCCACCTAGCTTTCTCCCCGGTGCAACGAGCACCACCCGGGTTCACCCCCAGCGCACCCGCAGTCGGGTGCCCGCCGAACGGCCACTCGTACAGGCCGGCCGGTGTGTGGCGGAGTGGCCGGGGCGGCACGTACGTCGGACACGTACCAGGCCGCCCGCAGGTCGTGACACAGCGCAACGGGCTCCTCACCGGGCCTGGTTCCGCATGCCCGCCCGGGGCTGTCGAGAGGGAATCCATGTCTTTCCGTAACGAGCACGCCGCTGCCACCACCGCCGACGCCGCCCACAAGAAGCGCAACTGGGCCCGGCTGGCTGTCCTGGGTGGCGCTGTCGCCGCCCTTCCGGTGGCGGGCCTCGTCACGGCCACCACGGCCTCCGCCGCTTCCACCACCACCTGGAACGCCGTCGCCCAGTGCGAGAGCAGCGGCAACTGGAGCATCAACACCGGCAACGGCTTCTACGGGGGCCTGCAGTTCACCTCCTCCACCTGGGCGGCGTACGGCGGCACCCAGTACGCCTCGCAGGCCAACCTGGCCACCCCCGCGCAGCAGATCGCGATCGCCGAGAAGGTGCTCGCCGACCAGGGCCCCGGCGCCTGGCCGGTCTGCTCCGTCAAGGCGGGCCTGACCGCCGGCGGTGCCCCCGCGCAGGTCGACACCTCCACCCCGGCCGCCGCTCCCAAGAGCGCCCCGGCTCCGGCCGCTCCGGTGCAGCAGGCTCCGGTCAAGCAGAACAGCGCCCCGGCCCCGAAGCCCGCGAAGCCGGCCGCTCCCGAGTCGGACAACGGCCACCACGGCCACAAGGCCGCCTCGGACAACGGCGGCAGCTACACCGTCAAGAGCGGCGACACCCTGAGCGCCATCGCCGCCGCCCACGGCACCGACTGGCACACCCTGTACCAGAAGAACCTCTCGGTCATCGGTGCCAACCCGAACATGATCTACCCCGGCCAGGTCCTGTCCTTCTGAGTCGGAGCCACTGGTTCCTGAGCTGGAATCAGCTGGACCTGAACTGGTCTCGCTGGTCCTGAGCCGGATTCAGCCGGGTTCCATGAGGACTTCGTTGGGTTCTGTAGTCGGATCCCGCCCAGTTCCGAGCCGGAACTGATCGGGTTCTGATGATGCGTCGGACCGCCGCTCCCGTTCGTCGGGGGCGGCGTTTCGACGTTCTGGCAACACTCGGCGTGTCGAGGTGCGGGTGCGCCTAACGGAGGAGTAAAAGACGCTCCTGGCTCGCGGGGTCGTGGTGCGGCGGTGAGAGTCGGAGGGTGCGCTATCGAACACGCGTAGTCACCGGTCTCTGTCTCTGCCTCTGCAGTGTCGGGGCGGCCGGCCTCACGGGCCCCGCCTCCGCCCAGCGGGCGGCTTCCGCTGAGCACGCCCCGCGGCCGGCCCCGCCATCGGCGCCGGCCGGGCGCGGGGTGGCCCACGAGGCGCCGGGCGCGGGGGAGTCCCCCGTCCGGTGGTCGCAGCGGATATCCCCGAGGCCGGGGCTGACCGGCCGACCCGGCCCGAGGGTTGAGCGCCCTGCCGCTTCGCGAGGTGCGACCGCGAGTGCGGGTGCGACCACCGGTGGCGGGTCGTCCGCTGGTCCGTCGGCCGGCTCGAACACTGGTGATCCGTCGGCCGGCTCGGTCACCGGCTCGCCACCCGGCTCCGCTGCTGGGCCGGCCGCTCCCCCGGGGGCCGGCGTGCCGGTGCCGGGAACCACGAGTGCGCCCACCCCCGCGGCCGCGAGCCCCTCCGCCACCGCGGCAACCGGAGGGCCTGCGCAGGAATCCGCCGGCCCGCCCACCCCGGAGACGGCGAGCCCCTCGGCGTCCAGGTCCGCCCACCGGCCCGCCCGGGACGTCACGCGCCAGCCGGCTCCGGAGCCCTCGGACCGGCCCGCGCCCGGGCCCACCGAGAAGCCCGTGACCGGGGAGACGAATCCACCCGCGCCGGGTGCGGATGCCGTCTGGGACCGGCTGGCCGCGTGTGAGAGCGGCGGCGACTGGCGCGCCGCCACCGGCAACGGCTACTACGGCGGGTTGCAGATCCTGCCCCGGACCTGGCAATCGGCGGGCGGGCTCCGCTACGCGACGCGGCCCGACCTGGCCACCCGGCAACAGCAGATCGAGGTGGCCCAGGAGATCCGCAACCGCCAGGGATGGCGCGCGTGGGGCGGCTGCGCCCACGACCTGGGACTGCGGTGACGCTGGTCTTGGTGAGCTGGGCTGCGGTGACGCTGTGTTGGTGAGCTGGGGTGCGGTGGCGCCGTCTCGGGGAGCTGGGGCTGCGGTGGCCCGCCGGCCTCGGTCGTGCGGGCGACAATGAGGGCGTGGCCGATGTCGTGGATCGTGCAGTCGTGGTGGTGGGGAGCGTCAACCTCGATCAGGTGATCGAGGTCGGGGCGCTGCCGAGGCCGGGGGAGACCGTGCGGGGCGGGCCGGTGCTGCGCCTCGGCGGGGGCAAGGGGGCGAACCAGGCGGTGGCCGCGGCTCGCCTCGGCGCCTCGGTGACGCTCGTCGGCGCGGTCGGCACCGACGCGGACAGCGCCCGGCTACGGGAGGAGTTGGCCGCCGAGGGGGTGGACGTCGACCGGCTGGCCTCTGTGCCAGGCCCGCCCGGGCAGGCGATCGTGCTCGTCGACGCGGCGGCCGAGAACTGCATCGTGGTCTCGCCCGGGGCCAACGCCGCCGTCGGACCGGCCGAGGTGATGGCGGCCCGCGAACCCCTCGCCCGGGCGGCCGTGGTGCTGGCGCAGTTGGAGATCGGACTGCCCGCCGTGCTGACCGCTGCCAGGCTGTCCCGAGGAACGTTCATCCTCAACCCTGCCCCTGCCCCGGATGGCGACGGGCTCTCGGAGGAGCTGTGGGGCCTGATCGATGTCCTGGTGCCGAACCGGACCGAACTGGCCAGCTTGAGTTCGAGGACCGAATCCGCAGCTTCGAGGGCGGAATCCGCAACTTCCAAGGAATCCGCAGCTTCGACGGTCGACCTCGCGGTTTCGGCAACCGGATCCGCCGGTGCGCCGACCGGATCCGCCGAACGGGCGACCGGACCCGCGGGCACGCCGACCGGACCCACCGAACGGGTGACCGGACCCGGCGGCGCGCCGACCGGATCCGCCCTTGCCGAGTTGGTGCGCCAGGCGGCAGCCCTGCCCTGCGACCGGGTGGTGGTCACCCTCGGCGCCGCCGGCGCCCTGGTCCGCGAAGGTTCGGCCATCGAACTGATCCCGGCGCCGACCACGCAGGCCGTGGACACCACCGGCGCCGGGGACACCTTCTGCGGCGCTCTCGCGGTGGCGCTCGCCGAGGGCCGGTCCCTGGTGGCAGCGGCGAGGTTCGCAGCGCGCGCCGCCGCACTCAGCGTCACCCGGACCGGCGCGCGCACCGCCATGCCGACCCGTGCGGCCCTCGACACCGCGGACCGGCCGTGACCGGCGAACTGTTCCCGCGCCCGAGCCGCGAGCTCGCCCCCGGAGCGGTGCTGGTGCCGGACTGGCTCGACCTGACGCGGCAACGGGAACTCGTCGCCGCCTGCCGCGAGTGGGCGAGGCCGCCGGCCGGACTTCGGCGGGTGCGGCTGCCCGGCGGCGCCGAGATGTCGGTCCGCCAGGTCTGCCTCGGCTGGCACTGGGCCGTGGTCCCGCGCTGCCCGACCTGCGGTGTCGCACGCAAGGCCGCCGGGGGTTGCCCACGGCACTGGTTCCCGTACGCCTACCTGCGCACCGTGGCCGACGGTGACGGAGCGCCGGTCAAGCCGTTCCCCGCGTCGCTCGGCGCGCTGGCCCGGCGCGCCGTGGCCGCGGCGTACGGGCCCCGGGCGACCGGGATCCCCGGAGCCGTCGACTACGCGCCGGACGTCGCCCTGGTCAACCACTACGGTGAGGGTGCCCGCATGGGCCTGCACCAGGACCTGGAAGAGCGCACCGACGCTCCCGTGGTCTCGCTCTCGCTCGGGGACAGCTGCGTCTTCCGCCTCGGCAACAGCAGTACCCGCAAGCGGCCGTGGACCGATGTGGAACTGCGCGGCGGTGACCTGCTGGTCTTCGGCGGTCCCGCCCGCTACGCCTACCACGGCGTGCTGCGCACCCTCCCGGGCACCGCCGACCCGGCCCTGGGGCTGGCCGGCAGACTGAACATCACCGTGCGATGCACCGGGTTGGCGGATTGACAGCCCCGGCCGCCAATGGCGAGACGCGGCCCGCCTGGCGGGCGGGAATTCCGCGGTGCCTCATGGACTTCTGAAAGTAGGCAACGGTGCGACGCGGGCCTCACCAGCGTCCCCGTGCGGAGAGGAAGCGCCATGGGAACGCCTGTTGATCACCTGGTCGATCTGCTGGACCTGGAGCAGATCGAACTCAACATCTTCCGCGGGCGCAGCCCCGAGGAGTCGTTGCAGCGCACCTTCGGAGGGCAGGTGGCCGGTCAGGCACTGGTCGCCGCCGGCCGCACGGTGTCGGACGGGCGACCGGTCCACTCGCTGCACGCTTACTTCATGCGCCCCGGCGTGCCCGGCGCGCCGATCGTCTACCAAGTCGACCGGATCCGGGACGGCCGTTCGTTCACCACCCGCCGGGTGCTCGGCATCCAGCAGGGCCGCAGCATCTTCGCGCTGACCGCGGACTTCCACCGCCCCGAGCCCGGCGGCATCGAGCACCAGGTGCCGATGCCGGACGTTGCCCCGCCCGAGGAACTGCCGAGCGCCTTGGACGAGGTCGGCGACCGCCTCGGCGAGGTACCGCCCTTCATCAGCCGCCGCCAGCCGTTCGACATCCGATATGTCGAGCGGCTTCGCTGGACGCCTGACGAGCTGGCCGACGTCAAGGCGCGCAGTGGCGTCTGGCTCCGCACCAACGGTGCCCTGCCCGACGACCCGCTGATCCACGTCTGCGCCCTCACCTATGCCAGCGACATGACGCTGCTGGATTCGGTGCGGGTCCCCGTGGAGCCGCTCTGGGGCCAGCGGAACTTCGACATGGCCTCGCTCGACCATGCGATGTGGTTCCACCGCCCTTTCCGCGCCGACGAGTGGCTGCTCTACCAGCAGGAGTCGCCGATCGCGCACGGTGGCCGCGGCCTGGCACGCGGCGAGATCTTCGACCGCAACGGCCGGCTGGTGGTCTCGGTGGTGCAGGAGGGCCTGTTCCGGCCGCTGGTCGACCAGAGCTGAGCAGGCCCCACCCTGGCGGGTGAACGTGCGGCGCGGATGCCGCCCCCTCGGCGCCCAGTGCTGTCCGGCTTCCGGGGATTCGTCCACAATCGCGTAGCGGGAGCCGCCCGCATCCAATAACCGCCCACGCCGCCCGTACCGCCGGTACCGCCCGTGTCACCCACACCCCCCACACGACCCACACCAAGCCACGCCACCCCCACACCGCCCACACTGCCCGCCCCGCCCAACCCCCACACCGCCCAACCCGCCCACACCGCCCACACCGCCCAACCCGTCCACGCCACCCCCCCATACCGCCCGCGCCGGCCGCACGCCGAAGAGCCGACCCCGTCGAGGAAGCCGATTGCATCCAGAAAACCGTCCAGCTTGAGGCACCGTCCGTGTCGAGGAGACGTCGAGGAGAGGAGAGTCAGCCGATGACCACCGATGCCGAGGAGTGGCAGCACTGGACCGAGGCCCGTGCCGCCGGCGTCAGCGCCCCACACGGTGTGCTCGCACTGACCGGCACCTATTGGCTGACGGCCGAGCCGGGCGCGATCCCGGGGCTTCCGGGGCAGTGGTCGGTGACCCCCGAAGGGGTGCGGGTGGTGGCCGCCGTCGCGGACGGCCTCCGGGTCGGCGATGCGGTGCTGGACGGCGCCGCGGTGCTGCCCCCCGACACCCACCCGAGGGCCGGCACCGCCCATCACGGTGACCGGCTGCTGGTGCCGATCGAGCGGGATGGCGAGCTCGGCCTCCGGATCTTCGACCCCGAGGCCGAGAACCGGACCACCTTCGCGGGCATCGCGGTCTTCCCGTACGCCCCCGAGTGGTCGGTCCCCGCCGTCTTCACCCCCTACGAGAGCGGCGACCGCGCGCTGTCCGTCCCCCACGTGGACGGACGGGACCGCCCGATGCCCGTGGCCGGGCAGATCGCCTTCCAACTGGGCGGTGAGCACTACAGCTTGACGGTCAGTCGGGCGGGCAGCAAGGGCACCGAGCTCACCGCTGTGATCGCCGACGCCAGCAGCGGCGAGGACACCTACCGGTTCCGCTTCATCATGCTGCCCGAGCCGGACCGCGAAGGTCGCACGGTGCTCGACCTGAACCGCGCCTTCCTGCCGCCCTGCGCCTTCTCCGATCACTTCATGTGTCCGTTCCCGCCGCCGGGCAATCGGTTGCCGATCCCGGTCCGCGCCGGCGAGAAGTCGGTCCTGCGGGGCGGTCCCACGCACAGTCGAGACGGCATCGAGCTGGAGATCGCGGACTGAAACCCGCACCCCGATTGCTCCAGGGTGGGTCGCTCGGGCGACGATAGGTCGCTGTGTCGACCAATCATCCAACCAATGCCACCCTGGAGCCCGCGCCCGCACCGCCGCGCCGCCGGGTTCTCGCCGACCTGACCCCGCTGCGTTCCAGCCCCGACTACCGGCGGGTCTGGTTCGGCCAGTCGGTCTCCTCGATCGGCCAGCAGATGACGGCCGTCGCGGTCGCCGTCCAGGTCTACGCACTCACCGGCTCGGCCTTCGCCACCGGCGTGGTGGGCCTCTGCTCGCTGATCCCCCTGGTGGGCTTCGGCCTCTACGGCGGGGCCGTCGCCGACCGGGTCGACCGGCGCAAACTCGGCCTGATCGGCTCGGCGGGACTCGCCGCCGTCTCCGCCGTGCTGTCCGCCCAGGCGCTGCTGGGTCTGCACCAGGTCGGCGTGCTCTATGCCGCCGTGGCCCTGCAGGGCGGATTCTTCGCCATCTCCAGCCCGGCCCGGTCCGCGATGATCCCCCGCCTGCTGCCGCCGGAGCAGCTGCCCGCCGCCAACGCGCTCAACACGGTCAGCATGAACCTCGGCATGACGGTCGGACCGATGCTCGGCGGCCTGTTGATCGCCTCCTACGGTGCCCAGGCCGCCTACCTGGTCGACACCCTCGCCTTCGCCGCCGTGATCTACGCGATGTGGCGGCTCCCCGCGCTCCACCCCACCGGAACCCCCGGGGCCCGCGCCTCGGTCCTGGAGGGCCTGCGCTTCCTGCGCGAGCAGCCCAACCTGCGCACCAGCTTCCTGGCCGACCTCGCTGCGATGATCTTCGGCCTGCCCCGCTCGCTCTTCCCCGCCCTGGCCGCCTCCAGCTACGGCGGTCACGCCGGCACCGTCGGCCTGCTGGTCGCCGCCCCCGCCATCGGTGCCCTCAGCGGCGCCCTGTTCTCCGGCTGGATCTCCCACATCCACCGCCACGGCCTAGCCGTCCTGGCTGCCGTAGCCGCCTGGGGCCTGTCGATCGCCGGCTTCGGCCTGACCGGCGGCCACCTCTGGCTCGGCTTGCTACTGCTCGCCGTCGCGGGCTGCGCGGACACCGTGAGCATGATCTTCCGCAACACCATGATGCAGGTGGCCGCTCCCGACGAGATGCGCGGCCGCCTCCAGGGCATCTTCATCGTCGTGGTCGCCGGTGGCCCCCGCCTGGGCGACTTCGAGTCCGGCACCGTCGCCGCCCTGACCACGCCGGTCATCTCCGTGATCACCGGCGGCCTGGCCTGCGTCGCCTGCGTCCTCCTCCTCGCCGCCCGCCGCCCCGCCTTCCTCCGCTACGACGCCCGCCACCCCACCCCCTGACTGACCTGCGCCCATGCCTGGCAGCGAGCACCCCCCGCCGTGCTGTATTGTTTTCCACGTCGCCGAGAGATCGGCGCAAAGGTCGCAAAGCTGATCACTCGATCAGCGGCGAGACCACGGGACGTGGCGCAGCTTGGTAGCGCACTTGACTGGGGGTCAAGGGGTCGCAGGTTCAAATCCTGTCGTCCCGACTTGCAAAACTGCAGGTCGTAGGCCGTTTCCGCTTCTGGCGGGAGCGGCCTTTCTGGCGTTTGGTCAGCTGGTGGTCGCATGGTGGTCGCACCGGTCACAGCGGAATGGGTGCGTGAGCTGGGCGTTCGTGGCGGGTTCGGCGTTGGCGGCCGGTGAGGTGGTCGCGGAACTGGGCGAGCAGATTCCGTGGCCGGTCGGCTCGTTGGGTTGCGTGGAGGGCGAGTTCGGCGCTGTCGAGGAGTCGGGCGATGGCGTCGACGGCTTCGCGTGCTGCTTGGCGGGTGAGGTGGCTGTAGATGTTCGCGGTGGTCGACAGGGTGCGGTGGCGCAGGGTCTTGGAGACGATCACGAAGGGGACGCCGCCGTCGAGGGCGAGGGTGGTGGCGAGGTGGCGCAGGTCGTGGACGGCGATGCGGGGGACGCCGGCCTCTTCGCACAGTTGGTGGAAGTGGTCGAGGACCTGCTTCGGTTTGAGTGGTCGGCCGTGGTGGTGGAAGACGTAGCCGTGGGCGGGGATTACGAGGCCGAGGAAGTGGTGGTCGGCGAGGTCTTCGAGGGCGCGGCGGGCGCGGTCGTTGATGGCGATCCAGCTGAGGCTGCTCTGTGTCTTGGGGGTGGTCAGGATGTAGCGGTTGTCGACGGCGGAGAGGGTGTAGCGGACGAACAGCACGCCTTGGTC
>NZ_JAJJPA010000044.1 GCF_020907985.1 Kitasatospora humi | reverse complement strand
CGGGTGTTCCAGTTTCCGGTGCCGTCGGTCGGTTGGTACTGGTTGGTGTACCAGAACGTGCAGTCGTCCACCGGGTCGATCGCCATGGAGGTGTAGTCACCCCAGCGGTTGCTCCCGGTCTGGGAGCCCGTGCCGGTCCACACGGTGGTCTCGCGGAAGGTCATCACGTTCTGCGGGTCGTTCGCCAGGCGTCCCGTGACGCGGATCGAGGGATGGGTCCGGGAGGACGACGACGAGTATCCCAGGGCGATGTCGCCATCCCCGTTCTGGGCCGCGGAGCCCATCCACCGGTTGCCGGGGCCTGGCGCGTAGGTGCTCTGCTGGTGAACGACCGGTCGGCCGTCGTCCAGCCGCAGTTCGTACCAGCGCACGCCCACGCGGCCGCCCGGGGCGTCGACCGCGTGGTTGACGACCAGGGACTGGTGGTCGCCGAAGTTGCGGTAGGCGAGCCGGTACATGGCGGAGTAGGAGAGCGAGTCCAGCTTCTGGGCGGTGCCGGCCTGGGGGACGCATTGAGTGGGATCGGTACTCGCGCAGGCCGGGGTGTAGGGGGCCACCTGCAGCTCTCCCGGGCCGGCGACGGCGGTGCGGGTCTGGTCGGCCCAGTCGACGTGGAACCGCCAGTACTGCAGGCTGTCGTGGGCGGGGTTGAGGGCGATCAGCAGGTTGGGCTCGCCTTGCGGGGGCGGGGCCGTGCCGTCGAGGTCCGAGGTGAGCGGGATGGTCGGTGACGCGAGGGTGTAGCACTGCTGGTCGGCGTCGGCTCCGCGCAGCATCCTGTGCCGGTCCCAGGCGCACGTCTCGAAGAACGCCCCTGCGGTGAGGGCCGCGTAGTAGGCGTCCGGCCACACGGAGACCTTCGGGTGGTCGATGAAGTGATGATATCCGAAGTCGTACCGGTAGTACTCGCCGGTGGCGTCTGCGGTGCGGGAGACGGCCACGCACAGTCGATTCGTGTTGCCTGCCTGGTCGAGGGCGAACTGGTTGAGGATCCAACGCTGGGCCAGGGAGTCCCAACGGACCACGGGGTCCCCGATGTCGGCGTTCTGAGCGGTCTCGCACGGCCCGCCGAACCCGCTGAACAGGGTTTGGGTCGTCAGCGGGCCCAGTAGCGTGGCACCGGTCTTGGAGTACACCGCGAGATCGAAGTTGGTGATCTCCACAATCTGGCGGGAGCCCACCGAGGCGTTGGGGTCCGGCGGCACGCCCCCGCCTTGCCGGATGCCCTCGAAGCCGACGCCCAACGGGATCCGCCCCCGGCTGCCGTCGCGGTCCTGGACCGCCTGGTCGGCACTGGCGGCCTTGGCGCGGAACGGCTGCGGCGCCTTCGCGGGGGGCATGACGCTGGGGACGGACGGGCGCCGGCCGGTTCTCTGCGAGAGTTCACGCAACGGTGGCGAGGTGTCATGGTGCACCGCGGGGCCGGAATCAGTGGACCGATAGGCATGGGTGTGGACGGCCGGATTGGGCGCGGCCCTGGCGCCGGGCGTGACGGACCACGCCGGGGAGGCCACCAGCGCCGCTCCCACCGAGGCGACGGCGATGATCGAACGAAGGACACGGGATGCGTGCATCAATCCTCCGAGCAGGTCGGTGAGCCGACCCGCTCGGCCGCCTGGTGGCGGCATCGTCCGAGGCAACCCCCACCCGCTGCGGCGGGCTGACGCGGCCTTCCGGCGCCCGGGTACGCCGGGCGTGTTTCGAGGCCGCAACACGAGGCGGTCGACAATGAGGTGGGCGGCTCATGTGATGGTGTGACGAACGTAGTTATTCATGCCGCCCGCACGACGCCCGGGTCATCGGTGTCGTGTCGGTCGCGACTCAGCCGTACGGCGCTGCCCGCATGACGGCCATCGGGAGCGATCCTCCGCCCACCGGAAGCACGACAGGCGTCCACCTCTGCTTCACACCTACCAATGCCTTCTCGCAGCTGCTCCAGGAGTGGGACGGCCGCGCCTGGCTGCCCGTGGCGCTCACCGGGGAAGGGGCGCCGGTGCTCATGATGGTTCCCAGTGGATTCCCATGCCAGGAGGGACTTCGATGCCCGCGTTCCGGGACCGTCTCGCCAAACCTCGAGCGTCGGTTGCCCGCCGCGCGGCAGCCGCCGCGCTCGGGGCGGCCGCCGCTCTCTCCGGGCTCGCCGCTGCCAACGGCGCGCGAGCCGGCGCCGCCCCGCCCGGCACCGTCCTGGCGTCCGGCTACCTCGTGTGCGCGGACGGCCTTTCCGGCTCCGCGCACGAGGAGCGCGCTCCCGGCAGCTGTCCGGCGCCCGCCGTCGCGAACCGCGCCGGCCCGTCCGGCATCGACCGCCGGGACGGGAAGCCGGTTCTCCCAGCCGGCCCCCATGTCGGCAGCCACACCGCGAGCCCCTTCCCGGTGCCGGTGGCAGTCGGTCGGGCCACCCAGGTCATCACGGTGAAGGCATCCGGTACCTACGCCGCCGTCACGCTGTGGGCCAGGACGGCTCACTCCTGGCACACGATCACCTCCACCACCGCGGCCCGGATCGGCTCCCACGGCATCACCGACGGGGCCACCCGCATCCAGGGCAGCGACACCACCCCCACCGGCACCTACACCATCACCGAAGGCTTCGGCGTCGGCGCCAACCCGGGCACCAAGATGCCCTACCACCAGGTCACCGCCCACGACTGGTGGGTCCAGGATCCCACCAGCGCCTACTACAACCAGATGCGCACCGACACCCAGGGCGGCTTCCACCTCACGGAGACCGGTGACGACGGCAGCGAACACCTCATCAACCACCCGATCCAATACCACAACGCCCTGGTCATCAACTTCAACACGAGCCCCGTCGTCAAGGGGCGTGGCGCCGGGATCTTCCTCCATGACCTCGGGCCCCAGGCCGGCCCCACCTCAGGCTGCGTCGCCGTCCCGGCGGACTTCATGACGCGGGTCATGCGGTGGATCAACCCCGCTGACCACCCCGTCATCGCCATCGGCTGACCGCCGCGACCCGAACAAGGTCATCCCCGGCGCGCCGGGCACCACACCGCTGCGCCGCACCGCGGACCCCACCCTGATCGACGCCCACCGCGCCCGCGCCCTACGCCCATCCCCGCGCCCTCCACCCATCCCCGCGCCCGCCACCCAGCCCCGCGCCCGCCGCTGAGAGCGCCGTGACATCACCACGACGCGCCCCCCGTCCCCGTGGCCGGCACCGCTGTCAGTGCCGGTCGGGATGATGAACGCATGACCGACGCAGCCGCTCCGACCTCGCGCACCGCCTACGCCGACGCCGTCACCACCGCCGTCCAGGCGGCCGCGGCCTACTACGCCGACGGGTCCTCACCGCTCGGCGACGACGAGTACGACGCCCTGGTGCGCGCGATCGAGGCCTATGAGAGCGCGAACCCGGACCAGCTGCTGCCCGACTCGCCGACCGGCAAGGTGGCCGGCGGCGCGGTCACGGGCGATGTGCCGCACTCGGTGCCGATGCTCTCGCTGGACAACGTCTTCTCCGCCGAGGAGCTGGCGGCCTGGGCCGAGGGCCTGGAGCGCCGGCTCGGACACCCGGTGGGCGGCTGGTGCGTGGAGCCCAAGCTTGACGGACTGGCCGTCGCCGCCCGCTACCGCGCCGGTCGGCTCCAGCAACTGCTCACCCGGGGCGACGGCCTGGCCGGCGAGGACATCAGCCACGCCGCCGACGCCGTGCTCGGTCTGCCCGCCGAGCTCACCGAGCCGGTCGACCTCGAACTGCGCGGCGAAGTCCTGCTCACCCACCGGCAGTTCGAGCACGCCAACCAGGTGCGCACTGCCCACGGCGGGCTCGCCTTCGCCCATCCGCGCAGCGGCGCGGCCGGCACGCTGCGTGCCAAGGACCGCCCCTACCGGATCGAACTCACCTTCTTTGCCTACAGCGCGGTCGGCCTGGACGACCTCGGACACGCCGCCCTGCTGGAACGCCTGGCCGATCTCGGCGCCAACACCGCGGCGAGCACGCCGGCCCGCCCGGTGCGCTGCGAGACGCTGGCCCAGGTGCAGCAGCGGGTGGCGGAGATCGCCGACCTGCGCGCCTCGCTGGAGTTCGGCATCGACGGCGTCGTGGTCAAGGCCGACTCGGCCGCCGACCAGCGGCAGGCGGGCTCCGGCTCGCGCGCGCCGCGCTGGGCGGTGGCCCGCAAGCTCGCTGCGCAGCACAAGGTGACCCGGCTGCTGGCGGTGGAGTGGAACGTGGGGCGGACGGGGATCATCGCCCCGCGCGCGGTTCTGGAGCCGGTGGTCATCGACGGGGTCACCGTCAGCTACGCCACCTTGCACAACCCGGCCGACATCACGCGCCGTGGCCTGCTGATCGGGGACCAGGTCTTCGTCTACCGGGCTGGGGACGTGATACCGCGCGTGGAGGCGCCGCTCGTGGCGGAACGCACCGGAGCCGAGACGCCGATCGCCTTTCCGGAGCGCTGCCCGCGCTGCGGGGACGCCATCGACACCACCGAGCAGCGCTGGCGCTGCGTGCGCGGCCGGGGCTGCCGGGCGGTGGCCTCGATCCGGTACGCGGTCGGGCGCGACCAGCTGGACATCGAGGGTCTGGGCGGCACCCGGGCGGTGCAGCTGGTGGAGGGCGGGCTGGTGTCCGACGTCGCCGACCTCTTCACCCTGACCCGTGACCAGTTGCTGGCCCTGGAGCGGATGGGCGCGGTCAGCACCGACAACCTGCTCGCCGCGATCGAGACCGCGCGCAACGCCCCGCTGCACCGGGTCTTCTGCGCCCTGGGGGTGCGCGGGACCGGGCGCACCATGTCCCGCCGGATCGCCGCCCACTTCGGCAGCATGGCGGCGATCCGCGCGGCCGACGAGCAGGCGCTGGCCGCTGTGGACGGGATCGGGACCGAGAAGGCCAAGCTGGTCGTCGCCGAACTGGCCGAGCTGGCGCCGGTACTGGACAAACTCATCGCCCAGCAGGTGGGCACCGCGGTGACCGGGCCGGCCGTGCCCGCCGCGGGGAGCGGGAGCGTCGGGGCCGGGGGACCGGCCGGGCCGCTGGTCGGTGAGGCTGTGGTGGTCACCGGCGCCATGACCGGTGCGCTGGCCGAGCTGTCGCGCACCGAGGTGAACGAGCTCGTCGAGCGCGCCGGCGGCAAGGCCTCGTCATCGGTCTCCAAGCGCACCACCCTGGTGGTCGCGGGGGAGAAGGCCGGCTCCAAGCGGGCCAAGGCCGAGGAGCTGGGTGTGCGGATCGTCAGCCCCGAGGACTTCGCCGCACTCGTGGCCGACTACCTGGGCTGAAACACCGGACGGCGGCCGCCGCCCCCGGCGGTGGGGCGGGGTTCCGGGCCGGAACAGCTAGGGCGTGCCGTCGGCGGACGGCAGGCTCTGTTCGGTCCACAGGGTCTTGCCGGTGGCGGTGTAGCGGGTGCCCCAGTGCCGGGTGAGCTGGGCGATGATGAACAGGCCGCGCCCGCCCTCGTCGTCCATGGCGGCATGGCGCAGGTGGGGGGAGGTGTGGCCGGTGTCGGACACCTCGCAGATGAGGGTCTCGTCGCGGATGAGGCGGACGCGGATCGGTCCGCCGGCGTAGCGGATCGCGTTGGTGACGAGTTCGCTGACGATGAGTTCGGTGGTGAATCCGAGTTCCTCCAAGCCCCAGTCACGCAGTCGTCCGGTGATCGCGGCGCGGGCCGTGCCGACCGCCGCCAGATCGGAGGGCAGCTCCCAGACGGCCGTCTGCCGGTCGCTCAGTCTCCGGGTGCGGACCAGGAGCAGAGCCGCGTCGTCGTCCACCGGTCCGGGTAGCAGCGCCGCCAGGGCGCGGTCGCAGAGCTCTTCCAGGGAAAGGCCGGGCCGGGCGAGGACGCCGGCCAGCCGGTCGAGGCCGACGTTGACGTCGGGGTCCAGGGCATGGACCAAGCCGTCGGTGAAGAGCGCGAGCAGGCTGCCTTCGGGCAGGTGGAGTTCGGCGCTCTGGAAGGGCGGCCCGCCCATGCCCAGGGCCGGGCCCGGCGGCAGCTCGGGGAACCCGGCCGCGTCGTCGCCCGGCTGGACCACGGCGGGTGGCGAGTGGCCCGCGCGGGCCATCGAGCACCGACCGGAGACGGGGTCGTACACCGCGTACAGGCAGGTCACCCCGAGGGCCTCGTCACCCCCGTGTGCACTCGCGGCCTGCTCGACCACGTCGTTGAGCTGCGAGAGCAGGTCGTCCGGATCGAGGTCCAGCCGGGCGAGGACGCGCACGCTCGTGCGCAGCCGGCCCATCGTGGCGGCGGCGCGCAGCCCGTGGCCGAGCACGTCGCCGACCACCAGGCCGACCCGGGCACCCGAGAGCGGCACGGCGTCGAACCAGTCACCGCCCACCCCGGACCGGCTGTCGGCCGGGACGTACCGGCTCGCTGTCTCGACGGCCGTCAGCCGCGGCATGTGCTGCGGCAGCATGCTGCGCTGCAGGCGGAGTGTCGCGGTGTGCTCACGGGTGACCAGCGGCATCAGCACCGCGCCGATCAGCAGGGCGCCGAGGCCGAGGACGGTCACCCCGCCGGTCCGGCCGATCAGCGGCAGGTCGACGGAGGTCGCGCCGAACCCGGGGTCGGCGTACACGTCGAATGCGGCGTAGCAGAACAGGGCGAGCATCACCAGCCCGCCCAGCCCGGGCAACAGGCCCTTGAACAGGAAGTCCCGGCGGCTGCGGGTGAGCACCCTGCGGTAGTACCAGACACAGGCGAACCCGGTCAGGCCGTAGTAGAACGCGATCGCGAGGCCGACCGAGTCGATGGAGTCCGCGAGGATGTGGCGGCTGATGGACGTCAGCAGGATCAAGAACCCGATGGAGACCAGACCCATGCCGACGGTCGACCAGGTCGGGGTGAGGTACCGGCGGTGCAGACGCGCGAATTGCGAGGGCACGGTCTTGTGCGCGGCCATCGAGAAGACCGTCCGGGCCGTCGGCAGGATGGTGGTCTGGGTGGATGCGGCGGCCGAGGTCAGCACCATGAGGATCAGCAGTTTCCCGAGGAACGGGCCGATGCCGCTGCTGCCGAAGACCGCGTCGCCCAGGCCGGAGAGCACATCCCCGGAGTGCGCGGAGTTCCCCAGCCCGATGCCTTGGGTGCCGACGCCGGCGAAGGCCTGGGCCGAGGTCGCGACCAGCCCGAAGAGGAACAGCAGCAGCACGGTCGAGATGACCGCCGCGCGCCCCGGGGTGTGCCGGGCGTCGGTGGTCTCCTCGTTGACCGTCACGGCGGTGTCCCAGCCCCAGTACACGAACACGGCGGCGAGGATGCCCGAGGTGAACGCCCGTCCGGACGGGACCCCCAAGGGGTTGAACCAGGAAGCCGAGACATGGATCGCGGTGGGTGGACTGCCGGTGTAGGCCTTGACGAGCGCGGTCACGGCGAACAGCAGCAGCACCGCCACCTCGAGGCACAGCAGCCAGCGCTGGAGGGCGGCCGAGACCTCGATGCCGAGGTAGCAGACCGCGGTCATCACGGCGATCCAGATGATTGCGGCCAGGGTGGTCCACAACCGGCTGGCCGCCAGCGAGTCCAGACCGACCAGCCGGAAGCCGTACACGCCGGCGATCTCGGCCAGACTCGTCATCACGATGACGTCGGCGACGATGATTCCCCAGCCACCCATCCAGCCGGCGCGCGGCCCGAAGGCGCGGGTGGCCCAGGCGAACGTGGTCCCGCAGTCCGCGTTCCCCGTGTTGAGTTCCCGGTAGGCGTACGCGATCAGCAGCATCGGGACGAAGGCCAGCATGGTGATGATGGGGGCCTGCAAGCCGACTCCTGCCACGATCAGGCCGAGTGTGGCAGCGAGGCTGTACGCCGGGGCAGTGGACGCCAGGCCGATGACAACTGAGGAGAAGAGCCCCAGGGCACCGGCCTTCAGCCCTTTCGCACCCGCGCCCGAGCCAGGCGCGAGCGGAGCACTACCGGAGAACTTCACGCTTCGCCTTCTCCAGGGAGTATTGCGAGCACCATTTTCCCCCGGGCACGGTGCGGCGTGCCAGCCAAGGGAGACCACCATGGCCCAGAGGCGTGGTCGGGTTGCTTCAGCCCCTGCCAAATCGGCAGCCGGTCTCCCCGACCTGCGCGGACGCCCAGGGACCGAGTCAGACTGAGGGACAGTGGATCGGTCCCTGCGCCCCACATGATGGCCTGCCGGGCCCCGGTCATCACGGACGCGGGACGACCAGAGCCGTGTCGTCGGTGAGTCCGGCGCGGGATGAGATCGGCCGGGAGGGTGTCGGCGAGGCTGTCGGGGTCAGTGCTGCGCGGCGCAGCTCGTGTTCGGGTAGTCGTTGGCCTGCTGCGGGACGCCGTCGCGGGTCCGGGTGGTCTGCGGGGTGAGGGCGGCGACCTCCTGGGCGAGTTGCCGGTAGGTGGCTCGGACGTGCAGGTCGGCGGCATCGGGCTGGTCGATCGTCGTCAGCGGCTCGTGTGCGGCCGCTGCCAGGGAGTTGATGGATTCCTGGCCGTAGGTGGCGACGATCTGCTCCAGCGAGAAGACCGGAATCGTTTTCTGGCCGAGCGTGGCCAGCAGGCGTATGTCGTGGACCAGTGGCGCCAGTGTGGTGTACGGGGCGAGGCCGGCGACGCCGACGGTCAGGTCGCCCGCGTCACCGAGGTGTTGACGCGCGGACTCGTAGTAGGAGGTGATCAGGCCGCTGCTGACGGTGGGGCCGAAGTCGCTGCTGAAGTCGGAGCGGTATGCCTGGAAGTAGTTGGCGTTCCAGGTCGTGGGTGGGTTGCTGGTCGCGTTGAGGGTGTCCTGCAGGGCCAGGGTGCCCGCGTCGAGGTCGTCCAGCGACTGGGGCATCGCGGTCTCGTCGAGCGAGAGGCCCTCTCGGTGGGCGCGCTCGATCAGGGCCTGGTCGGCGGCGATGGCCCGGCACTGCTGGGCTGGATCGATGTTGGTGGTGAGCAGTTGCTGCTGGGCGCTCTGGTCGCCGGCCATGGCCTTGCCGACCAGGTCCATGGTCTGCGCGGTCCCTTCGTCGTCGACGACGATGCCCTGGGCGTGCAGCCGGTCGGTGTCGAGCCAGGTGTGGATCGCGTCGACCTCGGCCCGGGTCCGCGCGCCGGTGGTGTCGTTCCCGCCCGTCCAGATGGTGACCGGCAACGCCAGTCGATTGGCCTCGCCGACGATGTCCGTGGCCCAGGTGTCGGGGGCGCCGGGACGGTAGTCCGCGTCGTTCACCTGGACGAACAGGGCGACGTGGTTGCGTGCCAGGGTGTGCCACAGCTGCGGGGTCCAGATCGCCATGGTGTGCGAGGAAGTCCACACCGCGAGCCGCCCGCTGCCGCCGTGCCCGGGCGCGGCGGCCACGGGCGGTGCGCTGCCGTGGGGTGCGGCGTCGGCCGGGGCGCTGACAGTGCCCAGGGTGAAGGCCGTGGCGGCGAGGACGGTGACGCTGAGAAGCCTACTGCTCATGGGGCGCTCTCCCGCTTTCCGAGGATGGCGGTGCCCTTGCACCGCCCAGGCGCGTTCAGGGCTCAACTGACATGAGTGGCAGTCATGTTGACTGTACTGTCCCCAAGGACAAGGCTTCTAGTAATCGAGCACGACTCATCTTGGTCACACCATCCGGTCCGCCGACCGGCGCTGGAACGCCGTCGCCGGGGACACTGAGCGCCGCGCGGGGTGAGACGCTCGGCCGTGCAGACCTCCCCATCAAGGGGTTCGTCCCGGGTGGTGGTTCGCGGGCGTTGGCGACGTGACATGCTCGTTGCATGACCGAGCGCGAGTATCCGCAGGCACCACGGGGCGGCCTGTCGCGCCCCCAGCCCGCAGAAGGTGCCGCCGACGGGCCGGAGGGTCTGGCGGGGTCTGTGGTCCGGGAGGTCCTCGGCGGCCTTTCCGGTTCGGTGGTCTTCCTCCAGCCGGTCGTCGGGCCGCGAGGGGAGCTGGCGGACTTCCGGTTCACGGCCGCCTCGCCCGACGTGGTCGACATCGCCGGGCGCCGTGGCCGGGAGCTGGTGGGGCGGAGCATCCTCCAGACGTATCCGGGAGTCGCCGGTACCGGTCTGTGGCAGGGCTTTCTGAAGGCGTTGACGACCGGCGTCTGCTACGAGGGCGAGCTGGACTACGAGGAGGTCGCCGCGGGTGTCCCGCGCCTGTCCCGGTTCGCGGTGCGGGCGGTGCCCTGCCTGCAGGGACTGGTCGTGTCCTGGGCGCGCCTGGACCGCGGAGAGCGCGAGCGGCGCAGACTGGCGCTCATGCAGCACCTGGGCCGGATGGGCTGGGTGGACCGCGACCTGGTCCGCGGCGAGATCACCTGGTCCAGCGAGGTGTACTCGATCTTCGACCGGGACCGGTCGCTGGGACCGATGACGCTGGAGGAGCTGGCCACCCATGCCGTCGGCCCGGACCGCGCCCGCCTGGAGGACGCCGTCCGGCGCCTGCTGGAGGGTGGTGAGCCGATCGACGACACGTTCCGCGTCCGTCTGCCCCAAGGGCGGGTGCGGCACGTGAGGATCATCGCGGAGGCCGAAACCGATGCCCACGGCTACCCGGTCGAGGTCCACGGCCTCTTCCAGGACCTCACCGACGCCAAGCACACCGAACAGCAACTACTGGAACACCGGCAAAGCGCGCTCGCCCAGCAAAGCCTGCTGGCGGCCGAGCGCAACCTCGCCGCCCACCTGCAGGACACCCTGCTCCCGGTGCCGCAGCGGGTGCTGCACCTGGCGGACCTCACTGTGGACGTCGCCTACCGGCCCGCGCAGGAAGGCCTCAACCTCGGGGGCGACTGGTACAGCGCCATCGAACTGCCCGACGAAAGCGCCCTGCTCGTCGTCGGAGACGTCGCCGGCCACGGACTGGACGCGGTGGCCACCATGGCCCTGCTGCGCTTCACCGCCAAAGGCATGGCCATCACCGGAACGCCGCTGCCCACCATCCTCGCCCGCCTCAACACCCTCCTGCTCCACACCATCGAGCGGCACTCCAGCACAGCCACAATGATCATGGCTCGCTACCAACCCGCCGCCTCCCGGCTCACCTGGGTACAGGCCGGCCACCTGCCGCCCCTGCTCCTGCGCCACGGCCGCGCCCGCTACCTCCCCTCCCCCCAGGGCATCCTCCTGGGTGCCACGACCGCTCCCGTCTACGAGGCGTCCAGTCTCGACCTGCTGCCCGGCGACCACCTGCTGCTCTACACCGACGGCCTGATCGAGAACCCGGGCGAGTCCATCGACGAGGGCCTTGCCCGCCTGGCCCGCACCGCGACGGCCCACACCGACAGCCCCCGCTTCCTGGACGGGCTCCTGGACACCCTCGTCGAACCGCACGCCCGCCGCGACGACATCTGCGCCCTGCACATCAGTCACTGACCGCCTCCCGCTGCCACCGCCCCACCCTGACCCCGGCTCCCGCCCGAACGGGTGGCCGGCCGGGTGGGCGGGCCTCCCGGTGGTCACACGGCCATGACCAACCACCCGGCATGCCGCACCGCCCCGACCCCTGCGCGGCTGCCACCCGGTCGCCCAGTCGGTCCCGCCGTTCTTCGAGCCGCTCACCGGGACCCGGATGCCGGCGGATCGGGACTGACCGGGAGGCCACACGAGCACCATATGCGGTCATGAATGAGATGCTTGTGTGCTTGAAAACGTTGCGTATCAAGCGGTGCATCTGTTACCATCCAGCGCAGGAGGTATGTGATGTCTGAGCTGTTCGCGGCGGTGGACGCGCTGCTGGCCAAGGCCCGGAACGGTGGCGACCTGCCGGAGCCGGCCGAGCGGGAGCGGTTGCGCAAGGCGGCCGGCCTGACCCAGGTCGAGGTGGCCGAAGCCCTCAGTACCCGGCGGGAGACGTTCGCCAAGTGGGAGAACGGCACCGCCCAGCCGCGGGCCCCCAAGCGCGGTGCCTACGCCTTCCTGCTCGCCGGTCTGGCCGACCTCCACGGCACCCGGGGCCCGGCCGGCTGGCTCACCCTGGCCCGTCAGGCCCGCCCCCTCGACGCCGACGCAGACGCCACCACCGCGGAAGGGGCGTGACATCCTGATGGACCGCAAGGCGTACACCGCCGAGCTCGCCGGTCTGCGCGAGCTGCGCACCGAGATCACGGCTGCCGAGAAGGTCGTCGCCGCCGCGCAGAAGGAGCTGGACAAGCTCACCGCCCGGCGTTCGCGCCGCGTGGCCGGGCTCGCGGGGTACGAGGGCGCCCAGGCGCCGGCCATCGCGAAGGCCGCCGGGCTGTCGGTCGGTGACGTCGTGCGGATCGCCCCGCTGCTGGACCCGACCCCGGCCGCGGCCCGTACCGCCAAGGCCGACGACCAGACCGCCGCGCCCGCGCCCGTCGAGGCGCCCAAGGCCGAGCCGGTCGTCGAGCCCGCCACCGCGGTCGCCCCGACGCTGCCCCGGCCCGCCGTCATCGAGCAGCCACCCCCGGCCGACGTCGGGGGCCGGGCCGTCGCCGAGCAGCCCGCCCCCGCCGTTGCTGCGCCGGCCGAGGCGGTGGCCGTGTCGGTCGCTCCGGTCGCCGCCCCGGTGCGTCCGGTGGCCGAGGCCGGTCCGCGTGAGCTGCCCACCCTCCCTGAAGGCCCGGCGGGTGCGCGGTTCGAGGCCGTCACCACGGGCCTGGTCTCCAAGCGGCCGAACTTCGTCCAGCAGGCCCGCAGCACCGTCTTCCTGGACGCGGCGGCCGGTGTGCTCGCGGTGCGCGACCAGACGATCCGGGTCGACCTCGGCTCCCGCACCCCGGCCGAGATCCTGGACGCCGTCCTGGCCACCGCGCCGGGAACAGAGCGGATCTACATCACCGCCGGCGCCCCCTGGCACGACGGCGCCGAGCGCTACTCCACGCTCAAGGACGCGGTCGCGGCCTGGCTCAACACCCCGTCCGAGCGGTGGACCACCGCCGTGGGCTCGGGCCGGGACAAGTTGGCGGGGCACTTCGTGCACCAGCGCCAGCCGGTCGGCCGCTACGCCCCGTCCGCCGCCCCGGACGGCGGCAGCACCGAGATCCGCAGCATGGGGGAGTGGTTCGACCCGGACGGCGCCGATGTCGTCACCTGCCGCCAGGCGTTCACGCTGCTGTGGCAGGCGCTGCGCCGGCACTGGGACGACGCGGTGCTCATGGGCTCGCCGTCGCAGACCGGCCGTGACCTGTGGTCGCGAACCGTCCCGACCACCGGCAAGTGGGCCGGCGGCTACCCGGTCCTGTCCGAGGAGTTGCGGGGTCTGCTGCACGCGACGGGTGGTCAGGGCCGCACCGAGCTGATCCTGCCGCCGCGCGTTCCGGAGCAGCTGCCCGCGCTGGTGGAGTACGACCGCACCTTCGCCTACGCCAAGCACCTGTGGAAGTCGCCGGTCGGCACGCCGCGCCGCATCACCGCGCGGGCGTTCGCCGCGATGACGGAGGCCGAGCAGACCAAGGCCCTGATGAGCTGCTCGCACTGGAACATCAAGGTGACCGTCCCGTCCGGCTGGAACCACGTCGGCCTGCTCCCCGCCCCCGTCACCGGTGACCGCGCCTGGGTCTACCCGTCCGAGCCGGGCGCCACCTTCACCACCTGGGCGGGCGGTGCGGAGGTCCACCTGGCCCTGTCCAACCACCTGATGCCGTGGCGGATCGAGATCCTGAGCGGCCTGCTGTGGGAGGACGGCAAGCCCCTGGACGAGTGGGGCAAGCGGTTGAAGGCCGCGTGGGCGGACCTGACCAACCTCTCCCGCATGCACGGCGACGAGCGCCAGCGCCAGGCGGCCTACCTCGCCTCCCGCGCCGTCCGCTCCGTGCTGCTGTTCGGCCTGGGCGGGTTCGCGCAGCGCCCGCGCCTGGTCTCCGGCACCACGCCCGTCGGCGAGGCGCTGCCGGCCGGGGTGGAGATCCTCGGCCAGGACGACGCGGTGGTGACCTGGCAGCGGCAGACCGGCTTCTCCCGCGACCCGTATGCGCACCCCGAGTGGGCCGCCTACGTGTGGTCCGGCGCGCGGGCGGCGCTACTGGACACGAAGTACCGGCAGGGCAAGGAGGTCATCGGCTACGCCGGGGCCCTCCACGCCAGGCCGGGCACGGTCGTGTACTTCGGCACCGACGGCATCGCGCTGACCGAGCGCCAGCCCTGGCCCTACCGGGGCGAGGTCGGCGACTACCTCCTCAAGGGCCACCTCACCGGTCCCGTCGAGCACCCGACCAGCCAGGAGCAGTACCTCAAGCTGCGCGGCCTGGGCCGTGCCGAACTCGCAGCCACCGAAAAGGGAGCTGACCAGTGAGCCCGGCCGACCCGAACACGCCGAACGAGGCCGCGCGTCTGACTCAGGAGTTGATCGACGAGGGCTACACCAAGCGGCAGGTCGCCAAGATGCTCGGCCGCGACGCCTCGCTCGTCTCGCAGTTCTTCACCAAGGGCAAGGGCGCCGCGTTCGTCGGCGCACTGCGCCAGATGGTCCGTGCGGTGCGCGGCGGCGAGCGCGACACCGAGGCGCTGGCTGGCATCGCGGAGGCGAACACCACCCGCCGCCGCACCAGAACCGGGCAGAAGGCGCGGGTGCGGGGCAAGGATACGATCGGCACGCCTGGCGAGTCGATGGCCGGCCGCGCCGGGAAGCAGGCCATCAAGTCCGGGGCGAGCCACCTCGCCCCGGTCGTGCACGAGACCGGCCGAGCCGGCGGCCGCCTCGCGTTCACGGTCCGGATGAAGGCCGACCAGTTCACGATGTCGGCCGGCTCGGCGCAGGACTCCCCGGGTATGCGCCGCGGATTCATCCCCCGCGCGGACGGCACCGAAGAACGCACCTACGGCTCCAGCTCGACCGGCGGATTCGACGCCGCCGAGTGGTCCCAGCGCGTGGCGGACCACCACGGTGACGTCACCGAAGCGATGAAGGCCTGGCTGGTGGAGACCGGCCGCGCCGTCGAGGACGCGGACATCGCATTCCTGGAGGTCCGCGGCTGGGTGCCCCAAGGACCGACGCCGTGAGCCCCGCCGCCGCGAACCCGGTGGCGCTGCGCATGATCGAACCCGGCCTGCCCGCTCCGGCCAAGCCGCTCCGCGGCGTACTGCCGCTGCACGGATTCCAGAGGGACGCCGTCGCCGCAGCGGTGCGCGAGGTGAAGGACGGCGGCCGGGCGACGGTGGTCGCCGCGACCGGCTCCGGCAAGACCCTCATCGCCGCCGCCTGCGCCCGGCGTCTGGCGGCGAAGGGACGGGTGCTGGTGCTGGTGCCGACGATCGAGCTGCTGGAGCAGACCGCCGAAGCGTGGTCGACGAAGGGCGGGCGCCGGGGCCTGGCGGTGGCGGCGTGCTCGCGGGAGGAGGCGCTGGAGAGCGCGGAAGCCGGCGGCCGGATCGACGCGGCCGTGACCACGCAGGCCGCCGCCCTGACCGACCTGGTCAACGGTGCCCCGGACGGCCACCCGGTGACCGTGTACGCCACCTACGCCTCGCTGGAGCGCATCGTCCAGGCGCACCGGTTGTTCGGCCTGCGGGCCTGGGACGTGGTTGTGGTCGACGAGGCGCACCGCACCGCCGGTAGCGACGGCAAGCCGTGGGCGGCCGTGCACACCGACGACCAGGTCCCCGCCGCGCGCCGGCTGTACTTCACCGCCACCCCCCGGATCGTCGACGAAGCCCGGGTGCCGCACGAGGTGGCCGACGTCGCCGAAGGCACCGTCATCTGCTCGATGGACGACGAGAACGTCTACGGCAAGACCGTCTACCGCTGGTCGCTGGGCGAGGGGATCGAGCACGGCTACCTCGCCGACTACCGCGTGCTGGTCCCGGTGGTGACGGACGAGGACCTGCGGGAACTGCTCAACCTCCCCGCCGTCGCCGACCTGCGCTCCCAACGCTCCAACGAGGACCTGCTGCGCCTGGCCCTGCAGATCGCGGTGCTGCGCGCCGTCGCCGACCTGGGCCTGCGCCGGGTGATCACCTTCCACTCCCGGATCGCGGGGGCGCGCGCGTTCGCCGGCGACCTGCTCCAGGCGGCCGAGTTGTTGAACGACCAGGACCGGCCGGAGCGGCTGTGGGCCAGTGCCGTCGCGGGAACGGACCGCCTCAGGGACCGCCGCCAGGCCTTCGCCGACTTCGCAGCCCACACCGGCGAGGACGGCGAGGAGTGCGGCATCCTCGCCAACTCCCGCCTCCTGTCAGAGGGGATCGACATCGCGGCGGTGGATTCGATCGTCTTCGCCGATCCCAAGTCGAGCATCATCGACATCGTCCAGGCCATCGGCCGCGCCCTGCGCCAGTCCTACCGTCAGGGCAAGGTCTCCTGGATCATCATCCCCGTCTACCTCCCCAGCCCGACGGTCGGCGACGACACCACCACCGCCGACCCGGCCGAGGTCCACGACGCCGGTGAGGCCGTGAAGGCGGAGGCCGACGCGGAGATCGAGGCGTCCAGCTTCCGCACGATCTGGCGGGTCCTGCGAGCGCTGGCGGCGCACGACGCCCGGGTGGTCGGCCGGATCACCGAGCTGCGCAGCAAGCGGTCCCAGGGCACCGCGCACACCACCGCGACCCAGCCCGCCGAGGGCGAGGCCGCCGAAGTCGGGGAGGGCGAGCGGCCGCCGGTGGCGGTGGAGTCGCCGATCGAGTGGCTGCGGATCAACGCCCGCCGGCACGCCGCGCAGATCCTCCAGACCGTCAAGCTCCGCGTCCTCAACCCCCGCGCGGTCGAGTGGCAGCGGATGCACGCGGTCGCGGCAGTGTTCCACCTCCAGCACGGCCACCTCGACCCCACCGACCGTGACAAGCACGCGGAGCTGATCTCCTGGCTCACCCGCCAGCGCCATCTGCACGGCCAGGGCCTGCTCGACCCGGCCCGGGTCAGCGAGCTGGACGCGCTCGGCATGATCTGGTCGAAGAACGCCAACGCCTGGGAACGCGGCTACGCCTACGCGAAGGCCTTCCACCAGCAGCACGGGCACCTGGCGATCCCCGCCACCGTGAAGCTGGACGACTACGCCGTGGGGGCGTGGATGCGCCGCCAGCGCAGGGCCGACAGACTCACCAAGGACCAGGTGGCGAAGCTCGACGCGCTGGACGAGTTGTGGCGGCTGGAGCCCGACTGGAACAGGTCGTACCGGCGCCTGCTCGCCTACCTCGCCGCCGGCGGAACGCTGACCGGCCCGGCGAACCGGACCGGCCTCGGCGCAGACCCGGCGTTCCGGCCCGGCAGCTGGCTGCGCAAGCAGGCAAAGGCCCGTAGCGACGGGAAGCTGACGGATCAGCAGGCCGCGCTCCTGGACGCGCTCCAGCGGCACGCCGAGACCGCGGTCGGCTGACCGCCGCCGAGAACAGGGGAGAGGCACCATGACCACGTTGGATTCCACGAAACCAGTCCCGTCCTACACCGGGTGGGGCGACCTGCCCGCCCACCTGGTCACCAAGACCCAGCTCGCCGACCTCGACCTGCCCCGCCGGCCCGGCGGCCCGGTGCGCGCCCGCATCACCGCCAAGGGTCCTTCGGGCCGCAGGGGCACCTTCGACCTGTACGACATCCGCGAGTCCGTGCCCAGCTCGGCCACGACCTCGCAGCTCGCCGCGGCCGCCGCCCGCCGCACTCCCGGCACCCGCGTCTGCGAGCAGTGCGGCGCCCACCCCGAGACCCCGTGTGCCCAGGTCGACGGCCGGCTGCTGTGCCGCACCTGCGCCCACATCCACCAGCTGCGCCGAGCCCAGAAGCAGGCCACCGCCCAGGCCACCCAAGCCCGCGAGCGCGCCGCCCGCCTTCTCGCCGACCAGCGCCTGGCCGTCCTCGCCGTCACCTACACCCACCGCCCCGCCGACCCCGCCACCGGCAAGGCACGCCCGCCGGTCGCCGCCCACATCACCGCCCTCGACCGCACCGGCGCCACCCTCTACGACCGCACGCTGCGCCTGACCGGCCCCCGCACCCCGGGCGCCCCCGCCGACGCGGTCGCGCCCGGCCCGGCCATCGCCGACCTGGGCGACCGGCTCGCGACGCGCACCGTGCTGCTGTGGGACGACGAACTCACCCCGCTCCACGACGCGCTGCGCCGCTTGAAGGTCCAGCACGAGCCGATCCTGCCGACCGACCACCAGCGGGTGCAGCACCTGAATACGACCGTGACCCGGTGGCGGGCCGACGTCGACCCCGCCACCGGCCACCACCGCATCCCCACTCCACCCGGCACCGCCAACCGTCTCCTCTACCTACTGAACCAGGTCGCCACAGCCGAACCGGTCCACCACCTCGGCGAGCTGCGACCAGCCCCCTGACGCACCGACAGGTGGTGACCTGGACGACGCCGGTCTCCGACGGGTTGGCCATGGCCCGGCGCCGTCAGGGCTTGAGGAGGGCCTTGATGGCGCGGCGCTCGTCCATCGCTCGGTAGCCCTCGGCGACCTCGGCGAGCGGCAGCGTGAGGTCGAAGACCTTGCCCGGGTCGATCCCGCCCGACAGGACGCGCTCGATCAGGTCGGGCAGGTAGCGCCGCACCGGGGCGGGGCCCCCGCGCAGACCGACGTGGGAGAAGAACAGCTCCTGGCCGTCGATGGCGACCTCGTGCGGAACGCCGACGAAGCCGACGCCGCCACCCGGGCGGGCCGAACGCAGGGCCTGCTGCATCGCCTGTGCGGTGCCGACGCACTCCAGTACGCTGTCCGCGCCGATGCCGCCGGTCAGCTCCTTGACCCGGGCGACGCCCTCCTCACCGCGCTCGGTGACGATGTCGGTCGCGCCGAACTCCCGGGCGAGCTCCTGCCGGGCCTCGTGCCGGGACATCGCGATGATCCGCTCCGCGCCCATCTCCTTCGCGGCGATCACCGCGCACAGGCCGACCGCCCCGTCCCCGACCACCACCGCGGTCGACCCGGGCCGCACCTGGGCGGCGTCGGCGGCCCACCAGCCGGTGCCCATCACGTCCGAGTTCGCCAGCAGGTTCGGCCACAGCTCCTCGCCGGGCACCTCGTCGAGGGCGACCAGAGTGCCGGCTGCGTTCGGGATCCGAACGTACTCGGCCTGGCAGGTGGACATGAACTCCCGGTGCAGGCAGTTCGACGGGAAGCCGTTCAAGCAGTTCGGGCAGGTGTTGTCGGACGTGGCGAACGATCCGACCACGAACTGGCCCGGCCGCAGACCGGTCACCTCCGAGCCGACCTCCTCCACGAGGCCGACGTACTCGTGACCCATCGGGTGCGGGTCGCCGATCGGCTCCGCCCCGCGGTAGGGCCACAGGTCGGAGCCGCAGACACAGGTCACCGCCGTGCGGATGATCGCGTCCGTGGGCTTGAGGATCTTCGGGTCGTCCAGCGTCTCGAAGCGGACGTCGCCGGGGGCGTGGATCACTGCACCGCGCATGAGGGGTTCCTTCGCGTTCCGGGGCGGACAGCCGGACGGGCCGGCCACCGCCGAGTGCGGGTCGGGCGCGGGGCTTCGCAACCGGGCGGTCGGGGCCCGGCCGCAGAGCGCCACGTGATCCAGGAAACCCGCTTTCGGCGGGCGCGGCGAGTCACCAGCGAAGGGTGTACCAGCAGTACCCGCTGCCCACCTGCTGCACACGCTCGATCGCCGCTGCGCTTGAACCGGGTGACGCTCTGCTCCGGGGCGGTGTTGTTGCCGCTCGCCGTCACAAACTCAGCACGAGGTCGCGGACCGCGGCCGGCTGGGACAGGAACGGGTGGTGGCCGGTGTTGAGCTCCACGACACTGCCTGCCCGGCCGGCGAACTCGCGTTGCAGCTCGGCGGGGGTGCCCCGGTCCTGCGCGCAGACGAGGTACGTCGTGGGCACGTGCTGCCAGGCCGCCGACTGCACCGGCTGCCCGAGGACCGCCAGGCTTTGCCGGGCCGTTTTGGCCATGGCCTGTCGCTGGATGTCCGGACCGCAGTCCTGGAGGAACGTCTGGGCCAGGGCATCCGGCCGGACGGTGAACGTGCCACCCCCGGGATCGAAGTCGAGGAAAGGGGCGGGCTCCCGGCCGCCGAACGAGGAGAGGCTCTGCCCGACCTCGGGCAGGTAGCTGGACACGAGCAGCAGATGACGCACGGCTTCGACGCCGGCCGCTGCTTCCGCGGTGACGATGCCTCCGTAGCTGTGGGCGACCACGACGGTCGGCTCGTCGCTCGCCGTCAGCACCCGCCGGACCGCCGCGACGTCCTCCGCCAGTCCCGGGCCTTGCAGGCTTGTGGGCTCGCCTGTCTCGCCGCAACTCGGCAGGGCGGGCGCCTCGCTGGCGACGTCCCGCTCGGCCAGCAGCTCAGCGGCGCGGTGCCACCACCACGATCCGTCCTTGACGCATGCTCCGTGTACGAAAACGACTCTCATGACGACCTCCTGGCTCGAGCAGCCACGGTGTTCGGTGAACGAGACGGACATCGATAGCCACCCGATCCGCCGGGCCGGCCAACCAGCGTGCAAAGGTGCCAACCATCGTGCGGAGGCGCACGCGCCGGTTGCCACTGCAGGGTGCTACTGGGCGTTGCTACTCGGGGTTGCGCTGACCTCTGCCGCCGGAGGTTGCCTTTCAGGGCCGCCTGCTGAAGGCGGCGGCGCGCTTCTCGCCGCGCTGCGCGAAGTCCTGAGCAGGCCGCAGCGGACCCGCACCACCACCCTCGCACTGCGCAGCAGCGAGCAGGCCTCGCCGGCCCGTCCCGGGGCGCACCGCAGCCAGCCCTGACGGGCCGCCAGGACCCAGGGTCTGCTGTCGTCTCGCCGCGCGGCCCTGCCGGTGACTTCCGGCTGTGCCGCGCAACTCTGTCGACAGCGCCGCCTCTTCACAGCCGGCCTCGGCCGGGGTGGTGCCGTGGCGACGATGAAGGCGGCAGCACCCGGCCGCCGTGGCGGTGCCGTATGGCCTGTCGGGTGTGAAGGTCAGTACAAGGCTTCACCCATGGGGGAGTCGTCGCCGGTGACGTACGCTCGGATGGCCGCCAGGTATTCGCTGCGGCTGACCCGGCCGTCGCCGTTGGTGTCCAGTGCGTCGAAGGCCGCGTCGGCGTTGTCGGTCGGATTGCCCAGTGCCTGGCGCAGCATGGTGAACTCGGACCGCTGGAGCTCGCCGTCCTGGTCGGCGTCGGCGAGGTCGAACAGGGCCGCGAGGGCGTACCGGCAGACGTTGTCGAACTTGTCCCCGTCCACCCACGCCGTGTACTCCTCGTAGGTCATCACACCGTCGCCGTTGGCGTCCATCGCGGCCCAGGCCCGTTCGCCCGCGGTCTGTGCGGCGATGACCAGGGGATCGTCCTGCGCACGCCCGGTGGCCTGCCGGGCTCGTTCGATCCGGACGAAGTAGTCGTGCCTGGAGGCGGTTCCGTCTCCGTCGGTGTCCAGCATCGCGTAGATGCGGGCCTTCGGGGTTGTGGGGGTGGCCGTCGCGGTTGCCCGCGGTTCGGGCGGGGTGAGGGTCATGTCGGTTCTTCCTTCACGTGCGGCTGTGCACCGGTCGGCGGTGTTGTTCAGTGGGTGAGGCGGAGGACGAGGGTGGAGTCGAGGGCGGTCTCGCCTGCCGGGGTGCCGCAGCCGGTGCCGGAGCTGGTGCCCACGGCGTTGATGGTGTCGTTGGCGAAGCGCGTGCTGTCGGCGGTGACGGTGCCGCTGACGACCAGTGAGGCGGTGCCGTTCACTTTCACGACGTCGGTCTTGTCGAACCTGAAGGTGGAGGTGGTTCCGTCGGTCCAGTGGATGGTCGTGGTGGACGTGTCCCCGTGTTCGTCTCCGGTGCACTCCGTGCCGGGCATGGTGACGGTGCGTTGGAAGGTTCCGGCGGCCACGGGCGCGTGGGCAGTGTCCACACATGTCACGGTTCCGGTCATGACCAGCGTGTCGGCCAGCGGGAGGTTGACGCCCCCTGGATCGACTGCGGTGGCGAAGACGCCGTGGGCGTTGAGCACGCATGTGGCATCGGTCGTGGGTGCGGTGGAGTTGGCGTGGGCCGAGGCGCCGGCGAACAGCGGTACGGCGGCGAGCAGCGGGGCGCAGGCCAGCAGGGCACTGCGGGCAGTGATCTTCATGGTGTCGGGTTCTCCCGGTGTCTGGTTGGCGCGTTGATGGAGCTCACCGGGATAACGCCCCGCGAAGCCGGCGGTTGCGGCTACCCGCTGCACGGAAGTGAGCCAAGGGTCGAGCCGTGGGCGGGCAGTGGGCGGTGGTGGCCATCGGGTGGTGCTTGAGCTGCCGTTCGACTGATGTGGCCCGTCCTGGACGGGCGGTCAGCTCCGCCTCGAAGCATTTCCAGAGCGGACAAGAGGCTCGCTGTCGGAGGAGAAGTCCCACTCGGGTGTGAGCATGGCGTTTCCTGTGTCACTCACCAGGAAGTCCCTGACTGCGGGGCGGGCCCGCTGCGCAACCTCGCTGATTTCACGAGCGAGTGCTGGGTTGTCGTGCGTCCTTGCGCCAGAAGCGCCGTCAAGGACCCGACGGCCCTGGGAGCACGGAGCGGACAACTCCCCGGGCGCTGAAGGAACTCAACCGCCAGCCGCTCGCCTTCTGGCGCTCCGGATTCGCCTCGCTCGACACCTGAGGTCCCTGTTCGCCCCCGGGCGTACCGGGGGTTCTCCCCACCCCCAGTACGCCCGGCAGCTCCATCGTTCCCGGGCCGCCGCGCTGGAAGTGTTGGGGGCACCGGGAAGCTCCCGGGAGCGCGACCGAACGAGGGAAGACTTCGATGACCAACCCGATGCCGAAGCAGCAGTCGCACCGCCGCACCACCCTGCGGCTGTCCGCAGCCGCCGTCGTCCTCTGCCTGACCGCCGGGGCCGGCAGCGCCACCGCGACGGCGGTCGACCTGGGCGCCGGCCGGGCACACCGCGGCGCCGTGGTCTCGGACACCCCGCTTGCCGCACTGGACGCCCAGCAGGCCACCACCAGTGTCCGGGACGCCGGCTTCGTCACCCCGGCCGAACGGGGCGGGGTCGAGCTGGAGCGGGTGGTCTACCGGACGGTCACCCCAGACGGGCGGCCCACCACTGCGAGCGGGCTGGTGGCGCTCCCGCGCGATCCGGGGCCGCGCGCACTGACCACCGTCGAGTACGCGCACGGCACCATGGCCTACCGAGGTGAGGCCCCCTCGGTGGCGGACGGGCCCAACCGCGCGGCGGCGGTGATGTTCGCCGGGGACGGCTTCGCCGCGGTGGCGCCGGACTACCTGGGGCTGGGCGTCGGGCCCGGCACCCACCCGTACCTGGACGCGCCCTCGGAGACCACGGCCTCGACCGACCTGCTGGTCGCCGCCCGAGAGGTCGAGGCCCGGCACGGCATGCGCGCCGACGGCCGGGTGCTGGTGACCGGCTTCTCCGAGGGCGGGGCGGCCGCGATGAGCATCGGGCGGGCGTTGCAGCATGGGCAGGTCCCCGGCTACCGGCTGACCGCACTGGCCCCGGTGAGCGGACCGTACGACCTGACGGGCAGCGAGCTCCCGGCCGCCCTCGGCGGCCAACTGCTCGGCACGGACGCCACGTTCTACGCCGCCGACCTGGTGATCGCATGGAACCGGCTGCACCCGCTCTACGGCTCGCCGGCCGAGGCCTTCCAGGCGCCCTACGACCGCACCGTGACCGACCTGTTCGACGGCGAGCACACCGACGAGCAGGTGGCCGCCGCCCTCCCGGACAGTCTGCAGCAGCTCTTCACTCCCGCCTTCCTGCAGCAACTCCAGCACCCGACCGGCAAGTTCGCGCAGATGTTCCGGGTGGCGGACAGCGTCTGCCAGTGGGCCCCGCAGGTGCCGGTCCAGCTCTACGACGCAAACGGCGACCGGGACGTAGCACCCGCCAACACCCTCAGCTGCAAGGCACAGTTGGCGGGCGCCGGGGTCGACGCGCCGGTGGTGGACGCGGGTGCCGCCGACCACAACGGCTCGGCGCTGGCCTCCTACCCCCTCATCCGCACGTGGTTCGACACCCTCGCCGGACGCTGAGGTCGGCCTCAAGGCCCACGCCTGCGCGCGTCGCTGTCAGGACGACGCTGCCCGCCGAGCGGCACGTCGCCCCAGCCAGAAGAGGCGACACCCGGATCACCGAGGCCGTGTGCGGCGCGATCCAGATCCGCACCCGGTGAGGTTGGCCGCGCGGGGCAGTGCGGGCAGGTGCGGGTCATCGTGCCCAGGTATTCGTCGTGCTCGTTCGAGTCGATGTTAGTGGCCAGTTCAGATTCCCCACCGACGGCCATCTGACGGGGAGTCATCTGGCCGTACGCGAATCACCGTCCGTAGCCAAAGATCGGGGCCATGTCGGTGATCTGTGCCAGACGCGGTGGTCACGGCAGATGTCCACCTATGAACTCCGTGCCGACGAGTGGGCGAGCGATACCCTAAGGCCGCGGTGCCGGAGCGGAGTGCCTCAGCTGAGTGCGCGCATCGCCAGAAGGTCCAGCGCCTGCTGGGGAACGGCCAGAACCGAGTCCGCGGGCTCGGTCCCGTCGTACATGTGCCCCCACCCGGCCGCAGCACTGTGGCTGCCCGCTGCTCTGGCGGCTCGAATGTCCAGCGGCGAGTCGCCGACGTACGCCAGTTGCGTTGTATCCGTGCCGAGCTCGCCTGCGGCGAACAGGATGCCGTCGGGCGCCGGCTTAGGACGGTGAACCTGGTCCCCGCCGATGACGAGATCGGCCTCCAGGCCCGCGGACTTCAGCAGCATGGCGGCCGCCCGGGTGCTGGCCCCGGTGAACACCGCGCGGACCCGCCCCTGGGAACGCAACACATCGAAGACTTCGCGCACCCCGGGGTAGAGCCCAGGCTCAGCGCTCTCCAGCTCCCGGTAGTAGACGTCCGTCTCGTCCGAGGCCAGTCGCCGGCCGACGAGGTGCTCCAGGATGACCTCGGGTGTGCCGCGCCAGTAGGCGCCGACCACCTCGGCTTCGTCGATGGACCGCCCACCCAGCGCCCGCACCGTCCTCACGAACGCTGCGGGCACCACCACGGTGGTATCCAACAACGTTCCGTCCATGTCCCAGAGCAGCGCTTCGATAGCCATTGCACGATCCTCGATCTCAAGCCGCTGACGATCAAGAGTCCGAACACCACGTGAGGCAAAGCCTTGGCATGGCGTCACGGTCTGTGACACGGCCTTCTGGCGTGCTGCCCGAACTGGCCGCCGGCGGGGACTGGCAACTGGCCGTACCTGGGGAAAAGATCTTGGCCGCTGACAGTCGAGGGGGCGTCGTCCGGAAGGGCGGCGCCGACGCCTTGGTCCAGCCCGCGTCCAGCCCTGATAGGTGGTCACCCCGAGGCGGGAGGCGGAACTGATCAGGGGTGGTTCAGGGGCGATCCCGATACCCACCAGGGGTGGTGGCGGAGCAAGATCGATCATGTCGCCATGAGGCCGACGCAACCGCAGATCCTTCAACGGAGTGTCACATGAAGCCCCTCGCCCGTCGTGCCGCCGCTCTCGGGCTGGCCTGCTCCGCCCTCGTCGGCCTCACCGCCGCCTCGGGGACCCAGGCCTTCGCCGAAGGCAGCTCCGGTCCCGATGCCGGGTCCACGACGGCCTTCCCGCCGCTGGACCCCGCCGCATTGGAGGCCGCCATCCAGACCCACCCCGGCGACGACGCCACCGGCGCGATCGCCCGGGTCGCCGAACCGGGCCGGCTGTGGAAGGGCTCCACCGTCGACAGCCAGAGCGGCCGAAAAATCCCGGAGAACGCGCACTTCCACGCCGGCAGCATCTCCAAGGTCTTCGAGACCACCGTCATCCTCCAACTCGCCGCCGAGGGCAGCATCGACCTCGACCAGACCGTCCAGCACTACATGCCGGGCCTGCTCCCCAAAACCTTCGCCCCCATCACCGTCCGCGAGCTGGTGAACTACACCAGCGGCCTGCCGAACGTGGACGAGGGCAAGCCCGCCGACAGCGCCGACGACACGATCGCCAACCGCTACACCTACCGGACCTTCGACGAGATCATCCAGGACACCCTGCGCCCGGCCGACCGCCCGTGGCCCGGCCCGCACTTCGCCCCCGGCACCAAGCAGGAGTACAACTCCCTCGGCTTCCGTATAGCGGCCAAGCTCATCGAACAGACCACCGGCCACTCATTCAAGGACGAGGTCACCGACCGCATCCTCCAACCGCTGCACCTCGACCAGACCTCGGTGCCCGAGGACGACCCCCAGATGCCCCGCCCCTACCTGCACGGCTACATGACCGACGACAGCGGCCGGGCGGTGGACGTCAGCGAGCAGGGCGGCGACCCGTCCAATATGATCTCCACTCCCGCCGACCTGGACCACTTTCTCACCGCCCTCTTCCAGGGCCGCCTGCTGCCCGCCGCGCAGCAGAACGAGTTGTTCACCCTGCCCAAGGACAACGAGGGCAAGCTCGTCCCGTTCGTCGGCGGCACTTCCTGCAACAAGCAGGCCTGCTTCGGCGCCGGCCTGATGTCCACCCCGCTGCCGAACGGCACGGTGCTCTGGGGCAAGACCGGCCACGACGACGGCTACGCCAACGGCATGTTCGCCACCCGCGACCTGTCCATCCGCGCCGTCTACTCCGTCTCCAACCTCGGCCTCGACTTCGGCGCCCCCACCCCGCTCGCCAACCGCCTCCTCGGCGCCGTGCTGAACCCGTCCGCCCCGCAGCACTGACGCGACCGCGGCGCGGGGGCTGACATCGCGTAAGGTCCGGGGGCCTACTTGAGGACCCCGAAGGCGATTATGAGGCCTTGATGACGGCTGCTCAGGGCCGGTCTCCGCACGCAGCTGCTCGGTCGACTCCCGGGCCCGCGCCTCGTCGACCGGGCCGGCCTGGTCCTGGTGCTCGCTGTCCATGCCCGGAGCGCTCCCGGGGTGCGGAGCCGGAACCGCCGGTTGGGGCTGCGGGCGCTGCTGGAGGAGTAGCACTGCTTCCTCGACGCGGCCGAGGTCGACCGGGAGTGGTCGTCGACGGCGTTGTGCAGGTAGCTGTAGCCCACGCCGGAGCGGGTCTTGCGGCCGGCCTGGCGGCCGAGTACGTGGTGCCCGCCGGCATCGGGGATGTTGCCGAGCTTCTTGATGTCGACGTGGACCAACTCGCCGGGTGCGTCATGCTCGTAGCGTCGGATCGTTCGGCCCGTGGCCCGGTCGAGGTGTGCGAGGCGGGCGAGCTTGTAGCGGGTGAGGACCCGGTGCGCGGTGGCGGGCGCGGGACCCAGCGGACGCCGGTGAGGGCGTTGTTGTCGGCGAGCTGGACCTGCTGCCGACCGTCAGCGCAAAGAGGCGGCCGCGATCTCGCGGCCGCCTCGAGACACGGTATGGACCGGGTCAGATGGGGTTGGTGCAGTGGGTGGCACCCGTCCAGCCCGTGAGGTCGGTCATGTAGAAGCATGCCTCGGCGAGGTAGCCCGGGCCGTCCCAGTACTGCCCGGTCGACCACAGGTTGACACCGCCGGGGGTCGGGCCGAGATAGATGGGCTGGTTGCCGTAGAGGCTCGTAAACTTGCCGTAGTTGCCGGACGAGTCCCTCTGGGCACGCTGGATCCAGAAGTGACAGTTGAACGTGTCCCCTGTGTTGTGGTTCCAGAAGTTGCTCTGGACGTAGTCCTGGTCCGTGCCAACCAGCGAGATGTTGGCCTCGCAGTCTCCGTAGTTGGTGTTCACGGTGACGTCCGCGTACTTCGGCGCGTTGGTGGCGGTGTCGGCGAAGGCCGTACCCGATCCCATCGACACGGCCAGCATGGCCGCACCGCCCGCTATGACTGCCTTGAGAGACTTGCGCATCGCGACTCCTGCTGAGCTGAAAGATGATCACAGGGTTTATAGCGCATGTCGTGTGCGGACACGAAATCTGCATTCGCGCCGTTGGAGGACTCCATCACGTAAGGCCCTCTCTCCCGCTGGAGTCGCGCGGCCGCGCAGCCGCAGCCAGCGGGCTGCTGCCGTGCGGACTGTGCACGCCGCTGCTGGACCAGCCCGCACTGCACGGGGCCCCGACGATCGACGGCGCTGAAGTGCCCTCGGAGTGGTCCCCGCCTGGATGGGGGACCTCTCCGAGGGCACCAGCCTGCGCGAGCAGTTGGCCGCTCGCCGCCGCGAGCGCGAACTCGCTGGGAGCCGCTGATGAGGCACGGCCACCGGTACCGACCTGCACGCCGCCCGCCGACTCGCCCGCAGGAACGGCAACGCCCCGCCCCGCGCACCGGCACCGCCAAACCGGCGGCCTCGGGTAGCCGGTCGCATCTGCGGAAGACCGCAAGGGTGGAGACGGGGCGTCAGGCCGTCAGTGGGGCAGGCTCCACTGCTGGGCGCCGGAATTGTTGCAGTCGTAGATCTGAACCGGGGTGCCGTTGGCGGTGCCGGCGTTGCGCACGTCCAGGCAGCGGCCGGACTGCGGGTTCACCATCGAGCCGTTCGGCTGCGGCTTCCACTGCTGGGCGCCGGAATTGTTGCAGTCGTAGATCTGCACCGCCGTGCCATTGCCGGTGCCACCGTTGCGCACGTCCAGGCACTTCCCGAGGGCGTGCAGCGTACCGTCGGAGGCCACCGTCCACTGCTGGGCGCCCGAACCGTTGCAGTCGTAGAGCTGGACCTGGGTGCCGTTGGCCGTGTTCGCGTTCTGGACGTCAAGGCACTTGCCGGCCAGGCCCGTGATCTGGCCCGTCGGACCCGAGACCGGTGGCCCGCTCACGACGATCTCCGAGATGTTCTTCGTCGCGTAGGTGCCGTATCCGCAGAACCCCGTCGATGTCCCGCTCCCGTTCACCTGGTTCCCGAGCACCTGGAAACTGACCGGGAAGCCAGAGCTGTCAAGGTAGAAGCAGCCGACCTGAGCCTCCCAGATCTCGCCCGCGGGCACTCCGGAACAGTTCGCGGACCCCAAGTAGCCGCTGTAGCTGGTGCTGCACTGGCCGGGGTCGGCCTGTGCGGTGGTGACCGAGCCGAAGACCCCGAGGAGCGCAAGTGTCGCCGTCAGCAGGACGGCGGCGGAACCCTTCAGTCTGCTACGCATGGTGATGCACCTTCCGTTCATTGGTGATCGGATGAGCTGCTAACCGGCCTACAGCCTGGCGTCGGCACTCCGCTCTGTCAACTCTCGTGAATCAATGGCAGCATTGAATTCACTTCAGCTCATGTGCCTTCCTGGTGCCCAAGACGTGCATCCCCGGCGACCCGCGGACGTTCGGCGCCCGGCTTCCCCAGGACACGCCGAGACACGGTGAGGACCGCAGCCGACGAGGACGGCTGTCGGTGGCAGCCGGCAAGCTGACCGGCATGGACGAGGAGGCATTGATGCGGGGCAGGGTCTACGGAGCGGACCACGACGACCCCGATCCCGGCCCGCAGCCGGGGCACGTCTACCGCGAACTCTGTGCCGGCCCGCTCGACGGACTGCTCCTTGACGTGACCGGCTGGAGCACCGAGGAGCTGGCCGACGGTGCCGCGCTGCTCACCGAGATCGGTCGACACGGCCCGGGCGGGCGCGCGCACTACGAGCCCCGCGCCCAGGATCCGCTGCGCTGGGACTGGGTCGGCGACACTCCCTGATGAGGTCAGCGGGCTGTGCCTGAAGGGGAAGGCCGGTGTCGGCAGCGGTCGGGAGGGTGGAGACGGTACCCGGAGCCCGTCGCGCGCACCCTTCGGAGGCACGGTGAGCACCGCACCCGTGCGTGGCCACCACGACGACCGGCAGCCGATCGCCCGCACCCAGTACGGCGTCGCGGCGGCCCTGCCACCGGCGCAGCGCGTGGAGTTCTACCAGGAGATGGGCGAGGGGCCCTCCGACGAGACGATCGGCGGCCCTGCCACCGGCGCGCTGGTGGCTGCGGGCCGAGCTGTACCGGGCCCCGGAGGCGACCGGATCCACGCCGATATCCAGGCAGGTAATGGGCGTAGTCGCCGGCGACGCTGAGCTCACCGGCTCGGCTGCGTGCCGGCGGGTCAGGAACGGCGGGGCAGGGGGTGGAGTCGGACGTCGGTGAGCCGGCCGCCGGTCAGTTGGGCCGTCAGGTAGCTGGCGAACGGCTGGCGGCGGCGGTCCGTGGGGGAACCAGGGTTGAGCAGCCGCAGCCGTCCACTCCGACTGTCCCAGGGGATGTGGCTGTGCCCGAAGACCAGCACGTCGGTCTCCGGGAAGCGGGCCGCGCAGCGTTGCTCGCGGCCCCGGGCGGGGCCGGTCTCGTGGACCACGGTGAAACGGAGCCCGTCCAGTTCGGCCTCCGCCACCAGGGGGAGCCGGGCGCGCAGGGCCGGACCGTCGTTGTTGCCGTGCACGGCGATCAGCCGGGCGGCGCGGCGCTCCAGGAGGTCGAGGGTGTCGGTGTCGACCCAGTCGCCTGCGTGGAGGACGACATCGGCATCCTCCACGGCGTCCAGCAACTGCCCGGGAAGGGACCGGGCGCGGGTCGGGATGTGCGTGTCAGCGGTCAGCAGCAGGCGCACGGTGATCAGTTCCGTCGTGCGGGCGCACGGTGGTCAGTTCCGTTGTGCGCAGGGGCGCTTGGTCCACCGGTGCGGCCTTGCGGCCGGCCGGCGGGTCGGGCGCCGGGAAAGGACTGCTCCGCCGCCTGCCGTTCGGCGCCGGCTCGACGCTCCGCTCCCACCGGGACCGCGTGCCGGGGTCGGGGGTGCGCTGGGTGCCATCGGTCCACCTCTCCTCGGGTCCCGGGCCGAACGGCCGGGACCGGACGTCGGCCGTCCCGCCGGGCAGCGGCCCACCGTCCCGCCGGGCAGCGGCCCACCGTCCGTCCCGCCGGGCAGCGGCCCACCGTCCCGCCGGGCAGCGGCCCACCGTCCCGCGCCTTTCCGGTCTCCGTTACCGGAAAACGGACGGCGCGGACGGGACCGCCATTGTGGTTTGGTTCAGCCACCGCAGAGGCCGCGCAGGGGGCGGGTGCGGCCGCGGATGGGAACGGACCACAGGTCGTGGCCCCGGATGCCGAAGGTGGTCAGCAGGGCGTTGGCGGCGAGGAAGCCGGTGGTGGCGGCCCGCTCCATCAGCGCGGCCGGCAGCGGACAGCGGACGCCGTCGCCGGCGAGCACCAGGCGCGGGTGGGGCGTGCGCACGCCGGGGCGCCGGTGGTAGCCGCCGACGGCGAAGTGCGGGCAGTCCCTCTGCCAGAGGTGCCGGGTGTCGACGATCCGGGCGGCGGCGAGCTCTGGGTAGAGGGTGCGCACGCGAGCCAGCAGCTCCCGTTCGGTCGCGGCCCGGTCGGCGGTGGGCGGGACGGCGTAGGCGTGCAGTTCGACCACCGATCCGCCGGTGCGGGCCGCCCAGCCCGCGGCCTCGTCCTCCCACCGGTTGACGACGCTGACGTTGTCGAGCGGTCCGTGGCCGCTGGTGCCGAGGAAGCCGGGGCGGTCGGGCCGGACGGCGGTCGCGGTCCAGTAGCGGCTGACCAGGAAGGGCGGCGCCTGCCGGAGTCCGGCCGCGGCGGCGCGCCAGGCCGGGTCGGCGAGCCGGTCCGAGCGTTGGGCGAGGGTGCGCAAGCCGGCGGTGTCGGTGGCGAGGACGACGGCGTCGACCGTGGCGGTGGCGCCGTCGGCGGTGCTGACGTCGAAACGGCCGTCGGCACGCGGCAGCACCCGCTCGACGGCGGTGGCCAGTTGGATGCGCGCCCCCAGCGCCGCGAGCCGTCCGGCGAGGGGGTGCCACAGCGCTTCGGGGAACGGCCGGTTGGCGACGTCGAAGAGCAGTCCTTCGGATGATCCGAGGAAGTAGATGTGGAACATCAGCGCGAGTTCAGCCGCCGACAGGGTGTCGGGCGCGCTGAAGAAGCTCCGGGAGAAGACCTCGAAGGCCAGGTGCCGGGCGGATCCGGGGAAGTTCACGGCGGTGAGGAAGTCGGCGGCGCTGACGTGGTCGAGGGTGTCGTAGACGGCGGGCACGCTCACGTTCCCCAGCGGGCGGGCGGCGCGGGCGTCGATCCTGACCAGGTCGCGGAGGCGGAAGGTGGGGCTGCGCAGCGCGAAGGCCAGCGCGTTCCAGGGTGGGGTGCGGGGCAGTCGCAGGAAGCTGTCGGTGTGTCCGGTGCCGCTGTGCAGCGGGTATTCGGGCAGGGCGGTGAGGAAACCCAGGCCGGGGTCGATGCGTCTGAGCAGGGCACGCAGGTTGTAGTACTGGCGGAAGAAGGCGTGGAAGCCGCGGTTCATCGTGGCGGTGGTGCCGTCCGCGAGCACGGTGGGCCAACCGGCGAGCCGGCCGCCGAGCTGGGGGTTCCGCTCGTACAGGTCGACGGTGACGCCGCGTTCGGCCAGCGCGGTGGCTGCGGCCAGCCCGGCGATGCCCCCGCCGACCACGGCCGCGCGTGGCGCCGGGGCTTGGGCGTGCGGGAGCCCTGGCGGGGCGGGCCACTTGACGGCCCGCCGGTCACGGGCACCGGGCGGGAGCGGACGGGTCACGGCGACTCCGTGGGCAGGCGGGTCACGGTACCTCCGTGGCTGGGTCGGCAGTCTGCGCGCGGGCGGAGCCCAGGTGGTGCCGGGCGAGGTCGAGGCAGCTGCGCAGCATCGGCCGCAGCGGGCTGCGCAGGCCGACGGCCAGCTCCTGGGCGGGGTTCGAGGTGCCGTCGAGGAAGCGCAGCACGTTCGCGGTGCGGTTGGCCCGGAACAGGCGGGTGAAGAAGTCGGGTCCGATTCGGCCCTGGTCGAGGGCGCGCAGCACGACGGCGTCCATCAGCAGGTGGCGCCTGGGGTAGGGCCTGGGCGGCACGGGTGGGCGGCCTGCGGCCACCGCGCGGGCCGTGGCGCGGGCCTGCCGCTGGCTGGTGGCGAAGCTGTAGCCGGTGGCGGGGCGGACGGCTCCGCCGGCGGTGCCGATCCGCAGGTGGCGGGCGCCGTCGGCCCGGGGGTGGGGGGCGTCGGTCATCGGCACGGCGCCGGCCTCGACCGCCGTGACCTGGTAGTCCCCGACCCGCAGCACCTCACACAGGTAGGCGGCGAGGGGCTGGTGGTAGGCGGGCCGGGGCCACGGCGCGCGGCCGAAGACGGTGTACTCGACCAGCGCGTTCCGGTCGTCCAGCGGCAGCAGGTAGCCGAAGGCGAGGCCGGTGCCGGGTGGCTGCGGGACGCGGAAGTCCATGAGTAGTGGTGCGGCGGGGTCGAAGGCGGGCCGCTCGGTGCGGACGAACCAGCCCTCGAAGTGCTGCACCAGGTTCGTCCGACCGCCCGGGGGCTGCGGGCGCGGCCGGGAGTCGAGCACCCAGCCCGCGCGCAGCGTGCTGCTGGCGCCGGCGTGCTCGACGGTGACTTCGGCGTGGCCGGGCCGGGTGCGCACGCGGGTGACCGTGCCGGTGACCCGGCCGGAGCCCGGCGTGCGCGCCAGCCGGCCGAGGACCGCGTCGGCGAGGTGATCAGAGCGCAGCATCTTGTACCGGCTCGGTCCCAGTGGGTGGCGGGTCCGCAGGCCGTCCGCGGACCAGACGTCGGCGTGGTCCCAGCTGGCGGTCAGCAGGTCGTCGAAGGCCCCGGGACCGGTCTCCCAGTAGCACCAGGTGCGCGGGCCGGGGCGGCGCGGATCGGTGCGGTCGGGTTCGACCAGGGCCACGCTCGGACCGCCGGGCACGGCGCACAGGTGGTGGGCGAAGGCGAGCCCGGCGGCGCCCGCTCCGATGACCGCGATGTCGACGCTCCTCACCCGGGCACCCTCCCCGGGCGCGCGTCGGCGCCGTTCACCTGGCGGCCCCGTCGGGGCGGGCGCGCAGCGCGTGGCGCCGCTCGGCGTAGGCGAGGTCGTCGCGCCAGAGCCGCGCGCAGGCCCGCCGGATCAGTGGCCGGGTCAGGGGCGCCAGCGCGCGGGCGAGCGCGAAGCCGGTCCGGTCGGAGGCTGCCACGACGGCTTCGGTGACGATCGTGCGGGCCGGCTCGCCTGGCGCGCAGACCGGGGTGGCGTGCGTTTCGACGGTGCTGCCGACTCCCTCTCCCTCGATGATCTCCATGACGACGGTGCGCGGCCCCGGCGCGGTGAAGGCTGCGGTGACGGGCACGGCCAGCTGCCGGCCGAGCCGGAAGTCGAGCCGGACGATGAACCGGTCCGCATCGGCGGCCAACCGCCCGGCGGCTGCGCCGGCGGGCTCGCCAGGACCGTCAGGGCCCCGAAGGAGTGCGGGTGGAACCAGGCGCCGTGCCACGGGTCGAGGCGGTTGGCGATCACGTCCTGCGGCTCGCACCGGCCCGCGACGCTCAGCACGGCGGTCAGCGACGTCCGCAGCTCCAGCCGCCGGACCAGCGGCGGTGCCGGGGTGGCCTGCTCGCCGCCGGCCTGGTCCAGCCGCACCCAGAGCAGCAGGCCGTCGTCGTGGCACGGGTGGGTGCGCCAGGCCGGGGTGCCCCCGGGGCCGAGCCGCATGCCGTGCCAGCGGCAGACCAGGTCGCAGCCGTCCACCGCACTGTCGCCCAGCGCGGCGCCCAGGTGCGGGCAGGCACCCGGCCCGGCGTGCACGCCGCCCGTCCGGTCGCGCCACACCACGAGTTCCCGTCCGGCGACCCGGCGTGCCGCGGCCCGGCCGGGCGGGAGCGAGCGGCTGGCGCCGATGACGTACCAGTTGCCGGCCGCACGCGCGGTGCAGCGGGCGAGCGCCGCCTCGATCACCGCCGCCCGCGCCTCGGGCCAGGCGGGCTGCTGCTCCAGCCACCGCTGCCGCCGCACCCGCCGCAGCGGCAGGCCACCACCCGGCCGGCGCCGTTCGCTCACCGCGTTCCTCTCACGTGCTCGGCGGCGGCCTCGCCGACCGGGTCCACTCCGCGCCGCGCGGCCCGGCGCGCCGCCAGCACGCCGTACAGCCCGATGGCCGCAACCCGGGCGCGCCGACGCCTGGGCACGGACACCCGCCGGTGCAGCACCGCCATCGGACCCGCCTGTTCGATCTCGTCGAGGATCCCCCGGTAGAGCACCAGCGCGGCGCCGACGCACGGCCGTGACTCCACCGCCAGCATCGGCACGCCGAGGGCCGCCCACCGGTAGAGGCTCCTGGCGTGGCCGATCTGGTCGCGCAGCGCCGCGACCACCCGCTGGTCGCCGCGGCCCGTGCGCCGGCACCAGGCCAGCAGCCCGCGGTCCACGCCGTGGGCGGCGAGCTGGTCGGCCGGCAGGTAGACCCGGCCGCGGTCCAGGTCTTCCCCCACGTCGCGGATGAAGTTGGTGACCTGGAAGGCGATGCCCAGGCCGGCCGCGTGCGGGGCCGCGGTCCGGGGATCGGTCACCGTGCCGAGCACCGGCAGGCACTGCAGGCCGATCACGGCCGCCGAGCCGTGCATGTAGGCCCTCAGGTCCGCGAAGCTCGGGTAGTCGGTGGTGTGCAGGTCCTGGCGCATCGCGGCGAGGAAGTCCTCGAAGTACCGGTACGGGATGCGGTAGCGGCGCGCGGTGTCCGCGACGGCCACGCAGACCGGTTCGCTGCTCCACCCGGTGGCCATCGCGCCGCGCAGGTCGGCCGCCAGCCGGTGCAGCGCCGCGGCGCGGTGCTCGACCGGTACCCGGCACCGCTGGTCGTCGACGATCTCGTCCGCCCACCGGGCGAACCCGTACAGGGCGTGCACGGCGGGCCGCCGGTCGGGGCTGAGCATCCGGGTGGCGAGGAAGTAGGTGCGGCCGTGCGCGGCGTTGAGCGCGCGGCACTGCCGGTAGGCCTCGCGCAGGGCCGGCTCGGCGATGCCGGCCCGGTGCAGCTCGCGCGAGCTCACCGCGCCGCTCCAGCGCCGGCCGGTCGCGAGGCGGCCCGGCCGGTGGTTCCGGTGGCGCCGGTGACCCGGGCGGCCGCCAGCTTGCCCGAGAGGAGCACCGTAGGCACCCCGACCCCCGGCGTCGTACCGCACCCCGCGAGCACGACGTTCTGCTCCCCCGGCACCAGGTTGCGCGGCCGGAACGGTCCGGTCTGGCCCACCGTGTGGGCGGCGGAGAACGGCGTGCCGGCGCCGAACCCCTCGGCCAACCAGTGCGCGGGGGTGACGACCCGTTCGAACTCGACGGCGTCCGCGAACCCGACCAAGCCCCGGCGCTCCAGCTCGCGCACCAGGGCGTCACGGTACCTGGGCGCCTCCCACGCCCAGTCGATCGGACCGGTCCGCAGATTGGGGCAGGGCGCGAGCACGTGGTGCAGGTGCCGTCCCGCCGGGGCCAGTGCCGGGTCGGTGACGGTGGGGTTGGTGATCAGCAGCGACGGATCCGTCATCAGCCGACCCTGGCGCATCACCTGGCGGAACGTCGATTCCCAGGCCGCGCCGAAGGAGAGCGTGTGGTGCGCCAGCCCGCTCCAGCGGCGGCTGGTGCCGGCGTGCAGCACGAACGCCGACGGCGACCAGCGCAGCGGCAGCATCCGGCGGGGGCGCCGGCCGAGCAGCCGGTAGGCGCCGGGCAGGTCGGCGGTGACCACCACGGCGTCGCAGCCCAGCACCTCGCCGTCGGCGGTGCGCACCGCCACGACCCGCCCCGAGGGGCCGCGTTCGAACGACTCGGCGGTCGTGCCGTACCGCAGCTCGGCGCCGGCCGCCACCAGAGCGGCGGCGAGCGCGCGCGGCACGGCGTGCACCCCGCCGCGCGGGAACCAGACCCCGGCGACGGTGTCCATGTAGGCGATCACGCCGTACGCCGCGAGCGCGCGGGCCGGCGCCACTCCGGCGTAGAGCGACTGGAACGAGTAGAGCCGCCGCAGCCGGTCGTCGCGCAGGAAGGAGGCGACCTTCGGGCCGAGCCGGCCGAACCCGCCCAGCGCGACCAGCCGGGCCAGGTCCGGGCCGAGCAGGCCGAGCGGCGAGTCGAAGTTGGCGTCCACGAAGGAGCGCAGCTGCGCCCGGTAGAGCTGCTCCAGCCATGACCGCAGCCGCCGATAGCCGGCCGCCTCGACCGGACCGGCAGCGCGCCGGACCTCCTGCTCCATCCGTTCCGGGTCGCTGTGCACGTCGATCGTGGAACCGTCCGCGAACCGGGCCCGGTAGGCGGGGTCGAGCCGGACCAGCTCGACGCGTTCGCGCAGCGAGCTGCCCGCGGCGGCGAACGCCTCCTCCAGCAGGTCGGGCATGGTCAGCACGGTCGGCCCGGTGTCGATCCGATAGCCATCGTGTTCGAGCAGACCGGCCCGGCCGCCCGGCTGCGTCCCGCGTTCGACGACGGTGACGCGGCGGCCGGCGGCGAGCAGGTGCGCGGCGCACGAGAGTCCGGCGAGGCCCGCGCCGACGACGACCACGTGATCGGTCCTGCCGGTGACGGACTTCATCCCGCCGTCCTTCCTGGGACCGGGTCTGTCGGCGCGGGGGCGGGCGACCGCGCCGCAGCCGGAAGTGGAGGACCTGGCCAGCCGCTGGGGCCAGGCGGTTCAGAATGTATCCCTTTTCCCCATGAATCGGATGTTTCCACTCCGGGACGCGCCCCGGCCGTCCCACTCAGAACGCCATGAGCCTCAGAAGTTCGCGGCGTAGCAGCTGCCCCGAAGCGGCATTCGCGGAACTCGCGCCAGAGCCCGGGATTTCCCCACAGACGGCCGGTTGCCACCGTCACGTTCCGGGCCCGACGGTGGCGGGGTCGGCGGCGGTCCTCGCTCGGGTGTTCAGCGCCTCGGCCGGAGGATGACTCGTCGGGAACGCCCGCTCTCACCCGGCGCCTTCCTGCCGGCAACGGCCTGGCTCCGTGCGGCGTGCCACACGGACCCAGGCTGGTTGGGGGTGCCGTGGCGTCGCGGCTTTTCCCGCTGCCGGCGGAGGAGGAGGAGCACGACTGACCTGCGGTCACCGGCCGGGCGGGGCAGAGGTCCCGCGGAGCTCAGGCCCCGGCTGGGGCGGCCGGGTGGGCCAGGAGGTCGAGCTGGCGGTGTAGCAGGGCGCTGGCGCCGGCTTGGTCGGGGGTGGCGGCGGTGAAGTAGTGCAGGTAGATCGCGGTGTCTCCGCGGTGGGTCATCAGGATCACGCCCGCGTTGCCCAGCTTGTCCAGCTTGGTAACGGAGAGTCCGGTGGCCTGGTCCGACGCGTCGTCGAAGACAGTGCCTTCGTCAGTGTGATCGCGCCAGGTGTTGGTCACTCCGTCGTAGAAGCTCTCCGCGCCGGTGGCGGCGGAGAACTTGATCAGGTAGGCGTGCACCTGGGTGCCGTCCTGGGCCCTCCAGCCCCGGGTGGCCGCGACGACGAAGCCGCGCCGGGTCATCAGCGGCAGTTCCTGCTGCTGGGCGTCCGGAGCGTACATCAGCTTGACGAAGGAGTTCAGGTCCTGGGTGCCGGTATCGGCCGGCCACTCGTGGGCCCCGGGCGGCAGCGGCAGCAGACTTGCCATCAGGGCGGCGTCGGCCGGGGTCGCGGCCGTGGCGGAGCCGGACGCGGAAGCCGAAGCTGAAGTCGATGGTGAGGCAGGGGGCGTGACCGTGGCGGCCGTGCCGGGGCGGGTCGAGGCCGCGACGGTCGGAGCCGGCTGGTCCGGCCCGCACGCCGTCAGCGCGCCTGTCAGGGCGACGGCGACGGTGGCAGCGCGGAGGGAAGTGGATATTCGCACGCCGGGATCATAGAGCGGAGCCCCCGCGTGCGAGCAGCGCACGCTCGCCGTCACACCGGTCCGCTCGGCCACCGTGAACGTCGACGGACACGACTTACTGGTCGCGGCCGTCGACCCGGCCCGGCTCAACTCCCGTGCCGACGGCGTCGGTCGGGCTCGGGCACTGACCGGCGAAGCCGCGCTGAGCGGTCTCGCCGACGGCCCCAAGAGCGTTCGAGTCACTGTTCCAGGGCGACCCGGCAGCAGCCTGCGGCTCGAACCCGGGCGCGGTAGCCTGCCGTTCGCGCTTCAAAGCGGGGCCGTCCTGCCGGTGCGGATCCGTGACGGCTGCGGGGCGGGCTGGCGACCAGGGGGGCGGACTTCGAGGACGCGGGCGGCTGGCTGCTCACCATGAAGAAGTCAACGCTCGCGCCGAACGACTACGCCGGCTACCGAGCCTGCGTCGAACGCGACCCCATTCAACGCCTTTGGTGCAGGCAACGCCCGGGACTGGCGGCGGGCGGCCAACAAGCAGGGGCGGGATCCGCGCGATCGTGCGCGAATCCCACCGAGGCTTCGTACAAGAGTTCGTCAGTTGTCTGTTTCGGTGCCGGTCGTGGGGCTGATCGCTCGGTCGACCAGGGTCGCGGCGGCGCCTGTGTAGTTCGCCGGGTCGCACAGCGCGGCTAGTTGTTCGGCATCGAGCAGCGCGCTGATTTGCGGGTCGGTGCCGAGTACCACGGGTAGCGGGTCGCAAGTGCGCTGTGCACGGGTGGAGGCGTCGGTCAGTAGTGTACGGGCGGCGGTTTTGCCGAGTTGAGGGGCGAGGACGGCGGCCAGGCGTTCCGAGACGACTTGGCTTCCGGTCAGGTGGAGGTTTTCCAGCATCCGATCCGGGCGCACCTGCAGGCCTTCTGCCAGTTCGACCATCGTGTGCGCGGCACCTCCGGCCAGTCGTAGGCATTCGCGCAGCATTTGCCATTCCGCGTGCCAGGCACCGCCGGAGCGCTCGTCCTCGGCGACCAGGCACTGGGTGAGCGCGGTGGCGATCGGTGGGACCTGGATGGCTGCGGAACGGATCAGGGTGGCCAGTACGGGGTTGCGCTTGTGCGGCATGGCGGAGGAGCTGCCGCGGCCGGGTGCACCGGGTTCGGCTACCTCGCCGACTTCGGTGCGGGTGAGGTTCTGCACGTCAATGGCGATTTTGCCCAGGGCGCCGGCGGTGAAGGCCAGGGCCGCGGCGAGGTCGGCCAGCGGTGTGCGCAGTACGTGCCAGGGCAGTGTGGTGCGGGCGAGGCCGGTTTCGGTTGCGAAGGCGTCGAGCAGCTCGTCCAGGTAGCGTCCGGGGTCCGGCTTGCCGGCCGTGCTGTCGAGCCGGGCGTACTCCAGGTAGCCGGCCAGGGTGCCCGCTGCGCCGCCGAGTGAGACCGGCAGGCCCTGTTCGTGGACCCGAGTCAGCCGCTGCTCGGCGTCCAGGAGCAGTTGCCGCCAACCGGCTGCCTTGAGTCCGAATGTGGTCGGCACCGCTTGCAAGGCCAGGGTGCGCCCGGCCATCGCCGTGTCGCGGTGCTGCTCGGCGAGCAGCCTCAGGGCGGTCGCCGCCCGGGCCAGGTCGGCTCGGATGATCCGCAGCGCGCGCTTGGCCACCAGCATCGCGCCGGTGTCGAAGATGTCCTGGCTGGTGGAGCCGCGGTGGACGTACTCCGCGGCGGCCGGGTCGGTGGTGGCCACCTTGCGGGTGAGGGCCTGGACCAGGCCGACCACCGGATTGGCGGTTTCCCGGGCTGCCAGGGCGAGTTCACGCAGTGAGAAGTATTGGGCCCGCGCCGCCGCGGTGATCGCTTCGGCTGCCGTCGGTGGCAGTGTCCCGAGCCGGGACTGGGCGCGGGCCAGGGCCGCCTCGGCGTCCAGCATGGCCTGTAGCCAGGCCCGGTCGCTGACCGCCGCCTCGACGGCGGTGCCGGCGCGCACCGGTGACAGCAGCCCCGCGTCTTGCTGGTCCCATTCGGTCTCTTCCTGCTGGGCGGTCACACGATCACCCCGGTGCGGATGGAGTGGGTCATGGCTGGTTCCTCGTCGGCGGTCGGCTGGGGTGCGGTGGCGGGCAGGGCGAGGACGGCGCGGGCGATCGCGTCGGAGTCCCCGAGCGTCACCGAGTCGACACCGGGGCGGATGCCGGCGGCCGTCACCCAGTGCACGGATTCGGTCGGGATACCGTACGCGAAGCGGCGCGGGTGTGCGCGGGCGTGTGCGTCGAGCACCCGGTAGGGGCGTTCGGTGACGGCCAGTCCGCCGGTCTGGTAGTCGCCGGTGGCCGAGCTGATCCGGTAGGGCACGGCCTCGCCACGCGCCACCAGGTCACGTAGCAGCGGATCACCGGTCCGCCGGAGGTCGGGTTCGTGCAGTCGGGCTTCGATCAGCACCGTGGCGTGCACCGGTGCACCGGGGACGAGTGGGCTGGAGGCCATGAAGGTGCCTGTCGCCGGGTCGATCCGGATCTCGGTACCCGGCCCGGTCAGGTCCAGGATCCCAGCCTGGATCAGGGCTGACATCTGCTCAATCCGCGAGGTCGGCGGGCCGATCGACAGGAAGGCGTTGAGCGGCGTGTACCAGCGCTCCAACTCGTCGCGGTGCGAGACGCCGTCCAGGCCGCCGTGGTCGACCGCGAGCCGGATCTCGTTGCGCAGGTCCCGCAGTACGTCCAGAGCCGCCTTGAGCGGACCGCTCAGGTTGCCCTCGCGGGCGGCGGCCACGTCGTTGGCCAGGTAGTCGAGCAGCCAAGCCCGGAAGTCGTCCCGGTCGGCGAACTTCCTCTCGCCGTAGGGCTTGGCGAGCCGCTGCCAGCTCCACCGTTGCTCCGTGGCGATGCCGAAGGCGTCGAGCGGCGCCGCCTGGTCTTCGGCCGCCAGGTAGGCCTCGACGAAGGCCTCCCGCTCCGCGTCACGACCGTGGGCGGTGAGCAGCGCACCGTAGTAGACGCTCTCCACCTCGCGGGCGATCAGCGGCCACAGGTCGGTGGCGAAGGTCACCTGGTCGCCCTTGTCCGCGCGCTCGCGCAGCTGCGCCACGTACTCGCCTGTGAGCAGCTTGGGGTGGTAGCGCCCGAACGCGCCCTTCTCGTTCTCGCCCCGGGCGTGGTAGGGCACCCCGCGCCGGGAACTGGCGAACAGGCGCGGTTCCAGGCCGGAAGGCCGGTAGCTCAGTTGCCCGTCGGCGCCGCGGGTGAAGACGCCGCCGCGGCCGACGGTGAACAACGCCATGTGGTCGAAGAAATTCAGCCCGAGGCCGCGCAGCAGCACCGGCTGGCCGGGCCGGATCCCGCTGAGGTCCTGGTCGGCAGGGTTGCCCGGGTGAATGTAGGTCAGCCGATGGGCGGCGGCCAGCTCGGCGGTGGCCGCTTCCTGCTCGGACGGCTCGGTGGGCACGTGGCCTTGGGCCAGCACGACCGCGTGCAGGCCGTCCAACCACAGGCCGTTTTCGAGGCGGACGGCCTGGCGCGCCCCGTCGGGCCGGCCACCACCGGTTTCGGCGTCGGTGACGGCGACCGCACGGACGCGGTGCACCTGGATCGTGACGTGCTCGGGCGCCCTCGCCACCACCTCCTGGAAGGCGGCGGCCAGGTAGGCGCCGTAGAACGCCCGGGTGGGGTAGGCGTTCGGGGTCAGATCGCGGGCTTCGGCGAGGGACCGGTCGTCGAGGTCCGCCGAGCCGGTGTCGGCAAGCTTTCTGGCCCACTCGTAGAGCGTCGGGCCCGGCTCGATCGGTCCGTCGATCCGGCAGCTGTCGTCGGTGTACACGGTGATCTGCGAGGCCACGGTGTTCATCAGGAGGTGGCAGGACTGGTCGGTCCGCCAGACCTTGCCCGCCCCCGGCCGGAACGGATCGACCACGTGCACTTTGAGGCTCGAACTCCGATGCTGTGTGCGCTCGTTGGCGCAGATCCGCTCCAGTACCGATAGCCCGCGGGGCCCCGCACCGATGATGCAGACCTCAATCCTGCTGGCGGTCATCTGCGATTACTCCCGAACTCGGTGAACTGAGCAGGTTGACCGTAAGCCACCCTTCGGCCACACAATGAGCCACTCGCCGACCGTTCCTGTGGGCCACTTGCGGTCAGCCGGCCCTCGATCGCCCATGCACGACCTGGACGACTTCTGTCGTCTCCGGGTATTGACGTGACATCACCTGACGTCACCGAGTGCGGTGCGGGATGATGCGGGCACCGATGCCGAATGCCGCCGTGTTCCCCTCGCGCCGCCAACCCGCCGATCCGCCACCAGGGATGGCCAGCGGTCGCAGCGCCCGGTGGACGACGTTGCGGTGGCCGCGTACGACGCCTGCCAACAAGGTCCACGTCTCGCTGTCAACCGGGCGGGCGAGGCCGCGCAGGACGAGCGGGACGGGGTCCGCCGGCCCGGCCCGGCCGGAGTTCGAGCTGCGCCGCGCCGCGCCGCGCCGAGGAGAGGCTGATGCGGCGGTCTGCGCCCAGGCGGCAGGGCGGCCGCCAGGGTGCGCGGCGCGATTGCGGACCCGCACCTGACCGCCGAGCCCCGAGGGCCGCCCTGCGCCCGCCCGGACCGGCACGGCGCTTGCCGTTCGCCTCACCGGGCCGGCACCCGGCTTTCCGGCTCGCCACCCCCGCGGCGACGGTATCGGCCCTGTCGGCCGATCACCCGAACCGGCGACCCTCGCCATCGCTGGTCCCGGCTTCGGCCGGGCAGGAAACGCCTCGTCGACCCGAAGCCGCGACGTTCACGAACCGATGACACGACGACTACTCTTCCGGCCGTAGCTTCACAGGAGTTTACGAACGGCGCCTTGATCCCGATCCGGTCGGCCAGCCACAGTCAAGTCTCGCTCATCAGCGTCAACTCTCCATCCAGACGCCGAACTTGAGTCCGTACCCGGAACAACAAGGGAGTCCCGATGACCAGGACCGCTGTACGCCTCGCCGCTCCGCTGCTCCTTGCACTGGCCACTTTCGGCGTCGCTGCCCCGGCCCACGCCACCACGACGCTCACCACCGGCTTCGGTGTCGGGGCCTGTACGGACGACGGCCTGATGCCGGGCAAGGTGAACGTCGACGAGTTCGACTGCCAGGCGTGGGCCAGCGGGGGCACCGGCAGCTACACCTACACCTTCACCGGAGTGGTCAACGCCACGTTTCTGGGCTACATGAGCAGCCCCGACGACGGCTGGGGCATGTGCAACGACGGCCAGCACACGACCATCCAGGTCACCGTGACGGACTCCTCCGGTGCCACCGCGACCGCCCGGACCAGCTTCCTGTGCGGCCGGCTCTAGCGATAGGCGCCCCACAGCTCCGGTGGCCCGTCCGGCCCGGTCGGCCGGGCCACCGGTTCCAGGAACCGGTCGGGGGCCGGCCCGCCAGCGCCGGCGGTGGCGTCCCCGGCACAGTCCCCGAGTCTGCCGGCGCCGCTCCCACGCCTGCCTCGATCCGCCGGGCTGCCAGCTCAGAAAGCTGGTACCAGTACTTCAGCAAGGAGCTTCTGGGCAGCGGCGACTGGACCTTCTTCGCGCGGGCTCTCAGCGCGGCAACCGTCTATGAGTAGTCGAACACTGGCGCCACTCAGAGTACTCGCGGTTCCCGCTCCACAAGATTTTCGACAGAGCCGCATTACGTGACCGTCCACAGGGGTCACGACTCCGACGTCAGAAATCATGGGCTCGTCGTGCCTGGCGATCGGACCGTGGCCGTGGTCCCAGGCCCAATTCCCGGCGGTGACCCCGCCGATCAGGAAGAGGGGGAGCACCATGCCGAGGACGACCGGCCACCTGCGGGTCGTGGTGCGCTCACTGGTCTGCATCGTGTTGTCCCCCGTCGTCGGCCGAGCGGTATGCGGTCTTGATCACGACGCTACCGGGGTTCGGTCCTGCGGCCCTGAGCACGGGTACTCAGATTCGGGCTCAGGCCGTAGACGCCCACGACGGTGCGGTCCTCGGCGGAGGCGGGCGAAGCGCTGCCGGTTGGTGACCACTTGGCCGGTGTCGTCGACCACGCGCTGGGGCATCGTGGCCCACACTCGGCCGGCGTGGACGTCGCGGCGCAACACGGTGGTGCCGGGCTGGAACAGGCTGCTGTCGGTGTAGGTCACGGCGCAGAGTGTTCCCAGGACCCGGGACCCGGGGCCTGCGGCGACCGGGGGCAGTGGGGCCGGGCCGAGGCGTCCCGCTGCTCCCGAACCCGGTTCAGTTGGTGCGGTCGGACCAGCCCGCGGGGAGGTCGCCGGGGGCGACGGAGATCACGTCGTCGTCGTTCTCGCCGACGTTCTCGAACAGGGTGATCTTCGCGAACTCCGGGACGATGTAGATGGGGTAGGTCGGGCCGGCGTCGCGGAAGGCGCGCATCTCGTCCAGGTGGTCGTTCTGGAACAGGACGGTGCGCTCGCCGTGGTTGCGGATCCAGTCGGGGAAGAAGATCACGCCGTGCAGGACCCGCTCGGCGGGGATGATGTTGACGCAGACCGAGGTGCCGGTCGGCTCGTTCCAGGAGACCTTGTAGACGCCCTGGGTGAGCATGACGAGGTCGACGCTCTGGCCCTTGACCCAGCGGCCGCCGACATGGCCGGTGTGGATGCGGTAGTCGATGGTGGTGGCGTTCTTCACGTACATCTCGTACTGCCAGCCGTTGGCGTAGGTGTAGATGAAGCGGTGGCCGACAATGCCGGACAGGTCCTGCTGGGGAACGGGGTTTTCGATGGTGGTCGGGTACTGGGTGGCGGTCATGGGGTTGCGCTCCTTGCCTTGACCGGGGCGGGGGCCTGGTTGGGGGCCGCATCTCCATTTTGACTCAAAACTATTTTGTGTCAAATGGAAAAGTTGGGCAGACTTTCCCCTATGGACACTGCCTCCGAGCTCAGCCGCCTCCTCGGGCCCCTGCGCCGCGCCGTGATGCGCGCGAGCCGCAGTGCCGCGGGGCTCCCCGACCTTCCCGAAGCCCAGATCGAGCTGCTGCGCGCGCTCGCCGCCGAAGGCCCGCTCAGTCCGCGCACGGTGGCCCAGCGGCTCCGGATCGCCCCCTCCACCGTCAGCAACCTCGTCAAGACCATGGTGGCGGCGGGCCTGGTGAGCCGCGACCCGGACCCCGGCGACCTGCGCGCGGTGGTGCTCACCCCGTCCGCCGCCGCCCTCGACCTGCTCGACCGCTACGACCGCACCAGCTCGGCCGCCCTGGCCCACGCCATCGATCAGCTGCCCGCCGGCGAACGCGACACGCTGGCAGCCTCGCTCCCGATCCTCGCCGAACTCGTCACCGCACTGGAGCAGAGCGGGTGACCCAGCTCGGCCGCCGGCTCTACCTCCCCACCGCTCCGCTCCAGGACCCCACCTGAGCGGCACCGCCACTCACTCCATAAGCCAGTCATCCACGCTGCCGCTGACTTTGTAGAGGAGGCGGGAGGAAGATCCCGCCACGGCCTGGAGTCCAAGATTCCCGCACTGGTTGGCGGGGCCGCTGACAGGCAGTGCTGCGGCGAGCGCTGTGCCGATTCCTTGCGCCTGAGCGGTGGCGCCGTTGGTTCGGCCAGCCATGCCGCTGTTGGCGCAGGCGTTGTTGATCGCGCCGTTTCCGAAGCCAATGATCGTGGTTGCACCGGCTGATGTTGAGGCGACAGACGCCCCTGCAGCAGCAAGTGCGAAGGCAGAGATCGTCCTGATCAAAGTCATGTACCCCTAACGAAACTCGGACGCTTCCGTTTTCGCCCGAACGATGGTTCACACCGGCAACCACCTGCCTAGCTGCGGCCAGCTGATCCGCCCCGACGTCCTCAGCTCGCTACGACCCAAACCGACGACCTCCCAGTGGGCCGAGATCCAGGAGCAGCACTTCCCGCCGATGGACTCGGTCCCGAGCGCAAGGACTGTCCGGCCGGTCGGGTGAAAACGTGCCCAACCGGGCGACGCGGCTGCTCCGTTCGTCCTCCAACCTGTCAGGGGACGTTCCTAGCGTCCCTGGTATGACGAACCGCCTGCACACCACCGCCCGGACCAAGCCCCGGACCGGCACCTCTGCGGTGCTCCCCTTCGGCCCCGCCCGCAGCACAGTCACCGGCCGGCGGTGGACGGCATGAGCCTGACCTCCGGCCTCAGCTGCCCCCGCACACCACTGCGCGGCTTCCTGGACCGGGAGATGTCCGCCGGCCCCAAACCGCTGCGGGAGACCTCCGCGTCCGGTACGCCGCCGAACCTGTCCTGCTGCCACCTGCCCGGGCGGTGGCCTGCCGGAGCCCGTCGTGCCACGCCGAGGCGTGGCAGGCCGGCGCGCGCCTGAGGACCTGTGAGGACTGCCTGGAGTTCGGCGCGGGTCGGTGGCCGAAGGTGTAACTTCACGACGAGGGCCGGGGCCGTTACTCGGGTGTCAGGGTGGGGGAGGGACGGCGCGAGACAGGGGTTCCAGGTCTCCGTAGAGGGCGGCGTGGAGTGCGGCGGCGAGTTCGCGGGCTCGTTCTTCGCTGCGCACGCCGTGCATCATGAAGTAGACGGGTCCCGTGTAGGCGCCTAAATCGACCTCGCGGTCGTCGACCAGGCGCAGGATCGCGGCTCGGATGACATCGTTGACGGCGTCGGCGACCGTGTGGCCGGAGCCGGCGGTGAGGGTGTCCGCCTTCACGGTCCACTGGCGGCGTTTCTCGGATTCGATGGCGACGAATACGACGTTGTGCGCCATGGCGTTGCGGTAGACGTCGTGGAAGGCGTCGGTACCGGTGGCGTCCGGGATGAGGTGGGCGGGGCAGGGAACCGGTAGGGGCTGCACTCGTGCATTCTGCCAAGAATCGACGTTCATTCGAGCCCGCGACGCGATAGCGGGCACCTGCGATGACCGACATCACCACCCCGACCACCACACGGGCCCATCCCGGCACCGACAGCGGCCCGGTCGGGCGCCCAGCGCTTCCCGGTCTCCACCGGCACCAGCACACCCCCGCGGGTGCTGCTGCCGGACCCCGGTGCGCCGGCCGACCAGGCGCGAGGCGTTCCTGCAGCTGCTCCGCTACCAGGCCCAGGTGCTCGTGAAGAACGGAGGATCAAGGACTCAGGACGCCAAGGGCGTTCCGGGGTTACAGGGAATCCCAGGTGATGACCGGGCGTTCTACCAGTGGCGTTGACGTTCCGCGGTGCAGGCTGTGACTGAGCATCACAGTTGGCCAAAAAAGAGGGCGTGCCGCCGGTACCCGACGGGTACACCGAGCCGATGGCCCCATTACGTAACCTGCATCTATTGACCGGCTTTCTCCCGCAGATGGCCGAGCACCTGTCTGATACCGCGGCCAGCGTCACCACGGCCCGGGACCACTTGACAGGGCTCGGCTGGGACCTGCGGTGGACCGTGGTTGTCGACGGGCCTGGAGACTGATCGGCCGTCTGCTGCGCGTCCTGGTGTTGGGCGCTGTCGAGGTGCCGCGCCGCAAGGGCGACGCCGTGCCCGCCGCCTCGCGCGGCTACGACGCCGGAAAGAAGATCAACGGCCGCAAAGGGCACATCGGCGTCGACACCCTCGGCCTGCCGCTGGTCGTGATCGTCACCGCGGCATCCGTCAGCGACCGCGACGCCGGCCACGACCTGCTGCAGCGCCTGCGCGCCCGGCACCGCGCCATCATCACCCTGGTCCGGGCCGACGGCGGCTACACCGGCTGGCTCGTTGACCTTGGTGGTTGTTGCCGTTCCGATCTTGAGGGGTGCCAGTCGAACGGGAGTCTCGATCTGGTGAGCGTGACTGCTGCCGTGGAGCCGACACCCACATACCGTTATTCGATCAAATGCCGGTTGGCTCGGCTCCATGCGACACGATCTCGAAGCTCGTCCAGATGGCCTTCGGCAACCCAGGTGGCCTGGGGCTCGTGGCCCTGCTCGGCGAGGCGGCGAACAGCGTCGATGTCCTCTTCCTGAACGCCAATAACGGCGTCGACCAGCCCCGCCGTGTCAGTGAGGCCGTACGCACTGGCGAACACCTCAAGGCGGCGACGCCGGTCGGGCGGCTGGGGGTAGCGCAGCCGGCGCACGCACTCGGCGTCATCCCGGAACGGAGCGGCGTACTCGAGCGCGTAGGCGACATCGTGCAACCGCTGCGCCGGACGGGCGTGGTCCCAGTCGATGATCCCGATCGGCTGACTGCCGCACCAGACGACGTTCCACGGCCCGAAGTCCCCATGGCAGATCACCTCATCGCCCACAGGTCCAGCGGTCTTGGTGGACCAGCAGGTTGTGCCAGGAGGGCGGTAGCCGGCGACGGCGTCGTGGTACTCGCGCAGCAGACGGGCGAAGGCGATCAGGCCGCGGTCATCGACGACCTTGGCCCAGCCGTCCGGGCCGGACTCGCCATCAATCCAGGTCAGAACCTCCCTCCCCTGCTCATCGAAGCCGAGCACACGGGGTGCTTGCTCATAACCGACGGCCTCAAGATGACGAAGCAGCCCGTGAACCGCCGGTGTCCAAGGCGCCGCCGGTCGGCGCACCGTGTTGCCGATCCGCTCCACGCGGCCAAGGTCTTGTGATGTCACGTGGCAAAGGTGGCGAAGTGCCGGCCGGGACGCAACTGACTATCGCGCCACTGGTGGCGAGCCGTGGAGGCACTGCCAGTCGCACGGGAGTCTCGATCGACTGAGCGTGACGGCTGTCGTGCATGAAAGCAGGACCTCCTGGTAGCTCAAGGGATGTCTACGCCAACAAGCCGTCCAGGAGGCCCTGTTGTCGCGGCTTTACGGCATCGCGGGAGCGTGGTCCACTTCGGTCACTCTTGCGTGTGACTGCCTGGCACACCGGTTCGGGAACGCCGGCGATCACGGGGTGCGCGAGCGCCGCTACCTGACGGACATCTCCGACGCGGAGTAGACGGTGGTACGGCCGCTGCTGCCCGTGCCTGGCTGGCTGCGGGGCCGGGGCGGGCAGCCGGAGGCGTACTGCCACCGCGCGATACTGGACGCGATCCGCCACCTGGTCGACAACGGCACCAAGTGGCGGGCCATGCCCGCAGACTTCCCGCCGTGGGACCGGGTCTACGCCTTCTTCCGCCGCTGGCGTGACCACGGCCTGGTCGAGGAGTTCCACGACCGGCTCCGCCGCACAGTCCTGAGAAGGCGGGCCGTGATCCGGAGCCGAGCGCGGGAGTGATCGACTCCCAGTCGGTCAAGGCGGACGCCGTCGTCGGCGCCGACAGCCGCGGCTTCGACGACGGCAACCTGGTCAAAGGCCGCAAACGGCACGCAGTGGTCGACACGTTCGGCCCGCTGCTCGCCGGCATGGTCACGAGCGCGAATGTCGGCGACCACACCGCCGCACAGGCCCTGCTCACCCAGGTCTGCGCCGCGCACCACATGCTCGTCCTGGTCCGGGCCGACGGCGGCTACACCGGCAGCCTCGTCGAGCACTGCCTCGCCGCCCTCGCCCTGGTCCTGGCGATCGTCAAGCGCAGCGACGGCATGCGCGGCTTCGTCGTGCTGCCCAAGCGCCGGATCGTGGAGCGGTTCTTCGCCCACCTGATGCGAAGCCGCCGCCTGGTGCGCGACTTCGAGCGATCCACCGGCACCGCTGAGGCGATGATCTACTGGTCGATGACGCAGCTCATGACCCGCCGCCTGGCCCGGCCAGGCCCGTCGCGAGCGTGAACCGGCCCGATGCCGGCTCGGCCAGCCACCCCCGCGCCGCCAGCCGCTTCGCCTTCGACCGCAACGCTTCCACCTTCCCCGGTACAGGATCCAGGCCGAAGCAGGCGGCCATCTCCTGGCATGTCAGCGACCCCTGGCCGAGCCGGTTCCGGTCCGCGAGAGCCTGCGGGATCCGCTGGTAGTCCACCGACAGCGCCGACCAGGCCAACCCCGCACGCCACATCGGCACCACCGACTTCGGCTTGGCCGCCTGCGAAGGCCCGGGTCTGCACCGGCGGTTCACCGTGGTCCGGCAAGTCCTCGGCGGCGTCCGGCCCGTCGGCATCGCCGCCGCCCGGAGCCGGTACCTCGCCGACGCGTGAGCGGGCGATGACCCACTCGTTCCACTCCCGCTCGACCACGGCCGGCTCCGCGTCAATGCGGTCGGCCTCCTCCCGCAGCTCGTCCATGCGACGGCGAGCGATGAGCTCACGCTGTTCCAACAGCCCCACGACCGACGGCATCCCCGACCTCAACCAGAGCGACGACTCGACACGTCACCACTCCCCGAGACCACCGACCTATGCATGACCAGCAAAACGCAGCCCTCAAGCCCGGAAAGCAACAGCTTCTTAAACGTCAAGCCCGGAAGCCGTCTTCTTAGCGGACTTGATCGCTGCGTCGTCGCCGGGAGCACAGTGCCTGGCGCGCCGTCGGTAGGTCAGCCAGATGGCCAGCACGGCGATGGCGCTCGCCGGCCAGGTCGAGATGCTCAACGGCCCGGCGAGCAGCGGGTCGACGAGGTGGTCCGAGCTGTCGCGGGTCAGCGGCAGCGCGAACTCGTTGAGTGACAGGTGCGTTGCGACGGCTGCCCACACCGACCCGGTGGACAGCCGGACGGTGGCGATCACCGTTCCGAGCAGCATGGCGGTCACCACGGCGACGGGTATGCCCAGCAGCACCGGATGGCCGGGGTAGCTTCCGCCGAGCGCGGTCATAGGGACGTGCCAGGCTCCCCAGATCGCGCCGCCGATGAGTAGGCCGCGGGTCCTGCCGTGCCGTAGCAACCGGGGTAGTAGGTAGCCCTGCCAGCCGAGCTCCTCGCCGAAGTACAGCGGAGTGGATACCAGCGCGCTCAGCACGAGCGACGTGATGGTGGCGGGTCCAGGCAGGTGCGCGGGGGTGTACCAGCCGGCGAGCGTGGCCACGGTCAGGCCGGCGGCGGTGAGGCCGAGTGGGATCGTGAGGGCGGTCGCGACGGAGCGGACTTCGTGCCGCCACGGTGTGGCCCGGGCAAGTCCGAGGAGCCGCGCGGCCTCACGCGGCCCTCGGTGGCGCGCAGTGAGACCGAAGGCAGTCAGCGCCGGCACCAGCATCATGAGGATCATGCACAGCGCCGCAAGCCGCGGCGTCCCCTGTGCAGCGCTCGTCCGACGCAGGCCGTCGAGCCACAGTGGAAGCATGGTGATCCACGCTCCGATGAAGCTGACTGCCAGGAAGGGGACGAGACCGGGGCGCGAACTGCCCAAGGTGTTCGTTCGTTTCATGGCCGTGACGCTACGAATCTCGGGGTGACCGCGGCGATCGTGCACGCTCGCCGACCAAAGGTGTAGCGGGCTCCACTGCGCCGGGGGGCCGAGGAGGGGAAGACTGGCCGTCGTGAATGAGTTTTCGATGGCGCGAAGCACGGCGCGTTCGGCCCGTGCCGCCGGATACTGCGTGGTCGCGTTCGTCCGTGGAGTGACCCTGGTCGTGCTGGTGCCCATGATGATGTACTCGGCTGTGCTCTGCCTGGTCGGCGTGGGTCTGATCGTCCTGCCGCTTGAGCTCCGGTTGCTGCGCTGGCTGGCCGACAGCGAGCGCGACCGGCTGGGACGGTGGGCGGTGACATCCACGGCACCGGCCGGACCCCACGCGGGAAGGCGCCTGATGGCGGTGCTGTTGGACCCGGCGACCGGCCGCGACCTGCGCTGGGCGCCCGGCATGATGGTCGCCGGCACCGTGCTCGGGCTCCTGGGCGCGGCGCTGTTCCTGTTCCCGGCGGCCGTGCTCGTACTCGTATGCCTGTGGTGGTTGTTCCCCGCGGACGAGCCGGTCAGGCTGATGCTGAGCGTCCCGATCGACGGATGGGGATCCGCGATCTACGTCGGAGTGCCTCAGTTCCTGCTTAGCGTGCTGCTCGCCCTGTTCGGCCCGCCCCTGCTGGCCAGGCTGGAGGCGTCTGTGAGCCGGTGGCTGCTCGCCCCCTCGGCCGCCACGATCCTCGCCGAGCGCGTGTCGACGCTGGACCGGACCCGCATGGGGGCGATCAACGCGCACGGCAGTGAACTACGCCGCATCGAGCGGGACCTGCACGACGGCACCCAGGCGCGGCTGGTGTCCCTCGCCATGCAACTCGGGCTCGCCGAGCGGACGCTCGGCTCCGACCCCGCGGCGGTGGGCCCGCTGCTGGCCCGGGCGCGAGAGGGCGCTGAGGAGGCGATGGCCGAGCTGCGCGACGTGCTGCGCTCCGTCTACCCGCCGATCCTCGCCGACCGGGGCCTCACCGGCGCGGTCTCGGCGGTCGTCGCCCGCTGCCCGATACCCGCCACCGTGGAACTCGGTGAACTCGGCGACTTACCGGCGCAGGTCGAGGTCGCCGTGTACTTCGCTATCACCGAGGCGCTCACAAACGCGGCCAAGCACGGCCACGCCGCTTCCGTGTCGGTCGCCCTGACCCGGGCCGGCGGCAAGCTCCGCGCGGATATCACCGACGACGGCCAAGGCGGGGCAACGGAAGGCCACGGCACGGGGTTGCGCGGCATGCGGCAGCGCGTTGAGGCAGTTGACGGCGTGCTGCGGGTGCAGAGCCCGCCCGGCGGACCCACAGTGATCACCGTGGAGTGCCCGTGCGAATCCTGATCGCCGAGGACAACGCGCTTCTCGCGCAGGGACTTTCCGCGATGCTGGCGGCCTTGGGGAACGAAGTGCTCGCCACGACCGAGGACGCCGAGTCCTTCGTGGTGGCCGCTGTCGCCCACCGGCCGGACGTGGCCGTGGTGGACGTCCGTCTTCCTCCGTCCTTCACGGACGAGGGTATCAGAGCCGCGCTTCGCGCCAGGCAACGCCTTCCAGGACTGCCCATCCTCGTGCTCTCCCAGTACGTCGAGGACACTTATGCCCGAGAGCTACTCGCCGATGGCACCGGCGTCGGCTACCTGCTCAAGGACCGAGTCGCCCGCGTCGACGACTTCGTTGAGGCGCTGCACCGGGTAGCGGCCGGCGGCACGGCGCTGGACCCTGAGGTGGTCCGGCAACTGCTCGCGACGCGCAACAACCCTCTGGCGCGGCTCACCGAGCGCGAACGTGAAGTACTCGCGATGATGGCCCAGGGATACGGAAACTCTGAGATTGCCGATCGCCTCGTGGTCACCGAGCGGGCCGTGCACAAGCACGTCGGAAACGTTTTCGTGAAGCTCGACCTCCCTCCCGAGGACAGTGGCCACCGGCGGGTCCTTGCGGTTCTCACCTACCTCGGCGCCCCCCAGCGCGAACCCTGATGTCTGGGAATAGAAGCTGTCTTCTCAGCCCGACTCCGTCGGAAATCTTGGTCGCTGCTGCGTCAGCTGACGGCTCGTCATGAGCGTAGGCGCGGGATCGATGCCCTGTTGGTCGAGGTAGTCCTGAAAAGCTGTCGGTTGGTCACGGGAGCGCGCCTTCGCCGGGAGGCTGCTTGCTGAGGCGTTCGATGTTGACGGCGATGGCGGTCAGCACGTGCTGCGGTGTGTGCCGGCCTGCCCTCGGTGGCGGCAACGGCGCACACGTCGTGGCCGACACCACGGGCGAACTCGCAAGTGGTGCCCTCGGTACCAGGCCCTGGTTGACCTGCCCGGCGCACTTCGCCCGCGGCCACTGGGTGTCGACGACCACAGCCAGGTCGATGCCGTCGAACCGCCGCAGCCGCAGTCGCAGCCGCAGTCGCAGCGGCCGGGCTGGATCGTGCTTCGGCGCCGTGCCTTCCGCCAACCCGAACGGCTCGACCAACGCCCTGCGCTCCGACGTCCTCGGTGCGCTCGGCGTCCTCAAGGTCGCCACCGCCGACCAGCGCCAGCGCCTGCTGCGCCCCGGCGCGGCGTCGAACACCGTGATCCGGCAGGCGCTTGGCGATCTCGCGCTGCACGGCCTGGTCGCCTCCGACGGCAACACGAAGGTGCGGCACAAGACCTGACGGCTGGAGGGCACGGCCGGGCCCTCACTCATGGCGACCTCCTTGCCCTCCGCCGTCGCCTGCACGAGGTCGCGGACCTGTTCGGCGTAGGTGTCGTGCCACTCGTGGGGGTTCCAGTCGGTGGCGAGCGTGTCGCTCAGCTGCTCGGCTGGGCCGAGCTCCCGGTCCGGCACCTCCACCTTCTCGGCGTCGGTGAGGTTGTCGAGCTCCTTGCGGGGGTCGCGGATCTCGTCGGCGACCGCATCGTTCGCGCCACCAGCATGCCCTGCTCGGGGTGCACCGCGGTCAGGTACTCCTTGCCGCGCATCGTGAACAGCGCGAGGCCGGCCTTGCCGGCCTGGGCCACGGCGCGCTGCAGCAGGCGTAGACCTTGATTCTCTGGGGGAAGAGGTGCGGCACGGGGCGAGGTGGGACGACTTCGTGCAGCTCAGTGCCGGTACGCCGTGAGATCACTGTGTGCAACAGTCGTTGCACCACCCCTCGGCAGGGTGACCTGTCGTGGTAGCCGTTAGCGCTCTGACCGTTCTGGTTCGCCGGTAGCGAGTGGGGGACAGCTGTCGTGCTCGTCGGGATCGTCTGCGTGGGATTGCCGATCGGCGGTGGTGAGGGCGAGGAGGCGTCGGAGGCCGCGCCCGGGAGCGAGATCACGATCCCCAGTAGCGCGACGGGACGTTGCCATCTCGACGGTGCCGGAGAGGCGGTAAGCGGTGGAGGTGTCGATGCCGAGGGCGGCGAGCAGGTCGAGGGCGGTGGTGAGGGGCGAGGCGCCGGCCAGGCGGCCGGCGGCGAGGTGGGTGGGGAGGCGATTGGTGGTGGTCAGAGTGGTCCATTGGGTGGTGGAGAGGGCGAGATAGCGCAGGCCGGGGAGGTCGGCGAGCGTTGTCAGGTCCGGGGCGGGGGAGCGGGACAGGTCGAGGGAGCACAGCGCGGGCAGGGTGTGCAGCGGGGCGACGTCGATCGGGGTCTGGGAGCCGACGGCGAGTGAGGTCAGGTGGGGGTGGCCGGTGAGCGGAGTGAGGTCGGTTCCGTCGGTGAGGTTGATGGCGAGGTCCTCGAGGGGTAGTGCGGCCAGGGGGGACAGGTCGGCGGTGGTGCAGCGGTTGGGGTGCAGGCGCCGCAGGTGCGGGGTGGCGTGGAGTGGGGCGAGGTCGACGGGCGAGGGGGCGTCGTTGGGGTCGATCGCCTGGACGCCCGGCGCGAGCCGCTCGTCCAGGGCCGAGACCACCAACTGGTGCGCGCCGTCCTCCAACTGCTGCGGGGCATAGGGATCGGGTCGGCCCACCATCTGGCCGAGCCAGGCGGTGACGGAGGAGGCGACGTAGCGCGGCCCGTCGTTGAAGTCCCGGCTGACCTCGATCACCTGGCCGGGTCGGCCGCCCGCGGCGGAGATGCTCGGTTCGCCGGCACGTCGGGACCAGCGGGCCGGGGGCGGGCTGGATCTGCGCGGGCTGATGCTGGACGGCAAGCGCAAGTCGATGCGGCCGATGGCCGAGCACCTGGGCGTGGACCATCGGCAGCTGCAGCAGTTCGTCTCCTCCTCGACCTGGGACTACTCCAAGGTCCGTTAGCGGCTTGCCGTTGGGCTGCCTCGCACATCTCTCCCGAGGCGTATGCCATCGACGATGCCGGCTTTCCCAAGGACGGCTACGTCTCGCCCGGGGTGGCGCGGATGTACTGCGGTGCACTGGGCAAGCGGGGCAACTGCCAGATCGGCGTCAGCGTGAACCTGGTGTCCGACCGCGCGTCCTCGGCCGGCGACCTGCGCCTGTTCCTGCTCGAGAGCTGGGACGACACCAAGCACGGTCAGGACTCGCGCGGGAACCGCTCGCGTACGCCGGGCTCATGATTGTCCGGCACGAGAGCCCCTGTCACTCTTTCGAGCGATATGTCATCTGTACGGAGGGCTTCTACCTTGGCAGCGGCACATGCCATTGGCCTCTGCTTCGGGAGGAACCATGCGGGCCCTACGCAAGAGTCTCATCGCCGTGACCGTCGCCCTGCTTGTGGGTGCAACGACCGTGGCGACGCAGAGCAACGTCAGTGCGGCTCCGGCCGCGCCCTTGGCGACCTACGGGATCCAGCATCTGAACACGCAGGTCGATCTGCCGCCCGGCACCTGGACCGACACCCCTCTGGAGGTTGTTCTCCCAAGGTCCGGCAGCTACGAACTCGACGCGAACGTCCGTGGACGTCTGGACGGTGTCCCCCCGCTCAACACGTACATCACCGCGCGGCTGTGGGACGTCGGGGCCGGTGCGCAGGTGCCGCAAAGCGCGCGACTCGTCTACCAGATCATCGACTACAACGCGGGCAACGCCGAGACCGGCGGCAACGCGACCGCACCGATCAGCGAGCTGATCAGGGTCAACGGCCCGACGGTCATCCGGCTGCAGGCCCTGCGGACCGACGCGGTCGGGGCGGCGAAGATCGCCCAGATCTACTCCGACTACTACGGCTACACCTCGCTGCGCTACGAACGGGTCGGCCCCTGACCATCGCTCGCCGGGCCCATCGGCGCAAGGCCGGCGATGGCGGCGAGCGCGATGGTGGTGTGCGGCCGCCGAATCCGCTTCGATGCGGCGGTCGCCTCCACCCGTGAGCCCTACACGACTCGCGTCGGTGGATACGTGACGCCCCCGCGTTCAACCAGGGCGCGCAGGAGGACTACACGCAGCGCCTGAGGACCCGTGAGGACTGCCTGGAGTTCTGCGCGGGCTGGTGGCCGAAGGTGGAACTTCACGACGAGGGCCGGGTTGCTACTCGGGTGTCAGGGTGCGGGAGGGACGGCGCGGGAGAGGGGTTCCAGGTCTCCGTAGAGGGCGGCGTGGAGTGCGGCGGCGAGTTCGCGGGCTCGTTCTTCGCTGCGCACGCCGTGCATCATGAAGGAGACGGGTCCCGTGTAGGCGCCTAAATCGACCTCGCGGTCGTCGATCAGACGGAGGATCGCGGCTCGGATGACATCGTTGACGGCGTCGGCGACCGTGTGGCCGGAGCCGGTGGTGAGGGTGTCCGCCTTCACGGTCCACTGGCGGCGTTTCTCGGATTCGATGGCGACGAATACGGCGTTGTGCGCCATGGCGTAGCGGTAGACGTCGTGGAAGGCGCCGGTACCGGTGGCGTCCGGGATGAGGTGGGCGGGGCAGGGAAAGCGCCGACGGCCGCCGTTGCCGCTGCGATCAGCCACGCCCTACGTACCTGCCACCGTGCGGGTGCATGCCAGCGCCCGCCTGGGCGGACCTTCTCGGACGCGGCACCAGCAGGAGCGGACAGGCTGGGCGAAGCCCTGTCAGGCGGAGGCGTCGTGGCCCTCGA
>NZ_JAJJPA010000043.1 GCF_020907985.1 Kitasatospora humi | reverse complement strand
AGCATGCGCATACGAGTATGCGTGCGGCGCATACGGATATCGATCGGCGGGTGGCGCTGGTGGACTTGCAGCGAGGAATCCGAGAGGCGTCGCGGGTCGGCGACTACGGCAAAGTGATCGAGCTGGCCCGAAAGGAACGGGGGTTGACACAGCGCCAGTTCGGTGAGGCAGTGGGACTATCGCAGTCGGCGGTGTCCCGGTTGGAGAAGCGAGGCGCAGTCGGCGGCTACGACATGGCGCTGCTCGGCCGAGCAGCGGCCCACCTGGACCTTCCCGCCGGACTCCTGGGACTGGCGGACAGCACATCGGGAACAGAGCCAGTGGAACGACGCGGATTCGTAGGAGGTGTTGCCGCCCTGGCGGCGACACCGGTTCTGGCCGCACTGCCGGCGCCCGCAGACGCCGGACAGGCAGCTGCGCTGCGGTTGAGCACGACCGCGTACAGGAGGCTGGATGGCTCCACGCCTTCCCGGGACCTGGCAGATGCGGTCCGCGGCCACATCCAGCTCATCCAACGGTTGTCCAGCAACGGCGGCGACCGTACCCGGCTCGCGGCGGTCGGCAGTGAGGCAGCCTCGTTGGCGGGTTGGCTTGCCTGGGACATGGGCGACAGCGGTTCCGCCCGGTCCTGGTACGGCCAGGCGATCAGGGCGGCTCGTGCCGCCGGTGACCCGCTGCTGACCGCCTACCAGACAGGATCGCTGGCCCAGTTCGAAGCACATGCAGGGAACGCCGCGCAAGCGCTGGGTCTCGCCCGGCAGGCCCGGCAGTTCCTCGGCGCGGAGCAACCGGCCGTGGCCGATGCGTGGCTTGCCTCCGTCGAAGCACTCGCGCACGCTGCTGACGGCGACCAGCGACGCGCGGACCGGGCGCTGACTCACAGTCGGGCCGTCGCGCAGACGCTCGGTCGGAATGATCCGCCTCCGTGGCCTTGGGTTTTCGTGTTCGACGAGGCCAAGGTGAACGCCGCCAGGATCACCTGCGGCGCTCGTCTCGGGCGTCCCGAGTGGGTACTGACCGGCGACACACAGGCCCTCGCGACCGGGCACGCGAAGCAGCGCGCCCTCCTCGTGCTGGACATCGCGGCCGGGCACCTGGCTGCCGGCCGTGTGGAGGGAGGCTTCGCGCTCGCTTCGAAGGCCGTCGACGCCGGCTTGGAGTACCGTTCCGGACGAATCGTTGAGAGGGCCCGAGCGGTGCGGCGTTCCTTCGCCGGCACCTCACTCCCGAAGGTCGTGCGGGAGTTCGACGAGCGCCTCCACGGGGTCTATCTGTAGGAGGGGTTTGTGCGGGTCGGGATTACTGGGCACCGGGGGCTCAAAGCGAACGTGGAGCGCAAAGTTCGGGGCCTCCTGGACGATGCGGTGAGCGAGCTGAGCGGGGATCTGGTCGGCGTCTCCTGCATCGCTGACGGGCCGGACTCCTGGTTCGCGGAGGCCGTACTCGAACACGGCGGTCAACTGGAGATCGTGATCCCTGCCGAGCAGTACCGTGACTCGCTTCCAGCTGAGCACTATCCGATGTACGACCGTCTGCTGCGGCGTGCCTCGGAGCTTCACCACACGGGCATGATCGAGTCCGATTCGGCCGCACACATGGCAGGCAGCGAGGTCCTGGTCGGCCTGGTCGACGAGTTGCTGGCCGTATGGGACGGGCAGCCGGCGCGGGGATACGGGGGCACTGCGGACGTCGTCGCCTACGCCGAGCGCTGCGGCGTTCCGGTCCGGATTCTGTGGCCCGAGGGCGCGTCGCGGTAGTCCAATGGCCGGGCTTCACCGCCACACGATCGCCACCGCACGCCGTGAACGGCCCCCGAATAGACCTGAAGAGTAAGCGGCCGCTGGATTTCGCTCGGGCACGGAAAAAGCCCCCTGGCCTGCGAAGTTGCAGTCCAGGAGGGCTTCCCGAGACGGGCGACGGACGAGTCGGCCTGTACGCCGGGTTCTGTCTCCCGGGTTGCTTGCGCGGCCCGGGGAGGCGGCCATCCATCTAGGGCTGCCGTTGCCGGCAGCCTCGTGCGGTCTACCCGCGGGCTCGGGCGAGCAGCCCTCGAACACCCGCGCACGGGACCCGAGGGTCCCGATCTTGACCTTGCTCCGAGTGGGGTTTACCGAGCCGGCCGAGTCACCTCGGTCGCTGGTGGTCTCTTACACCACCGTTTCACCCTTACCTACCGAGGTAGGCGGTCTGTTTTCTGTGGCACTGTCCCGCGGGTCACCCCGGGTGGGCGTTACCCACCACCCTGCTCTGTGGAGCCCGGACGTTCCTCGGCGGGCCCTGTGAGGGACCCGTCGCGACCGCCCGGCCGGCTCGTCCGCCGTACTGGTCATCGTAGCCGGTCATGGCCGCTCCCCCGGACCGAGGGCGGTCGCTAGACGGCGAGCGGCGTCTCGCACTGGGTCTTGAGGCCGAGCGCCTCCTGGGCGAGGTAGCGGCGGATCAGCCGGCCGTGGCGCAGCCGGACCAGCGGGGCCAGCGGGCCGCTCAGGCGCAGCTCCAGGGTGACCCGGGTGCCGGTCGGGGTCGGCTGCAGGTGGTGGCCGGCTTCGATGCGCACGCCCGGCGCGCGGGTCTCCCAGGTGAAGGAGCGCTCCGGCTCGTACTCGGTGACCTGCCAGTGCGCACCGCGCAGCCGGGGCTGTTTGATCCACGCCCGGGAGCCGGTGCCGAACGGCCGCTCCTGCTCCTGGAGGCGGATCAGCTCGATCGACGGTGTCCAGGTGTGCCAGTGCTGCACGTCGGTGAGCACGGCCCAGACCGCTGCGGGCTCGGCTCCGATCTCGATCCGTTCTCGGTGGAACATCGCGCGCCACCCCCTCCTCAACCCATGGTAGGGAGACTGCCCATGGTAGGGAGGGGGGCGGCGGACGGGTAGATTGCTACGGAAGTTCTCAGGCACATCGAACTCTCAGCACAATCGATCCCCGGCACATCGAGGAGAAGTCGCGCGCATGCCGTTCCTGGTCCTGCTGCCGCCGTCCGAGGGCAAGGCCGAGGCGCCCGCGGGGGCGCCCCTGAAACTGGCCGAGCTGTCGCTGCCGGGGCTGACCGAGGCCCGCGAGCGGGTGCTGTCGGCGCTGGTCGACCTCTGCCGGGGGGACGAGGACGAGGCCGCCGCGGTGCTCGGGCTGAGCAAGGGCCTGCGCGGCGAGGTGGCCCGCAACGCGGGGTTGCGCACCGCCGGCACGCTGCCGGCCGGCGAGCTCTACACCGGCGTCCTCTATGACGCGCTGGCCCTCGGCAAGCTGGACGAGGCCGCCCACCGGCGGGCCGAGCGCTCGCTGCTGGTGTTCTCCGGGCTGTGGGGCGCGGTGCGGATCGGCGACCGGATCCCGGCGTACCGCTGCTCGGGCGGGGTCAAGCTGCCGCCGCTCGGCGCGCTGGGCGCCTACTGGCGGCGGGAGTCGGCCGAGGTGCTGGCGCGGGAGGCGGCCGACTCGCTGGTGCTGGACCTGCGCAGCTCGGCGTACGCGGCCTCGTGGAAGCCGGTCGGCGAGGTGGCGGCGCGGACCGCGACGGTGCGGGTGCTGCACGAGAAGGACGGCAAGCGCTCGGTGGTCAGCCACTTCAACAAGGCCACCAAGGGGCGGCTGGTCCGGGACCTGCTGAACTCCGGCGCCGAACCGGCCACCCCGGGCGAGCTGTTCGAGGTGCTGCTCGGCCTCGGCTACACCGTGGAACTGGCCGCCGAGGGCACTGCCCGCAAGCCGTGGCAGCTGGACGTGGTGGTCACCGAGCTGCACTGAGAGGCGCGCACCGAGCAGCCGCACCGAGAGCCCCGCGCCGAGCGAGCCGCGCCGAGCAGCCGTGCCAAGAGCCCCGCGCCGAGCGAGCCGCACCGAGCAGCCGCACCGAGGGCCCCGCGCCGAGCAGGTGCCTGAGCATGCGCTTGCTCAGTGCACCGCCGAGTGCCCGGTCAGCGCAGGTGCCCGGTGTCGTTCAGCAGGCGCAGTGAGGCGTTCCCGTCGCCGTAGTACTGCACCGCGCAGAGCGAGGCGGCCGACAGCTCCATCCGGTAGAGCGCGTCCGGCGGCGCGCCCAGGGCCAGCCGGACCAGCGTCTTGATCGGACTGACGTGCGAGACCACCAGCACGGTCTTGCCGGCGTAGCGGGCCAGGATCTTGTCGCGGGCCACCGAGACCCGCTGGGCCAGCGAGGCGAAGCTCTCGCTGCTGCCGGTGGGCTTGACCTTGGTGGAGGCCAGCCAGGCGTCCAGGTCGTCCGGGTGGCGCTCCCGCACCTCGGCGAAGGTGAGCCCCTCCCAGGCGCCGAAGTCCAGCTCCCGCAGCCCCTCCTCGACCCGGACCTCCAGGCCGAGCCGGACCGCCACCGCCTCCGCGGTCTGCCGGGTGCGCAGCATCGGCGAGCTGACCACGGCCTGCACGGTGCCGCGCGCGGCCAGCGCCTCGGCGGCCCGCTCGGCCTGCCAGCGGCCCTTGGCGGAGAGCTCCGGGTCGCTGCCGGTGGAGCCGGAGAACCGCTTCTGCGGGGTGAGCGCCGTCTCGCCGTGGCGCAGCAGCACCAGCGTGGTGGCGGTGCCCAGGGCGGCGCCCCAGCCGGCCTTGGGTGCGACGGGCTCCGGCAGCGGCTCCGGTTCGGTCGTGACCACGGGGGCGGCCGGGCGCGTCTTGGGCTCCCAGTGCTTGCCGGCCCGGCCCGCGTCCATCGCCTCGTTGGCCAGCCGGTCGGCGTCCTTGTTGCGCTCGCGCGGGATCCACTCGTAGCCCACCCGGTCGTGCGGGAAGACCTCGCGGGCCTCGGCGGCCAGCGGCCGCATGTCCGGGTGCTTGATCTTCCAGCGCCCGGACATCTGCTCGACCACCAGCTTGGAGTCCATCCGGACCGTCACCCGCGCACCGGGGTCGAGCTCATGGGCGGCGCGCAGGCCGGCGATCAACCCCCGGTACTCGGCCACGTTGTTGGTCGCGGTGCCGAGGTACTCGGCGGTCTCGACCAGGATCCGGCCGGTCTCGCCGTCCCTGACCACCGCACCGTAGCCGGCCGGGCCCGGGTTGCCCCGGGAGCCGCCGTCCGCCTCGACGATGAACCCGCGCCCGCCCATGGTGATCAGATGCCCGAGTCGGCGGTGCGGACCAGGATCCGGCCGCAGTTCTCGCAGCGGACCACGGCGTCGGCGGGCTCGGCCTTGATCGCGTTCAGGTCGGTGATGGCGAACTCCACCCGGCAGCCCTCGCAGCGGCGCTGGTAGAGGCGGGCCGCGCCGACCCCGCCCTGCTGCTCGCGCAGCCGGGTGTAGAGCTTCAGCAGGTCGGCCGGGATGACGGCCGACACGGCCTCGCGGTCGCGGGCGACCTTGGCGACCTCGGCGTCGATCTCGGCGAGGGCCGCGTCCCGGCGCTCGGTGGCCTCCTTGAGCACCACCGCGGCGTGCTCCAGCCGGCCGGACAGCTCGGCGACCCGGGTCTGGGCGGTCTCCAGGCGCTCCATCACCTCCAGCACCACGTCCTCCAGGTCGCCCTGGCGCTTGGCCAGCGAGGCGTTCTCGTGCTGCAGGTTCTCCAGGTCCTTGGCGGAGCCGACCGCGCCGGAGTCCATCCGCTGCTGGTTGCGGGCGGCCCGGGTGCGGACCTGCTCCACGTCCTGCTCGGCCTTGGCCAGCTCGCGGGTGGTGTCGCCGTGCTGGGCCTCGGCGGCGACCACCAGGGACTTGAGCGCGGTGTGGTCGGCGGTGGCCTTGTCGATCTCGGCGTGCTCGGGCAGGGTGCGGCGCCGGTGGGCCAGCTGGTCCAGCTTGGAGTCGATGGCCTGCAGGTCGAGAAGGCGGATCTGGTCGGCGGGCGCGGCGTTCACGCGGGGGCTCCTGAGGGAAAGGGTTCGAGCGGTCGGATGTGCGGTGCGCCTACGAGGACGCGGGGTGCGGCATCGGCGCGTGCGCCGTCCACGGGTCGGTGACCAGCGTGGAGACCCGGGTCTCCAGCGTCCAGCCGTGCTTCGCGGCGGCGGCGCCGAGGTCGCGGGCGGCCTGCTTCAGCCAGGGCCACTCGGTGGCCCAGTGGGCGGCGTCGACCAGGGCGATCGGGGCTGCCTCGGCGGCCTCGGAGGCCGGGTGGTGGCGCAGGTCGGCGGTGACGTAGGCGTCCACGCCGGCGGCCCGGACCTCGGCGAAGAAGCTGTCACCGGAGCCGCCGCTGACGGCGACCCGACGGACCGTCAGGTCGGGGTCGCCGGCCACCCTGATCCCGGTGGCGGTGGCGGGCAGTGCGGCGGCCACCCGGTCGGCGAAGGCGCGCAGCGGCAGCGGCTCGGGCAGCTCGCAGATCCGCCCGGTGCCGCGCCGCCCGGCCGGGTCGGTCGGGTCCGGCACCAGCGGGCCGAGCACCCGCACGCCGATCGCCTCGGCCAGCGCGTCGGAGACCCCGGGGTCGGCGTGGTCGGCGTTGGTGTGGGCGACGTGCAGGGCGATGCCGGCCCGGATCAGCGAGTGCACCACCCGGCCCTTGAAGGAGGTCGCCGCCACGCTGGTGGTGCCGCGCAGGTAGAGGGGGTGGTGGGTGACCACCAGGTCGGCGCCCCAGGCGACGGCCTCCTCGGCCACCGCCGCCACCGGGTCGACCGCGAAGAGCACCCGGCGCACCTCTGCGTCCGGATCGCCGCAGACCAGTCCGACGGCATCCCAGGACTCCGCCCACTGGGGCGGGTACAGCTCTTCCAGTGCGGTGATGACCTCGGACAGTTTCGGCACCCGTTGAGACTACCGCCTGCCTGGGCCGGAGCGGGCCGGACGGGTGCTCGTCAACCCGAGCGCAAGGGCGCCGCGAGGCCTTCCGATCCGCCACCGCGCCGCGCCCGCCCGGGAGTGCGGGGGCGAATGAGGCATCATCGGCGGCTCGCATGACGGGGAAAACGAATCCAGATCACCCTTACGAGTGAAGTGACCCGGTTGGCGTTGAGCACCCCGCGCACTGAAAGTAACTTCTTTGGTGCGCAGGGAAGTTACTCGGCCGGGGGGCTGAGAAGAAGTCGCGAAGCCGCTTTTGGCGCGGATGGCGGCGGCACGGGACTTCCCGCACTTCCCAAGGCCTCCGAGCGGTTTCGGGCCGGCCTTGCGGACATCGATTCCGGACCGTCGAGCAGGAACAGGGGTGTGAAAGCAGCATGGGGACGGGCACACCATTGCGCTCGGTCGGGGGGGCGGACTCGATGGGCGACGCGTGGCGGACCGGGACGCTCCCGGACGACACGCTGGTGGAGGTGGCGCGGGCGGCCGTGACCGGTGCTCCGGCACCGGGCGGCGCCGAGGTCGCGGGCGGCTGGGGGGCCGCCTGCGACGGCTTCTGGTGCACGGTCCGGCCGCCCACGGGCGTGCCGGCGCCACCCGCCCAGGGGTGGAAGATCCATGTCAGCGCGGCCGGCACGGTGGCCACCGAGGTGCTCTCGGCGGTGGCCGGAGTCATCGCCGAGGACCCGTGCACCTTCAAGTTCGCGGCCGACCGGGAAAAGCTCCACCAGATCAATTCCCGGAACAGCGAACGCGGTTCTGCCGGGAAGTTCATCACCGTCTATCCGGCGGACGACGATCAGTTCCTGCGGCTCGCCGAGGAATTGCACCGGGCCACCGAGGGAATGCCGGGGCCCGTGGTGTTGTCGGACCGTCCTTTCGCACCCGGCAGCCTGGTGCACTACCGGTACGGCGCATTCTCCCGGCGGGCCGAACTCGGCAATGACGGCGCCTATCGATCGATGTTGCACGGACCTGACGGCGAACGGTTCGAAGATGTTCGTACAGCCGGCTACCGCTGCCCGCCCTGGGTGGTCGACCCGACCCTGGGAGCGGAGGCGGCGGTGACGGACGGCGCACGGCGGAACGGACGGCGCGGCGGTGGCGGAGTGCTGGTCGGCGGCCGGTTCGCGCTCACCGCGGCGATCCGGCACTCCGCGAAGGGCGGGGTGTTCCTGGGCACCGACACCACCGACGGCACGTCCGTGGTGGTCAAACAGGCCCGCGCCCACATCGAGGTGGACCGCGCCGGCACCGAGGCCCGCAGCGCGCTGCGCCACGAAGCCCGGATGCTGGCCGAACTGGCCGGCCTCGGGCTGACCGCCGAGCCGCTGGAGCTGATCGAGCAGCAGGACTCGCTGCTGCTGGTGCAGCAGCACATCCCGGGCCAGTCGCTGGGCAGTTGGGTGGCGGCCCGGCTGACCAGGGACGGCGCGCCGGACGTGCCGTGGGACCAGGCGCAGCCGATGGCGCTGGCCCTGGTCGACCTGCTGGAGCGGGTGCACGCGGCCGGCGTGGTGCTGCGCGACCTGTCACCGGGCAACGTGCTGGTGCGCCCCGACCGGCAGCTGTGCCTGGTTGACCTCGAACTCGCCTGCCCCGAAGGCAGGTTGGCCGGCACTGCGGGCACCCCCGGCTACCGCGCCCCGGAGCAGCGCGAGTCGGCGGCGGTGGCCGAGAAGGCGGCCGACCTGTTCGCGCTCGGCGGGCTGTTCTTCCTGCTGGCCACCGGGCACGACCCGCTCCTCCCCGAGCAGGGCGGCAGCGGCCGTCCGGTCCCGCAGCGCCTCGACCGCTGGCTGGACCTGGCCGCCCGCACCGGCACCACCGCGCGCCGACTGGCCCCGCTGGTCCGCGAGTTGCGCGCCGAGCGGCCCGAGCAGCGGGCCACCCTCACCGAGGTCCGCCGACTGCTCGGCGCCCCGGCCGGACCGCCGCCCGCCCCCGCGCCGCAGCCACTCGACCGGCTGCTCGGGGACGGGCTGCGGCGACTGGCCGAGACCGCCACCCCGCACCGCCCGGACCGGCTCTGGCCGACCGTGCCGAACGGGCAGCGCACCGACCCGTGCAACGTGCAGCACGGCGCGGCCGGCGTGCTCGCCGTGCTCGCCCGCGGCCTCGCCGTGTACCCGTCCGCGGCCCCGACGGTCCGCCAGGCCGCCCGCTGGATCGAACGGCGCTGCGCCGCCGAGCCCGTGGTGCTGCCCGGCCTGCACTTCGGCCGCTCCGGCGTCGCCTGGGCCCTGCTGGACGCCGCCGAGGCGCTGCACGACGAGGCCGCAGCAGAGCGGGCCCGGCGCCTGGCCGAGCCGGTCCCGCACCGGTGGCCCAATCCGGACGTCTGCCACGGCGCCGCCGGGGCCGGCTTCCTGCGGCTGCGGCTCGGTGACCACCGGGCCGCGCTGGACGGCGCCCGGGGGCTGCTCGCGGCCGCCGTCGAGGAGCCGTACGGCACGGTCTGGCCGGTGCCGCAGACCTTCGACTCCAGCCTGGCCGGCATCACCCACCTCGGCTACGGGCACGGCGTGGCCGGTGTCGGCGCCTTCCTGCTCGCGGTGCACCGGGCCACCGGCGACGCCGCCGCGCTGGCCGGCGCCGAACGGGCCGCCCGCACCCTGGCGGCCACCGCCCGCACCGCCGCCGGCACCCGCTACGACGGCGAGGGGGCCGCCTGGTGGCCGCAGAGCGCCGCCGACCCGGCGTCCGTCCGGCTGGCGCACTGGTGCAACGGCTCCTCGGGGGTGGGCAGCTTCCTGCTCCGCTACTGGCAGGCGACCGGCGACGGCGGCGCCGGTGATTTGGCCCGGGCGGCCGGCCAGGCGGTGCTGGACAACCGCTGGCACTGCGGCACCAGCGCCTGCCACGGCCTGGCGGGGGACGGCGAGTACCTGCTCGACCTGGCCGGGGCCACCGGCGAGACCCGCTTCGCGGACGGCGCCCGGGAGTTCGCCGAGCTGCTCAGCGCCCGCGCGGTGCTGCGCGACGGCCTGCTGGAGCTGCCCGACGAGACCGGCACCGGCTGCGCGGCCGGCTACGGCACCGGGACGGCCGGCCCGCTCGCCTTCCTGCTGCGCCTGCTGCACGGCGGGCCGCGGCTCTGGGTCGACCCGGTCGGCGCCGCCGCTCCGGTCTCCGGCCAGCACCCCACCGCCCGTCAGGAGCCGACCGCATGAACACCGCGATACGTGCCACCTCGCCCGCACTGCGCCGGCTCAGCTTCGCCTTCGCCGCGGACGGCTCGCACGCCGCCTGCCTGGCCGCCGGCCCCGACGGCGGCTGGTACGCCGAGAGTTGGCGGCTCGCCCCGGGCACGCCGGCCGAGCCCGTCCCGCTGCCGCTGCCCGGCGACCGCTGCGAGAGCCTGCGCACCCAGCTGGTCCCACTGCCCGACGGCCGGCTGCTGGCCTGCCGGCACGACGGCGAGCGCCACGACCTGGTGCTGCTCGCTCCGGGCACGGTCGGTGGGGCCGCCGTGGAGCAGCCGGTGGCCACGCTGCGGATGCCCGGGCTGCGCCTGCTGGCGCTCCCGGCCCTCGGCCCGGCGGCCTGCGACCCGCAGCCGTGCGACGCCACGGCCGCCGCCGCACCGGTGGCCGTGGCGCTCGGCACCGACACCGCCCCGACCACCCACGCCTGGCTGGTCTTCGCCGACGGGCGACCGCCCCGCCAGGTCGCCGAGTTCGCCGGCCTGCACGGCGGCGGCGTCTGGCTGGACCGCGCCGGGCGGCTGCTGGCCCTGGACCGGGTGCGCGCGGGCGTCGTCAAGTCGGTGGTGCTCGATCTGCGGCTGGGCACCGTGACGCCGCTGCTGGAGATCTCCGAGCGGAGCAACGACCGGCTGCTGCTCTTCGACCCGGACACCTCGTTCCTCCTGCTGCGCAGCGACGCGCCCGGCGAGGACCGGCTCGGCTGGGGGGTGCTGGGCGGCGCCGCCCCCGTGCGGTTCCCCGAGTGCCTGCACGTGCCCGGGCTGTTCCTGCGGCCCGTGGTGCTCGAACCCGGTGCCCGGGCGCCCGAGCAGACCCGGGTGGCGATCCAGGTCGACCACGGGGTCTCGTCGGCCCTGGCGGTGTGGCGGCCGAGCGGCGGGCGGCTGGAGCCGCTCGCCGTGCCGCCCGGCCGACTGGGTGCGGTCGGCCACTGGTCTGCGGCCGTCCTGCGGATGCCGTACTCCGCGCCGGACCACCCGACGGCGCTGGCCACCCTGCGGGTCGACCAGCTGCGCAGTCTCCCGGCGGCCGGGTCGGCCGCCGCGGCGCCGCTGCCGCTCGCCCTGGCCCCGCTCTCCGGGCCGCGCCTGCCGCCCAACCCGGCCGCCGCCGCGCCCGGCACCGGGCTGGTCCCGGCCCAGGTCACCGGTGCCCCACCGACGCCGGGGCTCGGCTGGCGGCTGGACGGCAGCGCTTCGCCCGCCGGCGGCGGGCGCTGGCACGGCGCCCAGGTGCTGGAGCTCGCCGGACCGGCCGGCCCGATCGAGGCGATGGTCTACGGCGGCGAGGCCTGGCTGAGCAGCCCGCAGCTGGTGGTCGCGCTGCACGGCGGTCCGGCCGACGCCTGGCGCCTGGAGTTCGACCCGGCGTTGCAGCGGATGGCCGCCGACGGCCTGGCCGTGCTCGCGCCCAACCAGCGCGGCAGCACCGGCTACGGCACCGAGCACGCGATGGCGATCCGGGGCGCCTGGGGCGGGCCCGACCTGGCCGACGTCCTCGGCCTGTTGGAGGGCCTGGCCGGGCAGCGGGCCGCGGCCGGACTGGAGCCGCCCGCCCTGTTCGGGGTCAGCTACGGCGCCTTCCTGGCACTTCTGGCCACCGCGCACGCCCCGGCGGACCGGGTGTCGCGGTGCGCCGTGGTCGCGCCGTTCCTGTCCGGGGCCCGGCTGCTGGCCGAGGCCACGCCGCCGGTGCGGGCGCTGACCAGGCGGCTGGGCGGCGGCGAGCCGATCGACGACCGGCTGGGCCCGCGCGACGTGCTGGCCCTCGCCGACCGCCTCACCGCGCCGCTGCTCATCGTGCACGGCGACCGCGACGAGGCCGTACCGGTGAGCCAGTCGCGGGCACTGCGCCACGAACTGCTGCGCCTGGGCCGCGCGGAGGGCAGTGACTTCCGCTACGTCGAGGCCGCCGGGGCCGGGCACGAGGTGCTCACCGAGGAGGGCTCGGCCGTGCTGCACGAGCTGCTGTCCGGCTTCCTGAGAACCGGACGCACGGGCTGACGATCCGTCATAGCAGCGGCCCACCACAAGACTTCCCCGCTTCGCGATGGCGACGCGATCCGGGGGACCGTTCGGCCACCGTGGCCGGGCGGAGCACCACCCACACCGACCGCGCCGCGCACCCGTGCGGGCGCGACCTTCAAGGGGAGGAACCCATCATGGAGATGACCGACTTCGAGACCGACCTGGCGGCCCTGCAGGACCTGCCGGAGACCGAGTCCGTCGAGCTGAACGGCGGCAACGGCTGCCAGTTCACCTGTCTGCTCCTGACCTGCCTGATCTTCACCATCGCCTGACGCGATCGGAATCAGCAGTCACCCCGGGTGGCCCAGGGCGTTCGCGCCCCGGGCCACCCGGCCGCTGTCAGGCCGTAGGCTTCGCGACGCCCGCAGCGCACCACACCACACCGCGCCCGCCTTCGCATCGCACCCGTATGGTGACGGTGGCGATGGACGCGGTGCGGTTCGCCGCCCTGCTGACCGTCCCCGCCGCCATCCGGCACCGCGAACCGCGGCCGGCACCGACCGGCCGCCCGCGCGCCGGCGGCGGCGGGCGGCTGCTGGACGGCTGGCGCCACATCCTCGGCCATCCGGTGCCGCGCCCGCTCTTCCTCAACTCCGTGCCGTTCAGCGCCCTGATCACGGCGACCGAACCGCTGCTCCCGGTTCGTCGGCCCCGGCACGGGTGGCATGCTGCCGGCGATCGTCCTCCAGTTCGGCCTGGTCACCTGCATCGGGATCAGCAACCCGGTGTTCGCCACCATCCGGCTCGACCACACCGAGCAGCACCTGGTGTCCCGCACCCTCATTGCCTGGACGGTCGGCAGCAGCGCCACCATCGCGGCCCTCACCGCCCTGCGGGCCTGCTCGCCACCCTCACCGGCCCGCGCACCGCCATCGCGGCCGCGGGGCTGCTCCTCCTGGCGGCTCCCCTGCTGCTGCCGCCTCAGTCCCCCACGGCGATCACCACCTTGCCGAACGCCGCTCCCGAGGCGTAGTGCCGGAACGCCGCCGGAGCGTCATCGAAGGCCACCACCCGGTCGACCACCGGATGGATCGCGTGCTCCGCCAACACCCGGTTCATCGCGGCGAACTGCGCCCGACTGCCGACCGCCAGCGGCCGCACCGCGGCGCCCGAGCCGAAGAGCAGCCGAGGGTCCAGCGGGGGCACGTCCGCGGACACGAAGCCCACGCAGGCGACCTGCCCGGCAATCTTCACCGCGGCGAGCGACTGCGCCAGGTTCCCGACCACGTCGACGATTCGATCGGCACCCCGACCGCCGGTCAACTCCCGCACCCGCGAAGCCCAGTCGGGCTCCTTCCGGTAGTCGATCACCGCATCCGCGCCCAACTCCCGCAGGCGTCGCGCCTTTTCCGGGCTGCTGGTGGTCGCGATCACCCGCGCCCCGAGCGCCTTGGCGAGTTGCAGCGCGAACAGCGAGACGCCGCCCGAGCCGAGCGTCACCACCGTCTCCCCCGGCCGCACGCCGGCCCCGCCGTCCCCGGTCAGCGCGTTCCAGGCGGTGAGCGCCGCGCAGGGCAGCGTGGCCGCCTCCACGTACGACAGGTGGTCGGGGACGGGCACCACCGCATGCTCGTCCAGCAGTGCGAACTCGGTGAGCATCCCGTCCAACGAGCCGCCCAACTGCGCCAGGTGCTCGACGCCGAACGGACCGTCCTGCCAGCTCGGGAAGACGTTGGCCGCCACCCGGTCCCCCACCCGCACCGTGCCGACCCCGGCTCCGACCGCCACCACCTGCCCGGCGCCCTCCGCCACCGGCACCACATCGGGCTTGACCGGCAGCACGTAATCGCCCGCCAGCACCAGCAGTTCGCGGTAGCTCAGGGCCGCCGCCCGCACCGCCACCACCACCTGCCCGGGCCCCGGCTCCGGCTTCTCGCACTGCCGAACGGTCAGCCCGTCGATCCCGGCTCCGCTGTCGACGTGATAGCTGCGCATGTGGCGAACACCTTCCACCCCTGCCGACATGAGTGCACCCCCAAAAGGTAGATAGACCATCCGATCTACTTCTGCGGCGACTATATAGACCGGTTGATCTACTCCACAAGGGCTGGCAAGCTGGCACCATGACCACCCGGAGCAAGCCCGGCCCCCGGCAGCGCCTCCTCGACGCCGCCCAGGAACTGACGTACCGCGAGGGCGTCGCCGTCGGCGTGGACAGCCTGCTGAAGACGGCCAATGTGGCGCGGCGCTCGCTCTACGAGCACTTCGGCGGCAAGGACGGGCTGATCGCCGAGGTGCTCCGGCGCAGCGCCGCCGAGGACGAGGCCGCCTACCGGGAGACCATGGCGGCGGCCGGCGACGAGCCGCGGGCCCGGCTGCTGGCAGTCTTCGACCGGCTGGCATTGATCGTCGACCGGGCCGACTTCCGGGGCTGCCGCTATCTGGCGGCGGACCTGGCCCTCGCCGACCCGGAGCACCCGGGGCATGCCGTCACCAGGGAGTACCGCGCCAACGTGACGGCGCTCTTCGAGGCCGAGCTGGCCCGACTCGGCCACCCGCGGCCGGGCCACGCGGCCGGGCAGCTGCTGCTGGTCGTCGACGGCATCATGGTGGCGGCCGCGACCCGGCCGGACAGCGATCCGGCGGGCGCGGGGCGGGAGTTGGCGCTGGGCATCCTGGCGCAGGCGGGCGCCGCGGGGGCCGCGGGGGCCGCCCGGGGGCGGATCGGGGGCGGTGCGACGTGATTGCCACCCCGGTCGCCCCGGAGCGCGTCCTCACCACCCCGTTCCGGCGGAGCGCGGACCTCGGCGCGCGGACTCCGCCGGCCGACCGGCGGCCGGCGGCGGCGCCGAGCCCCGCCGCCGCAACCGGTTGAACTCCGGGCAGCGGATCAGGGAATCGCCCGGATCAGCACCAGCGAGCCGTTGTAGCTCTCCTGGTGCCGCAGCGCGCCGTGGCGCTCGTCCCAGGCGCCGGAGCTCAGTTCGCGGCGGAACTTCTTGAGGTACTGCTCCTGCAGCTCCGGCTCGACGAAGCTCCACGCCGAGCAGGCCTGCCGGGCGCCCGGGTCCAACAGCCGCTCGGGGCGGGCGAAGTAGGCCTCGTTGAAGCCGTCGGTGCAGTCGGCCGGGATCGGCACCCGCTCCACCGCGACGGCACCGCCGAGGGCGTCGGAGATGGTGCTGATCGCGGGGTAGCGCCGGGCCTCGTGCTCGAGGACGTCCGGCGCGTACTGGTACAGCCAGAAGTCCCGCACCAGCGCGGGGTCGCAGGTGAGGATGACCACCGGACCGCGGGCGACGCGCCGCAGTTCGCGCAGCCCGGCCTTGACGTCGCTCCACTGGTGCACCGTGAAGGTGGCCAGCGCGGCGTCGAACGAGCCGTCCTCGAAGGGCAGTTGCTCGGCCTTGGCGTCAATGGCGGGCGCCAGGTGGCCGGGCCGCTGGTCCCGCATCACCTGGGACGGTTCCACCGCGGTGAACTCGAACGGGCCGGCCTCGTAGGACCCGGCCCCCGCACCGACGTTGACGACGGTGCGGACCTCGCCCAGGGCCTGCTGGATGAGTTCCGCGATCCGCGGATCGGGCTGCCGGTAGTTGCTGTAGCCGGTGCCGATGACGCCGTAGTCGGCATCCCCGGCACTTCCGTCCTTGAATTCGTTGGTCACGCGGCCAAACCTACCGACAAGTCGGCTCTTTGGGCAGATCTGTGACCGTTCATAGACATACATCCGGGAGTCGATAGGCTGCCCCGATGGCCTATCAGTTGGTGATCTTCGACAATGACGGCGTGCTCGTGGACAGCGAGCCGACCGCACACCGGATCCTCTCGGGCTACCTGACCGAACTGGGCTTCCCGACCACCCTCGAGGAGTCCTACCACTACTTCCTCGGCAACGCGGGCCGGACGGTCCACCACTGAGGCCGGAGCTGCTCGAGCGGGCGCGAGGCCGGTGCCGCCGAGTGGGCGTCAGGGTGGGCCGCAGGACGGACGGCACCGGACTGCCGGGAGTGACGGCGCCGACGTTGCGCGTCACCGTTCGGCGACACGGCCCGCCTGATCGTCCGCCAGGCGGACGGGTCGATAGGCTTTGTCAGGGTCGGCCATTAGGGTGATCCACCAACGGGGCGAGTCCGCTTCGGTGTGCCGCGGGTCGCCGCGCCCTGCCGAGGCGGCTTTTCCCTGTGCCAGGCCTGGTCACGGCGTACCGGGCCCGGTCATGGCCGGCGGTGCCGCGCGGCACCACAGACCTTGCACCCACGCACGGAGAAGACGACAGATGTCCGAAACCCTCAACGACACCAGCGACCACGGCGCCGACGAGGCCAACTCGGAGGACGCCGCCCACGGCCGCCACCGCGGTCTGCTCGCCCCGGACGACAGCAGTGAGGCCGGCGGGCGCGGCCGCCACCGCCTGGAGGCGGCCGCGAACTGACGGCCGAGGGCCGCGATGCGCCACCGACGGGCCCGATTCCGCCGACTGCGGGGTCGGGCCCGTCGTCGTACCCGGGGCACCCAGGCGGCTACCGGCGGGTAATGCGGTGCGAGGATGGTCCCCCCATTCGCCCGACCCCGCGCAGGAGCAGCACCATGACCGAGACCCCCGCCCCGGCTCCCGAGGTGCTGGCGGCCTTCACCGCCGCCGACGGCTTCATGCCGCTGGACGAGGGCCTGGCGCTGTACGCGGCCGCCGTCGAGGCCGCCGAGCGCACCGGGCTGCCGGTGCTGGAGATCGGCACCTACTGCGGCCGGTCGGCGATCCTGCTGGCCGACGCCGCCCGCCGCACCGGCACCGTCGCACTGACCGTGGACCACCACCGCGGCTCCGAGGAGCAGCAGCCGGGCTGGGAGTACCACGACGGAACGCTGGTCGACCCGGAGGTCGGCCTGATGGACACCCTGCCCCGGTTCCGCCGCACCCTGCACCGGGCCGGCCTGGAGCAGCACGTGATCGCCCTGGTGGGCCGCTCCCCGCAGGTGGCGGCGGTCTGGGGCGGCCGCCTCGGGCTGGTCTTCATCGACGGCGGGCACACCGACGAGCACGCCACCGGCGACTACGAGGGCTGGGTGCCGCACCTGGCCGAGGACGGCCTGCTGGTGGTGCACGACGTCTTCCCCGACCCCGCCGACGGCGGCCAGGCACCGTACCGGGTGTACCTGCGGGCGCTGGCCGAGGGCTTCGAGGAGGTCTCGGTCGCCGGTTCGCTGCGGGTGCTGCGCCGCACCGTCTGAGACGATCCCCTGACCGTGCGTGGTCCGTCCGGCGGATCGGCCCGTTTTTCCGGCGCCGATCCCCTCGGGACGGCGAACGGCCGGTACGGTGACGAAGGGCACTCGCGGGTCCGCGCCGGCCCGACGGTCCGGACGCGGCTGACGGGCGCGCCCCACTGACCACGAGCGACCACGGGCACACGGCCGGACCTGAAGGCGGGGGCCACTGAGCATGACGGACCATCAGGGCGAGATGACACCTGCGGTCTGGGACCCGGGCGCGAACGGCGGCGCGGGCGGCTGGGTGCGCCGTCCGACGGCTGCCGGCGCGCCGCGTCCGGCCGGGTCCACCCCGCCCGGGCCCACCCCGCCCGGTGGTGCGCCCGCCTCCCCGATGGCGGCGCCGCCGCAGGCCGGCGCGGTGGGCGACCAGGGGCCGATGCTGTCCGCGCGTCCGTACCTGCAGGCCGACCAGCCGCCGAGCGTGCCGGCCCCGCCCCCGGCACCCCCGACCGTGCCGCCCACCGGCTACGGTCAGGCCACCCCGCAGCCCGGCCACGGCCAGGCGACGCCGCAGCAGCCGGGCTACGGGCAGGCACCCCCCATGCAGCCGGGCTACGGCTATCCGCCGCCGCGCGCCCAGGCGCACCCGCCGACCGCCCCCCTGGTGCCCCCGCCCCCCGGCGCGCCCGGCGGCCACGGCTACCCCCCGGGCACCCCGTCGGAGGCGCCCACCGCTCTGCTGCCGCCCGTCGCCGCCGGCCACCCCGTCCCCGCCGGCCACTCCGGCTACCCGCCGCCGCCCCAGGCGCCGCCCGGCGGCGGCCTGGACCTGCCCGGCCGGTACGAGGAGGATCCGGACGACGAGGACCGACCGGCCCGCCGCCGCACCCCGCTGCTGGTCGGCGCCGGCCTGGTGCTGCTGCTCGCGGTGGGCGGCGGCGTCGTCCTGGCGACGCAGCACACCGGCTCCGGCAGCCCGACCGTCAAGGCGGCCGCCCCGCCCACCACCGGTGCGGCGGCACCGAGCGCGAGCGGCGCGCCCGCCTCCGGCCCGCCCGCGGCCGGTGACAGCCCCGGCGCCGGCGCGTCCGACTCGACGAGCGCCAGTGCGAGCGCGGGCGGCCCCAATGCGCAGAGCGAGGCCCAGGCGCTGGACGCCCTGCTGACCCAGGGGGAGGCCGCCAAGGCCCCGATCGGCAGCGCCGTCGCCCAGGTGGAGAGCTGCCCGGCCAAGGCCGACGTCGACGCCGCCGCACAGGCCTTCAGCAGCGGCGCCGACCAGCGCGACAAGCTGGTCGCCCAACTGGGCGCGCTCAACGTGGCCGACATACCCGGTGGTGCCGACGCCGTGCAGAGCCTGAAGTCGGCCTGGCAGACGTCCGCGGACATCGACCGGGCGTACGCGGCCTGGGCGCAGTCGGTCAGCGCGAGCGGCTGCGGCGGCAGCGGGCAGGCCCCCGACACCGCGGACAAGCAGAAGGCCGACCAGCTCAACCCGCAGGCCACTCAGGAAAAGAAGGACTTCGTCGCCAAGTGGAACGCGCTGGCCGGCACGTACGGCCTGGCCGGCCGGACCTGGGACAGGATCTGACAGCCCGTGAACCTCCGTACCACCCAGCCCACCGGCCGCCGCGCCGGGACCCGCCCGGCCCGCGGCGCGCTGCTCGCCGCGCTCGGCCTGACCGCGGCGCTCGCGCTCACCGGCTGCGGCGGCAGCAGTGCGGCCGCCGGTGTCCGGGCGGCACCGGCCGGTTCCGGCAGTGCCGGTCCGAGCGCCCCCTCCGGCAGCGCCACACCCGGCAGCGCCGGTCCGAGTGGCGCAGCGAGCAGCGCGGCACCCGGCGGCGCCGGCCCGACCGGCAGTGCCGGCCCCAGCCCCACCGGCAGCCCCACCGGCAGCACCGCAGAGGGGCCGCTGGCCGGCCGCACCATCGTGGTCGACCCGGGCCACAACCCGAACAACGTCAACCACACCGCCGAGATCAACCAGCAGGTCGACGTCGGCAACGGGCACAAGGAGTGCGACACCACCGGCACTTCGACCGACGCGGGCTACACCGAGGCCGACTTCACCCTGGACGTCTCGCACCGGCTGCGCGACCTGCTGCGGAGCCTCGGCGCCACGGTGATCCTCACCCAGGACGGCGACCGCCCGTACGGCCCGTGCGTCACCGAGCGCGCGGCCATCGGCAACGACGCGCACGCCGATGCCGCCATCTCGGTGCACGGGGACGGCGGGCCGGCCTCCGGCAGCGGCTTCCACGTGATCATGCCCGCCAAGGTGGTCGCCGGGCAGGCCGACACCACCGCGATCACGGAGCCCTCGCACCGGCTCGGCCTGCTGGTCCGCGACGACTTCCAGCACGCCACCGGCGAGCAGTTCGCCGACTACGTCGCCGACCACGGCCTGGACACCCGTGACGACCTGGGCGGACTGAACCTGTCCAAGGTGCCCAAGGTCTTCATCGAGTGCGGCAACATGCGCAACGCGGGCGACGCGCAGCGGATGACGGACCCTCAGTGGCGGCAGCGGGCGGCGCAGGGCACCGCCGACGCGTTCGCCGCCTTTCTGAGCCACGCCGGGGCCACGCCGGGCCCCACCGGCTGACCGGTTGGTACCGGGATCAGTAGAATCACAGCCCGTTACGCCGAAACGACACACCAGCGAGGGGACCGAATCAGTGAATCTGCGCGCTCTCACCAGGGGAGATGCCGCCGTCGCCGGTGCGGCCGTGCTCCTGCTCATCTCGTCGTTCCTGCCGTTCATGACGGCCCAGGCGTGCTACGAGGGCACCTGCAAGACCATCGACGGGACGCCGAGCAACGCCTGGTCCACCACCCTGTTCCCGGTGCTGCCGTCGATCTACCTGCTGGGCATCGCCGCGGCGGTGCTGATCCTGCTGCAGCGGTTCCAGGGTGAGGCGGCGAAGACCCGGCAGATCCTGGGCCTGCGGCTGGACCAGTGGGGCAGCGGACTCGCGGTGGCCTCGCTGTGGACGGCGCTGTGGTCGATGGGCAGCGGTGACGCCATCGCCAAGGTGGACGTCTCCCACTCCTGGGGCGCCTACCTGGGTCTGATCGCCACCGCGGTGCTGACCGGCGCGGCCGTCGCCGGGCCGCTGGTGCCGGCGCTCCAGGCGCCGCTGGTGAGCGACAAGCCGGCCGCCCCCGGCTTCCAGCAGGGCTTCCCCGGTCAGGGCTTCCCGCAGGCGGGCGGCTACGGCTACCCGGGCCAGCAGCAGGCGCCGGGCCAGCAGTTCCCCGGTCAGCAGCCGGGCGGCTACGGCTACCCGGTCCCGGGCGCCGGCCAGCCGGGTGCGCAGGATCCGTTCGGTCAGCAGCAGCAGTTCGGCCAGCCCGCCCCGGGCCTGGGCGCCCAGGCGCAGCCGCAGGACGCCTTCCCGGCGCCCGCTCCCGCCGCAGCCGCCGCCCCGGTGGCCGCGCAGGCCGCCCCCGAGTCGGCCTCCGAGCAGACCGCCGTGCTGCCGCCGACCCTGGCCGCCGACCCGGCCCCGGCGGCCTCGGCGCCCGCTCAGGCCGCCGCTCAGGCGGCGCCGGCGGCCGAGTTCGCCCCGTTCTGGTTCGCCGTTCCGGCACCGCGCCCGCTCGCCCCCAAGGACGGCTCGGCCGGCCCGCCGGTCGGCCAACTGCTGCCCGGCACCTGGTACCTGGCGGTGGAGCAGCGCGGCACCGCCCTGGTGGCGCAGCTGCAGGACGGCACCCAGGGCGTACTGGCTGACGTCAGCGGCATCCAGCGCGGCTGACCGCACCCGGTCCCAACTGCGAACGGCCCGGCGGGAGTTCTCCCACCGGGCCGTTCGGCGTCCGCCCGACGTCTCAGCAGCAGCCCTGCACGGCGAGCCCGTTCGGCAGTTTGTCGGCGGCGAAGACGGCGCTGGTGGCGGGGTCGCCGCCGAGCACGGCCACCGCGAGCAGCATCGAGCCGGCCGTCCAGGTGGTGCGCTCCTCGGGCCAGATGGCGTCGTCCTCGAAGACGTAGCCGGTCCAGTAGGAGCCGTCCTCGTTCCGCAGCCGACGGATCCAGCGCAGGATGGTCGCAGCCTGCTCGTGCCGGCCCACCGCCCAGAGCGAGAGGGCGAGTTCGGCGCTCTCGCCGCCGGTCACCCAGGGCCGGTCGCTGACGCAGCGCACCCCGAGCCCGTCGACCACGAAGCGGTCCCAGTCGGCCGCCAGCCGGTGCTCGGCCGCGGCGCCGCTGAGCGCGCCGCCGAGCACCGGGTAGTACCAGTCCATCGAGTAGCGGCCCTTGTCGAGGAACCGCTCGGGGTGCTCGGCCACCGCGTGCTGCAGCAGTCCGGCCGCCAACTCCCAGTCGGGCTGGGGTTCCTGGCGGTGCTCGGCGATGGCCAGACCGCACCGCAGGGCGTGCAGGATGCTGGACGAGCCGGTCAGCAGCGCCTCCTGGGCGGGTGCGCCGCCTTCGTCCAGCCGCCAGGCTATCGGACCGCCAGGCAGCTGCAGGCCCACCGTGAAGTCCAGTGCCCGGTGCACCACCGGCCACATCCGGTCCAGGAAGGCGTCGTCGCCGGTGGTCAGGTAGTGGTGCCAACTGCCCACCGCCACATAGGCGCAGAAGTTGCTCTCGACCGCGCGGTTGCTGACGCCCGCGGCGCCGTCACCGTAGTAGCCGGCGTACCAGGAGCCGTCCGGGTTCTGCTGCTCGGCCAGCCAGCGGTAGGCGCGGTCGGCGGCGGCGTGCTCGCCGGCCGCGTCCAGGGCCATGGCCGCCTCGGTGTGGTCCCACGGGTCCAGGTGGCCGCCGGTGAACCACGGGATGCCGCCGTCGGGGCGCTGCTCGGCCAGGATCGAACGCACGGTGGCGGCGGCCTCGGCGGCGTCCAGCACGCCGGGCAGCAGCAGGGTCTCGGGGGCCGCCACGCCCTCGGGGACGGTCATGCGGCGGTCCGGTTGGGCTTGGCGGCGTACGCGACGAAGCTCTTGCCGATCACCGGGTTGAGCGCGGCCTCGGCGGCCTTGGTGAGCTTGCTGATCACCGGGGTGCCGACGATGTCCCAGACCAGCAGCTGGTGGTAGGCGCGCACCGGCAGCGCCTTGTCGTTGTTGACGCCGACCGCGCACTTGATCCACCAGTACGGCGAGTGCAGCGCGTGGGCGTGGTGGGTGCCGTACGGCTCGAGGCCGGCGTCGCGCAGCTTGTCCAGCAGCTCGTCGCCGCGGTAGATCCGGATGTGGCCGCCCTCGACCTCGTGGTACTCGTCGGAGAGCGTCCAGCAGATCTTCTCCGGCAGCCAGCGCGGCACCGTGACGGCGAGCAGCCCGCCGGGCTTGAGCACCCGGAACATCTCGTTGAGGACGCCCTTGTCGTCCGGGATGTGCTCCATCACCTCGGAGATGATGATCTTGTCGAAGGACTCGTCCTCGAAGGGCAGCGCCAGCGCGTTGCCCTCCATGGCCACCGCGCTCGCTCCTGCGGGCGCCTCACCGGCCGCGGCCATGGCGTCGAACCACTTGCGGACCTCGGCGATCTCGTCGGCGTTCTGGTCCAGGGCCACCACGTCGGCGCCGCGGCGGTAGCACTCGAACGCGTGCCGGCCACCGCCGCAGCCCAGATCGAGCACCCGGTCGCCCGGGGCGAGTGGGAAGCGGGAGAAGTCGACGGTCAGCACTGCGGGACTCCCATTCGTTACGACGTCAAGCGGGGGTGACGGTGATCAGGTGACGGAGGTTCACGGACCCGGGCGGTCAGACAGAGCGCCGGCGACGGTCAGACATAGCGCCAGCCCGGACCCGAGCGGGCCCGCTGCCCGACTCCGGTGGCGATCGCCGCCCGGTAGCAGTCGGCGGTGCGCTCGGCGGCCCGCTCCCAGGTGAAGCCTGCCAGCACCCGGTCCCGGCCGGCCGCCCCGAGCCGGGCCCGCAGCGCGGGATCGTCCAGCAGCCTGCCGAGCGCGCCGGCCAGCGCGTCCGCGTCACCCGGCGGCACGGCCAGGCAGGTCTCGCCGTCCGGCCCGGCCACCTCGGGGATCGCCCCGCCGGTACTGGCCACCAGCGGGGTGCCGGTGGCCATCGCCTCGGCGGCCGGCAGCGAGAAGCCCTCGTAGAGCGAGGGCACGCAGGCCACCTCGGCGGACCGGTAGAGGTCGACCAGCTCCTGGTCGCTCAGGCCGGTGCGGAACTCGATGTGCGGCTCCAGGCCGAAGCGCCGCACCGCGTCCGCGACCGGGCCCTCCGCCTGCTTCTTGCAGACCACCACCAGGTGCGCGGCACGCTCGGTGCGCACCTTGGCGAGCGCCTCCACCAGGTACACCAGCCCCTTGAGCGGCACGTCCGCGCTGGAGGTGGTGACGATCCGCCCGGGCACCACCGGCACCTCGTCGGACGGCGACCAGAGCCGGGTGTCGGCGCCGATCGGCACCACCTGGATGTTGCCCGGCGCGGTGCCCAACTGGCCGGCGATGTCGGCTTTGGAGCTGTCGGACACGGTGATCACGTGGTCGAGGCGGGCCGCGACCCGGCGCTGCATCCGGGTGAAGGCGTACCAGCGGCGCAGCGACAGCCGGCGGCCCCGGGACCCGGCCGCCGCCAGCTCCAGCCGGCGGTCCTCGGTGACCGGGTGGTGCACCGTGGTGACCAGCGGGAAGCCGTGCCGGGCCAGGCCGAGCAGGCCGTAGCCGAGGGTCTGGTTGTCGTGCACCACGTCGTAGCGGCCCCGGTGCCTGGCCAGGTACTGCCGGGCCCGCAGCGAGAAGGTGAGCGGCTCGGGGAAGCCGCCGGTCCACATGGTGGCGACCTCCAGCGCGTCCACCGGGCCGCGCAGTTCGGCGGCCTTCGGGGTGCGGAACGGGTCGTCGGCCCGGTACAGGTCCAGACTGGGCAGCTTCACCAGGCGCACCCGGCCCGGCCCGGTGGTCTCGTCGAGCACGGGGTAGGGCTGGGCGCCGATCACGTCGACGTGGTGGCCGAGGCGGGCCAGCTCCCGGGAGAGGTGGCGGACGTAGACACCCTGGCCGCCGCAGAACGGGTCGCCCCGGTAGGAGAGGAGCGCGATCCGCAGCGGCTGGTCGGCGGTGGGTGGCTGCCCCGTCATGGTCGGCCCCTTCTTGCCCACGCCCACCGGGCCGAGCGTGTGAACTCCAGAGACCCTGAAGATTACCGGCCCGTAGCTTGTGCTTCGGAGCCCGGGTCGGTGATTCACGCCACGCCCGGACCGTGCTGCGCCCCTCGGTGATCCGCCCCCGTCGGCCGCCGGAGGGCTCCACTCCCGTCGGAGCCGCCGACGGCGTGCGCCGGGCGCCCCCGGAGGGCCGAACCAGCCTTGCGCTCCCCCTCCGGCCCTCGCACCGCCCACGGGTGGTGGTGCACGGGGTCGGCCCGCTCCACTTGCCGGACGGCGAGCGCCAGGCCCCCGGCCCGCCGCGGCGCGTCACCGGGCGGCCAGTACGGCTCGGTCCGCACTCCCGCCACCGCCGGGACGGGGCCGACGCGATGCGGTCGGGCTCACCGGTGCGGTTAGAGTCGTCTCTGGCCGCGCCCGGCCCGGTCAGAGCGTCAGCGGGGACCGCGGCGGCCTGTCTGCCGTCCACCGAAAGGCAAGCGCTCCGCCATGCTCGCACCCGCCCGTATCGGCGCCGCCCTGCTCGCCGCCGGCCTGCTCACCGGTCTCGCCGCCGGTCCGGCGCCGGCCGACTCGGGCTCACCGTCCGCACCCGCCCCGGCGGCGCCGCCGGCGGCGCCCACCCCGGCGGCGGTCCCCGGCGCGCTGTACGGCAAGAGCGACCCGGCCTACGACGGTGTGTACCGGCAGTCGCCGGCGCTGCTCGCGCTGAAGTCCACCGGACAGACCCCGCCGACCGCCGCGGTGGACTGGCCGTCCGCCAACGCCGCCGGCTGGCTGCAGGCCAAGTCGGGCACCGACGCGGCCGCCACCGCCACGCTGGTCCTCACCGCCAAGGCAGCCGGGCGCGACCCGCATGCGTTCGCGGGCGCCGACCTGGTCAGCCGCCTGACCGCCGCCGGCCCGGCCGCGCCCAGCGCGCCCGCCGCCCCGCCGGCCGCCGAGCACAGCGCCGCCAAGGGCCTCAGCCCGCTCGCGGTGGGTGGCATCAGCCTGGTGGTCAGCATCGGCATCGGCTACGTCATCAGCCTGATCCAGCGGCGCAAGCGCAAGTGACCCACCGCACGGGCGAGCCGGACCGCCGGGTCCGGGTCGCCCGGCACCGGGTGGGCCGAGCCCCGGCGAACCCTGCCCCGTTGCGGATCCGCCGCGCTGCGCCAGGCTGGAGGTATCACGGTTCGGCGACACGGACGGAGGCGCCATCGCCATGGCCACCTTCATGGATGTCCACCACGGCATGACCGGGATCACCCCCGAAGAGCTGGAGCAGGCCCACCAGGCCGACCAACGGCTGGAGCGCGAGGAGGGCGTGCACTTCAAGCAGGCCTGGGCCGACCCGGCGTCCGGCACCGTCTGGTGCCTCTCGGAGGCGCCGTCGGCCGACGCCGTGCAGCGGGTGCACGAGCGCGCCGGCCACAAGGCGGACGAGATCCATTCGGTGCCGTACAGCGTCTGAGCTGCCCGGCCCCACCGCCCGGAGGCCGGGCGCCACAACCCAACCACGACACCCGGCGTCACGACCGGGCCCGGACACCCGGCATCACGACCCAACCGGACGCCCGGCATCACGGCCGAGCCCGGACCTGGGCTCGACCCAGCGCAGCACCCCGTCGGCCGCGCAGGACTCGGCGATGCCGGTGGCCTCCTCGACCAGGGCCGCGGCCTGCTCGGGCCGGCCCCGGTCGAGCGCCGGCTGGGCCGGCGCCGACAGGTTGGCGGCGGGCCCGGGCCGGAAGTCCAACTCGCCCGCCTCGTGCGCGGAGTACGCCAGGTGCCGCAGCGCGTACGACGGGGTGCGCCGATCGCCGACCCGCTCCGCCGATGCGTCGCCCTGGCCCACCTGGTGGTAGCAGCCGATCCGGAACAGCGCCGCGCTGCGCCCCGAACCGTGGCCGAGTTCGCGGTAGTTCCCCGCCGAACACCGCCCTTTCGTGGAGTGCCTTGGCCGCCTCGATGCTCATTCGTCCCCCCCCGTGATCGGACGCCTTCGACAGTTGCCGGCCGCTCCTCGACAGGAGATCGAAGCTCCCGGTATACAGGCCGGATGACCACCAGCAGCAGACCGTTCGATGCCGTGCTGACCGATCTCGACGGCGTGATCCGGCTGTTCGACCACAGCGAGCTGAACCGTCTGGAGCGCGCCGCCGGTCTGCCGGCCGGCCGCACCATGGGCGTCGCCTTCCACGCCGAGTTGCGCGGCCCGCTGCTGCTCGGGCAGTTGGCCAAGGCGGAGTGGCGGGCCCGGATCGTCGAACGGCTGGCGCAGGAGTCGGCTGCGGCAGCGGAGTTGGCGGCGGCGTTCACCACTGCGCCGTTCCGGGCCGACCCGGCGGTGGTTGCGCTGCTGCGCGCGGTGCGCGAGCACGTCCCGGTGGTCGTGGTCACCAACGCCACGCTCTGGCTGGACGCCGACCTGGCGGCGATCGGGCTGACCGGGCTGGCCGACGCGGTGGTGAACAGCGCCGTGGTGGGCGCGGTCAAGCCGGAGGAGCGGATCTACCGGATCGCCGCCGAGCAGGCGGGAGCGGCGGTCGAGCGCTGCCTGTTCGTCGACGACACCGCGGGCAACGTGGCGGCCGCCCGCGCGCTCGGCATGACGGGGGTGGAGTACCGCGAGCCGGCCGATCTGCGCAACGCCCTCTCGCCGCTGCTGAACTGAGCCCGCCTGGACCGGGCCCGGCTGCTGGAGCGACCCGCCCGTGGACCGACCGGCCTGCCGGCCCCGGCCGACCCACCGGACCGACCGGCCTGCCGGACTGGTGCAGCCTGCTGAACCGTCGGGTCAGAACGACCGCCCCTCGTTGTGCGGCACGTGCGGGGCGGGAACCGGGTCCGGGCGTTCGTGCGGGTCACCGCAGAGGTTGCGACTGAGCGTGGTGAGCAGCGCGGCCAGCTCGGCGAACTGCTCCTCGTTCCAGTCGCCGAGCAGCTTGGCCAGTTGGGACCGCCGGGCAGTGACCAGCCGCTCGGCGACCAGCACGCCCGCCTCGGTCAGGCGCATCGGCAGCCCGTTGCGCACCGCCAGGCCCCGGCCTTCCACTTCGCGGGCGGCGACCTCGATCACGGCCGGCGGCACGATCCCCTGTTCCGCCAACTCGGCCGGTTCCACTGAACCTTGGCGCTGGAGTTGCAGCAGCAGCCAGCTGGAGGCGGGGTGCAGGTCGAGACCGGCCTCGGCGGTGATCCGCCGGTAGAGGTCGCGGCGGGCCTGCCGGGTGCCCAACACCGACAGGGCCCGGGCGATTTCGTCCACCGAGCTGCGTTCCACCGGGTTCATCCCGATCGACTCGCCGAGGTCCGGCGCGGTCACCGACTCGCGCAGCGGCTGCTCCCTGATGAACAGCGACAGCACGAACGCCACGGCCGCCACCGGGGCGGCGTAGAGGAACACTTCGGCGATCGAACTGGCGTAGGCGTGCAGCACATTGTGGGCGGTGGCGGGCGGCAGGGTGTGGATCACCCGGGGGTCCGCGGTGATCTCCTTGGCGGAGAAGCCCGGTGGCAGCGTGACGCCGCGCAGCGCGTCCTTGAGCTTGCGGTTGAGGCCGGTGGTGAAGATGGTGCCGAAGATCGAGACGCCGAAGGAGGCGCCGATGGAGCGGAAGAAGGTGGCGGCGGCGGTGGCCGCGCCCAGGTCCTGGTAGCCGACCGAGTTCTGCACGATCAGCACCAGCACTTGGAGCACCAGCCCCAACCCCAGCCCGAAGACCAGGAAGTAGAGGCTCATCACGGTGGTGGAGGTGGACTCGGTGAGCCGGGAGAGCAGCACCAGGCCGACCACCATCACGGCGGTGCCGACGATCGGGAAGAGCCGGTAGTGGCCGGTGCGGGCGACGATCTGACCGGAGCCGATCGAGGTGACCAGCATGCCGAGCACCATCGGCAGCATGTGCACGCCCGACATGGTCGGCGAGACGCCCTGCACCACCTGGAGGAAGGTCGGCAGGTAGGTGAGGGCGCCGAACATCGCGAAGCCGACCACGAAGGAGATCACGGCGACCAGGTTGAAGGTGCGGGAGGTGAACAGCCGGGGCGGCAGCACGGCTTCCTCGGCCTGCCGCTCGACCATGACGAAGGCGATCAGCAGCACCACGCCGAGCACGCCGAGGCCGATGATCTGCCAGCTGCCCCAGCCGTAGCTGACTCCGCCGAGCGAGGTCATCAGCACGAAGCAGGTGGCCACCGCGGCGATCAGCACGATCCCGGGGTAGTCGATGGCGTGCTTGCGGGTGACTTCGGCGCTGTGCAGTACCAGCGCGATCGCCACCAGGGCGACCGCGCCGATCGGCAGGTTGATGTAGAAGACCCAGCGCCAGGAGAGCTGGTCCACGAAGAAGCCGCCGAGCAGCGGGCCCAGCACGCTGGTGGCGCCGAAGACCGCGCCGAACAGGCCCTGGTACTTGCCCCGCTCGCGCGGTGGCACCAGGTCGCCCACGATCGCCTGGGTGAGCACGATCAGGCCGCCGCCGCCCAGCCCCTGCAGCGCCCGGAAGGCGATCAGCTCGCCCATGTTCTGGGAGAGCCCGCAGAGCGCCGAGCCGATCAGGAAGATCACGATGGAGGCCTGGAAGAACCGCTTCCGGCCGTACATGTCGCCCAACTTGCCCCAGAGCGGGGTGGCGGCGGTGGAGGCCAGCAGATAGGCCGTCACCACCCAGGAGAGGTGCTCCAGTCCGCCGAGGTCGCTGACGATGGTGGGCAGTGCGGTCGACACGATGGTCTGGTCGAGGGCGGCCAGCAGCAGCGCCAGCAGCAAGGCGCCGATCGGGACCCAGAGGTTGTGGACCGGTGCCTGTTGCGGGGCCGGTGCGCGGGCCTCGGTGGCCGGTTCCGCCATGACAGAACCTCCGCCTGGTGATCCTGGTGCCGGTGTCTGACGACGTGGCAGCTTCCGACTTCTCATCGTGTCAGATTTATCCGCTTTTGCGGCTCGGGGTTGGGCCATTAGTTAGCCGGGTGGCACTGTTCGCCCGCAGTGGCGTCCTGCATAATCGGGCCCATTCACAAGCCCGTCGCAATCTCCAGGAGGACCGGCCCATGCCGGGATTCGCCCAGCCAGGTCCCGGCGAGGATCCGGACCTGACCGAGACGGCGGTCCTCCCGCACACCGAGGGTCCCCCGTTGGTCCGGCCGTACGTCCCGTCGGTGCCGGTCGAGGACCAGCCCGACCCGTACGCGCCGGCGCCGGGCGACCCGTACGCAACCGCACCGGCCGACCCGTACGCCACGGCCGTGCTGCCCGCGGCACCGTACCCGCCGGCGCCGGCCGACCCGTACGCCACCGCCGTGCTGCCCCCGGTCGGCCACCAGGGCACCGTGCCGCACACCGTGCCGCCGCCGCCCCAGCCGGCACCCCAGGCCCCACCGCCCTCGACCCGGCCCGCGCCCTGGGCCCTGCCGCCCGAGCTGCCGCCCCGGGAGCTCGGCCTGTTCCCGATCGCCGACGGCCAGGACGCCGCCCGCGGCCGCACCGCCGCCCGGCAGGCCGGGCGACCACGCCGCCGCACCGGCCTGATCGCGGCGGCCGGCGTCGGCGTGGTCGCCCTCGGTGTCGGGCTGGCGTACGTCCTCTCCCCCGGCAGTTCGTCGACCGACCAGGCGCTACCGGTGATGCCCACCGGCGCCGCCTCGCCGAGCAGCGGACCCACCACCGGGGCCGCCCCCAGCAGCGCCCCCGTCACCGCCCCGCCCAGCACCGCCGCGGCCCCGGCGAGCTCGGCCAGACCCACCGCGCCCAGGACCAAGGCGGCGCCCCGCACCACCCCGCCGCCGACCCCCAGCACCAGCGCGGCCGCACCGCCGCCGCCCCCGCCCACCCAGGCGCCGCCCACCAGTGCCGCGCCCACCAGCGCCGCGCCGAGCCGCACCGCCGCGCTGCCCGCCCCGGGTGACTCCGGCCCGGCGGTGGTGGCCCTGCAGCGGCAGCTCCGCGCGGCGGGCTGCGGCGGGACCCACAGCGGGAAGTACGACATCCACACCGAGGGCGAAGTGGCGCAGTTCCAGGACGCGAACAACATCGACGCCAACCAGCAGGGCGCCCTGGACCAGCAGACCCAGGACGCCCTCGACGCCGGCGACACCTGCTGACTCCGGTCGCCCCGAGCCGGCCACGGCCGGCACGACGCCGCCCCGGTCGCCCCCAGCCGGTCACGGCTTCCGCACGACGCCGCTCCCGGTCGCCCTCAGCCGGTGACCGCCTCCGCGATGCTGATCGCGGACAGCACCAGCATCGCGGCGGCGGCCACCCGGATGATCGCCTTCATCGGCACGTGCTCCAGCAGCTTCCGCCCGCCGAGGACGGCCAGGCCGCCCACCGAGCAGAGCGCCAGCCAGGCGCCCAGGCCCACGGCGAGCGGCTCGGCGTACTTGGCGGCCAGGTTGGCGGTCATGATCTGGGTCAGGTCGCCGAACTCGGCGACCGCGACCACCAGGAAGCTCGCTCCGGCCACCTTCCAGAAGCTGTTGGCGACGGGCTTGCGGCCCCCGTGCTCCTCGTCCTCGTCCTTGTGCATCAGCAGCATCACGGCGCCCACCAGGAAGAGCGCCCCGGCCACGCCCTCGACCCAGCGGTGCGGCAGCAGTGCCAGCAGGCTGCCCGCCACCAGCGCCAGGCCGACCTGCACGGCCATCGCGGCGGCCAGGCCGGCGAAGACGTACGACGCGCGGTAGCGGGTCCCCAGCATCAGTGCGGCCAGCGCGGTCTTGTCGGGCAGCTCGGCCAGGAAGATGATGCCGAAGGTCACGGCGAACACGGTCAGGTTCATCGGGGAGCGTTCCTCCACGGTCGGGCTGCCCGGCCGCGCGGCCCCGAAACGGAAGAGACCCCGGCCCGGCAGCGCTGATCACGACAACAGCACTGCGGCCGAAGGTCTCGCCGACACCGGTGGTGCCCCGGGCGCCGGGCCCCGGTCGAGGCGGCCAGTATGTCGACGGTCCGGTGGAGGGCTACTCCCCTTCAACCCCGCCAGTTTAGCGGACGGCGCACCAGCCCCCGCCCGACCAGCTCCAGCACCACCACGATCGCCACCGACTCCACCGCCAGCAGCGCGATCAGCACGAACAGCTGCACCGCGCCCGCCGCCACCGGTGAGGCACCGCCGAGCAGCATGCCGACGAACGCACCGGGCAGCGTGACCAGGCCGACGGTGCGGGTCTGGTCCAGCGCCGGCACCAGCGAGGTGGCCGCCGCGGTGCGGCAGATCTCCAGCCGGGCGTCCCGCTCCTCGAAGCCGAGCGCCAGCGCCGCCTCCACCTCGCCGTGGCGCTGGGTCAGCTCGTCCAGCGCCCGGCGTCCGGCCAGCGAGGTGGCGGTCAATCCGCCGCCGATCAGGATCCCGGCCACCGGCACGATCGACAGGCCCTGCCAGGGCAGCAGCCGACTGCCGAGCAGCAGGGCCAGCACGGGCAGCACCCCCGCCCCGATCGGCGCGGCCGCCCAGGCCCAGGACCAACCGGGTGCCTCGGTCATCCGCCGCCCCGCCGTGCGCACCGCCACCGCGAACATCAGCAGCACGAAGAGCGCGGTCAGCCAGAGCGAGTGCACCACCCCGGTGATCACCAGCGAGACCGCCGCCAGCTGCACCACCGCCCGCACCCCGGCCTTGAGCACCGAGCGCCCGTGACCGAGCTCGCCCCACCCCGCCACCGCGACCGCCGCCGCGAGCAGCACCGCCATCAGCACCCCGAGCAGCGGGGTGACCGGCAGCAGCTGGCTGGAGCCGGCCGCGCTCAGATCCAGCTGGTGAACCACATGTGGTCCTGCCAGTCCGACATCGGGATCACCTGGGCCGTGTACAGCGGGTAGTAGTAGAGGAAGCAGCCCATGATCGCCAGCACCAGGCCGCCGGCGGCCGCCGCACCCCAGGCCCGCCGCCGCACGGTCGCGGTCGCCGGGCCGACCATCGCGCCCAGCATCTGGGCCACGGCCAGGCAGAGGAACGGCACCAGCACGACCATGTAGAAGGAGAAGATGGTGCGCTGCTGGAACTGGAACCAGGGCAGGTAGATCGCGGCGACGGCGCAGAGCACCGCGCCGGAGCGCCAGTCGCGCTTGAAGAACCAGGCCCAGAGCAGGTAGGCCAGCGCGAAGCAGGCCGTCCACCACAGCAACGGGGTGCCCAGCGCCAGGATCTGGGTGGTGCAACCGCCGGTGTCGGTGCAGCCCCGCTGGCCGAACGGCACCGGCTGCCAGTACATGCTGACCGGGCGGCCCTGGACCAGCCAGCTCCACGGGTTGGACTGGTAGGTGTGCGGGGTGGTCAGCGTGGTGTTGAACCGCCACATCTCGGTCTGGTACTGCCACCAGCTGCGCAGCGGGCCGGGCAGGACCCCGCCGGGGTGGGTGTCGGCCCAGTGCCGGTCGTAGCCGCCGGAGCTGAGGAACCAACCGCTCCAGGAGCCGACGTAGACCACCGCGGCGACGACCACCATGGAGCAGAAGGCCGGCACGGCGTCGTGCCGCAGCATGCTGCGCCAGGGGTGCCGGGCCCCGGCCCGGCGGCGCCCGGCCTGGTCCCAGAGCACGGTGAGCAGCCCGAAGGCGGCCAGGATCTGGATGCCGTTCCACTTGACCGAGCAGGCGCAGCCGAGCAGCACGCCGGCGGCCAGCCGCCAGGGGCGCAGCCCGAGCCGGATCCGGTCGCCGTTCACGCCGTCGGCCGACAGCTTGGCCCTGGTCCGGTCGCGGTCGATCAGCAGGCAGCCGAAGGCGGCCAGCACGAAGAACATCAGGATGCCGTCGAGCAGGCCGGTGCGGCTCATCACCAGTTGCAGGCCGTCCACCGACATCAGCAGCGCGGCGGTGCAGCCGATCAGCGTGGAGCCGAAGAGCCGGCGGCCGATCCGGGCCAGCATCAGCACCGAGAGGGTGCCGACCAGCGCGACCATCACCCGCCAGCCGAACGGGTGGAGGCCGAAGACCGCCTCACCGATCGCGATCACCCACTTGCCGAGCGGCGGGTGCGCCACGAAGGCCCACTCGGTGTTCAGCGGGATCTGCTGCGGGGTGGAGAGGATCGCGTTGTTGGCGTTCTCCGCCCAGGCGCCCTCATACCCCTGATGGAGCAGCGACCAGGCGTCCTTGGGGTAGTAGGTCTCGTCGAAGACGAAGGCGTTGGGGTAGGCGAGGTTCCAGAACCGCAGCACGCCGGCGAAGAGCGCCACCGCGACCGGTCCGAGCCAGTCGGCGTGACGCACCAGCCAGGGCAGTCGCCGGCCCAGCCCCAGCAGTACGGGCGCGCGGCCGGCTGGTTGCGGGTGCGCACCGGCCGGCCGCTCGATGACTGCCGTATTCGCCATGGCTCCACCGTCGTCGACTCGTTGATCACCGACGACTCTAGGCGGCCGCGGTCTTTCCCGTCACCCTCTCATGCCGCCGTCTGCAGCTCACGGACCGGCACGGACACCGGAACGGGCCGCTCGGCGTTGTCCTGCACCGGCGTCAGGTGGCCGCGCAGCCGCAGCGCCATGACGACGATCAGCAGGGTGCTGCCGGCCATCGCGGCCAGGTAGAGCGGCCAGGTGCCGGAGCCGACCAGCATCACGCCGACGGCCGGGCCGACCGCCGTCGCGGTCTGCTTGACCAGCGCGAACGCCGAGTTGTAGGTGCCGATCAGCCGGGTCGGGGCCAGGTCGGCGACGATCGGCCCCAGGGTCGGGGCCAGCATCGACTCGCCGACGCCGAACAGCACGTAGATGGAGACGATCGCCGCGGTGGCGACCGCGGTCTCGCCGCGGAGCAGGCCGGCCAGCAGCGCCATGCCCCAGGCGCCGAGCCAGACCACGCCGGTGGCGGCCATCGCGGTGGTGCGGCGGCGCTTGGCGGTGATCCGGACCATCATCATCTGCAGCACCACGATGGTCACGGCGTTGGCACCGATCGCCAGCCCCAGGGTGGAGGGCGCGGTGTGCACGGTGGTGGTGGCGAAGGCCGCCACACCCGACTCGTACTGGCCGTAGCAGGTGAAGAAGATGAGCGCGGCGAGCGCCAGCAGCTTCAGCATCGCCTTGTCGCCGGCCAGCGCCCGCAGCCCGCTGGGCCGCCGGTCGTCGGTGACCAGGACGGGCCCGCGGCCGGCGATCCTGGCGGTGCCGGTGACCAGGGCCAGGCCGACGTAGGTCAGCGCCTCGATGGTGAACAGCCGGGTCAGGCTGGCCGGCTCGGCGACGTCGACGATCTGTCCGCCGACCAGCGCGCCGATGCCCATCCCCAGGTTGACCAGGGTGAACTGGAGCGCGAAGGCGTGCGAGCGGGTCGCGGCCGTGGAGCTGCGCACGATCATCGTGGCCAGCGCCGGCTGGCAGGTGGTGACGCCGCCGCCGAACAGGAAGACGGAGAGCAGCAGGCCGGCCGTGCTCTGCGCCTGCCCGAAGGCGAACGCGCCGACGACGGCCATCGCGCACCCGGCGAGCAGCACCGGGCGCGGACCGTAGCGGTCGATGGAGCGGCCGGCGAACGGCAGCACGGCGAGCGCGGCCAGCGCGAAGAGGGTGAACACCAGGGTGGCGGCGAGCGAGCCCTGCCCGCGCACCTGGTCCACGTAGATGAACATGTACGGCAGCGTGAACCCGCTGCCGAAGGCGCTCAGCGCGTTGCCGAGCTGGACCCGGCGCAGGGCGCCGCCCGCACCGAACTTCTGCCGCTTCATGGAGACCACCCCTCACCGTCTTCAACCCTCAAGATTTCAGAGCTAAACTCTATGGGTGGAAAGACTCCACTGTCAAAGTCTTAACCGGCTACCAAGCATGGGAGACTGAGGCCCATGAGCGCACGCAAGGCCGCCACGGCGGCCGAACCGGACTGCCGCGACGAGCTCGGCGTCGCCGAGCAAGTGGCCGTCTACCAGCGGGAGTTCCCCACCGTCGACCCGCAGGTGGAGACCATCATGTCGTCCCTCACCCGAGTCGCCCGACGCATGTCGGTCACCTACGACCGGCAGCTGACTGTGCTCGGAATCACCAGTGCCGAGTGGGAGGTGCTCAAGGCCCTGGTGGTGGCCGGCAGCCCGTACCGGCTCGGCCCGGGCGAGCTGGCCAAGCGGCTGGGCCTCACCCCGGCGGCGATGACCCACCGGATCGACCGGATGGTGGCCGAGGACCTGGTCACCCGGGAGCGCGACGAGGCCAACCGGGTGCGGGTGATCATCGAGCTGACCGAGAACGGCCGCGACAAGTGGCTGGAGTCGATGCGGATGGCCGCCGTCTTCGAGGAGGAGCTGCTCCAGGACGTCAGCCCGCAGGAGCGCACGGTGCTCTCCGGCCTGCTGGGGCGGATGCTCACCCGGATCGAGACCGGCGCGCCGTGAGGCCCGCGCCCTGAGTGGCGGGGGCGGTGGGACAGCGGCAGGGTGGCTCCGGGGGGCACCGAAACGTCCGTCCGGACCACTTCCGCCCTGGAGGCGACACCCATGCCCGTGGTCACCACCCCGTACACCCCCGGCACGCCGTGCTGGGTCGACCTGGCCGCTCCCGACCAGCAGGCGGCCATCGACTTCTACAAGGACCTGCTCGAGTGGCAGGGCGAGAAGGGTCCCGAAGAGTTCGGCGGCTACGCCGCGATGACGCTGAACGGCAAGGCCGTGGCCGGCATCATGGCGGCGGCGCCGATGAACGGCAACCCGCCACCGCCCACCGCCTGGACCACCTACCTCTCCACCGACGACGCCGATGCCGCCGCGGCCCGGGTCGGCACCAACGGCGGCAAGGTGCTCTTCGGCCCGATGACCGTCGGCACGGTCGGGCGGATGTTCGTCGCCGCCGATCCGGCCGGCGCCGTCTTCGGTGTCTGGCAGCCGCTGGACTTCTTCGGCGCCGAGATCGTCAACGAGCCCGGCGCGGTGATCTGGAACGAGCTGGACACCAACGACATCGCCGGTGCCAAGGCGTTCTACCAGGCCGCCCTGGGCATCGAGATCGCGCCGATGGAGGGCCCCGAGGGGATGCCCGAGTACTTCGCGCTCAATGTCGGCGGCAAGACGGTCGGCGGCGCGCAGAGCCTGGCCAACCACCCGGAGGGCACCCCGCCGCACTGGGCCGTCTACTTCGCGGTGGACGACGCGGGCAGCACGGTCGACGCGGCGGTCCGGGCCGGCGGCTCGGTGCTGGTCCCGGCGATGGACACCCCGGTCGGCACTATGGCCGCGCTCACCGACCCGCAGGGCGCGCCGTTCTGGGTGATCAAGCCGGAGATGCCCGAGGGCTCCTGACCGGGCGGCGACCCGCAGCCGACCCCCGGAGCGCAGCCGGACGCTGCGGCCGCTCCGGGGGTCGACCGCGTCCGGCGAACCCTCCGTGTCCGAAGCAAGGTCAGTCTCAAGATGTACGTCCGGTGGGTCTTGCGGACCACCCGCGCCACCTGCGGTTCCTCCTCGCGCGGCACGTCGCACCCGGTCAGCGCCGCCTAGCGTGGACACTGTCGCCGTCCACCCCCTCGCCCGAGGACCACAGATGATCGAAGCCGTCGGCCTCACCAAGAGCTACGGCCCCAAAACCGCCGTCCAGGACCTGAGCTTCAGCGTCCGACCCGGCATCGTGACCGGCTTCCTCGGCCCCAACGGAGCCGGCAAGTCCACCACCATGCGGATGCTGCTCGGCCTGGACACCCCGACCTCGGGGCACGCGACCGTCAACGGCCGCCGCTACGCCGACCACCCGGCCCCGCTGCGCGAGGTCGGCGCGATGCTGGAGGCCCGGGCCATCCACACCGGCCGCTCGGCCCGCAACCACCTGCTGGCGCTGGCCGCCACCCACGGCATCCCGACCTCCCGGGTGGACGAGGTGATCGACCTGGTCGGGCTGCGCGAGGTGGCCCGGCGACGGGCCGGCGGCTTCTCGCTCGGCATGGGCCAGCGCCTGGGCATCGCCTCCGCGCTGCTCGGCGACCCGGCCACGCTGATCCTCGACGAACCGGTCAACGGGCTCGACCCCGAGGGCATCCTGTGGATCCGCAACCTGCTCAAGTCACTCGCGGCCGAAGGCCGTACGGTGCTGGTCTCGTCGCACCTGATGAGCGAGATGGCGCTGACCGCCGAGCACCTGATCGTGATCGGCCGCGGCCGGCTGATCGCCGACACCTCGGTGGCCGACTTCACCGCCGGCGCCTCCCGCGGCGGCGTCCGGGTGCGCACCCCGCAGGCCGACGAACTGGCCGTGCTGCTGCGTGAGTTGCCCGGCGCCATGGTCGCCGTCGAAGACGAGCCGGGCGTGCTCACCGTGGAGGGCACCGACAGCGAGGCGGTCGGCCGCCTGGCCGCCGAGCACCGCGTGGTGCTCTACGAGTTGACGCCGCGTCAGGCATCGCTGGAGGAGGCGTTCATGGAGCTCACCCGGGACGCCGTCGAGTACGAGGCCGTGGTCCGGCCCGCCGAGCTGGTCAAGGAGTCCGCCGCATGAGCACTGCGACGTACGTTTCGAAGCGGGCCGGCGACGGCAAGGTCACGCTGCCCCGGGTGGTCACCGCCGAGTGGATCAAGTTCCGCTCGCTGCGCTCCAGTTGGATCACCCTGGTGGTGGCGGCCGCGCTCACCATCGGGTTCGGCGCGCTGTTCTGCTGGGCCACCATGAGCCGTTGGGACCACCTGCCGGCCGAGGAGCGGGCCGCCTTCACGCCCGCCGAGCACAGCCTGCGCGGCTTCTTCATGGCGCAGATGGCGATCGGCGTGCTCGGCGTGCTGGTGGTCACCGGCGAGTACTCCACCGGCATGATCCGGGCCTCGCTCTCCGCGGTGCCCAAGCGCCTGCCGGTGCTCTGGGCCAAGGCGCTGGTCTTCGGCGCGGTCACCTGGGTGGTGGCCACCGCGTCGGTGCTGGTCGCCTTCTTCGTCGGCCAGTCGATCCTGGCCGGCAAGCACCTGGACACCACGCTCTCCGCGCCCGGGGTGACCCGGGTGGTGTTCGGGATGGGCCTCTACCTGACCGCCGTCGGCCTGCTCGCGGTCGCCCTCGGCACCCTGATCCGCAACACCGCCGGCGGCATCGCCTCGGTCTTCGGCGTGCTGATGGTGCTGCCGCTGCTCAGCGAGGCGCTGCCCAGCTCCTGGCAGGACCACATCGTGCCGTACCTGCCCAGCAACGCGGGCCAGGCGCTCACCCATGTGACCCAGGCGCCGCACGAGATGGCGCCGTGGCCCGGGTTCGGTCTGCTCTGCGGCTACGTCGTCGTCGCCCTGGTCGCCGCCGCCGCGGTGCTCAAGCGACGGGACGCGTGACCGTCACCGGTCGCCCGGTCCGTTGCACAATGGCGCAATGACTGTGGCCGGACTGCCCGAGCTGTCCCTGACCGCCCCCGGGCGGCGCTTCCCAGGCGCCGCCCGGGGGCTGGCGGCGTTGCGGGCCCGGCGGCTGGGCGAGCGCCATCCGGTGCTGGTCGACGGCTGCGGCGCGGTGCTGCTGCTGCTGCTCACCGCCGCCGTGCACGCCCGGATGATGGCCGGGCCCTGGGAACTGCCGCTGGAGGCGGCCCTGGTGCTGCCGCTCGCGCTGCGCCGCCGCTCACCGGTGGTGGTTTTCGGGGTGATCGCCACCGTCGCCTTCGTCCAGTGGCTGATCAGCTGGTGGGCCCACAACGGGGTGATGCCGGCCGACACCGCGGTGCTGGTCGCGCTCTACACGGTGGCCGCGCACCGCTCGTTCCGCTGGACCCTGGCCGCCTTCGGCACGGCCGAGTCGGGCGTGCTGCTGTCCGTCTGGCGCTGGTGGTCCCCCGCCCACCCGGTGGTCTCCCCCGTGCTGGCGGCCCTCAAGGCGGTCTTCTTCCTCTCCGGCATCATCACCGCCGCCGTGGTGCTGGGCCGCAATGTGCGGGCCCGGCAGGCCAAACTGGCCGCCCTGCAGCAGCGGGCCCGCGAGCTGGAGCGCCAGCGCGACCAGCAGTCCGCACTGGCGGTCGCCGAGGAGCGCAGCCGGATCGCCCGCGAGATGCACGACATCGTCACCCACAACCTCTCGGTGATGGTGGCGCTGGCCGACGGCGCCGCGTACGCCAACGAGCACGCGCCCGAGAAGGCCACCGCCGCCATGCGGCAGAGCGCCGAGACCGGGCGCCAGGCGCTCACCGACATGCGCCGGTTCCTCGGTGTGCTGCGCGCCGACGAGCCGGACGCCCTGCGCCACCCGCAGCCGGACCTGGGCCGACTGCCCGCGCTGGCCGCCCAGGTGCGCGCCGCCGGGCTGCCCGTCGAGCTGGCGCTGACCGGCGACCACGCCCATGTCTCCCCCGGCGCCCAGCTCACCGTCTACCGGCTGGTCCAGGAGTCGCTGACCAACACCATCAAGCACACCGCGCCCGGCGCCCGTGCCACCGTCACCGTGGTCTGCGGGCCCCGCTCGGTGGCCGTCGAGGTGCGCGACGACGGCCGCGCCCTGCCCCGGCCCGCCGAGGGCCGGCCCGGCGCCGGCCACGGCCTGACCGGGATGCGCGACCGGGCCGCCGCCTACGGCGCGGAACTCAGCGCCGGACCGCTGCCGCAGGGCGGCTGGCGAGTGGCGGCCACCCTCGATCTCGACCTGCCCGACCTCGCCGAGGAGAAGCCGTCATGACCATCCGCGTCCTGCTGGTGGACGACCAGCCGCTGCTGCGGGTGGCCTTCACCCTGGTCCTCGACTCGCAGCCGGACCTGTCGGTGGCCGGCGAGGCCGAGGACGGCGCCACCGCCGTCCGGCTGGCCGCCGAACAGCGCCCGGACGTGGTGCTGATGGACGTCCGGATGCCCGGCATGGACGGCATCGAGGCGACCCGGCGGATCGTCGAGGAGTCCCCCGACACCAAGGTGCTCATCCTGACCACCTTCGACCTCGACGAGTACGCCTTCGCCGGGCTGCGGGCCGGCGCCTCCGGCTTCCTCCTGAAGAACGCCCAGCCGGCCGAACTGCTCAGCGCGATCCGCAGCGTGGCGGCGGGCGACGCCGTGGTGGCGCCGCGGATCACCCGGCGGCTCCTCGACCACTTCGCCGACCGGCTGCCCGACGGCGGCTCCCCGGACCGCGCGGCCGGCGCGATCGAGTCGCTGACCGCTCGGGAGCGCATCGTGCTGGTCCAGGTCGCCCGGGGCCTGTCCAACGCCGAGGTGGCCGCCGAACTGCAGCTCGCCGAGGCCACCGTGAAGACCCACGTCAGCCGGATCCTGCTGAAGCTCGGCCTGCGCGACCGGGTGCAGGCCGTGGTCTTCGCCTACGAGAACCGGCTGGTGCGGCCCACCTGACCGGGCTCAGTAGCGCAGTGCCGTCTCCACGCTGGGCGTGATGGCGCCGCTGAGGGCCAGGTGGCTGACCGCGGTGCCGGTGCCGGTCTGACCGGCGGCCACCGGGCCGACGGTGAGCACCGTGGTGTCCTGCAGCGCGCCGCTCGCGTTCTTGAAGGCCACCTGGATGATGTAACTGGCGCTGCCGGAGCCGTTGTTGGTCACGGTGACCGGCACCTGGAGCTTGCCGTCCGAGGTGGTGACCGCCGCGCCCAGGGAGACGTTCTGGGTGGCGTTCACCCCGCCGGTGGCGCTGGCGAACGCGGAGGCGGCCTGGGACTGCGCGGAGGCGATCACGGAGGAACCCGCGGAGGCGGCGGCGGAGAGCGCCGAGGAGGCCGCGGAGGCGGCCTGCGTGCCGGCCGAGGCGGCGATCGACGACAGCGCCGACCGGGCCGCGGAGGCGGCGGATGAGGACGCCGAGGAGGTCGTGCTCTTGGTGCTGGACGAGCAGCCGGTCAGGGCCGAGCCCGAGAACAACGCCGCCCCGGTCGCCAGGGCGAGCGGGGCGGCGAGGGCGCGGAGGCGGCGGGGCACGGTGGCAGGGGGCGGGGTGCGGCGGTCCATCGGTGCGGCCTCCTGGGTCGGGAACACCCACCCACCGTCGACCGGACCGGCGGCGTGCGCCAGGCGGGCCGGGCAACCGGGTGACGGCCCGTCACCCGGTGATGCTCAGGTAGACCGCGCTGCCCACACCGGCCAGCAGGCAGTAGATCGCGAACGGGGTCAGGCTGCGGTTCTCGAAGTACTTGGTCAGGAACTTCACCGAGATGTAGCCCGCCACGAAGGCCGCGATCGAGCCGGCGATCAGCGGGCCGCGGATGCCGGCGTTCTCCGGCTTGGCGATCTCGGGCAGCTTCAGCGCGGAGGCGGCCAGGATCACCGGGGTGGCCAGCAGGAAGGAGAACCGGGCCGCGTCCTCGTGGTTCAGCCCGCGCAGGATGCCGGTGCTCATGGTGACGCCGGAGCGGCTGATGCCCGGCAGCAGCGCGAGGATCTGCGCGGCGCCGATCCAGGCGCCCTGGCCGAAGCCCATCTTGACGAGCCGGCGGTCCGAGGCGAGGTCGGGGTCGACCCCGGCCTCGTGCCGGACGGTCGCGCCGGCCCGGCGCCGGCCGCTGCCGCCGCGCCGCAGTCGGTCCGCGCCCAGCAGCACGAAGCCGTTGAGCGCCAGGAAGATCGCCGCCGGTACCGGCTTGCCGAGGGCGTTGCGCAGCGCCTTCTCGGCGACCAGGCCGGCGATGCCGACCGGGATGGTGCCGACCACCAGCAGCCAGGCGAGCCTCTGCTCGACGGTCTGGATCCGGCGCTCGCGTATGGAGGTGAACAGCCCGCGGACCACCCGCACCCAGTCCCTGCGGAAGAAGACCACCAGGGCGAGCGCGGTCGCCAGGTGCAGTCCGACCAGGACGGTCAGGTAGGGGGACTGGGCGGCGGTCATGTCGAGATCGCTCTTGGTCCTGCCGCCGATCAGGGCCGGGATCAGGATGCTGTGCCCGAGGCTGGAGACCGGGAAGAGCTCGGTCACACCTTGCAGCAGGCCCACGCCGATGGATTCCGGGTAGGTTAGGGACATCGGCACACCCTCAGTCGCGGTACGGGTCTCGTCGGAGGCGACGCCGTACCGGGCCGTTCGAAACGGCTTTCGGGCCCCTCCCCGCGAGAACGTACTACGCGTCTGTAGACGTCAGGCGGGGTTGGACCCGATGTTCACCAGCTGTTCGACTGCGGGTTGGTTTGCGGACTCCTCCGTCCGGCCGCCGGCGGCCGGACGGGCGCGTCGACTACTTACTCCGGCTCCGAGACCATCGCCTTGGCGGCGGCCTCCTTGATCGCACGGTCCCGCTTGGCGACCACCGCATAGGCGCCGGCCGCCGCGGCCGCGAACGACAGCACGCCGAGCACCGGACGGTTGAACGCGTTGCCGGTCAGCTCGTCCAGCGAGTAGCGGCCCGGGCCGGCGATGCTGAGCGCCAGACCGCAGACGCCGAGCAGCGCCGGGTACTCGTAGCCGCCCTTGGTGACGAAGAAGCCGTGCGGGAAGTGCACCGAGATCGCCCCGGCCATGGTGCCCGCCACCACCGGCCCGGCCACCGGGGTGGCCAGCCCCGCGACCAGCAGCGCGCCGCCGCCGGCCTCGCCCAGGCCCGCCGCCAGCGCGCTCTGCCCGCCCGGTTTGAACCCCATCGACTCCATCGCCTTCGCGGTGCCCTCCAGCCCGCCGCCGCCGAACCAGCCGAAGAGCTTCTGGGTGCCGTGCGAGAACAGCACCCCGCCGACGGCCGCCCGCAGCACGAGCAGTCCGAGATCCTTGCGGTAGCCAGCGCCCATGGTGTCCTCATCTCTGCCGCCCCGGGGGCCTGCCTCCCCCCGGCTGACGCCTCCATCCCAACGGATGGCCGCCCACTCCTCGACCCCGGCGCGGCCATCCGGGGGACCCTCGCGGGCCCGCTGAGACGCTGCCCACACCTCGCCGCGCGCCGGTGCGCCGACCGCCCCGCCCGGAGCGGCTCGCTCATCCTGGGGGAATGGTCGCCTTCAACCTCAGCAGCGCCTTCATCACCTTCTTCGCCGTGGTCGGTCCGCCCAAGGTGCTGCTGACCTACGCCCGGCTGAGCCGCTCCCGCAGCCACCGGGAGCTCGTCAGACTGCTGACGGTGAGCACCGCGCTGGCGGCGGGCGTCGGGGTGGTGATGGCCTTCCTGGCCGACCCGGTGACCGAGTTCTTCCACGTCAGCGACGAGTCGCTGCAACTGGCCGGTGGGGCGATCTTCTTCCTCTACGCCGTCGGCCTGGTGCTCGGGGTGCACTTCGGCGTCGAACCCTCCGACTACGAGGACCAGCTGAGCAGCCCGCTGGCCGAAGGCGTGCGGGAGCTGTCCCTGCCGTACATCGCCAGTCCCCTGGCGATCACCGCGGTGCTGGTGGAGTCGCTGGCCAAGGACACCTGGGACTGGCGGTTCACGGTGGCCGCCGCCTACCTGATGGTGGTCGCGATCAACGCGGTCAGCGTGCTGGTGCTGGCCCCGCTGCTGCGCCGCGCCCACCAGACCTCGCTGGAGGTGCTCTCCCGGCTGCTCGGTCTGCTGCTGGCCGCGGTCGGCGTGGAGCTCTTCCTCAACGGCCTGGAGGAGCTCGGCGTCCACCTCGCCGGCGGGAGGTCCTGAGCCGGGCTCAGGGCGGGGTGACCGGCCGCCAGGGCACCGGGGTGGAGAGGATCATGGAGCTGGTCGGCTGACCGTAGGGCGCGAACCGGTCGGTCAGCGCCTCGAACTCGGCCATCCCGGGGACGGCCACCAGCAGGACGCAGCAGGCCCCGCCGGTGACCCGGTGCAGTTGCAGCACCTCGGGCCACTGGGCCACCTCCGGGTCGCGCAGCAGACAGCGCGGGCCGTAGCACTGCACCTGGACCAGCGCCGTCACCGGCAGTCCGGCCCGGGAGAGGTCGACCTGCGCGTGGTAGCCGGCGATCACCCCGTCGGCCTCCAGCCGCCGCACCCGTTCGGCGACAGCCGGCGCCGACAGGCTGACCCGGCGGGACAATTCGTTGTAGGAGAGCCGGGCGTCGGCCTGCAATTCGGCGAGCAGTCGGCGGTCCAGCGCGTCCAGCGCCATCGGTCCCTCCAGGACGGTGAGCCGGTACCGGAGTGATCGGCAAGTCATCGGGGAAAACAGCTTGTGATCGCAAAGCGATGAGCGCGATCTGGTAGCCAGCGCCCATTCAAGACTGCCGGGAGCCGCCGCACAATAGTCCGCGCCTGCCACGAGAGGGAGCGAAATCATGGCCCAGTCCACCGTCCAGAAGCCGAAGCTGGCCTACGACGCCGACCCGGCCGCGGCGCACGGCGGCGCCACGCCCTACGAGGCCTACGCCCGCCTGGACGTGCTGCACACCCTGCAGCAGCCGCGAAGTACCGTCGACGCCGAGCTGTCGTTCATCATCACCACCCAGGTGATGGAGCTGCTCTTCGACCTGGTGCGCCACGAGTGGACGCTGACCCAGCAGGCGCTGCGCGCGGGCGACCTGCCGGCCGCTCGCGCCGCGCTGCGCCGGGGCGCGCTCACCCAGGACGTGCTGAACAGCTCCTGGGACCTGCTGGCCACGCTCTCCCCCGTGGAGTTCAGCGCCTTCCGGCCGCTGCTCGGCGAGGCCTCCGGGTTCCAGTCCTCGGCCTACCTCCTGCTGGAGTTCCTGCTCGGCAACAAGTCCGAGCGGCTGCTGGCGATGTACAACGGCGCGCCCGAGGTCCACGAGCAGCTCGCCGCCGCCCTGCACGGGCCGAGCCTCTACGACGAGGTGCTGGCGCTGCTGGCCCGCCGCGGCCTGCTGGCCGAGCCGCCGGTCCCCGGCACCGAGCGCTACCGGCCGGCCGAGGACGTGCAGGCCGCCTGGCGCACCGTCTACACCGACCCGGCCCACGCCGACCTGGTCGAACTGGCCGAGGCGCTGCTGGACACCGCCGAGCGGGTCACCCGCTGGCGGCAGCGCCACTACTCTTCGGTCAAGCGCACCATGGGGGACAAGTCGGGCACCGCGGGCTCCAGCGGACTGGCCTGGCTGAAGGCCGCCACCGAGCAGGACGTCTTTCCGGAGTTGTGGACCGTGCGAGGAGAGCTGTGAGCGACCCGAAGAGCCTGGCAGTCCCCACCACCCGTGAGCAGTGCGCGGCGCTGGACGCCGTCGACCCGTTGGGCCCGCTGCGCAAGGAGTTCACCCTGCCCGCCGAGGGCATCTACCTGGACGGCAACTCGCTCGGCGTGCTGCCGGTGCGCACCCCCGAGACGGTCCGCCGCACCGTCGAGCAGGAGTGGGGCCGGGGCCTGATCACCAGTTGGAACGCTGCCGGCTGGACCGAGCTGCCGCACACCCTCGGCGCCGGGATCGCGCGGCTGATCGGGGCCGGCGACGGAGAGGTGCTGGTCTGCGACGGCGTCTCGGTCAACCTCTTCAAGATCCTCACCGCGGCGCTGCGGATGCGCCCCGGACGGCACAAGGTGCTCGGCGAGCGGGACACCTTCCCGACCGACCTGTACATCGCCGAAGGCGTCACCGGACTCTTCGAGGGCACCCGCAGCGTGCTGCTCGACTCGCTGGACGACCTGGACGCCCAGCTCGACGACGACGTGGCCGCGGTGGTGCTCTCGCACGTCGACTACCGCACCGGCGTGCTGCTCGACATGGCCGGGATCACCGAACGGGTGCACCGCGCCGGGGCGTTGATGATCTGGGACCTGTGCCACTCGGCCGGGGCGCTGCCGATCGACCTGACCGCCTGCGGGGTGGACTTCGCGGTCGGCTGCACCTACAAGTACCTCAACGCCGGGCCGTGCGCACCCGGATTCCTCTACGCGGCGACCCGCCACCACGACGCCGTGCGGCAACCGCTGACCGGCTGGTTCGGACATTCCGAGCCGTTCGCGTTCCGGCCCGAGTACCAGCCGGCCGAGGGCATCACCCGGTTCATGACCAGCTTCCCACCGCTGCTGGCCCTGGCCGGGCTGCGGGCCACCCTGGAGATCTGGGACCAGGTGGACCTGGAGCAGGTGCGGACCAAGAGCCTGGCGCTGACCGAGCTGTTCATGGCGCGGCTCGCGGACCTGGAGATCGTCACCCCGGGGGAGCCCGAGCGGCGCGGCAGCCAGGTGGCGATCCGGCACCCGGACGGGTTCCCGGTGGTGCAGGCGCTGATCGAGCGCGGGGTGATCGGGGACTTCCGGGCACCCGACCTGATGCGCTTCGGCTTCACCCCGCTCTACACCTCGTACACCGACGCCTGGGACGCGGCCGAGGCGCTGCGCGAGGTGCTGGCGAGCGGTGAGTGGCGTGCGGAGCGGTTCCACCGGCGGGGCGCGGTGACCTGAGGGCCGTCCTTCGCACCTGGTGGGCCGTCGGTCGGCGGGCCACCGGGTGCGCGCGCGGCAGGTGCACCGGCGTCGACGGTGGCGGGCCACCAGGTGCTCCCGCGTCGGGGGCTCCCAGGTCGGGTGCTCCGCGTCAGCGATGGCGGGCGCGGCGCCGGGTCAGGCGCTGGCCGAGCAGCAGCGCCAACGCGCCACCGATCAGCAGGGTGCCGGCGGTGCCGAGCAGTGGACCGGCGCCGCCGGCGCCGGTGTCGGGGAGCCCGCCGCCCTGCGCGCTGGTGGTCGGGGCGGCGCCCCCGCGTTCCGGGGGCTCCTGGGCGACGGCCGCGGTGTCCGCGGCGCCGGCCGGCGGGGTGTCGGTGGGCGGCGGGCTCGGGGGCGGCGTGGGCGTCGGCATGGCGCTCGCTGTCCGGATGCGGGGCGGCGGGAACGTGGCCGCGGCCGCGGGCGCGAGCGCCGAGTTCGCGTCGCACTCCGGCAGGTCGCCCTCGAACGGCTGGGTGGACCACTCGTAGCCGCCGTCGCCGCTGGTCTGGTCGAGGCTCCCGGCGAGGTGGAGCCAGCCGGTGACGCCGGCGGCGGAGAGCGTGGTGGTGCCGTTGGGGTTGCCGGCCAGCACCGAACCCTGGAACCGGGCGCCGCCGATGGTGGCGACGCTGGCGGTCGGGAAGTTCCACAGCAGTTTGGACCGGAGGCGGGTGAGCGGGGCGCTCTGGTCGCCGGTGCGGCTGTAGGTGTTGATCAGCGCGTCGTCCGACAGCAGGTTGACGATCACCGTCGCGCCGACCGGGATGCCGGTGAACGCCAGGCCGATCCGGTCGCCGGTCGGACTCGCCAGGTTCCGGCCGACGTCGAAGACCTGGCGCGCGCTGGTCCCGTCACCGGTGAAGGTCACCTCGCTGTCGGTGACGGTGACCACGCCGGTGGTCTGCTGCCGGGCCGCGCAGTCGGAGACGGACTCGATGGTGGTGCGCAGCGGGGCGTACTGCTCGCGCACCCCGGTGTCGTGGACCGCCTGGCCCGTGGGCTCGACGACGACGGTGCCGCTCGTGGTGCCGCCGTAGCGCAGGTCGCCCCCGGCGATGCCGGTGGCCGGGGAGTCCGGGCCGGGGCCGATGAGGATGTCGTCGGTCGGCCGGGAGACCACGTCGCCGCCGACCGAGACGAGGTCGCCGCCGCCCGGTGGCGGCAGCCGGCTGCCTGCGCCGGCCGGGGAGACGCTGAAGGCGCCGCCACCGTTCCTGTCCACCGTGAGGTTGCCCAGCGCGACGACCGGGCCCGCCACCTCGGCTGCCCGTCCGGTCACGTCGTAGTCGCCGCCGACGAAGACGTTGATGCCGGCGTCCCGGCCGGTGGCTCCGCTGTCCAGCGGCGGCCAGGTCGACGGGCAGTCCGGTCCGGCGCACGGCACGGCCGGCACGGGCGGCGGCGGGAACGGCGCGCCCATCGCTCGGGGCGCCGGGAAGGCCAGCACGGCGACGGCGATCACCGCCGGCAGTGCGGACCTGCTCGCATGCCTCATACTCGCGCCTCCACGCATGACGGCCCCCGGCTGCAGAGGAAAAGGGCACACCGGACCATCCAACGCGCGGGGCGCGGCGCGGCCTTGGAAGCCATGCCGGACTTGCCCGCAAAAACGATCAAATGTCACCCGGACGAGTGACGCCAGGGCCGGGCCCGTGGACGGCGGAGGCGGGTGTTAGCGTGCCGGGCGGAGCCGTTTCCCCCGGACGGCCGCACCCACCGCACGAAAGCGACCCTTTCCATGGGCAAGTTCCTGTTGAGCCTGCACGTTCTGGCCGCCGTGATCGCCATCGGACCGGTGACGGTCGCGGCCACCATGTTCCCGCGCAAGGCCCGCGCCGCACTGGCCGACGGTCCCGAGGCGGCCGGGGAGGCCTCGGCGGTGCGCACCCTGAACCGGATCACCAAGGTCTACGCGGCGGGCGGCGTGCTGGTGCCGGTGCTGGGCATCGGCACCGCACAGGTGATGGGCGTCATGAGCAGCCCCTGGCTGATCGCCTCCCTGGTGCTCACCATCGTGGCGGCGCTGGTGCTGCTGGTGCTGGTGCTGCCGCCGCAGCAGGCGGTGATCGACACGCTGGCCGGGGATCCGCGGGCCGACGCCGGCAAGGCGCTGGGCGGGCTCAAGATGCTGGCCATGAGCACCGGGCTGTTCTCGCTGCTCTGGGCGGTGGTCACGGTGCTGATGGTGGTCCGGCCGGGCTCCACCACGCACGCCTGACGCGCCCCGGGCGCCCGGGTGACACCACCGCGCGCCCGAGGAGCACCACCGCCCGCGCGTCCGCGCGCCTGACGCACCTGTCGCGCCCAGCGCCTGAGCGCCTCAGCGCCTGGGCAGCACCACCCGAGCACCCGCGCGTTTGACGGCCCGCGCGACGATCACCGTCTCCATCCGGTCCACGCCGAGCGGGCCGAGCACCTCGGTGGTGAAGCGGTAGAGCGCGGCGTGGTCCGGGCAGAAGACGGCGGCCATCAGGTTGTGCGGGCCGCTGGTCGCCGCCACCCCGTGCACCTGCGGGTGGGCGGCCAGTGCCCTGCCGGCCGCCGCGAGTCGCTCGGGCGGCAGTGAGAGGTAGAGGTTGGCGTCCACGGCCATGCCGAGCAGCCGCGGGTCGACGGTCACATGGGTGCGCAACTGCCCGCCGGCGGCCAGCCGGTGCAGTCGCCGGCGCACCGTGGACTCGGGCGCGCCGACGGCGGTGGCCAGGGCGGCGGCCGAGCCTCGGGCGTCGTCGGCCAGGGCGGCCAGCAGTGCGCGGTCCAGCGGGTCCCCCTTGGGCGCGACCGGGGCCGGCGGCACCGGCGGCGGGGTGAGGGCGGCCGTCTCCTCGGGGGTGAGCAGACCGCCGTGCCACTGCGCGGCGTCCGCGAACAGGTGCAGCACCGCGTACACCGTGGTCTCGATGACCGCGCCGGTGACCGGAAGCCGGCGGTAGAGCAGACCGTCACGGCCGGCCTGGTCGCTGACCAGCACCGCGCCGACCTCCTGCCCGCCCAGCATCACGTCGACGAACGGCACGTCCGAGCGGGCCGCGAGCGCGTCGGCCACCGCGGCCACCCGGCCCTGCAGCACCCGGACCCGCAGCAGCAGCGCCCCGACCGCGTCGTCCACGGCCCGCGGCTGCAGCACCACCTTGACCACGCCGGTCTCCCGCAGCCGGACCAGCCGCCTGGTCACGGTGCGCACCGAGACGCCGAGTGCGGTGGCGATCCGGCCCGGCTCGGCCCGGCCGTCGAGCTGCAGGGCACAGACCAGTCGGCGGTCCAGGAGGTCCAAGGTGTCCGGATCCGCTGTTTCTGCTGCCATCTCTGTCCGATCTCCGTCACTTCCAGGGTGCTCTACGACGTGGTCGAGCGCGATCACGGTACTCCTTGTGCCGCACGGGAGAACTCAGGGAGCGGGACGGGAGCGGGACGATGGAGCAGAACGGGTTGTTGGACGGCGTGCTGGCGGCGGTGCGCGAGACCGGTGACTGGCTGGTCGAGCGCCACCGCGCCGAGCCGACGCCGGCCGCCGACCGCGCAGCGGCGTTCGCCGCCTTCACCGCGGTCGACGAGCCCGCGGCCGGCCTGCTGCGCGCGCGGCTGACCGCACTGCGCCCGGAAGCCGGCTGGCTGGACGCCGAGTTGACGGGCGAGGTGCCGGAGAGTGGCGAGTGGTGGGTGTGCGATGCCACCGATGGCGCGGTGCAGTACCTGCTGGGTCAGCCGCAGTGGGCGGTCACCGCCACCCTGCTGCGGGACGGCGAGGCGGTGCTGGCCGTGGTTCACGCACCCCGACTGGGCTTCAGCTACACGGCGTTGCGCGGGGTCGGCGCCTGGCTGGACGGCCGGCCGATCACCCCGTCCGCGCGGCAGCTGACCGCCGCCGTGGTCGCCACCAGCCAGCCGCCGGCGGTCGGTTCGGACCCGCGGGCGCTGCACCGGGCCGGCGCCTCGCTGAGCGCGGTGCTGGGCGGTGGCGTGATCGCCGTGCGCAACCTGGGGCCGACCGCGCTCCAGGTGGCCCAGGTGGGCTCCGGACACCTGGACGCCTTCTGGGAGTTCGGCCTGGACGCGCCCAACCTGCTGCCGGGCGCGCTGATCGCCGCCGAGGCCGGCGCCCTGGTCACCGACGAGCACGGGGCGCCCTGGCGCGCCTGTTCGACCGGCTTCCTCGCGGCCGGCCGCGTGCTGCATCCGGCACTGCTGGATCTGCTCAACTGAGATCAGTCGCAGGGTGGTTGGGGTCGTCAACCCGGACCAGGACGTCCGCGGTCTCGGCCGGCCTGACCTCATCCTGGTAGCGGGCGAAGGCGGGCAACGTCCACTGCTCGGCCTCAGGAGTGCGGCGGGCCAGCGCCTGGGGGGACATCAGCAGGTGCACCGTCAGGTCGAACGGGAACCACCGGCCGAGCAGCAGCGGCCCGTCCAGCAGCACCACGGTGCCGGGGACCAACTGCCGGTAGGGGCTGCGGGTGGCGCGATCGGTGCGCGGATCCCACAGGTCGGGCAGCACCTTGCCGGTGCCGCCCGGATCGAGCGGCGTGAACACCTCACGGAACAGCGCGTTGGTGTCCAGCCACAGGTCGAGGTAGGCGTCCGCGTCCTGGTGCCCGTACTCCAGTCGGATCGAGGCGGGGCGCAGGAACCCGGCCGCCCGGATCCGCTGCACCGCCCGACCGCGCAGCCGCAGCTCCTCGGCCAACGCCCCGGCCAGCCGGGCCGGTTCGGCCGCGCCCGCGCCGTCCACCGCGACCCTCGGCCACTGCCCGCCGTCGGCCGGAGTCAGCTGCTCGACCCGGTCGGCGAGTTGCTCGGTGAGCCGGGTCCAGGAGATCGGGTGCAGCCGCATGATGGGGCCCATGCTAGCCGTTCACCGTTCGGCTCGCGGCGGTGCGCCGACCTCCAGCAGCGTCTTTCCCACGGTGGCGCGGGACTCGATCGCGGCGTGCGCGGCGGCCGCCTCGGCCAACGGGAAGCGCTGGCCGATCACCGGGCGCAGCCGGCCGGCCGCCGCCTCGGCGAGCGCGTACTCGGTGGCGTCACGCAGGGCAGCCGGGGTGCGCTCACCGGTGACCAGGGCCACGCCCCGGGCCGCCGCGGTCCGCGCCGGGATCGCCGCCCACTCCCCACTGGCCAGCCCGTAACTCACCATCCGCCCGCCCGCGCCCAGCAGTTCGAAGGCGGCCCGGCCGATCGCACCGCCCACGCCGTCGAACACCGCGTCCACCGGGGCCACTTGGCCCGTCCAGTCGGCCTCCCGGTAGTCGACCACTTCATCCGCGCCCAACTCCCGGGCCAGTGCCAGCTTGCGCGGCCCGCCGGCCGCCGCCACCACCTCGGCACCCGCCGCCTTGGCCAACTGCACCAGCAGACTGCCCACCCCGCCGGCCGCGGCCTCCACCAGCACCCGCTCCCCCGCCGCCGGCCGCACCGCTCGCAGTTGGAGCACCGCCGTGCGCCCGTCCGCCAGCAGCGCCATCGCCTCGTCCAGGGCCAGGCCGTCCGGCACCTCGAACACCCCGGTGGCCGGTACCGCGACCCGTTCGGCATAACCGCCGCTGCCACCCGTACTGCTGACGACCCGTCGCCCGAGCAGCGCCGGGTCCGTCCCCGCCCCGACGGCCGTCACCGTCCCGGCCACCCCGTTGCCCGGGACCATCGGCAGCTCGCCCTTGAACGGCCCGGCCCCGGTGGCCCGGAACTGCGTCTCCACGAACGTGATGCCGGCGAACTCCACGGCCACCAGCACCTCGCCCGCCTCGGGCACCGGATCGGGAGCCGCACCGGGCACCAGCACGGAGGGGTCACCGAACTGCTCCAGCCAGATCGCGCGCATCAGCCTCAACTCCTTGATCGGCAGCCGTCTGCGGCCCATCCTGGTGCCTCAAGGAGACTTGAGGTCAAGGGCGCGCCGGGCATGGCGACCCGAGCACCGCTGCGGCGGTCAACCCTGCCGCCTCCCGAGGTGGTCGACGATGGCGGCGGTGTGCGCACTGCGGTCGCGGATCAGTTCGATGCTCGCCGCGATCACGTCGCCGTCGATCGGCTGGAACCAGGCCACTCCAGCCGGGATGGCGGTGACCGTCAGGTGGAACTCGGCGACTCGGAAGCCGGTTCGCCGACTGTGGTCGCGGATGGCGTCGGCCAGGAGCGGGCGCCGGTGGCCGGCAGTCGGCCTGCTCAGCTGTGCGAGGTCCCGTTTCCGGGCCGAGCTCCAGGCCAGGAGCGTGGTCGAGTTGCGGTGGATGACCGTGCCGAGCGGGCCGTCGAGGTCGAGGGCGATGCGGGACTCGTGCGTCGGTGACGCCGGTACGCGTTCCCACCACGCCCGCCACTGCCCGGCGATCACCGGATCGTCCCGCTCCTCCGGGAGGAGTGCCAGTGCCACGGGCGGGTCGACGGGGGGGCAGGCCGAGCGGGTCCGGGTAGCCGAAGGCATCGCGCACGGCGAGAGCGAGGGCCAGGTCGTGCGAGTAGTCCAGGGTGACCGACCAGGGGGTGCGCGGCGCTGCCGTCATCGGGTTCGCTCCTTCTCGGGTGCACCGGTGCTTGCGGTCCCGGGCGAGCAGGCTGCGCGGCTCGGCCCGGGCCCGTTCTACCAGGACGCGGGCGGCGCGGCCATGAGGTGGCGGCAACGGCCGATCCGGCAGCAGGGGCACGGCCGTTGGCCGCCCGGTCCGCAGCGGCCCCGCACCGCGTGGTCCGTGGACGGAGCCGGCCGACCCGGGCCGGCCGGCTCCTCGTGCGTCAGCCCGCCAGCTCGCTCAGCAGGCGCTGCTCCTCCTGAACGGCGAGCCCCTCAGTGCCGGCGGCCGGGCCGCCCCGGGCGGTGTCCCAGGCGAGGGTGTCGGCCAGGGTCCGTGCGAGCGGACGCAGGGCCAGTCCGGCGGCGAGGGCCCGCGAGACGTCCACCCGGTTGATGGCCGCGCAGGCCGGATCGGCGATCCACATCGGGACCCCCATCCAGGGGTCGAGCCCTGCCGCGAGCAGCCGGTCGCTCGGGATCCACACCGGCTCGGCCACGGCCCGGGTGACGGCGTGGCAGGCCTCGAAGAACGCGCCGAACGGCATGGACCGGCCCGTGGTGTTGTAGACGCCGCCGAGCCCGGACCGAACGCAGCCGAGGATCCAGTCGGCGAGGTCGCGGACATCGATGAACTGGGCGGCGTCCGCGGGGTCGCCGGGGAGCAGGATCCGGCCGCCGCGCGCGAAGCGGCGGGGCCAGTAGGCGAAGCGGTCCGTGGGGTCGTGCGGGCCGACGATCATGCCCGGGCGGACGATCGTGGCCTGCCGCTCGAAGGCGTCCAGCACGAGCTGCTCGCAGGCGGCTTTGCGTGCTCCGTACACCTGGTGGGCCGGCAGGTCCGCGCGCAGCCGGAGCACCTCGCCGTCCTCGTCCTGCGGGGTGCTCTGGTCGGCCAGCACGGACAGGGACGAGACGAAGACGTACCGCCCCACCCGGCCGTGGAGCGCGTCGACGGAGCGTGCCACCACCCGGGGTTCGTAGCCGGCGACGTCCACGACGGCGTCCCAGCGGCCGTCGGCCAGACCGGCGAGGTCCTCGGTGCGGTCCCCGATGACGGTTCGCACCCGGGGAAAGAGGCCGGGGTTGGTGCGGCCGCGGTTGAACAAGGTCACCTGGTGGCCGTCGGCGAGCGCGGCCTCGACGACGGCGCGGCCGAGGAAGCGGGTGCCGCCGAGGATGAGCAGGTTCAGTGGTCGATCGGTGTTGCCGTACACGGTGTGCGACTCCGGAGTCGATGGTCGTGGCCCGGGTCGCGGGCGGCTGGGAGCCGCTGTGATCGGCTCAGCCGGCGACCCGGATGAGGGCATGGCGAAGCTCGTTCACGGCACCCATGACCCTCACCTCACCCTCGACGAACGTCGGTGCGCAGCGTACCGCGGGGCCGTCGCCCAGTCACTCGACGACGTCCCGCTGTGCCGCCGTCACCACGTGCCGCAGCACCTCCAGGTCCATCGCCGTCAGCTGGAGGTTGACGGCCTGCCCGATCCACACGGTGCTGGTCGCCTTCAGCGAGCGGGCGGTCGCCGTGAGGGGGATGTTCGCCGGCTCGGTCAGCTCGTACGGCGCGGGGATCGTCTGGACCGCGCGACCCTGACGCCATCTCAACACGGGCTGCCCACCGGTCGGGGCCTCGAACAGCAGAATGCCCAGTGCCGGGCGCGGCCCGTCGATCCGCACCGCTCGCGCCCACAGCACCGTTCCGTCGGCCAGGGCGCCGATGTCGGCCCGCGCCGAGCGCGCCGGGATGGCTCCGAGGGCGACCAGCAGCCGGTCCACCCGCCGCCGCATCATCGCCGAGGTGGGCTGTGCGCCTGCCACCCGCTGCTGCATCCGGCGCGGCAGTACCGCCAGCACGGTGCTCAGGACCAGCAAGCCGGCGACGAACTCGACGAGCGTCAGCAGCAGCCGGCCGCCGTCGCCCAGTCCGAAGACGTTCCCCACCAGGGTCCCCACGACGAGCAACGCAAGGACGACGGCGTAACCCGAGACGATCAGCAATCTCACAGCAGCGACTCCCATTCAGTGTTCACGGCCAGGCAGGCAACCGAGAGCGTAGGGGGCACCGGCGTCCGGCCACCATTGGCCCACGTCCTGATCACACCGCCCGCGTCTCGTCTCCCGGTCCCGCCCCCGCGGCAACCGCCCGCGCCGCCGCTTGAGCCGCTGCTTGTACCGCCGCTTGGGCCGCTGCTTGGGCCGCCGCTTCTGCGCGGGCGTCCAACTCGGGTCCCCGACCCCTGAGTTGCTGCACGGTCTCGGTGGCCGCCAGCGCCAGCAGGCCTGGCAGCAGGTCGATGCTGCGCCGCGCCACCCACGCCGTGCCCCGGGTGGCCAGCCACCACAGGTCGGCCCAGCGTCCGGGAGCCGGCGGGGCCAGCACCGCGGCGGGCGGCGGGCCCACCGGGTGGCCGGTGGCGGCGAGGCGGGCGTGGAACTCGCGGGCGATCAGCAGATGCCCGCTGGGGCTGGGGTGCAACCGGTCGGCGCTGAGCAGCGGCCGGTCGCGCAGCCAGGGCAGCTCGGCCAGGTGCAGGTGGATGGCGCGGTATCGGCGTGAGAGCTCGTGCACCACGGTGTTGACGGCTGCCATCCGCCGGGCGAGCGGGCGGGCCAACGGCCCGGGCAGCCGGAGCATGAGGCCCGGATCGGGCAGGCAGGCGGTGAGCAACACGGCTCCGACGGCGGCGAGTTCGCGCAGCACGGTGTCCAGGTCGGCCGCCGTGCGCGCGATGTCGAAGTCGGCCCGCAGGGTGTCGTTGCCGCCCGCCACCACCGCCACCAGATGCGGCCGCATCGCCAGTGCGGCCGGGAGTTGCCGGTTGACCAGGTCGGCGGTGCGAGCACCGCTGACCGCCAGGTTGTGGTGCAGCACCTGTGCCGGGTCGGCCGCCAGCGCGGGGGCCAGCAGGGCCGGCCAGCCCCGCCAGCCGGACCCGACCGGGGCGCCGACCCCCTCAGTGACCGAGTCGCCGAGGGCGGCGAAGCGAACGATCTCGACCGGCGCGGCCGCGACTGCGGGCGCGGAGTGGGTGGGTGCGGTCATGGCGTACTCCTGACGCTGTGCGCTCCGCTCCGTTCATGAACGGCCAGGAACGCCGCGACCGCCGCGTCCCAGCTGTACCGCTCGGCCCGTGCCCGGGCCGCGGCGCGCCGCCGGTCCTCGGGGCGGGCCAGCAACTCCCGGACCGCTGCGGCGAATCCTGCTCCTGTGTCGGCGGCCACCGCGCCCGCGTCGGCCACGATGCCGGGCAGTGCCGAGGAACGGCTGACCGCCACCGGGGTGCCGCAGGCCAGTGCCTCCAGCGCGGCGAGCCCGAAGGTCTCGATCGGCCCGGGCGCCAGCGCCACGTCGGCCGAGGCCAACAGGGCGCTCAACTCGGCCCGTTCGGCGATGTGGCCGAGGAACCGCACCGGCAGCCGCTCCCGTCCCGCGCGCCGGCGCAGTCGCTCGGCCAACGGACCCGTGCCGGCCACCACCAGGACGGCGTCCAGTCCGGTGCGGCGGAGCTCGGCCAGTGCGTCCAGGGCCCGCCCCGGGCGCTTCTCCGCCGAGAGTCGCGAGCAGAGCACCAGCATGACTTGATGTTCCGTCACGAACCTCTCGCGGACGGCCTGGTCGTGGCGCCAGGGGTGCAGCTGGGCCAGGTCCACACCGAGCGGCGCCTGCACCAGCTGCTCGACGCCGAGCCGGCGGAACTCCTCGGCGGCCCAGTCGGTGGTGCAGATCACGGTGTCATAGGCCCGCGCGGTGCGGTGGTTGAGCCGGTCGGCGAGCACCCGGGCGGCGGGCCGGGGCAGTCCCCGGGTGCGGAGCAGGCCGGTGGCGCTCTCGTGCGAGACCATCGCTGCGGGCACCCCGTTGCGCCGGGCCCAACTGCCGGTCCAGCGAAGCGTGGTGCGGTCGGAGACCTCCAGCCGGTCGGGGGCCAGCCGGTGCAGCAGCCGGGTGACCGCGGTCCGGTCGGTGAGCAGCCGGTAGCCGCCACTGGTCGGCAGCACCGGGCCGGGGAGGGTCACCACTCGGCCCTGCTCGGTGAGTTCGTCCCGATGCTCGCGGCCGGGCACCACCAGCACCGGTTCGTGTCCGGCGGCCAGATAGCCCGCGCCGAGGTGGCGCAGCGCGGTACGCAGGCCGCCGGACACCGGGGTGACGAAGTTGGCCAGCCGGACGATGCGCAGCGCGGAGCTCATACCGCCTGCTCCTCGACCGGAGCCACCGGAGCGACCGGACCCGCGGGGACGACCGGGACGACCGGGACGACCGGGACGACCGGGGCAACCGGGGCGACTCGGATCGCAGGCTCACCGGCGGGCTCGGTGACGGGCGGCGTGGCTGCACCGGACCGCACGGAAGCCGGCAGCCCCGCGTCGTAGCGCACCGCCGTGCCGCGGTGCTCCGCCACCGCCTCCGCGTAGTGACGCAACAGCAGGTCCCCCATCGCCTCCCAGGTGCGCGCGGTCACGTCGGCCCGGCCGGCCCGGCCGTAGGCGGCGCGGCGCTGCGGATCGGCGGCGAGCTCGGCGACCGCCCCGGTGACGGCGCGCTGGTCGCGCGGGGCGACCAGGAGGCCGGTGCGGCGGTGCCCGATCAGGTCGAGCGGCCCGCCGGCGGCCGGGCCGACCACCGCGACGCCGCTGGCCATCGCCTCCTGGATGGTCTGGCAGAAGGTCTCCAGCGGGCCGGTGTGCACGAACAGGTCGAGGGTGGCGTAGCAGCGGGCCAGTTCCTCGCCGGTGCGCCGGCCCAGGAAGACCGCACCGGGCAGTTGCTCGCGCAGCGCGCCGGCGCTCGGGCCGTCGCCGATCACCACCAGCCGCACGCCGGGCAGTGCGGCCACTCCGGCGAGCAGGTCGACCCGCTTCTCCGGGGCGAGCCGGCCGACGAAGCCGACCAGCACCTCGCCGCCGGGGGCGAGCGCGCGGTGCAGCGCCTGATCGCGATGGCGCGGGTGGAAACGCAGCGAATCGACCCCGCGCGGCCACAGGTGGACGCGCGGGACGCCGTGCGCGGTGAGGTCCTGGGCGGCGGGGGTGGACGGTGCCAGGGTGCGGGTGGCAGCCCGGTGGATGGTCCGGATCCGCTGCCAGGCGACTCCGGCGCCCAGGCCGCCACCGATCCGGTACGCCTGGGCGTAGCCGGCCAGGTCGGTCTGGTAGACGGCCACGCTGGGCAGGCCGAGCCGGGTGGCCTCCGTCGCGCCTCTGGCGCCGAGGACGAAGGGACTGGCGAGGTGGACGAGCTCGGGTCGGTGGGCGGCCAGCGCCGCACCCAGTCGGGGGCTCGGCAGGGCGAGCCGCACCTGCGGATAGCCGGGCAGCGGGACGGAGGGGATCCGCACCACCGGCAGTTCGGCGACCTCCGGACCGAAGGTGTGCTCCGGGCTGCTGGAGCCGCGGGCCGGGGCCGGGGTGATGACCAGGGGCTGGTGGCCGCGCCGCACCAGGTGCTCGGCGGTGCGCAGCACGCTGTGGGCGACGCCGTTGACTTCCGGCGGAAAGGACTCGGTGACGATGGCGACTCGCATGCCTCGGTTGTTGCCGTGCTGGGCGTGCGCCGGGCCAAAGGGATCTGTCGAACAGACGAACTGCTGCCAGCGCTTTATCTCTCTCTTAC
>NZ_JAJJPA010000042.1 GCF_020907985.1 Kitasatospora humi | reverse complement strand
CGCAGGGCGAGCGCCTCGCCTTTGCGGATTCCGGTGCCGATCATGAGCTCGGCGAGGTCGGCGTAGAGCGGGTCCGTGACGTGGGTGAAGCGCAGGAAGCGGGCGGTCTGCTCCTCGGTCCACAGGCGCCGGGGTGCGGAGGCGGGGCGGGCGAGCAGCGGGGGCTTGGCGGGGTTGTGGGCGAGTCGGCCGTCGTAGACGGCGCTGCTGAGGGCGCTGGAGAGGGTGGCCATGATCCGGTAGACGGTGACCTTGCCGCGGCCCTGGCGCAGTTGGGTGGTGACGAAGGCGCTCAGGTGCTGGCGGGTGAGGTCGATCAGGGGGATCGTGCCGAGGGCGGGGATCAGGTCCTGCTCGACATAGGCACGGTAGCGGGCCATGGTGGTGGGCTTGAGGCGGAGCTCCTTCTCGGCGAGCCAGTCCCTCAGGTACTCGGCGGTGCGCTGTCTGGGGTCGGTGATGACGTCGACGGCCAGGCCCTCGTTGAAGCGCTGCAACGCGATGCGGGCGTCGAGTTCGTTGGGGAAGCCGGCGCGGCGGATGGTGTGGCGGTGGCCGTCGGGGGAGGGGGTGTCGACGGCGAAGGCCCAGGTGCCGTGATGCGGGTCGGCGGCGAGGCGGGGGCAGGTGGTGCCGAGCTGTCGGCGGTGTTCGTCTCGGCAGCCGCAGCGCCGGTAGACGCGGCCTCTGTCCTTGCCGGGATTTGGTGAGCAGCGCATGGTGATCGCCTCGAACGGTCGAGCGTGCGGACTCTTCCTCCTCCCAGTCTGCGTCTACACGGCGACCACCGTGCGACCACCAGCGCAAAATCTTTGGGCTGACCTGGAGATCTCCCTTGGCCTATACCCAAGGGAGATCTGGCTTCAGTGCTCCGGAAGCCGTCGACCGGGCCCGCACTGTCGTCGCCAAGAAGAGCCCCCGACTCGCGAGCGAGGAACTCGAAGACCGGGCCAAGCAGGTCGGCATCGGCGCGGTCAAGTACGCCGACCTGTCGACCTCCCGCACCTGCGACTACATCTTCGACGCCGACCGCATGGTCCCCCTCAGCGGTGATACCGGCACCTACCTTCGATACGCCTACGCCCGCATCCAGTCATCCTGCGAAAGGCCCCCGACGGCGTAACCCCGGCCGCCCACCATGGCCTCACCCTGGAGCCGGCCGAACGCGCGCTCGGCCCCTCCTCGACGAGTTCAGCGCCACCATCGACCTCGTCGCCGAGACCTTCGAGCCCTACCGCCTCTGCGCCTACCTGCACAGCCTCGCGGCGGCGTACACCACCTTCTACGAGCACTGCCCCGTCCTCAAGGCCCCCAGCCGCGAGGTCATGGAGACCCGGCTGCTGCTCTGCCAGCTCACCGGCGAGACCCTCCGCCAGGGCATGGACCTCCTCGGCATCGGAACGCCCGAGCGGCTGTACCTCTGGAGGACCTTTGGGGCGGGCAGGTATATCACCTGCCCGCCCTGAAGGCGCATGCGCGCCTGTGGTCCGGCCGCCCTGGGATTCCGGGAAGCCCCCGAATCCCCAGGGAGGATGACTGTGCGTCTATCGACCCCGATAGAGGGCTATCGGCAGTGCACAGCAGCGTCCCTGGTTCAGAGCCCATCGGCTCGGTCGATCAACGCCTCGACGAACTCGCCGTCCCGGTCGAGATCGTCCACAAGGGTCTGCTCGGGCGTCAGCGTGTGAACACCGGCGGGTCTGTTCGCCGCCGCGACTCTGGCGGTGGTGGAGCAGGCAGCGCGGAGCCTGACCGCCACCGCCCGAATGCACGCCGTTCCCGTGGCGGCGGCCCAGCCCTGGTCAGCTACCGAGCCTTGGCCGACTGACATGCCGTAGTGCCCCGGTGCTCCCGTCCGAGCAGTCGTAACCCGCACAACCCGGGCGGCGGCGGGCCGCGTTGCCACCTGGGTCCGGCACCGTTCCAGCGCCGCTGGTACATGCGTTCGTCGATCGCTTGGATCGCCGAGGAGTGGGCATGCCACGGCGTCGGGTGCAGGATGGCGGCGTGTCGGAGGCGAAGGGCGGCGGTGTCCGCCTGCGCAGACGGGTGCTGTCCTCGATCGTGGCGGTGACGGCGTGCGCGGTCCTGCTGTTCACCGTGCCGTTGGCCTGGGCGATGGCGGAGGTCTACCGCCGAGGTGCGGTGGTCCTGCTGCAGCGGGACGCGATCTGGGTGGCGGCGAAGCTGGGCTCACGGCCGACGCTCGGCCCAGAAGCGTTGGCAGGCTTGGAGGAGCTGTCGCACGGCGTCGCGGTCGGCTTGTACACGCCGGTCGGCCGGCAGGTCGCGGGAGACGGTCCGCCGGCCTCGCCAGTCGCCGCGCGGGCCGGGGACGGCGGGTTGCACCAGGGGATCGAAGCGGGTCACCTGGCGGTCGCGGCACCGGTCATACGCGGCAGGCGGGTCGCGGTGACCGTGCGGGTGTGGATGCCGTGGGACTCGGTGACCGACCGCCGGACGCGGGCGTGGCTGCTGCTCGCCTCGCTGGGTACGGTGGTGGTCGCGCTGTCGGCCGTCCTGGCCTGGCACCTGGCGCGGCGGGTCGCGGTCCCACTGGAGCGGCTGACCGGGATCGCCCGCGCCCTGGGGGAGGGCGACTTCACCGTTCAGGCGCCCCGGACCAGGATCCGCGAGGCGGACCTGGCCGGGCAGGCGCTGGCGGCGACGGCACGACGGCTGGGAGCGGTACTGGAGCGGGAGCGGCGGTTCACCACCGCGGTCTCACATCAACTGCGCACCCCGCTGACGGCCCTGGTGCTGGGGCTTGAAGCGGCCCAGACGGCGCCGGAAGGGGTTCGGCGGGAGGCGGTGGCGACGGCGCTGCGGCGTGCCGAGCACCTCGCCGAGACGGTGGAGGAACTGCTGCGACTGGCGAGGGAGACGCACCATGGCGGCATCGCGGTGGACGCGGCGCTGCTGGCCGAGCGAGTGGCGGACCGTCACCGCGCCGCCGTGCTGGAGGCCGGACGACGACTGATCGTGCGGTGCGAGGACGGGCTCGCCCCGGTCCGGGGCTCGGAGGCGGCCATCACACAGATCCTCGGCACCTTGCTGGACAACGCACTCACGCACGGCCACGGCGAGATCCGGCTGACCGTCGCCGACGTGGGCGCCGGTGTGGCGATGGAAGTCGGCGATGACGGACCCGGCCTGCGCGCGGGCGACGAGGCAGCCTTCACCGGGCGGCTGCCCGGCGCCCGGCACGGCATCGGGCTGCCGCTGGCCCGCTCACTCGCGGAGGCCGAGGGAGGGCGGCTGGTGCTGCGCCGGGCCGCGCCGCGCCCGGTGTTCAGCCTGCTGCTGCCCGTTCATGACCCGGACGGTGACGGGATGCGCACCGCCGTGGGGGAGGGGAGCGGCAGCTCGTAGCGGTAGCCCCGGCCGCGCACGGTCGTGATGACCTGGTCGGCGTGCGGGACGGCGTCGGCGAGCTTGCGGCGCAGGGCGGAGACGTGGACGTCGAGGGTCTTGGTGGAGCCGAACCAGTGCTCGTCCCACACTCGTGCCATCAGCTCCTCCCGGGAGACCACGGTTCCGGCCTGCTCGGCCAGGGCCACCAGCAGGTCGAACTCCTTCGGGCGCAGGGCGACTTCGCTGTCCGCGACGTGCACGCGGCGGGCGCGGGTGTCGATCTGGGCGGATCCGATTCGGATGACCGGCACCCCGGAGGTGGCTTCGCGTCGACGCAGGTGGGCGCGCAGGCGAGCGAGGAGTTCGGTGAAGCGGAACGGCTTGGTCAGGTAGTCGTCGGCGCCGGCGTCGAGGGCGACGACCACCTCGAACTCGTGGGTGCGGGCGGTGAGTACGACGATGACGCTCTCCACGGGCAGCAGGGTGCGCAGGCGTCGGCACAGCGCCACGCCGTCGATGTCCGGCAACCCCAGGTCGAGCAGGACCAGGTCCGGCCGGTGGTCGAGGACATGGGTGAGGGCGGCCGAGCCGCTCGCGGCGACGACCGCTCGGTAACCGTGGCCGGTGAGCGCCTGGAGCAACTCGGCGGCGATGTCCGCGTCGTCCTCCACCACCAGCAGATCAGCAGGAGCCATACCCGCATTACACAGCGTCCCGGCGCAGAAGCCGAAAGTTAACGACCTCTTACGCTCCGCTGAGTGTCCGCTCGCCGCGCGCTCCGTAGGTTCGTGGACACGCCTTCGTCCACCCCCGGCGGCGTCCGGGGCCTGACACCCACCGGGGAGACCGATGGACACGAATGCAACGGACACGGAGAAGGCCGGCCTCCAGCCCGGGCCGTTGAGGGGCTTGCTCGTCCTCGACCTGTCGCACGCGCTGGCGGGCCCGCAGGCGGCGATGATGCTGGGCGACCTGGGTGCCCGGGTCATCAAGGTCGAGGCGCCGCGAGGCGACGAGACCCGCGGCTGGGGGCCGCCGTTCGCCCGCCCGGCCCGCCCCGACGCGGCTGAGGAGTCCACCTACTTCCTGTCCTGCAACCGCAACAAGGAGTCGGTCACCGCCGACCTCAAGAGCGACCAGGGCCGTGAGTTGGTCGAACGCCTGATCCGCCGCGCAGACGTGCTGGTGGAGAACTTCCGCCCCGGCGTCCTGACCCGGCTCGGCCTCGGCAGCGAGCGGCTGCACGAGCTCAACCCCTCCCTGGTCGTGCTCTCCATCAGCGGCTTCGGCCACGACGGCCCGCACGGCGACCGTCCCGGATACGACCAGATCGCCCAAGGCGAGGCCGGACTGATGAGCCTGACCGGCGAGCCCGGCGATCCGACCAGGACCGGCGTGCCCATCGCCGACCTGCTCGCCGGCATCTTCGGCGTCTGCGCCGTCCTCGCCGCCCTCATCGAGCGCCAGGCCACGCGGCGCGGGCAGACCGTGCGCACCTCCCTGCTGTCCGCACTCGTCGGCATCCACAGCTTCCAGGGCACCCGCTGGACCGTCGCCGGCCAAGTCCCCGCCGCCACCGGCAACCAGCATCCGGCCATCGCCCCCTACGGCCTGTTCCACTGCGCCGACGCCGACATCCAACTCGCCGCCGGCAGCCAGAACTTGTGGCGCGCCCTGGCCGCCGTCACCGGCCTCGACCCCGACGAACCGCACTACGCGACCAATGCCGACCGGGTGCGCAACCGCCACCTGCTCGAAGCCGACCTGGAGAAGCGGCTCACCCAGGACCCCGCCGACACCTGGCTCGAACGCCTGGCGGCGGCCGGCGTTCCCGCCGGGCGAATCCGCACCCTCGACGAGGTCTACCGCTGGGAGCAGACCCACCAGCAGGGCCTGCTCGTCGAAGTCGACCACGCCACCCTCGGCCGCATCACCCTGCCCGGCCCACCCTGGCACTTCGACCACCAAGCCCCCACCCAGCACACCGCACCCCCCACGCTGGGCCAGCACGACCAGCCGGTCCGCGCCTGGCTCGACCGACTCGACCGGCACGCCCCGACGGCGGTACCCGTGCCCACGACGCAAGCGCAGGGAGCCACCCGATGAGCAACCCGCCAGCTCCCGGCGCCGACAAGCCGGCACGCCGACGCCTGCCGCAGGCCGTCGACCCCTATCTCCTGGCCCTCACGGGCTGCGTGGCCCTCGCAGCCCTGTGGCCCGCGACCGGCCGCGCCCAACAGGAGGTGAACCGCGCGGCCGACGCCGCGGTCGGGCTGCTGTTCTTCCTCTACGGCGCACGCCTGTCCGCGCAGGAGATGATCGCGGGCCTGCGCCACTGGCGCCTGCAACTCGCCATCGCCGCCAGCACCTTCGTGCTCTTCCCGCTCCTCGGGCTGCTCATCTACCCGATCCTGCCCGCACTGGTCGGACCGCGCCTGGCCACCGGCGTCCTCTTCCTGTGCCTGCTGCCCTCCACCATCCAATCCTCGATCGCCTTCACCTCGATCGCCCGCGGTAACGTGCCCGCAGCCGTGTGCGCCGGCACCTGCTCCAGCCTGCTGGGCATGCTCCTCACCCCGCTGCTGGCCGCGACCGTGCTGGGTACGGCCGTGCACTTGGACACCACGCGCCTGGCCGCGCTGGCCACCCAGATCCTGCTGCCGTTCGCCGCCGGACAGGCCGTCAACCGCTGGATCGGTCCCGCCCTCGCCCGCCACCGGCGGCAACTGCGCCATATCGACCGGGGGTCGATCCTGCTCGTCGTCTACACCGCCTTCAGCCACAGCACCGCGAACGGCCTGTGGCAATCCCTCACCCTCGCCCACCTGCTGGCCCTGCTCGCCGTTGACGCCGTCCTCCTGGCCACCGTCCTGCTCACCATCGCCACCACACTCGGCAACATGCCCACCTTCGACCGCGCCGACCGGATCGCCCTGGTCTTCGCCGGCTCGAAGAAGAGCCTCGTCAACGGGATGCCCATGGCAGCGGTCCTGTTCGGCGCGAGCGCAGGCGCGATCGTCGTCCCGGTCATGCTCTTCCACCAGACGCAGTTGCTCGTCTGCTCCGTCATCGCCAAGCGGTGGTCGCACCCGCACGACCCGCCGCTTGCCGGCTTCCGAGCCTCAGTTTCCGCGCCCGTCAGCAGCGGCTGAGTCGACCAGCAGGTGCATCACCGGCATACCGGTCAACACCGGTCCGGCAGTTCGGCGCCGAGGAGCCGGCGCAGCAGCCGCTCGTCGGTGGGGGACAGGTCTTCGAGGTGCCGGGTCAGTACGGTTCGGCGGTCGTGATCGTCCTCCAGCACCTGCCGCATGCGCCGTGCGTGAGCTCGTAGGAGTCGGTCACCGGGGGCGCGCGTAGGCGCGGCCCTGGCAGCGCGGGAGAGCACGTCCGTGTCGTGAAGCCGGGTCAGGACGGTCACCACCGGGCTGTAGGCGAGGTCGGTGCTCAGATGCTTCCGCAACTCGGCTGGGACGAGCGGACGGTGCGTCTACATCAGCAGGTCGAGGGACTCGGCCTCCAGGCGTCGATGGCGATGCGCCCGTCGTCTGTAGGTGGTTCGGCGTTCATGGTTGGGCTCTCCGGCGTTCATCGTCTACAGTCCTGTAGACACATCTACAGCGTGTAGAAGTTGGCGAGCGACGAAGGTCCTGGCTTCGACTTCTACGTGACTGTTTACGAGCCTCCTGGCCCCATCGGCCACCCCATTCACCCAGGGACGCCCACGCGATGACCGCTGCCCAGACCACGCTTGCCTTCGACGGCTCGCGCATCGACGGTGCGCTGTTCACCACCGTCACCGACTTCGCCCGCGACACGAAGTGGCTCAACACCCCGCTCATGCTGTGGACCAACGCCGGTCTCGGCGTGTTCGCCGTGCTGATGCTGATCGGCTGGTGGAACGCCCGCCGCAAGGACAGCGTGACCATGACCCTGGCGCTGGCCACCCCGGTGGCCGTGATGGTGGCATTCGCGGTCGCTGAGGTGGTCAAGAAGATGGTGGGTGAGCTGCGGCCGTGTCACTCGATGCCGCAGGACTACTTCGTCGACTCCTGCCCCGCGCCCAGTGACTACGCGTTCCCCAGCGGCCACACCACCGTCGCCGCCGCGACGGTGGCCGCACTGTGGCTGCTGGACCGGCGGTTGTCCGCGATCGCCGCCCTGTTCGCCGTCTTCGAGGCCTTCACCCGCGTCTACGTCGGTGCCCACTACCCCCACGACGTGCTCGGTAGCGCGATCCTCGCACTGCCCGTCGGCCTGCTGATCAGCTGGCTGCTCGGCCGTTTCGCTCCGCCGTTGGTGGCCAGGTTGCGCACCGGTGCGCTCAAGCCGCTGCTGACCGCCGAGCCGGCGGGCGCGCACGCCGCCCGCTGACCCCACCGTCCTGCCCGAGGGTGTCTCGCTGGCCGTTGTCATCATCGTGCCCGTCGTTGGCGCACCCATTCGGTCCAGTCGCGCCACGCGACCACGAGCTGCGGGCAGTAGCCGGTAAGGGCCTCGCTCAGCTCATCCTCCAGCCGTGATCGGTGGATCAGCGCAGAGGCATGGTCAATTCGTGAGCCCCGCTCGGTTCATCGACTGCTGGCGGCCAGACCGCCCCCGTGTGTAGCAACCACGTCACAAAGGACCGAGCGCTCCCCGGTTGGGGCGGGATGCTCATGCTGGACCCCTAATCTGCTCGCTAGCAGAGATATTCGGATGCAGAGCAGTCGGCTGCCAACAAAGGGGTACTGGTGCGCAAGAGCGTCGGGGTCGGCATTGCGGTCGTGTGTGGCGCGGCAGTTGCGGGGGCGGGCTATGCGGCGTACGGCCTGACCGGCGGGAGCGGGGCGACCCCTTCGGGGAGCCGGCCGGCGGCCACACCGCCGCGGACGGTACTGGCGACGCCGCCCACCGCCGCCCAGGCGTCCGCCGGCGCCAAGGCCTTCCTCGACGCCTGGGCCTCCGGCGATCCGCAGCAGGCCGCCGCGCTGACCGATGATCCGACGGCGGCGGCCACCGCGATCGCGGCCTTCCAGGACAAGGTCAAGCCCAGTTCCCTCGCCTTCGCCCCGGGTGAGTCCCCTGCCGTCGCTTCGGCTTCTCCTTCCCCGCAAGCCTCGCCCGCGGCCGACCAGCCCGGGGCGGTGCCCTTTCGTGCCACGGCTCAGTTCGCCCAGGCCACCGGGCCCTGGCAGTGGAACGGCACCCTCGACATGGAGGCGATGAGTGACGGCACCGCCGCCGTGCACTGGGCGCCGAGCGTGATCAACCCGCAGTTGAAGCCGGGGACTTCGATCTCCGTCCAGCCGGTCGCGGCACCCGCGACTGGTGTCGTCGATCGCAACGGCAAGTCGCTGGCCGGATTCCCCTCGCTGGCCCCGCTGATGGGCCAGTTGAAGGCAGCCGGGCCAACTCCTCCGGGAGACACGGGCAGTGCCGTCGAGATCACCGACGACAGCGGCAAGAGCGACCCGGTCACGCTGTTCGCCGTCACCCAGCCCAAGCCGCAGCCGGCGCTCAAGCTCACCCTGGACGCCACCTTGCAGGCGGCGGCGGAGAGCGCGGTGCAGCAGCAGTCGCAAGGCGGCACCCGCCCTGCATCGCTGGTCGCCGTCGAGCCGAGCACCGGGAACATCCTCGCGTTCGCCGACTCCCCCTCCAACGGCCTGAACCGGGCATTCCTCGGCGCCACCGCGCCCGGCTCCACCATGAAGGTGGTCACGGCCACCGCCCTGCTGGAAGCCGGTGACACCCCCGACACCACGGTCGCCTGCCCCAGCCAGACCACCGTGACCGGCCTGCCGCTGCACAACGACTTCACCGACGCCCGGCCCGACTACAAGCTCCAGGACGACTTCGCGCAGTCCTGCAACACCGCCTTCATCAACGAGAGCACCCGGCTGCTCAAGCCCCCCACCCTGCCCTCGGTGGCCAAGGACGTCTTCGGGCTCGGCCTGGTGTGGAAGACCGGCATCCCGAGCTTCGACACGTCGATCCCGCTGACCACCGACACCGCCAGCGCCGCCACCGAGTACATCGGCCAGGGCAAGGTGCAGACCAACCCGCTGGCCATGGCCTCGGTCGCGGCCACCGTGGCGAGCGGTACGTTCCGGCAGCCGATCCTGGTGCCCGGTCTCCCGCAGGTCCAGGCCGCACGCCAGCTGTCCGCCAACGTGCTGACCGAGCTGCGCTCGATGATGAACTACACCACCCACACCGGTACCGCCTCCGCGATCCCGGGCATTCCCGGCGACGTGGGTTCCAAGACCGGCACCGCCGAGGTGGACGGCAAGACGGCCAACAGCTGGTTCACCGCCTACCGCGGCAACCTCGCGGTCGCCTGCGAGGTCGAGGGGGCGGACTTCGGAGCGCAATCCGCAGGACCGGCCGCCGTCCAGCTCCTGAAGATCGGCAACAACTGACCCGGTACGGTGCGGATCGGCCCTGGAGAGCGCGATCGCTCCCATGCTTTCTGCGGTGCACGCTGGGCTGGCGGAGAAAGGGCCGTTCAGCCCCCACGGCTGAGTCCTTCCGACCGGGCGCGGGGGCGCCGGCGGGAGTTGTATGAAAAGAGAGGCCGAAGACCGGCGAGCGGTCGCCGGACGGTCCCGGGCACGGCAGGGGCCCTGGGCAGGGGCAGACTGTGCGCATGGCGGATGCGATCGAATGGCTGCTGCTCAGCTACCGGATTCCCACTGAACCGACTCGGCTGCGCGCTGGAGTGTGGCGCCGACTCAAGGCTCTGGGGGCGGTGTACCTGCAGAACGCGGTGGCGGTGCTGCCCGCCTCTCCGGAGGCGGAGCGGGCGCTGCGGGTGCTGCGCAACGACATCGGCGAGATGGGTGGCACCGCCCAATTGTTGCGGGCCGAGGCTCTGGCAGGGCAGGACGAGGTGGCGGCCGCCTTCAATGCGGCTCGGGACGAGGAGTACGCCGAGGTGCTCGGCCGCTGCCGGGACTTCCTGGCGGAGATCGAAGAGGAGACCGCAGGCGGGCACTTCAGTTACGCCGAGTTGGAGGAGAACGACGAGGACCTGGCCAAGCTGAAGTCCTGGCTCGACAAGATCCGCGCCCGCGATCGGTTCGGCGCCACCCGTCAGGAGGAGGCTGCTGAGGCTCTGAAGGCATGCTCGGCTGCCCTGGAGGGCTTCGCCGAGCGCGTTTACGCAACCGAGACCGGCCAGATGTGACAGTGGAAAACTAACGACCGTTACTCTCATGGCGTGACGAAAGATTCATTCGAGATCGTCGGGGCGCCCCGCGTGGCGCTGCTGCGTCGGGGCTTCGCCCTGGAGTACGCCACGCTGCTGTGGAACGTGGTCGGCATCGTTGTCCTGGCCGTCGCGGCGATCGGTGCGCGGTCGGTGGCGTTGGCCGGCTTCGGCCTGGACTCGCTGATCGAGATCGGTGCGTCCACCGTCGTGATCTGGGAGTTGTCCGGCGCTGGTGAGGAGCGTCAGAAGCGCGCGCTGCGGCTGATCGGTGCCGGCTTCGCCTTGCTGGCGGTGTACCTGATGGTGCAGTCCACCTGGGTGCTGGTCAGCGGCTTCCGCCCGCACCACTCCACGCTTGGGATCGCCTGGACGGCGATCACCGCGGCGGTGATGTTCGCTCTCGCCTTCGGCAAGGCCCGAACTGGCGCCGCCCTGGACAATCCGGTGCTGAAGACCGAGGGGCGGGTCACCCTCATCGACGGCTTGCTGGCCGCCGCCGTCCTGCTCGGCCTCGTCCTGAACACCAGCCTGCAGTGGTGGTGGGCCGACCCGGCCGCCGGCTATGTCCTCGTCTACTACGCGGTGCGCGAGGTGAAGGAGATCTTCGCCGGCGACCACTGAGCCCCGAACGCGGCAGGTGGGCCGCGATCGCCATGGCATCTCTCAGTCATGCGTCAACGACAGCGGGAACGACGCCATGCCAGCCGCCATGCCAGCCGCCATGCCGGCCGGCATGGCGGCGGTGTTCTTGGACCCGTGTATGTCCGGCCAGGTGAAACCGACATCTGGGCAAGGCAGATCAGGCCCCGGTCGCCGGTGGAGCGGGCGATTTGGCCGTCGACAGCCCACCACGCTGGCGTGTGTGGGTTCAGTGGCCGATCAACAACGCGAGTCCGAAGAGGGCGGCCCCAGCAAGGACCATGCAGGGCAGCGCCACGATCACGGCGAAGACTACGAGTTCACCGGCACGTACGACGGCTGCCGTGAGCGGATTCCGTGCGGTCGACGTCGCGGGCTGCTGCACCGCTCTGCGGGTGCGGGTGCGGTGAGCCGTTCTACCGGAGGCCTGGGAACCGTTGGTGGGCAGGGGCATGGAGGGCCTCCGGAAGGCGACGCGGCGCCGCCGGGCGCGCACGGGTGTGGGGCCTCGGGCTCAGATGCGTCCGAGTGCGAATATCAGGCAGGGCAATGCGGCGAAAGCCACGGTCATCGCGGCGGTCAGCAGGGGGCGGCTGATCTGGCGCCGCACGGTAGGCGACAGCACCCCGCCGACGAGGGCGAGATCCGCCATGGCGAGTAATGCCTGGAGCGTGATGGATGCGTCGGCGTCCAGCAGGTGATGGGTTGGCGGGATCACTGCGCGCTCCACTCGGGCGTGACGGCGGGGTAGGGGCGGGCTCAAGCTACTACATGCTGTAGAACTTGAATCCGACACCATGACGGGCCGTGCCGCCTCGGACTTGAGGCTGTGCGGTCGCGGAACTGCCGATGCGTTCGATGGAGGTGGACGGGATGTCATCTTCTACAGCATGTAGAATTTCGACGCGACTGTAGACGCTGGTCCGTCGGCAACGCAATGGCAGCCGTGCGGCGTTGTCCAGATGACCCAGCGCGGCCTGCGCTTCGGCGGGCCGCCGCTCGGTGACGGCACTACGGGTGGGGAGAAACGCATATGGCACGACGTCAGGGGCGCTCGACCGCGGGCGGATCGGCGCGGCGGTCGCCGGTGGCCCGGGCGGCGCGGGGGCTCAAGTTCGGGGTGCAGTTCCTGGGGGCCAGCAGTCTGGCCGGGGTGGTGGTGGCGGGGATGGCGCTGCCGGCGGTCGGCAGCGTCGGTGTGGGGGCGAAGTCGGCCGCGCAGGGCTTCGACAGCATTCCGGACGACTTCAAGGCGCCGCCGCTGTCCCAGGCGTCCACGATCTACGACGCCTCGGGCGGTGTGATCGCCAGCGTCTTCGACCGCGACCGCACGGTGGTTCCCAGTGACCAGATAGCCCCGGCCATGAAGTCCGCGCTGGTGGACATCGAGGACAACCGGTTCTACCAGCACGGGGCGATCGACCCGAAGGGCGTGCTGCGCGCACTGAAGAGCAACGCGGCGGCGGGCGGCACGGCGCAGGGCGCCTCCACTCTGACGCAGCAGTACGTGAAGAACGTCTTCGTGGACGAGGCGGGCAACGACCAGCAGAAGGTGCTGGAGGCGCAGCGGCAGACCATGGGCCGCAAGCTCCAGGAACTGCGGTACGCGATCGGTGTGGAGAAGACCCTCACCAAGGACCAGATCCTCACCAACTACCTGAACATCACCTTCTTCGGCGAGCAGGCCTACGGCATCGAAGCCGCAGCCGAGCGCTACTTCAGCGTCCACGCGAATGATTTGACGTTCAGTCAGGCCGCCTTGCTGGCGGGCATGGTGCAGTCGCCCACCAACTACGACCCGATCCTGCACATGGACGCGGCGACGAAGCGCCGGGACACCGTGCTGCAGAAGATGGCGCAGTACGGCGCCATCACCCAGGATCAGGCGAAGCAGGCGATCGCCGATCCGATCAAGCTGCACGTGACCGGGGTGCAGGAGGGGTGCATCACGGCTCGGCAGGGCGAGGGCTTCTTCTGCGACTACGTGCACCAGATCGTCCTCAGCGACCCGGCGTTCGGGCGCAGTCAGGCCGAGCGTCAGGCTTTGTGGAGCCGGGGCGGTCTGCAGATCCACACCTCGCTCGACCCCAAGGCGCAGCAGGCGCTGCAGGATTCGGTCACGCAGCACGTCTACCCGGGCGACCGGCCGGCCACCGCGATGACCGTCGTGCAGCCGGGCACCGGGAAGATCCTCGCGATGGCGCAGTCCCGTCCGTACGGCCTCGGCGCGCATGAGACGCAGCTCAACCTCAACGTGACGAAGGCGATGGGCGGTGGGAACGGCTTTCCGACCGGTTCGACCTTCAAGCCGATCGTCGCCGCGGCGGCGCTGGAGAACGGCATCGGCCCGGACCGCAGCTACCCGGCCCCGGCCAGCATGCCGTGGCCGGCGATGACCACCTGCCAGGGCGGCAAGCTCAGGGAGCAGGGCGAGGTGCGCAACGACAGCCCCGACCAGAAGGGTCCGTTCGCGATGCCGCAGGCGATGGCCGACTCGGTGAACACCTACTTCGCCGCACTCGAGGCCGACGCCGGGCTGTGCACGGTGGTGCAGACGGCCAACAAGCTCGGCATCACCGAGCAGGCCGACGGCTCGCCGATCGCGCAGGTGCAGTCGATGACGCTCGGCAGCAACAACCTGACCACGCTGGAGATGGCGAACGTCTACGCGACCTTCGCAGCCCACGGCACGTACTGCTCACCGGTCGCCGTCACCTCGGTCACCGGGCCGACCGGCAAGAGCCTGGACGTGCCGAAGGCCGACTGCCACTCGGTGATGTCGACGACGACGGCCGACACCATCACCGCCATGCTGCGCGGCGTGGTCCAGGACGGCACGGGCCAGCAGGCCGGCCTGACCGACCGCGACAGCGCCGGCAAGACCGGTACCACCAACAACGGCGCGCAGGCCTGGTTCGTCGGCTACACCCCCGATCTCGCCGCCGCCACCGTGGTCAGCGACACCGACAAGTACAACTCCCTGGAAGGCCAGTCGATGGGCGGTCACCGCATCGACCAGGCCTTCGGCGGGCAGGTCGCCGGGCCGATCTGGCGCGACGCCGTGGAGGGCGCCCTGGCCGGCACGCCCGCGAGCACATTCACCGCAGTCCAGCTGCCGCAGAGCCCTTCACCGAATCCGACCGCCACTCCATGACGACGGCCGTCGCTGACCTGCCGGTGCCATCGAGTCGGTAGCGGCATCCCCTCGAAGCACCGGAGCCGCCGACTCGGTGGGCTCCGGTGCTTCGAGGGGTTTCTCAATCCCGGCTGGAGGCCGGTGCGGGGAGCGCGAGTTCGCCGTGCAACTCTTCGACGAGGGCGGCCATCGCGGGCAGTGCGGCGCGCAGGGCCGCCCGCTGCTCGGGCGCCAGGGCGTCGAGGGCGGTGCCGATCCGCCGCTCGTGGGCGTGCTGCCAGGCCGCCAGCGCTTCGACTCCCGCCGTGGTCAGGCGCACGGCGGCCCGACGCCGGTCGGTGGCGTCCGTGCCCCGGTCGACCAACCCCGCCTCCAGCAGCCGACTGATCAGCCCCGAGACCGTGTTGGGCGCCAAGCGCAGGCGCTCGGCCAACTCACCCGCACGGGCCGGCTGCGCCTCGCCGAGCGACTGCAGGACCTCGACCTGCGCCATCGGGAGGGTCTCCCACGGGTAGTCGGAGCGTATTGACGCGCGCAGGGCACGGCGCAGCCCGGTGATCGCCTCCGTGAGCAGCCGGGTGTCCGAGCCCTGTTGTTCAGCGGTCGTGGCGGTGGGGGTAGGGATCGACGGGCTTGCCATGCACCAACCCTAATGCCCCCGCAAACCCGGGAAGTTTGCCTGCGGGGACACGACCTGGCTAGGGCGCATGTAGGGCATTCCGGTCGGCGACACGCCACGGACCGTCTGTCGCCACTCGAACGGCCCACGCCGAGCGGGGTCAGCGTGGCGAACCGCGCGGTGCTTCTGGTGACCTGGAGGGCGGTAGGCCGCCGGCCCTGACGGGTCGTCGGCGGGTTCGACACCGCCGTCCTGGGAGGCGCGAGGTGGATGATCTCGATGCGGATCGGGTGGAGACGGGCAGCGCGCGCATCCCGGCGGCGAGGGTCGCCGGCGACGCGGCGACGCCCGGCGAGGCGGCCGGGCCCGCCAACAGTCGGCTCGGGTGGCTTCCGCGGCTGAGCATGGCGGATGTGGCGGCCGGGCTGATCACGGCGCTGTTCAGCGTGCCGGAGGGGATGGCGTACGCGGCGATGGCGGGTTTCCCCCCGGGCTCGGGGCTGTACACCGGGGTGTGGCCGGCGGTAGTGGGCTCGCTGCTCGCCCAGACACCGCTCATGGTCACAACGCTGACCAGCGCCATCGCCCTCACGTCGCGCGGAGCGCTGCGGCACGCCCATGTGGATCCGGCGCTGCCGGGCAACGTCGCGGCGCTGACGCTGATGGTCGCGCTGGCCATGGCGCTGTTCGCCCTGCTGCGGCTGGGCTCGGTGCTGCGGCTTGTTTCGGCCGGGGCGATGACCGGGTTCACGGTGGGCATCGCGCTCCAGATCATCACTGGGGCCCTGCACGACGCGACCGGCTTCCGGGCCCACCACCACAACCGGCTGCTCCGCGTGCTGGTGTGGGCCGCGCATCCGGGCGGGTGGTCGGTGGCGGCCACCGCGGTGGCGGTGCTGACCATCGTGATTTGGGCCTTGGCACACGCGCTGCCGGGTGCGCACTCGCTCGCGGTGCTGGTCGCGCTGGTGGTCGCCACCGCGCTGGTGCACGCCTGCGGGCTGGCGGTGCCGCTGGCCGGCTCGCTCGGCCGGATCCCGGACGGTCTCCCGCCGTTGACGGTGCCCGCCTGGCACGTGATGCCCCATCTGGTGGGTGGGGCCTGCTCGGTGGCGCTGGTCGCGCTCGCCCAGGCCGCCGGGATCGCCCCGGTACGTCCGGCCGCGCCGGGCGGGCCGGCGGCGGGCCGGGCGCGGGACATGCTGGCGCAGTCGGCGGCGAACGCGGCTGGTGCGTTCTGCCATGCGCTGCCGGCCGGCGGCTCGCTCTCCCGCACCGCCGTGTCCACCAGCGCGGGCGCCCGCACCCGCTGGGCCGGGGTGGCGTCCGGCGGTGTGCTGGCTCTGCTGCTGTGCGGACTGGGGAACGGGGTCGGGCTGATCCCGCTGCCGGTGATCGGAGCCCTGCTGATCGTCATCGGGGTCAAACTGATCGCCGGCCGGGCGCCCGAGATCCGCGCCGCCTGGCAGGCAGGTGCTGGCGAGCGGGCCGTGATGGTCGCCACCTTCCTGGCGGCCACCCAACTGCCCCTGCAGTACGTGCTGCTGCTGGGCCTGCTGCTCTGCCTGCCGCGTCTCGCCGCCGACCGCCGCCGCATCGTCCCCCGACCCGCCGACACCACTCCCCGGCCGACTGCCGGGCCCCCTGGGCTCTGGTGACCGGACGCTGGGCCGGTGATCGGCGGAGTGGACCGAGAGCGAGGGCGGGGCATACTGGCGGCAGTCGCCGCACCGAACAGCTCACGGGCGGTGCGGGACGTCGGCGGATGAGGTGGATGACGAGCGTGAACGGCGTGGAGCAGTCGAACGGCCGCCGGTCGGCCGGTCAGCTGGAGAACAACGTGCTCGCGGTGCTCTGGGCGGCGGACGGCGAGCTGACGGCCGTCCAGATCAACGAACGGCTGCCCGGCGGCCTCGCGGTCACCACCGTGCTGACCATCCTGTCCCGCCTGATCGCCAAGCGCCAGGTGCAGCGGCACCGGCAAGGTCGCAGCTACGTCTTCGCCCCGGTGCGGGACGAGGCTGCGTACACGGCAGACCAGATGTTCTCACTGCTGGATCGCGGCTCCGACCGGCAGGCGGTACTGGCCCGCTTCGTGTCCGGGCTCAGCGAGGAGGACGAGCGGCTGATGAAGGACCTCCTGCAGGACCGGGAAGGCCGGTAGCCCGATGCCGCTGTCCGTCGCCGTCCCGCTGGCCGTGTGCGTCCTGCTGGCCGTGACCGCGCCGCGGCTGTCCCGCGCCCTGGTGCCGCGGGTGGCGGCATGGATGTTGACCTGCGCCGCCGCCGTCGGCGCGGCGCTCTGGACAGGCGCCCTGGCGCTGCTCGCGTTCGCCGGACTCGGCCGGGTCCGCGCCGTCGCGGCGCTAGGGCCCTGGTCGGTGTCCTTCCTGCACACCCAGGACCCCGTGAGCACCCCACTCGCGTGCGCTGCCGGAACGGTCTTGGCCGGGTGTCTGGCCTGGGCTGCCGTGACCGCCTACCGCCGAGGCCGGGTCCTGACCGCGGCCTACCGAAAGGCCGCGCGGCTGCCCGACGACCGCGAACTGATCGTCGTCGACGCACCACGCATCGAGGCCTTCGCGCTGCCGGGCCGCCCCGGACGCGTGGTGGTCTCCACCGGCATGCTGCGCTCGCTGGAGCCAGCCGAGTGGGAGGCGGTGCTCGCCCACGAACAGGCCCACCTGCGCCACCACCACCACGCCTTCCTCCACGTACTGCACCTGGCCGCCGTGCTGTGCCCGCTCATGCTGCCACTCGCCCGCGAAGGGGAGTACGCCGTGGAACGCTGGGCGGACGAGGAGGCCGCCGAAGCCGTCGGCGACCGCACGCTGCTGGCCCGCGCACTGGCAAGAGCCGCACTCGCAGGACAACCCGCCCACCCGGCGCCAGCGGCCACCGGCGGCCCGGTGCCGCGCCGGGTCCGGGCGCTGCTGAGCCGGCCGCCCGCGCGCCGCAGGACCGGCTCCCTACTGGTGGTGACCCTGCTGCTCCTGCTCGGCCTGGCAGGCCTGGGCCAGGCCACCGCCGACACCAGGGCGCTCTACGAGCAGGCCCTGCACACCTACGCGGTGCGCCACTGCGGCGGGCATCCCTGCAGGTAGAAGCCCCGGGCGGGCGTCCGGCGGAGATGGGCGTCCGGCGCGAACTACTACACGCTGTAGAATGATCCGGTCGCGCCGCTGCCCACCTCGTGCACGGAGGCCCGATGCTCCCCCGGGCTGCGGTCCGGAAGTGCAGCGGTCTGCCGCGGCCCCTCCTGCCCCGCACGGAAAGCGGCCTCCGCATGCAGCTGCTCGCCTACCTGCCCAGCCCCTCCCAGGGCGTCTGGCACCTCGGACCGGTGCCCATCCGCGCCTACGCCCTGTGCATCCTGACCGGCATCGCCGCAGCCGTCTGGCTGACCCGCAAGCGCTGGGCGGCGCTGGGCGGCAACCCGGAGGCGGTCGCCGACATCGCGGTCTGGGCCGTGCCGTTCGGGATCCTCGGCGGGCGCCTCTACCACGTCATCACCGACCCCGAGCTGTACTTCCTGCCCGGCCGCCAGCCGATCCGCGCCCTCTACATCTGGGACGGCGGCCTGGGCATCTGGGGCGCGGTGGCGCTCGGCGCGGTAGGTGCCTGGATCGGATGCCGACGCCGGGGCATCCGCCTGTCCGCCTACGCCGACGCACTCGCCCCCGGCCTGGTGCTGGCCCAGGCGATCGGCCGCTGGGGCAACTACTTCAACCAGGAGCTCTACGGCAACCCCACCCACCTGCCCTGGGGCCTGCTGATCGACCCGGCCCACCGACCGGCCACCACCCCCGACATCGCCACCTACCAGCCCACCTTCCTCTACGAGTGCCTCTGGGATCTCGGCGTGGTGCTCCTGCTGCTGTGGGCCGACCGGCGCTTCACCCTGCGCCCCTGGCGCCTGTTCGCCCTGTACGTCGCCGCCTACACGGCCGGCCGCGGCTGGGTGGAGGCCCTACGCGACGACCACGCCAACCACATCCTGGGCCTGCGGCTCAACGACTGGACCTCACTGATCGTCTTCACCGCCGCCTGCGCCTTCCTGCTGCTCACCCGCCGCACCACCGAGCCGGATGCTCCGGCGCAGGCCGCCCAGCCCGTCGCCGGCCTCGCGGAGGAACAGTCGTGAGCCCCACCCCCACGCGTCAGCACACCACCGTCGAGACACGGCCCGCCGCCGCACCGACCGCCGTCGCGCCCCGGCGCGGCCTGCTTCCCGCCCGCTGGATCCGGGTCGGTCGGCCCGCGTGGTGGGCCGAGCTGGTACTGATAGTCGCCGGCTGGATGCTCTACAACACCACCCGCAACGCCGTGCACAGCCAGCGGGGTGCGGCGCTGCGGCGGGCCGGCGAGGTGCTGCACTTCGAGAAGAGCCTGCACCTGAGCTTCGAGCAGGCGGCCAACCACGCAGCCGACAAGATCACCTGGCTGATCGTCGGCATGAACTACTACTACGCCACGCTGTACATGGTCGGCCTGATCGGCGTGCTGCTCTGGCTCTACTGGCGCTACCCTGGCCACTACCGGGCCGCCCGCACGGCACTCTGCGTCACCTCGGCCACGGCCCTGCTCGGCTTCTACTTCTTCGCGCTCGCCCCGCCGCGGTTCCTGACCAGCGCGGGCTTCATCGACACCGTGGTGGTCCACCACACCTGGGGGTCCTGGGCCTCCGGCTCGGTGGACAGCGTCTCCAACCAGTACGCCGCGATGCCGTCCATCCATGTCGCCTGGGCCACCTGGTGCGGCGTCGTGATGTTCCGGCTCGCCAAGAAGCCGCTGGTGCGGGCGTTGGGCGTCCTGTTTCCGCTCACCACCTTCGCGGTGATCGTGTGTACCGGCAACCACTTCGAGGCCGACGCCGTCGCCGGTGCCCTGATCGCCGCCACCGGTTTCGCGGTGCAGCGCCTGCTCACCGGCCGTCCCACCCTGCCCCGTCCAACTGCCGCAAGGAGGATCCGCGCATGAGTGACTCCACGGTCCCGTCCGTGCTGTTTGTCTGCGTGCGCAACGCCGGCCGCTCCCAGATGGCCGCCGCTCTCCTCGAACACCTGGCCGGCGGCCGCGTCGAGGTCCGCTCGGCGGGCCCCTCGCCGGCCCGCGCGGTCAACCCGGCCGTGGTCGAGGCCATGGCCGAGGTCGGGATCGACATCTCCGCCAGGAAGCCCCGGGGCCTGACCACCGAACTGGTCGAGGCCGCCGACGTGGTGATCACCATGGGCTGCGGCGATGCGTGCCCCTACTTCCCCGGTAAGCGCTACCTGGACTGGCCGGTCGACGACCCGGCCCGCAAGGAACTCGCCGACGTCCGTCCGATCCGCGACCAGATCGCACGCCGGATCCGCGGCTTGCTCGGCGAACTCGGCATCGAGCCCACCGCCTGACCGCGGCCGATCCGGCCCGAGGCGTGCTGCGGTGCGTGGGCGCCCCTCCGTGGGGGGAGGGGCGCCCTCGCGCCGCAGCACCGGCGGCGCAGCGGTCGGCGGCGACTCACCCGTCCGGGGACCGAGGTGCAGTCGTGTTGTGGTGGCACCGTGGACGCCTGGCAGTACCTGTCGGTGCCGGCCGGGTGGTTCGTGCTCGTGGAGCCGTGGGCGGTCGGACCGGTCACTCGTCCTCGCCGGTCGCCGGGCGCCGGGACTGGAACGTGGTGACCAGCGCGAGGATGGCGAAGGCCAGCAGGGCCAGGACGGCCGTGCGCGCCCCGTAGGTGTCGCCGGCCAGGTGCAGGCCGAGAGTGACGACGGCGACGCCGATGGCGGTGCCGAGCCCGCGGGTCATGTTGACCATGCCGCCGCCGACGCCGGCACTGCTGCTCGGGATCGCCTTCATGACCAGCGTGTTGTTGGCCGGGATCAGGACGCCCAGGGAGAGTCCGAGCAGGGCCAGGGTGTAGGGCAGGGTGGTCGCGTGCTGGGGTAGGGCAGCCAGTAGGGCCAGGGCGGCGACGCACCCGAACGCGCCGGCCTGGCTGCGGCGCGCGTTCCCCCAGGTGGCCGGGAGCAGGCGCTCGGCGCTCGTGGCGGCCACGGCGAACCCGACCGGCAGGGCGGTCAGCACGAGTCCGGTGGTCAGTGCGCTGGTGCCCTGGCGGGTCAGTTCGACCGGGACCAGGACGAGCGGGCCGAACAGCACCAGGTAGCCGCACAGGCCGGCCAGCAGGCCCGGCCCGAGACGCGCCGAGCGCAGCAGCGCGAGGTCGATGAGGGGATCGGGTCGCCGGTTCTGCCGTCGCAGGAAGGCCCAGCCGGATCCGGCGCAGACGAGTGCGGGCAGGACGGCGGTCCAGGCGGGCAGGCCCAGGCCGGAGGCGACGGACAGGGTGAGCAGCAGTGCGGTGGTGGTGCAGCCGAGCAGGAGGACGTCGAGCACGTCGATGCGGGCACCTGCCGTGCCCTTGCGGGTGCGGGGCAGCAGGTAGTGGCCGGCGACGAGGGAGAGGATGCCGATGGGGACGTTGACCCCGAAGACCCAGCGCCAGCCGAGGCTGGTGACCAGCAGGCCGCCGACGGTCGGGCCGAGCGCGAGTCCGACGGCCTGGCCGGCGGCCTGGATGCCGAGGGCGGCGCGCATCTTGCCGGGCGGCGCGCTGGTGGCGACCAGGGCCACGCTGTTGGCCTGCATCATCGCCGCGCCGAGCGCTTGCACCACGCGGAAGACGACCAGGGTGGCCAGTCCGGGGGCGAGTCCGCAGGCGGCGGAAGCGGCGGTGAAGACGGCGAAGCCGTAGAGGTACATCAGCTTGCGGCCGTGCAGGTCGGACAGGCGCCCGACGGGGACCAGGAAGGCGACCAGGGTGAGCAGGTAGCTGAGCGAGACCCACTCGACACCGGCCAGGGTGCTGTGGAACTCGGTGCGCAGCGGCTGGTAGGTGAGTGTGACGATACTGGCGTCCAGCTGGCCCATGAACGCGCCGAAGCAGACCGTGGCGACCGCCAGCCGCCAGGCGGCGGGGTGGTCGCGGATGAACGTCGGGCGCGGGCGCTCGGTGGTGAGCAGCGCGCGGAGGTCGGCGGTGAGGTGCGCGCGGCGGGTGGGGTGTTCACGGACCGGCATGCGGGACTCCCCCAGGACGGCCGGCGCGCGGCTGGGCGCACCGGGGTGACCGGACCACGGTGGGTTCGGCGTACAGAACGATTATATCCGCTACCGACATAATCGGATGCCGATGTGGTCGACGTGCGACGAAAGGCGGACCTTCCGGGTGCGGGAGCATGCCGGTGCCGTTCAGGCGGAGGGGTCGACGGCTGCGGGCTTTCCACGGGCCGCGATCAGCAACGGCGCCCAGGCCGCGCCCGTGAGCAGGACTGCGAGCAGCAAGGCGTACCGGAGCGTCACCTGGACCTGGGCGGTCGGCGGGGTCTCCCACGGGTAGTCGGAACGTATCGAGGGGCGCAGCACGCCGCAGGCCGGTGACGGCTTTGGCGGGCAGGAGGGTGTCCAGTGCGGCCGGTCCGACGTGCTCGGACGCGCTCGGTCGGGCCGGGGCAGGAATCGCCATGCAGCCGCTACTTCGGCCGCGACTTCGAGGACCAGTTGGCGGGCGGGGCATCCGGCTGCTGCGCCCTGCCCGCAAGGGCGAGCCCGAGCGGGCTGGGGCACAGCTGTTCAAGCCGCTGCGGCAGGTCATCGAGTCGATCAACGAGACCTTCAAAGGCCAGCTCGACCTGGAACCACCGCGCTTGCACTCCCGGCGGCGTGATCGTCCGCGTGCCCCAGCGGATCCTCGCACTGACCGCCGCCATCTGGCACAACCACCGCACCGGCCGGCCCGTCATGCGGTCGCTGACCGCCTATGACCACTGACCAGTATTCAGACCGCCGGCACTGCGGGGGCTGGAACGGTTGCCTTCACGGCGAGTTCGGTAAATGACGCTGCTGACAAACACGCCACAGGCCCGAACCGTTGGAGCTGGCCTCGGCTGGCTGCCCGCGCTCGTGCTACCGGCCTTCCAGTGCCGCCACCAGCTGCGGCAGTTCGCCGCCGGCCACGACGAGGGTCAGGTGGTCATGGAAGTCCCTGCTATGGACGATCAGGCCGTCGCGCACCCGCAGCACCTGGATGTTGGCGGACTCGAAGTTCTGCCCGGTCACTCGGTGGTGCACCCGGTAGTCCCATTCGGCGACGATCACCTCCGGGTCGTCGGTCTCCCGGATCACCACGTTCGCCGGGGTCAGTTCCACGGGTGAATGCGCGGCCACCGCCGCGAACCGCTCCGCGAGTGCTGCTCGCCCCTCGCTGCGGCGCGGCCCGACCGGCTCGAAGACCGTCTCCACCACGGCGTCCTCGGCGTAGAGGTCGGCCAGTTCCACGTACCGGGCCGCCTGGATGCCTTCGAGCAGCTTCTGGAAGACCCCGCGTGGTGACAGCGTCTCGGACATGCCCAACCCCGATCGGTCACGCCGCTATAATATGAGTAGCGGCTCATGTTGCATGACGATACGGACTGGCCGCTCATGTTGTCCAGCATGGCTTCGCCGTGCGGCGGGGAAGGAGTGGCAGGGGTGAGCAGTGCCCAGGAGCGCCCGCTGCGGGCGGACGCGGCCCGCAACAGGGCCAGGCTGCTGGACGTCGCCACGGAGGTGTTCACCAGTCAGGGCACCGACGTGCCGACGGAGGAGATCTCCCGGGCCGCCGGGGTCGCGGTCGGCACGCTCTTTCGGCACTTCCCGACCAAGGAGGCGCTGCTGGTGGCGGTGATGGTGCGCAGGCTGGAGGCGATCGCCGCCCGGACCGAGCAGCTGGCCGCGGAATCCGAGCCCGCCGATGCCTTCTTCGCATGCTTCCGCCTGGTCATCGATCAGTCCGCAGGCAAGGACGAGTTCACCCGGGCGCTGGCCGCCTCCGGGGTGGACGCACACGCGGCCCTCCAGGAGTCCAGCACGGTGATCCAGAACCGGCTGGCCGAGCTGCTGGCCGCAGCGCAGCGGGCCGGGGCGGTCCGCCGGGAACTGGGCCTACCGGAACTGATCGCCCTTATGATCGGCACCGGCGTGACAGTGGAGCACCTCGAAGCTGACCCGATCGCCCGTGAACGGATCTTCGAGGTGGTCTTCGACGGACTGCGGCCACGCTGAACCGAAGGCCCCCGGACCCCCACCCAGACCTTCCACGACGGAACACGGCCAGCTCCCGACTGACCCGTTGGAATTGATCATCCAGGCTGGCCCACCGGTATGGTCCCCGCCACCGACCCGCCGGCCGGCCCGGGTCCCGTGGTAAGGCCGATGGCGCGGCCGGGCGGCTCAGCGGGGGCGTTCGAGACGGACGAGTGCGTCGATCGCCTCGACAGGCGGGCCGTCCGGACGCGGCACGGGCCGGCGGACGCGTTCGGCGCACACGGTGGTAAGCCCGAGGCCGGCAAGGTCGTTCAGCACGTCGTCCGGGGCGAACAGGACACGGGCGTCCTGAGGACCGCCGACGCCGTCGGTGAGGTTGCTGGTGTCGTGCCCGACGACCAGCAGCGTGCCGCCGGGGGCGAGGGCGGCCGCAGCGTTCCGCAGCGCGGTCGCGCGCTGTTCGGCCGGCAGCTGGAGGTAGGCGACCAGGACGAGGCCGAAGCCACCAGGTTCCGGACGGTACGTCAGCACGTCGGCCCGCACCAGTCGGAGGCGGTCGGCGATCTCGGCCGACTGGGCGGCGGCGAGGTGGCGGGCGCGCTCCAGCGCCACACCGGAGAAGTCGACGGCTGTGACCTGCCAGCCCCTTGCCGCCAGCCAGATGCTGTTGCGGCCCTCGCCCGCGGCCAGGTCCAGGGCCCGGCCGGGCGGCAGCCGGGCGGTCTCGCGGACCACCCACCGGTTCGGCTCGACACCCCACACCGGCTCAGCCGCCGAGTACCGCGCGTCCCAGGCGCCGCTGTCCGCTCCGGTCCCACTCATCGCTCCGACTCCTCTCACCCTGGTGCCCGTTCAGGCCGCCTCGGCGGCGATCCTGCGATGCACCTCGGCCATGTCGATCGCAAGGATCCGGCGGATGACCTCCTCCGGCGCGCCCTCCGGCAGGGCGCCGACGCGGGAGAAGAGGACGACGCCGTCGCGCACCGCCGGCAGCGTCGGGATGGACGAAGTCCGGAAGGCCGCGGCGAGCTCCTGCTGCGCCTGGGTGCGGGTATCTCACGGCAGGTCGGCGGTGGGCTATTCCGCCGTGCCGGACCGGCACAACCCAATCTCGACCGTCGGCGGCTGGTGGAGTGTGTTGTGGACGGTGCAGTGGGAGGCGACGGCGAGCAGGGCCTCGTGGCGGGACGGGTCCAGGCCGTCGGGAACCTCGATCGACACCGTCAGCCCGGACACCCGGGCCGGGCGGTCAGTGGCCATCGTGAAGCCGGCGCCCACCCGCAGCCCCTGGGGATCGACGCCGTGCCGGGCCAGGTACCGGCCGGCGTAGAAGGCCACGCACGAGACGAGCGAAGCGGCGAACAACTCCGTCGGCGTCGGTCCGGTGTCCGTTCCGCCGTCGCCGACCGGCTGGTCCACCACCATCCGGTGGCCGCGCACCGCCACCGCGAAGCTGTCACCGGACACGTGCTCGACCACGATCCGGCCCGGGGGAAGCGGCGCGTCAGCGGGGGGCGGCGGGGTGTGCTGCGCGGGATCGGTCATGCCTCTGCTCCTGTTCCGACCGGCCGCCGAACGAGGAACGATCGATGGTGCGTCAGGTTCGGTCTCCGGTGTCTCTGGCTGAGGTATACGCCATGGGATGCGGACGGATCGAGGACGACACCAGGGAGGTTCGGCCATGCGGGGCAGAGCAGCGGCGCGTAGCACCCGTTCCGCCGTCCTGCCCGGCGGCACGTTCCACCGGCACGGAAGAGCCGTCCTGTCTGCGGCCGGCTTCACGGCCCCGGACGACAACAACATGAGCCCGTTCGACGCGCGGGTCCTTGCAGGTCCTGACTCCGCAAGGAGGCCCGGATGGGCCTTCCCGGACGCGTCCCTGGCTCCTCCCGGCTGGCCGGGACCAGCTGACGGGCTGCGGTTCCGGGCTCAGCGGCCGAAGCCGTACCAGGCGGATTGCCCGGCTGCAGGCTGTGGGCCGCGCTGCGGCGGATCGGCTCGGCCAGGTCGTGCTCGCCCCGGTGGTCCAGGATCGACAGCACGTGCGCCTTCGCGGCGGTCCCGGGGCACAACCACTGCACGCCTCGCGTGCCCAGGGCGGCGCCCTCTTGGCGCCGCAGCCGACGAGTTCGCGGAGGCGATCGGCGGGGTGATTCCTGATGAATTGCGGCCCCGGCACCTGTTCAGCCCCGGGCGTTCGCCGCGTTCCGCGAGTTTAATGAGAAGCAGAACTCGTGACCTCGCCGGAACCGGGTGACGAGCGCGCCGGCCCTCGCTGGCACTCACAGAGGAAGAAGGTCCCGGTGTCGGCCATCGACCAGTACTTGAAGAACAACGAGGACTACGCCGCGACCCGTTTCCCGGGCCTCCTGCCCAGATCGCCCGCGAAGCACATCGCCGTCATCACCTGCATGGACTCCCGCATGGACATCTATGCCGTCCTGGGCCTGCAGCCCGGCGATGCCCATGTCATCCGCAACGCTGGCGGGATCGTCACGGACGCTGAGATCCGCTCGCTCGCGATCAGCCAGTGCGTCCTGGGCACCAGCGAGGTCATCCTGGTCCACCACACCGACTGCGGGCTACTCAAACTCACCGGCGACGTCTTCAAGGAGCAGATCCAGTCCGACGCCGGGTTCAAACCGAGTTGGGTGGAGCCGTCCTTCAACGACTTGGCGGCTGACGTCCGCAGCTCGATCGCGCGGGTCAAGCTGTGCTCGCTCCTTCCGAACCGCAGCATGGTGCGGGGTTTCATCTACGACGTCAGAAGCGGGCGCCTGAACGAGGTCACCTGAGATCCCGCAACCGCTGCCGAGGAATCCACCCCGCCCCCGGCACCACCGGTGCCTGCGCTCACGCCTTCGCGCGGGCACCGCGGGGACGGTGCGACCCGAGCCGGTGCCACGCTGGTGGTGAGGTGGGAATACACACCTGCATCACGATGGCGATGCGGTCCTCGCGTGGGAGCGTAGGCCACAAGGACAGGAAACGATCATGAAGCTTCGGGCGGTACACCCGATTCTGGTGGGGGTCGACCCAGGACCCGAGGCCGAGTTGGTCGTTCGTTTCGCCGCTCATGAGGCAAGTCTTCATGGCGTGCCCCTGCAGCTCTACCACGCCCTGGGCCGTGGCCGGAACATGACCGCCGGTTCCTCGGAGCCGCTCACAGCCGTCGAGGCTGTGCTCAGGCCGTACGCGGAGCTTGTCCGCAGCGATTTTCCGCGGGTGACGCCCAGATCGTGGCGGACTCGGGTGAACCCGCCGCCGGGCTGGTCGAACGGTCGGCGGAGTGCGCACAGATCGTGCTGGGCCGTCGCGGCAGCGGTGGATTCGCGCACCTGGCCCTGGGGTCCGTCTCGATGAAGGTGGCTACGCACGCCGACTGCCCGGTGACAGTGGTGCGGGGCGGCCCGCCGCGGGACGGGTTCGTCGTCGTCGGTGTGGACCAGCCCGGGGAGGACCAGGCGGCACTCGAGTTCGCGGCCACTGAAGCGGTGCTGCGCGACGTCCCGCTGCACCTGATCCATGCCGATGTCCGCCCCCAGGTTCTACCGCTGGGCATGGCGGCGCCACCTGGCCAGGCAGACCAGGCGGGCGTCCTGCGCGCCGAGCAGAGGGCGCTGGAAGACGTGGGCCGCCGGTGGCGGGAGCGCCAGCCCGGTCTTCGAACCAGCGCTGACGTTCTGTGCGTCGCTGCCGCGTCGGCGGTACTGGTGAAGGCATCCGAGAACGCCAGGCTGTTGGTCGTCGGCTCGCACCAGCGCAACCCGCTGGCTCGTGTCCTGCTCGGGTCGGTCTCCGCGCACCTTCTCCACCACGCGGAGTGTCCCGTCACCATCGTTCCCCGGGGGTGACACGACCGCGTGGGGGGCAACGGCAGGTGACGCAGAGCCTGCGGACACGGGCCGCCACCAGCAGATGCGCGCCGGTGGCGGCCACACGGTTCAGCAGGTCGGCCGGGGCGACGCCGGTCAACGCCCGGCTCGTGTACATCGGGGGAAGGAGCGCATGTGAGGTGACGACCCGCCGTGACCGGTGGATGCTCCCGTTGGGGGACGGCAGGGAGTGGGCTGGGGCGGCATGGCGGGGGTCATTGGTGCGGGATTGTCATCGGGGGCACAGCTATGTTCTGCCCTGCGCTGCCATCTGCGGCCTGGCGCTAATGTTCCGATAAAATTGCCAGCGGTGTGCCGGGAAGCCTGGTCGGCTCGGGGGGCGACTGCGGCATTCGCGCAGCAGTGACCCCGATTCTTGTGATGGGGTTGCTTCCGTAGATGCGCGCCGTGGGGATCGTTCTCTTCCTGGTGGTTCTGGCCACTGTTGTGGCCACTTTCGCCCGGCGCTGGCGGGTTCCCGCCCCGTCGTTGCTGGTGCTGGCCGGGATCGGGGTGGCGCTGATACCCGGGGTGCCGGCGTTGCACGTGCCGCCACAGGCGATCGCGCTGGTGGTGCTGCCGCCGCTGCTGTACGCGTCGGCGGAGGAGTTGTCGCTGCGTGATCTGAGGGTGGTGTGGCGGCCGGTCACGATCCTGGCGTTCGGGCTGGTCTTCGCCTCTGCGGCGGCGGTCGGGTTCGCGGCGGTCGCGCTGACCGGGCTGCCGCCGGCGATGGCGTTCGTCCTGGGGGCGGTGCTGGCGAGCACCGATCCGGTGGCGGTGTCGGCGCTGGGGCGGCGTCTGGCCCTGCCGGGGCGGGTGCAGGTGCTGGTGCAGGCGGAGAGCCTGTTCAACGACGCGACCTCGCTGGTGCTGTTCAAGGTCGGCGTCGGGATCGCGGTGGCGGCCGGTGGGTCGGTGAGCCTGGTGTCGGCGGGCGGGGAGTTCCTCCTGCTCGGCGGGGGCGGGAGTCTTATCGGGGCGGCGGTGGCGGGGGCGGTGTGGCTGATCCGGCGCCGCACCACCGATCCGGTGCTGGAGACCGTGATCGCGCTGGTGACGCCGTATGCGGCATACGTGCTGGCCGAGTCGGCGCATACCTCCGGGATCACCTCGGTGGTGGTCGCGGGCGTGCTGCTGGGCCGCTCGGGACACCGGCTCAGTGACGCGCACATCCGGTTGCAGGTGCAGGCGGTGTACGCGGTGGTGGTGTTCCTGCTGGAGAGCGTGGTGTTCGCCATCGTGGGGCTGGAGCTGCTGGCGCTGGTGCGCGGGCTGCCGAAGGGCAGCAGCTGGTGGCCGTTGCAGGCGCTGGCGCTGGCCGGCGTGCTGATCGCGGTGCGGGTGGCGTGGACGCTGCCGCTGACGAGGGCGGTCAAGCCGAGCCGGGGCCGGCTGTCCTGGCGGGTGGCCGGGGTGGTGACCTGGGCCGGCACCCGGGGCGTGATGCCACTGGCCGCCGCCTTGTCGATCCCGCTGGCCGCCAGCGGCGGCGGGGCGCTGGCCGGGCGTGCGCTGGTGCTGGTGCTGACCACCGCGGTGGTGGTGTTCACGCTGGTGGTGCAGGGGCTGACACTGGCCGGGGTGGTCAACCGCTCCGGGCTGGCGCTGGAGCCCGAGCACACCGCGCGGGAGGAGGACGGAGCCCGGGACGCCCTCAACCGCGCCGCGCTGGACCACGTCGAGCATCTGTCCGGCCTGGAGGCGATGCCGCCGGTGGCGATCGACCGGGTCAGGCGCGGCCTGGAAGCCCGGCTGGACCGCACCGAGGACGAGGGCGGTGTGACCTCCGACGACTCCTACCGAAGCCTGCGGCACGAGGTGATCGCCGTCCAGAACAGCGAGCTGCACCGCCTCTATGAGGAGCACCTGATCAGCGACACCACCCGGCGCCGGCTCCAGCACGACCTCGACCGGGAGGAAGCCGCGCTCGGCATGCGCTGAGGGTGCGGGTTCGCACGGTCCGGTCAGTGGCTGCCTGCGAGCTCGCCTCTGAGGCGGTCGTGGAGGTGGGCGCCGGAGCCGATGATCTCGACAGACTTGGCGATTCGCTACTCGGCCCGGACGGCGTCGAGGGTGGTCGCGGGGGAGGTGACCCGGATGTGGGCGCCGGAGAGAACAGCCCGACCTTCCGGATCGGCACCCGCGACCACGGAGAACCCGGAGAGGCGGTTCGATCCGGGTGGAGATTCTGCGGCTCGCGGCCCGGCTTGCGCGGCGATGGGCTGGGCGCGGTTATTGTTGCACAGTGCAAATTGTCCTGGGTGTGATCCCGGGACCCGCGCATCCGACGTCTCCGAGCGTCGTCACCGCAGCACCCCCTCTTGGGAGGTCCGCATGCCGCACCAGGTTCCGGATGACGTCCGCCGGGCGAGGTTCGTTCACGCTTGCCTGGGCGCAGGCATACCGCCTGCCGGGGCTCGCAGCATGCTCGCGGCCCACGACGCCCGGCACGGTCACGGGCGGGAGCCGAGTTCGGCGAGCACGCAGGGGCGCGACTACGCCACGCCCAAGCCCGAGGCCGCTGCCGCCGACCAGGGAGGGCGCAATGGTTGACTCCTGCCGTTGGCTGTCGAGGCTTCCAAGGCCGTCGAACTGCCCGCTGCGTCACCGGACGGCGCCTGGGGTGGCAGTCGTGCAACCGTCGTCCTGCCACGGCCAGAAGAGGCGCGCCTGCGCGAACGGCCCTCTCCGGCGGCAGCGACTCGCGCGCGTGTCGTGGTGACGTCCCAGAGCTGCCGGTGCTTCCCTGGTGAGTGCACGCCCACGGCGGCGCCCGGAACGCGCCTATGCGCCGATGCTGTAGCACAGCTGTGCCGGACGCGACGCGCCTCCGAACGGTGGTCAGCCATCACCTCGGATACCCAGGCGCCGTGACCGTGCTTCCCGCAACCCTCGACGTCCTTCAGACACGCCTGCTGCGTGCCGTGACGATCTCGGAGCTTCTCGACTGATGCACATTCAACTCATCTTGCACAGCCGTGCCTTGAGCGTGCTGGCGGTCCTGCTGGCCGCTACTGCCTGCTCCTCCCCGGCCAACACTCGTGCCAAGGCGGTCGCCGCGCCGAAGAGTGCGGCCACCAGGTCACCGGGCGCCGCCGGCTCACCTGCCCCGTCCTCCTCCTCGAACCTGCTGCCCGGCATGCCGGTGCCCCTCGACCCGCGCGACCTGTACGCCGCCGACCGACCCGGCCAACTGTCCAAGGCCGTCCAGGGATTCCCCTCGCGGGTGTACGTACCCAACACCGAGTCCGACACGGTCAGCGTCATCGACCCCGCCACGTACCAGGTCATCGCCACCATCCCCGTCGGCCACCAGCCCCAACACGTCGTTCCTTCCTGGGACCTGAAGACCCTGTGGGTCAACAACGACCTGGGGAACACCCTCACCCCCATCGACCCCGCCACCGGCCGTGCCGGCCAGCCGGTCGACGTCCACGACCCCTACAACCTCTACTTCACGCCCGACGGCAAGTACGCGGTCGTCATGGCCTCCAAAGACCGGCAACTCGTCTTCCGCGACGCCCACACCATGGCGGTCGTCAAGTCCGTCCCGGTCGACTGCGCCGGCGTCAACCACGCCGACTTCTCACCCGACGGCCGCTACTTCATCGTCTCCTGCGAGTTCTCCGGCGAGCTCCTCAAGGTCGACACCGCCTCGATGACCGTGCTGGCCAAGCAGAAGCTCCCGTTCGACGGCTCCATGCCCCAGGACGTCAAGATCTCTCCCGACGGACGGACCTGGTACATCGCCGACATGAAGGCCGACGGCGTCTGGGTCCTCAACGGCGACACCTTCGCAGCCCCCACCCTGCTGCCGACCGGCAAGGGTGCCCACGGCCTCTATGTCAGCCGCGACTCCAGCAGCCTGTACATCTCCAACCGTGCCGAGGGCTCCATCTCCGTCCTGGACTTCGCCACCGGCCGCCTCACCGCCACATGGCAGCTACCCGGCGGCGGCAGCCCCGACATGGGTGGCGTCTCCGCCGACGGCACCGTCCTGTGGCTCAGCGGCCGCTACAACGCCGAGGTCTACGCCATCTCCACCCACGACGGGCACCTGCTGGCCCGGATCAACGTCGGCGCCGGCCCGCACGGCTTGTGCGTCTACCCCCAGCCCGGCCGCTACTCCCTCGGCCACACCGGAGTGTTCCGCTGAACCGGGTCGGGAGTTGAGTGAGGGGGACCCTCCGGGAGCGGTCAGGTGGTGTAGGCGAACAGGCCCATCATCCCGGCTTCTCCGTGGTAGACGTTGTGGCAGTGGACCAGCCACTGCCCGGGGTTGTCGGCATCGAAGTCGCAGGTGACGGTCCTGCCCGGCAGCACGATGACGGTGTCCTTGCGCGGGCCGGTGGCGCCGAGCTGGAAGGTGTGGCCGTGCAGGTGCATCGGGTGCCACATGTCGGTGGTGTTGGTGAACTCCATGCGCACCCGCTGTCCTTGGCGGATCAGGAACGCCGCGGCGGTCGGGTCGCGCATGTCGAAGCGGCGGCCGTTGATCGACCAGTCGTACCGGGCATTCCACCGGTGAGGTTCACCTGGTGGGTGACGTCCGGGGTACGGGCGGGCAGCCGCACCTGGTCGCAGGCGCGCAGCTGATCGGCCGTCACCAGTCGGCAGTCCAGTTCGCTGGGACGAACCGTGGAGCTCGGCGCCTGGCCGTAACCGGTACGGATGAGGGCGAGACCGGTGGCGTTCTTGCCCTCGGCCAGGGCGACGAGGGGAAAGACACCGTCCTTGAGGGTGACCAGGACGTCGTAGCGCTCGCCCATGCCGAGCAGCAGGGCGTCGGTGTCCTGGTGGGCGACCGGGTAGCCGTCGGTGTGGGTGATGGTCATGGTGTGCCCGCCCAGCGCGAGACGGTAGGCGGTGTCCCCGCCCGCGTTGATGATCCGCAGCCGAACCCGCGCACCGGGCTTGGCGCGGTGGACGGCGGGAGCGGTAGCGAGGCGGCCGTTGACCAGGTGGTACGGGTACTTCACGTCGCCCGCGTCGCCGCCCAGCAGCGGGCTGGTGGCGCCGGTGAGTGTGAACGTGCCCGGCTTGGGGCTGCTGGACGGTGAGGCGGAAGGCCCCATGGCCGTGCCGTCGATCCTGGTCGCGGTGCCCGTGCCGGGCGTCCCGCTCATCCCACCCGTGCCCATCCCGCCCATGCCGTGGGAGAGTTCGGCCAGAGCCTCGTCAGGGGTGCCGGTGACTCCATCGAGCCAGTCGTCCAGCACGACCACCCACTCGTCGTCGTACGACAGCGGCTCGTGTGGATCCTCGACGATCAGCGCCCCGTAGAGCCCGCGGTCGCGCTGCACACCGACGTGCGAGTGGAACCAGTACGTGCCCGGGACGCCGCCGGTGAACTGGTAGGTGAACGCGCCACCGGCGGGAACGGCACGCTGGGTGACCGGCGGGAACCCGTCCATGTCATTGGGGACCGCCATGCCGTGCCAGTGCACGGAGGTCGCGGCCGGGAGGTTGTCGACAAGCTCGGCGACCAGGGCGTCGCCGGCGGTCATCCGGATCTCCTGGCCCGGCAACTGTCCACTGAAGGTCCAGGTGTTGACGCTCATCCCGCCCAGGTCGACAGGAGCGGCCGCGGCGACGAGCTTGACGGTGCGCTCGCGGCCGTCATGTGAGCGTCTGTGGTCGTGCTCGGCTACGGCAGAACTTGAGGCGCTCACCAGGGAGGGGCTGCCGGCGGCCGTGGCCCCGTCGCGAGCGTCGAGAGGCGCGGTGCCAACTACGCCGATGCCGGCCAGCATTAGCGAGCGTCGAGTGATCACGGTCATGAAGGATTGTCCCTCTGGTGGGCACGGGCACGATGGAGCCACGCAGGCGAGCGAGGACTCGGCCACCGTGGTGGCGGTACGCGTTACACGCAGCCGGTGTTGAGGTCAGCACCCCAGGATTGCTCCCGGGCGCATCTTCGGGCTGAAACCCGGCCCTTCGCAGCCGCGGGCATGGGGGCTGGTGTCCATAGGGGAGTGGGTCCGGCGACACGCCGTCGATGCCGCGCATTGCACCTGGTTGGCCTAGCAACGGGTGCGGGCTTTCGCGGCGCGGGTCCAGTTCCTGCTGACCTGGAGGGCGGCAGGCCGTCGGCCCGGGACGCAGCGCGGGCGGCAACCCCGGCATGGGAGGCGAAAGGTGGATCATCTCGACAAGGACCGGGTCGAGGCGCCCGGCCGACGCATCCCGGCGGCGCGGGCCGCCGTCGAAGCCGCACCGGTGAGTGCCGGGCGGCGAGGTCGGCCGACCAAGGCCGGCGCGGTGGACGTGGTGGCCGGGCTGGTCACGGCACTGTTCAGCGCGCCGCAGGGCATGGCGTACGCGGCGATGGTGGGCTTCGACGCCGAAACCGGACTGTACGCGGGGGTTTGGCCGTCGATCGTGGGATCGCTGCTCGTGCGGACTCCGCTGATGGTCACGACCTTGACCAGTGCCATCGCGTTGACCGCGCGAGGGGCCCTGCGACATGCGCACCTGGATCCGGCGGCGCCGGGCAACGTCGCCGCGTTGACGTTGATGGTCGCGCTGGCGATGGCGCTGTTCACGGTGCTGCGGTTGGACGCGCTGCTGCGCTTGGTGCCGGGCGGGGCGATGGCCGGGTTCTCGGTGGGCTGCGCGGTGCAGATCATCGCCGGGGCCATGCACGAGGCGACCGGCTTCCGGACGCACCACCACAACCGGCTGCTACGGGTGCTGGCGTGGCTCGCGCAACCGGGGCAGTGGTCGACGGCGGCCACCGCGGTGGCGGTGCTGACGGTGCTCGTGTGGGCACTGGCCCATGCGGTGCCGCGCGTGCGTCCGCTGGCGGTGCTCGTCGCGCTGGTGGTCACCGCCGCGTTGGTGCGCCTCTCGGGGGTGGCGGTGCCGCTGGCGGGTTCGCTCGGCCGGATCCCGGACGGCGTTCCGCCACTGACGATGCCGGCCTGGGGGGTGATGGCGCACCTGGTGGGCGGGGCCTGTTCGGTGGCGCTGGTCGCGCTCGCCCAGGCCGCCGGGATCTCACCGCAGCGGGCCGCCGGGGAGGGGCATCGCACGGCGGACCGTACGCGGGACATGCTGGTGCAGGCGGCGGCGAACGTGGTCGGTGCGTTCTGTCACGCACTGCCGGTCGGCGGTTCGCCGTCGCGCACGGCGGTGTCCGTCGGCTCGGGTGCCCGCACCCGTTGGGCCGGGGTGGTGTCGGGGTGCGTGCTGTTGCTGTTGCTGTGGTGCGGGCTGGGGGAGGAGGCTGGCCTGGTTCCGCTGCCGGTCGTCGGGGCCCTGCTGATCGTCATCGGGGTCAAGCTGGCCGTCGGGCGGGTGGCGGCGCTCCGCGCGGCCTGGTGCGGTGGACTGGGGGAGCGGACGGCGCTGGTCGCCACGTTCCTGGCGGTCACACAACTGCCCTTGCAGGACGTACTGTTGGCGGGGCTGCTGCTGTGCCTGGCACGCCTCGCCGTCGACCAGTGCCGTCAGGTCGCGGCTGACGCCGGTGACGGTGCGCGCAGCTCGGCGGTCGAGTACTCGGACCCGTTGAGCTGACGTCGCGGAGATGGTCGGGTCGGGGCGTGAAGGGAGGACTGGTGGAAGGGCACGGGCCTTTGGCCAGTCGTCTTGCGGTCCTGGGCGACAGCTCACGGGCCCCGCGGGGTCATGACGTGCTGTGTCAGGCGGATGGCGACGTCTTGGTGGCGGCGTAGGACGCCGCGTAGCGCCTCTGAGCCAGGCTTCCTACGGTCTGACGCCCGCAGTGCGGACAAGGAACCGAGCCGCTCTGGCTGAACGGTGGCATCACCGGCCGTCCGTGGTGCTGATAGTAGTCCCGATCTTCTCCGTCGGGTGTCTCGCCGTGTACGACCTGGTACTCGTGCTCCCACTGCTGGGAACACCTGGGGCAGACGAACCGTACGAGGTCGGTGCTCAGTTCGGCCGTCATGCTGTCCTCCCTTCATCGAGGTGGACGGGTCATCAGTGGCTGGCTGTCCGTCTCGTGCTCTCCCCGTGCCAGCGGCACTGTGCACAACACACCACCCTTCCAGTCGGTCACCCGGAACGGGCGCCCGACCGGCAGGCCTTGCGGCAGCTGATCCGTCACGGAAGGGGGACCGCGTGCAGACACGGATGCCGGTCGTATCCGCCCGGTGCCGCCAGCAGCATGGCGACCTCGCGCGTGATTTCCATCCGGAACCGCCCGGTCGCGTCGGTCCAGACACGGCCCCCGTCATCGCCGACGTCATCGGTCGGGTGCACGATGACGACCTGCGCGGGGCTGTGCGCGCCGACCGCTCCCGGAAGGGCTACGGCGTACCGCTCGGTCGCGTTCACTGTCATGCTCTCCCGGTCTCCTCGCCATGCCGCATCGAGTGGTCAGGGCGCCGAACCGGCCACCTTGCACCGCCGAACACCCCACGGAATGAGCTTGATGCGGAGCCGCATGCGCTCTGTCCACATGCCGCTGTGCATACCACACCCTGTCGGCGGAAAGCGTTCATGCGGACGCCGACCGACTGCGGCCCGTCCACTCTCCATTGTATTGCTCTGTGCAAAGAAAAGCTGCTGCGATTGGCGGGGTGTGGGCTGGGTATTGTCCGTGTTCGGCTGCTGAGCGTGGTTAACCTTGCACGGTGCGAAGGTCCTGTGTGAACCGCCGCGGTGCACGATGAACGCGGGCCGGTCCGGCTTGGCCGGGCTTGCTGTGCTGGTGGGCGCGGCGGCGGCCGGCGGGGCAGTCGTCTTCCGCTGGCTGATCCGGATCTTCACCCTGCTGCTGTCGGGCCACGCGGACTACGCGGCAGCCGATCATGCGGCCAATCCCCATCTGTCGTGGCTCGGAAGGTGGTTCGTCGTGCTGGTGCCGGTGGTCGCCGGGCTGGTCTACGGGCCGCTGGTGCACTTCTTCGCTTCTGGGGCGCGCGGCCTGGGCGTGCCGGAGGCGATGGACGCGGTCATGCACCGGGGCGGGCGGATCGGGCTGCGGGTACCGGCGGTCAGAGCGCTGGCCTCAGCGGTGTGCATCGGCGGGGGCGGTTCCGTGGGCCGCGAGGGGCCGCTGGTCCAGGTCGGTGCCGCGCTCGGCTCGGCCGCGGGGCAACTGGCCCAGCTGCCCGCGGCCCAGCTGAGGATCCTGCTCTGCTGCGGGGCCGCCGGCGCTACGGCCGCTACGTTCAATGCGCCCCTGGCCGGGCTGTTCTTCGCGGTGGAGCTGCTGCTGCGCGAACTCAGTGTCGAAGCCTTCGCCCCGCTGGCGCTCGCCACCGTCACCGCGACGCTGATCGGCCGGGCCGTGTACGGCACGGCGCCCGCCTTCCACGTGCCCGCGTTTGCCGTACCGTCCCCTTCCACCTACCCGTACCTCGTACTTCTGGCCGTCCTGGCGGGCCTGGCCGGTGTGGCCTTCGCCCACGTCCTCTACCAGGTCGAGGACGCCTGCGACCTCCTCTGGCGCGGACCGGAATGGGCCCGCCCGGCCGTCGGCGGGTTCCTGCTCGGTGGGTTGCTGCTCCTCATGCCGCAGCTGTACGGGGTCGGCTACCTCGTCATGGAGAACGCGGTCAACGGCAGGTACGCCACCGCGTTCCTGCTGGCGCTACTGGCCGGGAAGATCGTTGCGACCTGCCTGACCATCGGCATCGGCGGCCCCGGTGGGATCCTCGCGCCCACGCTGTTCATGGGCGCCACGCTGGGCTCCGCCTTCGGCCAGGCCGTGCACCAACTCCAGTCCGGCCAGACGGGGCCGACCGGGATGTACGGCCTCATCGGCATGGCGGCCGTCTTCGTCGGCGCCGCCCGCGCCCCCGTCACCGCGATCGTCGCTCTGCCCGAACTGACCGGTGACTACGAGCTGGTTCTGCCCCTCATGGCCGCGACCGCCCTGACCGTCCTCGTCAGCAAGGCGCTGTCCGGCGGCACCGTCTACACGCTCAAACTGCGGCGCCGCGGAACCGAAGTGGCTGACTGACGCCCAAGCGGCTGACAGGGCACAGGACTTACCGAACTGCGCCGCCTGTATGCGGCACATCCGGGCAGCGACACGACGCGGCGCCGGCTTCCGTGTGACCTCGGCCGGGAGGAGACCGTATTCGGCAGCCGACAAGCGGGTGCGAGCGATCGCCGTTCCCCGGGATGCCGAAGCCTCACTGATCGTTTGTCAGGACCGATGTGCTTGTTGCGGGGTACGGCCGTTCAGGGCTGGGTCGGGTAGACGGCGACGAAGGGGATGTGGTCGCGGCCGACGGCGTAGTAGTCCTGTTCGCTGCCGTCCACGCTCAGCCCGCACAGGGCGGCCAGTTGACGTGCGAGGCGTGGGTGTCGTTTGGCGTACGCGGCCATCAGGCGGCCCGACTCCTCCGGTCCGAGGGGTTGTGCCAGGGCTGTGCTGCGGTGTTTGCCGATCTGGATGGTCACGTGCGGGTCGGCCAGGATGTTGCGGTACCACTGGGAACGGGGGCCGAAGCCGGAGGCGAGGTGGTAGGCGCCGGTGGCGCGGTCGCGGCCGGCGATCTCCAGGACGACCTGCCGCTGCTGGCCGCTGCTGCGGCCGGTGTGGGTCAGCAGGAGGAACCGCTTTCCGAGGGCCCAGCCCAGGTGCCAGTGGTAGAGGCGGATCGGTGCGCGTACGACGGCACGGCGAAAACCGCTCGGGGAGGCGGGGGTTCTGACCAGGCGGGGCATGGGCGGGTCCTTCCCTGGGCTGCGGGCGGACGGCGGCGGGTGGGGCGGCGCGGCCGCCGCACCCGCGAAGTCGTCCTGGTCAGGCGGTGGTTTGTGGCTGACTGCGGTGGAGGGCGGTGAGGACGGACTGGTGGGTGAGCCAGCCGGTCAGGCGGGTGTGGCCGGCGTCGAGGACCGGCAGGCCCATGCCGTTGGCGCTGACCAGCAGGCCGAGGGCGTCGGCCAGTTGGGTCTCGGCGGTGATGAGCGCCGGGCGGTGGGTGATGGCGCTGATCGCGGCGTCGTCGTGTTCCGCGTCGGCGAGGAGTTCGGCTGCTGAGCTCGCGGTGGCGATGCCGAGGTAGGCCCCGTCTGCGGCGACCACCGGCAGCGCTCCGTGCGGGGAGGCGGCGAGGACGTCGGCGGCTTTGGGGAGCGGGGTGGTCTCGTTGATGGCCGCGGGCAGGGGCTCCATCGCGGCGGCGACAGTGAGACCGGCGAGCGGCGATGTGGCGGGCTTGTGGTCGAGGTCGATGCCGCGGCGGCGCAGTTTGAGGCTGTAGATGGTGTCGTCCGACAGGGCGCGGCTGATCAGGGTGGCGACGACGATGGCGGCCATCAGGGGCAGGATGATCGTGTATTCGCCGGTGAGTTCGAACAGGATGATGACGGCGGTGATGGGGGCGCGGGCGGCTCCGGCGAAGACGGCGCCCATGCCGATCAGGGCGTAGGGGCCGACGGGGCCGGCGGTGGCGGGGGCGAGGTGCTGGACGGTGGCGCCGAAGGCGGAGCCGAGCATGGCGCCCATGAACAGGGACGGGGCGAAGACGCCGCCGGAGCCGCCGATGCCGATGGTCAGGCTGGTCGCGGCGATCTTCCCGACGAGGAGCAGCAGCAGGAAGCCGATGACGTACTTGCCGTTGACGGCGTTCTCCAGCACCGGGTAGCCGACGCCGTACATCTCGGGCAGGGCGAGCAGGACCAGGCCGAGCAGCAGACCGCCGACGGCGGGGCGGGCCCACTCCGGTCCGCGCCAGGCCCAGTCGCAGGCGTCCTCGATCCAGTACAGGATCCGGGTGAAGCCGACGCCGACGATGCCGGCGAGCATTCCGAGCAGGGCGAACAGCAGGTACTGGGAGAGGTGGTGGACGCCGAAGGCGGGCAACTGCAGGAAGGGGGCGTCGCCGAAGGCGGCCCGTCCGATGACGGAGGAGGTGACGGAGGAGAGCACCACCATGCCGAAGGCCTCGGCGGTGAAGTCGCGCAGGATCAGCTCCATCGCGAAGAACACCCCGGCCAGCGGCGCGTTGAAGGTGGCGGCGATGCCGCCGGCCGCGCCGCAGGCGACCAGGACCTTCATCCGACCCTCCGGCACACGCACCACTCGTCCGAGGGTGGAGCCGAGCGCGGAGCCGATCTGCACGATCGGGCCCTCGCGGCCGACCGAACCGCCGCCGCCGATGGTCAGTGCGGAGGCCAGTGACTTGACCAGCGCGACCTGCGGGGCGATCCGCCCACCGCGGCGGGCGACGGCGAACATCACCTCGGGCACGCCGTGGCCGCGCGCCTCGCGGGCGAACCGCTGGACCAGCGGCCCGTAGAGCAGGCCGGCCACGACCGGGGCGAGCAGTACGAACCACCGCCCCAGCCACGGCACATGGGGGTTGGCGGCATGCCCGGCAGCCGCGTAATCAGCGTGCCCGGACAGCAGAAGCGTGAATGTCTTGATCAGCCAGCGGAAGGCGATGGCGCCGAGGCCGGCGCCGGCGCCGACCAGCAGGGCCAGGACCAGGAGGCCGCTCTTGGTGCCGCGCAGCAGGTCGGGGAGGGCGCCCGGGCCGCGGCGCACCGGTATCGGAGCGCCGGGGTGAGCGTCGGGAGAGGCGGGGGAGGGTTCAGCAATCACCTTTGCATTATGCAAATAATATGGTCGTACCGCACGGGGATCTCTCTGATTGAGATGGACGACACGGAAGCACGCGGTTCCCTGTACATGCGCCTGGGCGTGTGCGCCGGGGTGGGAGCACGGCAGGGAGCGCACGTGAAACGGGCGGCGGTCACGGCGGCCGACCCCTGTCCGCGTTGGCTGTCCAATCGCATTCGCGGGGCTGTCCCGGCGACCGCTGGACCTGCCGGGCCTTGGGTGCCGTCGGGCCAGTGACCGCAGATGCCGGATGGCACGAAGGGGGGTCCGCCTGGCGGATTCCGCCGTGGCCGACTCCCCGTGCCGGTCCGGCCGAGGGTGAACGGTGGCGAGCAGAAGCGCCAACAGCAGTGCCGGGGTGATGGAGGCGACCAGGGCGGCGCTGAGCAGGAGGCATGCCGTGGTCGCGGGTCGGCTCAGGTGTAGGGCGCGCGGTGCCGCATTGGCGGTTCCCGCGCACAACAGCACGGCGCCGCCCAGGAGGGCCAGGGGCGACGGTGGGTGCTCCTTGCGGAGCCGGCGCTCCTCTGCGGTCGCCTCAGTGCGGACGGCGGCGTCGGAGTGTGGTGTGGGTCTTGGCATCGTGTTCATTCCGCTGGTGGCCTCGGGGACCCGAAGAGCAGCGCGACTTCATTGCATACAGCAAAGGTTTCATGGAAAGCTGACAACCACAAGCGGGCGCGAGAAGCGGTCGCCCAGTCGATCTGGCGAAGAACGCCGCGCAGAAGCGCCTGGCCCAGTCGATGGTCAACGCCCAGACCTCGGAGATCCAGCTGATGACCGACATGCTCACCGCACGTTGTGCCAAGCCGCTGTCCTGACAATGCGGTCGACAGGGTCGCGGGAGCGGCCCGTGCGACCCCCACTGGCCGTACGGACCGCCATCCGAGGCGGCCACGCCTTTCGGCGGGGAGCGGGCGCGCCGCCCCACCTCGCGGGCGCTGTCGGCGACGAAGCTCGGTGGGGCCGACATTTGCGAGGTTCTTTGCATTATGCAATACAGTTGGCGCATGGGCCAACCGGCAGCGAGGCGCACCCGAAGGCCGTAGTTCCTTGGGATGGGAGGTGGAGTGATGGTGCTGCAGAGCACTTTTCGCGGTGGTGCCGGGCGGGCACTGGAGTACGGGGCCGCGCTGTGGCTGACCACCGGCGTCAGCCTTCTCCTGTCGTTCCTCGATTCCTCGCACCCGGTCCCGGCGGCACTGCTGGTTCTCGGCGCGGGTACGGGGCTGCTTGTGACGGCCGTCCGGCTGCGCATACCGATCCCGACGCGTGCCGCCTCGCCCATCGAGGCCGCCGCGGCACTTCCCCTCGCCTTGTGCCTGGTGCTGGCGCAGGTGATCTGCTGGTGGGGCGGCACCCAACCGGTCGGAGTGGTCCGGGCATGGGCCGCGGCCACCGCCTTGGCGATGGCCCTGCTGGGTGTGGGGCGGGCCTGGGTCGGAGCCACCTCCGCCGCTTGCGCGGCCGGCGCACAGGCCGGCCTCGCTCTGACCATCGCGGTCACCGGCACGGTACCGGCCGCGGCGGCGCTTCCGAGTACCGCGGTCGGGCTCACCTGCTGTGTCTTCGCCGCCTTGACAGCCCTCACGGCCTGAGGGTGAAACCGCCTGCCGGCTGTGGCAGGCAGACACAGGCGCGAGGTTTCCACTGTGGAATGTGGTGCCCTCGTTGCTCCGGGAGGTCACCGTGGAGGGATCCGGCGGTCCCACTCGCGGGGACCACCGGATCGTGGCAGGAGTGCGGGGAAGGGGCTTACAGCAGGGTGCGCCAGTAGTACCAGAAGCGGTTGAGGATCAGCAGCGCGATCACGAAGTACCAGGCGACGGGGACGACCCAGTGGTAACGGGTGACCTGGTCAACACCCGGGCGCCAACCGGCGGGCAGCGGAATCACCTGACGGCGCAGGTTGTGCAGGGTGGTGTACCAGAACAGCGCGATCGTGCAGATCCACACCACGATGCAGTACGGGCACACCGCACCGATGTGATAGAGCGTCTGGTCCATCAGCCAGGTGATGAAGCCGACGCCGAACAGGGTGCCCGCTTGCAGGCCGAGCCAGAACCAGCGCGGCAGGCGGGCACCGGTCAGCACGGTGACCCCGACGGTGACGACGACGGCGAACGCGCCCAGGCCGATCAGCGGGTTGGGGAAGCCGAAGGCGGCGGCCTGCGTGGAGCGCATGACCGAGCCGCAGGCGATGACGGGGTTGATGTTGCAGTCCGGGACGTAGGCCGGGTTCTCCAGGACTTTGAACTTGTCCAGGGTGAGCACGGCCGAGGCGGCCAGGGCGATGGCTCCGGTGAGGGTCAGCAGTATGGCGAAGGCGCGGCTTGTGCTGACGGCATCGGTGAGCCGTCTGGTCGTTGACGGGCGGGGAGCGGGTGCTGTGGTCATGGTGGGCGGTCTCCCCGGGGTTACTTCGCGGTGGCGTTCTGCTGGATGAGCTGGGTGTACTGGGCCGGGGTGATCGTGGTGCCCTGGTTGTCGAAGACGGTGAGCTGTTTGCCGTTGAGCTTGAGGGTGGGAGTGCCTGTGACGCCGCTGGCGTTGAAAGCGTCGCTGACCTTGCCCGCCCAGGTCTTGTAGGTGCCGTCCTTGACGGCCTTGGTGAAGTCGGGGGTGACCAGCCCTGGGACCTTGGCGGCGAGGTCGAGCAGGTGGCCGGTGTTCGCGAAGGCGTCGGTCTCCTCGGACGGCTGGTTGGCGTAGAGCACGTCGTGGAACTTCTTGAACATGGCCGGGCTCTCGTTGAGCGCCGCGCCGAGCGCGGCCACCGCGTTGTGCGAGCCGCTGCCGCCCATCCTGGCGTCCAGGAAGGTCGCCAGGTGGTAGTGGATCACGTAGCTTCCGCTGTCAGCGAGTTGCTGGACGGTGCTGCCGTCGGTCTTCTCCAACTCGTCGCAGATCGGGCAGCGCGGGTCCTCGTAGACGTCCAACACGTTCTTGCTCGCCGGATTGCCGTAGACGATCACGGTGCCGTTCGTGCCGCTGCTGTTGGCGGGCAGCACCAGCGGGCCACCGGCCTCGCCGTTGCCGGCCAAGGCGATGCTGACGCCGGCCGCGCCGACGACCACGGCTGCGGCCACGACACCGATGGTGATCCGGCGCCGCAGGGCCGTGGTGCGCTCCTGGCGCTCGCGCTCGGCGCGCATCTTCTCGCGGGCGTTCTGCTTGGCGGTCTGGTTGTTGCGCTTGCTCATGGGGACGTCGTCTCCTGTCCCCGGCCACGGCGACGGAACGCGCGTGCCGGGAGGCTCGTGCGGCTTCGGGGAAGGATGCGGTGCGAGGTGCGCGAGGGCACGGCACCGCCCGGGAAGCGGCCTCACGGGGCGTCGGTGAGCCCCGGTCAGGCAGCGGGCACGAGCGCGGGAGGGCCGCGGCGCTGGACGGCGCGCCGCAGGACGTCCTTGGGCTTGGGGTGGTCCTGCTCGGGCAGGACGACCAGCGGGCCGACCGGGGCGGGTCCGGCGGTGAGCAGCCAGGCGAGCAGGATCCGCACCGGGCGCAGCGCGGGTGCGGCGAGTGCGGACAGGGTGCGGAAGACCGCCTTCTCGCCCAGCCGGAGCCAGATGGCTGCGGTCAGGGCCGCGGCGAGGTGGAGGAACAGCACCAGGAGCAGCTGGGTGGTGGTGAGTTGGCCCGGTACGGCGGGCTGGTCCAGCACGGGGCCCAAGCCGCGCACGGGACTTCCGCCGCACAGCAGATCGGGCAGCAGACCGGTGGACGTGCCACTCGTCCCGCTCTGGCAGTTGCTCTGGCCCACGTTGTAGAGCGCGTTGAGGGTCAGTTCGAGCGGGACCAGCACGGCCGCTATCGCGCCGAAGCGGCACTCGACCACGGGCAGCAGCATGGCCACACCGAACACGGCGACACCTGCGGCGGCCACCACGGCCATGGGCAGCGGTGTTCCGGTGAGGAGGATGTGGCCGCCGGCGGACAGCGTCAGCAGCAGCGCGGCGAACACGCCTGCTCGCGCTGTGCGGATCGCCGCCCCTGCTTCCATGGTGACCGAGTATGGCGTTCGACTTCCGTCCGGGCAATGGCGGGTGACCAGCCGTTTCACCCCAGGGTGGCTGCTGCGGGTCGGGCCCGCCCCGCAGGATTCACAGCGTGAGCAGCATGGTGAACATGCTGATGCCCAGGACGAGATGGCACGCCTCTTTCACTTGGGGTGCCCACAGGAGGTCGCCGCTGCCGGTGCGGGCTGCCGCCGGGATGAACAACCGTGTGCAGCTGACGGCGGACGCGGTGGCGAAGAACAGCATCAGGACAGCGGTCAGCCACGCCGGCCCCTGCACCGCTGCCATGTCGGGCATGCCCGCCATCTCGGCAGAGCTGGAAACACGGCTGTACATCGCAACCGCCATGTACAGCATGGCGAGATGGCCGACGGTGTGCTCGATGCGGTGGCGGCGATGGACGGAGGATCGCAGTACCCCTGACGCGGACCAAAGGGCGGCTGGGACGAGCACGACCGGCCACAGGAGTTCGGGCACGGCCCGGCCGGCCCCGAAGGGCAATGCCATCGCCGCCATGCTCAGCCCTTTGAGCGCGGTGGACGCGTCCAGGTGCCGCTCCTCACGGGTGGTACCGGGGGCGAGGTGGCACCGCAGGGCGCAGTACAGCCCCGTGGCGGCCGTCAGAAACGTCATGACCCATGCCACCAGGGGCTGTTGGTGCATACGTGTGATCCCCTTCCGCGTGCTCGTCGGCCGCTCCACAGTGGCAGGCGGCCGCGATCAGGCAAGGGCGTACGCGGGGGAGTGCGGGAGCGCGGGAGTGTCGGCCGGACGCGCCGTCAGGTACCGGTGCGCTGGGCGAGCGTGGCGAGATAGGCGTTGTAGGCGGTGAGTTCGGCGTCGTGGTCACGCTCGGCCTGGCGGTCGGTGCGGGCTGCGGTGCGCCGGTCGGAGGCGGACCACTGGGCCAGCAAGGCAAGGAGGACCAGCACGGTGGGGATCTCGCTGAAGGCCCAGGCGATGCCGCCTCCGGTGTTCTGGTCGGCCAGCGCGTCCAGGTGCCAGGCGGTCGGCGGGTGGGCGAAGAAGGTGACGATCAGGGTGTGGGACATCATCACGGCGATGCCGAAGAAGGCGTGGAAGGGCATGCCGAGGAAGAGCTCCAGCATCCGCATCAGGTGGGATGCGCGGCGCGGGGCCGGGTCGATTCCCATGATGGGCCAGAAGAACAGCAGCCCCACGGCGAGGAAGTGGAGCAGCATCCACTCGTGCCCGAGCCAGGAGCCCATGGCGAAGTCGAACAGCGTGGTGAAGTAGAGGGCGTACAGGCTGGCGATGAACAGAGGCAGGGTGAACAGCGGTGAGGAGACGATCCGGCTGAAGCGGCTGTGCAGCAGCCGCACGAGCAGCTCCCGCGGGCCGGTCCGGCCACGGCGGGCGGCGGGCAGGGCGCGCAGGGCCAGTGTGACGGGTGCGCCGAGCAGCAGCAGGACCGGCGAGAGCATGGACAGCACCATGTGCTGGACCATGTGGACGCTGAACACCTCCATGCCGTAGCCGCCGATGCCAGTGCAGGTGACGGCCGCGATGGTCGCCACACCGATGGCGAAGGCGAGCGTGCGGTGCAGCGGCCAGAGGTCGCCGCGGCGGCGCAGGCGGTGGACCGCGTACAGGTAGAGCACGACGGCCAGCAGGCAGGCGAGCGGTTCCACGGGCAGCGGCTGGGGATGCCAGGCCAGCAGCCGGGCGAGGGTGGGCGGGTCGGCGGGCATCCACATCGGCCCGCCCATGGTGGGGTGCGTGCCACCGGTCATGCCGGGCATGGACGGCATTCCCGGCATGCCGGTCGGGGTGAGAGCGGTGCTGACGCTGGTGTGCACGGTGCTGTGGTCCTTGCGGGGGGTTGGATCGGTGGCTGCGGTCGGCTCTCAAGCGGGTGCCGGTCGGCGCGCTCGCCCGGCTGGGCATGGCGGGGCCCGGCCGCGTGCAGGCTTGCGGCGTGCAGGTGCCGCTGGCACTCGGCTGCGGGCTGCGCCTGCGCACCGGTGGGCGGTGTGCGGGCGCAGCCGGAGAGTCAGCGGAGCAAACCTGGGAGGCGGATGGGGCGGTGGGTCACAGCGTCGCGCCGCGGGCGATCGCCGGCAGCGCGTCCTGGTACTGCGGCACCGAGACTCCGGACGGGAATCGGGCGTGGGCCTTGTCGTCCGCGGCCGAGAAGACCAGGACCTCGGCACTGGAGGTGGCACGGTAGCTGCCGTCGGTCTGCTGGACCGGAGTTGAGACGGCGATGCCCACGCTGCGGGCCGCGCTCTGGATGGTCGTGAAGTCGCCGGTCAGGCCGACGAAGGTCGGGTCGAAGGCACCGAGCCACTGGCGCAGGCGCTGGACAGTGTCGCGGGCCGGGTCGGTGGTGACGAACACCACCTGCAACTTCGCGCGCTCGCCGGGCGGCAGGCTGCGGGCGGCGTCGGCGATGTCGGTCATCGTCGTCCGGCACACGTCGGGGCCGTGCGTGTAGTCGAAGTACAGCAGCGTGGGCTTGCCCGCAGTCTGCTTCGCCAGGTCGTACGGCTGGCCGTCGTCATCGGTCAGGACCAGGTGCGGCTTGGCGAACGGCTGCGGCAGCGCCACCGCACCGTCGGGGGCCGAGGGCAGCGTGGAAACCGCCGGAGCGGCCTGCGGGCCCCCGGCCGGACCGCCGCAGGCGGACAGGGACAGGGCCGCGGCAGCCGACAGGGCGATGGCGGCAGCCCGCCGCGCAGAGCATGCGAAAGGACGCATCGGAGAAACTCCCAGCACAAGGAGCCGCACCTCGGCCTCGTAGGGCGGAGGGCGGGCAGGGATACAGGGCACCGCACGGTCTGCCGAGCGGCGAGGCGGCATCAACGCGCCGCGCACGCGGGCACCGAGACGGTGTGACGACCTATCGGCAGCCCAGCACCCGAACGCCACCGCACCGCGAGTGCGGGAGACACCTCATGCTCAAACCGCCGGCGCCGAGCACGGCGGACCCCGCCGGATGACGCAACTGCGCAACAGCAGCCCCGGCCGTGCGGGCCCGGCCACCTCCCAGACGGCACACGCGGCACCGACCCGGCGCACCAGGCCGGCGAGCAGGGCCAAAGTACCCAGCACACCGAGCAGCACGGCCATCGGCCACGCGGCGGCGACGCGATCGGCGACCCGGGCGGACAGCCGCACCGTGCGCCACAACGCCATCTCCCCGCGCCGCAGCACCCAGCCCATCATTACCGCGGCCGCCACATGCACACCCAGCATGGAAGCGGTGAACGACCCGGTCACCGCGTCCCAGCCGCCCATCGCCGCCATCTGCGGCACGGGCGGAGTCGGCAGGCCCGCCTGCTGCGCCAATTGCGCGGCGATGCTCGCTGCCGGATGTGACCCGCTGTCAGTGCAGAGCAGGCGTGCGCCCAAGTCGGCGAGGCTCGCGGCTTCGGCAGCCCGTGCCGCGGCGGCCTGTGCAAGGCAGAACAGCAGGTGCAAGCCCAACTGGCCGGCCAGCAGGACCACGGCGATCCCCGGCAGGTGCCGCTCACGTCCCGCCAGCGGTACCGCGATCGCCGTGACCGCACCCCAGCCGACTGCCACGGCCCACCAGGGAATCTCCATCCCGGAGGCCGACACGTGTCCGATCGTGGACAGCCCGACGCAGACCGCGGAGAACATCCCTGCTCTCAGCAGCCTCAGATCGGTGGCAGCACGCACAGGACCCGGCATCGCCGCTCATCCTCGCACCCACTCACCCAGCCCCTGACCACCGGGCCGCGTTCGCCCGCACCACCCGACCGTCCAACCGCCCCCGCCCCCACCCCCACCCCCGCACAGCGTGACCCGACAACTCATTGCACAGAGCAAAGAGTCCATGGAAGACTGTCCACCGCGCACGCCACCCCTTGCGTGCGTCCGCCGCGCCCGGTGCCACGGGCCGTAGGATCTCGTCCTCTTGCCCGCTCGCCGACAGGATTCGCCGTGGCCCCCGAAGGCTCCACCTCCACCGACCGGCGCGCCCGGATCGCCCAGTTGCGTGCCCAGGAGGAAGCCCGCGAGCGCCGCAACCGCATCCTGGGGATCACCGTGGCCGCCGTCGTGGCCGTCGCCGCGGCCGGCGGCGGCGCTTACGCGGTCACCCGCGCCGACCAGCAGCACAAGGCCCGCCAGGCCGCCGCAGACGCGCCGATACCCGGTGTGAAGACCTTCGGCACCTTCAGCCGCAACCACGTGACCCACCCCGTCCAGTACCCGCAGACCCCGCCCGTCGGCGGCGACCACAACCCGGTCTGGACCCCGTGCATGGGCAACGTCTACGACCAGCCCGTGCACAACGAGAACGCCGTCCACTCCCTGGAGCACGGCGCGGTGTGGGTCACCTACAACGGCAAGGCCACCCCCGCCGACATCAAGGTCCTCTCCGACAAGGTCAAGGCCACCCCCTACTCGTTCATGAGCCCCTACCCGGACGAGCCGGGCACCATCACCCTCAGCGCCTGGAGCACCCAGCTCATCGTCGACAGCGCTACCGACCCCAGGGTCAACGAGTTCTTCACCAAGTACGTCCAGGGACCCCAGACCCAGGAACCCGGCGCATCCTGCAGCGCCGGCTCCATGCAGTAACCCGGGGCCGGGCCAGTTGCGTGAGGACCCGCCCGGATGCGGCACCGGATGGCCGTACGCGATAGAAAAGAGGCATGCCGTCCGAGTCAGCGTCCAACGAAGCCGCCCAGTTCGCCTCGACCAGCACCGAGGAGGACCTCGTCACCGCGGTACTGACTGCCTCGCGCGTCCTGGTGGCCATCTCGGCGCGCTCGCTGGGTGAGGTTGAGGACTCCCTCACCCTGCCGCAGTTCCGGATGCTGGTCCTGTTGCACAGCCGTGGCGCGATGAGCCTGTCCCGGCTGGCCGAGCACCTCGCCGTCAACCCCTCCACCGCGATGCGGATGATCGACCGCCTGGTCGCCTCCGGGATGGTCGTCCGCGAGACCAGTAGTCAGGACAAGCGAGAAGTCCGCATCATCCTCACCGAGGACGGCATCGCCACCGTCACGGACGCCACCGAACGCCGCCGTGCCGAAATCGCCCGCGTCATCGCCAAGATGCCCACCCGGCAGCGCACCGGCCTCATCAACGCCCTGCGCGCCTTCTCCGAAGCCGGAGCCGAGCCCGCCGCACCACAGCGTCAACCGGATCTCCTCGGCTGGTGACCACGTCCGCCGCTGGTTGATTTCTGTCTCGGGTGCACCACCGGTGCCCAGGCACGCCGGGGTGTAGTGGGGCTGGGTCGGTGTGAGACTGAGGGGCGGAAGGGGTGATCCCCGTGTCGGAGCCACCACCCGCGTCCGCCGGTCCCGAGGCCGCCGTCGACGAGGCCCTGCTGGACGAGCTGCTCGCCGAGGCGCAGACGGCCCTGCCGGTCGAGCTGCCGGAGCTGGCTCATCGGTGCGGCTCGGTCTTCGGCCTGGACGCGGTGCTGATCTACCTCGTCGACCTGCAGCAGCGGGTGCTCGTCCCACTCGACGAGGCGTTGGAACGACTGCCGGTGGTCGACTCGCCCGCCGGATGGGCGTACCGCACGGTTTCGCCGCGTGTAGCCGACGCCGACGACGGCGTGACCGTCTGGCTGCCCCTGATCGACGGCGAGGAACGGCTGGGTGTGCTGGGGGTGCGATGTGCCTCGCCCGACGAGGCCCGGATGCGCCGCGGCCAGATGCTGGCCCATCTGCTCGCCATGCTGATCACCTCCAAGCGCGCCTACAGCGACTGGCTCGCCGGCCTCACCCGCACTGAGGCCATGCGGCTGCCCGCCGAAATGCTCCGGGCGTTCCTGCCGCCACGCACCGTCGGTAGCAGCAGGTGCGTCTCGACCGCGGTCCTGGAGCCCGCGTACGACATCGCCGGCGACGCCTACGACCACGTGGTGGTCAAGGACGCGCTGCACACCATGATCCTCGACTCCATGGGCCACGATCTGACTGCCGGCCTGACCACGTCGGTCGCCATGGCGGCAGCACGCAACGCCCCCGCCGCGCCGGCGGCGACCTGGCCGACATCGTCGGCTCCGTCGACCAGGCTCTCGCCCAGTGGCAGCCCGACCAGTTCTGCACCGGCGTGCTGTGCCTGCTCGACGCGGAAACCGGGGTACTGCGCTGGATCAACTGCGGTCACCCGCCGCCGCTGCTCATCCGTGCCGAGCGGGTGCTCACCGGTGTGCTGGACAGCCCCCCGCAGCCACCGCTCGGTCTGGCGCTTGAGCTCGCCCCTGCAGCTCGCCAGGTCCACGAGACGGCCCTGGAACCGGGCGACCGCGTCCTGCTCTACACCGACGGTGTCGTCGAGGCCCGCGACAGGGACGGCGCGGAGTTCGGACTCGACCGGTTCACCGACTTCATCATCCGCTCCACCGCTTCTGGTCAGCGCCCGGCCGAGGCGCTGCGCCTGCTCATCCACGACATCCTCGACCACCAGCGCAACCAGCTGCGCGACGACGCGACCATCGTGCTCTTCGAATGGCGCCCGCAACGCCGGTGACACTTCGGCATCCGGCCGTTCAGGGTGCCGGCCCCGACTGGCGGCGCGGTGGCAGCGGGATCCCGCTGGCGTCCTTGTCGACCTGCAGTCGGGCTGGCAGTGCAAGAGCCACTCGCCGTTCTACTCGCACCCTGGGAAAGCACGCCGCCGGTGCCGGGGGCGGCCTGCTGCCCGTTGCGGATTGCAGCCGAGTGGGCCTCAGTCCTCAGCGGTGCCGACGGCTTCCGGTGGTGTCGGCGCTTCAGTGCCGCTGAGCCGTCGAGTCATCAGGCGACCTCGCACCGGAGAGCCGCAGGCTCGACACGGTGGGGCACCGCAGTCGCTGTAGGGAGGCATCACCGGTAGACCGTTCAGCCGGTAGTACTCCCGCATCCCGCCGCTCGGCAGGTGGCACAGCCGCAGCTCGTACTCGCGTACCCACCGCCGAGGGCACCGCGCGCAGATGAACTCGACTGTCTCGACGCCTGGTTCGACAACCATGTCGTGCCCTCCGGACGAACTGCCCGATCTGCAAGGATTATTGCACTAGCCAAAAGTATGACAGTGCAAAGAGTCCTTCAAGCTTCGGTATGCCGCTCCCGCGATCATTCGTGTCCGAGCGTCGACAGCTCATGCGGAGGTGTTGTGGCGGCGGACGGCGATCTCCCGTGTCGCAGGGGTACCGTCTCTGGCTGGCTGGCTGCACGCCCGCCCGCTGCTCGTGGTCCGGGTCGCCCCCGCTGATGGCGGCTCGGTCATTGTCGGGGTGGAGGGGCAGGCGGCCGGGCCGTGTACCTCAAAGGGGTCGCTTTCGCGGAGGCCGCTTTGCGCTCAGCCGAGCTGGAGGCGCTGCCCTGCTGTGCTCAAGGGCCATCCTCCCCCGGGGCGGCGCGGGTCTGGGGCTCTCGATGAGGGTGAACGTGCAGGTGCTCACCGGCTGCGGCGGCACATGTCAGGCGTTCGCGCAGAGTGGGCAGGTCGACGGTTTCCGTCGCGGCCGGCGCGCCGGCCTCGTCGTAAGTGGTGATCATGAAATGCATGGCAGCTCGCTTCCGTGTGAACGGCAGGGCAGGACTACGCGCTCCGTGCCCGCGGGTGGTGCTCTGACGGCGTCGCTTGAGCGCGCTGCGGTGCCGGGTGCGTCAGCCGGCCTCCCGCTGGGCCGAGCCCTCGTTTCCTGTCGGCTTTGCCATCAAAGGGGAAGGCTCCGGCCGCGGTCCGGCGGTTGCCTGTTGACCAGTGCGACGGTGGCCCCGGCCGGCGACCATGAGCGGCAAAGGGGGTGGCCCGAGGCACCGCTGGACTCGGGTCCCATGGGCCAATTGTCCCCGAAGGCTTTGCATAGTGCAATAATGGGGTGGAACGGTCGGCCGACAGTCCGTCAGGGTTGGTCGCGGCGGGCGAAAGGAATGGTGCCATGGGTCTCGGGGCGGCTCAGTGCCTGTGGCTCGTCTGCCCAAGGCGCTCCCGATGCACCTGCGGCCGGGTTGTCATGCGGGCCGCGCCCGCCAGGACGTCACTTCGGCATCGGCTCACCTCCTTCGGGTTCCCGGACTCCGCCGCTACCGGTTCGTTCGAGCACGCGCAGCGGTGGGGCCGTTTCGCTCCCAGGCTCGCCTGGACCGGTGCTCCCAGCACCGTCGGACCGTTCGACCTCCTTGCCACCGCCCGCTCGTGGCGCCGGATGGGAGGGCGATGACTCGGAGCCCTTGGAGGCCCTGGGCTATGCCGCCCTGCCGGTTCGCCTGGGAAACTGTGGACCGTCACCGTCGGCTCGGGACCGTTGCCGCCATCGGCTTGTTCCTGGGTGCGGCCCTGGCGGTTTTCGGGCTCCCACCGGTGGACCTGCACGGCCCGCAGCACTACGTCGGGATCATGGCTCCCACGTGTGGCGGCACCCGGGCCGTCCGTGAGGTGCTGCTCGGGCACCTCGGCCTCTCGTGGCGCTACAACCCGCTCGGTCCGCTGGTCGTGCTCGGCGGCGTGGCCGTGCTCGCGCGTGAGGCGCTGGGGCGGGTGTGTGGCAGGTGGGTGAACGTCACGACAGTTCACCGGCCCACCGTGGCAGTGTTCCTGTCCCTGGCATCCGGTGCCCTGGAGGCGAACCAGCAGGCGCACGCTGCCTTGGTCGGTCCCCGCGACGGAGCCTCGGCACCGGGCTCGCCGATCCTGTACGGACTCGCAGTGTTCCTCGTAGTCGGCGGGGCTTGCGGGCTCTGGCTCCACAGGAGCCGGGCCGCCAGCGGATCCGCCCGGCAGCCGAATGCAGCCGCGAGCAGAACCGCGCAGCCCCGTACTGAAGCGAGGCTGAACCGGGGAGCCGATCACGAGGCGACCGCTGTGCCTCGAACTCCGCCGTGCGACACCCCATGAGCGTGGCGCACCTCTCGCAGTTCGCATGGGGCCGCCCGACAGCCTCATCCGCCGTCCCGGGGATCTGATCGCAGGTCACGGAGCCACAGTGGGCCGAGGCCGAGGAGCACTGGCAACCGTCCGCTCTCGACGAGCGAGGACGGGTGGGTCACCTCGGCAGCGTCGGTCGCACCCTGTGTCGCCCGAAACGTTGCTGCTGGTCCGCTCGTTGAACCGACTGGTCGTCGCCTCGTCAGTACGCCGACCTTGTGCTGAACGGCCGACGGCGAACTGAGCCCTCCGTTCTGGCAGAACGGCCGCCGCGGCGACCGGCCAAGGCCGGTACGGCGGCGAGCAACAGGGGAGACGGTCACCGACAAGCTGGTGCGGGGCTCGCTCACCAGCCACGTGCCAGGACGCTGTGGGCCTTCGGGACGAGGGCTGTCGCCAGCCGCGACTCGGACAGGACGTGATCTGCGCCGGCTCCGGTGCGGGGCGCCTGCCCCTGGTGCTCCGGTGGACTCTGGTGGTGAACGCAGGCCCTGCTGCGCCGTGTGCGCGCTCTGGTGTAACGGCGGCGAGCGCCGCACACTGGCGGGGCGACAGCAACCCGGGCAGCGCACGCACGACCGTCAGCAGGGGGATGCCGATGGAGTACGTACCGATCCTGCGCGGCAAAGCGGGCGAGTTCATCGCCCTGCGCAACACCAGTGCCGACGTGCAAGCACACATCCGCCCGCTCCTCGAAGTCCACCCCGACCAGCGCCTGGCCGACATCGTGCGGACCTTCGCCAGACACGCCGGCGAGCACCTGCCGGGCAACCTCACCGTGACCGTCGACTGTGGGCAACTCTGGCAGCACGGCGTCGTGGGAACCGGCTTCCGCGGCCACGCCATGCGCTGGCTCAGCGACGCCTTCGGCGACTGGCTCCACACACTCATCCCCGCATTCCGCACCACCGACCCGGCCGGCTCCCTTGACGAGATAAGACAGACCCAGCTCGCACATGGCGCGGGAGGTTGCCTGCGCATCGACCTGCACCACCTACCCGACGGCCCCCGGGCAATGACCGAAGACGTGCTCGACGCCCTTGCCGCCGTCGCGCTCGAGCCGCAGGACACCGACCTTCTCCTCGACGCCGGATACCTCCCCGACACAGACACGGTCACCGCCCTCGTCCCACGAGCACTCGAGGTCCTGATCTGGGCACACACACTGCCCTGGCGTCACATCGCCCTCGCCGGCGGGGCGTTCCCCCCGACACTGCGCCGCGTCACACCCCACGTCCTGACCGCTCTGCGCCGCTACGACCTGGACCTCTGGGAACACGTCGCCCGACGATCCGCAGGCCCGCCGCCCGATTTCGGCGATCACGGCGTCACACACCCCGACCCGCCGGCCGCTGCTCGCGTGCGAGCCGCCCCGGCCAACCTGCGCTATACCAGCGGCCGCCACTGGCACGTCGTGCGAGCCGTCGGCACGGCAGGCGTCGACACGCTTCGGCTGTGTCGCCAACTCACCCAGGCCGACGTCTGGCGCGACAGTCACACCGACCTGTCCTGGGGAGACGATGAAATCCGTATCCGAGCCGTTGGTCTCGCGGACGGCCCCGGGGGCCCCAGCCAGCGGCGTGCCTGGGAGACCTCCCACCATCTCGCCGCCGTCACCCGATCCATCGCAGAGCGGGGTAGGCCCTGATGGTGCCGCTTGCACGTGGGATGCCGCCGACGACGCGGTCCATGGGTGTTCCGCTCAGCCGTTGGCCTGTTGGCGCCCGGCAAGCGTGGTGGTGAGTTCGACCGTGGCGAGGTACCACCAGAAGATCCAGTCGAGGAACGCCGGATCATAGTCCTCCTGCTGGGAGGCGTCGCGGTGACGGATCTCGAACTTGTTGGCGATCATGAACAATGCGCCGTCGTCGGGTTTGCCGAGCTCGGCTCGGATGAGGTCGCGCCGCTCCTCAAGGATGCCCGCCAGGGCGATGATCGCTGAACGCTTCTCCTCGATGGCCGCACCGCGGCCGCGGTACAGGGCGATGGCGTGCGCCGTGCGCTGCTGGATGTCGGGGTCGGCGACGGCCAGCACCCGGTGGACGAGGTCGGCGCGGGCGTCATCCGTCACGGCCACGAGCCGGCCTTGGTCCTCGCCTTCGTCCGCGAGCCGGTAGTGGAGTCCGGCACCGGCGAGGAGCCGGTTCAGCCGCCACCGGTACAGCACCCGGGCGGGGCCCGTGTGGAACTCCTGGTGGTGCCAGCCGCACTGGTTCCAGTTGTGATAACTGCGGTCGCGTGGGCGGGAGACGAGGTCGTGGAACACCTCGACCAGGCCGAAGAAGGTGTCCTCGTCCCACTCCTGCGGCTTGAGGGGCCACAGCTGTCCGATCCCCAGACGCAGTTCCAGGACCTCGGCCGGATCGGGCAGCACCTCGTCGACATCGACGCACTCCTCGCCGAAGTGCTCGACGAGGTAGCCCTTGCCCTCCAGCTCTGTGATCAGCCGGGCGAAGCCGAGGCGGACCGAGTCCGGACGCGCGGGTGCCGCAGGGCTGGTGACGGCTTTGCGCTGCGGCCAGTAGGGCCGGGGCTCGGTGAACTGCCGGATTTCTGTGGCCCGGTCGATCAGCTCACGGAACCAGGCGTGCTGCGTGAGGACCCGGGCCTGCCCCCAGGCATTGGGAGCTGGTTGGCCCCAGGGGTCGTCGCTCTTGGGCGCCTCGGTGGGAAGGTCGTCGAAGTCCGAGCAGGCACTCGATCCCTGGAAGGCCTCGGTGAGCAGCCACTGTGCCCTGGACATCCAGTCCCGCCGCCCGGATGCCGCGATGTGGTTGCCCTCAGCGATGAAAAGGTCCGCGGGCCAGACCAGTTCGTAGTTGCTCAGATCTATCACGAGGGTCCCTCCGCGCCAGAGCCTGTCGGTCAAGCGCTCGACGTGCCGACCGTAGCGGGAGGATACCGGCGGACCCGGACAGGGCGGTGTGAAATTCCCCGGCTTCCCTTCGTCCACTGGTGCCAGTCTGTGTCGCGGGGTGCGCGGTTCACCGCAGGCCGAACTGCGCGGCCAGCGAGGGGCGCCGGGAGAGCAGGGTCTCCAAGTGGCTGTCGGGCCACAGCTCGAGGGCCGGAAGGATCCGTTCATTCTTCCTCGACGCGAGCAGCAGAGCTGATGCTCGTTGGCGGGCTGACATCGACATGTCCCGCGCTGTCAGGCCGCGAGAGGAAGGGGACTTTCTGACGCCCCGCGCTCGGCATCGGCCCGGTCGAGGGCGGCGGCGAGGGCTTTGACGGCTTCGTCGGCGGAGTCTTTGAGGAGGTGGCCGTAGAGGTTGATGGTGATGGCGAGGGTGGTGTGGCGCAGGGTCTTGGAGACGACGGCGATGGGGATACCCATGGCGATCATGATGCTGGCGGCGGTGTGTCTCAGGTCGTGAAGGCCGATCTTGGGCAGGCCGAGTTCGGCGGTGCGCTTGCGGAGTTGGTCGAGGACCCACTGGGGGCGAAGCGGCAGACCGTCCGGCTTGGCGAATACGAGTCCTTCCAGCCGTCCGTCGGGGTGGGCGGCCACCTGGAGGGCGGCTTGGCGGTGGAGGGCGGCCATGACTCTGGGGGAGAGGCTGATCCAGGCGCGGCTGGCCTCGGTCTTGGGCTCGCGGAAGAGGCTCTCGTTGTTGTTGACGGCGGCCAGGGTCCAGCGGACGTAGAGCTTGCGGTCCATCAGGTGGACGTCGGACCAGTGCAGGGCGAGGACTTCGCCGCGGCGCATGCCGGTGCCGAGCATGACCTCGAACAGGTCGGTGAGCCGGTCGGCGTAGTGCTCGGCGTTGTGCCGCAGGAACGCTGCGGCCTCATCCGGGGTCCAGCAGGTGCGCTCGGCGGCGCGGGGCTTGGGCGGGACGGAGTGCTTGGCAGGGTTGTAGCGCAGTCGCCAGGAGCGGACGGCGGCGTTGAGCGCGTTGCGCAGGGTGGAGACGACCCGGTAGATCGTCACGCGGCCCCGCCCGGCGTCCTGCTGGGCGGCGACCCAGCAGTCGATGTGCTTGGGGCGCAGGTCAGGGAGGCGGTGATGGCCGAAGGCGGGGATCAGGTCGCGCTCGACGCAGTCCGCGTAGCCGGCGTAGGTGTTCGGCGCGAGCCGCTCCTTCGCCGCAGCCAGCCACTCCCGTAGGTAGCTCGCCACGGTGGTGCGGCGGTCCTCGTACACCCCGCGCAGCTCACCGTCGAGCACCGCCTTCATCTCACGAGCCGCCTCCGCGCGGGTGGCGAAGCCGCCCCGCCGACGGGTGCGGCGCCTGCCCTCCTCCCGGGCCAGGTCGACGCAGTACGTCCACTTCCCGTGGTTCGCCTCTGCCACCAACCTCAGGCACCACGGACCCAACTGCTTCCCGTGCTCGTCCGTGCAGCCACACCGCCGGTACACCCGACCACGCTGCGCTCGCTGTCCCATGGGCTTCCTCTCTCGATGAGCGGTTGATCTCCTGGGACCAAGGTTCGCTGGGCGGCTGTGCGTGTCGGCAGAGCGTGAGGTCAGGGGCGCGAGGCACGGCGGGACCGACCGGGCAGGACACGCTCCAGACGACACACCGCATGGAAGATGACGATCCGTAGCCAGTGGGTAAGCGACCATGATCCGCCCACAGCCGTAGCGCCGGAGCGTCGCCCACCTGCACTGTCGTCTCCGCGGCCACCCGCGCCTTGCCGCAGCGGTTCCTGAAGGACCGACAGATCCTCGTCACCGGCAGTAGCCGGAGTGGGGTCTATGGCTTGGGGACCACTTTGGGACCAGGTCCTGATGGCCCAACTCCGCGCCCACAGGCCGAATCGGGCAATCGTGCGCAAAGTAACAACTGGCAAACGGTCAGCTCGTTCGGCGGGTGTCCTTGGGGTGGAACGCCAACTCATATGCATCTCAAGCTAGTTGGGCAACAAAAAAGCCGGAGCGGTGACGCTCCGGCAGCTGACAATATGTAAACCCCTTCTGGGGGTCAAGGGGTCGCAGGTTCAAATCCTGTCGTCCCGACTGTGAAGTCGGTTGTGAGAGCGGGTACTTGGGAAACCGGGTGCCCGCTCTTCTTGTTGTTGCGTTAGCTGGTGGTCGCATGGTGGTCGCCGGGCCACATCGGCCAGGGCGTCGATGGTTCGTCTGTTCGTGCCTGCTGATATGCGGGCAGTTTCCGGTGGGGGCGGGGGTGCTGGCGCCAAGGGCGCCGGGCGCGGCAGACGGGGCGTCCGAGGACGGCGTGGTCGGCGTTGTCGAGGATCCAGGCGACGGCGTCGACGGCCGCGCGGGCGGCGAGGCGGGTGAGGTCGGCATAGATGTTCGCGCTGGTCGACAGGGTGCGGTGACGCAGAGTCTTGGAGATGATGGGCAGCGGGACGCTGGCGGCCAGGGCGAAGCTGGTCATGAGGTGACGCAGGTCGTGGAGGGCGATGCGGGGGACGCCGGCCTTGTCGCAGAGCAGGTGGAAGTGGTCGAGGACGTTCTTGGGGTGCAGGGGGCGGCCGTGGCGGTGGAAGACGTAGCCGCCGTTGTCGGTGATGTTGCCGAAGGCGCGGGTGTCGGCGCGGTCGTCGAGGGCTGAGGCGACGCGGTCGGAGAGGGCGACCCACATCCTGCTGTCCCTGGTTTTCGGAGTGGTGAGCAGGAGTTGGTTGTTGTCGACGGCGGAGAGCGTCGCGCGGACGAAGAAGATGCGGTCGGG
>NZ_JAJJPA010000041.1 GCF_020907985.1 Kitasatospora humi | reverse complement strand
CTAGTGGTGTCACACCACCTGGCAAAGAAGGGGGCACTTGGCACGGCCTCGTTCCTCTCTGCCGGATGCGCAACGGCCCCCGCTCCAGCGGGGGCCTCTTCGTCGTTTTCAGGGGCGCCTGAAGCCTTCTGTGGACGTGGAAGAGCCCCCGGCGACCCGCGAGAGTCATCACCGGGGGCTCGGGCCCCGAGCGGGCCGCCACGGGGAACGACGGCACGGCCAGGGCCGATCATGGGTTGTCGCCTCGAAAGGCACTAGCTGACAGGCGAGTTGGGGTGATCAGTCCGCCGAGCCTCGGGCTCGGCCGTCGGGGGCATGGAGCAGTCCGCCACATGCCGCTGCCGGAGCACCACAACGTCAGACAGGGCGGAGTGATCCGGTCCGCCCTTCGCGGCCCACGCCTCGGTAGCCATGGCGGTCAACTCATCGCACCGCACACACGGGACGAACTCCGGAGTGTCGTTGGCCAGTTCACGGCTGGCGGACTCAGGCAGCATCAGCCACGTCCTCCACGACGTCCGCGACCCCGCGAGGTTCCAGCGACTCGGGCAACCGATGCTCGGGGCAGTCGCACCACGCCGTGTTGACGTACTCGACCCGCCCGGACATCCCCCGCTTCGCCCGCGCCTCCTGGTACTCGGCGCGCATGGCGTCCATGACGGCCTGACTGGCCTTGCGCCGGTTCCGGTGAACTACCGGCGCTGGATTCACGGCTGTGGACATGGCCTAGCTCCCCATCGCTTGGCTTCGTGGGCGAGAAACCAAGTTAGGGGAATTCATGAAGCCAGATCAAAGATATTCCGGTAATGGACTAAGGATCACTGCGATACATGCTCGACCATTCTTCCAGGCAGGATCGGGCCTGCTGCCCAAAGACCGCATGCTGCTCGAACAGCGCAAACAGATCAAGGTATTGTCTTACATCTCGCGAGTCCTGGAATACCATGCGCCCAGTAAAACTCTCCGCCGTTGCCAGCCTTTCGTCATACACGGTGAACGTGTTCATGGGCCCACGTGGCAGGACAGTGCCGTACGGAATAACGCCGATATTGACATTTGCAAGATGGGACAAGGATGCCAGACGGTCAATTTGAACCGACATGGCTGGAGCCGGCACGGCGGCCCACTTGACTGCCTGTTCTGTCAAGATAAAGGTAAAAGACTTGCTCTCGTCGTACAGAACCGCCTGGCGCTCAAGCTTGCGAGCCATCGCAGCCGACGTATCGCCCGGCGTGTAGGTAAGACTTGCCCTCACATATTCTGGCGTGGCCAAGAGGCCGGTAATCATCGCAGGGAGAAAGAACCGAAGCCGGGTTGCCCCGGCTTCGAGCGCTGCTAGTTCGGCCTGCCGCTTGACGACCCCTCTTCGCCAGGATGAACGCTTGTCCTGCCACTCGGTTGAGGCCAGCCGTGCCAGAGCGGTTATCTCACTGACTGTCTCCGGGGGCGCATCGAGCGCCCGAAGGATGCATTCGATATCCGTGAGACCCGGCGCGATCTTCCCAGTTTCAATCTTGGAAATCTTACTCTGAGACATGTTGCACAAGCGGGCCAGCCTTTCCCCAGAAAGGCCAGCCCGCTTGCGTAGTGCCCTTATCGACTCCGCCAGATCCTGTTTGGAACGACCTAGCTCGTCAGGATCGAACGTCACCCATTCTCTTTCAGGTACTGGTGGAACGGAATCGCATGCGCCAGGCAGATATCACGCCACCGCAAGTACTGGGCGACATCCGGAGAATCCACCAACTCGCGGTTGATCTGCGTTCCATCCGGCCGAAAGTTCAGGTGGACGATCCGCGCCTCATCGAACATCCACCAGTCCTGACCCGTGAGCGGCAACCCGTAGTCATCATGGGTGACATCGAGAACGCGAATGTCCTCCCCGGCTTCGATGTTGCCGGGAATACCCCAGGCGAACTGATAACGCTGATAATCGGTCAGCGGCTGGCGGATAATCCGAACTCGACCGATTCGCCTTCCGGCCGCCAAGTACGCACGGACTCGCTCGTGCCAGCGGACATTGTGGCTGTCCGGCTTCGGCTCACCCCGAAGGAACCGGGCAACGCTTTCGGCTTCATTCGGCATGGTGTACGCCGGTTGCGCCTCGAAGCGCCAGGCGTCGCGCTGGTAGGCGTCGAACACCTCCCGCCACGATTCACCATCCAAGAGCACGAACAGCCTCCCTCAGGACGTGCTCCGGGATCTCCACGAGCCCTTCCCCTGCCGGGGCCTTGAATCCGTCGTAGAGGTCGCCCTGGACAACGATCGTCCGGTTCTCGGTGCGGTACAGGTTGGGGCAGTCGTCGTCATCGCAGTTCGGCCCGTACAGGCGGCCCGTCAGACGAGTAAGTCCCGGCTTCTCAGCCATAGTTGGCCCCCTCTGTGCCGGGAGTCTCCCGGCTCGCTCTCTGACGTTACGGCGGGCGGCCTGATGCGTCCATGCCGCAACGCGAATATTCCTGTTCTGGCATAACGAGGCCGGTCCGGGGCTTCCCCGGCCGCAGCCCTATGGCGCCAGCGTCGGTCAGCCCCGCTCTGCCGCTCTGAGCACCGCCCGGCGACGCACTGCCGCCGTCAGGAGTCATCCGGCAGCGTCAGCAGCGCGGCGAGCGCTCCCCAGTCAGACAGGGCCCGAACCCGCCCTCCGAGGCCCCGTCCTGGCCAGCATTTGGCCAGCATGAGGCCCGGAACCAGGCTGAACTAGCCGGAAGCATCCGGAAAGCCAAGAGGCACCCCGAAGGGTGCCTCTGACCTGGTGCTTTGGGCTCTAATCAGGCGGTCGGAAGGTTCCGCGCCATGACGATCCGCTGGACCTGGTTCGTCCCCTCGTAAATCTGGGTGATCTTGGCGTCGCGCATCATCCGCTCGACCGGGTAGTCGCGGGTGTAGCCGTAGCCGCCGAGCAGCTGGACGGCGTCGGTGGTGATCTCCATGGCGACGTCGGAGGCGAAGCACTTGGCGGCGGCGCCGTAGAAGGTCAGGTCGGAGTCGACCCGCTGCGACTTGGCGGCGGCGGCGTAGGTGAGCTGGCGGGCCGCCTCCAGCTTCATCGCCATGTCGGCCAGCATGAACTGGATGCCCTGGAAGTCGCCGATCGGCTTGCCGAACTGCTTGCGCTCCTTGACGTAGCCGGCGGCGTAGTCGAGCGCGCCCTGGGCGATGCCGAGGGCCTGGGCGGCGATGGTGATCCGGGTGTGGTCCAGGGTCTTCATCGCGGTGGCGAAACCGGTGCCCTCCGCGCCGATCATGCGGTCGGCCGGGATCCGGACGTTGTCGAGGTAGACCTCGCGGGTCGGGGAGCCCTTGATGCCGAGCTTCTTCTCCGGGGCGCCGAACGAGACGCCCTCGTCGCCCTTCTCCACCACGAACGCGGAGATGCCCTTGGAGCGCTTCTCCGGGTCGGTGACGGCCATCACGGTGTAGAAGTCGGAGACGCCCGCGTTGGTGATCCAGCGCTTGACGCCGTTGAGCACCCAGTAGTCGCCGTCGCGGACCGCGCGGGTCTTCATGCCGGCCGCGTCCGAACCGGCGTCCGGCTCGGAGAGGCAGTAGGAGAACATGCCCTCACCACGGGCCAGCGCGCCCAGGTACTTGGCCTTCAGCTCCTCGGAGCCGGAGAGCTGCACCGGCAGCGAGCCCAGCTTGTTCACCGCCGGGATCAGCGAGGAGGAGGCGCAGACCCGGGCGACCTCCTCGATCACGATGACGGTGGCGAGCGCGTCGGCACCGGCGCCGCCGTACTCCTCCGGGACGTGGACGGCGTGCAGGTCGTTCGCCTCCAGCGCGTCCCGGGCCTCCTGCGGGAAGCGGCCGTGCTCGTCGACGTCGGCCGCGAACGGGGCGATCTTGGCCTCGGCGAGCGCGCGGACCGTCTCGCGGAGCATCTGGTGCTCCTCCGAGATCTGGAAGAGGTCGAAGTCGGCACTGCTCGCCATGGTGTGCACCCCTCTGTACATGAACGTTAGTTACTGTTAAGTAAGTCCATATTCTAGGCCTTACCGCTGCGTAGCAGGGACGTGACGTGGGTGACACGGCACCAGCCGATACCATCGGCTACTGCATCTCGTCCTGCCCGTGCCGGTCATACCCCGGCGGCCCGTGAAGGGGAACCCCTGTGGCCCTGCGCATCTCGGTCATCGGAACCGGCTACCTCGGCGCCACGCATGCCGCCTGCCTGGCCGAGCTGGGCTTCGAGGTGCTGGGGCTCGACGTGGACCAGGAGAAGCTGGCTTCGCTGGCGGCCGGCCGGGTCCCGATGTACGAGCCCGGGCTGAGCGAGCTGCTGGTCAAGCACGTCGCCGGGCACCCCGGTTCGACGGGGCGGCTGCGCTTCACCTCCTCCTGGGAGGAGGTCGGCGAGTTCGCCGACGTCCACTTCATCTGCGTCAACACCCCGCAGCGCCGGGGCGAGTTCGCCGCCGACATGTCCCACGTGGACGCGGCCGTGGACGCCCTGGCCCCGCAACTGACCCGCCCGGTCCTGGTGGTCGGCAAGTCCACGGTGCCGGTCGGCAGCGCCCGCCGGCTGGCCGAGCGGCTGGCGGCACTGGCACCGGCGGGTGACGGTGTCGAGCTGGCCTGGAACCCGGAGTTCCTGCGCGAGGGCTTCGCGGTGGGCGACACCCTGCACCCGGACCGGATCGTGATCGGGGTGCGTCCGGGCGGCCGGGCCGAGGAGCTGCTGCGCCAGGTCTACGCGACGCCGCTGGCGGACGGCGTGCCGCTGGTGGTCACCGACTACCCGACCGCCGAGATGGTCAAGGCCGCCGCCAACTCCTTCCTGGCCACCAAGATCTCCTTCATCAACGCCATGGCCGAGGTCTGCGAGGCGTCCGGCGCGGACGTCACGATGCTCAGCAAGGCGCTCTCCTACGACGAGCGGATCGGCGGCCGGTTCCTCAACGCCGGCCTCGGCTTCGGCGGCGGCTGCCTGCCCAAGGACATCCGGGCGTTCATGGCACGGGCCGGCGAGCTCGGTGCCGACCAGGCGCTGACCTTCCTGCGCGAGGTCGACTCGATCAACATGCGCCGCCGCTCCAGGATGGTCGAGCTGGCCCGCGAGCAGTGCGACGGCGGCTTCCTGGACCGGCGGGTCGCGGTGCTCGGCGCCGCCTTCAAGCCGGACTCGGACGACATCCGGGACTCCCCCGCGCTCAACGTGGCCGCCCAGATCCAGCTGCAGGGCGCCCAGGTGACGGTCTACGACCCGCGCGCGATGGACAACGCCCGCAAGATGTTCCCCTCGCTGGGCTACGCCGACTCGGTCATCGAGGCGGTCACCGGCGCCCATGTGGTGCTGCACTTGACGGAGTGGCAGGAGTTCCGCGAGCTCGACCCGGCGGCGCTCGGCGAGGTGGTCGCCCGTCGGCGGCTGCTGGACGGGCGCAACGTGCTGGACGGCCCGCGCTGGCGGTCCGCGGGCTGGAGCTACCGCGCGATGGGGCGCCCGTTCAGCGAGTGACGCGGCGTCAGTCGAGCAACCGGCGCTTGTAGCCCTCGGCGACGGCCGCCGCGCGGTCCCGCACGCCGAGTTTGGCGTACAGGTGCAGCAGATGGGTCTTGACGGTGGCCTCGCTGATGAACAGCCGGCGCGCCGACTCCTTGTTGGTGCTGCCGGCCGCCACCAGCCGCAGCACCTCCAGCTCGCGCTCGGTCAGCGCCTCGGCCGGCCCGGGTGCGGGCTCGCGCATCCGCCCCATGAGCTTCTGCGCGACCGTCGGCGCCAGCACGGCCTGCCCGTCCCGCGCCGCCCGCACCGCGCGGACCAGTTCCTCGCGCGGCGCGTCCTTGAGCAGGTAGCCGGTGGCGCCGGCCTCGACCGCCGGCAGCACATCCGCGTCGCTGTCGTACGTGGTCAGCACCAGCACCCGCACGGCCGGCGCCCGGTCGCGCAGCCGCCGGATCGCCTCGACGCCGCCGACCTCGGGCATCCGCAGGTCCATCAGCACCACGTCCGGCGCCAGCGCCAGCGCCCGGTCGACCCCTTCGGCGCCGTTCCCCGCCTCGCCGACGACCTCGAAATCGGGATCCCCGTCGAAGACGCCGCGCAGGCCGTCGCGCACGATGGGGTGGTCGTCAACGATCAGCAGGCGAATGGTCACGGTGCATTCTCCAACGGCCCGTCGGCACCCGGCACCCGCAGGGCGGGCACACTGATGCTGAGCGCGGTGCCCTCGCCCGGGGCGCTCTCGATCGCCAGGCTGCCGCCGACCTGGCGCAACCGCTGCCGCATCGCCGTCAGACCGTAGCTCTCGCCACCCGCCGCCTCGTCGGGCGGTTCGAAGCCCACACCGTCGTCCAACACGTCCAGCAGCACCACCTCGTGGGTGTAGCTGAGGGTCAGTCCGACCCTGGAGGCCCGGGCGTGCTTGGCGATGTTGGCCAGTCCCTCCTGGGCGGCGCGGAACAGCACCACCTCCAGGGCCGGCGGCAGCGGGAACGCCGTGCCGGTGACCGTCACTCCGGCCGTCACCCCCGAGGTGGCCGCCCAGCGCTCAGCCAGCTCGTGCACGGCCTCGGGCAGTTGGGCCTGATCCAGCAAGCCGGGCCGCAGCGCCTGGACCGAGCGGCGGGCCTCCGCCAGGCTCTCCCTGGCCAGCATGCGGGCGGTGGCCACGTGGTGGAGCCGCCGCTCCGGGTCGGCGTCGAACCGCTCGGCGGCCTCCAGTTGGCGGACGATCCCGGTCAGCCCCTGGGCGATGGTGTCGTGGATCTCCCCGGCCATCCGCTGCCGTTCGTCCAGCACGCCCGCCTCGCGGGCCTGCACCACCAACTGCGCGTGCAGCCCGGCGTTCTCCGCCATGGTCTCCCGCAGGCGCCGGTTGGCCTCCGCCAACTCGTCGATGTGGGCGGCCCGTTGCCGACTGCGGTGGTCCTCCTCGATGGACCTGAGGGTGACCGTGCCGGCGATCAGCGCATTGACCACCACCAGGCCGAAGTAGATGCCGACCAGGCCACCGTGCACGTTCCACACGCCGCCCAGCTGACAGGCGGCCATCGCGGCGGCCGTGACCGCGATCCCCGCCCACCAGAACCGCCGCGGCAGCAGCGCCACCTTGAGGTAGCCGGTGAAGGCGAAGAAGCCGAAGTACGGGCTGACCGTCACCAGCGCGACGATCAGCACCAGCAGGCCGACGTAGAAGACGACCGCCTTGACCCGCCGCCGATCGCACTCCTGCGGCTCGACCTCCATCAGCCCGTACCAGGCGGCGGCGAGCACGGTCAGGACCGCCACCGGCACCCGGGCGCCGGTGCCGCCCGGGCCGAGGCCGACGGCCAGCCCCGCGGAGATGAGCAGGCCCACGTGGGGCATCCAGCCCTGGAGCCGGCCGAGGCGGCTCTCCGCCGGGGAAGTCGGTGCGTCCGTCGTCACACCGGCCATCATGGCGGTCCGGTCGCCGACCGGTGCCACCGCCCTCACTCCCAGCGGAAGGTGCGGGCCGCGAGCGGTCCGGCCACCGCCGTGTAGCCGGCCAGCACCAGCAGGTGCTGCCAGAGCTGCCCCTGACCGGACCAGGCCGCCGTCACCGCCCCGAACGGGATGAACTCGCAGACCCGCTGCAGCAGGTGGGGCATCTGGGCGACCGGGAAGTAGAGACCGCTGGCGAAGAAGTTGAGGATCATCAGCGGCACTCCCATCGCGGAGGCCGCGGGGCCGGTCCGGGCCCGGGCGGCGATCAGCAGGCCGAGCGCGAGCACCGCGGCGGCGCCCAGCACGAAGGAGGCGAGCACCGCACCGGGGTTGCCCGGGGTGGAGACGTCGAAGGCGAGCGCGCCGATCGCCACGATCACGGCCACCCCGGCGGTCGCCAGCGCGGCCATCACGGCGACCAGTGCGGCCAGCATCCCCGCCGCCGGCACGGGGCTGACCGAGAGCCGACGCAGCACGTCCTTCTCCCGCCAGCTGGCCATGGTCATCGGCAGCGCGGTGCAGGCCAGGAAGAGCGGCACCATCGCGGCCAGGGTCGGCACGTAGACGTCGATCACCCGCTTGCCGCCGAGGTCGGCCGCCGGGGTCAGGAAGGCCGGGATGTTGCCGAAGACCACCACCAGGACGATCGGCAGGCCGAGCCAGACCAGCGCGGCCGGCTCCCGCAGCAGCAGCTTGGCCTGGATGGCGGTCAGCGTGCGCAGACCTCGGCGGGGGAAGTGCAGAACAGTGGACATGACGGGCCGGCCCTTCGTGGGGAGGGATGGAGGGGGAGGGGGGACGGGTGGCGGGGTGTCAGTCGGTGTCGGGGTGGCCGGTCAGGGCGATGAAGGCGTCGTCCAGGCTGGCCTGTTCGACGCGCAGGTCGGCCGCGATGATCTGCGCGCGGGCCAGCTGGGCGGTGACCGCGTGCACCAGGTTGCCGGTGCCGCTGATCTCCACCACTGGTCCGTGCCAGGCGACTTCGGCCACCTCGGGCAGGGCGCGCAGCAGCTCCTCGTCCAGCGGGGCGGACGGCCTGAAGCGCATCCGCTGCCGCTGCCCGGCCCGGGCTGCCAGCCCGGCGGGCGTGTCCACCGCGACCACCTCGCCGCGGTCGATCAGCGCGACCCGGTCGCAGAGCCGCTCCGCCTCCTCCATGAAGTGGGTGACCAGCAGCACCGTGACCCCGGTGTCGCGGACCTGCTCGACCAACCCCCAGGTGGTGCGGCGGGCGTGCGGATCGAGGCCGGTGGTCAGCTCGTCCAGCACCACCGCGCGCGGCCGGCCGATCATCGCCAGCGCGATCGCCAGCCGCTGCTGCTGGCCGCCGGAGAGCTTCTTGTAGCGGGCGCCGGCCTTCTCGGCCAGGCCGAGGCGGTGCATCAGCTCCACCGGGTCGGCCGGCTGCCGGTGGAACGAGGCGTACAGCTCCAGCGCCTCGCGGACCCGCAGCTTGTCCGGCAGCCCGCTCGACTGCAGCTGCACCCCGAGCACCTGGCGCAGCTCGTCCCGCTGCCGGACCGGGTCGAGGCCGAGCACCGAGACCCGCCCGCCGTCGGCCTGCCGCAGCCCCGACAGGCACTCCACCGTGGTGGTCTTGCCCGCGCCGTTGGGGCCGAGGATGCCGAAGATCTCGCCCTGCTCGACCTGGAACGAGACGTCCCGCACCGCCGTCACGTGCCCGTACCGCTTGTGCAGGTGCTCGACTTCGATGACGGCCATGACCGGCTCCCCTTCGGTTGGTCCGCGGCGTTCTCGCCGTGACTCCAATCTCCCGCGCGGACCGGGTCGGCGGGATCGATCATCGGGTTGGCTCGCGATCGTCGAAACGATGGATGTCCGGCATCAACCGATCGGTTGATGCCGGGGCTGGAATGCGTCGCGGGCGGGGGCGGTTCCAGTGGTCATGACTGACTTCCGGGCTTCGGCGACCGTCCGCAGGATCCTCACCCAGAGCGGCGACACCTGGGCGGTCGTCGGGCTGTCCAACAACGAACGGCGTGCCGCCTTCGGGGTCGCCAAGGTGCTGCAGCGCTTCGGCAAGCGGATCGTGCCGATCCATCCCAGGGCGGAGGCGGTGCACGGCGAGCAGGGCTACCCGTCGCTGGCCGCCGTGCCGTTCCCCGTCGACGTGGTCGACGTGTTCGTCAACAGCGAGCTGGCCGGCCGGGTGGCCGACGAGGCGGTGGCGATCGGTGCCAAGGCGGTCTGGTTCCAGCTCGGCGTGGTGGACGAGGCGGCCTTCGAGCGCACCACGGCGGCCGGGCTGGACATGGTGATGGACAAGTGCCCGGCCATCGAGATCCCGCTGCTCGGCTGACCGCGCCCACCGCGGGAGGGCGGCCCCGCTGCGGGACGGCGCGCCCGGGGCGGGGCGCTCAGCCGTCCAGCTCCGCCAGGGTGGCGATGGAGGGGCGGCGGGTGGCCCGCAGGTCGCGGGCCACGTCCTCGGCGGCGCGCAGCACCCGAAGGGCGTTCTGCCAGGTCAGCTTGGAGAGGTCGGCCTCGGACCAGCCGCGGTCGAGCAGTTCGGCGACCAGGTTGGGGTAGCCGGAGACGTCGTCCAGACCGGCCGGGGTGTAGGCGGTGCCGTCGAAGTCGCCGCCGATGCCCAGGTGGTCGATGCCGGCCACCTCGCGCATGTGGTCCAGGTGGTCGGCGACGACGGCCGTCGTGGTGACCGGGCGCCGCTCGCGCTCCTCGAAGGCGTGCAGCACCTTCATCGCCTCGGGGGTGTGGTCCAGCGGGCGGAAGCCGTGCGCCTCCAGTTCCGCGGCGGCCCTGGCGGTCCACTCCCGGGTCCGGGCGTCGATGAAGTGGGGCACGAAGGTGGCCATCGCCACGCCCCCGTTGGCCGGCAACTGGGCGAGCACGTCGTCCGGGACGTTGCGCGGGTGGTCGCTGACCGCGCGGGAGGAGGAGTGCGAGAAGAGCACCGGTGCCGCGGTGACCCGCAGGGCCGCGCGCATGGTGTCGGGCGAGGTGTGCGAGAGGTCGACCAGCATGCCTAGCCGGTTCATCTCGCGGACCACCTCCTCACCGAACCGGGTCAGCCCGCCGGCTGACGGCTCGTCGGTCGCGGAGTCGGCCCACGGCGTGTTCGAGTTGTGGGTGAGCGTCAGGTAGCGCACCCCCAGCTCGTGGAGCGCCCGCAGCGTGGCCAGCGAGGAGTTGATGCTGTGGCCGCCCTCGGCGCCCAGCAGCGAGGCGATCCGCCCGTCCGCCCGGGCCGCCTCGACCTGGTCGGCGGTCAGCGCCAACCGCAGCCGCTCCGGGAACCGGTCCACCAGGGCCCGCACGAAGTCGATCTGTTCCAGGGTGGCGCTGACCGCCTGATCGCCGCTCAGTTCGCAGGGCACGTAGACCGACCAGAACTGCGCACCGACCCCGCCGGCGGTCAACCGGTCGAGGTCGGTGTGCAGGCGGTGCCGCTGGTCGGCCGCCAGGTCCACGGCGTCCAGGTCGTAGCCGGCCTGCGTGCGCATCGCCCAGGGCAGGTCGTTGTGACCGTCCACCACGGGCGCGGCGGCGAGCAGGGCTCGGGCCCGGGAGAGCTGTTCGGGAGAAGTCATCTCCCCATGTAACTACTTGGCGAAGCCGAAGGACGTGGAACCGGCCACCTTGGCGCGCAACTTCTTGCCCTTCTCGGTGGCCTGGGCGTTCAGGTCGTGCTGGAAGTCGACCATCTTCTCGGTCAGCTCCTGGTCGAAGGCGGCGACCATGCGCACCGCCAGCAGGCCGGCGTTGCGGGCCCCGGCCACCGAGACGGTGGCCACCGGCACGCCGGCCGGCATCTGCACGATGGAGAGCAGGCTGTCCATGCCGTCCAGGTAGCGCAGCGGCACCGGCACGCCGATCACCGGCAGCGGGGTGACCGAGGCCAGCATGCCCGGCAGGTGCGCGGCACCGCCGGCCCCGGCGATGATCGCCTTGAGGCCGCGGGTGTGCGCCTGCTCGCCGTAGGCGATCATCTCGCGGGGCATCCGGTGTGCGGAGAGCACGTTGACCTCGTAGGGCACCTCGAACTCGTCGAGCGCCTGGGCGGCGGCCTCCATGACGGACCAGTCGGAGTCGGAGCCCATGGCGATGCCGACGAGGGGGGTGTCGCTCACGCTCATTCGGTGATGGTGCCTCTCAGGTAGGCGGCCGCGTGCCGCGCCCGCTCGCGCACGTCGTCGAGGTCGTCCCCGAAGACGGTGACGTGACCGACCTTGCGGCCGGGCTTCACGTCCTTGCCGTACATGTGGATCCGCAGGCCCGGGTCGCGGGCCATGCAGTGCAGGAAGGCGTGGTACATGTCGGGGTAGTCGCCGCCGAGCACATTGACCATCACGGTCCACCGGGCGCGCGGGCGGGGGTCTCCGAGCGGCAGGTCCAGCACCGCGCGCAGGTGGTTCTCGAACTGCGAGGTGACCGCGCCGTCGATCGACCAGTGGCCGGAGTTGTGCGGGCGCATGGCGAGCTCGTTGACCAGGATCCGGCCGTCCCCGGTCTGGAACAGCTCGACCGCCAGGTGGCCGGTGATGTCCAGCTCGCCGGCGATCCGCAGGGCCAGCTCCTGGGCCTCGACGGCCAGCGCCGGGTCGAGCTCGGGGGCGGGCGCGGTGACCTCGGCGCAGACGCCGTCCTCCTGGACGCTCTCCACCACCGGGTAGGCGACCGCCTGGCCGCTGGGCGAGCGCACCACGTTGGCGGCCAGCTCGCGGACGAAGTCGACCTTCTCCTCGGCGAGCACCGGCACGCCGGCCAGGAACGGGGCCTTCGCCTGCTGCTCGTCGGCCACCACCCAGACGCCCTTGCCGTCGTAGCCGCCGCGGACGGTCTTCAGCACCACCGGGTACCCGGAGCCCTCGTGGGCGAAGGCGGTGACATCGGCCGGGTCGGCGACCAGGCGGTGCCGCGGACAGGGCACCCCGATGGAGTCCAGCCTGGCCCGCATCACACCCTTGTCCTGGGCGTTGACCAGCGCGTCGGGGCCGGGGCGGACCACCACGCCGTCGGCCTGCAGGGCCTTCAGGTGCTCGGTGGGCACGTGCTCGTGGTCGAAGGTGACCACGTCGCAGCCGGCCGCGAAGGCCCGCAGCGCCTCGAGGTCCCGGTAGTCCCCGAGGACGGTCTCGCCGACCACCTGGGCCGCGGAGTCCTGCGGGGTGTCGGCGAGGAGCTTGAAGCGGATGCCGAGCGGAATGCCGGCGTCGTGCGTCATGCGGGACAGCTGGCCGCCACCGACCATGCCCACCACTGGAAATTTCGCGCTGCCCGGAAAAGTCACGCTGCCAGGATATCCGGGCCGGTCGGGGCGGGTGCACCGGCGGGCGCGGGGGCGTGGCAGGGGCGCCCGGGGCGTCGTCCCGCGCTTGGGCCCTCATGGCGAGCCGGTAGCCTGGATCGCCCAGTGCCAGGAATCAGGAGACCTCCTCGGATGACCAAGACCGGTGCACATCGACGCCCCTCCCTCGTCCAGCGGCTGCGCGGCGCCTCCGGAGAGGTGCTCCAGTTCGCGATAGTGGGTCTGGGCGGCATCGCCGTGAACTTCGGGGTCTCCAACGCCGTGCTGCACGCCACCCACTGGGCTCCGGTGCGCTGCTCGGTGATCGGCACCATCGTGGCGATCGCGGCCAACTACGTCGGCTACCGCTACTGGGTCTACCGGGACAGCGACGCCGCCTCGCGCCGCCGCGAGATCACCCTCTTCCTGCTGTTCAGCGCCATCGGCCTGCTGATCGAGAACGGCACCGTCTGGTTCACCACCTACACGCTGGCGATGACCGGCACCGTCGCCTACAACGGCTCCAAGGTGGTCGGCACCGGGATCGCCACGCTGTTCCGCTTCTTCTCCTACCGCACCTGGGTGTTCAAGACGATGCCCGAGCTGACCGAGCCGACCGTGGTCGCCCAGGCCGAGCGGATCCTCGCCGACCAGCCGGTTCAGCAGTACAGCAACAGCTGATTCAGTCCGACTTCACCACCGCGCCGCCGCGCGGCAGGAAGAGCGCGAAGACCGGCGGCTTGAGCGAGAGCAGTTCCAGCCGCCCGCCGTCCGCCTCGGCCAGGTCGCGGGCCACCGCCAGGCCGATGCCGGTGGAGTTGCGCCCGCTGACGGCCCTTTCGAAGACCCGGTTGCCCAGCTCGGCCGGCACGCCCTGGCCCTCGTCCTGGACCTCCACCACCACCGAACTGCCCGACGGCCGCACCCGCAGGGTGACCGTGCCGCCGCCGTGCATCAGCGAGTTCTCGATCAACGTGGCCAGCACCTGGGAGACCGTGCCCGGGGTGCCCGTCGCGTGCACGTGGCTCAGCCCCTCGGTGACCAGCCGCCGCCCGGTGCCGCGCAGTGACGCCGACCACTCCTCGGCCTGCTGCTTGACCACCTCGTCGAGGTCGAAGCCGCCGGCCGACGGGCCGTGGGTGTCGCGCTGGTTGGTGAGCAGCCGCTGCACCACGTCGGTCAGCCGCTCCACCTGCTGCAGCGCGATGGTGGCCTCCTCGCGCACCGTCTCCGGCTGGTGGGCCAGCGTGGTGATCTCCTCCAGCCGCATCGACAGCGCGGTCAGCGGGGTGCGCAGCTGGTGCGAGGCGTCGGCGGCGAGCCGCCGCTCGGCGGTGAGCATCCGGCCGATCCGCTCGGCGCTGCCGTCCAGCACCTCCGCGACCCGGTCCAGTTCGGGCACCCCGTAGCGGCGGTCGCGCGGGCGCGGGTCGCCGGAGCCGAGCCGCTCGGCGGTCTCCGCCAGGTCGATCAGCGGTCGGGTCAGCCGGCGGGCCTGCCAGAGCGCCAGCGCCACCGCGGCCGCCACCGCCAGCAGCGCCACCAGGCCGATCAGCAGCAGCATGTTGGCGGTGTCGCGGTCGACGTCGCGGCGGGACTGCTCCACCGTCACCGACTCCCCGTGCGGGCCGGTCTCGGTGGCGTGCAGCGGGCGGCCGCCGGTCGGCTGGTCGCCGATGGCCACCGGCGGTCGGCCCGGCACGCTGATCTCGGCGTAGTCGCCCTCCACCACGCCGGTGCCGATCCGCTCACCGGTGACCGGTTCGCCGGCCGCCAGCCGGGCCTCCACCAGGCCGAGCAGCCGCACGGCGGCCGCGTCCACCCGGTTCTGCGCGGTGCTGGTGATGCTCTGCTTCTCGACCAGGGCGAGCGGCACGCAGAACACCGTGACCACCACGAGGACCACGCCGAGCAGCGAGTTGATCATTCGGCGCTTCACGCGGGTGGGTCCTGCTTCCCTTTCAACGGTCCGGCGCGGTGTGGGCGCGCCGGATCCAGCGGTGCGTCAGTTCTTCTCGAAGCGGAAGCCGACGCCGCGCACGGTGGCGATGTAGCGCGGGTTGGTGGCGTCGTCGCCGAGCTTCTTGCGCAGCCAGGAGATGTGCATGTCCAGCGTCTTGGTCGAGGTCCACCAGGTGGTGTCCCAGACCTGGCGCATGATGTCCTCCCGGGTCACCACCCGGCCGGCGTCCCGCACCAGCACCCGCAGCAGCTCGAACTCCTTGGCGGAGAGGGTGAGCTCCTCCTCGCCGACCCAGGCGCGGTGCGACTCGATGTCGATCCGCACGCCGTGCGCGCCGGTGGAGAGGGAGTCCACGTTGCCGCGCCGCAGCAGGGCCCGGACCCGGGCGAGCAGCTCGGCCAGCCGGAACGGCTTGGTCACGTAGTCGTCGGCGCCGGCGTCCAGGCCGACCACGGTGTCCACCTCGTCGGCCCGGGCGGTGAGGACCAGCACCGGGCAGCTGCGACCGTCGGCGCGCAGCCGGCGGCAGACCTCCAAGCCGTCCATCTCGGGCAGGCCGAGGTCGAGGACGATCAGGTCGACCTCCTCCTCCAGGCCCGCTTCCAGAGCGGCCGGGCCGTCCTCACGGACCAGTACCTCGTAGCCCTCGCGACGCAGCGCACGGGCCAGCGGTTCGGAGATTGCCGGATCGTCCTCAGCGAGCAGCACACAGGTCATGGGGGCGATGGTAGTCGGCCCACGGCCCCTCGATCAGTCCCCGGCCGCCTGGTGAACGGTGCACGCGCCCGGCGCGCGTCGCTCGAACGGCGCGAGGGCGACCCACCCGTTCAAACGTATGAACAGCCCCGGATGGCTGTGAACTAGTTCACAGTCGGTAGTCGCCAAACCAAGATCAGATAACGGTCGGCCTTCGGTGCCACACCCGCAGCGGACAGAGTTGCCTCTATTCGACCTTGTCTTCGAAGGAGCCAGCGCTGCATTACCATCGATTTCCGCACCCAGTCGGGGCCGCCTTGATCCTTCTGTTATTCACCCGGTGTCTTTTGTCCCGTCATGTCGTGGAATAGCGCGACGTACAGTGGCTAAGTCCCCGCGGCACGCACCGCGGTGCCCCTGCCCGAGCAGCGAGCAGGACTACACCGTGTGAGCACGTCCCCCGCCCACCATCCCCTTGGGGCGGGGGCGTCCCATACAGTCAGGCAAGGAACAACCACTGATGGCGTCAACCACCACCCTGGACGCCGGCCGCAAGCCGGGCGCTCCTTCTGGCGGCAAGACCTTCTTCGGGCACCCCCGAGGACTCGCCACGCTCTTCATGACCGAGACCTGGGAGCGCTTCAGCTTCTACGGCATGCGAGCCCTGCTGGTGCTCTACATGGTCGCCGGCACCAACCACGGCGGCCTGGGAATGAAGGTCGCTCTGGCGACCGCGATCTACAGCGTTTACAACGCCATGGTGTACCTGCTCGCCCTTCCGGGCGGCTGGATCGCCGACCGCTTCCTCGGCGCCCGCAAGACCGTGGCGCTGGGCGGCACGATCATCATGATCGGCCACTTCCTGCTGGCCGTGCCGGTCGAGGCGAGCTTCTTCGTCGGCCTGGTCTTCATCGCGGTCGGCTCCGGCCTGCTGAAGGCCAACATCTCCACGATGGTCGGCCACCTCTACGACGGGCCGAACGACCCGCGCCGGGACGGCGGCTTCACCATCTTCTACATGGGCATCAACCTCGGTGCCTTCGCCGCCCCGCTGGTCATCGGCACCGTCGGCCAGAGCGTGAACTGGCACCTGGGCTTCGCCCTGGCCGGTATCGGCATGGCCCTGGGTCTGACCCAGTACCTGCTGGGCAGCCGCCACCTGAGCGCGAAGAGCGACGAGGTCAGCTCGCCCCTCACCGCTGCCGAGAAGGGTGCCCTGCTGCGCAAGGGCGGCCTGTGGCTGGCCGCGGCCGCGGTCTTCTACGGCGTGCTGGCCGTCTCCGGCCAGTTCACCATCGACTGGGCGGTCTGGCCGCTGTCCATCGCCGGCATCGCGATCCCGGTGGCCGTCTTCGCCCGCTTCAAGCGGGACAAGGAGCTCACCGCCACCGAGCAGTCGAAGATCAGCGGTTACATCTGGTTCTTCGTGGTCGCCGCCGTGTTCTGGATGATCTACGACCAGTCCGGCTCCACGCTGAGCGTCTTCGCCGACGACAGCACCAACCTGTCGCTCTTCGGCCACCACTTCCCGTCCAGCTGGTTCCAGTCGCTGAACCCGCTCTACATCATGGCGCTGGCCCCGGTCTTCGCCTGGCTCTGGGTCTGGCTGTCCCGCCGGTCCAAGAACCCCAGCACCACGATGAAGTTCGCGATCGGTCTGCTGATGATCGGCGCCTCGTTCATCGTGATGATGCTGGCGATGGCCGCGGCCTCCGGTGGCGTGAAGGTGACGCCGCTCTGGCTGGCCTTCGTCTACCTGGTCCAGACGGTCGGCGAGCTGACCCTCTCCCCGGTCGGCCTCTCGGTCACCACCAAGCTGGCCCCGGCCAAGTACGCCAGCCAGATGATGGGCGTCTGGTTCCTCGCCGTCACCGCCGGTGACTGCGTGGCCGCCGTCCTCCAGCTCGGCCTCGGCAACGCCACCGGTTCCACCTGGTACTTCGCGATCCAGGGCGTCGCCGCCCTGATCGCCGGTGTGGCCCTGGTGATGTACCGCAAGAAGGTCATCCGGCTCATGGGCGACGTGCACTGACGCACCCCGCCCCAGGTGGCCCGGCACGCGATCCGCGTGCCGGGCCACCGGCGTGTCCGGGCGACTACGCTGAGCGGCGTGAACTACGCGCGGCTCCGGGCCGTCGCCGACGAGCTGATGGAGCAGTACGGCGACCTGGTCCGGAAGATCGAGATCCGGGATGGCGCGATCACCATGGTGATGTCGTCGTCCACGCCCCATGAGCTGAATGCCATGCGGTTGCGGCGCCAGCTGGACCACCAACTGACCGGCGACCTGGTGGCCCTCACCGGCGGCGACATCGAGGACCCGGCTCTGGGCATACTGCGCATGCCTGATCTGATCGTCGCCTCGGAGGCGGTCCTCGAAGAGTTCGACGACAAGATCGACCCTCGTGTGCTGCTGCTGGTCGCCGAGGTGGTCTCGCCGTCAAACCATTCCAACGACTACGTGGAGAAGATGCGGGACTACCCCGCGATGGGCATCCCGCTCTACCTCCTGATCGACCCCCGCAAGGGCACCGTCCGGGTGTGCAGCGACCCGGCGGACGGGCCGGACGGGCCGCGCTACCGGGCCACCCACGACTACGTCTTCGGCGACCAGGTGAAGGTCGGCGACTGGGTGATCGACTCGGGCGAGTTCAAGCGGTACGCGCCGCGCTGACGGTCACTCCGCCCGCCCCCGCCGATCGGCCCCGTCGATCGGCGGATGGTGCTGGGCGGCGATGGGCTGCAAGATCGTCTCCAGGTGATGGCCGGCACCCGCCCGGGGGGTGCCGGCCCACCTTGCGTTGACCGGCCGTCACACCTCCCGGACGCCCGCCCGCCACACGGCGGCGGTGAGCGGGACGCCGGGGCGGTAGGCGAGGTGCACCGGTGACGGCGCGTCCAGCAGCAGCAGGTCGGCGCGGGCGCCGGGGGCGATCCGGCCGACGTCGGTGCGGCGCAGCGCGCGGGCGCCGCCGGCGGTGGCGGCGTGCACGGCCTCGTCCGGGGTCATGCCCATCTCGCGCACGGCCACCGCGATGCAGAAGGCCATCGAGCTGGTGAAGCTGGAGCCCGGGTTGCAGTCGGTGGACAGCGCCACGGTGGCACCGGCGTCGAGCAGCCGGCGGGCGTCGGGGTAGGGCGCCCGGGTGGAGAACTCGGCACCGGGCAGCAGCGTGGCCACCGTGGTGGAGTCGGCCAGCGCGGCGACGTCGGCATCCGTCAGGTGGGTGCAGTGGTCCGCCGAGGCGGCCCCCAGTTCCACCGCCAGCTGCACGCCCGGCCCGTGGCCGAGCTGGTTGGCGTGCACCCGGGGCACCAGCCCGCGCTCCAGCCCGGCGGTCAGGACCGCCCGCGCCTGGTCGCCGTCGAAGGCGCCGCGCTCGCAGAAGACGTCCACCCAACGGGCGTGCGGGGCGCAGGCGTCCAGCATCTCGCCGGTGACCAGGTCGACGTAGCCCGCCGGGTCGTCGGCGAACTCCGGAGCCACCACGTGGGCACCGAGGTAGGTGGTCTCCGGGGTGTGCGCCCCGGCGATCCGCAGGGCGCGGGCCTCGTCGGCCACGGTCAGGCCGTAGCCGGACTTGCACTCCACCGTGGTGGTGCCCTGGCGCAGCGCCTCGGCGATGAACCGGCCCACGTTGGCGTCCAGTTCGGCGTCGGTCGCGGCCCGGGTGGCGGCCACCGTGGTGCGGATGCCGCCCGCGGTGTAGGCCTGGCCGGACATCCGGGCGTTGAACTCGGCGGTGCGGTCGCCGGCGAAGACCAGGTGGGCGTGCGAGTCCACGAAACCGGGCAGCAGCGCCCGCCCCGCCGCGTCGAACCGCTGGTCGGCGGCGGGTGCGTCGGCGGCCCGCCCGGTCCAGGTGACCACCGAGCCGTCCAGCACCACGGCGGCGTCCTCGACGAGGCCGAGCAGCCCGGGATGGGACGGGTCGTTGGTGACCAGGGTGCCGATGTTCGTGATGAGCGTGCTGGTCATGAAACCTTCAGAGCGGAGATGGAGGTCTGCAGTGCCGACGCGACGTCGGGCACCAGGGTGTGCACCCCGTCGATGACGATCTGCCGGCCGCCGACCACCACGTGCCGCACGTCGGCGGCCGAGGCGGCGAAGACGGCGGTCTCGACGCCGAGCCGCGGGGTTGGGCCGGCGGTGCGCACCGAGTCCAGTGCGAGCACGGTGAAGTCGGCCAGCGCCCCGGCCTCGATCCGCCCGGCCTCGGGCCAGCCGAGCGAGGCGTGCCCGTCCTCGGTGCCGGCCCGCAGCAGCGCGTTGGCGGTCCAGTGCCCTCGGGTGCGGGTGCGCAGCCGCTCGTTGAGCTCCAGCGCGCGGGCCTCCTCGAACGGGTCGATCACCGCATGGCTGTCGCTGCCCAGGGTCACCGGGCAGCCGGCGCGGGCCAGTTGGCGGGCCGGGCCGATGCCGTCGGCGAGGTCCCGCTCGGTGGTCGGGCACATGCAGATCACCGTGGAGGAGTCCGAGAGCAGCTTGATGTCCTCCTCGGTGAGGTGGGTGGCGTGCACCGCGCTGGTGCGCGGGCCGAGCACCCCGTGGTCGGCGAGCAACCGGGTCGGGGTGACGCCGTGCGCGGTGAGGCAGGCGTCGTTCTCGGCGGTCTGCTCGGACAGGTGGACGTGCAGCGGGGCCTTGCGCATCGCCGCCCAGTGCGCGACGGTGCCCAACTGCTCGGCCGGCACGGCGCGCACCGAGTGGATGGCCGCGCCGATCCGGGCGTGCTCGCGCGGGGTCAGCGCGCCGGCCCGCTGCGCCCAGGCCTCCGCGTCGCCGTCGCCGAACCGCTGTTGTGGCTTGGTCAGTTCGGCGCCGAAGCCGGACGAGAGGTAGCAGGTGTCCAGCAAGGTGATGCGGATGCCGGCCCGGGCGGCGGCCTCGATCAGCGCCTCGCCCATCGCGTTCGGGTCGGCGTAGCGGGTGCCGCCCGGGGCGTGGTGCAGGTAGTGGAACTCGCCGACCGCGGTGATCCCGGCCAGCGCCATCTCGGCGTAGACCGCGGTGGCCAGCGCCAGGTAGCTGTCCGGGTCGAGCGCGGCGGCGAACCGGTACATGGTGTCGCGCCAGGTCCAGAAGGTGCCGGAGCCCACCTGCACGGTGCCGCGCAGCGCCCGGTGGAAGGCGTGCGAGTGGGCGTTGGCCTGGCCGGGCACCAGCAGGCCGGCCAGCCGGACGGCGCCGGGCGGGCAGGGCCCGCTGTCCGGCACCACCCGGGCGATCCGGCCGTCGGCGGCCACCTCGACCAGCACGTCCGGCTCCACCACCGGCCCGTTGACGTGCGGCAGCCAGGCCTGCTCGGCCCAGTACGTCTTCGCTACTGACATGCCAGGTCCTCCAGGACGTCCGCCAGCGCCGACACGCCCGCCAGGCAGTCGGCGAGTTCGGCGTGCTCGGCCGGCGAGTGCGACACACCGCTCGGGTTACGTACGAACAGCATGGCGGTCGGAACGGCGGATGCCAGGATTCCGGCGTCGTGTCCCGCACCGGTGGGCAGCACCGGAGCGCCGTGCAGGGTGCGGGCCAGCCGGTCGCGCAGCGGTCCGTCGAACTCCACCACCGGGGTGTAGGACTCGCGGACCAGCTCGACCTTGACCCCGTCCCGCTCGCCGCGCTCGGCGGCCGCCCGGTGGATCTGCTCGACCAGCTCGGTGAGGGTGGCCTCGTCGGCGGCCCGGGAGTCCAGCCAGCCGCGCACCAGGGAGGCGATGGCGTTGGTGCCGTTGGGCTCCACCGCGATCTTGCCGAAGGTGGCCAGCGCGCCGGCCAGCCGGGCCTTCTTGCGGGCCGCGAGCACGGTGTTGGCGTAGGTGAGCATCGGGTCGTGGCGGTCGTCCAGCCGGGTGGTGCCGGCGTGGTTGGCCTCGCCGTGGAAGTCGAACCGCCAGCGGCCGTGCGGCCAGATCGCGGACGCCACGCCGACCGGCCGGTCCTCGGTCAGGTAGCGGCCCTGCTCGACGTGCAGCTCCACGAAGGCGCCGATCCGGGCGAGCCGCTCGGCGTCGGCGCCGATCGCGGTCGGGTCCTGACCGGCCCGCTCCATGGCGTCCGGCAGCCGGGTGCCGTCGGCGTCGCGCAGCTCGCGGGCCTGCTCGGGGGTGAGCACGCCGGCGCTCAGCCGGGAGCCGACGCAGGCCACCCCGAACCGGGCGCCCTCCTCGTCCCCGAAGTTGACGATCGCCAGCGGCTTGGTGAACCGCGCCCCGCGCTCCCGCAGCCGGTCCAGGGCGGCGAACGACGAGACCACGCCCAGCGGTCCGTCGAAGGCGCCGCCGTCCGGCACCGAGTCCAGGTGCGAGCCGGTGACGATCGCCCCCTCGCCCTGCGGATCGCCCAGCCAGGCCCACTGGTTGCCGTTGCGGTCCCGCTCGTACGTCAGGCCACGAGAACGGGCCTGCTGCTCGAACCAGGCCCGGCACTCGGCGTCGGCGGTGTTCCAGGCGTGCCGGCGGTAGCCGCCGGAGGCGGCGGAGCGGCCCACGGGGAGCAGCTCCGCCCACATCTCCTCGAAGCTCGGCAGCGTCACAGCTCGCCCATCGGGCTGTGCTGGTTCATGGGGATGTGGACGCCCCGCTCGGCGGCGACCTCACCCGCCCGGTCGTAGCCGGCGTCCACGTGCCGGATCACGCCCATGCCCGGGTCGTTGGTGAGCACCCGGCGGATCTTCTCGCCGGCCAGCGGGGTGCCGTCGGCCACCGTGACCTGGCCGGCGTGGATCGAGCGGCCGATGCCGACGCCGCCGCCGTGGTGGATCGACACCCAGGAGGCGCCGGACGCCACGTTGATCATGGCGTTGAGCAGCGGCCAGTCGGCGATCGCGTCGGAGCCGTCCAGCATGGCCTCGGTCTCGCGGTACGGGGAGGCGACCGAGCCGCAGTCCAGGTGGTCGCGGCCGATCACGATCGGGGCGGACAGCTCGCCGCCGGCCACCATGTCGTTGAACCGCTCGCCGGCCTTGTCGCGCTCGCCGTAGCCGAGCCAGCAGATCCGCGCCGGCAGGCCCTGGAAGTGCACCTTCTCCTGGGCCATCTTGATCCAGCGGGCCAGCGACTCGTTCTCCGGGAAGAGGTCGAGCACGGCCTTGTCGGTCTTGTGGATGTCCTGCGGGTCGCCGGAGAGCGCGGCCCAGCGGAACGGGCCCTTGCCCTCGCAGAACAGCGGGCGGATGTACGCCGGCACGAAGCCGGGGAAGGCGAACGCGCGGTCGTAGCCCGCCAGTTGGGCCTCACCGCGGATCGAGTTGCCGTAGTCGAAGACCTCGGCGCCGCGGTCCAGGAAGCCGACCATCGCCTCCACGTGCTTGGCCATCGACTCGCGCGAGCGCTGGGTGAACTCGGCCGGCTTGCTCGCCGCGTAGTCGGCCATGTCCTCGAAGGCCACGCCGAGCGGCAGGTAGGACAGCGGGTCGTGGGCGCTGGTCTGGTCGGTGACGATGTCGATCGGCGCGTCCATCGCCAGCAGCCGCGGGAACAGCTCGGCGGCGTTGCCCAGGAGGCCGATGGAGAGCGGCTGCTTCTTGTCCCGGGCGGCGGTGGCCAGCTCCAGGGCGTGCTCCAGGTTGTCCGCCTCGACGTCCAGGTAGCGGTGCTCGATCCGGCGGGAGATCCGGGACGGGTCGCAGTCGACGCAGATCGCCACGCCGCCGTTCATGGTGACGGCCAGCGGCTGGGCGCCGCCCATGCCGCCGAGGCCGGCGGTGAGGGTGATGGTGCCCTCCAGGCTGCCGCCGAAGCGCTTGTTGGCGACGGCGGCGAAGGTCTCGTAGGTGCCCTGGAGGATGCCCTGGGTGCCGATGTAGATCCAGGAGCCGGCGGTCATCTGGCCGTACATGGTGAGCCCGAGGCTCTCCAGGCGGCGGAACTCCTCCCAGTTGGCCCAGTCGCCGACCAGGTTGGAGTTGGCGAGGATCACCCGCGGCGCCCACTCGTGGGTCTGCATCACGCCGACCGGGCGGCCGGACTGCACCAGCATGGTCTCGTCCTGCTTCAGCCCGCGCAGGGTCTTCACCATCGCGTCGAAGGACCGCCAGTCCCGCGCCGCCTTGCCGGTGCCGCCGTAGACGACGAGCTTCGACGGGTGCTCGGCGACCTCGGGATCGAGGTTGTTCATGAGCATCCGCAGGGCGGCCTCCTGCTGCCAGCCCTGGGCGGTCAGGCCCGTCCCGCGCGCCGCACGCACCTCGCGCGCACCGCTGATCTGCTGCTCCGCCATGGCGGCCTCCTTGCGGATGGATTCATTCAGGATTGAGCAGTCTGAATATATCCAATCAGTCGAGGCTCGACCAGACCCGCGCGGGTCCGATCAGCACCCGATTCCCGTCACCCGTGAGCGATACCCTGAAATCGCCGAGCTTCAGCCCGCGACAGTGGAGGACACCGTGGCCACAGCGATCCCCGTGGTACCAGGTCGGCTTCGCGAGGCCGCCGAGCGGATCGAGGAGAGCACCGGTCTCCGTGTGCAGATCATCGGAGGAACCCTGGTGATGTCCCCCACGCCGCGCGGCAAGCACGCCGGAACCGTGCGCAGGCTGCGTGACCAGCTCGCACTCCGGTTGCCCAAGGGCTACGGCGCCTACGAGGTCTCCTCGCTGGCCATGCCCGACGACGATGAGGACTATGCGACTCCCGACCTCGTGGTCTTTCCGACCGACTGGGACGAGGACGACGAGTGGCTCGCCGATGCGCGCGACGCCGAACTGGCCGTGGAGGTGATCTCCAAGTCGGAGCGGGCGAAGGACATCACCAACAAGACCGAGTGGTACGCCACCGCCGGTGCTCCACTGCTACTCGCCGTCGATCCACGGCACGGCACGTGGACGCTCTACAGCCACCCTCGAGATGGCAGCTACCAGGGTGTCCTGCACGGCATCTACGGGGACCCGGTTCCCCTGCCGCCGCCGCTACCCGGCGAGCTGCAGACCGAGGGCCTTCCCCGCTACGCCTGACCCACCGTCAAGCAGCTTCCCCGTCACCCCAGTCGATGCCGATCTCGGCCAGCCACGCCCGGTCGGCGGCCTCTGTCCGGGCGGAGTCGGCGGGCAGCATCGGCAGGGTGGGCGGGCGCGGGATCTCCTGGACGGGGCCCAGGCCGTAGGGCTCGCCGGGATTGGCGGTGGCACGGCCGGGTGCGGTGACGCCGATGTGGACGGCGCTCTCGTCGCCCGGGTCCAGCACGGTGAGGGCGGGTGCCGGCGGATCGGCCAGCGCGACCCGCCGGCCGCAGCTGGGGCAGACCCACTCCTGGGCGCCGGAGGCGAGCCGGCCGACCTGTCTCATCTCATGGATCACGCGCACGGCGACACACCCCCGTTGGTTCCACCGAGGGGATGCCCGGTTTACTCCAGGAACAGTCCTCGGGCCGCCGCGGACTGCTCGATCGCCTCCAACCGGGCCTCGGCGCCCGGCAGTTCGTCGCACATCGTCTGCAGCAGCACCCGGCCGAGCACCATCGGCGCACAGGCGGTGTCGAAGACCAGGCCGGTGCCCACCTCGGCGGGCAGGATCAGGTCGGAGAGCTTGGCCACCGGCGCGAAGGCGCTGTCGGCCACGGTGAGCACCGTCAGGCCGCAGTCCCGGGCCACCGTGAGCGCGTCCATCAGCTCGCGCGGGTACCGCGGCAGGGCGAAGCAGAGCAGTGCACTGGCACCGGCCGCGGCGGCCTGCTCGATCCGGTCGGCGAGCATCGTGCCGCCCTCGTCGAGCAGCCGGATGTCGGGGTGCACCTTGGCCGCGAAGTAGGCGAAGCCCCGCGCCTGGGCGGAGGCGGCCCGCAGGCCCAGCACCGGCAGCGGGCGGGAGGCGGCCAGCAGCCGGGCGGCCCGGACGATCGGCTCCGGGTCGGCGAGCAGTTCGGCGAGCCGGCGCAGATGGGCGATCTCGGCGAGCACCGCCTGCTGGTGCTCGTTGCGCACCGCCTCGGTGGGGGTCTCCGGCGGGGCCGGCTCACCGCCGAGCTCGCGCAGCCGCCGGCGCAGCGCCGGGTAGCCGTCGTAGCCGAGCGCCACCGCGAACCGGGTGACCGAGGGCTGGCTGACCCCGGCCAACTCGGCCACCTCCACGCTGGACAGGAACGGCGCCTCGGCGGCGTGGCGGACCAGGGCGTGCGCGATCCGGCGCTGAGTGGGCGTCAGGCGGTGGCCGTCGAACAGTTCGAGGAGTCGGGCGGACGGGCCCAGGGACGGCTCGGTCATGGTGGGGTCCCTTCGGGCGGTGGGCGTCCGGTCGACTGTGCAGGAACGGATGCTCGGACGGCAATGATGTTCTCGTATACCGGAATGAGGCCGACGACGGGGTGCCCTCAGGGATGACCCTGATTTACCCCTGGGAGCCACCGGTCCCGCTGGACCGCCCGGCCGTGCGGGCACCAGCCTGGTGGCATGCAGCCCCAGCCTTCCGAGGTCCGCCGTGACCTCGACGCCGCCCTGGAAGCCCGCCGCGAGCTGGGCCCGGAGTACGAGTCCGAGCTGGTGGACTCGTTCCTGGCCCGGGTCGACGCCCGGTTGGACGCCCGGGTCGAGCAGCGGGTCGCCGAGCGGCTCGCGGCCCGCGACCGCGACGGCCTCCCGCAGCACCGCCCGTTCCGGGGCGGCCGCTCCAAGCTGCCGTACTTCTCGCTGGTGCTGGCGGTCCCGCTGACCGGGATCGGCATCACCGTGATGGACGGCTTCGGCGTGGTGATCGCCTGGGCCGGCATCGTCGGGGTCAACCTGGCGGCGGCGCTCGGCCACCGGCTGGAGCGCGAGGAGCGCCGGATGGGTGACGCCGCGCGGAGCGAGTGGGCCTGAACGGCCTTCACCCCGCGCGGCTGCCCCGGTCTCAGGCCAGCGGCCCGGTGACCGTCTCGACGGCGCGGACCAGCGCACCGGAGGCGACCAGGGCCTCGGCGGCGGCCAGGTCCGGCGCCAGGAAGCGGTCCCGGCCGGCCCCGCCGACCCCGGCCGCGCGGGCGGCGGCGAGCGCGGCGGCGGTGCCGGGCGCGAGGTGGGCCTCGGAGCCGGTGGCGCGGATCTCCAGCGCCCGGGCGGCGGCGGTCAGCTCCACGGCCAGGATCCGGCCGAGGTTGTCCACCGCCTGGCGGAGCTTGCGGGCGGCGGACCAGCCCATCGAGACGTGGTCCTCCTGCATCGCGGAGGACGGGATCGAGTCCACCGAGGCCGGGTTGGCGAGCCGCTTGTTCTCGCTGACCAGCGCGGCCTGGGTGTACTGGGCGATCATCAGCCCGGAGTCCACGCCCGGGTCGTCGGCCAGGAAGGCGGGCAGGCCGTGCGAGCGGGCCTTGTCCAGCAGCCGGTCGGTGCGGCGCTCGGCGATCGAGCCCAGGTCGGCGGCGGCGATGGCCAGGAAGTCCAGCACGTAGGCGACCGGGGCGCCGTGGAAGTTGCCGTTGGACTCCACCCGGCCGTCGGGCAGCACCACCGGGTTGTCGACCGAGGCGGCCAGCTCGCGCTCGGCCACCGTGCGGGCGTGGGCCAGGGTGTCGCGGCCGGCGCCGGCCACCTGCGGGGCGCAGCGGATCGAGTAGGCGTCCTGGACGCGCGGCGCGTCGTCCTGGTGGTGGCCGGTCAGCCCGGAGCCCTGCAGCACGGCGAGCATGTTGGCGGCGCTGAGCGCCTGGCCCGGGTGCGGGCGGATCGGCGCGTGCAGCTCGGGCGCCAGCACCTTCTCGGTGCCGAGCAGCGCCTCCAGGGTCATCGCGGCGGTGATGTCGGCGGTGGTGAACAGCCGGGAGAGGTCGGCGATGGCCATCACCAGCATGCCGAGCATCCCGTCGGTGCCGTTGATGAGGGCCAGGCCCTCCTTCTCCAGCAGCTCGACCGGGGCGATGCCGGCCTCTGCGAGCAGCTCGCCGGCCGGACGCTCGGCGCCGTCCGGGCCGTAGGCCAGGCCCTCGCCCATCAGCACCAGGGCGCAGTGGGACAGCGGCGCGAGGTCGCCGGAGCAGCCGAGCGAGCCGTACTCGCGGACCACCGGGGTGATCCCGGCGTTCAGGATCGCGGCCATGGTCTCGGCGACCAGCGGGCGCACCCCGGTGCGGCCGGAGGCCAGGGTCTTCAGGCGCAGGAACATCAGCGCCCGGGTGACCTCGCGCTCCACCGCCGGGCCCATGCCGGCCGCGTGCGAGCGGACCAGCGAACGCTGCAGCTGGGCCCGCAGCTCCGGGCTGATGTGGCGGACGGCGAGCGCGCCGAAGCCGGTGGAGACCCCGTAGACCGGGCGCGGCTCGGCGGCCAGCGCGTCGATCCGGGCCCGGGAGGCGGCCATCTCGGCGAGGGCGTCGGGGCCCAGCTCGATCCGGGCGTTGCCGCGTGCCACGGCGAGCACGTCCTCGGCGGTGACGTCGGCCTTGCCGACCTGAACAAGCGGCGCGTCGGCGGCCGGAGCACTGTGCATATCCATATGCACTATCAGATCAGCTGAATGAAGATATGACAACCAGGGGAAGGAAGGGATTCCCCTTCCGCGTCATGTCCGGCCCGGACGCCGATATGCTGGCACGGTCGGACCACACTGCTGGGGGGCTGATGGCGGACGAGGAAGCGGTCTCCAGGGAGCGGGCGGTGAGCACCGCCTGGTCGATCCACGCGTCACTGGCCGACTTCACCGGCAAGGTCGACAGCAAGGCCTCCTTCGCCCTCACCATCGAGTCGGCGGCCCTCGGCGGCATCATCGCACTCTCCGGCGCCGGCCAGCTCCCCGGCCGCGGCGACGGCACACTGCCGGTGGCCGCGCTCTGGGCCGGCGTGGCACTGCTCGGCACGGCGGCCGTGCTGGCCGTCCTGGTGGTGATGCCGCGCACGGCCAGCCGGGACAACCCGCAGAGCTGGCGGCAGGACTACATCCACTACGGCCACCTGCGCCACTGGTCCCCCGAGCAGCTGGCCGAGCGGCTGACCACGGCTGATCCGCTCCCGGTGCTCAGCCGGCAACTCGTGACGATGAGCCAGATCGCCTGGATCAAGCACCGGCGGGTGCAGCAGTCGCTCTACTGCGCGGTGCTCGGCACCCTGCTGGTGACCCTGGCGGGACTCATCAGATGACCACCGAACCGATCACCCCGTTCTGGTCCATGCTGGACGAGCCGGCCCGCCGGGAGCTGCGCCGGATCAGCCGGCCGGTGAGCTTCCGCCCGGGCGAGGCGATGCTCCGCCAGGACGACGCGAGCCAGCACCTCCTGGTGATCCGCCAGGGCTGTGCGAAGGTCCTGGTGGACTCGGAGCACGGCTACCGGGCGGTGCTGGCCATCCGCGGGCCGGGCGACCTGCTGGGCGAGCAGGCCGGTCTCAACGGCGGCACCCGCTCGGCGAGCCTCTACGCCCTGACCGCCGTCGAGGCGATGGTGATCCCGCTGAGCCGGTTCACCGCGGCCCGGCACGGCTACCCGGGCATCGCGCAGGCCGTACCGCGGATGCTGTCCGAGCGGCTGCGCGAGGCGGACGGCGGCCGGGCCGCCGCGGGCGCCCCGGTGCAGGCCCGTCTCGCCTCACTGGTACTGGAGTTGAGCGCGCGGTACGGCCAGCCGCTGGACGGCCCCGAACGCGGGCAGCTGGCCATCACGCTGCCGCTCTCCCAGGACGACCTGGCGGGCCTGGTGCTCAGCTCGCGGCGCACGGTCAGCCGGATCCTCGAACAGTGGCGCGACCAGGGCATGGTGGCCACCGGACGGCGGCTGATCCAGCTGGTCCGGCCGAACGAGCTGCGCGAACTCGCCCTGCGGGCGGGCCCGGTGGGGTCACCCGCGGCGGGCCCGGCGGCGCCCGCACCGGACCTCAGGTCGGCCTGACGCTCCGGGCCCGGCGCGCCGGGGCCGCCGCCCGCGCCGGGCCGGTCACAGCGCCGCCGGGTCACGGGTGGCCAGGCCGTAGCGGGCGGCCAGCGGGTTCCATCCGTCGGTGAACGACTGTTTGGCGGCCGTCGCCTGCCGGCTCGCCGCCATCGCCTGGTCCCAGTCGGCTGTGTGCGCCGCCGTCCCCGAGGAGCAGTCGGCGGTGCCGGCCGCGACCGCGTTGCCCCACCCGGCGAAGGAGGTGTCGGCCGCCGCGGAGAAGCGCAGCACGTCGCTCAACCGCTGTCCGAGGTCGGCGAGTTGCGAGGTGTCCGTGCTCGCCAGCCGCTGGGCCAGCGTCAGCCGCGCCTGCGCCGCGCTGTTCAACGTGCTCACCGCGGCGGAGACCGCGTCGGAGCCGGCACAGGAGTCGATCGTGCTGACGGCCTGGGTGACCGCGTCACGGTTGCCGGCGTTGCCGTTGAGCAGGGCGTCGACCGCGGCCGCCTGGGACCGCGCCTGACCGTCGTAGGCGGCGGGCGTGCCGGTGCGGCCCGCGCCGACGGCGTGCGAGGTGCCCTCGGTCGGCCCGCTGGAGGGCGGAGCGGACGGACCGGTGTGCTCGGCGTCGTAGGCGACGTACGCGCGGTAGCCGAAGAACGCCAGCACCGCGAGTGAGAGCAGCGCGGCCAGCCGCCCGCCGGCCCGCGACTTCTTCGGTGGCGCCGGAACCGTCCGGACCGGCGGCATGGGCGGGGTGGGCACCGTCACCTTGATGGTCGGCGCGGTGGGCGACTTCGGCGCGGCGGGCGGGGCGGCGGGTTTCGGTGGCTTCGGCGCGGTGGGCGGCTTGGGCGCAGCCGACGGCTTCGGCGCGGTGGGCGGGCTCGGCGCGGTGGGCGGGGCGGCGGGTTTCGGTGGCTTCGGCGCGGCCGGCGCGGCGATGGCCCGCCCGAGCGCCTCGGCCCACTGCCCGAGCCCCGGCCGCAGGTCAGGGCCGCTCTGGCTGAGCCGGGCCAGCCGCCCGAGCGCCGGCGAGACCCCCGCCAGGGCTCCGGCGTCCCGGGTGGCCTGGTCGCGAGCGAACAGCCGCAGCGCCAGCAGGCCGAACTTGTACCCGTCGGCGGCCACGGTGGCGAGCTCCTCGCCCGTCGGAACCGCCCAGTCGGGCGTCTCCCGCTGGACCAGCGCGTCCCGGCCCTCGACCCGCATCGCGTCGCAGTCGATCAGGAAGCACCCCGGAGCCGGAGCCAGCCGGAAGAGCACGTTCTTCGGCGAGAGGTCGCCCACCACCACGCCGAGCCCGTGCAGCCGGTCCAGGAGCCCCGCCAGGTCCAGCAGCAGCTGGAGTCGCTGGAGGTCGGTGACGTGGAGTCCGATCCGCCGCTGGTAGCTCTCGTTGTTGAGCAGGAACTCGAGGGCGGCGGGCTTGCGGTCGCCCGTGCTCAGGTCGAAGAAATACTCCTCGGGCAGCCGCCGCATCAGGAACCCGCAGTGCCCGTCGTCGTCCGCCACCGCGGCCGCCGGCCAGGCGGTGTGCTCGCTCAGCCACTGCCCGGTCCGCAGCGGCAGCCCCGGCAGGAACTCGACCTGCGCGTCCAGGGCGTCCCCGCGCAGTTCCGCGCGGCACTCGGCGGTGTACTCCTTGAAGACCACCTGCCACGTCCGGTTGATCAGGCGGCCGTTGACCTCCCAGACCGCGCCCTGCCCGCCCCGGCCGAGCCGGTCGCCCAGGGCCAGGTCCTGGCACCGCAGCGGCACGGTCACCGGGCACCGCCGTCGAGCCGTCGGCGGTGCCAGACGGCCAGCAGGGTCCGGTCGTCGTCGAAGGTCTCGCGCGAGAAGTCCAGCAGGTGGGCCAGCCCGCGCGGCTCGGGCGGCGTGGCCAGGTGCCGGGCGAAGGTCCGGCCCACCGGGCCGTCCCCACTGCCCAGCGGGTCGCCGAAGCCGTCGGTACCGACCAGCAGCACGTCGTCCGGCGCCAGGTAGAAGCCGTGCGGCTTGACCTCGTTCGGCAGCCGGGGCAGCGGGGAGACCGAGCTGGAGGCCACCTCCGGACGCGGTGCGCTCTGGCTGCGCAGCGGGGCGATGTACTGACCGTCGCGCAGCACCCAGGCGGCCGAGTCGCCGACCTGGATGACCGTCACCCTGGCGTCCCGATCGACGGGTTCCACCGTTCCCGCGACCAGCGTGGTGGCCAGCATCCGCTCGGCTTCGGCCGCATCGGGCTGGTCCGACTGGCGCACCCGCATGGCGTGCTCGACCAGTTGCCAGGCCGCGTGCTTGGCGACCGCCGTCCAGTCCAGCTCGGGCCGCCGCTCCGCCAGCTGCGCGAGCACCGTGTCCACGGCGGTCCGGCAGGCGAGGGTGGCGCCGAGGTGCGGCTGCTCGGCGCTGGAGACCCCGTCGGCGACGGCGAACACCAGCGTGCCGCTCGACGGGTGGACGGCCACCGCGATGTCGTCCTCGCGCGGACGGCCGCTGTGCCGGTGGCCGTAGCCGCGGACCGAGGCCAGCCGGACCGTCAGCCGGTCGGTCGACCAGCCGTCGAAGAGCGTGTCGGGCCGGTAGGAGGGCCCGGACGGCGGCCGGGGCTCGAAGGAGGCGGCCGGCCGGTCGATCACCAGCGGGGACCAGCGCTCCTCGAACCGCATCGCCGCCGACGGCACCGGCAGGGCCTGCGGCGACGGGGGCGGCACGGCCAGCGGGAGCGGCGACGCCGGCCCGGTCGGCTGCGGCGGCGGCAGCGGCTGCACCACCACGGGCTGCGGCGCCGGCTGCTCGTCCGCTTCCTGGTCGTAGACGCTGTCCGGCTGGGCGGCCGGCCGGCTGCTGCCGGCCCGGCTGACCGGTGGGAAGAAGGAGTGTTCGCGCATCAGGTCACACCACGTCGATCGCCATGCGGAAGCCCTCGGGCTTGTCGACGACCAGCTCGGCGCGGTCGGTGCCCAGCGAGAGCCCGGACTGGATGACACTGGTGGTCAGCGCCGTGCAGAACTTGGCGACCGTGGCGCCCAGCTCGACGCCCGGGACCGCCACGAACGCGTAGTCGTTGCTGGTGGCCACGTCCAGGATGGTGCGGGCCTCGGCGTCGCCGATGCCGCAGGCCACGATGTTCGGCGCCCCCAGGGTCAGCGAGCGGTCCGTCAGTCGGCGGTGCTCCTCCTCCCAGTCCTCCCCCGGGTTGGGCTGACCGTCGCTCAGGAAGAAGACCGCCGGCCGGTAGACCGCGTAGCCCTCCTGCTTGAGCGCCGTGACGTCCTGCGGGATCTGGTTGCGCAGCGCCGCGAACGCCTCGAGGTAGCTGGTGGCGCCGCCGTACGTGGTCAGCCTCGGGAGTTCGTTCTCCTGGCGCAGGTCGGCCAGCCGCATCCGGACCGACACCGAGTTGGAGAACCCCAGCACCGAGAACCGGACCTTGGCCGCCGCCATCGGCTCGCCCAGCAAGGCCCGGTGCAGCGAGGCGAGCCCGTCGTTCAGTTCGTCCAGGTGCGCGGTCATCGAGCCGGACTCGTCCGCGACGACGTACATGGGGATCAGGTGACCGCGGTTGTCGGCCATCACAAGCACTTCCTCTCGGGATCGTGGGTGGGGAGGAGCGGTGGCGGGTCAGCTCGGCCGCACCGCCGGCCGCAAGCCCGGCAGCTTGGCGAGTTCCAGGCCGGGGCGCCCGGCCGCCAGGTCGTCGCCCAGTCGGACGACGGTCCGCTGCAGCAGCTCCGCGAACCGCTCGACCGCTCCCGGCAGGTCGGCGCGGTCCTCGGCGACCAGCCCGAACTGCGGCTGCCGGGCGATCTCGGCGATGTCCGGCTCCGCGGCCCGGCCGACCCCGACCGCCACCAGGGTGGGGACGAAGCCGTTCACCGCCGGGTCGATCAGCCGCCGCAGCGCCTGCCGCCACCGCGCGCCGTCGTCGACCGTGCCGGCCAGCAGCAGGAAGGCAACGGGCCGCAGCACCGTGGGGTGCTCCGCCTTGAGCCGCCGGACGTCGGCGGGGACGACCTCCAGCAGTTTCTCGAAGGCACTCGCGTAGCTGGCGCCGCCGCGCGCCTCGGGCGCCGGCATCCCGGTGGTCCACTCGACCTGGCACATCGCCAGCCCGACCCTGGTCTCCTCGGCCATGCCCAGCACCGAGAGCCGCAGACCGTACTGAGCCCCCTGGTTCATCACCAGCGCGGTCTGCAGGGTGCGCAACGCGTTGCCGAGTGCCGGCAGGCAGCCGGCCATGGCCGCGGACTCGTCCAGCACCAGGTAGCACGGCAGCACGGGGCTGCCGGCCGCCGGCCGGTCCACCGGGGTCGGCGGGTTCGCCACCGTGACCGGCCGGCCGGCCAGCACGGTCGGTTGCACCTGGGCGGGCGCGGTGAGCGGGTCGGGCGCCGGCTGCCCGCTCGGCAGCGCCGCGCCGCCGCCCCAGACGACCGGGAGGGCCGAAGCGGCGCCGGGGGCGAGGGCCGGGCTGTGCACCCGGGCCAGCGCCTGGCGGCGGATCAGCTCGACGTCGGCCGGCTGGATCAGGTCCTTGGCCACCATGAACTGGAAGACGTCGACCGACCGCTGGTCGAAGACCTCCTGGCGGCCGGCCACCGCCTCGGCCCATTTGGACAGCATCTCGATCGCCGGCCCGGTGTCCTCCGGGTGCATCACCAGGTGGCGCTTGATCAGGCCATCGATGTCGACGCCGGTGCCGGCCAGCGCCCGCTCCCGCTCCCGCTGGCGGTTGAGCTCGGCCTGCTGCTCCAGGTCCTTGATCATTTCCCGGCTGCGGGTCTCCGCCACCGCCCGCTCATGGGCCGCCGTGCCGAGCGCCCGGTCGCGGACCGCCTTGGTCCGGGCCGCGATGAACGCGGCCGCCGCGGCGTCCGGGTCGAGCTTCACGCTGCACCGGTAGAGGGTGATCCCCTCGGGCAGCACCTGCTCGTGGGCCAGCTTGCCGTTGAGGTGCGCCTCGGCGGCGTCCGCCTGGTCGATGGCGAAGCCGCGCGCCAGCGGTCGCAGGTAGTCGGCCAGGAAGCCGTAGACCACGACCAGTGCGTCCTGGATGTTGCGCCGCACCACCTCGGTCGGATCAGTGACCCGGAAGCCGACGTCCACGGTCGCCTCGAACCGGTGCACCTGGTCCCGGGACGGCAGCGGGGTGCTGCGCAGCACCACGGTCCTGCGGTGGTCGCTGACGTCCACCTCGTAGCGGGTCCGGTACTTGGAGAAGAACTGCTGCGACCAGCTGAGCGGCCGGCCGTCGAACCAGGCCAGCTCGCCGGCGGCGGTGGCGTACACCACCGCCCGGCTCGGCGAGGTGGCCTTGACCGGCCCCAGCTGACCGCGCACCGGCTCCTGGCTGAGGATCAGCGGAACGGTCGGCGGTGTCATCGCAGTACCTTCTCTCGGTCGAGCAGCGCCACCACGTCAGCGGCGGTGCGTTTCAGCGCGGTCAGCGCGTCGGGTGCCACCCAGCCGGCCGCGTGGCGCCGCAGCACCGCCGCGGACCGCGGATCCCCGGTCGCCACTGCCGCGACCATCCGCAGGAACCGCTCACGCAGCGCCGGGTCGCCCTCGGCCAGCCCCGCCCAGATCTTCAGCACGCCCTCGGCCTCGTGGCGGTACACCGGCTCGTTGAGCGCCGCCCGCCAGAGCCGGACGAACGGTTCGCGCAGCCGCTCCTCGCGGTCCGCGCCGTACAGCAGCGCCGGCCAGTTCGGGACGGCGGCGTCGGTGACCCGGCCGGCGGTCTCCACCACCAGCTGGGCCGCCACGATCAGGAAGGCGAGCAGCACCGTCGGCCGGGCCGGCTGCTCGTCCAGTCCCGTCGCCAGCCGGACCAGCACCAGCCAGGTCAGCGACTCGTCGTCGGAGAGGACGTCGGTGACGCTGTCGCCGATCGCGATCGCCACCTGGCTGTGGTCCACCACCGAGAGCCGGATCAGCGCGTCGATCGCGGCCAGCGGCTCGACCGGACCGAGGCTGATCCCGTACACCCGGGCCGCGCAGGCCTGGCGCAGCGGCTCGGCCTCGGCGGCGAGCCAGCCGGCCGCCAGCCCCGTCACCTGCCCGCGCAGCGCGGGGTTCTTGGCGCAGACCGACAGCGCGTACGCCACCGCGCTGCGCAGCCGCCGGTCGGTGCTGCCCGCCCAGCGCGTGAACACCCGGGCGGCCAGGTAGTGGAAGGAGTCCTCGGCGATCACGCCGAGGGCCACCCCCGCGTAGATGCGCACCTGCTCGGAGGGGTCGAGGACCAGCTCGCCCAGCCAGTCGAGCAGCACCTGGTGGATCTGGAGCTCCGTCCAGGCGTGCCGGATCACCTTGACCGGGTAGGACGGGTCCTTGTAGCGCAGCCCCTCGGCCGGCACCGGGCCCGCGGGACTGAACAGCTCCACCCGCTCCGCGTGGGCGCGCAGCCGGGCCAGTCGGCGGCGGCGCAGCCCGCCGAACGGATCGGGCACCCGGGGCACCGTGCCGTCGGCGGCCACCAGCACGGCGTAGTCGGTGCGGACCAGCCGACGGTGCAGCGAGCGTGCCGCCGAGGCGATGTCCTCGTGCGGCAGTCCGCCGAGCACGGCGAGCGCGATCGCGTGGCTGCGCAGCCCCGGATCGTCCAGGCCCTCCGCCCAGATCTCGAAGTCGCCCTCGTCGCGGCGGAGCAGCCGGTCCCGGATCCGGTCCGGGTCCGGGACCGGCTCGCCGCCCGCCTCCACCTGCTCGACGATCGCCGCCGCCACCTCGGCGGCCAGCCGGCAGCTCGGGTCCGCGGTGAACTGCTCGGCCAGCACCGGGCGCACCCGCTCGTCGGCCAGCAGCCGGGCGGCGGCCGGATCGCCGAGCCGCCACCGCAGGTACCGGGCGACGATCCCGAGGTGATCGGCCGGCGCGGCCAACTCCACGATGTGGTCCAGCAGTTCGGTGTCAATCAGACCGGCCTGCTGGTCCACCGTCAGCACCAGGCGGGCATCCGCCCGCTCCAGCGCGCCGGCCAGCCCCTCCAGCATCCAGCCGCGCAGCGCGGTGACGTCGGCCGGCTGGTCGAGCAGCAGCCCGGCGCCGGTCTCGATGCCGCCCTCGGAGCGGTTCTCCAGCCGCTGGGCGAGCGAGTCCAGGGCGGTCTCCGGGTCCAGCCGGTAGATCGTCCGGCCGGCCCCGAGCAGCAGCCGGATGGCGGCGGTGGTCTTGCCGGTGCCGGCGGGACCGCGCAGCACGGTGATCCGGCGCCGACCGAACTCGGCGCGCAGCGCGGCCCAGCCGGGCGGCTCCTCGAAGGCGTGCTGGGCGCGCTCCAGCAGCAGCGGCGAGAGCAGCCGCAGCCGCTCCTGGCGGCCGCTCAGCAGGAAGACGTACTTGTCACCGCCCACGACGTCGCCGTCGACGTTGGCCAGCGCGCTGTGCACCGAATCGTGCCGCAGGGCGCCGTGACCGAAGCTGCGGGTGGCCTCGGCGGCGCCGTCGCCGACCCGGCCCGCCTCCGGTGCGGCGTCGGCCTCCGCACCCGGCGCGCCGGCGCCCGCCCCGTCCGCCGCGCCCTCGACCGGCGCCGGCCCGGCGTCCGGGACCAGCTGGTCGGCCGGTGGCGCTGCCGCGGGTGGGGGCGGGGCCGCCCCCGGGGTCGCCGCGGCCCCCGGCACTGCTGCGGGCACGGTCACCGCTGCTCCACGTCCTGGGCCGAGCCGTACTGATACTTGTCGCCGGCGATCTGGTCGCCGTGCACGTCGCCGTGGAACTCGAAGAGCACCGAGGCCGCCGGCCGCCGCCGACCCCCGGCCGCCGACGGGCCGGGCCGGACCGCCGGCTCGGGGTCCGGCTGGGGTTCCGGCTCGGTGGGCGCGGCGGTCACCCCGGGCGGGGCCGGGTAACCGGGCACGGTGATCCAGGCGTCCAGCACCACGCCGTGCTTGACCGTCAGCCGGACCGGCAGGTAGGCGGCGGCGTCGACGCTCTGGTAGGCGTGCCGCACCACCCCCTGGTAGACCTCCTGCGAGACCACGAAGACCAGGTTCGCCCCGGTGGCCGCAGCCAGTGCGGCCTTCACCGGATCGGCGTCGACCAGCCGGAACGCCGTGTTGACGGCGTCCCCCGACCAGCCCCGGTCGTCCTGGCCGGCCAGTCCCTGGTGCAGCGAGACGCGCAGCCGCAGCGCGTGCGCGGCACTGTGGACGGCCGCCTTCTGGCGCAGCCCGTCGTCCAGCGCCCGGATCAGCGGGCCGACCAGCAGCACCGGGGAGACGCCGGCCGGGACCAGCAGCAGCACGCCGTCGCCGCGGTCCTCGCTGACCACGCCCTCGGCCGGCACCCCGGCCCGGTCCAGCGACTCCTCGACGACCTGGTACAGCGCCGCGCGCAGCGACGCCTGAATCGGGTTCGGGCGGGAGCTGAAACCCTCGATGTCCACCACGACGATCCAGTGGTGCAGTGCCTCAGCAGGCATGCATGCCCCTCCACAGGCCGGTTGGAATCCTCTGGTCCTTGGTACGGCACTCGATGGACACGGTCTACGCCAATTGGCGCACAACATGCGAGGGCGTTCGGGACCACGGGCGATCGGAGGCGATCGGGGCCAGCGTACGGACGTCGACGGATCGCCAAACCACGTTGACCCGATCGTTATGAGACAGGGGGCCGCCAACGGTCATCGAACCTGAGTGAATTGACGCTCGATCAATCCACCGGTCCCGACCAGCGCGGTCAGGACGGCGGCGGCGAGCACGGCCCCGACAGCGCCACCGCCACCAGGGCCCGCAGCGCGGGCGCGACCTGACCCAGCGGCAGCGTGGCATCGTCGGCGAACAGCTCCACCAACCAGCCGCCGGCCGCGTTCGCCCCGCCCGCCGCCACCATCCCCCGGTAGCCGCCGACCACCAGCACCGCCTCCTCGGCCGGGTCGTTGCCCGCCGCCCCGGTGCGCAGCGCGAAGCCGCCGCCCCGCACGGCCCGCCGGGTGAGCGGGTAGTGGTCCAGGTCGAAGACGGCGTCCGGGGCTTCGATCCGGGCCCTCCCCCAGCCTTCGGCCGGGGGGACCCCCTCGCTCCCCGCCCGCCGGGCCGCCGCGGGGGAGGCCGGCGGCTCGCCCGCGGTGCCCGGGCGGCAGGTCAGCCGGAACACCGCGTGCCGCGCGGTGTGCATCCGCCGGGAGCCGGGCGGCACGTAGGAGATCCACCAGGCCACCGCGTCCAGCAGTCGGGCCGCCGTCTCGGCGACCGTGGCCAGCCGGCCCAGGGTGTCCGCGGGGTGCAGGGTGCGCGGCCCGCCCTCCTGGTCCAGGGCGGCCAGCACCGCGGTGAGCAGCTGGCCCGGGTCGGCGCTGTGCGCGGCGCCGCGGAACCTGCGCCGGTCCCCGTGCGGCCCGCGCGCCGGGCCGGCCCCGAAGCGCCCGCGCCCGTCGCGCTGCCGCGGCTCCGCCGAGTCGGCCAGCAGCACCGTCGGATCGGGGGCGAGGCCCGGACCGTGGCTGCGCCCGGCCACCACCGGATGCGCGGCGCGCGCCGCCTTGGCCCGGTACTGCGCGGCGTCCGCCAGCCGGAACAGCCGGTCGGGGGTGGAGACCGGGCCGATCGCGTCCCCGGTCGAGGCGACCCCGCAGGCCACCCCTTCGCCGTCGGCCAGCTGCAGCGCGCGGGTGCACAGCTCCTCGGCCACCGCGACCACCTCGTCGGCCTTCTGCCCCCGCGCCAGCAGGCAGAACTCGTCCCCGCCGAGCCGGGCGGCGAGCGAGCCGGGCAGCTTGGCACCGGCCATCGACAGCTGGTTGGCGAACCGCTGGAGCAGCCGGTCGCCCATCTCGTGCCCGTGCCGGTCGTTGATCCGCTTGAGGCCGTTGACGTCGCAGACCACCAGCGAGACCACCGTGCCGTCCTGGTTGTGGGCGGCCAGCGCTTCCTCCAGCTGGGCGTCCACCGCCCGCCGGTTGGCCAGGCCGGTCAGCGGATCGGTGAAGGCCAGCCGGCGCAGGTCGGCCAGCCGCTCGGTCTGCGCCAGGCCGGCCGAGAGCTGCGCGGCCAGCAGGGTCGCGTACTGCGCGTCGGCCTCGGTGAAGACCGGCAGCTCGGCGGTGCGCGCCAGGTACAGCTCGCCCCAGGCCTGCCCGTGCAGCACGATCGGCGCGACCAGGCAGCAGGAGCGGCCGCGCCGGCGCAGCCCGGCGGCTCGGGCCCGGGCGAACGCGCCGACCGCCGGGTGCGTGTCGGCGCCGAAGCCGGTCGTCCCCGGGCCTCCGGCCGGGGGCACCCCCATGGCGGGCACCACGTCCTCGGCGGTCTGCACCCAGGCCCGGGGCAGCCGACCGGTCGTCCAGTGCTCGTCGAGCTGGGTGACGATCTCCGGGAAGTCCGCGACCGGGTAGGACTCGTCCTCCGGGATCTCCTCTTCGCCGGCCGCCAGTGCGCCGTGGTTGACCAGCACCCGCAGCCGCCCCGACTCGCGGTCCCAGACCGAGACGGCGCCCATGGTGGCGCCGAGTGCCGCGGTGGCCCCGGCCGCCGCGGCCCGCACCGCCTCCAGCGCGCTCTGCGCCCCCGCCATGTCCTGGGCCAGCTCCACCACCGCCTGCAGGCGCCGGTCGAGCCCACTCGCCGTCACCGGAGCGGAAGCGCTATCGGGGTGTTCCAGGTCCGCCATCACGGGACCAGAGTAGGGCGAAATGATCGAAATCGGCCCGAAATCCAGCAGACTGCCGGTTCGCTCCGGCGCCGCGTCGCCGCCGCCGATCCGATCCGCGGTCGCCACCCCGCCGCCGATCCGATCCGCGGCCGCCACCCCGCCGCCGATCCGATCCGCGGTCGCCACCCCGCCGCCGATCCGATCCGCGGTCGCTACCCCGCCGCCGATCTGATCCAGCGGGTGAGCAGCCAGGGCTCGACCAGGCCGAGCCCGCGCACCGGGCGGCGCCACATCGCCTGCAGGTGGTAGCGGGGCCGGCCGCCGCCCGGCTGCTGCGGGCCGACCAGGCCCAGCGGCGCACCGGAGGTGGCCGCCAGCGCCTCGGCCAGCTGCGACTGGGTGGACCCGGAGCCGTCCGTCGCCCCGGTGGCGGCCGCCCCGGCCTGCTCCAGCGCGGCGGCGAACTCGCCGTCTATCAGCACCGCGTCCCGCTGCGCGATCGAGGTGAGCCGGCTGGCCAGGTTGACCGTGGTGCCGAAGACGTCGCCCATCCGGGAGGTCACGGTGCCGAAGGCCATGCCGACCCGCAGCGCCGGGATGGAGTCGTCCTGGGTCAGCGTCTCCACCAGGCTGAGCGCGATCTCCGCCGCGGTCACCGGATCCTCTGAGACGAACAGGATCTCGTCGCCCAGCGTCTTGATCAGCCGGCCGCCCTGGCCCGCGATCAGATCGGCGCAGGTGGACTCGAAGGTCTCCACCAGCGAGCCGAGCTCCTCCTCCTCCAGCCGCCGGGAGAGCCGGGTGAACCCGACCAGGTCGGCGAAGCCCACCGCCAGCCGGCCGCTGGTGATCTCGGTGTCCTCGGCCGCCTGCACCACCCGGCCGGTGACCGCGGCCAGCTGTCGCCGCCAGACGTAGATGAGGAACTGCTCCAGTTCCGGCAGCAGCAGCTCGACCAGCGGATAGGCCACCTCGGCCCGGGTCAGACCGGGCTCGGCGGCCTGGGTCAGGTTCTCCAGGAAGGTGTCCATCTGCCAGCCGGCCAGCCGGGCGGTGGTCTGGCCGGTGGAGCGGGCCACCTGGATCGCCATCGACTCGTTGATCAGGCCGGACTCCACCAGCCCGGCGAGGCGGCGCAGCGCGATCACGTCGCCGTCGTTGAGCGCCCGGGACTGGCCGATGTCGGGGAAGCCCATGGCCCGCCAGAACCGGGTGGCCAGTTCCATCGGCACCTCGGCGGTGCGGGCCGCCTGATAGGGGGTGTAGCGGCGCGGCGCCCCCAGGATCAGCCGCTCCAGGTCGAGCGCCACATGGGCGTCCTCGCCCTCCGGGCCGCCGTTGTCGCGCGCGCCCTCCTGCGACGCGTGCCCGTCGTCGTCTGCCACCGGTCCGTCCCCGTGCGGTCGCACTTGCCGTAGATCCCATCCGCGGTGAGCCGGCCGCCGCCCGGCGGACAGTGGCGCGCCTCACACCGTGCCAACGGGAATCGTCGCACGGAATTCCCGGATCCGGGGCATCCGGGCTCCGCGACTAGCGCGGTTCGGGCCGCACGTGCACCACGTCGCCGGCGCCGACCGCCTGCCGGGTGCCGTCCGCGGTCCGCACCACCAGCCGGCCGTCACCGTCCAACGCCACGGCCTCGCCGAGCAGTTCGCGATCGCCGGGGAGCTGCACCCGCACCTGTCGGCCGAGCGTGGTGCAGCGCGCGGTGTAGGCCGGCAGCAGTCCGCTGGCCTGCGGATCGCCGTGCGCCGCCTGCCACTCGCCGTACAGCTCGGCGAACTCGCGCAGCAGGGCGCGCAGCAGGATGGCCCGGTCGGTGACCTCGGCGCCGGCCAGCGCCAGCGAGGCGGCGGTGGGGACCGGCAGCTCGTCGGCGCGCAGCGAGACGTTCAGGCCGAGGCCGACCACCACGGCCTCGCCGGTCAGCTCGGTGAGGATGCCGCCCAGCTTGCGCTCGGCGCCGTCGATCTCCACCTGGAGGTCGTTGGGCCACTTCAGGCCGGCCTGCACTCCGGCGACCCGGCTCAGGGTGGAGGCCACCGAGACGCCGACCAGGATCGGCAGCCAGCCGAGCCGCTCCCGCGGCGCGGTGGGGCGCAGCAGCAGGGACATGAAGAGGCCGGACCGGGCCGGCGCCGACCAGCGGCGGTCCAGCCGGCCGCGCGCCGCGTCCTGCTGCTCCGCGATCAGCACCGTGCCGTCGGCGGCGCCGGCCCGGGCCCGCTCGGTGAGGTCGGTGTTGGTGGAGCCGGTCAGTTCGACCACGTCCAGTGCCGTCCACAGGCCGCCGGGGACCAGCAGGTCGTGGCGCAGCGCGGCGGCGTCCAGCGGGGGGCGGTCCAGATCGGTCCAGGGGGAGGGCCCTTCGTGGCCGAAGCCACGCAGCCCGCTGCGGCGGGGACGGTCTTCGGTCATGGGGCCAGCCTAACCACGCCCAGGCCGCCCCATCGTGCCGCAGAACGGCCGGTTGACACACTGTGTCGCTGGCCATAACACCGATGGCGGGCGGCTGGCTAGGCTACCCAGCGGTAGTCCACGGCACCGCGCTGCCCTTGCCCGGGCTCCGCCACCCTCCACCGCGTCGCTCACGTGAGGAACTCCCCCGGATGACCGACCTGTCCACCTCGCCGGACCCGCACACCACCGCCGGAAAGCTCGCCGATCTGCGCCGCCGGATCGACGAGGCGGTGCACTCAGGCTCCGCCGCGGCGGTCGAGAAGCAGCACGCCAAGGGCAAGTTGACGGCCCGGGAGCGCGTGCTGGAGCTGCTGGACGAGGACTCCTTCGTGGAGTTCGACGAGTTCGCCAGGCACCGCTCCACCAACTTCGGCCAGCAGAAGAACCGGCCCTACGGCGACGGCGTGGTGACCGGCTACGGCACCGTGGACGGCCGTCAGGTCGCGGTCTTCGCCCAGGACTTCACGGTCTTCGGCGGCTCGCTCGGCGAGGTCTTCGGCGAGAAGATCGTCAAGGTGATGGACTTCGCGCTGAAGACCGGCTGCCCGGTGATCGGCATCAACGACTCCGGTGGCGCCCGGATCCAGGAGGGCGTGGTCTCGCTCGGCCTGTACGGCGAGATCTTCCGCCGCAACGTGCACGCCTCCGGCGTGATCCCGCAGATCTCGCTGATCATGGGCCCGTGCGCGGGCGGCGCGGTCTACTCCCCCGCGATCACCGACTTCGTGGTGATGGCCGACCAGACCTCGCACATGTTCATCACCGGCCCCGACGTCATCAAGACGGTCACCGGTGAGGACGTCGGCATGGAGGAGCTGGGCGGCGCCCGGACCCACAACACCAAGTCCGGCAACGCGCACTACCTCGCCTCGGACGAGAAGGAGGCGATCGAGTACGTCAAGAGCCTGCTCTCGTACCTGCCCTCCAACAACCTGAGCGACCCGCCGGCCTACCCGGAGGAGGCCGACCTGGAGGTGTCCGAGCTGGACCTGGAGCTCGACACCATCGTGCCGGACTCGGCCAACCAGCCGTACGACATGCGCAAGGTGATCGAGCACGTCCTCGACGACGGCGAGTTCCTGGAGACCCAGCCGCTCTACGCCGGGAACATCATCACCGGCTTCGGCCGGGTCGAGGGCCACCCGGTCGGCGTGGTCGGCAACCAGCCGATGGACCTGGCCGGCTGCCTGGACATCGCGGCCAGCGAGAAGGCCGCCCGGTTCGTGCGGACCTGCGACAGCTTCAACATCCCGGTGCTGACCTTCGTCGACGTGCCCGGCTTCCTGCCCGGCACCGGCCAGGAGTGGGACGGCATCATCCGCCGCGGCGCCAAGCTGATCTACGCGTACGCCGAGGCCACCGTGCCGCTGATCACCGTGATCACCCGCAAGGCCTTCGGCGGCGCCTACGACGTGATGGGCTCCAAGCACCTGGGCGCCGACCTCAACCTGGCCTGGCCGACCGCGCAGATCGCCGTGATGGGCGCCCAGGGCGCGGCCAACATCGTCTACCGGCGGGAACTGGCCGACGCCGCCGCCGCGGGCCAGGACGTCGAGGCCCGGCGCGCCGAGCTGGTCGCCGAGTACGAGGACACCCTGCTCAACCCCTACCTGGCGGCCGAGCGCGGCTACGTGGACGCGGTGATCGCGCCCTCCGAGACCCGCAAGCACATCGTCCGGGGCCTGCGGGCGCTGCGCGGCAAGCGCGAGGTGCTGCCGCCCAAGAAGCACGGCAACATCCCCCTGTAGGCCCAGGAAGGACGGGAAGGACTCGACGATGTCCGAGATCCATGTGCTGCACGGGCAGCCGACCCCCGAGGAGTTGGCCACCGTCCTGGCGGTGGTCCAATCCCGGGCCGCCGCCGCACAGGCCGCCCGCGGGGCGGCGGCCCGGGTGGCGAGCGGCCCGGCCTCCCCGTGGACCGACCGGTCCCGGGCCATGCGGTCGGCGCCGCACCCCGGCCCGAACGTCTGGCGCACCTCCGGCTGGGCGCGCTGAGCCGCATCTGAGTACGCGTACTCAGGCATTTCGGGACGGACCGGGCCAGGATGGCTTGGTGCTCTGGTCCGATCCGTCCCACGAACCGTCCCCCGAGGCCCGGCGCGCCGCCGAGATGCTGCGCCGGGCCGGCCGGCTGCTGGCCTTCGCCGTACTGCTGATGGCGGTCGTGCTGATCCTCTGCTGAGCCGCCTGCCGTCGGCCGCGAGCGTCTCCCCCGGGCCGCCTGCCGTCCGCCGCGAGCGTCTCCGCCGAGCCGCCTGCCGTCCGCCGCGAGCGTCTCCGCCGAGCCCGCCTCCTCCGGTTCCGAGCCGCCTTCCCGGCCCGGCGGCAGGCCCTAGGCTGGGCGCCATGACTGATCGCCGCACCCTGGTCCTCGCCTCCGCCTCCCCCGCCCGGCTGGGTCTGCTCCGGCAGGCCGGCCTCGACCCCGAGGTGGTCGTCAGCGGGGTGGACGAGGAGGCGCTCAGTGCCCCCACCCCCGGTGAGCTGGCCCTGGTGCTGGCCGAGGCCAAGGCCGCCGCGGTGGCCGCCCGGCTGGCCGACGGCGAACTGGTGATCGGCTGCGACTCGGTGCTGGAGCTGGACGGCCGGGCGCTCGGCAAGCCGGCCGACGCCGCCGACGCGCGCCGACGCTGGCAGTCGATGCGGGGGCGCAGCGGGGTGCTGCGGACCGGGCACTGCGTGATCGACACGGCGAACGGCCGCCGGGCCTCGGCGACCGCCTCCACCACCGTCCACTTCGGCGAGCCGGACGACGCCGAGATCGAGGCGTACCTGGCCAGCGGCGAACCGCTGCACGTGGCCGGGGCGTTCACCCTGGACGGCCGCTCGGCACCGTTCATCACCGGCATCGAGGGCGACCACGGCAATGTGATCGGCCTGTCGCTGCCGCTGCTGCGCTCGCTGCTGGGCGAGTTGGACGTGCGGATCACCGATCTCTGGACCGCCTGAACCGCGCGGACCTAGGCTGGCCCGCCGCGAGCGGGGAGGGGGAGCGGATGACGGACGCGGTGCTCAACGTCGTACTGGGCCTGCTGACCAGTGCCATCGGCGCTGCGGCGGGCTGGCTGCTGCAGACCCTGCGGCGGCGGCGACGGATGGTCAGGCGGCAGGCGTTCTTCGGGCTGCCGGGCGGCTCGGAGTGCCTGCTGGTGGTTCCGCGGCACATGAAGAGCCCGAGCCAGCACAGCGTGCACCGGGACGACGTCAGCGCCCTGATGGAGCTGGCCGTGCTGGTCAACTCCTGCGGCGCCCGGCCGGACATCGTGGCGCACGACCAGGTGCGCCAGGGCCTCGGCCGGCAGGCCGAGTTCTGCCTGGGCGGCCCGAGCAGCAACGAGCGCACCGCGGCCCACCTGAACTGGCGGCTGCCCGCCGTGCGGTTCGACGGCGGCTCGGCGATCACGGTGGGCGGCCGGGAGTTCCGCATGGAGATCGCCACCGCGGACTCACCCGGCGACTGCTACGCCCTGCTGGCCCGCCTCGACCCGGGCGACGGCGGCCGCCCGGTCTTCGTGGTCTCCGGCCTGACCGCGATCGCCAACCACGCGGCGGTCCGCTACCTGAGCGCCCACCAGCGGGAGTTGGCCCGCCGGCACGGCGAGCACGGCACCTTCGCCCTGGTGCTGCGGGTCGTCGGCCCGCTCGCCTACGGACCGGACGTGGTCGAGCTGGTGGCCGACGTGACCGATGCCGCGACCGCACCGGTCGCGACCGCCGCACCGGCCGGAACGAGCTGACGTGACCAAGACCACGACGGCGCCGCCCCCGGTGGAGCAGGACGCGGGGCGGCGGGCGTACGGTTGCCACCTGCGGGCTTGCCGGTGCGTGCGCGCATGATCACGATCCGCGTCACGCTCCGTGTGGGCAAGCTCACCACCAGGGGCTACTCGCCGGTACTACCTCGTCATCCCTAAACTCCATCGAGGTTCAAGAAGGGAGCCACAGTGCGCAAGGTGCTCATCGCCAACCGCGGAGAAATCGCCGTCCGCGTCGCCAGGGCCTGCTCGGACGCCGGCATCGCCAGCGTCGCCGTCTACGCCGAGCCGGACCGGGACGCGCTGCACGTCCGCGCGGCCGACGAGGCCTACGCGCTCGGCGGCGACACCCCGGCCACCAGCTACCTGGACATCGCCAAGGTCCTCAAGGCTGCCGCCGACTCGGGCGCGGACGCCGTCCACCCCGGCTACGGCTTTCTCTCCGAGAACGCCGAGTTCGCCCAGGCGGTGCTCGACGCCGGGCTGATCTGGATCGGCCCGCCGCCGCAGGCCATCCGCGACCTCGGCGACAAGGTCACCGCCCGGCACGTGGCCCAGCGGGCCGGTGCGCCGCTGGTGGCCGGCACCCCGGACCCGGTCTCCGGGCCGGACGAGGTGGTCGAGTTCGCCCGCGAGCACGGCCTGCCGGTCGCCATCAAGGCCGCCTTCGGTGGTGGCGGGCGCGGGCTGAAGGTGGCCCGCACCCTGGAGGAGATCCCGGAGCTGTACGAGTCCGCGGTGCGCGAGGCGGTCGCCGCCTTCGGTCGCGGTGAGTGCTTCGTTGAGCGCTACCTCGACAACCCGCGGCACGTCGAGACCCAGTGCCTGGCCGACCAGCACGGCAACGTGGTGGTCGTCTCCACCCGTGACTGCTCGCTGCAGCGCCGGCACCAGAAGCTGGTCGAGGAGGCCCCGGCGCCGTTCCTGACCGAGGAGCAGAACGCCGAGCTGTACCGCGCCTCCAAGGCGATCCTCAAGGAGGCCGGCTACGTCGGCGCCGGCACCTGCGAGTTCCTGGTCGCCTCGGACGGCACCATCTCCTTCCTCGAGGTCAACACCCGCCTCCAGGTCGAGCACCCGGTGACCGAGGAGGTCACCGGCATCGACCTGGTCCGCGAGATGTTCCGGATCGCCGACGGCGAGGAGCTGGGCTACGACGACCCGAAGATCCGCGCCCACTCCTTCGAGTTCCGGATCAACGGCGAGGACCCGGGCCGCAACTTCCTGCCGGCCCCCGGCACGGTGACGCTGTTCGCGCCGCCGGCCGGCCCCGGTGTCCGGCTGGACTCGGGCGTGGAGAGCGGCTCGGTGATCGGCCCCGCCTGGGACTCGCTGCTGGCCAAGCTGATCGTCACCGGCCGGGACCGCAAGCAGGCCCTGGAGCGGGCCAGGCGCGCGCTGGCCGAGTTCAAGGTGGAGGGCATGGCGACCGCCCTCCCGTTCCACCAGGCGGTCGTCGTCGACCCGGCCTTCGCGCCCGAGGTGCACGGCTCCGACGGCCCGTTCAGCGTCTACACCCGCTGGATCGAGACCGACTTCGACAACACCATCCCGCCGTTCGCCGGTGGTGCGGCCGAGGGTGAGGAGCCGGACGGCCGGGAGACCGTGGTGGTCGAGGTCGGCGGCAAGCGGATCGAGGTCTCGCTGCCCGCCTCGCTGGGCGTGGGCAGCGCTCCGGCCGCCGCCGGCCCGGCCGGCAAGGCCAAGCGCCGGGTGGGCCCGAAGAAGGCCGGTTCGGCCGTCTCCGGCGACACCCTGGCCTCGCCGATGCAGGGCACCATCGTCAAGGTCGCCGTCGAGGAGGGCCAGACGGTCGCCGAGGGCGACCTGATCGTGGTCCTGGAGGCGATGAAGATGGAGCAGCCGCTCAACGCCCACAAGGCCGGCACCGTGACCGGTCTCAAGGCCGAGGTCGGCGGCAGCGTCAGCAGCGGCGCCGCGCTCTGCGAGATCAAGGACTGAACGCCCGACGGTCGAGCGGTCGTCGACCGACGCGAGATCGAGGACTGACGAGCCGTCAGCAGCGACTGCACGGCTCGTCGGCCCCCGCCTCCCGAGTGGCCCCGCCTTCCGAGTGGCCCGCTGACGCCCGGCCCGCAGGCTGGGAGCGGCGGGCCACCGTCGTCAGCGCGCCCCGGCGAGCCTCGTGGGCAGCAGGCCCGGCGGTGGGCCGCCGGCCATCCCGGGGCGGCGCTGGCCGGGCAGCGGGGCCCCGGGGCCCGGGCCGCCCCCCGGCCCCCGGCGCATCCCGGGCTGCTGGACCTGCTGGGGGTGGCGCTCCGGCCCCGCCGGATGGCCCGGCGCCTCGGCGGTCAGGCCGAGCGGGGCCACGGAGATCTGCACCCCGCAGTCGGCCAGCGCGTCGAGCTCGCGGGCGGTCGGGTCGTTGCCGGCGGCCTGCTCGTCCGTGACCAGCCGGGTGATGGCGTCGGTCGGGACGGTCTGGAACATGCTGTCCGCGCCGAGCTTGGTGTGGTCGGCGAGGACGATCACCTCGGTGGCCGACTGCACCAGTGCCCGGTCCACGCTCGCGGAGAGCATGTTGGCGGTGGACAGGCCGCGCTCGGCGGTCAGGCCACTGCCGGAGAGGAAGGCCTTGGTCACCCGCAGCCCGTTGAGCGACTGCTCGGCACCGCTGCCGACCAGGGCGTAGTTGGAACCGCGCAGCGTGCCGCCGGTCATCACCACCTCCACCCGGTTGGCGTGGGCGAGGGCCTGGGCGACCAGCAGCGAGTTGGTGACCACCGTCAGGCCCGGCACCCGGGCCAGGCGGCGGGCCAGCTCCTGGTTGGTGGTGCCGGCGCCGATCACCACCTGGTCGCCCTCGTCGACCATGGTGGCCGCGAGGTCGGCGATGGCGCTCTTCTCGGCGGCCGCGAGATGGGTCTTCTGCGGGTACCCGGGCTCGCGGCTGAAGCCTCCGGGGAGCACCGCGCCGCCGTGCCGGCGGTCGAGCAGCCCTTCGGCCTCCAGCGCCCGCACGTCCCGCCGGACGGTGACTTCGGAGGTCTGGACGACACGGGCGAGTTCGCGGAGCGACACGGCTCCGTTGGCCCGCACCATTTCGAGGATCAACTGGCGACGTTCTGCAGCAAACACAGAACCGACGGTAACTCTCCCGACGCTCCGCTTTCAGGCGTTTCCGGCTAGTAACAGGAACTGCTCACCAATGCACGGCGCGCACCCGTACAATGCGCGCCGACATGCTCCGCTGCACCCCGGCCGTTCGGACGACACGTCCGCGCAAGCGGGTGAAACGGTCAGGATTCGCTCTCGGCCCGCTTGCGAATGTGCAGCTGACGCGCCGCCTCCGCGGTGGAACCGGACAGCGACGGGTAGACGGTGAAAGCGCTCGCGACCTGCTCGACCGTCAAGCTGTTGTCCACCGCGAGCGAGATCGAGTGAATCAGTTCGCTCGCGCGCGGCGCGACCACCACACCGCCGACCACGATGCCGGTGCCGGGGCGGCAGAACAGCTTCACGAAGCCGTCCCGGATGCCCTGCATCTTGGCCCGCGGGTTGCCGCGCAGCGGCAGCTTGATCTCGACGGCGTCCATCTTTCCGCAGGAGACGTCGGCCGCGGTGTAGCCCACCGTGGCGATCTCCGGGTCGGTGAAGATGTTGGAGGCGATGGTCTTCAGGTTGAGCGGCTGCACCGCGTCGCCCAGCGCGTGGTACATCGCGATCCGGCCCTGCATGGCCGCCACCGAGGCGAGCATGAAGACGCCGGTGCAGTCGCCGGCCGCGTAGACGCCCGGGGCGGAGGTGCGGGAGACCCGGTCCACCACGATCTGGCCCCAGTCGTTCAGCTTGACGCCGGCCTCCTCCAGGCCCATGTCCGCGGTGTTGGGGATGGAGCCGATGGCGATCAGGCAGTGGGTGCCGCTGATCACCTCGCCGGTGTTCAGGGCCACCTCCACCCGGTCGCCCACCCGCTTGGCGCTCTCGGCGCGCCGCCGGCTCATCACGTTCATGCCGCGCCGCCGGAAGACGTCCTCCAGCACCTCGGCGGCGTCCGGGTCCTCGCCCGGCAGCACCCGGTCGCGGCTGGAGACCAGGGTGACCTTGGAGCCGAGCGCCTGGTAGGCGCCGGCGAACTCGGCACCGGTGACGCCGGAACCGACCACGATCAGCTCGGCCGGCAGCTCCTCGATGTCGTACATCTGGGTCCAGTTGAGGATCCGCTCGCCGTCCGGCAGGGCGTCCGGCGCCTCCCGGGGGTGCACCCCGGTGGAGATCAGCACGGTGTCGGCGCGCAGCGACTGGGTGCTGCCGTCCGGCCCCTCGACGACCACCTCGCGGGAGCCGTCCGCCGCCTGGCCGCCGGCGCCGAGCCGGCCCTTGCCGCGCAGCACGGTGACACCGGCCCGGGTGACCGACTGGGTGATGTCGTGCGACTGGGCGATCGCCAGCCGTTTCACCCGTCGGTTGACCTTGCCGAGGTCCACGCTGATCGCACGCTCCGCACGGTCCTCGGCCTCGCCGTCCAGGGTGATGCCGAGCTCCTGGTAGGAGGAGTCGAAGTTGGTCAGCACCTCGGCGGTCGCGATCAGGGTCTTGGACGGCACGCAGTCGGTCAGCACCGATGCTCCGCCCAGGCCGTCGCGGTCGACGACGGTCACCTCCGCGCCGAGCTGAGCCGCCACCAGGGCCGCCTCGTAGCCGCCGGGTCCACCACCGATGATCACGATCCGAGTCACGTCACCCATTGTCCCGCACGGTGCCCGGGGCGCGAACAGCGGGCTCACGGTTCGGACGGGCCGGCTGCCGCCTCCGCCGCGACTGTGACCGAACACACGCCCGCACCCCGGCGCGGCCGCGGACCGGCCGCGCACCGGTCGGTCCGCCAACTCCCGTAGGCTGGCGCCCATGTCGCTGTATGCCGCGTATGCCACCAACCTCGACTCCCGGCAGATGAGCCGGCGGGCTCCGCACTCCCCGCTGCGCGGAACCGGCTGGCTGGACGGCTGGCGGCTGACCTTCGGCGGCGAGCAGCTGGGCTGGGAGGGCTCGCTGGCCACCGTGGTGGAGGACGAGAAGGAGCAGGTCTTCGTCTCGCTCTACGACGTGGCGCCGATGGACGAGGAGGGCCTGGACCGCTGGGAGGGCGTGCAGCTCGGCATCTACCGCAAGGTCCGGCTGCGGGCGCACACCCTCGACGGCGAGCTGCCGGTCTGGACGTACGTGCTCAACGACTACGAGGGCGGCCTGCCCGCGGCCCGCTACCTCGGGCTGATCGCGGACGCCGCGGAGAGCGCCGGCGCGCCCGACGACTACGTCCGCGAGCTGCGCCGCCGTCCCTGCTGAGGACGCCGTCGCCGCTGCTGTCGCCGCTGCGGGGGCGCCGGCCTCCCCGCTGAGGGCGCCGCCCCCCTGTGAAGGGCGTCGGCGGTGCCGCCGGAGCGCGGGCGGCCACTCCGGGACGAATGCGGCTCTTTGGGTCAACCGGGTAACGATCCGGCATGCTCCACCCGATCTGTCTACGCGCGTAGGCATTTCTTTGTCTATCCTCGCGGTGTGAACGCTTCTCCTCAGACCGCCGTGTCCGCCGACCCCTATGCCGCCGCTCAGGCCGCCGCAGCCAAGCTGCGCGAGCTGACCGGCGCCGAGCGCCACGACGTCGCCCTCGTGATGGGCTCCGGCTGGGTGCCGGCCGCCGACGCCCTGGGTGAGACGGTGGCGGAATTCCCCGTCACCGAGCTGCCCGGATTCCCCGCCCCCGCCGTGGCCGGCCACGCGGGCAAGATCCGCTCCGTGAAGATCGGCGACAAGCGCGCGCTGATCTTCCTGGGCCGCAACCACTACTACGAGGGCCACGGCGTGGCCACCGTGGTGCACGGCGTCCGCACCGCCGCCGCGGCGGGCTGCCGGACCATCGTGCTGACCAACGGCTGCGGCGGCCTGCGCCAGGGCTGGCAGCCCGGCCAGCCGGTGCTGATCAGCGACCACATCAACCTGACCGGGGACTCCCCGATCGTCGGCGCCAACTTCGTCGACCTCACCGACCTGTACTCCAAGCGGCTGCGCGCCCTCTGCAAGGAGGTCGACCCGAGCCTGGACGAGGCCGTCTACGTGCAGTTCCGCGGCCCGCACTACGAGACCCCGGCCGAGGTCAACATGGCCAGGGTGATCGGCGGCGAGCTGGTCGGCATGTCCACCACCCTGGAGGCCATCGCCGCCCGCGAGGCCGGCGCCGAGGTGCTGGGCATCTCGCTGGTCACCAACCTGGCCGCCGGCATGACCGGCGAGCCGCTCAACCACGAAGAGGTGCTGGAGGCCGGCAAGGCCTCCGCCGAGCGGATGGGCGAGCTGCTGGCCAAGGTCCTGGAGCGGATCTGACGTTCCGACTCGGCCCGGGTGCGGACACGCGCCCGGGCCGCTTCCTGTTCTTCCGACGATCCTCTTGATGATCCTCCGAACTATTGACGATCCTCTGACTCCGGAGTGAGCGATGGCCGACACCACCAACCTCCAGGCCCGGGTCCAGCAGTGGCTGGCCGAGGACCCCGACCCCCAGACCCGCGACGAGCTGGCCGCCCTGCTGGCCGCCGCCGAGGCGGGCGACGACTGGCAGCAGCTGGCCGAGCGGTTCGCCGACCGGCTGCAGTTCGGCACCGCCGGCCTGCGCGGTGAACTCGGCGCCGGCCCGATGCGGATGAACCGCGCCGTGGTGATCCGGGCCGCCGCCGGCCTGGCCGGCCACCTGCGCGCCACCGGGGCCGGCGACCTGGTGGTGATCGGCTACGACGCCCGGCACAAGTCCTACGACTTCGCCCGGGACACCGCCGCGGTGATGGTCGGCGCCGGCCTGCGCGCCGCGCTGCTGCCCCGCCCGCTGCCCACCCCGGTGCTCGCCTTCGCGATCCGCCACCTGGGCGCGGCCGCCGGCGTGATGGTGACGGCCAGCCACAACCCGCCGCAGGACAACGGCTACAAGGTCTACCTGGGCGACGGCTCGCAGATCGTGCCGCCGGCCGATGCCGCGATCGCCGCCGAGATCGACGCCATCGGCTCGCTGACCGGCGTTCCGCTCGCCGCCGACGGCTGGCAGCTGCTCGGCGACGAGGTGGTCGACGCCTACCTGGCCCGCGCCGCGACCGTGCTGGACCCGGGCGGCCCGCGCGGCCTGGACGTGGTCTACACCCCGCTGCACGGCGTCGGCCGGGACACCCTGCTCGCCGCCTGGCAGCAGGCCGGCTTCCCGGCGCCGACCGTGGTCGCCGCCCAGGCCGACCCGGATCCGGAGTTCCCCACCGTGGCCTTCCCCAACCCGGAGGAGCCCGGCGCGATGGACCTCGCCTTCGCCACCGCCGCCGAGGCCGGCCCGGACCTGGTGATCGCCAACGACCCGGACGCCGACCGCTGCGCGGTGGCCGTGCCGGACGCCGCCGCCCCCACCGGCTGGCGGATGCTGCGCGGCGACGAGGTGGGCGCGCTGCTCGGTGCCGCGTTGGCCGCCAAGCAGGCCAAGGGCACCTTCGCCACCACCATCGTCTCGTCCACCCTGCTCGGCCGGATCGCCGAGGCGGCCGGCCTGGCCTACGCCGAGACGCTCACCGGCTTCAAGTGGATCTCCCGCACCGACGACCTGCGGTACGGCTACGAGGAGGCGCTCGGCTACTGCGTCGACCCCGAGGGCGTCCGGGACAAGGACGGCATCACGGCCGCGCTGCTGGTCGCCGAGCTGGCCGCCGGCCTCAAGCGGGACGGGCGCACCCTGACCGACCTGCTGGACGAGCTGGCGCTGACCCACGGTCTGCACGCCACCGACCAGCTGTCGGTGCGGGTCCAGGACCTGTCGCTGATCGCCGCCGCGATGCGCACGCTGCGCGAGCAGCCGCCGACCGCGCTGGCCGGCCTCGACGTCGCCAGGGCGGACGACCTGACGGCGGGTAGCGCCGACCTGCCGCCCACCGACGGGCTGCGCTACTACCTGGCGGGCGGGGAGGTGCGCGGCGCCCGGATCGTGGTCCGGCCGTCCGGGACCGAGCCCAAGCTCAAGTGCTACCTGGAGGTCGTGCTGCCGGTGGGCTCGGCCGCGGAACTGGGCGCCGCCCGGGAGCGGGCCGCGGAGCTGCTGGGCGCGCTCAAGCGGGACCTCGCGGTGGCCGCGGGGATCTGACCTCAGGCGCGACGGCGCGCAACGGCGCGTGACGGCTGCGGCCCGCGCCCCCAGGATTCCGGGGGCGCGGGCCGCAGCCGTTCGTTCATGCGCCGTCCGTCAGACGGTTCACGCGCCGTCCGCCAGACGGTTCGCGCGCCGTCCGTGCGGCGGTTCGCGCACCGTCCGTCAGACGGAGAGCAGGATGATCAGGGCCGCCAGACCGACCAGGGTGGGGGCGATCACCCACCAGCACCACGCCACGGCGACCTCGCCCTTGGCGCTCGGGCGGACGGCGTTCCGCTCGGCGAGCTCGCGCAGCATGTCGACCACCTGGTCGGACCAGGCGCGGGTGGGGTCCGGCGCGCCCGGGACGGCACCGCGGCGGGCGCGGGCCTCAGCCACCAGCTTGGCGCGCGGGTCGCGTTCCGCGCTGCTCAGCGCCGCCCGCCGGTTGGCCTTCTTGCGCTGGCGCAGCGAGACCGGGACGGCCCACATCTGGAAGGTCCGGCCGGCCGCCAGCACCTCCGCCGAGTAGCCGGCGCGCAGCCCCTCCACCTCGGCCCACGGCACGGTGACGGTGCGCAGCGGGTTGCGGACCACCATCCGGTCGGGCCCGGCCGTGACGGCGGGGCGCAGCGTGTAGGCGATCACCGGGAAGGCGAACACGGGAGCGGCGGCCAGCGCGACCCACGGGGTCTTGCCGGTGCTGCTCACCATCGCGTCGATGATCAGCCAGCCGGCGACGAGCAGCAGCAGGACTCCGGAGATGATGCCGGGCATCGAGCGGAAGACCTGGTCGGCGTACTTCGGCTCGTCGGCGGGGGCGGCAGAGCCCGGGTCGGGCGTGCCGTCTGATTCGGTCATGGTGACGATTCTGCCCCATGGTTCCCGCCCTGCTCGGGGGCGCACTGGTCACCGTTCGGCCGCAACCCGGCAACCTTCCGGTCAGCCCCGCGGGCGCCGGACCAGCACGACGGCCCCGTAGAGCGCCAGCACGAGCACCCCGGCGCACGCGATCCTGGCGAGTTCGCCGGCCACCGCCAGCACCGTGCCGTCGGCCCGCAGCACCCGCGGTCCGTCGTCCACCACCGCGATCAGGCCGGCCAGGCCCGGCAGCCACTCCAGATGGCTGGGCCGCCGTTCCGACCGCAGCCGTCGGTGCCGGTGCGCCCGCACCGTCACCGACAGCCGAACGCTCACGGCGATCAGCAGGAACCCGGCCCAGACCAACGGCCACTGCGCCGACTCGAACATGCCACCTCCCCGGCGGGCGGTCCTCCCCTTGAAGTGGACGCTACCCGCGTCAAGCAGCTGGTTATCCGCCCTTCCGCAGGATCTGTGCGGGATTTGAGCTTTCCTGAGCGTTTTGCTGACAAGCATCCGATACCGCTGGCATATTCACCTGCCGACACACGGGGAACGGGAGTGGAGGCATGCGCTGGAAAGACGCCAAGGGCGTCCGGTGGCGGATCCGGCGGCACCGGCTGGCCGGCGTGCGGCGGGTCCGGCCGGAGTGGGCCTTCGAGATCATGCCCGGCGGCCTCGGTGACGACCCGGTCTCCCTGCTGCTGGCCCTGCCCGCGCTGCTCTGCCTGGCGGTCCTGCTCCCGCTCTGGCTGGTGGAGTGGCTGGTCCGCCTGCTGCTCACCCCGTTCGTGGTGCTGCTGAGGCTCACCGGCCAGGTGCCCTTCCGGGTGACCGTGCTGCGCAACGGCCGGGAGGCGGCCTGCCACACGCCGCGGGGGTACGGCGAGCTGCGGCGCACCCTGGCGGGGCTGCGCGGCTGACGTCGGCGCCCGCCCGCTCGACCGGCGCGACGACCGGCTGACGCCGACACCCGCTCGACCGACGCCAGGACCGGATGGCGCTGACACCCGCTTGACCGGCGCGACGACCGGCTGACGCCGACACCCGCTCGACCGACGCCAGGACCGGCTGACGCCGACACCCGCTTGACCGGCGCATGTGGATCATGTGGATCCTTGAGCCATGCGTGCCGCCCGTCTGATCCGCATGGCGCTCCTCGTCCAGTCCAGCCCCGGCCTGACCGCCGCCGCCCTGGCCCGCGAGTTGGGCGTCTCGGCGCGCACGGTGAAGCGGGACGCCCGAGCACTGCAGGAGGCCGGGGTGCCCATCCGGGCCGAGCGCGGCCGGGCGGGCGGCTACCACCTGGCACCGGGCTACCGGACCCGGCTCACCACGCTGCGGCCCACCGAGGCGGAGACGCTCTACCTCTCCGGACTGCCCGCGGCCCTGCGTGACCTCGGGCTGTCGGACGCGGCGGACAACGCCCGGCTGAAGCTGTCGGCCACCCTCCTCCCGTCGCTGCGTGCGGCGGCCGAGTCGTCGGCGCGCCGCTTCCACCTCGACGCCCCGGCCTGGTTCCGCGAGCCGTCGGCGCCCCAGCTGCTGCCGGAGCTGGCCCGTGCCGTGTGGTCCGACCGCCCGGTCGAACTGGCCTATGCGCGGCCGGGCCGGGACGGCACGCCACCCCGCACGGTGACCCGCCTGCTGGAGCCGTACGGGCTCGTGCTGAAGGCGGGGGTGTGGTACGTCGTGTGCCGGCTCCCGGGCGGCGCCTGGCGGACGTACCGCGTCGACCGCGTCACGGCGCTCTCCCCTGCTCCCGGCGAACCGTTCGCCCGCGACCCGTCCTTCGACCTGGCCGCGCACTGGCAGGCCCAGGCCGCCGTCTTCGCCCGAGCGCTGCTGCGCGCGACCGCCACCGTGCGACTGACGGAGCAGGGCTTGCGCCGCCTGCCCGCCGTGGTCGACCCGGCGGGCGTGACCGAGGCGCTGGCCTCCGCGACCGCGCCGGACGCCACCGGGCGGGTCACGCTCGAGCTGCCGGTGGAGTCGGAGGAGGTCGCGTTCGCCCAACTGGTCGGGCTGGGCGGGGAGGTGGAGGTGCTGGCCCCGGCGGGCCTGCGCGGCCGCTTCCGCGAGCACGCGCAGGCCCTCGCCGCCTTGTACGGCGGGGACCGTCCCCAGGCGGTTCAGCGGTAGTCGTCCGCGGTGCCCTCCTTCCGGCCGGCCGCGAAGTAGGCCCAGACGTCCGGTCGGCTGCCGTCCACGTCCCGCACGCCGTAGGTCTTGGCCAGTTCCGCGCTGGAGGTGGACTTGCCGTTCCAGCGGGCCGCCCGGTCCGGGTCCGCGGCGAGCGCGGCGACCCCGCGGGCCAGGTAGTAGGGCGACTCGGCGATGGCGAAGTCCGGCTCGCGGGCGACGGCGTCGCGCCAGTTCCGCTCCGTGACGCCGAAGTGGGTGAGCATCTGCTCCGAGCGCAGGAAGCCCGGCGTGACGGCGACCGCGGTGCCTCCGTAGGCCGCGAGCTCCTCGCCCAGCCCGAAGGCGATCCGGATCGGAGCGTTCTTCGCGAGGTCGTAGTAGAGGTTGCCGCGGTAGTCGCGGTTGAAGTCCGCCGTACCGTCGGTGACCTCCACGTGCAGCGGCGCTTCCGACCGCACCAGGAGCGGGAGGGCGAGCGCCGCGGTGATCACGTGCGAGCGCACCCCGAGTTCCAGGATGCGCAGACCGTCGGCCAGCGGCATCTCCCAACTCTTCTTGTTGAAGCCGGCGTTGCCGAGCAGGTGTTCACCGCCCCAGAGGTCGTTGACGAGGATGTCGAGCCGCCCGCAGTCGCGCTCGATCCGCTCGACGAGGGCGCGCACCTGCCCCTCGTCCAGGTGGTCGGTGGGAACGGCGATCCCGGTGCCGCCGGCCGCGGTGACCAGCTCTGCGGTCTCCTCGATGGTCTCGGTGGCCCGGCCGACCTCACTGGTGTGCGCGCGGGTGGTGCGCCCGGTGACGTACACGACGGCGCCCGCCCGTCCGAGTTCCACGGCGAGCGCCCGCCCGGCGCCCCGGGTGGCCCCGGCGACGAGCGCGATCCGGTCGGCGAGGGGTGTGTTGGTGTTCTGGTCCATGCCATCCACGGTGCACGCCAAAGGGGACAGGGCGTGTCACCGTTGGGCGCCTGTTTCCTCAACGGCCTGGAGCGCCGCGCCCGCCCGGCACCGGCAGCACTCCCCTTCACTGGTCCACCGGCGCCCCGATCACCTCGACTGGACAGCGCACCTGCGACGCCGCACCCAGCCGAGCGTCACAGGTGATCAGCGAAGCCTCGAGCGACTCCGCGAGAGCCACATGAGCGGCGTCATAGGCACTGCAGTTGTGCCGCAGCTGCCAGATGCGTGGTAGCAGCGAATCCGCGCGCATACGTCGCACCGGGAGGTCCTGGAGATCGGCCAAGGCATTCGCGATGACATCGTCCGTAAGCCGCGAATCGCTCCTGGCGATCCCGCGCAGCGCGCTCAGAACCTCATAGTCGAGCAGCGTCGGCGCGAAGAAGGCATCGCCCTTGCGAAGTCGCGCCTCGACTGCCGCTGCCCTCGGGTCGTCGTAGACCAGAACGGTCACGAGGGCCGAGGAATCGATGACAGCCAGGCTCATGAGGAGTCCCGCTGTTCCCGGATCACCTCGATAGCGCGGTCACTGCCGTCCGCGAGCCGCCGCCGGGCAGCCACCCGGTCCAGCACCTCGTCCATGGACGGCGTCTGGGCTTCCCGATCCAATATGTCCGCGACATAGCTGCTCAGTGACTGCCGCTTGCGCTTGGCGCGGGCGGCCAGGATGTCGCGCGTCCGCGCAGGAACGTCCCTGATGGTCAGCTTCGTGTCCATGCCGGCAGTATGACGGCACTGGCTCCGGGCACAACGCGAAGTGCCGGCGTTCACCCGACCGTGGACGCGGCAAGTACGGCCGATTCACCGCTCTCCGTCGTCCCCCAGGATCGCCCGGAGCCGCGCCAGGCACTCCTCGACGAACTCCGGGTACGTGTCCCAGTAGTACGACACCCCGCTGACCCCGATCGCGATGGCCCACGCGCGGGCCCGCAGCCACGTCGTCCCGTCGAGGTCCAGCGCGTCCCGGTACGTCCGCCGGGCTGCCGCCGGCAGGTCCCACACCGCCGCGTGCTCGGCATCCGGGAAGCCGACCGAGAGGCCGCCGAAGTCGATGACCGCGTGCAGCTTGCCGCGTTGGACCAGCAGGTTGGTCGGCTTGAGGTCACCGTGGAGCCACACCTGGCGGCCGGACGGCTCGGGCAGGGCGAGCGCGCTCCGCCACAGGTGCCGCAGGTGGGTGATGTCCAGGTCCAGGCCCTCGATCGCCCGGCACTTCTCGAAGGCTCGGCCGACCCACCCGTCGCAAGGGGTCGGGCTGCCGCCGCGGTACCAGCTGAGCCCGCCCTCGCGCGTGGCCCCCATCAGCGGGACGGCGTGCAGGCTCCGCACGACCCCGGCCAGGTCCTCACCGAAGGCGGACCAGTCGGTGACCGAGCCCGGGCCGGCCACCTCGCCGTCGATCCAGCGGTACACCGACCAGGCCAGCGGGAACGCGGCACCCGGCGTGCCGCGGTGCGCCGGCTCCGGAATGCGGCAGGGCAGACGCGGCGCCAACCGGGGCAGCCAGGCCTGCTCCTTCTGCACCGCTTCCGCATTGCCGGGGGTGCGCGGCAGCCGCACCAGCAGTTCCTCGCCGAGCCGGTACATCCTGTTGTCCGTCCCCGCGCCCGCCGGCGAGACGGGGAGGTCCGCCCAGTCCGGCCGCTGCTCTCGCAGCAGCGCCCGGACGACCGTCTCATCAACACGGATCTCGTTCTCGTGGAGTGTCACGCCGTGAGCCTTCTGCTCAGGCTCCGCCGCCGCCAGTGGTTTTTCTAACTCCCCGGACCGATCGTGGCCCACACCATCTTCCCGATCCCCTGGCGCGGCCCGCACCCCCACTCCCGAGCGAGCCGCTCGACCAGCAGCAGACCGCGCCCGCACTCGTCCTCGACTCCTGCCGACACCGGGGCCGGCAGCTTGTCGGAGGCGGCATCGTGCACCTCGACGCGCAGCAGCCCGTGGGTCCACGCGAGCTTCACGTGGACCAACTTGTCAGGTGCCACCGGCCG
>NZ_JAJJPA010000040.1 GCF_020907985.1 Kitasatospora humi | reverse complement strand
GGGTCCTGTTTCGAAAGTGATCTTTGTGGCACCCACAGTTCGGGGCGCGTGCGGAAGAATGCGGACCGTGGAGGGGAAGTACAGGCTGCAGCGCCAGACGAGTCGGTGGGCACGGTTTGCCCAAGTCACCGTCCGTGGAGCCGTGGCCAGCGAGCCAGAAGTACGGATGAGTCCCGATGTTTTCGGGTGGCGCGGCCGCGCCTACGGCACCGCCGTGTGCACAAGCCATGCCGGTGACGAACGGATCCAGGCAGAGGCATGGGAAGGCGCTTGGTACGCGCTCGCGCGTCTTCCGGAATCGGCCCGCGGCGTGCTCGTATCCGTCGTCGAAGTCGTCACGGCGCCAGCAGACACGGGCCCTGGTGACGTGAAGTTCGCTGCCGCACGTGCTGTTTGGCAAGCTGTGGGCCGGGAGCCGGATCAGCCTCCATGGATCGGTGACGACGGCAATCCCGTCTTCCCGTAGCGACGACTTGGGTCACAGCCACTCGTTGATGGCTGCGACCAGCACTGTCGCTTCGTAGTGCTCTGACCGGCAACGTTCACCGGTTTGCGATAGACGAACGGGGAGTCGGAGGCGGAAGCCTGGACTACCCCGCTGAGTGAGGGCGCTGTGCGGTGAGCACGGGCTGGTAGTACCCGCTGGAGTCCGGACTGTGCCAGGTGACGTTGGTGAAGCCGGCTTCAGCCACGAACTCGGTCAACTGCGAGCGGGTCAGCGCCCAGTAGGTGCTCCGGCGGACTCGGACCTTCCAGGTGCTCTCTGCGGGGGTGAGCTGGAAGTGCTCCAGGTCGTAGCGCTCGCCGTCTTCATGCCAGTGCCACAGCTGGAAGGTGATCACCTGGCCGTCGCGTGTGTCCGAGACCTGCGGAGGTGTCGCTGTGGGTTTGGTCTGGCGCGCCTCGTCGTAGCCCCGGACAGTGATCATCAACAGTCCGCCGTCTCGGAGCACCCGCCTCATGCCGAGGAGCGCTGCCCGGAGATCTTGCCTGGAGAGCAGGTGCGGGAGTGAGTTGTCCGCGCAGAGGACGACGTCGAAAGACCCGGGTCGGAACGGAAGTTGACGCATGTCGGCCGCAGCGGCCGGAAGTCTGCTGCCCCGGGCCGACGCCTCGGCGGTGGCGCGCGCGGCGGCGACCGGGCTCAGGTCGCTGCCGACGACCTTGTGTCCGGCCAAGGTCAGCCCGATCGCCTGGGTGCCGATCCCGCACGAGCAGTCCAGGACGGTGTGCGGTCCCGCTCCAAGACACAGGCTGACAAGACCGTCCAGTATCTCGGCCTGGTAAGCCATGCTCGCGTCCCAGTCCCGAAACATCAGGTGGTAGTCGTGGGCCAACTCGTCGTAGAAATCCCGCACGGAGAGCTCGGACATGTACCCCACCGTAGCGCGCGGTCGCCAGGAAAGACGGGCAGTTCAGACTGCGGCTGCTTGACTTCGGCCTCCCCAGCGCAGGCCATTCTCGCTGCGGGTGCGGGTGCGGGTGCGGGTGCGGGTGCGGGTGCGGGCGCGTTCGCGGCGTTGGGCTGCGAGGAGGTCGGGGTGGCGGGCGTTGGCGTTGCGCCACCGCAGGTAGCGGTGCAGTTCGCGGGTCTGAACTGTGTGGTTCGGATGGTTCGAGTTGGCGAGCGTGAACTGCCGCAGTGGTCCGAAGTGTGCCTCGATCGGGTTGGCCCAGGATGCGCTGGTCGGGGTGAGGCCGAGGTGGACGTTGTTGTTCTTGGCCCAGCGCAGGATCTTCTTGCCGTTTACCGGCGCTGCACCGCCGCACCGGCGCAACCACTGCCACCCCGGCGCGCTGCACCGCCATACCGGCGCTGCACCGCCACCCCGGCGCGCCGCACCGCGCCCACCGCCGTGCGGCCATCCCGGTGCGGGGCGGTTCAGCCGTCCTCGCGCCAGCCCTCGTGCTCGGCCACCAGCGCGTCCACGGCCGCCACGACCGCCGGAGCCCAGCCCTCGGCGGGCTCCTCCAGCACCACCAGCCACTGGGCGTCCTCGGCATCGTCCTCGCCGGCCAGGGCGTCGCGGACCAGCTCGAACGGACCCAGCTCGGGCCACCGCTCCGCCATCTCCCCGGCCACCTCCTCGGCGGCGTCACGGTCGGCGAGCACCAGCAGCTGGCGGCCGGCGGGGGTGGTGGTTCGGTCATCGCGCGAGCTCATGGGGTCATTGTGGCGGCCCGAAGCGCCGGGCCTGTCGGCGGCCCGTGGGATGCTGGTAGGCGATGGCCAGGAAGAGTGCACCCGATGACCTGCTCGCCCCGCTGACCCTCGCGGTCGGCCAGGAGGAGTTGCTGCTCGATCGCGCGGTCGCCCAGGTGGTGGCGGCGGCCAGAGCAGCCGACCCGGACACCGACGTGCGGGATCTCGCACCCGGGGCCCTGCAGCCGGGCAGCCTGGCCGAGTTGACGACTCCTTCGCTGTTCGCCGAGCGCAAGGTGATCGTGGTCCGGGCCGCGCAGGACTTGGCGGCCGACTCGGTCAAGGAGCTCAAGGCCTATCTCGCGGCGCCGGCCGACGAGGTGATCGTGGTGCTGGTGCACGCCGGTGGCGCCAAGGGAAAGGGCCTGCTGGACGCGGCGCGCAAGGCGGGGGCCCGCGAGGTGCAGTGCGCCAAGCTGACCAAGGCGGGGGAGCGGGTCGCGTTCGTCCGTGGCGAGTTCAAGGCGCTCGGCCGTTCGGCCAGTCCGGAGGCCTGCCAGGCGCTGCTGGATGCGCTCGGCGGTGACCTGCGTGAGCTGGCCGCCGCCGCCAGCCAGTTGACCGCCGACGTCGAGGGACCGATCGACGAGCGGGTGGTGGCCCGTTACTACAGCGGCCGGGCCGAGGCGACCGGTTTCGAGGTGGCCGACCTGGCGGTCACCGGCCGTGCGGCGGACGCGCTGGAGCGGCTGCGCTGGGCGCTGGCGGTCGGCCAGCCGCCGACCGGCATCACCTACGCGCTGGCCTCCGGAGTGCGCAGCATCGGTCGGCTGGCCACCGCGGACCGCTCGATGCGCGCGGCGGACCTGGCCCGTGAGCTCGGCATGCCGCCGTGGAAGGTGGACCGGGTGCGGCAGCAGATGCGCGGCTGGACGGGTGATGGGGTGGCCGTCGCGCTGACCGCCATCGCCCAGGCCGACGCTGCCGTCAAGGGCGGTTCGGATGACCCCGCCTACGCCCTGGAGCGGGCCGTGGTCACCGTGGCCCGGGCCGCCCGCTCGGGTGCCCGCCCGTACTGACGCCAGGCCGACGCCGAGCGGCCCCGCTCAAGGCACCTGCGCCCGAGGCGCCCCCGCCAACCCCCCCGCCAACCGCACCCCGCGAACCCCCGCCAACCGCACCCCGCGAACCCCGGCCGGCCGCACTCCCGGGGAAACGCCGAGAGGCGCCGCGGTCCGTCCCGGGGAGGGGAGTGGACCGCGGCGCCTCTCGTTGAAGCATGTGCACCGCACCCGCGTGGCGAACGCAGGCCGCGTGCGGTGCGTGGTCGTGCGCGTCTCGGGAGTCCGGGTAGAGGGCCGGAGTCATCCTGCGACGGAGGTACCGCGAACGGTACTCGGCAGCGCTACCGCTGCCCTGAGCGCGAAGCTCAGGCGGCGACCTGCTTGGTGATGGCCGACTTCTTGTTGGCAGCCTGGTTCTTGTGGATGACGCCCTTGCTCACGGCCTTGTCGAGCTTCTTGGAGGCGACGCGAGCGAGCTCGGCGGCCTTCTCGGTCTCGCCGGCGGCAGCGGCCTCGCGGGCCTTGCGCAGCGCGGTCTTCAGCTCCGACTTGACGGCCTTGTTGCGCAGGCGCGCCTTCTCGTTGGTCTTGTTGCGCTTGATCTGGGACTTGATGTTCGCCACGAAAGTGCCTCAGTCTTGTCAGTCATCAGTGGAACAGGGTGTGCACCGGCCGCAACGGACCAGCTGAGAGGGCATGCCGAAGCGCGGTGCAGCGGCCAACGCTACCAGGGCACCTCCGCGCCCCCCAAACCGGCACCGTGTGCCCCTCGCGTGGGAAGATGGAGCAAGCCCTGGTTTCCTCAAGCCCAACAGGGCTCCTCGGGCAGGCGACAAAGTCGGCCCCGGACGACCACGGAGAATCGGACCAAGGTGCCCGCGACCCCTACCAACGTGCCAGAACCCAGCCGTACCGACCCGGCGCTGATCCGCAACTTCTGCATCATCGCCCACATCGACCACGGCAAGTCGACGCTCGCCGACCGGATGCTGCAGATCACCGGTGTCGTCGATCCGCGGCAGATGCGTGCCCAGTACCTCGACCGCATGGACATCGAGCGTGAGCGCGGCATCACCATCAAGTCGCAGGCGGTCCGGCTGCCCTGGGCCCCGAAGACCGGTGAGCACGCGGGTACGACGCACATCCTGAACATGATCGACACCCCGGGCCACGTCGACTTCACCTACGAGGTGTCCCGCTCCCTGGCGGCCTGCGAGGGCACCATCCTGGTGGTCGACGCGGCCCAGGGCATCGAGGCGCAGACCCTGGCCAACCTCTACCTGGCCCTGGAGAACGACCTCACGATCATCCCGGTGCTGAACAAGATCGACCTGCCGGCCGCCCAGCCGGAGAAGTACGCCGAGGAGATCGCCCACATCATCGGCTGCGACCCGTCGGACGTGCTGAAGGTCAGCGCCAAGACCGGTCTGGGCGTCGAGGACCTGCTGGACCACATCGTCCACAACATCCCGGCCCCGGTCGGCGTCAAGGACGCCCCGGCCCGCGCGATGATCTTCGACTCGGTGTACGACGCCTACCGCGGCGTGGTCACCTACGTGCGAGTGGTCGACGGCCAGCTCACCAAGCGTGAGCGGATCGCCATGATGTCCACCGGCGCCACCCACGAGCTGCTGGAGATCGGCGTCATCTCGCCCGAGCCCAAGGTGGCCGAGGGTCTGGGCGTCGGCGAGGTCGGCTACATCATCACCGGTGTGAAGGACGTCCGGCAGTCCAAGGTCGGTGACACCATCACCTCGCAGCACAAGGGCGCCACCGAGGCGCTCGGCGGCTACAAGGACCCGCGCCCGATGGTGTTCTCCGGGCTCTACCCGCTGGACGGCTCGGACTACCCGCTGCTCCGCGACGCCCTGGACAAGCTGCGCCTCAACGACGCGGCGCTGGTCTACGAGCCGGAGACCTCGGTGGCGCTGGGCTTCGGCTACCGCTGCGGCTTCCTCGGCCTGCTCCACCTGGAGATCATCCGGGAGCGCCTGGAGCGCGAGTTCAACCTCGACCTGATCTCCACCGCGCCCAACGTGATCTACCGGGTGGTGATGGAGGACGGCACCGAGCACACCGTCACCAACCCGAGCGAGTTCCCCACCGGCAAGATCGCGGAGGTGTACGAGCCGGTGGTGCGCGGCACCATCCTGGCGCCCAACGAGTTCGTCGGCGCGATCATGGAGCTCTGCCAGTCACGCCGCGGCAGCCTGCAGGGCATGGACTACCTCTCCGAGGACCGGGTGGAGCTGCGCTACACCCTGCCGCTGGCCGAGATCGTCTTCGACTTCTTCGACCAGCTGAAGTCCAAGACCCGCGGCTACGCCTCGCTGGACTACGAGCCGATCGGCGAGCAGTCCGCCAACCTGGTCAAGGTCGACATCCTGCTGCACGGCGACGCGGTGGACGCCTTCTCCGCCATCGTGCACAAGGACAAGGCCTACGGCTACGGCGTCATGATGGCCGGCAAGCTGCAGAAGCTCATCCCGCGCCAGCAGTTCGAGGTGCCGATCCAGGCGGCCATCGGCTCCCGGGTGATCGCCCGTGAGACGGTCCGCGCGATCCGCAAGGACGTGCTCGCCAAGTGCTACGGCGGTGACATCTCGCGCAAGCGCAAGCTGCTGGAGAAGCAGAAGGAGGGCAAGAAGCGGATGAAGATGGTCGGCCGGGTGGAGGTCCCGCAGGAGGCCTTCATCGCCGCGCTGTCGACGGACACCGAGGCTCCCAAGGACGCCAAGAAGTAGCCCCGGGCTCCCGGGGACGCCGGGGGAGCAACCGGCTCCGCAACGCCGGAGGGGCCGTCGACCACCACCGTGGTCGACGGCCCCTCCGGCGTTCGGCGTCACTCGGTCTCCGCCACCGCCTGCGCGAACTGCGCCTGGTAGAGCCGGGCGTAGGCGCCGCCGGCGTCGATCAGCTCGTCGTGCGAGCCCTGCTCGACGATCGATCCGCTCTCCATCACCAGGATCACGTCGGCGTCACGGATGGTGGACAGCCGGTGCGCGATCACGAAGCTGGTCCGGCCGCTGCGCAGTCGGGCCATGGCGCGCTGGATCAGCACCTCGGTACGGGTGTCCACCGAACTGGTCGCCTCGTCCAGCACCAGGATCGACGGCTGGGCCAGGAACGCCCGGGCGATGGTGATCAGCTGCTTCTCGCCGGCGCTGACCCCGGTGCCCTCGTCGTCGATGACGGTGTCGTAGCCGTCGGGCAGGGTCCGCACGAAGCGGTCCACGTGCGCGGCCCTGGCCGCCTCGATCACCTGCTCGCGGCTGGCACCGTTGGCGCCGTAGGCGATGTTCTCGGCAATGGTGCCGCCGAACAGCCAGGTGTCCTGAAGCACCATGCCGATGCCTGAGCGCAGTTCCTCACGGGACATCGCCGCGATGTCCACCCCGTCCAGGGTGATCCGGCCGCCGCTCACCTCGTAGAACCGCATCAGGAGGTTGACCAGGGTGGTCTTGCCGGCGCCGGTCGGGCCGACGATGGCCACCGTCTGGCCGGGCTCCACCTTCAGACTGAGCCCCTCGATCAGCGGCTTCTCCGGCTCGTAGCGGAACGAGACGTCCTCGAAGGAGACCAGGCCGCGCAGCTCCGCGGGCCGCTCGGGGCGCTGCGGATCGGCGGACTGCTCCTCGGAGTCCAGCAGTTCGAAGACCCGCTCGGCCGAGGCGACCCCGGACTGCACCAGGTTCGCCATGCTGGCGACCTGGGTGAGCGGCTGGCTGAACTGCCGGGAGTACTGGATGAAGGCCTGCACGTCACCGATGGAGAGCGCGCCGCTCGCCACCCGCAGGCCGCCGACCACCGCGACCAGCACGTAGTTCAGGTTGCCGATGAAGAACATCGCCGGCTGGATGATCCCGGAGATGAACTGGGCCTTGAAGCTGGAGGCGAAGAGCGCCTCGTTCTCCCGCTCGAAGACCTCGGCGGCCTCCTTCTGCCGGCCGAAGACCTTGACCAGGGCGTGGCCGGTGTACATCTCCTCGATGTGCGCGTTCAGCTTGCCGGTGGTCGCCCACTGCGAGACGAACTGCGGCTGCGCCTTCTTGCCGACCCGAGCCGCGACGACCACCGAGAGCGGTACCGATATCAGTGCGATCAGGGCCAGCAGCCAGGAGATCCAGAACATCATCGCCAGCACGCCGACCACGGTGAGCAGCGAGTTCACCAGCTGGCCCATGCTCTGCTGCATGGACTGGCCGATGTTGTCGATGTCATTGGTGACCCGGCTGAGCACCTCGCCGCGCGGCTGCTTGTCGAAGTAGCTGAGCGGCAGCCGGGTGAGCTTGGCGTCCACCTCGGCGCGCAGCCGGTTGACGGCGCGGTTGATCACCCGGGCGGCCAGCCGGCCCTGCACGACGCCGAAGACCGCGGAGCACACGTAGATCAGCAGCACCCAGAGCAGCAGGGTGCCGATCGCGTGGTAGTCCATGCCCTTGCCGGGCGTCAGGTGCAGGGTCCGCAGCAGGGCCGCCGTCCGGTCGTTGCTGCGGGTGACCGCGTCGAGCTCCGCCTGGCTGTGGAACTTCGGGCCGATCGCGCCCTTGACGATCAGGTTGGTGGCGTTCCCGAGCAGCTTGGGGCCGGCCACCGCGCAGGCCACGCTGAGCGCGCCGAGCAGCAGCATGCCGAAGATCGGCACGCGCTCGGGGCGGAGCAGGCCGAGCACCCGCTTGCTGCTGTTCTTGAAATCGAGGGACTTCTCGGTGCCGGCGTTCATGAACCGGCCGGGGCCGGGCCCGCCGCGCCGGGCCGCGGCGTCCTGCGAACTGCCGGGCTTGTGCGAGGTGGTCACGCCGCCTCCTGCTCGGTGAGCTGGGAGAGCACGATCTCCCGGTACGTCGGGTTGTCGGCCATCAGTTCGTGGTGGGTTCCGGTGCCGACCACGGCACCCTCGTCCAGCACGATGATCCGATCGGCGTCTCGGATGGTGCTCACCCGCTGGGCCACGATCAGCACGGTGGCGTCGGCGGTCTCCTGGCCGAGCGCGGCGCGCAGCCTGGCGTCGGTGGCGTAGTCGAGGGCCGAGAAGGAGTCGTCGAAGAGGTAGATCTCCGGCTTGCGGACCAGGGTGCGGGCGATCGCCAGGCGCTGGCGCTGGCCGCCGGAGAAGTTGCTGCCGCCCTGGGCGACCGGGGCCTGGAGGCCGTCGTCAAGCTTCTCGACGAAGTCCTTGGCCTGCGCCGTCTCCAGCGCGGCCCAGAGCTCCTCGTCGGTGGCGTCGGGGCGGCCGTAACGCAGGTTGCTGGCCACGGTGCCGGTGAACAGGTAGGGCTTCTGCGGCACCAGACCGACCGTGCGGGCCAGCACCTCGGGTGCGATCTCGCGGACGTCCACGCCGTTGACCAGCACCTGGCCGCCGGTGGCGTCGAAGAGCCGGGGGACCAAGCCGAGCAGGGTGGTCTTGCCGCTGCCGGTGGAACCGATCACCGCGGTGGTCTCGCCGGGGCGGGCCACCAGGTCGATGCCGCGCAGCACCGAGGCCTCGGCACCCGGGTAGCGGAAGTCGGCGGAGCGCAGCTCCAGGTGGCCGTGCGAGCGCAGCTCGGTGACCGGCGCGGTCGGCGGGACCACACTGGAGTCGGTGTCCAGCACCTCCACGACGCGCTCGGCGCAGACCTCGGCGCGCGGCACCATCATGAACATGAAGGTGGCCATCATGACGCTCATCAGGATCTGCATCAGGTAGGACTGAAACGCCATCAGGGCGCCGATCTGCATGCCGCCGCCGGCGATGCGGTGCGCACCGAACCAGGAGACGGCGATCGTCGAGACGTTCACCACCAGCATCACGCAGGGGAACATCAGGGCCTGGATCCGGCCGGTGCGCAGCGAGACCGCGGTGAGGCCGTCGTTGGCCTCCGCGAACCGCTGCCGCTCGTGGCCGTCCTTGACGAAGGCCCGGATCACCCGGATCCCGGTGATCTGCTCGCGCAGGATCCGGTTCACCTTGTCGATGCGCTGCTGCAGGCTGCGGAACGCCGGGCGGAGCAGCCGGACCAGCAGGGTGACGATCGCGCCCAGCACCGGCACCACGATCACCAGCAGGCTGGAGAGCGGCACGTCCTGGTTGAGCGCCATGATGATGCCGCCCACGCACATGATCGGCGCCGCCACCACCAGGGTGAAGCTCATCAGCAGCACCGTCTGGATCTGCTGGACGTCATTGGTGGTGCGGGTGATCAGCGAAGGGGCGCCGAACTGGCCCAGTTCGCGGGCGGAGAACCGCTGCACCTGGTCGAAGACCGAGGCGCGGATGTCGCGGCCGACCGCCATCGCGGTGCGGGCACCGTAGTAGACGGCGCCGATGGAGCAGGCCGCCTGGGCGAGGGTGACGGCGATCATGACGCCGCCGGTCTGCATGATGTAGCCCGTGTTCCCCTTGACCACACCGTAGTTGATGATGTCGGCGTTGAGAGTGGGCAGATAGAGCGCGGCTATGGTGGAGATCAGCTGGAGCACGACCAGTGCCAGCACGGCTTGTTTGTAGGGCCCGAGATGGGCCTTGAGGAGTCGGATCAGCACTCGGACACTCTCGTTGTCGGCAGGAGGATTCGCACCCTCATTTTCGTACTTTTCTGGACCCGTCAGTGGGGCGTCTCCGCGATCCGCTGACAGCGCACGGCAGCGTCCGGTATTGGTGACTGCACTGCGTCCGCGCCGGAGTGCAAGACGGCTTGCCCTCTTAACAGCAGGGCCGGTTGGTTCTAGGCTGTCGGCAACCTTGTTACTCGCCAGTTAATTACTCGCCAGTCAACAAGCTGCCGGGTCGCCCAACCCCCACCAGCGCCCGGCATCCACCCTCGGCCACCAGGTCCCCCGGAGGTCTCGTTGAGTACCGCGCAGTCCGTCATCGGCTCCGACACGATCGCCGGGCGCCCAGCCTCAGTGGCCCATGTGTTCCTCAGCAGGGTAGAGGCCACACCCAACGCCGAGGCATACCGCTACCCGGTTCCAGTTGACGATCATGCGGCGGACGGGGCACCGGGCGCCGAGCAGTGGCGCTCGCTCACCTGGCAGCAGACCGCGGACCGGGTGTACGACATCGCCGCCGGCCTGCTGGACCTCGGGATCCAGGCGGAGGAGCGGGTGGCGCTGGCCTCCTCCACCCGGATCGAGTGGATCCTCGCCGACATGGGCGCCATGTGCGCCGGGGCCGCCGTGACGACCGTCTACCCCAGCACCAACGCCGACGAGACCGGCTACATCCTGGCCGACTCCGGCAGCCGGCTGCTGTTCGCCGAGAACGGCAAGCAGTTGGACAAGGCACTCGAGGGGCGGGCCGAGCTGCCCGACCTGGCCACCGTGGTCGTCTTCGACCTGCCGGGCGAGCTGCCGGCCGCCGAGGGGCTGACCATCATCTCGCTGGCCGAGCTGGAGCAGCGCGGCGCCGCCCTGCGCAAGGGCGATCCGGAGGTGGTGCGGCGGGCGGTCGAGGGGATCAGCCCGCAGCAGCTCGCCACCCTGGTGTACACCTCGGGCACCACCGGCCGGCCCAAGGGGGTCCGGCTGGCCCACGACACCTGGTCGTACCAGGCCGTCGCCCAGGCCGACAGCGGTCTGCTGCGCCCCGACGACGTGCAGTACATGTGGCTGCCGCTCGCCCACGTCTTCGGCAAGTCACTGATCTCCGGCCAGGTCCACACCGGCCATGTGATGGCGGTGGACGGCCGGGTCGACCGGATCATCCACAACCTGCCGGCGATCAAGCCGACCATCATGGCCTCGGTGCCGCGGATCTTCGAGAAGGTCTACAACGGCATCGCCGGGCGGGCCCGGGCCGAGGGCGGCGCCAAGTACAAGATCTTCATGTGGGCGGCCAGGACGGCCCGGCAGTACGCCCACACGGTCCAGGACAGCCGGGTCGCCACCGGCCGGGACAGCGCGCCGCTCGGCCTGCGGATCCAGCACGCGCTGGCCGACAAGCTGGTCTACGCCAAGATCCGGGCCGCGTTCGGTGGCCGGCTGCGCGGCTCGGTCTCCGGCAGCGCCGCACTGGCCCCCGAGATCGCCTACTTCTTCGCCGGGGTCGGGGTGCCGATCCTGGAGGGCTACGGCCTCACCGAGACCAGCGCCGGCATCACGGTCAACCACGAGGACGACTTCCGGGTCGGCACCGTCGGGCTGCCGCTGCCGGGCAGCGAGGTGCGGATCGCCGAGGACGGCGAGATCCTGCTGCGCGGCCCCGGCGTGATGACCGGCTACCACAACCTGTCCGAGCAGACCGCCGAGGTGCTGGAGGCGGACGGCTGGTTCCACACCGGCGACATCGGCGAGCTGGCCCAGGGCGGCTACCTGCGGATCACCGACCGCAAGAAGGACATGTTCAAGACCTCGGGCGGCAAGTACGTCGCGCCCAGTGAGATCGAGGGCAAGTTCAAGGCGGTCTGCCCGTTCGTCAGCAACATCCTGGTGATCGGCAACGGGCGCAACTTCTGCACCGCGCTGATCACACTGGACGAGACGGTGATCATGCCGTGGGCCGCCGAGCACGGGATGAAGGGCCGCGGCTACGCCGAGGTGGTCACCTCCGCCGAGGTCCACACCCTGATCGAGGGCTTCGTGAAGCGCCTCAACGGCGACCTGCAGCGCTGGCAGACGCTCAAGAAGTTCACCATCCTGCCGCGCGACCTGGACATCGAGCACGGTGAGCTCACTCCGAGCCTCAAGATCAAGCGCCCGGTGGTCGAGCGGACCTACGCCGACGCGGTGACCGAGATGTACGCGGGCGCCAACGAGGCCTGAGCCCGGCGCCGGCGCCGATCCGGTACGGCTGTCGGGGTTCCGACGGCCGTACCGGACAATGGAGGCATGCCCTCCGCACTTCCCGACGGCGAGCCCGTGCCGTCCGACGGTTCGCTGCCCGCCCACGCCCTGGCCGGCCTGGGCGAGCGGCCGTTCGGCTTCTACCTGCACGTGCCGTACTGCGCCAGCCGCTGCGGCTACTGCGACTTCAACACCTACACCGCCACCGAGCTGCACGCCGCCGGCGCGGTCGCCTCGCAGGAGACCTACGCGGCCAACCTGATCGGCGAGATCCGGCAGGCCCGTGCCGTGCTCGGGCCGGTCGAGCTGCCGGCGCGGACCGTCTTCCTCGGCGGCGGCACCCCCACCCTGCTGCCGGCCCGCGACCTGGTCGCCATGCTCGCCGCGATCCGCGAGGAGTTCGGCCTGGCCCCGGATGCCGAGGTGACCACCGAGGCCAACCCGGAGTCGGTCACCCCGGCCTACCTCGCCGAACTGCGCGAGGGCGGCTTCAACCGGATCTCCTTCGGCATGCAGAGCGCCCGCCCGCACGTGCTCAAGGTGCTCGACCGCCACCACACCCCGGGCCGTCCCGAGGCCTGCGTCGCCGAGGCCCGCGCAGCCGGCTTCGAACACGTCAACCTGGACCTGATCTACGGCACCCCGGGAGAGTCCGACGACGACTGGCGGGCCTCCCTGGACGCCGCCATCGGCGCCGGTCCGGACCACGTCTCGGCCTACTCGCTGATCGTCGAGGAGGGCACCCGGCTGGCCGGCCGGATCAAGCGCGGCGAACTGCCGACGGTGGACGACGATGTGCACGCCGATCGCTACCTGATCGCCGAGCAGGCGCTCAGCGCCGCCGGCTACTCCTGGTACGAGGTCTCCAACTGGGCCACCACCGAAGCCGCCCGCTGCCGCCACAACGAGCTCTACTGGACGGGGGCCGACTGGTGGGGCGCCGGGCCCGGCGCGCACAGCCACGTCGGCGGGGTGCGCTGGTGGAACGCCAAGCACCCGGCCGCCTACGCCCGGGCCATCGCCGAGGGCCGCACCCCGGGGCAGGGCCGCGAGGTCCTGGCCGCCGAGGACCGCCGCGTGGAGCGGATCCTGCTGGAACTGCGGCTGGTCGACGGCTGCCCGCTGGACCTGCTCACGGCGGCGGGACTGAAGGCCGCCGAACAGGCACTGGCGGACGGCCTGCTGGCCCCCGAGCCGTTCGCCGAGGGGCGTGCGGCGCTGACCCTGCGGGGGCGGCTGCTGGCGGACGCGGTGGTGCGTGACTTGGTGGACTGATTGTCGTTACGGTAACAGCAGCCGTCCGAGGGAGCGTTGTGATGACCGCCGTGGATGACCGCATGGTAGGGATCTTCGAGAACCTTGAGGTCCCCGAAGGGCTGAAGGCCGAACTCCTGCGGGGGGAAATCGTGATGACGGCGGGGCCTGACGTGGTCCACAACCTCATCGTCGCGGCGATCCAGCAGCAGGTGCCGTACCAGCGTTGGCGCGCGATCGGGACTCAGGACCTGTCCTTCCCCAATGATGGCAGTGAGCCGCAGCCGGACCTGGTGGTCTTCGAACGCGGGGCTGTCGAGGAGCACGGCCGCCTACTGCCCGCAGCATCGGTCACCCTGGTCGTCGAGGTGGTCTCCAAGACCAGTGTCGACCGGGACTACCGCGTCAAGCGCGAGCTGTACGCGGAAGGGACGATCGCCGCCTATCTGATCGTCGACCCGCTCAAGGGGAAGTGCCTCCTGCTCACCGAGCCGAGCACGGCCACGGCTGACGGAGTTCCGGACTATCTGGACGCACAATCCAGCAAGTTCGGCGACCCGGTTCCCGTTCCGGTCCTCGGTCTGACCCTGGACACCGACGAGTTCCAGACCTACGCCTGACCGGCGCTCACCCCGCGACCGTCACGAAGTCGATCAGCTCCTCCACGCGTCCCAGCAGCGCCGGCTCCAGGTCCTTGTAGGAGTTCACGGACGCCAGGATGCGCTTCCACGCAGCAGGCGTGTCCACCGGCCATCCCAGGCGGCGGCAGATGCCCTGCTTCCAGTCCTCCTCGTAGGGCACGTCCGGCCAGCCTGCGATGCCCACACTGGCGGGCTTGACGGCCTGCCAGATGTCGATGAAGGGGTGGCCCGCCACCAGCACCGCGTCCCCCGTCACCTGCTGCGCGATCCGGTGCTCCTTGGTGCCCGGGAGGAGGTGGTCGACCAGGACGCCGAGGCGGCGGGCATCACCCGGGGCGAAGTCGGCGACGATCGCGGGGAGGTCGTCGATGCCCTCCAGGTACTCGACCACCACGCCCTCGATCCGCAGGTCGTCGCCCCAGACCCGCTCGACCAGCTCCGCGTCGTGCCGCCCCTCCACGTAGATCCGCGACTCCCGCGCCACCCGGGCCCGGGCACCGGGCACCGCGATCGAACCCGAGGCGGTGCGGCCCGGGCCCTTGGGGGCGGCCGGGCCGGCGGGCCGCACCAGCGTCACCGGCCTGCCGTCCAGCAGGAAGCCGCGCGGCACCATGGGGAAGGCCCGACGCTTGCCGAAGCGGTCCTCCAGGGTGACGGTCAGCCCCTCAGCGGTCTTCTCGCAGCGCACCACCGCGCCGCAGAAGCCGGTGGCGGCCTCCTCCACCACCAGGTCCCGCTCGGCGGTCACCTCGGGCGCGGGCGTCCGGCGCTTCCAGGGCGGGGTCAGATCAGGTCCGTACTGCTTGCTGCGCATGTCGGAACTAAACCAGACGACCCGTCAGGCGCGTCACAGCCCGGGCGCACCCCAGACCGGGAACCAGCGGCTGAGGTCCTGCTCCACCCGCAGGTCGTTGGCCAGCATCCCCTTCATCTGCAGCTCCAGCGGGCTGTTGCGGCGCTCCCCGCCGCCCGGCATCGGCGCGAACGGATAGAACGTGCCCCGCTTGTAGAGGTAGACCAGGCCCAGCGACTGGCCCTCGTCGTTCTTGAAGGCCACGATCGAGCAGAGCAGCTGCGGCCCGAAACCGTTGGCCTCCAGCTCGCTGTTGACCGCGTGCAGGTCGTTGACCAGCTCGGGCAGCTCCTCCGGGAGGTGCCGGGCGAGCAGCCAGGAGTACCCGTACTCGTCCCGGCTGGCCTCCACCGGCACACCGCCCTCGGGCGTGTCGGCGTCCAGCAGCGCCCGCACCTGCCGCTCCACCTCGTGGAAGGCGCCGCCCTCCACGGCGGCGAAGCAGACCGAACCCAGTCCGGTCGGGGTGAACCCGGCGGCGGCCTCCAGGGTGAGCGCCGCGGACGGGATGCCGAAGAGCTGGTCGAGGTCCGGCTTGACCGGCTTGCTGCGGCCCAGCAGGGCGTCCAGGAATCCCACGGGCGGTGTCCTCTCGGGTGTCGAAGACTTCTCTGAAGAACGGGGTGACGTGTCCGGGAACAGGACGGCTCAGCGGCCCAGCTCGCCGGAGATCTTCTCCAGCTGCGCCAGCCGCTGCTCCAGACTCGGGTGGGTGGCCATCAGCTGGCTCGCCACCTCCCTGGCGCTCAGCGCGGGGGCGAAGAAGAAGGCGTTGTACGGCTGCGCCCTGCGCAGGTCGTTGGTCGGGATCGCGCCGATCTGCCCGGTCACCTTGGTGAGGGCCGAGGCCAGCGCGCTGGGCCGGCCGGTGAGCTGGGCGGCGGCCCGGTCGGCGGCCAGCTCCCGGTAGCGGGAGAGCAGCCGGGTGAGCAGGAAGCTGATCGCGTAGACCACCATGCTGACCAGCGAGATCAGCACGATCGCGATGGCGGCGTTGTCATTGTTGTTGTTGTTGTTCCGGTTGCCGCCGCCCCACATCCCGGTGTACAGCGCGATCCGGGTGATCGCACCGGCCAGCACGCCGAGGAACCCCGCGATGGTCATCACCGCGACGTCCCGGTGGGCGACGTGCGACAGCTCGTGCGCCAGCACACCCTCCAACTCCTCCGGCTCCAGCCGGCGCAGCAGGCCGGTGGTGACGCAGACCACCGCCTTCTGCGGGTTGCGGCCGGTGGCGAAGGCGTTGGGCATGTCGTTGTCGGCCACCGCGACCCGGGGCTTGGGCATGTCGGCCAGCGCGCAGAGCCGGTCAATGGTGCCGTGGAGCTGCGGGTACTGCTCGGGGGTGACCTCCCGGGCGCCCATCGCCGCCTGGGTGATCTTGTCGCTGAACCAGAACTGCGCCACGAACAGGCCGCCGGCGAGCAGCACGATCAGCGGCCAGGCGCCCTTCAGCAGCACGATCAGCACACCGGTGAAGCCGACGTACAGCAAACCGATGAGGAACATCGTGGTGACCATCCGACCGGTCAGACCGCGATCGGGAGCAAAGCGGGTGTGGGGGCCGGACGCCGACATTTCTGCTCCTAGGGGTCCATCCGTCATGACTGATACCGATGCTGCCACTTCGTCCGGCCGTGGGCACCCACGTGGCGGGACTTCCACACGTGATCCGTACGGCATCCCGCGACAGGGCGTTCCTGCCGTCCGACCCGGGCCTTACACTGGCAGGTACGGTTCTGGCACTCTTCGATGCAGAGTGCCAGCCGATCTACGGAGAGTGCAGGGCCTGGCATCAGGACAACGTGCGAAGAGGGAGGTGCGTGCCATGTTCGACGAACCCGTATCCGATCCGCACGCAACCGGCGGCGAGCCGGTCATTGACAGCCCGTCGTCGCCTCCCTCGGCCCCCTCGTCCGGGTCCGCCCGGGCGGCCAGGACGCCGGGTCGGCGTCCGGGCCGCACTCCGGCGACCCGTGCCGCCGCGCCCGTCGACCCCGTCGCCGCCGTGCTGCCGCTGGACGACCGCAAGCTGGCCGTCCTGCGCGCCATCGTGCAGGACTACGTCGGCACCGAGGAGCCGGTCGGCTCCAAGGCACTGGTCGAGCGCCACAACCTGGGCGTCTCCCCGGCGACCGTGCGCAACGACATGGCAACGCTGGAGGAGGACGGCTACATCCAGCAGCCGCACACCAGTGCCGGCCGGATCCCGACCGACAAGGGCTACCGGCTGTTCGTCGACCGGCTGGCCGAGATCAAGCCGATGAGCGCGCCCGAGCGCCGGGCGATCCGCCACTTCCTGGACGGCGCGGTCGACCTGGACGACGTGGTGGCCCGCACCGTGCGGCTGCTGGCCCAGCTGACCCGGCAGGTCGCCGTGGTGCAGTACCCGTCGCTGAGCCGGTCGTCGGTCCGCCATGTCGAGCTGGTGATGCTGGCCCCCACCAAGGTGCTGCTGGTCCTGATCACCAACACCGGCCGGGTCGAACAGCGTATGGTGGACTGCCCCGCGCCGATCGGCGAGAGCACGCTGGCCGAGCTGCGGGCCCGGTTGAACGCCAGGGCGGGCGGGCGCCGGTTCCCGGAGGTGCCGGCCCTGGTCGAGGACCTGCCGCTGTCCTTCGAGCCGGCCGAGCGCCCGATCGTCTCGACCGTGCTCTCCACCTTCTTCGAATCCCTGGTCGAACAGAGCGAGGAGCGGATCATGCTGGCCGGCACCGCCAACCTCACCCGGTTCGGCCACGACTTCCCGCTCACCATCCAGCCGGTGCTGGAGGCGTTGGAGGAGCAGGTGGTCCTGCTCCGCCTGCTCGGCGAGACCAATGACGGCGGTATGACCGTCCGAATCGGACGGGAGAACGACTACGAGGGCCTGAATTCCACGTCGGTCGTCTCGGTCGGTTACGGTTCGGGCGATGAGAGCGTGGCCAAACTCGGAGTCATCGGGCCGACCCGGATGGACTACCCCAGCACCATGGGGGCGGTCCGGGCAGTGGCCCGGTACGTGGGGCAGATCCTCGCCGAGTCGTAGCGACAACCCATAGCAGCCCAACCCATAGCAACACTGTCTAGAGGCGGAACAAGCGGAGTCATTGGTGGCCACGGACTACTACGCGGTACTCGGCGTCCGACGCGACGCGGGGCAGGACGAGATCAAGAAGGCGTTCCGGCGCCTGGCACGTGAACTGCACCCGGACGTCAACCCGGACCCGAAGACGCAGGAGCGGTTCAAGGAGATCAACGCCGCCTACGAGGTGCTCTCCGACCCGCAGAAGCGGCAGGTCTACGACCTCGGTGGCGACCCGCTGTCGCCCAACGGCGGCGGTGGCGCGGGCGGCTTCGGCGCCGGCGCGGCGGGCTTCGGCTTCTCCGACATCATGGACGCCTTCTTCGGCGCGGCGGCCGGCCAGCGCGGGCCCCGCTCGCGCACCCGGCGCGGCCAGGACGCGATGATCCGCCTGGAGATCACCCTGGAGGAGGCCGCCTTCGGCACCACCAAGGAACTCCAGGTCGACACCGCCGTCACCTGCACCACCTGCAACGGTGAGGGCGCCGCCCCCGGCACCACCGCGCAGACCTGTGACATGTGCCGCGGCAAGGGCGAGGTCTCCCAGGTCACCCGGTCCTTCCTGGGGCAGGTCATGACCTCCCGCCCGTGCCCGCAGTGCCAGGGCTTCGGCACGGTGGTGCCGACCCCGTGCCCCGAGTGCGCCGGCGACGGCCGGGTCCGGGCCCGCCGCACCCTCACCGTCAAGATCCCCGCCGGTGTCGACAACGGCACCCGGATCCAGCTGGCCGGCGAGGGCGAGGTCGGCCCGGGCGGCGGTCCGGCCGGTGACCTCTACGTGGAGATCGCCGAGACCAGCCACGCGGTCTTCCAGCGCCGCGGCGACGACCTGCACTGCACCGTCACCATTCCGATGACCGCCGCGGCGCTCGGCACCCAGGTGCCGCTGCAGACCCTGGACGGCCCGGAGGAGGTCGACATCCGGCCCGGCACCCAGTCCGGCCAGTCGATCCCGCTGCACGGCCGCGGTGTCACCCACCTGCGCGGCGGCGGCCGGGGCGACCTGATAGTGCATGTCGAGGTGCAGACGCCCACCAAGCTCGACGCCGAGCAGGAGGAGCTGCTGCGCCGGCTCGCCGCGCTGCGCGGCGAGGAGCGGCCGTCCGGCCAGTTCGCGCCCGGACAGCAGGGGCTGTTCTCCCGCCTGAAGGACGCCTTCAACGGCCGCTGAGCCGTCGTAACGCCATACGCGTAACCCCGTACACGCACCGCCGCAGCCCCGGGTCCGACGGCCCGGGGCTGCGCCCGCCCCAGAAGGCTCCGCTGATGACCGCACCCGTCTTCGTCGTCGACACCGCCCGACTGACCGCCGCCGCGCCCGGCGCCGTGGTCCGGCTGGACGGTGCCGAGGGGCGGCACGCCGTCGCCGTGAAGCGGCTGGCGGTGGGCGAGGAGGTCACCCTGACCGACGGCCTGGGCCTGGGCGCCTGCGGCACCGTCACCGCGGTGCACGGCAAGGACGCGCTGGACGTCACAGTGGCCGAGCTGCGCGCCGAGCCGGAGCCGAGCCCCCGCATCACCGTGGTGCAGGCCCTCCCCAAGGGCGACCGCGGTGAGCTCGCGGTGGAGACCATGACCGAGGTCGGCGTGGACGCGGTGATCCCGTGGTCGGCGTCCCGTTGCATCACCCAGTGGAAGGGCGAACGCGGCGCCAAGGCGCTGGCGAAGTGGCGGGCCACCGCCCGGGAGGCCGGCAAGCAGTCCCGGCGGCTGCGCTTCCCCGAGGTGCGCGAGGCCATGACGACCCGTCAACTGGTGCCGCTGCTGAACCGGGCGGCGTTCGCGGCGGTGTTGCACGAGGAGGGCGCCGAGCCGCTGGCCACCGCCGAGCTGCCGGCCGACGGGGAGATCGTGCTGGTGGTCGGCCCGGAGGGCGGGGTGAGCCCCGAGGAGCTCGCCGCCTTCGCCGAGGCCGGCGCCAAGCCCTACCGGCTGGGGGCCTCGGTGCTGCGCACCTCCACCGCCGGGGTGGCCGCCGGGGCGCTGCTGCTCGGGCGCACCGGCCGCTGGGCCTGAGACGTCGGCCGGCGCCGCCGGCGCGGCCGGCGCCGCCGGCGCCGCTGGGGTGCGTGGCAGCGCTGGAGCCGCTGGGGCGCACGGAAGCGCTGGAGCCGCCGGAACGCTGGAACGCTGGAACCGGGCCCCGCGGCGTGCATAACCTGACGGGGTGACGGACACCCAGACCATCTCCACTGGCGGTGCCTACCTGCGCCACCCCCACGTCCACGGCGACCTGGTGACCTTCGTCGCCGAGGACGACGTCTGGCTCGCGCCGCTCGCCGGCGGCCGCGCGTGGCGGCTCACCGCCGACCGCTCACCGGCCTCCCACCCGCGCTTCTCGCCCGACGGCCGCACCATCGCCTGGACCGCCACCCGGGACGGCTCCGCCGAGATCTACGCGGCCCCGGTGGACGGCGGCGAGGCCCGCCGCCTGACCCACTGGGGCACCACCAGCCGCACCCTGCTGCGCGGCTGGACCAAGGACGGCGAACCGGTCGCGATCACCAGCGCGGGCCAGCCGACCAGCCGACAGGCCTGGGCCTTCGCGGTGCCGCTGGACGGCGGCAGCCCGCGCAGGCTGCCCTACGGCCCGATCGGCAACCTGGCCTTCGCGCCGGACTCGGACGCCGTGCTCCTGCTCTCCGCCTACTCGCTGGAGCCGGCCCGGTGGAAGCGCTACCGGGGCGGCACCGCGGGCAAGTTGTGGATCGGCAGCACCGGTGGCGAGTTCCACCGGATCCACCAGGAGCTGAACGGCAACATCGAGTCCCCGCTCTGGGTCGCCCACGGGGACGAGGGGGGTCGCATCGCCTTCCTCAGCGACCACGAGGGGTGCGGCCACCTCTACTCCAGCCGCCCCGACGGCACCGACCTGCGCCGCCACACCCCGGACGGCGACTTCTACGCCCGGGGCGCCGCCACCGACGGCACCCGGGTGGTCTGGCACAGTGCCGGCGACCTCTGGCTGCTGGACAGCCTGGACGCGGACGCCCGCCCGCGCCGGCTGGAGGTCACCCCGGCCGGCCCGCGCACCGGCCGCCGCCCCTATCCGCTGTCCGCCGCCGGCCGGGTGGAGACCGCCACCCCGGACGCCACTGCCCGGGCCGCCGCCGTCGTGGTGCGCGGCACCGTGCACTGGCTCACCCATCGGGAGGGGCCGGCCCGGGTGCTGTCCGAGACGCCCGGCGTGCGGGCCCGGCTGGCCCGAGTGGTGCCGCCCACCGAGGAGGACGGCCCGCAGGGCGCGCTCTGGGTGACCGACGCCGAGGGCGACGACGCCCTGGAGTACGCCCCGGACGTCCTCGGGGCGGAGCGCCGCATGCTGGCCGCCGGCCGACTCGGCCGGGTGCTCTCCCTCGTGGTGGCCCCGAACGGCAGGCAGGCGGCGGTGGCCGCGCACGACGGCCGGGTGCTGCTGGTCGGCCTGGCCGACGGCACGGTGCGCGAGCTGGCGCGCAGCCGGGACGGCGAGGTGAGCGGGCTGGCCTTCGCCCCGGAGTCGGACTGGCTGGCCTGGTCGCAGCCGGCCCTGGGCCCCTGGTCGCTGCGCCAGATCATGCTGGCCGAGCTCGCCACCGGCACGGTCGCCGAGGCCACCCCGCAGCGCTTCGTCGACACCTCGCCGGCGTTCACCGCGGACGGCAGGCACCTGGCCTTCCTGTCGCTGCGCAACTTCGACCCGGTCTATGACGCGCACAGCTTCGACCTCGGCTTCCCGACCGGCGCCCGCCCCTACCTGCTGACCCTGGCGGCCGACACCCCGTCGCCGTTCGGGCCGCAGCGGCTGGGCCGGCCGGCCGACGGCGAGGAGGGCAAGTCCGCCGACAAGGGGGAGAAGGCCGACGGCGACTCGACCGGGGAGGCCGGGGCGGAGCCCGCCGGCACGGTGGTCGACCTGGAGGGGCTGGCCGACCGGATCGTCGCGTTCCCGGTCGAGGGCGGCCGGTTCGGCACGCTGCGGGCCGCCAAGGACGGGCTGCTGTGGACCAGGTACCCGGTGGTCGGCGAGCTCGGCGACGACGCCGCCACCCCCGAGGACGAGCGTCCGGGCCCGGTGCTGGAGCGCTTCGACCTGCGCAAGCTGCGGGCCGAGCGGCTGGTGGACAGCCTGGACGCCTTCCAGGTGAGCGGCGACGGCAGCCGGCTGGCGGTGCTGGACGGCGGCGAGCTGCGGATCGTCCCCGCCGACCGCACGGCCGGCGAGGACGACGAGACCCGGGTCGACCTGGCCCGGCTCCGGATCACCGTGGACCCGGCGGCGGAGTGGCGGCAGATGTTCGACGAGAACGGCCGCCTGATGCGCGACAACTACTGGCGGGCCGACCTGGGCGGCTTCGACTGGGCGGGCGCGCTGGCCCGGTACCGCCCGCTGGTGGAGCGGCTCGGCTCGCACGACGACCTGGTCGACCTGCTCTGGGAGGTGGTCGGCGAGCTGGGCACCTCGCACGCCTACGTCTCCCCGCCGGGCCGCAGCGGCCACGCCTCGCGTCCGCAGGGGCTGCTCGGCGCCGACCTGGAGCGCGACGGCGACGTCTGGCGGATCGCCCGGATACTGCCGGGGGAGTCCTCCGACCCGCGGGCCCGCTCCCCGCTGGCCCAGCCCGGAGTGGCGGTCCGCCCGGGCGACGCGCTGCTCGCCGTGGACGGCCGCCCGGTCGACCCGGTGACCGGGCCGGCCCCGCTGCTGGCCGGAACCGCCGACCGGCCGGTCGAGATGACGGTGCGGAAGGAGGACGGCACGGTGCGTCATCCGGTGGCGGTGCCGATCGCCAGTGACGAGGCGCTGCGCTACCACGACTGGGTGGCCGGGCGGCGGGCCGCCGTCCGCGAACTGTCCGCCGGTCGGCTCGGGTACCTGCACGTGCCGGACATGATGAGCGCCGGCTGGGCCCAGCTCCACCGCGACCTGCGGGTGGAGGTGGCCAGGGAGGGCCTGCTGGTGGACCTGCGCGGCAACAGCGGCGGCCACACCTCGCAGCTGATCATCGAGAAGCTCAGCCGGCGGATCGTCGGCTGGGGGGTGGCCCGCGACGTGGCCACCGCCGAGAGCTATCCGAACGACGCCCCGCGCGGCCCGGTGGTGGCGCTGGCCGACGAGCACGCCGGATCCGACGGCGACATCGTCAACGCGGCGATCCAGGCGCTCGGCATCGGTCCGGTGGTCGGCACCCGTACCTGGGGCGGCGTGATCGGCATCGACAGCAAGTACAGCCTGGTCGACGGCACCGGCATCACCCAGCCCAAGTACGCGCCGTGGATGGAGGGGTACGGCTGGGGCTTGGAGAACCGCGGGGTGACCCCGGACGTCGAGGTGGAGATCGCCCCGCACCAGTGGGCGGCCGGCGAGGACCCGCAACTGGTCGAGGCGGTGCGGATCGCGCTCGCCGGGCTGGCCGAGCAGCCGGCCAGGACCCCGCCGCCGCTGCCCTGAGCCGCAAGTGCTTCCGGTAGGTTGGCGGAACGTCAGCAATCCGCCGCCGACCTACCGGGAGCCCTTCCCATGGCCGACCAGCTCGACCCCGACTGCATCTTCTGCAAGATCGTCGCCGGCGCCATCCCGGCGACCGTGGTCCGCGAGACCGAGCGCACCCTCGCCTTCCGGGACATCAACCCGCAGGCGCCCACCCATGTGCTGGTGGTTCCCAAGGACCACTACCCGAACGCCGCCACGCTGGCCGCCGCCGACCCGGAGCTCGCCGCCGCCGTGCTGACCGAGGCCGCCGGGGTGGCCGCCGACGAGAAGATCGCCGACCACGGCTACCGGCTGATCTTCAACACCGGCGCGGGCGCCGGCCAGACCGTGTTCCACGCCCACGTGCACGTGCTCGGCGGCCTGGCCTTCCACGAGGGCATGGTCTGATTCCGTGAGCAACCGCGAACTCGTCGTCCTCGGCACGGCCAGCCAGGTGCCCACCAGGCACCGCAACCACAACGGCTACCTGCTGCGCTGGGACGGCGAGGGCCTGCTGTTCGACCCGGGGGAGGGCACCCAGCGGCAGATGCTGCACGCCGGGGTCTCGGCCACCGACCTGACCCGGATCTTCGTCACGCACTTCCACGGCGACCACAGCCTGGGCCTGGCCGGAGTGATCCAGCGGATCAACCTGGACAAGGTGCCGCACCCGGTGCGCGCCTACTACCCGGCGAGCGGCCAGGTCTACTTCGACCGGCTGCGGCAGGCCACGGCCTACCACGAGACCGCCCAGCTGCACACGTCCCCGATCACGTCGTCCGGCCCCGTCCCCACGTCCGGAGCCCCGTTCACCATGAACGCGGTGGCGCTGTCCCACCCGGTGGACTCGTACGGCTACCAGCTGATCGAGCCGGACGGGCGGCGCATGCTCCCCGGGAAGCTCGCCGAGTTCGGCCTGAGCGGCCCGGTCGTCGGGAAGCTGCAGCGGCACGCCGCCGTCGAGGTGGACGGCCGCACCATCACCCTCGACCAGGTCAGCGAGGTCTACCGGGGCCAGCGGTTCGCCTTCGTGATGGACACCCGGATGTGCGAGGGGGTCGAGCGGCTCGCCGACGGCGCCGACCTGCTGGTGATCGAGGCGACCTTCCTCAGCGCCGACGCCCACCTCGCCGAGGAGCACGGCCACCTCACCGCCGCCCAGGCGGCCCGGGTGGCGGCCGCGGCCGGGGTCCGCACCCTGGTGCTCACCCACTTCTCGCAGCGCTACCCCGACCCGGCCGGCCACCTGGCCGAGGCCGGGGAGCACTTCGACGGCGAACTGGTGGTCGCCGAGGACCTCGCCAGGGTGCCGGTGCCGCGCCGCCGGTGACGCCGGGCGAGCAGCGCGCCGCGCGGGCACCCGAAAACGACTGGCACCATCCCCGGCCGTGCCGCACCATCGATCGGGCCGTGCCACAACGAACACCTGCGCGGCGTACCCTGGTGACCCCGGAAGACCGAGCGGCACCCCGAGACCACGGATGGGATGAGACAGGCCCCAGGGCCAACCCATGAGCGAACCGATGAGTGACACCGCACAGACCAGCGCCCAGGGCGGCGACGGCTCCAGCGCCCGGATCGTGATCCCCGAGAAGCACCCGATGGTCACCCTGCTCGGTGCCACCGACTCCCTCCTGCGGGTGATCGAGCGCTCCTTCCCGGACACCGACATCCATGTCCGCGGCAATGAGGTCACGGCCACCGGCAGCCGGACCGACATCGCCCTGGTGAAGCAGCTGTTCAACGAGATGATGCTGGTGCTGCGCACCGGGCAGCCGCTGACCGAGGACTCGGTGGAGCGGTCCATCGCGATGCTCAAGAGCGGCGCGGAGGACCCGGACGGCGCGGTCAGCCCGTCCGCCGTCTTCACCCAGAGCATCCTCTCCAACCGGGGCCGGACCATCCGTCCGAAGACCCTGAACCAGAAGTCCTACGTCGACGCGATCGACAGGCACACCATCACCTTCGGGATCGGCCCGGCCGGCACCGGCAAGACCTACCTGGCGATGGCCAAGGCCGTGCAGGCGCTGCAGGCCAAGGAGGTCAACCGGATCATCCTGACCCGCCCGGCGGTGGAGGCCGGCGAGCGGCTCGGGTTCCTGCCCGGCACCCTGTACGAGAAGATCGACCCGTACCTGCGCCCGCTCTACGACGCGCTGCACGACATGATGGACCCGGACTCGATCCCCCGGCTGATGGCCGCCGGGACCATCGAGGTGGCCCCGCTCGCCTACATGCGCGGTCGCACCCTGAACGACGCCTTCATCATCCTGGACGAGGCGCAGAACACCTCGCCCGAGCAGATCAAGATGTTCCTGACCCGCCTGGGCTTCAACTCCAAGGTCGTGGTCACCGGTGACACCACCCAGATCGACCTGCCGAGCGGCACCCGCAGCGGCCTCAAGGTGGTCCAGGAGATCCTCGCGGACATCCCGGACATCCACTTCTCGATCCTGACCAGCACCGACGTGGTCCGCCACAAGCTGGTCGGCCGGATCGTGGACGCCTACGAGCGCTGGGACGCCGCGAACTCCGACGAGGCCGCCCCCGCGCCCCGCAAGGCGGCCCCGCGCGGTCCCCGCGGCCGCACCCCCCGACAGCCCCATCGCACCGAAAGCTGAGCCACCCCCCGTCATGTCCATCGACATCGCCAACGAGTCCGGTTGGGAGGCCGACGAAGAGGCCATCCTCGACGTCGCCCGCTTCGCCCTCGACAAGATGCGGATCCACCCGCTGTCCGAACTGTCCGTGATCCTGGTGGACGCCGAGGCGATGGAGCAGCTGCACATCCAGTGGATGGACCTGCCCGGTCCGACCGACGTGATGTCGTTCCCGATGGACGAGCTGCGCCCGGGCAAGGAGGGCGAGGAGTTGCCGCAGGGCCTGCTCGGCGACATCGTGCTCTGCCCGGAGGTGGCCAAGGCCCAGGGCCTGGCTGCGCCCTCCGAGCACTCGATGGACGAGGAGCTGCAGCTGCTCACCGTCCACGGCGTGCTGCACGTGCTCGGTTACGACCACGAGGAGCCGGAGGAGGAGCAGGTGATGTTCGGCCTCCAGAAGCGGATCCTCGACGACTGGCGGGCCGGTCGCGGGCTGTCGGGGATCTCCCCGGCCCCCACCACCCATTGACCCGCGATGAGTGGCGATAGTACGAGTTTCCTGGTCGGTGCGTTCCTGCTGGTCATGCTCGGCTGGCTGGCCGCCTGCGCGGAGGCCGGGATCTCCCGGGTCTCCCGGTTCCGTGCCGAGGAGGCGGTGCGCAGCGGCCGGCGCGGCGCGCAGCGGGTGCTCACCCTGGCCTCGGACCAGGTCAGGTACCTGAACCTGGCCACCTTGATCCGGGTGGCCAGCGAGGTGGCGGCGGCCGTGCTGGTCACCGTGGTCTGCGTGCGCAGCTTCCGGGAGACCTGGCAGGGCGTGCTGGTGGCCTTCGGGGTGATGGTGCTGGTCTCCTTCGTGGCGGTCGGCGTCTCCCCGCGCACCATCGGCCGGCAGCACCCGCTGACCACCGCCACCGCCTCCTCCTACGTGCTGCTGCCGCTGGCCCGGATCCTCGGGCCCATCCCGCGGCTGCTGATCCTGCTGGGCAACGCGCTCACCCCGGGCAAGGGCTACCGCGAGGGCCCGTTCGCCTCCGAGGCGGAGCTGCGGGCGCTGGTGGACCTGGCCGAGCAGGACGACCTGATCGAGGACGACGAGCGCCGGATGGTGCACTCGGTGTTCGAGCTGGGCGACACCATCGTGCGCGAGGTGATGGTGCCGCGCACCGACCTGGTGATGATCGAACGGCACAAGACGGTGCGCCAGGCGCTCACCCTGGCCCTGCGTTCCGGCTTCTCCCGGATACCGGTGGTCGGGGAGAACGAGGACGACGTGGTCGGCATGGTCTACCTCAAGGACCTGGTCCGGCTCACCCACGTCGACCGGGACGCCGAGGCGGAGCAGGTGGACACCGTGATGCGCCCGGCGGTGTTCGTCCCGGACAGCAAGCCGGCCGGCGACCTGCTGCGGGAGATGCAGCAGATGCGCTCGCACGTGGCGATCGTGATCGACGAGTACGGCGGCACCGCCGGGCTGGTCACCATCGAGGACATCCTGGAGGAGATCGTCGGGGAGATCACCGACGAGTACGACCGGGAGATCGCGCCGGTGGAGGCACTCGGGGACGGCACCTTCCGGATCACTGCCCGGCTGACGGTCGAGGACCTGGGCGAGCTGTTCGAGATCGAGCTGGCGGACGAGGACGTCGAGACGGTCGGCGGCCTGCTGGCCAAGCACCTGGGCCGGGTGCCGATCCCGGGCTCGTGCTGCGAGATCCCGGTGCCGGAGGAGAATCCGGGCCACCTCGCGGCCATCGCACTGACCGCCGAGAGCTCGGCCGGCCGCCGCAACCGGATCGGCACCGTGGTGGCCGCCCCGGTCCGCCGCGAGGTCGAGGAGGCGGATCCGGAGGACTGAGGGGCCGGCGATCGAGGCTGCTCGGCAGGGCGGCCCTGACGGCCTCGTCGTGCCCCGGGAGAGTGCGGCGCAGGAGCGGCGCCGCCTATGCTCGGCCCCATGACTGAGCTTGATCCGGAAGACCAGAAGATCATCACGCTGGCCCGTTCGATCCGGGCCCGCAACGGGGTCGCGGAGGGCGCGGCGGTGCGCGACGAGACCGGGCGCACCTATGTGGCGGGCGCGGTGGTGCTGCCGTCGCTGTCGCTGACGGCGGTGCAGACGGCCGTGGCGATGGCCAAGGCGAGTGGTGCCGGCGGGCTGGAGGCGGCGGCCGTGGTGACGGAGGCGGGCGAGCCCAACCCGGTCGACCTGGCGGTGGTGCGGGAGCTGGGCGGCAGCGGGACCCCGCTGCTGATGGCCGGGCCGGACGGGGTGCTCCGCTCCCGGGTCGAGGCCTGAGACCGCGTTCGAAGACGGTGTGGGGGAGCCCCCATGGCCGGTGATGTCATCGGATAATCTCACCAGCCATGGGGGCTCTCTCGTTCTTCGCCGCGGTGCTGGCCTTCGTGATGGCCATGGGCCGCTGGCACGAAACCCACCACTCGGTGGTCTGGGCCTGCGTGGCCGGCGGCCTGGCGCTGCTCACCGTGATCGGCGTGGCGCTGCGCGGCAAGTGACCCGGCGGGGTCGCGGCGGTCGGGCGGCCGCGACCGATCAGGGAGAATGGTCCCCATGAGCGACTCCTCCTTGACCCCGGCGACCCCCTACCGATCAGGCTTCGCCTGCTTCGTCGGCCGCCCCAACGCCGGCAAGTCGACCCTGACCAACGCCCTGGTCGGGACCAAGGTCGCGATCACCTCCGACCGCCCGCAGACCACCCGGCACACCGTGCGCGGCATCGTGCACCGCCCCGACGCCCAGCTGGTGCTGGTCGACACGCCGGGTCTGCACAAGCCCCGCACCCTGCTCGGCGAGCGGCTCAACGACCTGGTCCGCACCACCTGGGCAGAGGTCGACGTGATCGGCTTCTGCCTCCCCGCCGACCAGAAGATCGGCCCCGGCGACCGCTTCATCGCCAAGGAACTGGCCGAGATCAAGAAGACCCCCAAGGTCGCCATCGTCACCAAGACCGACCTGGTGGACTCCAAGCGGCTGGCCGAGCAGCTGCTCGCCATCCAGGCGATGGGTGCCGAGCTGGGCATCGAGTGGGCCGAGATCATCCCGGTCTCCGCGGTCGGTGACAAGCAGGTGGAGCTGGTCGCGGACCTGATCACCAAGCTGCTCCCCGAGGGCCAGCCGCTCTACCCGGACGGTGACCTGACCGACGAGCCCGAGCAGATCATGGTGGCGGAGCTGATCCGCGAGGCCGCGCTCGAAGGCGTCCGGGACGAGCTGCCGCACTCGCTGGCCGTGGTGGTCGAGGAGATGCTGCCGCGCGAGGACCGCCCCGCCGACCGCCCGCTGCTGGACATCCACGCCAACGTCTACATCGAGCGGCAGAGCCAGAAGGCCATCGTGATCGGGGCCAAGGGTGCCCGGCTGAAGCACGTCGGCACCACCGCCCGCAAGCACATCGAGGCCCTGCTCGGCACCCCGGTCTACCTCGACCTGCACGTCAAGGTCGCCAAGGACTGGCAGCGGGATCCCAAGCAGCTGCGCAAGCTGGGCTTCTGAGCGCGTTCCCGGGTTGCCGTCAGCCGGCGAACTCGACGCCCTGGTGCAGCACCAGCGAGATCAGCTCGCGCTGGGAGGCGGTCAGGGTCGGATCGGCGCAGTACACCGTGCGGTTGTCCACCGTGATCACGTAGTGGTAGCCGTCCGGCACGCCGAAGCCGCGCAGCCGTGAGGTGCCGACCACCGCCTCACGGGCCAGCGCGTGCACATGGGGGGCGTCGATCCGGGCCGCCGTGTCCAGCTCGGCCCGGGTGGTGCGTCCGGCGAACCCGCCGCTCCTGGTGACCGCAATGCGCATGGTTGCCAGTCTGCTACGGGCAGCGGCGGCTTGCTGGGATTCTCCTGGGCGGACGCCAGGACTTTGCCGAGTGCGTTCACCGGGGCAGGCCGATGCCCTTCCAGGCGCCGGCGACGGCCTCCACCACCGGGCCGTCGCCGAACCGGGCGCGGCGGCGCGGCGGCCGTCGCCGGGCGAACCGGGCGAGGCCGGCGTCGGGACGGTGGTGCAGGGCTGCGCCATGGCGCACGGCGTCACGGATCACCGACCCACTGTCACGCACCCGGCCGTCTCAAGGAGTGGAAATGTCGCGGTTCCGGCTTCGGCCCCGCGCAGCGCTGGGTTAGTCTGGCGCCATCATGCGCAACGGGCTGCTTCTTCTTAGCTGCCGCGGCGAGGGCCTGTAGGACCGTTCGGAGGCCGGCTCCCTCGCCGCGGGGTTCGTGCCTGCGCGCTCCGGTGACGTGTTGCGCTGGCACCAGTCGGCCCGTCGGGTGAGGTGTCCCCGACCAGCCACCATCCGAAGAGAAGCCGAGAGTCCCTCCATGACCGAGCAGTCCACTGCGGCCCGTGCCTTCGTCGAACGCCCGACCCCGATCACCGCGGCCTCCGTGCGCCAGCGGCCCTCCGGGATGCCCTTCCAGCGCTACCTGCCGTTCGGCACCGTCGACCTGCCGGACCGCGGCTGGCCCAACCAGGTGATCACCAAGGCGCCGCGCTGGCTCTCCACCGACCTGCGGGACGGCAACCAGGCGCTGATCGACCCGATGTCGCCGGCCCGCAAGCGCAAGATGTTCGACCTGCTGGTGTCGATGGGCTACAAGGAGATCGAGGTCGGCTTCCCGGCCTCCGGGGCCACCGACTTCGAGTTCGTCCGGTCGCTGATCGAGCAGGACGCGATCCCCGAGGACGTCACGGTCTCGGTGCTGACCCAGGCCCGCGAGGACCTGATCGAGCGCACCGTGGAGTCGCTGGTCGGCGCCCCGCGCGCCACCGTCCACCTGTACAACGCGACTTCGCCGATCTTCCGCCGGGTGGTCTTCAAGGGCAGCCGGGAGGACGTCAAGGCGATCGCCGTGGACGGCACCCGGCTGGTGATGGAGTACGCCGAGAAGCTGCTGGGCGAGGAGACCGTCTTCGGCTACCAGTACTCGCCGGAGATCTTCATCGACACCGAGCTGGACTTCGCGCTGGAGGTCTGCGAGGCGGTGATGGACGTCTGGCAGCCCGCCGAGGACCGCGAGATCATCCTCAACCTGCCGACCACGGTGGAGCGTTGCACGCCGAACGTGTACGCGGACATGATCGAGTGGATGTCCCGCAACCTGACCCGCCGTCAGTTCATCGCGCTCTCCACCCACCCGCACAACGACCGCGGCACCGGCGTGGCCTCCGCCGAGCTGGCCGTGATGGCCGGGGCCGACCGGGTCGAGGGCTGCCTGTTCGGGCAGGGCGAGCGGACCGGCAACCTGGACCTGGTGAACGTCGGGATGAACCTGTTCTCGCAGGGCGTCGACCCGATGATCGACTTCTCGAACATCGACGAGGTCCGGCGCACCTACGAGTACTGCAACCAGATGAACGTCCCGGAGCGCCACCCCTACGCCGGTGACCTGGTCTACACCTCGTTCTCCGGCTCGCACCAGGACGCCATCAAGAAGGGCTTCGACGCCCTGGAGGCGGACGCGGCGGCGGCCGGCGTGCCGGTCGACCAGTACACCTGGGGCGTGCCGTACCTGCCGATCGACCCCAAGGACGTGGGCCGCAGCTACGAGGCGGTCATCCGGGTCAACTCGCAGTCCGGCAAGGGCGGTATCGCCTACGTCCTGAAGAACGACCACAAGCTGGACCTGCCGCGCCGGATGCAGATCGAGTTCTCGAAGATCATCCAGGCCAAGACCGACGCCGAGGGCGGCGAGGTCACCCCGGCGGACATCTGGGCGGTCTTCCAGGACGAGTACCTGCCCACCCCGGAGAACCCGTGGGGCCGGATCACCCTGCGCGAGCAGCAGGCGCTGACCACCGACGACGGGCGCGACGCGCTGACCGTGGCGGTGCTGGTGGACGGCGCCCAGGCCGAGCTGACCGGTTCCGGCAACGGTCCGGTCTCCGCCTTCACCGACGCGCTGGCCGGGATCGGCGTGGACGTGCGCGTGCTGGACTACGCCGAGCACGCGCTGAGCGAGGGCGGTGACGCCCAGGCCGCCGCGTACGTGGAGTGCGCGGTGGACGGGCGGGTGCTGTGGGGCGTGGGCATCGACGGCAACACCGTGCGCGCGTCGCTGAAGGCCATCGTCAGCGCCGTCAACCGCACCTCGCGCCGGTAACCCGCGGCCGGCTCTCCCAGCCGGGGCCCAGCAAGGTCCAGGTGTGGCCCAGGAAGTGTGTCCTGGGCCACACTTTTTTGCTTCGGCGCCCGTTGGGGGTGCTGACACCCGCAGGCAACCGTGGCACCATCGGTGGACCGGAAACGGGGGTCGGTGGGACGGGCCCGGAGCCGGTCGCGAGACCTGCCCGTCGTCGTGCAGGCCGCCTGCCAAGTCTGGGGAGTTGGCGCCGTGACACGGTTGTGGGGTGTTCGCCCGAAGTGGCGCACGGATGTGCTCGGTGAATTCTTCTGCCCGGGCTGCGGTGGCGACCGCAACTACCGTCGGCAGCACGGTCGGCGTTGGCTGCGGCTGCTGGAGCTCCCGGTGCTGCCGCTGGGCGGCGTGCTGACCGCCGTGCAGTGCGTCAACTGCCAAGGCAGGTACGGGCTGGAGAGCCTGGAGCAGCCCACCTCCGGGCGACTGGGCGGGATGCTCAGGGACGCCCAGTACACCATCGCGCTGGCCGTGCTGGCCGCCGGCGGGGCCGGCTCGGCGGCGGCCCGCACCGAGGCCTGCGAACTGGTCCGGCTGGCGGGCTTCGAGGACTGCGGCGAGGCCCAGGTGCTGGCCGCGCTGGCGGCGCTCTCCGGGTACGGGGAGCCGGGCTTCTCGGCGGTGTCCGGGACCGGGCCGGGCAGCGGGCTGGAGGTCGAACTGCGAGTCGCCCTGGAGGCGCTCGCCCCGCACCTGGCCCAGCAGGGCCGTGAGCGGCTGGTGCTGCAGGGAGCCTGGATCGCGCTGGCCGACGGCCGCTACCAGCCCGCCGAGCGGGCCGTGCTGGCCGCCGTGGGCAGCTGCCTGCGGCTCCCCGAGGACGTCGTCACCCGGCTGCTGGAGGCGGCCACCAGCACCCCGCACTGACCTGGGGCCGGGTCGTGGGCGGGCGGCTCACGCCCCCGCCGCGCGCCCGGGAGCCGCGCGCGGTGGGGGAGAATGGGCGCATGAGTCTGATCCGCGACGACGGCGTCGTGCTCCGCGCCCAGAAGCTCGGCGAGGCCGACCGGATCATCACGCTGCTGACCCGCCAGCACGGCAAGGTCCGCGCGGTGGCCCGCGGTGTCCGCAAGACCAAGTCCAAGTTCGGGGCCCGGCTGGAGCCGTTCTCCCACGTGGACGTGCAGTTCTTCAGCCGGGGCAGCGAACTGGTCGGCCGCTCGCTGCCGCTCTGCACCCAGGTGGAGACCATCGCGCCGTACGGCGGCGGCATCGTCGGCGACTACGGCCGCTACACCGCGGGCACCGCCATGCTGGAGACGGCGGAACGTTTCGCCGAGAACGAGGGCGAGCCCGCCGTCCAGCAGTACCTGCTGCTGGTCGGCGCCCTGCGCACGCTGGCCGCCGGCACCCATGAGTCGCACCTGGTGCTGGACGCCTTCCTGCTGCGGTCGCTCGCGGTCAACGGCTACGGCGCCAGCTTCGACGACTGCGCCAAGTGCGGTCTCGAAGGACCGAACCGGTTCTTCTCGCTGCAGGCCGGCGGCGTGCTGTGCGCGGACTGCCGGGTGCCGGGATGTGCCGTACCCTCCCCTGAGACACTGGTTCTGCTCGGCGCCCTGCTGTCCGGAGACTGGCAGACCGCGGACGCCTGCGAGCCCCGGTACTGGCGGGAAGGAAGCGGCTTGGTCGCCGCCTACCTCCAGTGGCACCTGGAGCGGGGCATCCGCTCGATGAGATACGTGGAGAAGTGAGCATGGCAGCGCGACGGCTCTTCGGCGCCAACAAGCAGCGCGAACACCGCGCCCCGGACCCGCACCCGAGCGGTGCACAGCCGCCGAAGATCCCCGGGGAGCTCGTCCCCAAGCACGTCGCCATCGTGATGGACGGCAACGGCCGCTGGGCCAAGGAGCGCGGCCTGCCCCGCACCGAGGGCCACAAGGTCGGCGAGAGCGTGGTGCTCGACGTCATGAAGGGCGCCATCGAGCTGGGCGTCGAGAACATCTCGCTCTACGCCTTCTCCACCGAGAACTGGAAGCGCTCCCCCGACGAGGTGAAGTTCCTGATGAACTTCAACCGGGACGTGATCCGCCGCCGCCGCGACGAGCTGGACGCCATGGGCGTGCGGATCCGCTGGGCCGGCCGGATGCCCAAGCTCTGGAAGAGCGTGGTCCAGGAGCTCAAGGTGGCCGAGGAGCAGACCAAGGGCAACGACGTGGTCACCCTCTACATGTGCGTCAACTACGGCGGACGCGCCGAGGTGGCCGACGCCGCCGCCGCGATCGCCGCCGACGTGGCGGCCGGCAAGCTCGACCCGAAGAAGGTCAACGAGAAGACCCTCGGCAAGTACATGTACCACCCGGACATGCCGGACGTGGACCTGTTCCTGCGCCCCAGCGGCGAGCAGCGCACCTCCAACTTCTGGCTCTGGCAGTCCGCCTACGCCGAATTCGTGTTCCAGGACGTGCTCTGGCCCGACTTCGACCGCCGCGACCTCTGGCGCGCCTGCGAGCAGTACGCGATGCGCGACCGGCGCTTCGGCGGCGCCCTCCCCAACGAGGTCACCGCTCCCGCCGAACTCCCCGCACAGCGCTGACGCTTTCTTCACACTCGGCCCGGAACTGTCTTGGTTCCGGGCCGAGTTGTCTTTCCGTCGGCAGCCTGGAGTACGGTCTTCCGCAATAACCGTACGCAACAACGGGGGAGCGGAACATGGTTGCCGACCACTTCCACATAGAGCCGGCCAAGGTCACCGCGGTGAGCGCCGACTTCAGCAGCAGCGCCAAGACCATGGACGGGCAGTTGACCACCTTCGCGACCGACGCGGAGAACGTCAACGACGCCTTCGGGGTGCTTGCCGAGTCCACCGAGGCACTGGGGAAGTACGTGCAGATGACCCAGGCCACGGTCACCAGCCTGCGTCAGCTGCAGACCCAACTGCAGGGCTATTCGGCCGGGTTGGCGGCCACGGTGAAGGCCTACAAGGACGCCGACCACGACAACGCCCAGAACCTGGCGGTCTGACCATGGCCCAGAACCCGGACAGCGGCCAGACCCAGACCCAGACACCGCCGCCACCGAAGATCGAGAAGAGCTTCGACATCTTCAGCCCCGGCGGCGACCCGTCCGTGCTGCGCAACTGCGCCCACGCCTGGCGCGGCATGGCCGGCGACCTCAAGGGCACCAGGGACGGCCTGGACAAGGAGGTCAGCGGCCTCGGCGACGCCTGGACCGGCGCCGCGGCCACCGCCTTCCACCAGCACTGGCAGGACACCCGGGGCCAGATCGACGCGGCCCTGCCCAACTTCGAGACGGTCGCGCAGCAGTTGGAGAAGGCCGCCGACTCGATCGAGGAGGTCAACAACCAGATCCGGGAGATCGTCGCGGAGATCGCGGCGACCGCCGCGATCGGCATCGGCCTGTCCATCGTCACCGCCGGCTTCTCCGACGCGGCCGCCGCGGCCTCGGCCTCCGTCGAGGCGGGCGAGGCGAGCGCGGCGGTGGCCCGGCTGGCCTCGATCCTGAAGGACATCACCGAGGTCCTGGAGGGCATCAAGAAGGCGATGGAGGACAGCAAACTCCTCAAGTTCGGCATCAAGTTCGCCGGCAACTTCGGTGCCAATCTGGGCGGCAACGTCCTCGGCCAGGCGCTGGCCGGCCAGCAGATCACCTGGGGCACCGACATCCAGAACGCGGGGGTGTCGGCGCTCGTGGGGACGGGCCTGTCGGATCTGGGCTCGGCGGCCGCGCCGAAGGTCGCCCAGGCGCTCACCAGCTCCGGGGCACACGCGACCCAGTGGGCCGGCAAGGACGTGATCGACGGGATGCTCAAGGGTGACGGCCTGCTCGGTGGGATGGTCAACAACTCCGTCACCAGCGCGGCAGGCACCGCGGCGGCGGACGGCGTGAACGCGGCCGAGGACCCCGGCAGCGTCAGCAGCTTCTGGGAGGACGTGGCTTTCTCGGGACTCGGCGGTGCGGCGGGCGGCGCCGCGGTGCACAACGGCCGGAAGATCTACAGCGGCTCCGGCAAACACCGGGACGCCGGCGACCCGATCCTGGGCGACGCCCTGACCAACGCGGGCGCCTACGGCCTGGCCGGTGCCACCGAGAACGACGACACCGGTGAACCCGCACCGCAGGTGCCGTTCGACAAGGGATCGCCGCTGGTCGACCCCAAGGGCGCCTACCACAAGTGACCTAGGCTCGGGCGGGGCCGCGCACGACCGGCGACCCCGCCGCCCCAAGGAGCGTCAGTAGTGTTCGAAGTCCGCAAGAGCATCAAGCGGTTCCGCGAGGATCCGGCCTGGGAGTACCACCGGCGCCCGGATGCCGCGTGGACCCGGTTCGACCGACACGGCTACCCGTTCACGTTGGAGAGCGGGCGCAGTCATGTGCTCGATCTGCTGTGCGGGACGGCCGCCGGGTATCCGGTGGCTCTGATGCACATGGTCGTGCCGCCGGCCGGGGCGAACCGCGGTGGCACCCTCTACGACTTCTCGGCGGCGGTGCTGGAGCTGCCGTTCTCGCTGCCCGACACGGCGGTGACCCCCCGCCGGTTGGCGGGTACGTGGAGCATCCACAAGCGGGACCCGTACTCCCGCGGCGCCGGTCCTGTCGACCCGTTGCCCAACGGGGGCGGGCACGCCGGGGTCAGCAGGGCCAGCGCCGACCCGGAGTTCGGCGCGGCGCTGCTCACCGACGAGGTGCTGCGGCTGACGCTGGAGGCCGACTGCGGCTGGCGGCTGGCGGGCCGGCACCTGATCGGCTGGACGGACAAGCGCCGCACCTACGAGTACTTGATCACCATGGCCGAGCGGCTGGCGGTGATCGTCGCGGCCTTCCCGCCCGCCGTCCGGCAGTGGCAGCGCCCGGTGTAGCGCCGGCCGCCCTAGCCCTGGGCCCGCTGCTTGGCCGCGCAGTCGGCGCAGGTGCCGAAGATCTCCAGGGTGTGCGCGATGTCGCTGAAGCCGTGCTCCGCGGCGACGGAGGTGGCCCAGCGCTCCACGGCCGGGCCCTCAACCTCGACGGTGCTGCCGCAGTGGCGGCAGACCAGGTGGTGGTGGTGACCGCTGCTGCACCGGCGGTAGACCGCCTCGCCGTCGGCCGTGCGCAGCACGTCGACCTCACCGGCGTCGGCGAGCGACTGCAGGGTGCGGTAGACGGTGGTCAGGCCCACCGAGTCGCCCCGGTGCTTGAGCAGGTCGTGCAGTTCCTGCGCGCTGCGGAAGTCCTCGAGCTCGTCCAGCGCGGCGGAGACCGCGGCGCGCTGACGAGTGGAACGGGCGCGTGGCGACGGGCCTGCGGTGGTCACCGGTGCTCCTCCTGGGCTTCGGGGCGGGTCACACTTCATTGTGCCAGCCCCGCGCCCGCGGTCCGTTGCCGCGAGGCGGCCTCCGGCTCCCGTTGCTGCGGCAGTCCGCGCCGCCGGTGCCGTCGACGGGCCAGCGGCGCGGCCAGCGCGCTGAACACCGCGAAGACGGCGATGGCGAGCAGCACGATCGCCGACCCTGGCGGCACGTCAGCCTGATAGGAGGTCACCACGCCACCGAGCGAGACCAGCACCCCGATGGTGATGGACAGCGCCTGGGTGGCCCGGAACGAGCGGGTGAGCAGCTGGGCCGCCGCCACCGGCACCACCATCAGCGCGCTCACCAGCAGCAGCCCGACCACCCGCATCGCCACCGTCACGGTGACCGCGGCCATCACCGCGAGCAGCAGGTTGAGCAGCCGCACCGGCACCCCGGTGACCTTGGCGAACTCCTCGTCCTGGCAGACCGCGAAGAGCTGGCGCCGCAGGCCGAGCGTGACCGCGATGACCACCGCGCCGAGCACCGCGATGGTGACCAGGTCGCCGGCGTCCACGGCCAGGATCGATCCCCAGAGGTAGCTGTCCAGGCTGCCGCCGGTGCCGCTGGCGGCCGGTGACTTGCTGATCAGCAGCCGGCCGCAGGCCATGCCGCCGTAGAAGAGCATCGCCAGGGCGATGTCGCCGCGCTGGTTGCCGCGCGAGCGGACCAGCTCCATGATCACCGCGGCCAGCACGCAGACCAGCACGGCCATCCAGACCGGGCTGGTCTGGAACACCAGCCCGAGGCCGACACCGGTGAGCGCGACGTGCCCGATGCCGTCGCCCATCAGTGCCTGGCGCCGCTGCACCAGGTAGATGCCGACGGCGGGGGCGGTGATGCCGACCAGCAGGGCGGCGAGCAGCGCCCGCTGCATGAAGTCGTAGGAGAGCAGGTCGCTCATGTCAGCAGCCCCTGACGGATCTCGGTGTGGTGGTGGTCCTGGTGGTGGTCGTCGTCGTGCCCGTGACCGGTGCGGGCCGGCGGGCCGTCCTGCACCACCAGGCCGTCGCGCAGCAGCACGGCGCGGTCGATCAGCGGTTCCAGCGGCCCGAGCTCGTGCAGCACCAGCAGCACCGCGGCGCCGCGCTCGACCTGCTCGCGCAGGGTGTCGGCGAGCACCTGCTGGCTGGCCAGGTCCACCCCGGCCATCGGCTCGTCCATGATCAGCAGTTCCGGGGAGCCGACCAGCGCACGGGCGATCAGCACCCGCTGCTGCTGGCCGCCGGAGAGGTCGGCGACCCCGTCGCCGGCGCGCTCCAGCATGCCGACGGCGGCCAGTGCGGCGTCCACCGCGTTCCGGTCCCTGCGGCGGAACGGCAGCAGCCGGTGCTGGGCCAGCCGCCCGGTGGCGACCACCTCGCGCACGGTCGCGGGGACCCCGCCGGCCGCGGTGGTGCGCTGCGGCACGTAGCCGATCCGGTGCCACTCGCGGAACCTGCCGCCGGGCACGCCGAACAGCTCGCGTTCACCGCCGGTCAGCGGCACGCTGCCGATCACCGTCTTCACGGTGGTGGACTTGCCGGAGCCGTTGGCGCCGAGCAGTGCCACCACCTCGCCGGGGGCGACGGTCAGGTCGATGCCGCGCAGCACCGGGCGGCCGCCCTGGGCGGCCTGGGCGGAGCGGAGTCGGACGGCGGCCGGTATCGAGTCGTGGGGCGCGGAGTCCATGGTGGGTTCCCGTCAGCTCGCGCAGCCGAGAGCGTCCCGCAGGTTGCTCAGGTTCTGCTGCATGATCGTGAGGTAGGTGTCCGAGGAGCCGGTCCTGACGCCCTCGATGGGGTCGAGCACGGCCGTCTTCAGGTTGAGGTCCTTGGCGACGCTGTCGGCCAGCTTCGGGCTGACCAGGGCTTCGAAGAAGACGGTGGTCACGCCGCTGTCCTTGGCCGTCCGCTGGATCTGGGCGAGCCGGGCCGGGGTGGGCTCGGACTCCGGGTCGACCCCGTTGATCGCGATCTGCTGCAGGCCGTAGTGGTCGGCGAGGTAGCCGAAGGCGGCGTGGCTGGTCACGAAGGACTTGCGGGTGCAGCTCTTGAGGCCGGTCTGGTAGCCCTGGTCCAGGGCGCCGAGCTCGGTGACCAGGGCGTCGGTGTTCTTCCGGTACTCGGCGGCGTTCGCCGGGTCGGCCTTGGCCAGCTCCGCGCCGACGCCCTTGGCGACGGTGGCGTAGCGGGTCGGGTCGAGCCAGATGTGCGGGTCGCCGGTGTTGCCCTTGGCCCGGCTGCCGCCGTCGGTGCCCTCGTCCAGGTTGTGGTCGACCAGCGGGGAGAGTGCGGCGGCGTCCACGATGTGCTTGCTCTTGGACTCCGCGACGGCCTTGTCCACGGTGGGTTGCAGGCCCTTGAGGTAGAGCACGGCGCCGGCGTCCTGCACGGCGCCGACCTGCTTGGCGGTCAGCTCCAGGTCGTGCGGCTCGGTGCCGGGGGCGGTGAGGTCGGTGACCTTGACGTGGTCGCCGCCGATCCGCTCCGCCAGGTACTGCAGCGGGTAGAACGCCGCGACGACGTTCACCTTGCCGTCGGCGGTCCGGGCGCCGGCACTGCCGCCGCAGGCGGAGAGCGCCAGCGCACCGGCAACGACGAGCGCGGTCAGGGCGATCGGGGCGGTGCGTGTGCGGCGACGGGACATCATGACAATCATTCTCATATTAACTGGAAATGATTGTCAACTCGCCGGAGGGGGGTGGACGGAGGCCCCGGGACGGGCGGGGGCACCCCGAGCGCTCGCCGGCCACTCCCGGGAGTCCACGCGAGCCCGCGCGCGCCGGTAATCGATTTGAGCCGCCCGGCCGCGTGCCCGGTAACCTGAGGTATTCGGGTGCGCGCAACCAGCCGCGCCTTGACCGGGCCGTCGCGCGGGAGCGCGGCGACGTATTGAAGAGAGCACTGTGGCCGCCGACAAGATCGACACGATCGTCAGCCTGAGCAAGCGCCGTGGCTTCGTCTACCCCTGCAGCGAGATCTACGGCGGTACCAAGGCCGCCTGGGACTACGGACCGCTGGGCGTCGAGCTCAAGGAGAACATCAAGCGCCAGTGGTGGCGTGCGATGGTGCAGGCTCGCGAGGACGTGGTCGGACTCGACTCGTCGGTGATCCTGGCCCGCGAGGTCTGGGAGGCCTCGGGTCACGTCCAGACCTTCACCGACCCGCTGACCGAGTGCACCTCCTGCCACAAGCGGTTCCGTGCGGACCACCTGGAGGAGGCCTACGAGGCCAAGCACGGCAAGCTGCCCGCCAACGGCCTGGCCGACATCAACTGCCCCAACTGCGGCACCAAGGGCGCCTTCACGGAGCCCAAGGAGTTCTCGGGCATGCTGAAGACCCAGCTCGGCCCGGTCGAGGACAGCGCCGGCCTGGCCTACCTGCGCCCGGAGACCGCGCAGGGCATCTTCACCAACTTCAAGGCCGTCCAGACCACCTCGCGCAAGAAGCCGCCGTTCGGCATCGCCCAGGTCGGCAAGAGCTTCCGCAACGAGATCACGCCGGGCAACTTCATCTTCCGCACCCGCGAGTTCGAGCAGATGGAGATGGAGTTCTTCGTCAAGCCGGGCGAGGACGAGAAGTGGCACGAGTACTGGCTCGACCAGCGCTACAACTGGTACCGCGACCTCGGCCTGCGCGAGGAGAACATGCGGTTCTACGAGCACCCGAAGGAGAAGCTCTCCCACTACGCCAAGCGCACGGTGGACATCGAGTACCGCTTCAACTTCGGTGGTAGCGAGTTCTCCGAGCTGGAGGGCGTCGCCAACCGCACCGACTACGACCTGGGCGTGCACAGCGAGCACTCCGGCGTGGACCTCAAGTACTTCGACCAGGAGTCCGGCGAGCGGTACTTCCCGTACGTCATCGAGCCGGCAGCCGGCCTCAACCGCGCCATGCTGGCCTTCCTGCTCGACGCCTACTTCGAGGACGAGGCGCCCAACGCCAAGGGCGTCATGGAGAAGCGCGTCGGCATGCGGCTCGACCCGCGCCTGGCCCCGGTCAAGGTGGCGGTGCTGCCGCTGTCCCGCAACGCCGACCTCTCGCCGAAGGCCCGCGGCCTGGCCGACGACCTGCGCAAGGCCTGGAACGTCGAGTTCGACGACGCCGGCGCGATCGGCAAGCGCTACCGCCGCCAGGACGAGATCGGCACCCCGTTCTGCGTCACCGTCGACTTCGACACCCTGGACGACAACGCGGTCACCATCCGCGAGCGCGACACCATGGCCCAGGAGCGCGTCTCGCTGGACCAGGTCAAGTCGTACCTCGCGGCGCGCCTGATCGGCTGCTGACGCACCGTCGTACGAAAGGAGCGGGCCCCTTCCACGCGGAAGGGGCCCGCTCCTTCGTGCGTCTCACGCCAGCCGCTTGCGCGCCTCCATCAGCGCGAACCCGAGGAGGTTGAGCCCGAGCCAGCGCGCCGGATCCGCAGCCCGCTCGTCGTCGGCGGCCAACCCGATGCCCCACACCCGGTCCACTGGACTGGCCTCCACCAGCACCCGGCCGCCGGTGGTGAGCAGGTACTCGCGCAGCGCCGGATCCTGCCCGAACTTGGCCACATTGCCCGCCGTCACCAGCTCGAACCGTGCCTCGGCCCACCGTTCCTCGGTGAATCCCCGCACCTGCCGCCCCAGCTTCTTCGCCTCGGCGGGCGTCCGTGCCGCCAGGATCCGCGGTACCAGCGCCTCGTCGCCGAACAGCCGCGCCTTGCTCGCCATCATCCAGTGCTCGGCGGTGGCGTACCGCACCCCGTCGATCTCGAACGCCGACGGCCACCACTGACTCAGCGCCCCGGGCCCGATGCTGCCGTCGCGCTGAGGCCGATGCCCCCAGAAGAACAGGTACTTGGGCCGCACACCGGTGGTGGTGCGGGACAGGAGGTCGGCGACCGAGCGGGACTGGGAGGGGTGGGCCGGCTGGGCTGGCTGGTTCATGGGGTGATCGTCGCAGTTGGGTGCGACAAGGGCGAGGGCATTTCACCTCCCCCTATTTCACGTCCCCCTGGCCGGCGGAGGCCATCCGCGCCGAACCCGGGGTCGATGTGGTGGGCAGCCGGCGGAGGCCACCGCGACCCCCGCGTGGGGGGTGGAGCTCATCGAGGAGTGGTGCGGGGCGCGCTGACCGGACCCGCGGCACGCCGAAGGGCGGCTGGTGACCCACCAGCCGCCCTTCCGCAACCGACGCCCGACTGCCGCCCGGGGGTCACCCCATGGACCGCGGGAGCCGGGTCGAGAGGTAGGCGACCACGGCGGCGCCGGCCAGCTCGATCACCAGCACCGTGACCAGCGCGTGCGCCATGCCCACGGTGGGCAGCAGGGCGAGGAACAGGGTGCCCAGGGTGGCCACACCCAGGGCCAGGCTGGACTGCTGCGCGGTGGCCAGCACGCCGCTGCCGACGCCGGCGCGCTCCAGCGGGACGGTGGAGAGCACGACCCGGAACAACGGGGTGCCGACCAGGCCGTTGCCGCTGCCGATCAGGAACATCGCGGGCAGCAGGGAGAAGACGCCCAGGTGCTCGAAGTCGGTCAGGACCGTCACCATCAGCACGACCAGACCGGTCGGCATGATCAGCGAACCGGCCGTGATCACCCGGCTGCCGAAGCGGCCGATCAGGCGCGGGCCTGCCAGGGAGGTGCTGAAGTAGCCGACGGCGAGCGGGACCAGGGCCCAGCCGGAGTCGACGGGGCTCAGGTGCAGGCCCTGCTGCAGGGTGATCGCCAGGATGAACATGAAGGCGCCGAAGTTGCCGAAGTAGAGGAGCGCGATGCCGAGTCCGCGGCGCATCTCGGGGATCCGAAGGAGCGACAGCGGCACCAGCGGCGTCCGGCCGGCGGCCTCGGAGCGGCGCTCGACGGCGATGAACGCCCAAGCGATGAACGGGAAGAGGCCCAGCGAGAGCCAGGTCCACAGCGGCCAGCCGACCGCGCGGCCCTCCATCAGCGGCACGAACAGGCTGAGCAGCGCGGCGCAGAGCAGCAGGGTGCCGGGCAGGTCGACGCGGCTCGGCGTGTCGGAGCGGCTCTCGGGCACCGCGCGCAGCGCCAGCAGGGCGGCGGCCAGCGCGAACGGCACGTTGAGCAGGAAGACGGCGCGCCAGCTGCTGCCGAACAGGTCAGCCTGCACCAGCATGCCGCCGAGCACCTGGCCGATCACCACGGCGATGCCGCCGGCCGCACCGTAGACGCTGAGCGCCCGGGCCCGGTGCGGGCCGCTGGTGGAGGCGGTGATGGTGGCGAGCACCTGCGGGATCAGCAGCGCGGCCGCGGCGCCCTGGGCGACCCGGGCGCCGACCAGGGTCCAGGCGGTGGGGGCCAGGCCGCAGGCCAGTGAGGTGAGGGCGAACAGGACCGCACCCGCCATGAACAGCTTGCGGCGGCCGAGGCTGTCGCCGAGTCGCCCGCCGAGCACCAGCAGCACGGCGAAGGCGATGCCGTACCCGGCGGCGACCAGTTCCAGCACGGCCGGGCCGGCGGCCAGGTCGTGATCGATGGTCGGCAGTGCGACGTTGACGATGAAGAAGTCGAGCATCGGCAGGAAGGCACCGAGCAGGACGGTGAACAGGCCGACGGCCGAGAGCGAGCGGTGCTCGCCGGAGGCGGGGACGGTCGGGAGCGCGAGGCGGTCGGCGCGGACTTGCGGACGTTCCAGTTGCTTGGTCACGACGACTACGATCCTGCTCGCAATAGCCTGGTACCAGAGTCTCGTTATCCTGGTACCAGAACTACCCGGCACCAGGGTCGCGTTCGGTGCACCAGGGGCGCATCCTAGGGGCATGTCCATCGTCAACACCCCTGCGGATACCGCCAGTCGACCGCCCGTCAAGGTGCCCGCGCCGTCCGCGTACGTCTCCGCGCGGTCCGCGCCGTCGGCGGCCGTTCCCGCGCCGTCGGCGGCCGTACCCGCGCCGTCGGCGGCCGCGCCCGCGCCGTCCGCGCCGACCGGGAGTTCCCTGCCGACCGGGGGTCCCGCGTCGCCCGTCCCCACCGCCACCCCCGAACTGCGCCGTCAGGAGCTCGCCGCGTTCCTGCGCAGCCGCCGGGAGCGCATCACCCCGGAACAGGTCGGCCTGCCGTCCACCGGTCGCCGGCGTACGCCGGGGCTGCGCCGGGAGGAGGTGGCGCAGCTCGCCTCGGTGGGGGTCACCTGGTACACCTGGCTGGAGCAGGGCCGGGACATCCAAGTGTCGGGCCAGGTGCTGGCCGCCGTCTCCCGGGCGCTGCTGCTGGACCCCAATGAGCGGGCCCACCTCTACACGCTGGCCGGCGCGGCCGACCCGATGCCGAGCGAGGACTGCCCGATGGTCACCCCCGCCGTGCAGCGGGTGCTCGACCAGCTCTCCCCGCTGCCGGCCGCCGTGCTGAACGCTCGTTATGACGTCCTGGCGTACAACGACACGTATGTGAAGCTGCTGGGCGAGCTGGACGACCTGCCGTTCGAGCAGCGCAACCTGATCTGGCTGCTCTTCACCAGCCCCGAGTACCGCACCCGCTACCTGGACCCGGAGAGCGCCAGTCGGACCGTGGTCGCCCGGCTGCGCACGGGGCTGGCCGAGCACGTGGGCGATCCGGCCTGGAAGGCGCTGCTGTGCCGGCTGCGCCAGGCGTCACCGGAGTTCGAGGAGGCCTGGGCGCGCCATGACGTCGCGGCCCAGGTGGCGGATGGCATCAAGGGGTTCGTGCACCCGGTGGTGGGCTCGCTGCGGATGAACTACACCTCCATGTGGCTGGGCCCGCGCCAGGGCGCCCGGGTGACCGTCTACACCCCCATCGACGAGGAGTCGGAGGCCCGGTTGCAGCAGCTCACCCGGCTCTGAAGCGCACCGGTCGAATCTGCTCCGCAAGAAACCAGCGTCGAATGCCCTTTCGGCGCTGGTTTCCACCCCGTTCCGACCGGTCGGCGCTGAAACTAGCGATCACTTTGCGCGCCCAGTTCCCTACCATTGCGATCGTCCACACGTACGACCTTCGAATGGGGTGACGAGCAATGGGCCGGATCGTCGTCATCAGCACCGGCGGCACCATCGCCAGCCGCTGGCAGGGAACCGGCTTCGCCGCCGATGCCCGCGGCGACGAGGTGATGGCCACCGCCGCCGTCCCCACCGGCATCGAGGTCGAGGTCGTGGACCTGTTCAGCGTGAACAGCCCGCGCCTCACCACCGTCCACCAGCTCACCCTGCTGGAGACCGTGCACCGGGTGCTCGCCGACCCGACGGTGGACGGCATCGTGGTCACCCACGGCACCGACACCCTGGAGGAGACCGCCTTCCTGGTCGACCTCCACCACCACGACCCGCGCCCGGTCGTCTTCACCGGCGCCCAGCTGCCGATGGACGCGGCCGACGGCGACGGCCCGAGCAACCTGCACGACGCGCTGGTCACCGCCGCCACCGTGCGTGATCTCGGAGTGCTGATCGTCTTCGACGGCAAGGTGCACGCGGCACGCGGCACCGTGAAGACCCAGACCGTGGCCGCCGACGCCTTCGCCGACCCGTCCGGCAGCCGGGTCGGGGACGTCGGCTTCGGCCGCGTCTGCGTGGTGCGGACCCCCGAGCGTCCGGCCCCGCTCCCGCTGCCCGTCCAGCCGGCCGTCCCGCCCCGGGTCGACGTGGTGGTGCACCACAGCGACGGCGATCCGGTGCTGTTCAACGCCGCGATCGACGCCGGTGCGCAGGGCGTGGTGCTGGTCGCCACCGGTGCGGGCAACGCCACCCCGGAGTTCGTGGACGCGGTGGCCGCCGCCCGGGCCCAGGGAGTGCAGGTCGCGCTGACCACCCGGGTCTCAGCAGGTGCCGTCACCGAGATCTACACCCACGGCGGCGCGGTCGACCTGGTGGCCGCGGGCGCCGTCCCCACCGGGACGCTGCGCGCCGGCCAGGCCCGGATCGCCGTCCTCTCGGCGCTGCTGGCCGAGACGGCCGACGAGCGCCGGACCGCCGTGCTGCGCGCGCTCCTCGGGCAGCCCGAGGCCGCCGGCGCGGACCTGCCCGAAGCGGCCTGACCGGCGGAACGCCCCGAGCGGTCGGAAAGGCCCGCGGGGCCCGGACCTCCCGTGCGGTTCGGAATCCCCGTGCGGTTCGGAATCCCCGTGCGGTACGGGCGATCCGGGAAGCCCCCGCGGCCCGGTGCGCCTGTGCACGCCGTACAGCAGCAGCAACTGTGCGCCGGTGCCCAGGCTCATCGACAGCCAGATGCCCCGGACCCCGAGGGCGGGCACCGAGCCAAGCGCGTAGGCGAGCGGTAGTTGGAGTACGGCGCCGGTCACCGTCACCCCGAACACCGCTCGACTGCGCCCGCTGCCGAGGAACACTCCGCCGAGTGCCACCACCCCGGCCAACAGCACCAGGTACGGCACCAGGAAGCGCAGCAGCACCACGCCGGCGCTCAACACGCCCGGTGCGTCGGTGAATCCGGCCAGCACCCAAGGCCCGCCCAGGGCGAGCGCCAGCCCACCGACGGCGGCCACGGCCACCGCCACCAGGACCGCCTGACGCACGATCAGCTCCCCTGCCGCACCAGGGTGGCGGGCGGTGAGGATGGCGGCCGCCTGGCGAACGGCGTAACACGCCATGGTGATGACGAGGATCGCCTTGGTCGCGATCCCGTAGGCGGCCAACTGGTCCTCGCCGAACCGGGCGACGATGCCGACCAGGCTCATGGCGATCCCCATCCGCACCACGAAGTCCCCCGAGGCCGGCAGCCCGACCGCCAGCAGCCGGCGCAGTGTCGGGGCCAACTCCGGTGATGGGCAGGCGCTTTGGCTGGGCTTGGGCTTGGGGGTGGCCTTGCGGTCGGGCTTGAGCCTTGGCCTGGGTCGTGGCGGCAGCCGCGTCAGGCTGCGGACCAGCGCGATCGCCCGCCCGAGCACCAGGGCCAACGCGGCACCCCGGACCCCGAGACGGGCACCGTAGATGAGCAGCGGATCGAGCAGCAGGACGCACCCGTTGGCAAGCAGTGCGGTCCGCATCGGAGTCCGGGTGTCACCCAGCCCCTTGAAGATGCCGTCCACCACGTTCTGGGCGAAGAAGACCGCGATGCCGGGGAACGCGATGGCGTAGAACTCCACGGTGAGCCGGGTGGTTTCGGCGTCGGCCCCGACGAGCAGCCGGGCCAGCTGGTGGCGCAGCAGAAAACCGCCGACCGCGACGATCGGCGTGATCACCAGCCAGAGGAGGGCGGCCGCCCTGGCGATCACGGGTGACTCGGCGTGCCGGCCCCGCGCCTGCGCCTCGGTGAGCAGCACGGTGGTGCCGACGTTGGCCATCAGGATGACGCCGAGCAGCACGTTCTCCGTGGTGGTGGCCACGGCGGCGGCGCCCACGGCGGGCGTGCCGAGGCGGGCCAGCCAGGCGGTGTCGATGACGCCGGCGACGACACCGGAGAGCAACTCCCCGTAGACCGGCAGGCCGAGCGTGAGCAGACCGCGGCGGGTGTGTCGGGGTGACGGCGGTGACGGCGGTGACGGCGGCGTTGGCGGTGCTGGTGGCGGTGACGGCGGCGTTGGCGGTGCTGGTGGCGGTGATGGCATGGGCGCCCTCCTCTTCCGACGACCTGTCTCCTGACGGCTCGCCGAACCATATCTCGAAACGAGTGTCTCTAGTAGAGGCATGTTGGACCTCTCGTAGAGTTGGCCCATGACCGACTCGCGCGTCCCGTCGTTCACTGCCGAGCTGGCTTCCTTCGCGGCGACCGGGCGGCTCGGCGCACTCCGATGCGGCGCCTCACTCGCCGAGTTGACCGCGCAGTACGGTGCGCCCACGGCCTGGGGCAGGGTGTTCCACCAGGACCGGTGGCCGCGCTGGTACAGCTACGGCAGCCTGGAACTCATCCTCTGCGAGTGCCGGCGGCTGAAATCGCTCAGCATCCCCGTCTGGCGCGGGGAACTCGAACTCCCCGGGCCCGGGGTGGGGGAGCTGCGCGCAGTCGACTCCCGGATCACCGAGTCCCGGCTGACGGCCGCGCTGGCCGACGCGGACGTGAAGTGGACCGTGCTGACCTATCCCAACCTGCACGACCAGCGCACCCTGCGCTTCACGCCCAGCGAGGGCGTGTGGATCGAGTTCGTCCTGGTCGACCGGGAGACCTATGACGAACCGGTGTTGGACGACTGGCTGCTGTGCAAGGCGGGCTTCTGGAGCCGGCCGCACGACTGCCCGAAAACGGGTTGACCCGTCTGCCTAGGCTGGCGTGCATGATGATCGACCCGGAGCTGCACGAAATCACCCCCGCCAACCTCGACGCCGCCTGCGCCATCGCGGTCCGCCCCGACCAGCAGCACCTGGTCGACCCGGTGGTGAAGTCGCTGGCCGAGGCCTACGTGCATCCCACCGGAGTCGCCTGGCCGCGGCTGATCGTCGATGGCGGCCGGCCAGTCGGCTTCCTGATGGCCTTCCTGGACATCGACTTCGCCGGCGACGGCACCGGCCGCGACATCCGCTCCGGCCTGTGGCGGCTCAACATCGCCGCCGACCAACAGGGCCGCGGCTACGGCAGGTTCGCCGTCGAGGCCGTAGCCGCGGAGATCCGCCGGCGCGGTGGCAGCAAGCTCACCGTCACCTGGCACCCCGGCGACGACGGGCCCGAGGGCTTCTACCTGGGCCTGGGCTTCCGCAAGACGGGGGAGATGAGCGGCCAGGAGGTCGTGGGGGAGCTGGAGTTGAGCTGACGCGCACTCAGTTCCAGCCGGGAGCCGGGGGCAGCGGCCAGCTCGGCGGCTCGGGGAGGGGGCCGTCCGCCGAGAGGGAGTCGGCCTGCTCGCGCCCGGCGAGCCAGGCGAGCAGCGCGTGGCCGTCGCCGCGCACGGCCACCGCGCTGGTGGGTCCCTCCCAACTGCGGTCCAGGTCCGGCGCCGTCACCCGGCCGAGCGGGAAGTCCCGGGCGTGCAGCGCGGTCAGCGTCTCGTCCAGCGCCCGGGCCACGTAGTCGGCGGGCCAGTCGGCCGGACGGTAGCCGACCGCCAGGTCCACATGGTGCGTCTCGATCTCCCGCCAGGCGCGGAACAGCGTGTACGAGGCCGGATGCCGCCACCCGGCCAGCGCGCTCACCAGGTGGTCCCAGCGCTCCTCGGGCATCGTCTCGCAGTCCGCCAGCAGCACTGCCACCCGGTCCGCCAGATCCGCCGCGAGCTCGGCGGCGGGCCGCACCGCCCACTCCTCGACGGCCTGCCCGATCTGCGTCCCGGTCTGCCGGGGGCCGGGCTCAACCCCGGTGCGCGCCAACGCCAGCAGCCACAGGTACGCATCGATGCTGCGCGCCACGTGCGCGATGACGTGCCCCCTGGTCCACCCCGGCAGCGCGGCGGGCGCCCGCACGTCGGCGTCGCCGAGCCGGTCGGCGGCAGCGGTGAGGCGGGCGGCGGAGGCGGCGACTGCCTTGATCGTCTCGTGCATGCTCGAACCTTAACGGAGGTCGCGTCACTCGACCGGGGGAAATCTGCGGCGGATGGGGATGGTTGGGCGGTTGGTGGCAAAAGCTTCCGACGTGGCCGATCAACTGAGTCGACGTCATGTCCTGGGCACCGCCGGTGCAGCAGCCGCTGGTAGCGGTGCCTTCCTCGCGGCGGGGACGGGACAGGCGGCGGCCGTCCTCAGTCGCCACGCCGGCTTCGTCTACAGCGTTGGCGTGGCAGGCGGGAAGCTGCTCACGTCGGACGGGCGGAGGGTCGTCCTGCTGTCCGGTGGTGAGGTGCGGACGCAGCAGTGGGAGGTGCTGCTCATGCCGGACGGCACGGTCTCCCTGCGCAATGTCGGGGGCGGCGGCTACCTCGGGTACGAGGGCGAGCCGCGGGCCGACCTGCCGGTGGTCGGGCGCCCGGAGCCGGTGGGTTGGGAACTGCGGGCAGGTGGCGAGCCGGGCGGCTACCACGTGGTGGTGCCTCGGCCCGGGGAACTGGCACTGGGCGTCAGTGAGTTGCTGGTCTACCCGCCGCGTGGTGCGCTGCGCCCGCTGATGGCGGGGGACGGTGGCCAGGCTTGGGTGTTCACGTTGCGGGAGTAGGGCCTTGGGCGTTCCCGGGGCAGGGGCGCGGCGGGGGCAGCGCCCGGAGCAGCGCGTCGAACTCGCCGTCGCGGCCGGTGGACGAGGCGGTGGCGGGCGGCACGCCGGAGGCCCGGGTTCAAGGTCGCTCAGTCGGCCTGAGCGGGCGGCTGGGTGTAGTACTGGTTGATCTTGTCGATGTTGCCCGCCTGGATGACGAACCCCTCGTAGTGACCGTCCTTGATCTCGTTGTGCACGTCGCGAACGCGGGGTTGCTCCAGAACCGGTCGAGCCCGGGTGTGCCAGGCGTCGAGCTCCGTGCGGAACTCGCTGTCGAGGGCCGCACGGACGGCCAGCGCCGTGCTCAGCGCCTGGGCACGCTCGACGCTGTCGGGAGCCTGGTTCAGCAGGGCCAGCTCGCCCTCGCCCGAACTGAAGCCCTCGGCAGGGGAGTTGTCGCCCCTGTGGAACGGCCGGCGGACCAGCGCGGACAGTCCCGACCACGCCTGCTTGCCCATCTCCCCGCCGGCGCCGCCCGCCAACGCGACCAGCAGCCCCACCGATACCGGATCCATGCCGTGCCCTCCCTGCACTCGTACCTGCGGCAAGGCAAGGGTACGGCCAACCCCGGCGGGTGACGACGCAACTCGCGCGGGTGGGCCGGCGCTGTGTTCAACCGGGTACAGGTGAGCGCTGACGCCCCGTGGCCGGCTTGCGGCAACGGCGGCAGCGGCAGTCGGGCCAGCGGCTGTCGATCTCGACCGAGTAGGGCCAGGCCGGCGCGACGGTCGTGTAGGAGATGTCGATGCACTTGCCAGTGCTGGTGACGTCGTAGACGTGCATGGTCATCTCGTGCCGCCGACGCTCGCGTGGGGCTGGGAGTGGGGAGGTCATGGGACGGCTCGCTTCGCAGAACGGGCAGTTCGGCCAGCCGAGCGGACACGGCCGGGGGCGTGCGGTGGTGAGGCGGCGGTGAGGGCGCTTGATCGGCACGGTCAGTGACGGTTGGCCTCGGCGCCCGCGAGCACGGCTTCGGCCAGCTTCAAGGCGTCGTCCGAGCGGATCGAGCCGAGCTGGATCAGCGTCTGCCCGGTGAACTGCGATGGGCTGTCGAGCCCGGCGGAGGGGAGCACGACGTCAATGGCGCTGAGGGCGGTGGTGAGTTGGGCGAGCGCGTCGCCGGCGATCTCGCGCTGGGCGGCGGTGATGCGCTGGAGGCGGGTGGTCATGAGGGGCTCCGATCTCAGGCAGGGGCACTTCTGTGCTTTCACTGACTGTGCACCATGGGTTGCCCTCTGCAGCTACGATTGGCTACTGAGCGCGTTGAAAGGCGCTGGCGTCAATGATCGGGAGCTCAGCCATGTCCCTCGCGCAGCAGCTCGACCCCTCCTCCACCGTGCAGGCGTTCTATGCGACGGACTTGCGTCGCAAGCGCGAGGAACACGGCATCAGCCAGGCCGACTTTGCCAGGGAGGCCTTCGTGGTGCCGTCCCTGCTCAACAAGATCGAGGCTGGGGTGCGGCTGCCGAGCAAGGAGCTGTCGGTGTTCGCCGACGCCCGACTGGGGACGGGGGACCACTTCCAGCGGTTGTGGCCGCTGGTGATCAAGTTCGCGTTCCCGAAGTGGTTCCGGCCGTTCGTGGACTTGGAGGAGGCGGCGACGATCATCCGCTCGTTCCAGGTGCAGGTGGTTCCTGGCCTACTGCAGACGAAGGATTATGCGGAGGCGCTGTTCTCTGCCACGAGAGTCGAGCAGGTCGTTGTGGACGAGAAGGTGGCCGCGCGACTGCAGCGTCAAGCAATCCTGGAACGCGACCACCGTCCGGAGATGTGGATCGTCCTCGACGAGTTGGTCCTCCACCGCCATGTTGCGAATCCGGTCGTCATGCGGCGGCAGTTCGAGCGCTTGATCATCGAGGCGCAGAATCCGAGGACGGTTCTTCAGGTCATTCCGTTCAGCAGTGGCGCGCATGCAGCTCTCGACGGTCCCTTCCACGCCCTGACCCTCGATGAGGGGCTCGGAGTTGTGGTGGTGGACGGCTTCCGTCAAGGTCAGATCCTCGCCGATCCGGAGGATGTGCAGGCTGCTGAGCGTGCCTATGATCTTCTGTCAGCTGATGCGTTGTCGCCCAGGGCGACCATTGATCGGATCGCCGCAGCAATGAAGGAATTGAGATGACCAGTGTGAGCCCTGAGTGGCGGAAGAGTAGCTACAGCAACTCCAACGGCGAGTGCGTCGAGATCGCCGTCAGCCTCCCCGGTGTGCTCCCCGTCCGCGACAGCAAGGACCCGCACGGTCCTGCGCTGACCTTCACCCCTGCGGCCTTCACCGCCTTCCTCGCCGCCCTCAAGGACTCCACGCTCGCCGGCCGTTGACAACCCACTGCGTCAACGCATCGCAACTCCGAACCCCTCCGTCGCCGCGACCGGCCTCGAGGTACTGGCCGGACTCGCCGGTCACACCGCAGTGGCGATCACCCAGTACGTCACCACCCAGGGCGTCGCCGGGCTCGCCCTGGCCGTGGTGGTGAGCGGGCTGGGGCGGCCGGCGCGGTTCACCGACTGGGCGCCGTGCGGTCCCGGTCGGCCGACTGGATCGACTGGACGGGACTGGCCCTGGCCGCGGCCATCACGGTCTCCGGTGTCGGCTACCTACTGCTCAGCACCGTGCTCGCCCCGGCGGCCTACGTCTCCGGGGTGCTGTTTCTGATCCGGGTGACGGCCACCGCCGTCACCTCGCGCCGGGTGTGACCAGGCCGGTCTCGTAGGCGAGGACCACTGCCTGGGCCCGGTCGCGCAGCCCCAGCTTGGCGAAGATCCGCGCCACATGGGTCTTCACGGTCGCCTCGCTGAGGGTCAAGTGCGCTGCCAGCTCGCTGTTCGAGAGGCCGCGGGCGACCAGGCTCAGCACCTCGCGCTCGCGGGCCGTGAGTGGCGCCAACTGTGCTGGGTCGGCCGCCCGTTGTCGTTCCACCGGGGTCGGGCCGCTGAAGCGCTCCACCAGGCGGCGGGTGATGGACGGCGCGAGCAGGGCGTCCCCGGTGTCGACCAGGCGCACGGCGGCGGCGAGATGGGCCGAGGTGACGTCCTTGAGCAGGAAGCCGCTGGCCCCCGCCTGCAGGGCGGCGTAGACGTACTGGTCGAGATCGAAGGTGGTCAGCATGATCACCTTGCAGTCGGGCGCCCGGGCGACGATCCGTCGAGCCGCCTCCAATCCGTCCAGCACGGGCATTCGGATGTCCAGCAGCGCCACATCGGGCCGGGTCCGGAGCACCGCAGCCACCGCCTCCGCTCCGTCGGAGGCCTCACCCACCACGTCGATGCCACGGGCAGTGAGGATCATGCGGAATCCGGTGCGGACCAGCTCCTGGTCGTCGGCGATCACCACTCGGGGGCGTCGCTCCTCGGGGGCCGCGAGCTCTGCGGCCGGGGTGCCGGTCACTTCCCGTCCAACGGGAGCCGGGCCCGGACCCGGTAGCCGCCGCCGAGGCGCCGCCGCGCGTCCAGGTCGCCGCCGTAGACCGCGACGCGCTCGCGCAGGCCGATCAGCCCGCGCCCGGCGCCGTCCGACCGGCCACCATCGGTCGTTCGGGGCGCGGCCGGGTTCGACACGTCGGCCGCCGGCTCGCGCAGCACCGTCGGGCCGGCGTTCAGCACCTCGACCCGCAGATTGCGGTGGCCATAGCTGACCGTCACCGTCGCCGTCGCCCCCTCGGCGTGTTTGAGCACATTGGTCAGTGCCTCCTGGATGATCCGATAGGCCGTGACGTCGATCGCGGGCGCCAGCGAGCGCGGCTCCCCGGAGATCCGCACCTCCACCGGCAGCCCGGCGAAGGCGAACCGGTCGACCAGTCGGCTGAGTCCGCTCAGGCTCGGTTGCGGAGCCAACCGCACGCCGTCATAGGGCTCGTCGTTCCCGTCCGCTGCCGGTGTGAGCAGCCCGAGCAGCTGGCGCAGCTCGGTCATGGCATCGCGGCCCGCGCTCTCCACGGCACTGATCGCGCTGGCCGCCTCCTGCGGCATCGCGGTCAGGACCTCGCGGGCAGCACCGGCCTGGACCACCATCAGGCTGACGTTGTGGCTGACGATGTCGTGCAGTTCGGCAGCGATCCTGGTCCGCTCCGCGCTGACCGCGGCCTCGGCACCGGCCTCCCGCTCCCGCTCCAGCAGCCACCCGCGCTCCTCCAGCGCCGCCAGGTGCCGCCGGCGGGCCCGCCACCAGGCCACGGCGAAGCCGGCCGCGGCGGCACACGCCACGGCCAGCGCACCGAGCAGCCAGGAGTCCCACGAATCCCCCATTCCGTCATTCTCCCAGCCGCCACCGGCGCGCCGCGTCATGCCGGAGGTGCAGCCTGCCTACATCCCCGGGATGAGCTGCGACGACGGTTACACCGGAGGTGGGATGACCGGCCGGGCCCGGCCCTTCTAGCGTCGGGCCATGACCACAGACCACAAGCTGACGACGGTGTCGCCCCCAGGAGCGACCACCAGCCGCGGGGACGCCGTGGTGCGGCTGGCGGGCGTTCAGAAGGAGTACGGCGACACCAAGGCACTGGACGGCCTCGAACTGGAGATCCGGGCCGGGGAGGCGGTCGCCGTGATGGGGCCCTCGGGCTGCGGCAAGTCCACCATGCTGAACCTGGTGGCCGGGCTGGACCGGGCCACCGCCGGTACCGTCGAGGTGCACGGCCAGGACCTGGGCGCGCTCGACGAGACCGCCCTGGCACTGTTCCGGCGGCGCCACATCGGCATGATCTTCCAGTTCTTCAATCTGATCGACGACCTGCCGGCACTGGACAACGTGGCGCTGGCCGCCCAGCTCACCGGGGTCTCGGCCCGGCAGGCGCGCCGCCGCGCCCTGGAGCTGCTCGACGAGCTCGGGGTGGCCGACCGCAAGGACGCCTACCCGGCGGTGCTCAGTGGTGGACAGCGCCAACGGATCGCGGTGGCACGGGCGTTGATGAACCGTCCGGCGCTGTTGCTGGCCGACGAGCCGACCGGGGCGCTGGACAGCCGCTCCGGGGAGCAGGTGATGGACCTGCTGATCGACCTCAACCAGATCGGGCAGACGCTGCTGATCGTCACCCACGACCCGCAGTTGGCCCATCGCTGCGCCAGCCGCCTGGTCGAGGTCGCCGACGGCCGGGTGGCCCGCGAGACCATGCTGGAGACCCCGAAATGAGCGGGCGGGACACCAGCTGGGTTCGCCTGTGTGACGCGCGTGCCGAGCACGGCACCGAGCACGACGAAGAGCAGGTGCGCGGGCGCCAGGCGCTCGCCGAGCGCGGCGAGGTGGACGCATGAGTGCCGTCTGGCGGGCCTCGCGTGGCGCGGTGCGGCGGCGCAAGCTGCAGACAACCGTGATCGGGCTGGTCGTCTTCGGCTGCACCGTGACGGTGGTGCTGGCGCTCTCCGTGCTCGCCGTGACGACCGCGCCCTTCGACGACGCCTTCGGCAAGCAGCGCGGCGCCCATGTGGTGGCGAGCTTCGACGCCGCCACCACGACGCCGGCGCAGCTGGCCGACACCGCCCACCGCCCCGGCGTGCGGGCCGCCGCCGGGCCGTTCGCCGAGACGACCCTGGAGATGCCCGGGGACTGGCTCGGCTACGCCCCCGGCTCCATCACCGTGGTCGGCCGCGCCGATCCGGGCGGGCCGGTCGACCAGGTCACGCTGCGGGCGGGCCGCTGGGCCACCGCGCCCGGCGAGATCGTGATCGAGAGCAACGACTTCCCGGGTCGCGACCTGAACGTCAAGATCACCCCCAAGGGGCTGCCGCCGCTGACCGTGGTGGGCTACGCGGCCAGCATGAGCCAGTCGGCCCGCGGCTGGGTCGCCCCGGAGGAGATGGCCGCGCTGCACCCGACGGCGTACCAGATGCTCTACCGCTTCTCCTCGGCCGGCACCGACCAGCAGCTCCACGCCTCGCTGGCCACCGCCACCGCCGGCCTCCCGGACGGTGCGCTGACCAGCGCGCAGACCTACCTGACGCTCAAGCAGCAGTTCTCGGCGGGGGCCGACTCCTTCCTGCCGCTGCTGACGGCCTTCGGCGTGCTCGGCCTGGTGATCGCGGTGCTGCTGGTCGGCAACGTGGTGAGCAGCGCGGTGGTCGCCGGCTTCCGGCACATCGGGGTGCTCAAGGCGATCGGCTTCACCCCGCGCCAGGTGGTCGCGGTCTACCTGGGCATGCTCCTGGTGCCCGCACTGGTCGGGGCGGTGCTCGGCAGCCTGGTCGGGGCCGTGTTGGCGGTGCCTTTCATGAAGGTCGCCTTCGGCGGCATCTCCACCGGCACCGCCGACGTCTCCCACCCGGCCCTCTGGGCGCCGCTCAGCTGTGTGGTGGGCATGCCGGTGCTGGTGGCACTCGCTGCCCTGGTGCCCGCGCTGCGCGCCGGGCGGCTCTCCGCCACCCGGGCGATCACGGCCGGCAGTGCGCCGCGGGCGGGACGCGGGCTGCGGGTGCAGCGCGCACTCAGCGGGTCGCGGCTGCCGCGCGCCGTGAGCCTGGGCCTCGGCCAGCCGTTCGCCCGGCCGGCCCGGACGGCGCTGACCATGGCCGCCATCGTGCTGGGCGTCACCGCCGTGACGCTGGCCACGGGGTTGAGCAGCACCATCATCGCGGCGGGGACCAGCGGGTCGCCCCCGGTCGGCACCGGGGTGGAGGTGGACCTGGGGCAGGCCGCCGACCACAACCAGCAGGAGCCCAAGCTGAGCCCCGCCGAGATCGAGGCCCGACTGCGTGCCCTGCCCGGGACCGAGCTGCTGACCCGCAGGTACCTGACCCTGGTCGGAATGACCGGATACAGCCAGTCGGTGTACGCCGACTTCTACGGCGGGGACGACTGGCAGCGGGAGGCCAGGGTGACGGTCGGGCGTCCGCCCACCGGTCCGGACGAGGTGGTGGCCGGGCCGGCCTTCCTGGCGCAGCACGGGCTGCACCTCGGTGACCGGATCACTCTGGAGCTGGCCGGGCGCCGGCTGCCGGTGGCCATCGTGGGCGAGCCGCTGGAGGGGAACGCCGGCGTGGTGACGTCCAACTGGCAGACGGCGCTCGACCTCGCCCCGCAGCACCGGGTCAACTCCTACGAGGTGCGCATCGCGTCGGGTACGGACAGCGCCGCCTACGTCAAGGCGGTCCGTGCGATCGATCCCGGCCTCTACCCGTCCGTTCAGGAGCCGTCCGGTGCCACGGCCCCGACGGTGTCGGTGATCGGGTTCACCACGGTGTTCAGCATCCTGCTCGGCAGTGTCGCGGCGCTCGGGGTCTTCAACACCGTGCTGCTCAACGTCCGTGAGCGAAGGCGGGAGTTGGGGATGCTCAAGTCGATCGGCATGACGCCGCGTCAGGTGACCGCGATGACGGTGACCTCGGTGGCCGGGCTCGGGCTGGCCAGTGCGGTGATCGGTGTGCCGTTCGGGATCCTGGTGCACCGGGTGATCGTGGAGCACATTCCGATCATGGTGTTCTCGGAGTCCATGAAGGACGTGTGGCACGCGCCGGAGCTGATCGGCCTCGCTCTGGCCGGAGTCGGCATCGCCGTGCTGGGTGCCCTGGTGCCCGCCCGTGGCGCCGCGCGACTGCCGATCGCCGAGGCGCTGCGCACCGAGTAGGCCGGGACTCCCCTGCGGTGGTCGCCACGTCGAACGCGGTGGCGCCGCAGGGGAGATGTGGCGTCAGCAGCAGGAGCCGCTGTTGCCCCCGGGCGCGATCGTGATGGCGGCTCGCGCCGGCGCGCCGGGGTTGCCGCCGTCGGACGCCCAAGCGACGCCGCCCATGGCGAGGGCCAGGCCGCAAGTAGCTCCGACGAGTGCGCTGATGACCTTCTTCACTCTGGTCCCCCCTGGTGATGATCTGGTGACCGACTGTCAGTCGACTACCAAAGTGACGTAGTGTCGGCTCGGATGTCAAAGGGTCTGTGCAACATCCCGTTGGAGGGTTGTGCCGAGGCGGCTCTCCTGCCCCTACTGCCCCGGCCGCCCGTCGTACTCCTCGCGGGCTCGCGCGACTTGCGGGAGGTTGGCCGTGGCCCAGTCCGTCAGGTGGGCGAAGACCGGGGCCAGGCTGCGGCCGAGCTCGCTGATCTCGTACTCCACGCGCGGCGGCACCTCGGCGTGGTAGGTGCGCACGATCAGCCCGTCGCGCTCGAGTTGGCGCAGCCGCTGGGTGAGCACCTTGGGGGTGACCGAGCCGATCCGGCGCTGCACTTCGACGAACCGCTGGCGCCCGTGCATGTGCAGGGTCCACAGGATCGGTGTGGTCCAGCGGCTGAACACGATGTCCAGCACCGGCGCGATCGGACAGGCGAGTTCCGGACTGCTCGACGCGTCGATCTCCATTTCCATGCCAACTCCCCTTCGGCATAGTCACTTTCCTCTAGGTACCTACTATACCGGGGCTGTTAACGTCTTCCGTGTTGACCTGAACGGCCCGCAGCAACAAGCAACGGGCCCGGACTGTATGGGAGTTGACGAAATGATCGTGGTGACCGGAGCGACCGGGAACGTGGGCCGACCGCTGGTGGCGGCGCTGGCCGGGCGGCGGGCCGGGGAGGTGGTCGCGGTGTCCCGGTCGGCGGCGCAGCAGCCGGCCGGGGCCGGCCACCAGGTCGCCGACCTGGCCGATCCGCAGAGTCTGCGGCCCGCGTTGGAGGGTGCCGAGGCGCTCTTCCTGCACGACGGCGGGGCCGGCGGGCAGGCTCTGCGCGCCGCCGAGATCCTGGCACTGGCCGAGGCCGCCGGGGTGCGGCGGGTGGTGCTGCTGTCCAGCCTCGGCGTGGTCACCCGGCCCGACTCCGCCTGGCACGGCGGGGTGGCCCGCGCCGTCGAGGAGGCGGTGCGCGCGTCCGGCCTGGACTGGACGGTGCTGCGGCCCGGCGCCTTCGCCTCCAACGCCTTCGCCTGGGCCCAGTCGGTGCGCACCGGACGCACCGCGGCGGCGCCGTTCGGTGACGTGGGGCTGCCGCTGGTCGACCCGGCCGACATCGCGGAGGTGGCGGCGTTGGCGCTGGGCGAGGACGGACACGCGGGCCGGGCCTACGAGTTGACCGGTCCGGAGCTGAGCACGCCGCGCGAGCGGGCCGCGGTACTGGGCGAACTGCTCGGCGAGCCGGTGGAGTTCGTCGAGCAGACGGAGGAGCAGGCCCGGGCGGAGCTAATGGGGATGATGCCGGAGCCGGTGGTCGACACCACTCTGGCCATCATGGGGGCGCCGACTCCGGCCGAGCAGCGGATCAGCCCCGACGTCGAGAAGCTGCTCGGCCGTCCGGCCCGGACCTTCGCCGACTGGGCGCAGCGCCACCTGGCCGCGTTCCGCTGACGGGTCGGCGCGCTGGAGGCTCACACGTCGGCGTGCCGGAAGGCTCCTGGGGTGCGCCGCGAGGCTTCTGGGTCGGCGGGTCGGCGGGTCGGCGGGTGGGTGGGTCCGCGGGTCGGCAGGTGGGCGGGTCGGCAGGCCGGGAGCCGTTGGGCCGCCCTGCCTGGAAGCTGTCGGGGCCGGTGGTCGGGTGGGCCGGTGGGCGGGCGTGCCGGAAAATCGCTCGGCCCGGGCCCTCGTCCGCTCATAAGCTGCGGCGATACCTGACCCAAGCCCCGAGAGGAAGTCCCACCGTGACCGAGGTCCTCGCCGCCATCAGCCTTGTGGAGCGCGCAGTGTCGGCCGCCATGGCCCGCGTGCTGCCGCGCGAGCTGGCCGAGCGGGACCCGCTGGTCCGACCCTCCGAGCACGCGGACTTCCAGTCGAACGCGGCGCTGGCGCTGGCCAAGCCGGCCGGGCTGACGCCCCAGGAGCTGGCCGGCGGGCTGGCGCGGGAGTTGGCGGCGGACGGCCCGCTGACGGTGGACCTCTCCGGTCCCGGGTTCCTCAACTTGGCGCTGTCCGACGCCTGGATCTGGCAGCAGGTCGGCTCCCGGCTCGCCGACCCCCGGCAGCGGCTCGGTGTCGGCGAGCCGCTGACCGGCACCCGGATCGTGGTCGACTACTCGGGGCCGAACATCGCCAAGGAGATGCACGTCGGTCACCTGCGGACCAATGCGATCGGCGACTCGCTGGCCCGGGTGCTCGGCTTCCTCGGCGCCGAGGTGGTCCGGCAGAACCATCTCGGCGACTGGGGAACCAACTTCGGCATGCTGATCCAGTACCTCGTGGAGCATCCCGAGCTGGACTGGCGGCAGGCCGACCCGAGCGGCCGGGTCTCGGCGCTCGACGCGCTCTACAAGTCGTCCCGCCAGTCCTTCGACGCCGACCCGGAGTTCGCCGAACGGGCCCGGCTGCGGGTGGTGGCGCTGCAGAGCGGCGAGGCGACCACCATGGCCGTCTGGCAGGAGCTGGTGGCGGTCTCCACCGAGGCTTTCCAGCAGCTCTACGACCGGATGGGCCTGCTGCTCACCCCGCAGGACATCGACGCCGAGTCCCGGCACAACACTGAACTCCCAGCATTGGTACAGGAGTTGGTGGACGCCGGGATTGCGGTGGAGAGCGGTGGTGCTTGTTGCGTCTTCTTCGAGGACATCACCGGGCCCGACGGGCAGCCGGTGCCGCTGATCCTGCGCAAGCAGGACGGGGGCTACGGGTACGCGGCCAGCGACCTGGCGACCATCCGGCACCGGGTCGACGAGCTCGGCGCCGATCGGATCCTCTACGTGGTGGACGCCCGGCAGGCGATGCACTTCCGGATGGTCTTCGCCACCGCGCGGCGGGCCGGCTGGCTGCCGGACCACATCGAGGCGGAGCACGTGCCGTTCGGCACCGTGATGGGGCCGGGCGGCACACCGTTCAAGACCCGGTCCGGTGACACGGTGCGGTTGGCCGACCTGCTGGACGCGGCGGTCGCGGGGGTGCGGGAGGTCATGGCCGACAAGCCGCACGACCTCACCGGGGACGAGCTGGAGCAGGTGGTGCAGGCGGCCGGAATCGGCGCCGTCAAGTACGCCGACCTGTCCACCTCCAGGGCGAAGAACTACGTGTTCGACATCGAGCAGATCGTCTCGCTGCAGGGCGACACCGGTGTCTACCTGCAGTACGCGCACGCCCGGGTGCGGGCCATCCTGGCCAAGGCGGGCGCCTCTTCGCTGGACGAACTGCCGCCGCTGGACCCGTCGTTGCCGTTGCACCCGGCTGAGCGGTCGCTGATCCTGCTGCTGGACAGTCTGGGCGCCGTGCTGCGCGAGGTCGCCCAGGAGCTGGAGCCGCACCGGTTGTGCGGGTACCTGTTCTCGCTGGCGAAGGCGTTCACCGAGTTCTACGGTGCCTGCCCGGTACTGAAGGCGCGGACCCCCGGGCTCCGGGCCAACCGGATCGCTCTCTGCCGGCTCACCGCCGCCACCCTCGCCCAGGGCCTCGACCTGCTGGGGTTGCGGG
>NZ_JAJJPA010000004.1 GCF_020907985.1 Kitasatospora humi | reverse complement strand
CACCTCGATGAGGAGCCCGAGCGCGAGCCCGGCGTCCGAGGCGATGCCCAGGGTGGGCGTCGCGCGGGGGCGGAGGAGGAGGGCGCGGCGGGGCGGAGCGGGGCCGGCGCCCGGAAGGCGGTGGGGAACTGTGGTCCCTGCGGCTACTCGCGGGCCAGCCGGGCGAGCAAGCCGGTCCGGTCGGCCACCGCGGCCGCCTCGAGGCGGGTGCGGGCACCCAGCTTCATCAGCACCCGCTGCACATGGGTTCGCGCGGTACTGGGCGCGATACCCATGCCGAGCGCGATCTCCTGGGTGTCCTGGCCCTCGGTGATCCTGGCCAGCACCTGGATCTCACGGCGGGTCAGCGCGCCGAGCAGCCGCAGCGCCTCGTCGTCCGGTTCCCGCACGGGGTGCAGCAGCCGCTCGAACGCCGCCTGGAGCACCTCGACGGCCACGGCCGCCTCCCCGGCCCGCGCCCGGGTGATCGAACGGTCCACCACCTCGATCCGCTCGTCACTGCGGACGTAGCCGGCCGCGCCGGCCGCGAACGCGTTGGCCACTCCCCGCAGGTCGTCCACCGGACCGAGTACCACCACGGCCACCTCGGGCCGCTCCTGCCGCAGCCGCCGCACCGGCCCGAACGCCCCGGAGTCCCCCGGTCGCGCGACCCCGAGCAGGCAGACCTCCGGGCGGCGCTGCGCCACCAGCTCCGGCCCGGCCGACGCCGGACTGCCGACCGCCAGCACCCGGTGCCCGCGCACCTGGAGCGCTGCTGCCAACGCCTCGGCCAGCAGTCTGTGATCGTCGACCACGACGAGCCGCACGCCCAAGGGGCCCTCCCCCGTACCCTGCGCGGAGAGACCCCACGCATCACGCGTACCGCCCGTACGCCACAGCACTGTTGACGCACCATCACAGCGCAAACGGACTCGTGCCGCTAGAGACCGGCGACTTCGAACCGTGCCAGGAGAATAACGAAAAGGTCCCCGCCAGATTGGCGGGGACCTTTTCCGATGGAGCCCCCATGCGGAATCGAACCGCAGACCTTCTCCTTACCATGGAGACGCTCTACCGACTGAGCTATAGGGGCGAACCGGTCGAACGAGGAAGACATTACATGGTCATCGGGGGGATTGGGAAATCGGCGTCCGGCGACGGGCGCACGCCCTCGCTCCTGGCGGGCGCCCGGCGCACCGGAGCGCGCTGGAGGAGGCCGCAGGGCGCGGGCCAGCGGCAATGCGCTGGGCGGGCCCACGGCGATGCCCCTCGGCGACACCCGCCTCGCAAGCCCGCACCGCGCCGCCGGCGTCACATCGCCGACGCCCTGCTCGCCCCCAGGCCCGCACCGCGTCGCCACCGTCACGTCGCCGCACCCCTCGCCCGCACCCGCCCCGCCGGCCCGCACCGCGCCACCGGCGTCACATCGCCGCACCTCCGCTCGCCACGGCGGCCCGACCGGCCGGGCCGCCGTCGGCCAACCCGTGCTCGACCGTCAGATCGCACCCGCTCCGATCCGGCAGGGCCAGCAGGCAGAGCACCGCCACCACGCCGAGCCCCGCCAGGTACCAGCCCACCGGCGCCGCCGTCCCGTAGGCCGCCGTCATCCTGGTCGCCAGCAGCGGCGCCGTCCCACCGCCGACCACGCCGCCGAGGTTGTAGGTGAGCGCAGCCCCCGTGTAACGGACCCTGGTGGGAAACAGCTCGGGCAGATACGCCGCCACCGGCCCCAGCAGCACCCCCTGCAACAGCCCCGTGCCGACCAGCGCCAGCAGCATCAGCTCCGGCCGCAGGGTCTCCAGGATCGGGAAGAGCAGCAGCGACCAGCAGGCGGCCAGCGCCGTCCCGAGCAGCACGGTTCGTCGGCGCCCCCAGCGGTCCGAGGCCCCCGCGCTGTACCAGACCGCCAGCGCGCCCGCCGGTGCGGCCAGCAACTGCAGGGCCAGCATCAACGTCTGGGGCACCCCCAGTTGATTGGTGGTGTAGGCCAGGGCGTAGGTGCTGCCCAGGTAGTAGAGCGCGTAGCCGAAGCAGAGCGCGCCACTGCCCAGCAGCACGGTGCGCCAGTGCTCGCGGAGCACCGCCGACACCGGCAGCGGCCGCCCACCACCGCCCGACGCCCCGGACTCACCGGCGACCGCAGCACCCTGCCCGGCCGCCGAAGCCCGCCCGGCGGCGGCAGCCCGCCCGGCGGCGGCAGCCCGCCCGGCGGCGGCAGCCCGCCCGGCGGCGGCAGCCCGCTCGGCGGCGAAGACCGGAGTCTCGGCGATCCGCAGCCGGACGAACAGCCCCACCCCCACCAGCAGCAGCGACCCGAGGAACGGCAGCCGCCACCCCCAACTCGCGAACTCCCGGGCCGGCAGGCCGAGGGAGACGGCCAGGAAGACGGCCGTGGCGAACGTCGAGCCGGCACACGGGCCCAGTTGCAGATACCCCGCATACCGCCCGCGCCGATCGGGCGGGGCGTGCTCCACGACCAGCAGGGCCGCCCCGCCCCACTCGCCGCCCAGCCCCAACCCCTGGCAGAACCTCAGCACCACCAGCGCCAGCGGCGCCCAGACGCCCCACCGCCCGTATCCCGGCAGCAGGCCGACCGCCGTCGTCGACAGCCCCATCAGCAGCAGCGACACCACCAGAACGGCCTTGCGCCCCAGGCGATCCCCGAAGTGCCCGAAGACCACCGCGCCGACCGGCCGGGCCACGAACGCCACCGCGTAGACCGAGAAGGCGGCGAGCAGCGCATTGACCGGACCCAGCGCCGGGAAGTACTCCCGCCCGAAGACCAGGGCCGCAGCCATCCCGTACAGGAAGAAGTCGTAGTACTCGATCGCCGTCCCCGCGAAGGCGGCAGCGGCCACTCGCCCCAGCCCCTCGGTCCCACCGAGGCCCGGGTCGTCCTGTGCTGACTTCGCGTCAATCGCCATACCTCGACGATGCCGCGACGGACCGGCCACCCGCAGCCGCCAGGTGGGTGATGGGGGCGCGAACAGTTCGTGCACACTCCGGGGTGGTGCGCGATGCCGGAAGAACATTCGGTTCTCACCGCGATCCGCGCCGACTGCCGCCCTCCCCTGGGTGGCTCCGCGCTTCCTGCGCGATGATGGCCGCCCCGGACACGAGCAGCCAGAGGGGCCGTCAGCACCAGTGATCCACACGCTCAACGAGTTCAGCGTCAGCTTCGCCTACCGCCATCGGGAAACCACCTGGCTGATCCACCGGACCGGCAAGGACACCCCGATAGCCCGGCTCCGCAAGCCGGAAGCACCCGACTCCCTGAAGCCGTACCAGGTGTACGGCGGCCCGCGACTCGACGAGCTCCTCGGCCATGTCGCCAACAGCATCGCGCTCGCCGTCGACGGCCGCCGGCTCGGTCGCGTCCGCCTGCGCAGCAAGCAGTGGGAACTGCGCGGCGGGGGCTTGTCGACGGACGAGGAGTGGACCTTCGCCCAGGACGGACTGGAAGCACTGCAGGGCCGGCCCACAGGCCTGGGGAGCCGCGCACGACACGCGGCCGTACTGGGCAACGTCATGGACAACGTCCTCACGGATGTGGTGCTGCCGCACAGCCTGCGCTACCGGGGCAGCACCTCGGAGGGGTTCGAACTGACCCGGCGCGCCGGCGTCCACTCCCGCTACGACGTGCGCGTCCACGATCCGCGGATCAACCGGTTGCTGGTGCTCTCGGCGGTCGCCTACTTCGAGTCCGAACACGGCGATGCGGACGTCCGGAAGATCCTTCCGTCCATCGGCGGCCTGTTCCGGCTCTGACCGGTGATCAGTCGGTGCCGCACCGACTCCAGGTACACGTCCCTCGGAGCGGGCAGCCCCGGGCAGACGTCCCAGTGGGCGATCCGGCACATCCGGCCGGCGGCGCCCCCGGCGGCGGTGGCGACGGTGCCGCGCGGATCCACCTGCCAGCGACGGCCGTTCGGAACGCAGTGCGCCGGATGGTCGTCCAGGTCGAGCAGGATCCAGCGGCCCCGGACCGTCGGATGCCAGGCCGCCTCGCGCTGGCAGTAGCGGCAGCGGCCGGTCGGCTCGCGATCCGCGGCGGCGGCCTCGGCCATGACCTGGCCCCGTTCGGTCAAGTAGCTCCCCACCGCCCGGATCACCTCCCCGATCAACACCGGCTCCCGGGCACCGCACTCCGACGCCGGCACGAGCAGCACGCAGTACCCGCACAGCACTGCCCGCGCCCCCCGGTGCCAACCGCCCCCGTTCCGCCCGCACCACTGGCACCCCGTCAGCTCGGCGCAGACCTCACACCAGCGGCCCGCCGCCTCGCTCCCGCACCTCTCGCACTGCGCCTGCCTTGCCATCACACCGCCCTCAGCCCTCAGCAGCGGGCGCCGGACTCCACCAGCGACAGCCCGCCCCGATGGCATAACGACGGATCGAACACCAACGACACGCCGCCGCCGCGTTCCAGTTCGCCCGGCCTACCGGTCAACACCGCTGGGAGTGCCATGCTCCTCCCCTTTTCGGGGCGCCCACTCGACCCTGACAGGCCGAACGCCCACCGTCCCGTGGTGCTGTCATCCGCCACCGGGCTGTTCGGCAGCCTCGGACCACTACCGAGCGCCCTTCTCGCACCCACGAGATCACGGGGGGCAGCGGTGCGCACGTCACGGGCAGTCTCCTTGCACGGGCAAGACGGTAGAGCGCATCAGCCTATTGGCGTACTGTTAGTACACTTGTCGCTACTTGCTGCTAAAGCGCACGACTGGGACCGTACTGGGGGGCTCATCGATGGCTGACCTTGACTTCGAACGCCGGATCAATCCCTGGCTGTTCGACAGCTCAGGTAACCTCACTGACCAGGCGAAGAAGCAGTTTCCTGACCTCGCTGCCGCGGAAGGTCCCGTCACCATCGGGACGCCGGCCCAGAGCGGCGGCCAGAGCTTGTCGGTGAATCCCAGCGTGCTGGAGACGGCCAGTCAAAATGCCTCCGTACTCCGAGGCATGGTGCGCAGCGAATGCGACAAGCCGTGGAGCAACGTCGGTACTGCCGTCGGTGCCATGCAGGGCTGGGACAGCAGCGCCGCCTTGAGCACAGCCTGGACCATCTGGGAGCAGCAGTCCCAGGCCTTGGCCGCCCGACTGGACACCATTTCACAGAACCTGCACGCCAACGCGCAGAACTACAGCAATGCCGATAGCGCCAACGCAGCGCATCTCCAGCAGAAGTGACGTCTCATCATGGTGAACTTCTACGAACTCCAGAACACCAACTTCACCAACCTGGATGGTGCGGCCACTGACTTCGAGACGTTGGTCCGTTCTTGGGACTTCTCCACGCAGTTCCAGAACCAGGTGATCAGCCCGCTCCAGAGCTCAGGGTGGCAAGGGACGGCAGCGGACGCCGCCGCGAGCGTGTTGACCGATACCCGCAACCAGATCGACATGGCGTTCGACGAGGCCAGCTCGCTAGCCAAAGCCCTGCGTGACGCGCACACCGAGTTCACTGGCGCCCAGCAGGCCCTCCAGCAGGCCGTCCAGAGCGGAACCCAGCAGGGACTCACCGTGGATGCCAACGGTGTGGTCCACTGGCCGCCGGCTACCACTGACGCCGAGAAGCATGATCAAGATTACCAAAAAACGTGGCAGGACAGGGCTGACGGCGTCAGCAAGCAAATACAGGCGGCGCTGGACCGCGCGACAGCAGCAGACCAGGGCCTCGCGTTCACCCTGGCTGCAGACACCGGGACCAGCACCCAGAGCTTCAACTGCGCCCCACCCGGCGGTCTTGTGGAGGGCGAGGCCAAGCAGGCCGCCGACCTGCTGAGCCTGGGCAGCAAGGCCACCGACGCGCAGGTCGCCCAGCTGAACGCGATCCTAAAGGCCCACGCCAACGACCCGCAGTTCAACACAGACTTCTACAACGACCTGGGCCCGGACGGCTTCCTGAAGGCGTACGGCGCGATGGGCGAGTACAGCTACTACGGCACGCCCAGCAAGGACAACCTAACCCAGCTCCAGGCCAACCTCGGCACGGCACTGGCCAACGCGACCAACACCCAGAACGTGCCGCACCTGTCCGATGCCTGGGAAGCCGGACTGCGCAAGGCAGGCGCCACGCAATACCAGTTGCTGCCCGACCAATTGCAGGGCGGCAACCCGTACGGCTACCAGATCCTGTCGAACATCCTGCGGACCGGCAACTACGACGCGCACTTCCTGCAGCCGATCGCCGAACATATGACCCAGCTCAGCGAGCAGGACCCCCACATGTGGTCGGACGCGATCATGAAGGCCAACCCCCTGCGGCAGACCTTCTTCCTCGGCCCGGGGGACGGCGGCCTCAATCCGATGTCGGGAATGCTGGAGGCCCTCGGGCACAGTCCGGACGCGGCGACGAAGTTCTTCTCCGACCCCCCGACGCTCTACAACCAGGACGGGACGGTCAAGGCGGTCACCAGCGACGCCAACAACTACCTCACCAAGCTCACGGATCCCGGCTTCAAGTCCATCCTCCAGGACATCACGACCAAGGACGCCACCTTGGGCGGCAAGGCCTGCGACCTGGAGGCGACCGCGCTCGGCCACGCACTCGAAGCGGCGACCATCGGGCAGCCGTACGACGCCGAGGGCGCGCCGTACCCGCTGCACACCCCTGCCATGACCGCGGTGATGCAGCAGGTTGTGAACCGCTTCGGAACCGTCGATGGTCCGAGCTTGATCACTGGGAACGGTGCCGTCTTCCACTCGATGAACGCCAGCCTCGGCCACATGACCGCCGCCTACATGGGTGAGGTACAGACGGCGTTCGCGCCCCCACAGGAAGGGCTGCCGCTGTACGAGACGCCTGCGGATCCCAACCATCCCCAGCCGACGCTGGATGCGTCAGCCACTGCGCGGTTCCTCGGGGCGCTCGGCCACGACCCTGACGCCTATGGCACCATCGCGCAGGCACAACAGGCTTACACCACCGCCCATGTGAGCGACATCATGCTGCACTCCACCGACCACAAGTACCTTGACTCTGCGGTGGCGAGCGCGGCCGGCCCGGGCGGAACGGTGGCGGCGATCATCACCGGCGGCAAGGCGGATGCGATCTACACGCAGCACCAGCAGAGCGACGCCGCCTACAACAAGGCCATCGACCGCGACGCGGGCTGGGCACAGAAGCTCTGGGACATGACCGGCGGCAAGAAGATCGGTGACATGCCGGGGGGCGACGCGCTCAACACGAAGGCCAGCGGAATCATCCAGAGTGTGGCCTCCTGCTACAAGGTCGACACGCACGGGCTAGCGTCCGATCAGGTCCTCCAGGCCGGCGGTGCCGCCGAGACCGGGGCCGGCAATGCCGCTCAGAACGCGGTCCTGTCGGCGGCCCAGTCGCAGGGCATAGACACCACCGACGCCAATGACCTGGCCAACGCAGCGTTCAACGGTGCCAAGGCCGGCTTTGCTGACGGTACCTCGAAGTACCTCTTGGGTGTGAAGAACTGATATGACCGGGCAGCAGGAAGAAACGCCGCCGACGGGCCATGTGGCCCGTCGGCGCCTGTGGGCCGGGGCCGTCGCCGCCGTGCTGGTCGCGGCCGGCGTGACGGCCTTCTGTTGGAAGCCTTGGCAGTCCGTCGTGCTGCCGCAGTCGGCCTGCTGGTCCGCGCTCGGCCCGGACGACCTCCGGCCGCTGGTCGGGACGAACGGGACGGCCGTCGCCTTGACAGGGAGTGTCGTCCACGCCCCGCTGACGGCCGACATCGCCTCCCAGATGGAGTCCTGCGGCGTGCGGTGGGCGGGAGGCCCTGTCCTCGAAGTGAACGTCAAACCCAGTGTGGATGGCCTCTCGATGTCGGGATTTAACGCGACGGGCTATCGGGCCCTGGACTTCGGCCCGGACGGCCAAGCGCGGATCGACGACCGGTACGACACACTTAACTTCTACCTGCGGTGCGACCTCCAGATCCCGGTCGACAGGGCCGACCAACCCGCGTCGCCATTCGTGTGGATCAGCATCGACGGGGATCCGAGGCAGTCGCAGTACTCACGGACCCGGGTGCGCCAGGCCTACGCCGACATCGCACTGAAGCTCGCCCGCACCGTCGCGACGCAGTACCAGTGCGCCAACACCGTCCACCTCGCCGACAAGGCACCGACCGTTCCGCCTGCCCCCAAGGAGGCAACGCCGTAGGCGGCTCAGAAGGTGTTGGGTCGCGGGTGATTGCTCGCTCTTGAGATCGTCGGCGACGATTGACATGCGGCACGAAAATGGCAGCGTTCCACCAGGCGTTGATTCCTTGCGGGACGCTACTGAAGTTGAAAGCGTGATGTCGCTCGGACGGGTGAAGCAGTAATGTTCGCTCTCCGGCGGAGGGTCGGCACCGGTAGTCGTGTGCTGTGAGATATGCGCAAGGCGGCGGCCTGACCGACGCCGAGAGGGCCGCGCGGGAGCGGATCCGGCTGCAAGCCGTGGAACGCTTCGAGGGCGGCGACAAGAGCAGGGACGTCGCGGCGGCGCTGCGGGTGAGCGTGCGCTCGGTGGAACGGTGGCGTCGGCAGTGGCGCGAGGGCGGTGCGGCGGGCATCACCTCGAAGGGCTCGCCCGGTCGCCCGAGACTGTCCGATGCCCAGATCGAGCGGCTGGAGCGGGAGTTGGAGCGTGGCCCGCTGGCCCACGGCTGGGTGGACCAGCGGTGGACTCTGGCACGGGTGAAGACGTTGATCGGCCGGCTGTTCCACGTCTCCTACACCGTGGAGGGCACCTGGGCCCTGCTCAAGCGGCATGGCTGGTCCTGGCAACAGCCGGCCCGCCGGGCCATCGAGCGCGACGACTCGGTGATCGAGCTCTGGAAGAAGGACACGTGGCCGCGGGTAAAAGCGCCGCGGCGGCCCGCGGGGCCTGGCTCGTCTTTGAGGACGAAGCCGGGCAGTCGATGAGGCCGCCGCGTGCCAGGACCTGGGGCAGGGTCGGCCGCACCCCCATCGTGCGGGTGCGCGGCCGGGGAGGTGGCCGGATCTCCATGGCGGGGCTGAGCTGCTACAGCCCCGGCAGGTGCTCCCGGATGTTCTACAGCTTCCACGTCTACCACGGCCGCAAGGGCGAGAAGAAGGGCCTGACCTGGCAGGACTACCGCGATCTGCTGATTCGCGCACACGTCCAGCTCGGCGGCCCGATCGTGCTCGTGTGGGACAACCTGCGCGCCCACCTGATGCCGCCGCTGCGGGAGTTCATCGAGGCGAATAAGGACTGGCTGACCGTCTTCCAACTCCCGTCGTACGCACCAGACCTCAACCCGCAGGAAGGCATCTGGTCGCTGGTCAAGCGCACCATCGGCAACCTCGCCGCAGCCAACCTCGACCAGCTCGCCCGAGCCGTCAAGCGCAGCCTGAAGCAGATCCAGTACCGACCCCACCTCATCGACGGGTGCCTCGCCGCCACCGGCCTGATCGCGGACGGCTGACTACACCTCAGGCCGACATCACGCTTTCAACTTCAATAACGCTGGTTGCAGCTCCATGGAGCGTGGTGCGAGTCGGCGGACAGCGGGGGCGGAGTCCAGTAGGGCGTGCTGCGCTTGCCGCGCCCAACTCAGGGCAGAGGGCGCATCATTCGACGGTCCGGGCTCGACGTCGTCGACCGCTGGCAGGGGCAAGCGCATACCGCGGGATCCCGCGATACGCAGCGCGTCACACGGGCATTCAGCGACCCGGATGGCGGCGAACCTGGGCAGACGCTGAGCCTCATGAGGGCAGCACCGCTCCACGTCCAGCTGGCCGAGGTGATCGCCGGGAAGATCGAACCCAGCGAGTTGGCGCCGGACAGACCGATCCCCTCGGAGAACCACCTCGTCGACGAGGACGGCGTGGCACGACTCACCGCTCGGCGTTCCACCCAGAACCTTCGTGAACGCGGGCTGATCGTCACTGTACGCGGCCAGGGATCCTTCGTAGTCAAGCAGCCGCCCACCGAGTCAACTGGCGCCTCGCCGACCACATGGTCGGGTCGCGGCGTCGCGGCGCCAGGGCCCACTCCGTGAACCTGCGCCGACTTGACGGCGGTGCTAATCCAGCCGTCGTGTCTCCTCTCCGTGCGCGCGCTACGGAGGCCTGTCCGCCCGCGGACTCCGCCAGTTTCGTCCCGTCAGCCCGGTTCGTTCTGGGGCGGGGTGGCGGGCGTTTGGTAGGGCGACGGCGGGATGTCAGGGCTGCGGTGTAGCTCCTCGCTCGGGATCGGGCGCGTCGGGCGTTTGAGGGTGGGCGATGGAGTGCGGCGGCGTTTGCGGACGACCAGGTGGGTGATGAGGCCGGCGACGACCGCTGCATCCACGACTGCGGCAGCGACGAGGATGGAGATGCCGTCGGGGTCCGATGAGGATGTGAGAGGCCGGCTCGGGGTGCTCGGGGCTGACGAGCTGACTGCGGAGGGGGTGGGCACGTCGGGCTCGGGCATGAAGGCGTTGGGTGGCCCCGTGACATTGATACCTGCATCGACCAGTGGATTGACGTCGGCCGCGCCTGGATCCCCGGTGTACTTGACAGCCCTGCTGACGCTCACATTACCGAAGCCGATGTATTCGCTGTGTGACGATCCGTCGTTGGGCTTGAAGGCACTGTTGATCAGAACCCGGAGAACCTGGTTACCCGTCCACGTCGGGTGCTGCGAGAATAGGATGGCCCCCATGGCGGCGACCCCGGCGGCCGCGTCGCTGGTGCCGTGCGTGGTGCAGTAGCCGCTCGGCTCAGCACATGCGCCAATTACGTCCACCCCAGGGCCCGCCAGGGCGATGTACTTGTCGTGCTCGGACTCGTTCGTGGCACCGCCCTGCTGGTTGAATGCCGCGATTCCAGCAACTCCTGCAGTGTTGGCAGGGTAAGTCACGTCGTTGCCTTGCTGGCCGTTGTCACCGGCCGGTGCCACCACCAGGGTGCCATGGCTGATCGCACGATCGACAGCGTCCTGCAGATTGCGGACGCCTCTCGCAGTGATTGATTGCCTAAGGAGGGCCAGCGAAATGTCGATCACCTTGGCATCGCGGCTGACTGCATAATCAATTGCTTGGTCAACCTGCACCAGAAGCTGATCCGATGAGATTTCCGTGCCGGGTGAGCTCGCCGTGCCGACGTCAGTCGTGTTGTTGACCTTAAGCGGAAGTATCTTCGCACCCGGAGCGAAACCCATCACACCCTTGCCGTTGAAGCTCTTACCAGAACCCGCGATGATGCTGGCCACCTTGGTGCCCTCACTCATGGAGTCCACGTTCTCGTTCCCGGGCAGACCGCTGTAGTCCCTCCCCGGGAGCACCTGTCCGGTCAAGTCCGGGTGGTCGGCATTCACTCCACTGCCGATCACGGCAACGGTGACTCCGGTACCGTTGGCGCTCTGCCAGGTCTGCGGCAGGTGCATAGCGTCCAAGTACCACTCCCCCTGGCGGGGGTTGTCGAGAGCCTGGGCCGCTGGGGCGAACGCACCGGTCAGGGACAGGCTCAGCAATAGCAGGGCAGCTGTGATCAGCCCTCGTGTCTTCGCGCCGATTCGCCGCATCACGCTCTCCTCATCACAATCTCTGCCAGGGCACCGGCCGGACCGAACAAAGAGCTGCCCGGTCACCGGGGCTGCCCCAGTGACCGGGCAGGACAAGCCGCTCCACTCGGCACCATGGGAAAGCTCCCGTGGCCAACGGGATCGCAGGTCGGACTATTGCCAGTGGCTTACCACAGCCCTGCTACTCCGCACTGGCGCATCGGACCTGATCGACGATCACGGACTCTTCGGTCACCAGTGCCACGTCCCGCCATGCCAACGCCTCACAAGGAACCGATACCTGTCAGGTTGCGGGTATTGAACTCAGCCCTGCGGCTCGCGATACGGGTTGGCGGCCGGCGGGGGCGGAGTCTGGTACGGCGCGGGGCTTTGGGCCGAAGGCGGCGGGGTGCCCGGAGCGTAGCCGGGCGGCGGGGGCGGGGTGCCCTGACTGTAGGGCGGCTGCTGGGCGGGCAATGGGTAGGAGGGGGCCTCAGCCTCCTCCGGAGCGGCGGCGGAGCGCTTGCGGCGAGCCACGAAGAAGATGACGCCGCCGACGATCAGGACGGCGGCAACTGCGCCACCGATGATCAGAGGAAGGTTGGAGGACCCTGAAGATGACGAGGACGCTGCGGACTTGGCGGACGAGGTAGCCGGAGCCGGGGAGGCACCATTGGGTGCGGCGCCGCTGGCCGTGCCACTGGGCTGCACGGAGCCTGCGGCGGAGGGCGACGCAGAGGGGGCGGTGCCGGGCAGCCAAGCGGTGGGCGGTGGGGTGACGCTGACGCCGGCCTGGACAAGGGGGTTCGCGTCAGCCGGACCTGGATCACCGGTAAATTTGATGGCCTTGCTGATGCTGGCGTTACCGAAGCCAATACCGTCATCATGCATCAAGCCGTTGTTGGGCTTGTTAGCCGTGTTGATCAGGACTCGGAGAACCTGATTCCCAGTCCAGTCTGGGTGCTGGGAGAAGACGATGGCACCCATAGCAGAGACCATCGCGGCGGAGTCGGATGTGCCGTGAGTGTCGCAGTAGCCCGTGGGTCCGGTACACGCATCCACCGTGTCCACTCCTGGAGCCGCTAGCGCGATGTACTTTCCTTGTTCGGACTCATTCGTACTGCCACCCTGCTGATTGATTGCGGCAATGGCGGCGACACCGGCCGCGTTCGCCGGGTAGGTGATCGGGTTGCCCTCTTGCCCACTGTTGCCTGCACTAGCGACTACCAGTCGACCATGGCTGATCGCGTAATCAACCGCTTTCTGGAGATCCGCAGCGTCGGCCGGTGAGATGTCAGAACTTTGGACGACCAGAGACAGGTTGATCACCTTGGCTCCCTGGTCCACCGCATACATGATGGCCTGATCAATCTGCTTGAGAAAGGCCGGAGCCGAGATCGTCGTTCCAGCGTCATCAGTTGCGTTGACCTTGATGGGGAGGACACGCGCGCCAGGAGCGAGCCCGATGACGCCGTGTCCGCTGACACCTTTTCCTGACCCAGCGATGATGCTGGCCATCTTGGTGCCGTGGCCAACGGGATCGGTTTCCGCACCCCCGGGCAAGCCACTGAAGTCCTTACCTAGAAGGAGTTGACCGACCAGATCCGGGTGGTCTGCCTTTACGCCGGAGTCGATCACCGCCACAGTGACCCCAGTGCCGTTGGCGGTCTGCCACACCTCAGGCAGGTGCAATGCATCCACATACCACTCGGCTTGGCGGGGGTTATCGAAAGCCTGGGCCGCCGGGGCGAAAGCACCCATCAGGGACAGACTCAGTGCCAGCAGGGCGGCTGTGCTCAGCCCTCGCGTCCTCATGCCGGTTCGCCGCATCACGCTCTCCTCATCACCATCTCTGCCGGGGCACCGGCCGGACCGAACAAAGAGCTGCCCGGTCACCGGGGCTGACCCAGTGACCGGGCAGGCGATCCAGTCCTACTCAATCACGTCCGGATTACTCTCCGGGGTTCCACCGGTCCAACTCTCCTCGTCCTCGACGAGGTAGTCCGCCCGGTGGCCGTGGTCTTTCTTGCGCTTCTTCGTGCCGTGGGCGCCGCCGCCAGGCATGAAGCCGCCCTCTCCCTCGGCAGCTCCCGCACGGGCTTCACTGCTTGCCTTACCGATCCCGGTGCCGCCGGGCGTGAACTCGCCCTCGGCAGTGGGACCGCGACGCCCGCCGACCTCGCCACCAGGCCTCGACACGAGACCTCGGCCACGGCCGCCACCGCCGCCGATTCCACGGCCCCCGGCGCCAACGCCCATGCCGCCGCCCATGCCACCACGGCCCAGCATGGAGCCGCTACCACCGGTCCGTCCACCGCCTGCTTCGGCTTCCGCTTCCTGCGCGCCGATCGCATTGGTGCTGAACTGACCACGACCTGACGGCATGCCAGGGCGGCTGGCGCCGCCGCTGATCCCCTCCTCGAAAGGCGATGGGCTGCCGCCAACGCGGCCGCCACCAGGCAACTTTCCGTAGGGGCTCCCGTAGGAACTCCCATAGGAGCTTCCGCCAGATGGGCTGCCGAAGTTGCTGCCGCTCGTCGGCCCGGGGAATCCCCCGGGGTAACCGCCCGGCAGACCCCCCGGACCGGTGCCGGTCGGACCCGGGGTACCCGGGCCACCCGGCAGCGTGCTGGTCGGCCCGCTGGTGACAGGCAGCTGGGGCGCCGGCGGCGGGGCACTGTCGAGGCCCGTGCCGGGTACCGGAGTTGGGGTGGCGGGCGGAGTCGGTGAGGGACTGCTCGGGGGCTGCGGAATGGGGCTCGGCTGCGGTCCCGGTACCGGGCGGTGGGCCGGGGGCCGGGGGCCGGGGGCCGGCTGCTGCAGGACGGGCGGGGTCGGCGACGGGTTGCTCGGCGCAGCACCCGCAGGCGATGGCAGCGTACCCGTGTGACGGCCGCCACCGCTTGGGGAGCCGCCAGAGCCACTCGACCCACCGTAGGAAAAGTTGCCACCACCGTCTGCTGTCTTCGCCGGCGGCGGCGGCCCCATGACACCCGTCGGGCTCGGCGGGAACAAGGGCGGAGTCTGCTGCTGGATGGCCGACGTCGACGCCTGGTACGCCTGGGACAGGCTGACCATGTGGCTCACGGCGTCGTCGTGAGCCTTGTCGAGAGTGGCCTGAGCCTGGTTGGCCTGGGCCCGGGTGACCCAATTGGGGTCGGCCGCAGCTTTCTGCTGGTCCGCCTGGTCGCTGATGTACTGGGAGTTCTGCGCCTTGTACCGGTTCATGATGTTGGTCTCGTTCACCGGCACGCCCGGCATGGCGTTTGCAGTGCCGAGAGCGGTACCAGCCGCCGACAGCTGATCGGAGGTGGCGCTCGCATAGGTGCTCAGCTGCTCAGTGGCGGTCGAGACCTGAGTGACCCAGCTCCGGAAGCTGTCGGCCGCAGTGCCGCTCCACTCCAAGTGCTGTGAGTTGTAAGAAAGCTGTCCGGCGATGTCATTGAGCGTGGCGGCCGCACTGGAGAGCTTGCCGCTGCGCGTCGAGAGCAGGCTCGGGTCAGTGCCTTTCACCATGGCCAGCAGTTGCTCGTGCGTCATGCTGTCGAAGTAGCTGTAAAGATCATCCGTCTGCGGATTTGGCATTACACACTCCCCGTGTTGCCCTGCTGCTGCGTATCAGACCCTCGACCGACTTCCCGGATCACGCGACAACGCCCGAGTGGGTCTGCGTGGAGTCAGTGGACGATGCAGGCGTCCCCGAACTTGAATCCGCTGTGGTCGACGCCGTGGCCTGCGGGTCCAGCGGCTTCACGACTCCCGTCGGGCTGACACCGGAGTTGTACTGGTTGTTCGTCTCGGCGTAGATGTTCCAGAGCGCTCGCCGCTGCTCGTCATCAACTTCCTGGTAGCCGTTGATGTTGATGTTGAGCGCGATGCTCATCGCCTTGATCTGCTGGGACAGTGTCGCCGAGAGCGTCTGCAGGTTCTGGTGGACCACGTCGTACGCGTTCAGCAGGTTGGTAGCGTCCGGAAAGGCGCCCAGGTGCCCCTGGTCCAGGCTCTGCTGACTGATCTTCGGCTGGGCCGCGTCCGAGTCGTCGAGCGACGTCAGCATGGCGTCGACCTTCTTCTTGAACTCGCTGAGCGTCTCCACCTCGACCTTGAGGTCTGCAGGCGATACACCGCTCAACTCCAGCTGGTGCGCTGTGTCCAAGTAAGCGTTCTTCGCCGCAAGGGCCGACCACTCGTTGGGCACTGCGTTCATGAACTGCACCTCCCCCGTGCACGGACCGGCACATGGCCACCGCGCTGCACCACGTCGTCAAGCTTCGAAGTCCCGTTTCGAGCCGGCCTCCGCCCGTTTACGAACAGGCTGTAGCGGCTGGTTCACATCTTAGCGAGGGGCTGTGTCAGTGCAGCAGGCCCCTTGGGGCGCACGGGCCTTATCGGTACGGACTTGTCACGTTCCGCCAGCCGCCGCGGCTGGCCCCGGAGCTCTCACCGCCGCCAGGGACGCCGTCAAGGCCGGTTGCCACGAGTAGCCCGAGAGTGTGGCAGCGTTGATCGATGTGACAAGCAGTGATTCCCCCGCACGCCCCTCCTGGTGGGCCCGGGCCGCGCGGCCGGCGCGGCCGGTGGTGCCGTGGGTGCTGGTGCCCCGGGCGGCGGCGGGGATGGCGGTGCCGCTGTGCGCGGGGTTGGCGGCGGGGCGGCTGGACCTCGGAGTGTTCGCAGGCCTCGGGGCGATGCACGCCACGCTGAACGACCGGGTCGAGCCGACCGGGCTGCGACTGGTGCGGATGGGCAGCGCCCTGGCGGCGTCGGCGACCGGGATGCTGATCGGCGGGGCCGTGCTGCACTGGCAGCTGCGCAGCGCGCTCGCGGTGCTGGTGCTGACCGCGGTGGCCTTCGTCTCGGGTGCGCTGAGTGCTACGGGGCCGCGCGGCTCGGCGGCGGGGTTGCTGCTGCTGGTGTCGACCGCGCTGGGAGCCGGGATGGCGCCGCCGCACCCGTGGTGGGCGGCGGGGCCGATGATGCTGGCGGGGGCCGGCCTGGTGGTGGTGCTGGGGCTGCGTTACCGGCCGCAGGCGCACAACGACCCGCGCCGGCTGCAGCTCGCCGAGGTCTACCGGGCGCTCGGCTCGCTGCTGCGCGAGCTGGGCACGGATCAAGGTCCGGCGGCGCGCCGATCCCTGACGGGACGTCTGAACCAGCTGCAGGACCAGCTGCCACCACCGCGCCCGGGCGCCCGGGAGAGCGCCCGACTGTCAGCGCTGCGCCGGGCCTACGAGGGCTCGCTGGCCGCGACCGAGGCGGCCAGCGGGCTGCTCTGGGCCCGCCGGCCGGTGCCCCCGGAGGTGGCCGCCCTCCCCGAGCAGCTGGCCGAAACCCTGGCGGCGCACGCACCGGCGCCCCCGCTCCCCGCCTGGCACCCCGACACCCCCGCCCGCCAGGCCCTCGCGGACGCCCTGCGCACCGCGGCCGACGCCGTGGCCGGTCGCCCGGCGGACCCGGCCACCGTGGTCCGGACGGCCCCGGTGCCGCCGCCCGACCCGTGGCGGCTGCGGGTGCGGCTGCTGTCACGCGGGGCCGCGCGGTACGGCGCCCGGGTGGCGCTGTGCATCGGGGTGGCCGAACTGCTCACCGCCGCACTGCCGCTGACCCGCAGCTACTGGGTGCCGATGACGGTGGCCTTCGTGCTCAAGCCGGACCTGGGCTCGGTCTTCCTGCGGGCGGTCAGCCGCGCGGTGGGCACGGTGCTGGGGGTGGTGCTGACGGCGGCCCTGCTCTCGCTGACCACCGAACGCTGGGCGCTGGTCGCCGTCGTGGCGCTCTGCGTGGCCTTGCTGCCCTGGTCGGCGGCTGCCCACTACGGCCTGAACACGATGGTGATGACGCCGCTGGCCCTGGTGCTGGTGCAGTTGGGCGGGGGCAGCGGGTCGGCCGAGGTGGGGCCACGGGTGCTGGACACCGTGCTGGCGACCGTGATCGTGCTGGTCTTCGGCTATCTGTTGTGGCCGGAACGGGCTCCGCACCGGATCGAGCCGCGCCTGGTGACGGCGACCGAGACGCTGCGCGCCTACCTGACCTCGGTGACCCAGCCGCCCGTCGAGGACGCCCGCGCCCAGGTCTGGCTGCGCCGCACCGCCTACCGGGCACTGGCGGACGCTCGGCAGGAGGTGCTGCACGGGCTGACCGAGCCACCGCCGGCCGGGCAGCGGGCGGAGGCCTGGCTGCCGGCCACGGCGGCGCTGGAGAGGCTGAGCGGCGCGGTGGCCGCCTACGCGGCCCAGCTGCGCTACGGCGGGCGGCGCAGTGAGCCGGCGGAGGTGGGCCGGGTGCTCACCGCCCTGGAGCAACTGGCTGCGGCGGCCCGTCAGCACCGCCCGCCCTCGGGGGTTCCCACCCGCCCGCCGGGCCCGCACGATCCGGAGCGCAGCGCGCTGCTCCAGGCGGCCGGCGAACTGGAGCAGCTGCTGGGCGGATGAACCAGCAACCCCGCGAAGCGAAACAGACACCCCGCGAAGCGAAACAGCCACCCGCGAACCGACCAGCCAAGCAGCCACCCCGTAAACCGAACCAGCCACCCCACCAAGCCAAGCAGCCACCCCGCGAACCGAACCAGCCGCCCCGCCCAACGGCAACCCCGAACCGACCACCACCCGACCAACCGTCAGGAGTCCGCCAGCTCCAGCCAGTTGAGCTCCAGCTCCTCCTTCTCCTCCTGTACCTTGCGCAGTTGCGCGTCCAGCTCGGCGACCTTGGAGAAGTCGGCGGCATGCTCGGCCAGCTGGTCGTGCAGCTTGCTCTCCTGCTGCTCCAGCTTGGCCAACTGGCGCTCGATGCGCTGCAGTTCCTTCTTCGCTGCCCGGCTCTCCGCGCCCGACTTGGCCGGCGCGGCAGCAGCCGGCGCCGCAACAGCAGCCGCAGCAGGCGCAGCGGCGACGACGGCCGCGACGGCGGCCCTCCGCTCCAGGTACTCGTCGACGCCGCCCGGCAGCATCCGCATCCGCCGGTCGCCCAGCAGGGCGTAGGTCACGTCGGTCGTGCGCTCGATGAAGAACCGGTCGTGGCTGATCACGATCATCGAGCCGGGCCAGCCGTCGAGCAGGTCCTCCAGCTGGTTGAGGGTTTCGATGTCGAGGTCGTTGGTGGGCTCGTCGAGGAAGAGCACATTGGGCTCGTCCATCAGCAGCCGGAGCAGCTGGAGGCGGCGGCGCTCACCGCCGGACAGGTCGCCGACCGGGGTCCACTGCTTGTCCTTGCCGAAGCCGAACTGCTCGCAGAGCTGACCGGCCGTCATCTCGCGGCCCTTGCCGAGGTCGACCCGGCCGCGAACCTGCTCGACGGCCTGCAACACCCGGGTGGCGGGGTCGAGTTCGGCGATCTCCTGGGAGAGGTAGGCCAGCCGGACGGTCTTGCCGACCTTGATGACGCCGGACGCGGGCTGCACATCGCCCTGCGAGGCGTAGGCGGCCTGCAGGGCCCGCAGCAGCGAGGTCTTGCCGGCGCCGTTGACGCCGAGCAGGCCGATCCGGTCGCCGGGGCCGAGGTTCCAGGTGAGGTGCTCCAGCAGCACCTTCTCGCCGGCCGTCACCGTCACGTCGTCGACCTCGAAGACGGTGCGGCCGAGTCGGGCGTTGGCGAACTTCATCAGCTCGCTCTTGTCGCGCGGCTCGGGCACGTCGGCGATCAGCGCGTTGGCGGCCTCGATCCGGTAGCGCGGCTTGGAGGTGCGAGCGGGGGCGCCGCGGCGCAGCCAGGCGAGTTCCTTGCGGGCCAGGTTCTGGCGCTTCTGCTCCTCGGTGGCCTCGATCCGGGTGCGCTCGGCGCGAGCGAAGACGTAGTCGGAGTAGCCGCCCTCGTACTCGCGGACCTCGCCGCGCTGCACGTCCCACATCCGGGTGCAGACCTGGTCCAGGAACCAGCGGTCGTGGGTGACGCAGACCAGTGCGGAGCGGCGGTTCTGCAGGTGCCGGGCGAGCCAGGCGATGCCCTCGACGTCCAGGTGGTTGGTGGGCTCGTCGAGCACGATCAGGTCCGGCTCGCCGAGCAGCAGCTTGGCGAGGGCGATCCGGCGGCGCTCGCCACCGGAGAGCGGGCCGATCACGGTGTCCAGGCCGTTGCTGAAGCCGGGCAGGTCGAGGCCGCCGAAGAGGCCCTCGATGATGTCGCGGATCCGGGCGTCGCCGAGCCACTCGTGGTCGGCGCGGTCGGCGATCACCTCGTGCCGGATGGTCGCCTCGGGGTCGAGCGAGTCGTGCTGGGTGAGGACGGCCATGCGCAGCCCGCCGCTCCAGGTGATCCGGCCGCCGTCGGGTTCCTCCAGCTTGGCGAGCATCCGGATCAGGGTGGTCTTGCCGTCGCCGTTGCGGCCGACCACGCCGATCCGGTCCCCTTCGCTGACGCCGAGGGTGACCGCGTCCAGGAGGGCGCGGGTGCCGTAGACCTTCGTGACGGACTCGATGGTGGCGAGGTTGACGGCCACGTGCGCTGCGCTCCCGGGGTTGGGTGATTGAACCCCCAAGGGTAGTGGGACGGCGCGGCTGACCCCGCGTGGTGGTCGGCGGTGGGTGGCGCGGGGGTGTGCCGTGCCCGCCTGGGTGCTCAAGGCGCCTGCCCGCCTGGGCGTTCGAGGCACCTGCCTGCCTGGGCGTTCAAGGTACCTGGCCGCCTGGGTGTTCAAGGTACCTGCCCGCCTGGGCGTTCAAAGCACCTGCCCGCCTGGGTGCTCAAGGCACCTGCCCGCCTGGGTGCTCAAGGCACCTGCCCGCCTGGGCGTTCAAAGCACCTGCCCGCCTGGGTGCTCAAGGCACCTGCCCGCCTGGGCGTTCAAGGCAGCAGCGGGTTCGTTCGAGGCAGGAGCGGGCGAGCACCCAGCGAGTGATGCCGGTGCCGGTCAGGCCGCGACGATCCTCGCGCCCGGTACCGGGCCGTGGGTGGCGTGGGCGGTGCGGCAGGTGCCGGAGGCGGTCAGGGCGTCGGCGACGGCCTGCGCACCGGCGGCGTCCTTGGCCAGGAAGGCGCAGGTGGGGCCGGAGCCGGAGACCAGGGCGGCGAGCGCGCCGGCGTCCAGGCCGGCCCGCAGGCAGTCGGCGAGGGCGGGGCGGAGCGAGAGCGCGGCGGCCTGGAGGTCGTTGGTGAGCGCGTCGGCCAGGGCGGCCGGGTCGCCCGCGGCGAGGGCGGCGAGCAGTTCGGCGGACGGGTCGGGGGTGGGCACCTCGGCGGCGCTGGAGCCGGTGCCGGCCGCCTCGCGCAGCCGGTCGCACTCGCGGAACACGGCCGGGGTGGAGAGGCCGCCGTCGGCGACCGCGAAGACCCAGTGGAAGGTGCCGGTGACCGGCAGCTCCTCCAGCAGCTCGCCCCGGCCGCGTCCCAGGGCCACGCCGCCGAGCAGCGCGAACGGCACGTCGGAGCCGAGTTCGGCGGCGAGCTCCAGCAGCACCGGCAGCGGGGTGTCCAGCTGCCAGAGCGCGTCGCAGGCGACCAGGGCGGCGGCTCCGTCGGCGCTGCCGCCGGCCATTCCGCCGGCCACCGGGATGGCCTTGTCGATGTGCAGGTGCACGTGGGGCTCGATGCCGTGGCGGGCGGCGAGCAGGCGGGCGGCGCGGGCGGCCAGGTTGGTGTCGTCGAGCGGCACGACGCCGGCGTCCGGTCCGGTGCAGCTGAGCGTGACGCCTTGGCCGGGGGTGGCGGTGACCTCGTCGCCGAGTGCGACCGCGAAGAAGACGTTGGCCAGGTCGTGGAAACCGTCGGCGCGCAGGCCACCGACTCCCAGCTGGACGTTGACCTTGGCGGGCACCCGGACAGTGATCACTTGGACGGTTCCTCGGGCTTGTGCTCGGCGATGGCGGCGAACTGCTCGACGGTCAGCATCTCACCGCGCAGGGTGTGGTCGATCCCGGCGGCGGCGATGGCCTGCTCGGCGGCGGCCGGCGAACCGGCCCAGCCGGCCAGCGCGGCGCGCAGCGTCTTGCGGCGCTGGGCGAAGGCGGCGTCGACCACGGCGAAGACCTCGGCCCGGCTGGCGGTGGTGGTGGGCGGCCGGCGGCGGACCAGCGAGACCAGGCCGGAGTCCACGTTCGGGGCGGGCCAGAAGACGTTGCGGCCGATCGCGCCGGCCCGCTTGACGTCGGCGTACCAGTTGGCCTTGACCGAGGGCACGCCGTAGACCTTGCTGCCGGGCTTGGCGGCGAGCCGGTCGGCCACCTCGGACTGCACCATCACCAGGGTGCGCTCGATGCTGGGGAAGGTGGCCAGCATGTGCAGCAGCACCGGGACGGCGACGTTGTACGGCAGGTTGGCGACGAGTGCGGTGGGGGCCGGCCCGGGCAGCTCGGTGACCTCCATGGCGTCGCTGAGCACCAGGTCGAAGCGGTCGGCCGCGGCCGGCATCCGGGTGGCGACGGTGGTCGGCAGGTGCTGGGCCAGCAGCGGGTCGATCTCCACGGCGGTGACGTGGGCGGCGACTTCCAGCAGCGCCAGGGTGAGCGAGCCGAGACCGGGGCCGACCTCGACCACCGCGTCCTCGGCGATCACCCCGGCGGCGCGGACGATCCGGCGCACGGTGTTGGCGTCGATCACGAAGTTCTGACCGCGCTGTTTGGTGGGGCGGACCCCGAAAGCGGCGGCCAGTTCGCGGATGTCGGCGGCGCCGAGCAGGTGACTGTCGGAGGAGGCGGGATCAGTGGTGCTCACCGGGTAAGGCTACCGGCCGTGCCGGGGCAGGGGCTCAGCAGCCGAAGGCCCGGCCGGGGCAGCGGCTCAGCAGCCGAAGGCCCGGCCGCGGCAGGGGCTCAGCAGCCGAAGGCCCGGCCGGGGCAGGAGCTCAGTAGCCGAAGGCGCGGGCGGTGTTGGCGGCGATCGCCGTGCACAGCTCGTCCTCGCCGAGCCCCAGCGTCTCGGCCATCGAGCGGACCGTGACCGGGATCAGGTAGGGCGCGTTGGGCCGGCCGCGGTAGGGGTGCGGGGTGAGGAAGGGGGCGTCGGTCTCGACCAGGATCCGGTCCGGCGGCGTGACGGCCAGTGCGTCGCGCAGCGGCTGGTTGGCCTTGAAGGTGACCGGTCCGGCGAACGACAGGTACCAGCCGTGCTCGGCGCAGAGCTTGGCCATCGCGGCGTCGCCGGAGTAGCAGTGGAAGACGGTCCGCTCGGGGGCGCCCTCGGCGAGCAGCACCTCGATCACGTCCTCGTGGGCGTCCCGGTCGTGGATCACCAGGGCCTTGCCGTGCCGTTTGGCGATCTCGATGTGGCGGCGGAACGACTCCTTCTGGATCTCCACCCCCTCGGGGCCGGTGCGGAAGTAGTCGAGGCCGGTCTCGCCGACGGCGCGCACCTGCGGCAGGGCGGCCAGCCGGTCGATCTCGGCCAGCGCCTCGTCCAGCGCGGCCGAGCCGCCGGGCGGGCGCCGCCGGCCCGACCAGGCGTCCGGGTCTCCGAGCACGATCCGCGGTGCCTCGTTGGGGTGCAGCGCGACGGCCGCGTGCACCTGTTCGAACTCGGCGGCCAGCTCGGCGGCCCAGCGCGAGCCGGGCAGGTCGCAGCCGACCTGGACCACCGTGGTGACGCCCACCGAGGCCGCCTTGGCCAGCCCCTCGGCCGGGGTGCCGGACTGCATGTCGAGGTGGGTGTGGGAGTCGGCCACCGGCACCGCGAGCGGGGCGGGCAGCGGGGGCGGGGTGGAGCGGTCGTCCTTGGCAGCCATGGCCCAGAGCCTAGCCGGGCCCCGCCGCGCCGACGGGGCCCTTGGGTGCCGGGGGTCCGCAGACGGACGCTACGAGCGCGGCAGCCAGAACTGGTACCAGTGCCGCCGCAGCCGACGGGGCCTGCGGGCACCGTCGTCGGCGGGTCCGGCCAGCCCGGCGTACTGCGCGTACGGGTTGGACACGAGCGCGTCCGGCGGTTCGGCGTAGAACGCGTAACCTGGCGCCGCGTACGTCGAGGACCTGCGGGTGCTGGCCACCCGGCCTTCCCGCATGATCCGCACGGTGTGGCCGCCGCAGCCGGGGCAGGTCGGCTGGAGCAGCGGGGAGGGCACCCGGACCCCGTTGGCGCGGTAGAGGATCTTCTGCTTGCCGTCGCGGTCCTTGTGGTGCTCGATCTGGTACGCCTGTTCCCAGCCGTACCCGCAGTTGAGGCAGACGAAGGAGTACGCCTCACGGACGGTGGGGACGGGTCCCCGGGCCGCATCGGCCTGCAACGTCGAAGGGCCGGTTGCCGGGGTGCCGCCGCCCTGCTGCGGGCTACCGATTGTGTCGCTCATCGCGGTCTCCCTGCGCCCGCCGGACGGTCGTCCGGGCGGGTCTTTCCATCCGATGGAATGCCCAACGGGCCCGTTGCGATGCCCGACTTGCCGAGAATTGGCGGGGAGTTGGGGATCCCTGTACGAAGGGCCGACGAAGCCGCAGCTCAGCCGGGGTTTCTCAGGTCCTCGCTTTACCTGGCGCCCGATTGTGTGGGGGTGCCTCTGACGTCCATCACTCCACGGTACGCGCCCGGATCGGGTCGGGCGAGGTCCGTCCGCGCGCGGTCGTCACGCGGTGTGCTTGGCAGCCACCACCGCGTCGAAGACCTCCCGCTTGGGCAGTCCGAGCTCGGCGGCGACCGCCGCGATGGCCTCCTTGCGGCGCTCCCCCGCCGCCTCCCGGTCTGCCACCCGGGCGGCCAGCTCGGCGGGGGTGAGCTGCGCCGGGGCGGCGGGCGGGGCGCCGCCGACCACCACGGTGATCTCGCCCCGCACCCCGTCGGCGGCCCAGGCGGCCAGTTCGCCGATCGGACCGCGCTTGACCTCCTCGTACGTCTTGGTCAGCTCCCGGCAGACCGCGGCCGGGCGGTCGGCGCCGAACGCCTCGGCCATCGCGGCCAGGGTCTCGGCGATCCGGTGCGGGGCCTCGAAGAAGACCATGGTGCGCGGTTCGGCCGCGATCTCGGCCAGGGCCCGGGCCCGGTCGCCGGTCTTGCGCGGCAGGAAGCCCTCGAAGGTGAAGCGGTCGACCGGCAGCGCGGACAGCGCCAGGGCGGTGAGCACGGCGGACGGGCCGGGCACCGCGGTGACCCGGATGCCCGCCTCGACGGCCGCGGCGACCAGCCGGTAGCCGGGGTCGGAGACCGAGGGCATCCCGGCGTCGGTGACCAGCAGCACCCGGGCTCCGCCGGTGAGCGCCTCGACCAGCTCGGGGGTGCGGCCGACCTCGTTGCCCTCGAAGTAGGAGAGCACCCGCCCGGCCGGGGTGATCCCGAGCGCCTGGGTGAGCCGGCGCAGGCGGCGGGTGTCCTCGGCGGCGATCACGTCCGCCTCGGCCAGCTCGGTGAGCAGCCGGGGCGGGGCGTCCGAGACGTCGCCGATGGGGGTGCCTGCGAGAACGAGTACTCCTGTCACAGGGCCATCCTGTCAGGCCCGGCGCGACCGGCCCAACGCGTATCGGGACGTTCCGGGCAGCTGCCCGGCACGAGGCCTCGGCTCCCGGTTCCCGCCCCTACGATGTGGCGGGTGACTGGCGAGACGGGGGCCGAGACGACGGTGGTCGAGACCACCGCGGGAGTCGGCCCGGTGGACGAGCAGGACCTCGGCGACGCGGCGATACCCGGAGCCCGCGCTCCCTGGGTGCGCCGGCTGGCCGCCTTCGGCTACCGGGCGCCCGCGCCGGTCCCGGCGGCGCAGCGCCTGGTGCCCCCGATGCCGGACGGGCCCGGGGTGACCCCGGCGGTGGTGGCTCCCTCGCCGCTGCTGCTGCGGGTCGGGATCCGTCTCCCGGACGGCCTGTGGTCCTGGCTCTGCCGCTGGTCGGGGTGGCTGGGGCCGCTGCTGGTGGCGCTCTTCGGCGGGCTGCTGCGGTTCTGGCACCTGAGCAGCCCCGACGGGATCATCTTCGACGAGACGTACTACGCCAAGGACGCCTACGCGCTCTGGCACGGCGGCTTCGAGACCAACTGGCCGGACACCGCCAACGCCCAGATCGTCGGCCACCCGCAGGTGATCCCGTTCAAGTCCGATCCGGCGTTCGTCGTCCATCCGCCGGTCGGCAAGTGGATCATCGGCCTGGGTGAGCACTTCTTCGGCATGCATCCGTTCGGCTGGCGGTTCATGGTGGCGCTGCTGGGCACCGCCTCGATCCTGATGATCGCCCGGATCGCCCGCCGGCTGTTCCGCTCCACCCTGCTGGGCTGCGTGGCCGGGCTGCTGCTGTCGGTGGACGGCCTGCACTTCGTGATGAGCCGCACCGCGCTGCTCGACCTGATCGTCATGTTCTGGATCCTGGCCGGGTTCGGGTTCCTGCTGCTGGACCGGGACCGCACCCGGGCCCGGATCGCCCGCCGCCTGGGCGACGGCCCGGACGCCGCACTGGCCCACCGGATGCGGCTGGGGCTGCGCCCGTACCGGCTGGCGGCCGGGGTGTGCGTCGGACTGGCCTGCTCCACCAAGTGGAGCGGGATGTACGTGGCGGCCTTCTTCGGCCTGATGACCGTCTTCTGGGACCTGGGCGCGCGCAGGCTGGCCGGGGCCCGGCGGCCGTACCGGACCACCCTGCTCCGGGACGGCCTGCCCGCCTTCGCCTCGATCGTGGTGGTCTCGGCCGGCGTCTACCTGGCCTCCTGGTCGGGCTGGCTGGCCAGTAGCACGAAGCCCGGCATGGGCGGCTACGGGCGGGACTGGGCGGTGGGCCGGCGCGGCATCTCCACCGAGTACGTCACGCTGCCGTTGGCCGGCAGGGTGAAGATGCCGTTCCGGGTGGACATGACCTGGGTGCCGGAGGGCCTGCGGTCCCTGTGGCACTACCACTCGCAGATGTACGACTTCAACGTCAACCTGCACAGCCCGCACCTGTACCAGTCCAACCCGTGGAGCTGGCTGGTGCTCGGCCGCCCGGTCTCCTTCTACTACCAGTCGCCCAAGTTCGGGCAGAGCGGCTGCTCGGCGAGCGAGTGCGCCTCGGAGGTGCTGGCGATCGGCACCCCGCTGCTCTGGTGGGCGGGGGTGGCGGCGCTGGCCTACTGCCTGTACCGGTGGGCGCTGCGCCGGGACTGGCGGGCCGGGGCGGTGCTCTGCGGGCTCGGCGCCGGGTTCCTGCCGTGGTTCGAGTACCAGAGCCGGACCATCTTCCTGTTCTACGCGGTGGCCTTCGTGCCGTTCATCGTGCTGGCGGTGACCATGCTGGTCGGCGCGCTGATCGGACCAGCCGGGGCGACCCCCGAACGGCGGCTGGTGGGCAGCGCGGCGGCAGGTGTGCTGGTGCTGCTGATCGTCTGGAACTTCCTCTACTTCTACCCGCTGTACACCGGTCAGGTGATTCCGATGGACGACTGGCGCGCCCGGATGTGGTTCACCAGCTGGATCTAGCAACGGACCGCACCCTTGAACCGACGGACTGTCAGGGTGTGTACCAGCTGTGTCACGAGCACCCTCCTCCGGCAGGACCACCGAAATCCTGTGCTTAGGCTGTGTTGTCCCATTCACTCGTCCTCCGGGAGCAGCACCATGCGTCAGGGCGCCAAGGCCGCCGTCATCAGTGCCGTCGCGGTCGTCATCGTGGCCGCCGGCGGCTATGGAGCGTATTCGCTGGTCGGATCCGGCAGCAGCAAGGGCAGCTCGGCCGCACCGCCCCGCCACGTGGTCGCCGAGCCGCCGTCGCCCGACCTGGCCGCGACCGGGGAGAAGGACTTCCTGGCCGCCTGGTCCTCCGGCAACCTGGACGCGGCCAGCAAGCTGACCGACGACCCGGCCACCGCGCTGACCGCGCTGACGGCGTTCCAGAACAACCTGAAGCCGAGCGCGCTGACCCTGACGCCGGGTGCCCAGACCACACCGTCGGCGTTCGCCTCCGCGACCGCGCCGCCGCCCGGCTCGGTCACCGCGCCGTCCGCGAAGCCCACCGCCGCCGGGTCGCCGTCGGCCTCGGCGTCCCCGTCGGGTGCGCCCGCCGACCAGGTGCTGATGAACTTCAAGTCCAAGGTGGAGTTCGCCAACACCACCAACGTCTGGAACTACACCGGCTACGTCGGCATGGTGAAGATGAGCGACGGCAAGGCCGCCGTGCACTGGGCGCCGACCGTGCTCCACCCGCAGTTGGGGCCGGGCGAGACGATCACCACTCAGCAGGTGTTCAACCCGCCGACCAAGGTGACCGACCGCAACGGCCAGTCGCTGGCCCAGTTCCCGTCGCTGGCCGGGGTCCTGCAGAAGTTCCAGTCCGGCACCACCACCGGCGACCCGGCCGACGCCGGCACCGGCGTGGTGATCACGGACGACGCCGGGAAGAACAAGCCGGAGCCGCTCTTCACCATCATCGACCCCAAGCCGGGCAAGCCGATCAAGCTGACCATCGACGCCGGCCTGGAGGCGGCCGCCCAGAAGGCGGTGGACGAGCAGTACGCCAACGGCCAGGGCAAGATCCCGAACGCCGGCATGGTGGCGATCGAGCCGAGCACCGGCCACGTACTGGCGATCGCCAACGCCCCGGCCACCGGCTTCAACCTGGCCTTCATGGGCGTCACGGCGCCGGGCTCCACGATGAAGATCATCACGGCCACCGCGCTGCTGCAGGCCGGGATCGACCCGAACGCCAACATGCCCTGCCCGGACCACATCACCACCGGCCAGACCTACAAGAACGACTTCCCGGACGCGCACAACGAGTACACCTTCACCCAGGACTTCACGGTCTCCTGCAACACCGCCTTCATCAAGCAGGGCCTGGCCACCCTGAAGTCCGGTGACCTGGCCCAGACGGCGCTGGACTACTACGGCATCGGCCAGAACTGGAAGACCGGCATCACCGACGCCGACGGCAGGATCCCGGGCCCGGGCCAGAGCAAGGACGAGACGGCCGGCGAGTTCATGGGCCAGGGCAAGATCACCATGAACCCGCTGGCGATGGCCTCGATCGCCGCCACGGTGGAGAGCGGCACCTTCAAGCAGCCGATCCTGGTGGACGGCATGCAGCAGCAGCCGGCCGCCAAGCAGCTCTCCCCGGACGTGCTGAACAAGCTGCGGGCGCTGATGAAGAGCGTGGTCACCGACCCGTCGGGCACCGGCTTCAAGGCTTTCCAGGGGATCACCGGCAACCTGATCGGCGGCAAGACCGGCACCGCCGAGACCCAGCCGAACGTCACCCCGAACAGCTGGTTCACCGGCTACCGGGACAACCTGGCGGTCAGTGCCGAGGTGCTGCAGGGCAACTTCGGCGCCGACGCGGCGGCCCCGGCGGTGGCCGAGGTGCTGAAGGTCGGCAACAACGGCTGACCGGGCGACCGAGGTGCGCTGACGGCCGGTCCGCTGACCGGCCGTCAGCGCTTTCCTCAGTGCCCGGACCCGTAGACCGCCGTCACGTTGTCCTGCGGCGGGTGGGCCCTGCCCGCCGGGCCGGCCGCGAACGCCTTCAGCAGGTTGGTGGTCACCTGCTGGGTGTAGGCGCCCGCCCGGGCGTCCATCGAGTGGTCGGCCCCCGAGCTGCCGTCACCGGTGGCGTCCAGCGCCTCCACCCAGCGCATGGTCCCGCTGGCGAAGACCCCGGCGCCACTGGGGGCGGCGTAGAAGGCGGTGTCGCTGTAGCTGTGGCGGCCCTCGCAGACCACCGGTGAGTGCGCCAGCACCTCGATCGGCCGGGGCGTGCTGAAGCCCGGGTTCACCCGGTCGTACTCCACGCCGACCAGATGGGCGAAGCTGTCCCCCGCCTTGGCCCCGGTGCCCTCCAGCAGCCAGTGCCCGGGGTTGGTCACCACGTAGGGCGCGTCCACCGGGTAGCCGTCGTAGATCACCCCGAGCAGCGAGCTCTCCGGGTCGGCGCCGGGCTCCGCCCGGTAGTCGTTGGTGGGCGGCTTGCCCGCGCTGAACCCGGGGTCCTCCTGGTAGGCGGTCTTGTAGCAGACCACCTGCCGGTCCGGGCCGGTCGGCGAGGGCTCGTACCGGACGCGCCGGAAGCAGCAGTTGGCGCCCAGGACGGCCACGTTGGTCCCGGCGTCGCGGGCCGCGGTGACGTGGGCGCGTTGCTCCGGCGACCAGTACTCGTCGTGCCCGAGCGAGAGCACCGCCAGGGCGCCCTTGAGCAGGTCGGGGGTGCCGGCCAGGTCGGTGGAGGTGGTGTAGGCGAGCGGCAGCCCGAGCTTCTCGGCCAGCGCGATCAGCGGCGCCTCATAGACCAGGAAGAGCCCGGCGCCGTTGTCGTACTGGTACGGGCGGTCGAAGGAGACCACCAGGGAGCGGGTCGCGTAGGCGCCGTTCGGCCCGTTGTAGAGGTTGTAGCCGCCCCACTCGTTGTAGGCCTGCCAGGTGGCCACCGCGTTCACCACCACCAGCTTGCCCGCGGTGCTCGCCGACCGGACGGTGATCGGCACGTAGCGCTGGCCGGCTCCGCCATCCGCGTCCAGCCGCAGCAGGTAGCTGCCCTCCGGCCAGCCGGTGGTGTCCACCTGGGTGCTGCGCGCCCAGTCGGTGGCCACCATCCTGGTCGCCCGGTCCGTCGAGGCGGCGGACTGCCGGCTGCCGGGCAGCCGGTCGGACTGCCAGACCTGACGGCCCCGGGCGCCCCCGTAGTCGCCCATCCGATAGGCCGTCACCCGGTAGCCGGGCGCGGTCGTGGAGACGTGCAGGCCAAACGTTTCTCCAGGCAGCACGCTCACCCGGTCCGCCCAACCCTCGATCGCCCGGTCGGGTCCGGCGTTGCCGATCCGCCAATCGGGGCTGCCGGGCCGGTCGTTCTCCCGCTGGGGTGCGGTGGCGGCGGCGTGCGGCGAGGAGGAGGCGGTGGCGGCCGGTGTGCCGGCCGCCACGCGGGCCTTGGCGCCGGTCGGCCCGCCCGTCCCGCAGGCCGCCAGGCCGGCGCCCGCCGCCGCGGCCCCCGCCAGCCCGAGGAAGCGCCGCCGCCCGGGCCGCCACCGCCCCCGCACCGGCCGCTCCCCGGCCGGCTGCTGCTCGTCCGGACGCTGCTCGGGCATGCGGATCCTCCTGGGCTCGGGCGGGCTGACGCCGGGTCGACACCACCGGGAACGTCCGGCGCCCGAACGCCGGTTCCCGTGCTGCTCACGGACCGTCAGCCCGGTTCAGCGGCAGACGGTGCTGCTCTCCCGCTCCACCGTAAGGGCCCGCCGCGCACCCCGCCCGTTCCGGCTCCGGACGGCCAGCCGGGGCCACCCGACCAGCACCGCCGGCAGCGCCAGGTAGCCGAACCGGGCGGTCGGCGCCATCAGGAAGGCCACGGTCAGCCCCGCCGCCAGCCGGTCCGCCGCGGCCACCGCACCGGTCGGCGGCCGCAGCAGCACCCAGCCCGCCACCGCCGACCCGCCCACCAGCAGCAGCACCAGCGCGGCGACCCGCCCGGCCGGCCCCAGGTCGGCGAGCAGCTTGCCGGGCAGCGGGCTGCCGGCCGGGGTGTGCACCGCCGTCAGTCCCAGCGGGTACCGGACCACCTGCAGCCACAGGTCCTGCGGCCTGGTCAGCGCGAACGGCAGCAGCACCGCCAGCACGGCCGACACCGCGATCACCGCCGCCCGCACGGCCGGCCGCCACCCGCCGCGCCGCCGCAGCAGCAGCACGGCGACGGGTAACGCCGGCCAGACCGTCCACTTGAGCGCGCAGGCCAGTGCCAGCACCGCGCCCGCCGCGGTGGCCCGGCCCCGGGCGGCCAGCGCCAGACCCAGGCAGCAGATGCCGATCAGCGGCAGGTCCACCCCGCCCACCGCCAGGCTGAGCGCGATCACCGGAGAGCCGGTGAGCAGCAGCAGCGGCAGCACCACGGAGCGCCACGGGCGGCAGCCGAGCAACCGCCAGCTGCCCGCCAGGCCACCGAGGAAGGCGAGCGCGAACCAGAGCCGGGCGTCCCCGAGCAGCAGCGCCGCCGGGCCGGCGCGCCCTAGCAGCGCACGGGGCAGCCCGAAGAGCGCCATCCCGGGCAGGTAGGGGTCGAACTCGGTGACGGCCGCCGGGTGCGGCAGGTAGGGGGTGCCGGTGTGCAGCAGCAGCCGGGCGGAGCGCTCGACCACCCCGACCTCCGACTGCGCCCGGCTGCGCACCGCCAGCACCGCCAGCGGCAGCAGCACCGCGCCGAGCAGCGCGACGGCGGCGGCCACCCGGGCGGCGATCCGCCGCGGCAGCAGCACGGCCGCCCCGGCGAGCAGGTACGCGGGGGCGGCGAGGGTGCCCCAGAGCCGCTGGTTGGCCAGCCGGGAGAGCAGCGGGAAGGCGGCCGCCCAGCCGGCCGCGACCAGGCAGAGCAGCAGCCGCACCGAACGGCGGCGGCCCGCCCGGGTGGCCGTGGCACGCAACCGCCCCCACCCGGTGGACGGTCCGGGCTCCCACCCGGCCGGCCTCTGGTGCGGCAGGCGGGGTCGTCCGGCGGTACGCGCGCTCACCATGGTTGGCAGGGTAGGGCGGCGCACTACCGGCCGTCTGCGGCCACACGGGTGACGCGGCGCCCCTCGGGCGGGCAACACGGCTGACGCGGCACCACCTCGGGCGGGCCACACAGGTGACGCGCCGCCGCCCCGGGCGGGCCACACGGGTGATGCGGCGCCGGCGAGGCCGGCTCGTCGGGTGCTCCCGCGAGTGACCCCAGCACCCGCCGGGCGCCGGTTCGCCCGGGTGCTACTCGGCCGCGCCGACCGCCACCGGCTCCGGCTCGCGCGCCGTCGCCGCCTCAGCCTCCGCCTCCGCCGCGCCCAGCCGGGAGTGCCGGATGCCGTAGCCGAAGTAGCCGGCCGCCGCGATCAGCAGCGCGGCACCGAAGAACACGAAGGTGATCGGGTGCAGCCCCTTGATCAGGTAGGCGCAGAAGCCGACGCTCAGCACCGGGACCACCGGGTAGCCCGGCACCTTGAAGCCGCGCTCCAGGCCCGGGTTGGTCCGCCGCAGGATGATGACGCCGATGCTGACCACCGCGAAGGCCACCAGGGTGCCCATCGAGGTGAGGTCGGTCAGGATGTCCAGCGGCACGAAGGCGGCCAGCAGGGCCACGCCGGTGCCGACCACCAGGGTGTTCCAGACCGGGGTGCCGGTGCGCGGGGAGACCTTCGCGAACTTGGCCGGCAGCAGCCCGTCGCGGCCCATCGAGTAGAGGATCCGGGTCTGCCCGTAGATCACCACCAGGGTGACGCTGAAGATCGAGACGATCGCACCGAGCGCGAACATCAGGGCCGGCCAGCTCTGCCCGGTGAGGTCCTGCAGGATCTGCGCCAGCCCGGCCTCCTGCCCGTCGAACTTCCTCCAGGGCTGGGCGCCGATCGCGGTGAGCGCCACCGCGACGTACAGCAGGGTGACCACGACCAGCGAGATCACGATGGCCAGCGGAAGGTTGCGGCGAGGGTTGCGCACCTCCTCACCGGCGGTGGAGACCGCGTCCAGGCCGATGAAGGAGAAGAAGATGCTTGAGGCGGCCACCCCGACCCCGGACCAGCCGAAGGGCATGAAGTCGTGCAGGTTGCCGGAGTGGTAGCCGGTCAGGCCGATGGCGACGAAGGCCACCAGCACCACGATCTTGACGCCGACCATGATCGCGTTGACCCGGGCGGACTCGCTCACCCCGCGGACCAGCAGGAAGGTGACCATCGCGACCAGCACCACGGCGGGCAGGTTGAAGTAGCCGCCGTCGCCGGGCGGTGCGGCCAGCCAGTCCGGGATCCGGAAGCCGAAGGCCAGGTCGGTGAACTTGTTCAGGTACTGCCCCCAGCTGACCGCGATCGCCGAGGCGGACACCCCGTACTCCAGCAGCAGGCAGATCCCGACGCCGTAGGCGGTGGCCTCGCCGAGGGTGGCGTAGGCGTACGAGTAGGAGGAGCCGGAGACCGGGATCGCCGAGGCCAGCTCGGCGTAGCAGAGCGCGGTCAGACCGGCGGTGACCGCGGCCAGCACGAAGGAGAGCACCACGGCCGGGCCGGCCTCGGGGACGGCGGAGCTCAGCACGAAGAAGATGCCGGTGCCGACGGTGGCGCCGATGCCGATCGCGGAGAGCTGCCAAAGGCCGATCGACCGGCGCAGCTGTCCGCTGCCGCCCTTGCCGGCGCTCTCGGCGATCAGGGCGGCGACGGGCTTTCGGCGCAGCAGGCTGTGGCCGAGGCCGGTGGTGGTACTGGACACGTTCGCTGCGCTTTCTTGTCTTACTTATAACGACTTCCGTATAAATATACCCCAGGGTGAACAAGTCACCCGAAGTCCCCGCGGCGACGGGCCTGCGGACCCGGAACCTCCGGGTCTACGGATCCCCGCTGCCTACGGGCTCAGTACCGCCTGCATCACCGCCTTGGCGATGGGCGCGGCGAGCGAACCGCCGGTGACATCGGTGGCGGTGCTGTCCGCGATCACCACCGCCACGGCCACCGGCGGCACGTCCGAGGAGCCGCTCGGCTTGGCCCAGGAGATGAACCAGGCGTACGGCACCGCGCTGTTGCGCACACCGTGCTGCGCGGTGCCGGTCTTGCCGCCGACCGTGGCGCCCGGGATCGCCGCCGGGCCGCCGGTGCCGTTGGTCACCACGTCGGTCATCAGCTGCTGGACCTGGCCGGCCACCGCCGGGCTCATCGCCTGCCGGTACGGGCGCGGCCGCATCAGCTGCACGGTGCTGCCGTCGGACTGGGTGAGCTTGTCCACAAGCTGGGGATACATCACGGTGCCGTTGTCGGCGACCCCGGCCGCGACCATGGCCATCACCAGTGGAGTGGCCGCGGTGTCGAACTGGCCGATCGAGGAGAGCGCGAGCTGCGACCGGTCCATCGCGGTGTCGAAGTTGCTGCGGGCCGCCCGCACCGGGATGTCCAGCCTGGGATCGTTGAAGCCGAAGTCCTGCGCCACCGCGACCATCCGGTTCAGGCCGGTCTGCACCCCGAGGTAGCCGAGCACGCTGTTGCAGGACAGCGCCATCGCGGTGGCCAGGTCGAGGCCCGCCACGTCGCAGGAGCCGGTGTCGTTGACCAGCGGGGTGGTGGTGCCCGGCAGGACGTACGGATGGGAAGCGGTGGTGGGGGCGTTGATGTCGGTGACCACGCCGGCCGACAGGGCGGCGGCCGCGGTGACCACCTTGAAGGTCGAGCCGGGCGGGTAGGTCTGTCGCAGCGCCCGGTTGAGCATCGGCTGGTCGCTGTCGCTCTGCAGTTCGGTCCAGGCCTGCTGGTCCGCGCTGGACGAGCCGGCGAAGCTGCCCGGGTCGTAGGACGGTGTGCTGGCCAGTGCCAGGATCCGCCCGGTGGCCGGCTCGATCGCGGCCACCGCGCCCTTCTGGCCGTCCAGCCCGGCCATCGCGGCCCGCTGGGCGGCCGGGTCGATGGTGGTGTGGACCGCGCCGCCGGGGTTCTGGTGGCGGGTGATCGCGTTCCAGACCGCCCAGCCGTCCAGCCGGTCGTCGGTGCCGCTGAGCAGCGCGTCCTCGGTGCCCTCCAGTTGGGTGTTGCCGTAGAGCTGCGAGGAGAAGCCGGTGACGGCGGCGTAGGTCGGGCCGTCGGTGTAGGTGCGCTTGTAGTCGTAGCGGCCGCCGGTGGCCACCGAGCCGGTGACCGGCTGCCCGCCCACCAGGATGGGGCCGCGCGGCTGGCCGTAGCGCAGGATCGCCTTGCGCTGGTTGGCCGTGTTGTCGTTGTAGCCCTTGGCCTGGAAGTACTGCACCCGGGTGGCCTGGGCCGCCAGCAGCACCACCAGCAGCAGGCAGAAGGTGCCGGCCCGGCGGGCGGTGATCCGGATGCCGGGGCGCCGCCCGGAGGCGTCGGGCGTCATGCGACCCTGAGCAGGGTGCGGCGGGCCTGGTCGCTGAGGCGCACCAGCAGGGCCACGATGATCCAGTTGGTCACCACCGACGACCCGCCCTGCGCGATGAACGGCAGGGTGGCTCCGGTCAGCGGGATCAGCGCCAGCACTCCGCCGGCCACCACGAAGAGCTGCAGTCCGATGATGGTGGCCAGCCCGATCGCCAGCAGCCTGCCGAACGGGTCGGTCAGCGCGATTCCGGTCCGGAAGCCGCGGGAGATCAGCAGCGCGTAGAGCAGGAAGAGCGCCAGCAGGCCGGTCAGGCCGAGCTCCTCGCCGATGGTGGCCAGGATGAAGTCGGACTTGGCCGCGAAGCCGATCAGGATCGAGTGCCCCTTGCCGAGACCGGTGCCGAGCAGGCCGCCCCAGGCGAAGGCGAACAGCGACTGAGCGATCTGGTTGGCGCCCTGCCCGGCCTGGATGGAGGCCAGCGGGTGCAGCCACTGCTCGACCCGGGCGTGCACGTGCGGCGAGAGCCAGCCGACCACCGTCACGCCGGCGGCGGCCAGCAGCAGGCCGATGACGATCCAGCCGATGCGGGCGGTGGCGACGTAGAGCATCACCACGAAGATGCCGAAGTAGAGCAGCGACATCCCGAGGTCGGTCTCCAGCACCAGCACCCCGATGAAGACCGCCCAGACCAGCAGCACCGGCCCGAGCACCCGCCCGGGCGGCAGCCGCAGCCGCCAGACCTGGCGGCCGGTCAGCGCCAGGGTGTCCTGGTGCACCGCCAGGTAGGCGGCGAAGAAGATCACCAGCAGGACCTTGGCGAACTCCCCGGGCTGGATGGAGAACGAGCCGACGGTGATCCAGATCCGCGAGCCGTAGACCGCCGGGAAGAAGATCGGCAGGACCAGCAGCACCAGGGCGACCAGCGCACCGCTGTAGGCGTAGCGGCGCAGCCACCGGTGGTCCGGCAGCAGCACCAGCACCAGCCCGAAGAGCCCCACTCCCAGGGTCGACCAGAGCAGTTGGGTGGGCGCCGCCGAGCTGTGCGGGGTGGCCCGGTCCAGCCGGTAGATGACGACCAGTCCGATCCCGTTGAGCAGCACGCCGATCGGCAGCAACAGCGGGTCGGCGTACCGCGCCCTCCAGCGCACCAGCAGGTGGGCCAGCAGCGCCAGGCCGCCCAGGGCCGCGCCGTAGCGGAGCGCGTCGGCGGGCGGGCGGCCGTCCAACTCGGCGCCGACCTCGACGTATCCGAACACCGCGATCCCCACCGCCCCCAGCACCAGGAACAGTTCGACGGTCCGGCCGCTGGACGGGCGCGGCCCTGCCGATCGGGGCCGGTCGGCCGCGACGGCGGCGGGGAAGGCCATGCGGGGCCTCCGGCGGTGGACGGCTGGGGGCTGGTCAGGATGACGTCACGATAGACATCACTCGGTCCGCCGTCCGGCCAGCCACGCCGAGCCGGCCCCGACCAGAGCGGCCGGCACCGCGGCGGTGACCAGCGCGAGCACCGGCAGCTCCACCCGGGCCAGCCGGGAGCCGGTGACCAGGGCCCGCACCGCCTGGTTGGCCGGCGAGCCCGGCATCACCAGCACCAGCACGGAGAGCCCCAGCGCGCCCAGCATCCCGTAGCCGGCGCGCAGCAGCACCGGCCGGTGGCAGAGCGCGCCGACGGCCAGCCCGGTGAGCACACAGGTCACCGCGGCGAGCAGGCCGGCCAGCAGGGCACCCGGCACGGACACCTGGTGGCCCGGCGTGGGCGTCCCCCCGGCCGGGGGCTGGGGGATGGCGGTGGGCCCGCTGAGCGCCCAGACCGCCGCCGTTCCGAGCACCGCCAGCAGCAGTCCGGCCAGCAGCGCCGCGAGCAGCGCGGCGAGTTGGACGCGGGCCGCGCCCCGCGCGGCCACCAGCACCGCCCGGGCCGCATGGGGGTACCCCCGGCCGGAGGCTGGGGGAGGATCGGCCAGCGTGCTCCGGGCGTACCAGGCGGTCACGGGCACCAGCAGTGCGGCGTTCACGCCGAGGCTGTCCAGCAGCGGGCTGCCGGTCTGCACGCCGACGGCCAGCAGCAGCGCGTAGCCGAGGAACGGCGGCAGCCAGCGCTGCGAGCGCAGCAGAAGCTCCACCTGATAGCGGGTCAGCGCCGTCATCCCCGCTCCGCCGCCGTCCGAGGCTCCGCACTCGCCCGCTCCGCCACCGTCCGAGTCTCCGAACTCGCCCGTGCCACCAGCGGCTTCGCTTCCGGACCCGACTGTGCCGCCACGCGCGTCACCTCCAGGATGTGCGCCGGCGCGGACCCACCGAGCAGTCGGCGCAACAGCGCGTCCGAGTGCTCGGCGGCCACCAGCAGCCGCACCGTGCCGTCCGGCTGCGGCCTGCGCTCCGGGGTGCCGGGCAGCAGCTCGGGCAGCTCGGCGGTGGCGGCGACCAGCAGCTGCATCCGTCCCCGGTCTTCCCCCGGGGGCGCCCCCGGGCCGGGGGCCGACGCCGCCGGCACCTCACGCGCCGTCACCCGCCCGTCCTGGACCAGGTAGGCGGCGGTGGTCAGCCCGGCGAGGCGATGGGGGTACCCCGGGCCGGAGGACGGCGGAGGATCGTGGTCCACGAAGAGCACCGTGCCGCCCTGTCCGGCGCGTTCGGCCGCCGCCTCGTCGAGCACCGCCCGGGCGGCCTGGTCGAGCCCGGTCCACGCCTCGTCCAGCAGCAGCACATCGGCCTCGGCGAGCAGTGCCTGGGCGACGGCCACCTTCTGGCAGGTGCCCTTGGAGAGCCGGTTGAGCGGGGTGCCGGCCCGGTCGGCGATCCCGAACCGCTCCAACCAGTACGCGGTCCGCTCGGCCGCCGTCCGGGCGCTCAGCCCGTGGATCCGGCCCAGCCGGCAGAGGTAGTCGCCGGCGTCGAACGGCAGCGCGGGCGGGAACCGTTCGGGCACGTAGGCCCGCCGACCGGACGTCTCGATCCGCCCCCGGCTCGGCGGCTCGATCCCGCCGACCAGCTTGAGCAGGGTGGACTTGCCGCTGCCGTTGGCGCCCTCGATCCGCACCAGCGCACCGGCCGGCAACGTCAGCTCCAGATCGCGCAACACCCATGGTCCACCGCGTCGGTAGCGCTTGCCCACCCCAGCGAGTCGCAGCCCGGTCACTCGCCGCACCCCCCTTCGAAATTCGCTCGCCGACCACCCGTTCGACCAGCAGACTGCCCCGGTGAACAGTGCTACCGATCGTACGGTGAACGTCCTGCTGACCCATCACGAACGGCAGTTGGGGGTGGTCGGACCGTTCCCGGTGGACCGGCCGCGCTGGCACGACGTGGCGCCGGTGAACCAGCACCTGGCCGAACTGCTGGGCGTGCCGACCGTGGTGCTGCGCCTGCTGGACGTCCGGGGCGGGGGCGGCGGACGCGGCGGCCTGGTGAGCTACCACGCCGAGCTGCTGGCCGAGCCGCCCGCCGACCTGGTGCTGCGGCCCGCCACGCCGGCCGAGCGGGAGGCGCTGCGTCCGCAGCCGCACCGCGCCGGGTACGCCACCGCCGCCGGGGTGCGGGCCGCGCTGGACTGGGCGGAGCAGGCGCTGGCGGCGGCCGGCCGCCAACCCACGGGTCCGGTCGAGCAGGTGAAGACCTGGAACCTGGCCGGGCTGTTCCGGCTGCCCACCGCCGCCGGGCCGGTCTGGCTGAAGACGGGGCGGCAGTTCGCGGTGGACGAGGCCGCGGTGATCGCCCTGTTCGCCTCGGTGGACCCGGAGTCGACCCCGACGGTGGTGGCCGCCGATCCGGGCCGGCGTCTGCTGCTGCTCGACCACGTGCCCGGCGAGGACTGCTGGGGCCCGTCCGCCGAGGTGGTCGCCGACGCGGTGCCGCGGCTGGTCCGGGCCCAGGCCGCACTCGCCGCGAGCTACCCGGGCGGTGCCCCGGCCGGACTGCGGGACCGCACCCCGGCCGCCCTGGTCCCGGCCGTCGAGGCGCTCCTCGACGGCCCGGCCGCCGCCGAGCTGACCGCCGCCGAACTGGCCGACGCTCGCGCCCTGGTCGCCCGTCTGCCGCACCTGGTGGAGCAGTTGACCGCATGTGGGCTGCCCGACGTGGTGCTGCACGGCGACTTCCACCCCGGCAACTGGCGCTCCGACGGCCGCCGCACGGTGCTGGTGGACTTCGCCGACGCCTGTTACGGGCACCCGGCGATCGACGGGCTGCGGCCGAAGGAGTTCTGCTCCGAGGAGCGCTGGGCCCAGGCGGCCGCCGCCTGGTGCGAGAGCTGGCGCACCCTGGTGCCGGGTTGCGATCCGGAGCGGGCGCTGCGACTGGCCGCGCCGTTCGGGCACCTCGGCTACGCGGTGCGCTACCAGGAGTTCCTGGACGCCATCGAACCGAGCGAGCACCCCTACCACGCGGGTGACCCGGCGGCGGAGATCCGCAGCGCGCTGGCGGCCCTCGCGGCCGTCTGAGGCCGCCCCGGAGGCGACACGGACCCGGGGCTTGCGTGCGCGTGCGACCCCGGACCCGCAGGATGAAACGGCACAAATACGGACAGAGGAGACCTGCCGTGCATCCGACCCTGCTGCCACCAACCCCACCCGTCGTCGACCTCACCGTCGATGCCACCGGCCTGATCGCCGAGATCGAGGCCTACCTCGCCGGGCTGCCGGCCCCGGCCCGGCACCCGGTGGCGTACGTCTGCCCGCTGGGCCGGACCGTGCAGCCCTGGTACGCCGGGCACCCGCTCCCCCGCCGCACCGCGCTGGACCGGCTGGCCCGCCGCCCCGCCCGGCCGGTGCCGGTCAGCGCGGCCCAGCACCTGGAGCTGACCTCCCGTTACCTCGCCGCCGCCGGCTGGCTGCAGGGCGCGCTGTGGGACGCCGACGGGCGGGTCTGCCTGCTCGGCGCCCAGGCGGCCGTGCTGGCCCACGGCTACGGCCGCCCGGCCACCGTGCAGACGGCGCGGGTCCAGGTGATGGAGGTGCTGCACGCCACCGGACGCCCCGTCAACTCCCCGGACGAGTACAACGACCGGCCCACCACCCGGCAGGCCGACATCCACCGGCTGCTGGAACGGGCGGCGCTGCGGGCCCGCACCCTGGGCTTGTAGGGCTTGTGACAGAGCTGTGACGGCCGCCCGACCGGAACCGGACGTTGCGGCCGCCAGACTGGTGCCCACACCAGCTGAACACCGCACCTTCCGGGGGGAAGTTCCCATGGCCGTTCGCCGTCGTCGCGGCTCCGCCGCCGCTCTGGCCCTCACCGCCGCGCTGAGCGTCGGCTCCACCCTGCTGCTGACGGCCTGCGGGCCGGACGGCGCCGCGCCGTCGGCCGCGTCCTCGCCCGCCGCGACGCTCACCGCCACCGAGCCCGCCGCGTCGTCACCCGCCGCCGTCCCGTCGGCCACCGCCACCCCGTCGGCCCCCGGAGCCCAGACGCCCGCCGCCGGCTCGACGCCCACCGGAAACGGCACCACCCCGAGGCCGTCCGCGACCCGCACGGGTGCCCCGGCTCCCGGCGGCAGCGCCACGCCGAGCGGCCCCGGCGCGCCCACCCGCGGCACCGGCACCCCGCACCTGACCATCAGCAACGGCACCAACCTGGTGCAGATGCCCGACTCCGTCGTCGACTTCCACACCCGGGTGCGCGACCTCGCCTGGGCCCCGGACGGCAGCAGGGCGGTGTTCGTCAACGGCAACGGCGACCTGGTGACCGCCAAGCCGGACGGCACCGACCAGATCGTGGCCGCCAAGAACCCCGGCGGCCAGACCTGGTCGCACCCCACCTGGATGATGACCATGCCCGATCCCCAGATCGGCCTCCCGAACCGGGACACCATCATCTTCACCGCCGACCGGGGCGGCACCACCAAGCTGATGCAGGTGCGGGGCGACGCCGTCAACGGCACCCCCACGGTGCTGCCGCTCAGCGCCGGGGCCCCCGGCGACAACGGACCGGTCACCCTGCCGCAGACCGCCAACACCTGGGCGAACGTGGGCGGCACCCATGGCAGCATCGCCTACGAGAACACCGCCGACGGCTCGGTCTACATCCGCGACGACTACACGCGCCAGCAGGGCTACAAGCTCACCGAGGGCTCCGAGCCGGCGCTCTCACCGGACGGCAACGAGGTGGTCTTCGTCCGCTCGGTCGGCGGCCACGACCACCTCTTCGAGGTGCGGCTGGGCCAGAACACGATCACCCCCCAGGACCTCACCCCGGGGGCCACCACCGACTACACCGAGCCCGCCTTCTCGCCGGACGGCAAGGAGGTCACCGTCCGCACCCCGAACGGCACCGCCGCCATGCCTGCCGACGGCGAGCTGCTCCCGCACCCGGGCGGCGCCGCCATGCCGGGCCTGCCCGCCTACCGCCCCTGAAGCTCGGCCCGGAGCGCGGCCAGCTGGTCGGCCGCCTCCTGGTGCGGCAGGAACTCCACCACGTCCAGGAACCGGAACAGCACCCGGGTGGCGGTGATCGCGAACTCGTAGTCCGCGAAGCCGACCACCGCCCCCATGGTGCCCCGGGCCCTGCCGCGGACCAGCTCGCCCGTCACCTCCTCCGCCCCCTGCACGTCCCGCGAGCGCCGGGCGTTGGGGCGGGCCAGGTACGGGCAGACCATCGACGCGTAGAGCATGCAGGCCCGGTGCCCCGGCCCCTCCAGGGTCGGGGCCATGTTGCGGTACGGCGCCCCGGCGGCCAGCGCCCGCCCGATCGCCTCGGCCTCGGTGGTGCCCACCACCCGCCACACCGGCCCCCGCTCCATGAGCTCCCCGCACACCGAGCACTCCCGCCGGCGCGCGCACCGGGCGCTGCGCTCGTAGTCGGTGAGCGCGAACGTCGGCTCCCCGTCCTCCCAGGGCGTGATCGCGGGCACCGGGTAGCCCCGCTCGTCCCGCGGCCGGGCGGCGACGGCGGGCGGCATCGGAACGGCATCGAATCGCATGCCCGTAGCCTTTCAGACAGTTCGAACTGACACACCTTCACCGGACCGGATCACACATCTATGACGACGACCCACACCACCGCCCCGCTCCCCGAGCGCCTCGTCAACTTCGAGGCGGCGAAGGCAGCGCACGGCGAGCGGGCCGAGCACATGGCCCGCATGCTCACTGTGGGCGACCCGCTCGCCGACGCCGTGACAGCCGAGTTGGACGCCCTGGGCAAGGACGGCCGCCGGCTCCTCAACCAGGGGCTCGCCGACGGCCTGAGCACCCTGGGCGACCCGCCGCCGGCGATCGGGGCACTGCTGCAGCAGCTCGAAACGCTGCCCGACTGGGTCGACCGGGAGGCCCTGGCGGCCGGTGACCGGGTCGCGCACCTGGTGCCGCCGCTGTGGAACACGCTCGCGTTCTCCGCCGGTTCGCTGTCCCACACCTACAGCTCGCCGAGCATCGCCCGGCTCCTCGTCCAGACCGGGCAGCTCGACACGATGGCGGCCCGGCGGCTCGCCGAGACCAGCCTGTGGAAGATCAGCGCGATCCTCCCGGGCGGACTCCTTCGAGGGGCGACCGGCTACCTCCAGACCGTCCAAGTACGCCTGCTGCACGCCCGGATCCGGGCGACGGCGCTCAAGCACGGCTGGGACACCGGGCGTTGGGGCCTGCCGATCAACCAGGTGGACGTCGCCCGCACCTGGCTGGACTTCACCGTGGTGCCGTACTCCTTCCTGGCCGCCGTGGGATTCGTCCTGACCGAGGAGGAGCAGCGGAGCCTCTACGAGTACTGGTGGTACGTCGCCCGTCTCCTGGGCCTGGACGAGGGCTTCTTCCTCGGCACCCGCAGTCACGCCGAGGCGTCGGCGCTCGCGGACCTGCTGGACTCAACCAGCGACGCACCCGACGCCAACAGCCGGGTGCTCAACAGGGCCCTCTACGACGCCACGGCCGAGTTCCTCGCCCAGGCCCCGCGGTCGACCTTCACCAAGGAGTCGGCGCAGGACCTGATGAACGCCCTGGCCCGCCACTTCCACGGGGACGCGATCGCCGACGCCCTCGGCATCCCCCGCTCCGGGGCCGCCACCGCACTGCCGGCCCTGGCGGCGGGGCATGCCCAGGCCCGCCGCTACCAGTCGCTGGTGCCGGGCGCCGCGGAGCTGGAACGGGCGTCGAACATCCAGGCGTACACCGCCATAGCCGCCAACGTGCAGGGGGCCACCGCCTACCAGAGCAACGTCATGTGATCCGTGTCGCGGGCGCCCTGGTCCGCTCCGGGCGCCCGTCGGCCAACGGTCCATTGGAGACCGGGCTCGGCGGGCCGGACCGGCGGGCCCGTCAGGCAGGTCGGCGCCGCCGGTAGTAGGCCAGGGCCCGAGCCAGAGCCGGCACGATCGGCCCCCACGGCATCGCCGGGCCGCTGCGCAGCCGGGCCAGAGCCATCCACCATCCGCTGCTGGACCCCGCCTCGGGCAGGATGCCCGCCCAGGCGAGCGGCATGAGGTCGAACATCGCCACCAGGGCCGGGCCGCCCAGCAGCACCGGGATCACGGCGGCGGGTGGGGGCACCCGACGGCTGCCGACGAACGGGCTCCAGCGCGGGAACGGCTCGCCCCAGCCGGCCACCAGCCCAGTGGGCGGCAGACACCGGACCGCTGTCTCGGCGGTGGGACGCCTACGGGAGGCCGAGGTTCGGGTCGACGTCGGCCAGGTCGCAGCTGACGGCCCAAAGCCGGGCCGCGACCGCGGTGTCGGTCAGGTTGTCGTAGCGGGGCTCCGGCCGTGGCTTGCCCCGCAGGCCGAAGACCCTCGGTCCCCACTGCTGTCCTCCCCTCACCTGCGGGTCGAGGACGGCCCGCACCGCGGGCCAGGCTCCGGCGTGCTTGCCCTGGACGAAGAGGCCGGCAGGCAGGCCGCTCAGCCGCTCGCCGACGGTCGTCACGTGCACCGGCGGGCGGGCGGGTGTGAGGGAATCCAGCGCGCCGCCGGGGTGGACCACCACGCTGAGCACCGTGCTGCCGGCGGCCCGCAAGCGGCGGTCGAGCTCGAAGCCGAAGTGCATCTGCGCCAGCTTCGACCGCCCGTAGGTGCGCTTTGGCCGGTAGTCCTTGGTGGACTGCGGATCGTCCAGGTCCAGTCGCTCGGACCTGGCCGCGAAACTGCCGACCGTCACGATGCGGCCTGCCGGCGCGGCCGACAGCAGCGGCGCCAGCCACTGGGTCAGCGCGAAGTGCCCGAGGTGGTTGGTCCCGAACATGAGCTCGTTGCCGTCCTGGGTTTCGCGACGCGGTGGCTCGTCGAGGGCGATTCCGGCGTTGTAGACCACCGCGTCGAGCTGTTCGAGCTCCAACGCGTCCACAGAGGCCCTGAGGGACGACAGGTCGGCGAGGTCCAGCCGGAGGTGACGCACGCGCGCGCCGGGGACCCGGGAGCGGATCGAGGCCATGGCGGCTTCGGCCTTCGCGGGGTCCCGACCGCCGAGCACGACGTCGGCCCCGGTTCCGGCGAGCTGTTCCGCGGTGAAGTAGCCGATCCCCGCGTTTCCACCGGTGACCAGGAAGGTCCTGCCCTCGGCACCTGGCAGACGACGAACGTCCCAACTCCGGGAAGGCGGATCGGAGGTCATGGCGGCAGGCTCCTCAGGCTCAGGGCGACTGGACGGGCACGGTCGAGCCGGAGCGCCGATGCGCGGCGACCACCCACCACTCAAGGTCGCAGCAGCCACCCACAGATCGCCGACAGATCGACGACAGCACACCGACAACCCGCCCCGGCCGCCCCGCTTTCAACGGGCCCTCCCCACCCCCGGGCTGACGAGCGGTTCATGCGAAACCCGAAGCGATCTACGTCACACCGCCGTTGGCAACCCCACCGGCATGGGCCGCCCCCACCCCCGGATCGCCCGCATCTCGAACAGGCCCGCCAAAAACAGAAATCCCGCCCGGTCCTTGCGGACCGAGCGGGATCTCGTGACCCTTCACGAGGCTGACTCGTGAACAGTCGTCAGGTGGAGCTGAGGGGATTCGAACCCCTGACCCCCTCGATGCGAACGAGGTGCGCTACCGGACTGCGCCACAGCCCCAACGAGAAGAAACTCTAGCACCTTTTCGAGGGGGCTCGTGACCACCCCCCTGGTCGGAGGGGTACCGCCGCCCCGGCTACTCGTTGGCGGCGCGGGGGCGGGTGTGGGCGGCCGGGTCCTGGTACTGGTCGAACAGCGGGGTGCGGGGGGCTTCCGCGGGGCGGGGGGCGCCCGCCGACGCCGTCCAGGCGCCGGGGGCCGCGAGGTCCAGGCCGCGGTTGACCCGGGGGGCGACGGGGGCGGTCACATAGGTGGGCAGCGGCACCGGGACGGGCTCCCAGGAGTCCGGCCCGGCGGCGGCCCGCTCACGCAGCCCGTCGACCCACTCCTCGTGGTCGGTCGTCTCCACCAGGTCCTGCCGGGCGGCCGACTCGGGCCGCTCCGCCTCGGCGGCGGCCGCGGCCGAGGCGAGCGCCTGGGCCGTGGCGAGCGCCCGGGCCGACTCGATCGGCTCGGTGGCCTCCTCGGCCACCGCGAGCGGGGCCGTCCCGGCGACGCGGGCCCTGGCGTGCTCGCGCTCGCGCACGGCCGCGGCGGCCGCCGCCGCCCGCGCCCGGTCGAGCTTGACCTCGCAGCGCTGGCGCTCCAGGCGGCGCAGGTGGCCGATGTAGAGGGTGAGCAGTACGGCGGGCAGCGCCGGCACCCAGAGGAACGCGACGCCGGCCACCGCCGCGACCACCGTGCCGAGCGCGAAGGCACCGAAGAGCAGGGTGACCATCCGGCGCCGGCGGGCCAGCAGCCGGGCCCGGCGGTCGAGCCGTCCGGTGCGGACCGGTTCGGCGGCGGGCAGCGCCGCCGGGATCTCGCCGGGCACGCCGGTGGCACCGCCGTCGGACGCACCGTCGGCGGCGGAGTCGGTGGGGTCGTCTTCGCCCAGGGCCCGGGACGCCCGCCGCTCCAGCGCCGAGCGCCCGGCCAGCAGGCGAATGGCGGTGCTGAAACGTTCTGTCGGGCGCGATTCGTTGAGCTCGTCCTGCCTGCGGAGCCACATGGGCACCAGATAGGCAGCCCAGGCCCCTACGATGACCGCGTAGATGAGGCCGCTACTGCTCACGTTTCACACCGTACGGGCGTTGGGTAAGGGCGTCAGCAATTTGGCGCGGCGTGTCGTCCCGCCAAACTGATTCTCTGACTATTTTGCCGGTATTTGTGACCGCTTGACCGCGTGCCGATGCCATATCGATATCAATTTCGAACACTTATTCAATTACCTCAAACGCCAACGCCGGAGCAGTCCTTCGGGGACCTCCTCCGCGGTCAGCGCGTACACCAGGTGGTCGCGCCAGTCCCCGTCGATGTGCAGGTAGCGCGGCCGCATCCCCTCGGAGCGGAAGCCGAGTTTCTCCACCACCCGGCGGCTGGGCCGGTTCTCCGGCCGGATGCACACCTCGATCCGGTGCAGCCCCAAACCCTGGAAGCAGTGGTCGACGGCCATCGCCACGGCGGTCGGCATGATGCCCCGCCCGGCCACCGCCTCGTCGATCCAGTAGCCGATGTTGGCCGAGCACATCGAACCCCAGGTGATCCCGCCCACCGTCAACTGGCCGACCAGACGCCCCTGGTAGAGCAGCACGAAGGGCAGCATCCGGCCCGCCGCCGCCTCGCTGCGCAGGTAGCGCACCATCTGCCGGTAGGTCGGCCGCGGTCCGACGGCGCGCCCCGCCGGCGCGGGCGGCACGGTGGCCTCCCAGCGCCGCAGCCAGTCCCGGTTCCGCCGGCTCGCCTCCTGCCAGGCCCGCTGGTCCCGCAGCCGGATCGGTCGCAGCACCACCTCGCCCTCGCGCAGCTCCACCGGCCAGCCGCCGCTCAGCTGGTGCTCCCCTCGGCACCGGCCGCCGGGCGCGGATGGTCCCCGCCGGCCAGCTGGTCCACGGCGTGCGGGAGCAGCGGAGCCAGCACCGCCAGGCCGTCCTTCACCCCGCCGGTGGAGCCGGGTAGGTTGACGATCACGGTCCGGCCCGCCAGGCCGGCCAGGCCGCGGGAGAGCGCCGAGGTCGGCACCTTGTCCCGGCCGTGGGCCCGGATCGCCTCGGCGATGCCCGGCACCTGACGGTCGATCACCTGTGCCGTCATCTCCGGAGTCAGGTCCATCGGGGAGATCCCGGTGCCGCCGGTGGTCAGCACCACGTCGTAGCCGGCCGCCACCGCGGCCCGCAGCGCCGACAGCACCGGTTCGCCGTCCGGCACCAGCTGCGGGCCGTCCGTCTCGAAGCCCATCGCGCGCAGTCCCTCGACCAGCAGCGGCCCGCCCCTGTCCGGGTACACCCCGGCCGCGGCGCGGTTGGACACGGTGATCGCCAGCGCTCTCACGCGGCACCGCCGCGGACCCACTCGCCGCTCTTGCCGCCGGACTTGCTGAGCACCCGGACGTCCTGGACGGCGGCGGCCTTGTCCACCGCCTTGACCATGTCGACCAGGGTCAGTCCGGCCACCGCCACCGCGGTCAGCGCCTCCATCTCCACGCCGGTGCGGTCGGCGGTGCGCACCGTCGCGGTGATCTCCACCGCCCCGTCGGTCACCGCCAGGTCGACCTGGACGCCGGAGATGGCGATCGGATGGCAGAGCGGGATCAACTCGGGGGTCTTCTTGGCACCCATGATCCCGGCGATCCGGGCGGTGGCCAGCGCGTCGCCCTTTGGCAGGCCCTCGCCGCGCAGGAGCTCGACCACCCGGGGCGAGACGGTCACCCGGCCGGCCGCCACCGCGGTGCGCACCGTGGTCTCCTTCTCGGAGACGTCGACCATCCGGGCGGCGCCGGTCTCGTCCACATGCGTCAGGCGGTCGCCGGGGGGTGTGGTCACGTCAGTTCTCCAGCAGGACGGGGCGAATTCCGGCCGCTACCGTACCGCTCCCGGCCCACCGCACCGCGCTCGGCGCCACTCGATGGGCTGAGGCGCCGTCAGCCGGGCGGCGCCGTTCAGTCGCGCAGCAGCACCACGTCGACCACGTCACCGGCCGCCACCGCCTCGGTCCGCTCCGGCACCACGATCAGGCAGTCGGCTCGGGCCAGGGCCCCGACCAGGTGCGAGGAGGCGCCGCCGACCGGCTCCACCGCGCCCTGGTCGGCCAGGTAGCGGCCGCGCAGGAACTGCCGCCGCCCGGCCGGGGAGCGCAGCGCGGCCGTGCAGACCGCCAGCACCCGGGGCCGGTGCACGTCCGCGGCGCCCAGCATGGTGCGGATCACCGGCCGCACGAACAGCTCGAACGAGATGTAGGCGCTCACCGGGTTGCCGGGCAGGGCCAGCAGCGGCACGCCGTCCGGGCCGCCGAGCCGGCCGAAGCCCTGCGGCTTGCCGGGCTGCATCCGCAGGGTCCGGAAGTCCATGCCCGCGTGGTCCTGGAGGGTCTCCTTGACCACGTCGTGGGCGCCGACGCTGACCCCGCCCGAGGTGATGATCAGATCGGCCCGGCCCAGCTGCTCGTCCAGCACCGCGCGCAGCCGCTCGGCGTCGTCCGGCACCCCGCCGACCCGGTAGGCGATCGCGCCGGCCTGCTGGGCGGCGGCGGTCAGGGTGAAGCTGTTGGAGTCCCAGATCTGACCCGGTCCGACCGGCTCGCCGGGCGGCACCAGCTCGCTGCCGGTGGAGAGCACCACCACCCGGGGGCGCGGCCGCGCCTTGACGCTGCCGCGGCCGATCGCCGCCAGCAGGCCGAGCTGGGTGGGGCCGAGCATGGTGCCGGCCGGGAGCACCGTGCTGCCGGCCGCGATGTCGCTGCCCCGGCGGCGGATGTGCGCGCCCCCGCGGACCTCCTGACGGATCCGCACCTCCTCGTCGGCGCGGGCCGGGGCCATGGCCCGGGCGGCCTCGCCGGTGCCGGTGCCGCCGTCGGTCCACTCCACCGGGACCACCGCCTCGGCGCCGGGCGGCACCGGGGCGCCGGTCATGATCCGCACGGCTTGGCCGGGGCCGACCGCGGGCAGCCGGCCGGCGCCGGCGGCCACCTCGCCGACCACGGTCAGCACCGAGGGGTACCGCTCGGTGGCGTTGACGGTGTCGGCGGTGCGCACCGCGTATCCGTCCATCGAGCTGTTGTCGAACGGCGGCAGGTCGCTGCCGGCCGGCACGTCCTCGGCCAGCCGGCAGCCCTGGGCGTCCAGCAGCCGCAGCTCGATCGGGGGCAGCGGGGTGACCGCGGCCAGCACGTCCGCCAGGTGCTCGTCGACCGTCCAGTACCGTCGGCCGGGGGCCTCGGTGGCACAGGCGTCCGCCTGCTGCCGGCGCTCCTGGTGGTGGCCGTGCTGATCGGTCGTCATCCCGCTACCGCCTTCCGGCAGGCCCGAGCCTGCACTCGCTGGAGGCAGGCGCTCAGGCCTGCATCTCGCTCCCCACGAACTGCTTCAGCCAGCCGCGGAACTCCGGGCCGAGGTCCTCGCGCTCGCAGGCCAGCCGGACGATCGCGCGCAGGTAGTCGGCTCGGTCACCGGTGTCGTAGCGGCGGCCGGAGAAGAGCACGCCGTGCACCTGACCGCCCTCCTCGGCGTTCAGCGTAGCCAGGGTGCGCAGCGCGTCGGTGAGCTGGATCTCACCGCCGCGGCCCGGCTCGGTCTTCTTCAGCACCTCGAAGACCGCGGGGTCGAGCACGTAGCGGCCGATCACGGCGTAGTTCGAGGGCGCCTCGGCCGGGTCCGGCTTCTCCACCAGGTCGGTGACGTGGAAGACGTCGTCGCCGAGGCCGTTGGCCTCGACCGCGGCGCAGCCGTAGAGGTGGATCTGCTTCGGGTCGACCTCCATCAGGGCCACCACCGAGCCGCCCAGCTCCTGCTGGACCTCGATCATCCGGGCCAGCAGCGGGTCGCGCGGGTCGATCAGGTCGTCACCGAGCAGCACCGCGAAGGGCTGGCCGGCCACGTGCTGCTCGGCCACCAGCACCGCGTGGCCCAGGCCCTTGGGGTCGCCCTGGCGGACGTAGTGCATGTTGGCCAGCGAGACGGACTCCTGGACCCGGCGCAGCTTGTCCTCGTCGCCCTTGCGGGCGAGCAGCTCCTCCAGCTCGTAAGCCCGGTCGAAGTGGTCCTCCAGGGCGCGCTTGTTGCGGCCGGTGACCATGAGTATGTCGGAGAGTCCGGCCGCGGCGGCCTCCTCGACGACGTACTGGATCGCGGGCTTGTCGACGACCGGCAGCATCTCCTTGGGCGTGGCCTTGGTGGCCGGGAGGAAGCGGGTTCCGAGGCCGGCAGCGGGCACAACCGCCTTGGTGACGGGCATACGGGAGTTCGTCGTCATGCGTTGACCTTACTGAGGGCGGAGGGCCGAGCTGACCGCCGGAGGGGTCGGTCGGCTATGAACGACGAACCTCGCCGGGGACAACCACGGCCGCGACACTGCGGGTAGGGCCGGACCGGGCGCTGGGGCCCGGCGCGGCACAGGCCGACACACTACCGTGCCGTCCTGAACCGGATACGCGCCGTTGTCCACCCCCCTGCTGCTTGGCCGCGGCCAGGGCGCGGTCGGCGGCCCGCAGCAGCGGCACCGGGTGACCGCCGTCGTCCGGCAGCACCGCGATGCCGGCGGTGGCCAGCAGGCCGTTGGCGGTGGGCCGCGGCCGCTCCCGGGAGTCCACCGGGTCGACCGCGAAGTCCAGCAGCCGGTGCCGCCGGACCGCCCAGCAGAGCCGCTCGGCCACCTTGGCCGCCCCGGCCGCGCCGGTGTCCGGCAGCACCACCAGGAACTCGGTGCCGCCGACCAGCCCGAGCACATCGGTGCGCCGCACCTCGACGGTGAGCCGCTGGGCCAGGTCGCGCAGCACGGCCCGGGCCCGGCCCCGGCCGTGCTCGGCGGTGACCGCGTCGAAGCCCTCGACCTCCAGCAGCACCACGGCCAGCTCCGGCCCCCGCTCCCCCGGCTTCCGGCGGCGGGCGCAGCGCTCCACCTCGCGCTCCAGGGTCTGCTGCAGGTGGCGGTGGTTCCACACCCCGGTGACCGGGTCGCGGGCCGCCAGCCGGGCCAGCTCGTCGCAGCGCTCCTGGAGCTCGGCCAGCCGCCGGCGCAACCCCGCCGCCTCGCCGGCGGTGGCCTGTCGCAGGCGGCGCAGGCGGGCCCACAGCACCCAGCCGGTCCCGGCGGACACCACGCTGAGCAGGGCTGTGGCAGGCATCAGGAGGGACATGGGACTCCCTGGGGGCGGGCTGGGGGAGGATCGGAGCCGTGTCCGACGATCTCTTGTACAACGACAAGGCCGCGCTGCGGTCACGGCTGCTCGCCGCCCGGCGCGCCCTGTCCCCCGAACGGCGGTCGACGGCGGCCGCGGCCATCGCCGAGCGGGCGCTGACCCTGCTGCCGGCGGGCGCCGTGGTGGCCGCCTACGTCTCGGTGGGCGCGGAGCCCGGCACCCGCCCGCTGCTCGACCGGCTGCACCGGCGCGGCACCCGGGTGCTGCTGCCGGTGCTGCTGCCGGACAACGACCTGGACTGGGCCGCCTACCAGGGCCCGGACCGGCTCGCCCCGGCGGCGCGCGGCCTGCTGGAGCCGACCGGCGAGCGGCTGGGCCCGGACGCGGTCACCGCTGCCGACGTGGTGCTGCTGCCGGGCCTGGCGGTGGACCGGCGCGGGCTGCGGCTGGGCCGCGGTGGCGGCTCCTACGACCGGGTGCTGGCCCGGCTGACCGCCGCCGGTGCCACGCCGCTGCTGGTCACCCTGCTCTACCCGGAGGAGCTGCTGGAGCGCGTGCCCGTGGAGCCGCACGACCACCCCGTGCACGCGGTGGTGACGTCGGACGGCGTGCACCGGTTCTGACCGCGCGAAGGCCCGCCCTGACGGAGCCTGGGTTCCAGGAGTCGGGGCGGGCCTCGGGCGGGGTGGCTCAGGGCTGCAGGGTCAGCGTGTTCCTGGTCGCCTGGTCCACTGCCTGGCTGGAGTACGCCCAGGTCAGCATCTTGCCCTGGGCCCACAGGCCGGTCTGGTCGTCGTAGTTGTCGTCGAAGGCGTGCCCGGACTCACCGCCCACGTTGATCCAACGGGAGGCGTTGAAGTCGTTCAGGTCGACCACCATCCGCATCGACGGGACCCAGTCCACGTCGTAGCCGGCCGCGGCGGTCCAGCCGGTGGCGTCGACCGCCGCCGAGCCGCCGGACAGCTGGAACGGGCCGCGGTTGAGCAGCCGGTGGATCAGCCCCGAGGCGATCGAGGAGTTGTCGACGCCGAGGGTCTGCTCGTTGAGGCTCAGCTCGTGCAGCCGGCCCCAGCTCCAGGTGGAGATGTCCTTGCCGAGGTGGGCGGTGAGGTCCTGGCGGGCGTCCTTCATCGCCTCCTTCAGCAGGTTGTCCAGGCCGTGCTGCTGCACGTGGTTGGAGTCGACGTAGTCCCACCACGAGCTGTTCGGGTCGGCCAGCTGCTGCCGGACGACCTCCATCCAGCGGTCGCCGCCGTCCGGCTGAGCCTGGCTGGGCTTGCGGGTGCCGCACTGGGTGACGATCTTCGTCTCACCGCCGACCGAGCCGGCCGGCTGATTGGCGTCCACCTTCTGCGCGACCAGCAGGCAGTCGCCCTGGGCGCGCACCGAGGCCGGGAACTTCTGCCCGAAGGCCAGGGTGAGCAGCTGGCGCCAGACGCCGTTGTAGTAGGCGGCGGCGGCCGAGTCGGCGTCCTGGTTGTAGTTCCAGTCCTTGAGCAGGTCCTGGGCCTGGCGCACGTACGGGTCGGTGACCTGCTCCTTGAGCAGCAGCGGCACCAGGGTCTTGGCCATCACGCTGGCGTTGTCCAGCTGGATCGACTGCATGTCGTCCGGCGAGATCTTGCCGCCGTTGGCCAGTCGGGCCTTGATCTGGTCGTCGATCTCCTTGGCCCGGGTGCCGTACTCCCAGTCGTTGGTGATCAGCGGCTTGTAGCTCTGGTCGGCCACCGGCTGGTTGGCGGTGACGATGTAGCCGGACGGCGGGTCCTCCACCCAGGGCAGGGACTTGAAGTCCAGGTAGCCCTTCCAGTCGTAGCCGGAGTCCCAGCCCGGGGCCGGGTAGCGGCCGTCGCCCTTGCCGCGGACCGGGATGACGCCCGGCGCCTGGTAGCCGATGTGGTTCTGGGTGTCGGCGTAGATCAGGTTCTGCGCGGGGACGGCGAAGTCCTTGGCCGCCGCGCGGAACGCGGTGAAGTCGGTGGCCCGGTCCATCTCGAAGACCGCGTCCATGGTCCTGCCCGGATTGAGCGCGGTCCAGCACAGCGCCACGCCGTAGCCGGAGGTGCCGCGGTCGGGTGCCGAGTTGCCGACCGGCGCGTAGGTGCCGACGTTCTGGTCCTCGGTGCTCTGATCGGAGATCAGCGGGCACTGGTTGCCGAGTCCGTTGGTGGTGGCGCGCACCGTGATGGTGCGGTCCGCCCCGTTGGCCACCTTGATGGTCTCCTGGTGGGTGGCGAACTTCTGGTCCTGGTTGTCCTTCAGGTAGGTGTCGGGACCGGTGATCTTCTCCAGGTAGAGGTCGGCCACGTCGGCGCCCATGTTGGTGAAGCCCCAGCTGATCGACTGGTTGTGGCCGATCACCACGCCCGGCATGCCGGCGAAGGTGAAGCCGGTGGTGTCGTACTGGCAGCTCGGGCTGACGGTCCGGCAGTGCAGGCCCATCTGGTACCAGACGTTCGGCAGACCGGGACCCAGGTGCGGATCGTTGGCCAGCAGCGGCTTGCCGCTGACCGTGTGGCTGCCGGAGACCACCCAGGAGTTGGAGCCGATGCCCTGCCCCTGCGGGCCGAGCAGCTGCGGCAGCTTGCCCATCTTGCCGGAGACGTCCTGCAGGCCCTTGGTCACCGCGGAGCCCTGCTGGACCGCGCCGGTGGTGCCGGTGGACCCCGCGGGCTTGTAGGTGCCGTCCGCGCCGACCGTGCCGCCCTGGGTGATGGTGGGGTTCCGGTCGTAGGGGTAGTCCGGGTAGAGCTGGTTGATCTGGTCCTGGGTGAAGGTCTGGCTCAGCAGCGAGCGGTCGATCTCGTCCTGCACGTTGCCGGAGAGGTTCCAGGCCATCGCCTTCAGCCAGGCGACCGAGTCCACCGGCGTCCACTGCTCCGGCTTGTAACCGCTGTTGACGGTGCCGAGGAGGGTGTACTCCAGCGAGGCGGCGGCCCCGCCGGGGTGCTTGGAGAGCCAGGCGTTCACACCGTCCGAGTAGGCCTGCAGGTCCTTCTTGGTGTCCGGGCTGAGGACGGTGTCGTACTCCTTCTGCGCCACCTCGCGCCAGCCCATGGTGCGGATGAACGCGTCGTTGTCGACCTGGCTGGAGCCGAACATCTCCGACAGCCGGCCGGCCGTGATGTGCCGGCGCACGTCCATCTCCCAGAACCGGTCCTGCGCCTGGACGTAGCCCTGGGCCTTGAACAGGTCCTCGGGCGTGTCGGCGTAGATCTGCGGGATCCCCTGGGCGTCCCGCTTGACCTGCACCGAGCTGCTCAGGCCCGGCACCTGGACCGTGCCGCTGACCTGCGGGAAAGAGGCGCGCACGGTGTTCACCGCGTACCATCCGCCGGCCGACGCACCGGCCACCAGCAGCACGACGAGCAATAGCACTAGCAGTCGGGCGCGCCGAAACTTCTTGGAGCGTCGCGAGCGGGGCATCTCGGTCCTAGGTGCAGGGAGCGGGGCAACGTAACCACAGGGACCCTACCCGGCGCGGGTGAGGCGCTCCGTCCGGGTTGGCCCGTGGGCCACCGCGTGCCGACCCACCGTCAGGGCCAGTGCAAAGATCGCGTAAAATGTTAGTCAGGGTAACGATCCCGCGGCTAACCATGTGTCACCCTGCCCGTCCACAGCCCCACCGGGCCCGTTCACCCCGTCGCCCACCACAGTGACCCTCCCCGCCCCCGCCCGTCACGGCTGCCCGACCGCGCTGCCCGACGGACGCCCGAGACGTCGAGGTGCCCCTGCGTGACCGTTGACCACCTGAACAAGCTGCTGCTCGAAGGCTCCGCAATCCTCCTGGTCGCCGTGGTCGCGGTGCGCCTGGCCAGCAGATCCGGACTGCCCAGCCTGCTGCTCTACCTGGGCATCGGCATGGCGATCGGGCAGAACGGACTGGGCGTCACCTTCGACGACGCCGAACTCACCCAAGTGCTGGGCTACGCCGCCCTGGTGGTCATCCTGGCCGAGGGCGGCCTGAAGACCAACTGGCGCGAGATCCGGCCGGTGCTGCCGGCGGCCACCGCGCTGGCCACCGTCGGCGTCGGGATCAGCGTCTTCGTCACCGCCGCGGGGGCCCACCTGCTGGTCGGGCTGGACTGGCGGCTGTCGCTGCTGCTCGGCGCGGTGGTCTCCTCCACCGACGCCGCCGCCGTCTTCTCGGTGCTGCGCACCGTGCCGCTGCCGGCCCGGCTCAGCGGCCTGCTGGAGGCCGAGTCCGGCTTCAACGACGCCCCCGTGGTCATCCTGGTGGTCGCCTTCGCCGGCACCGGGCCGCTCGACACCTGGTACGTGCTGCTCGGCACCATCCTCATGGAGCTGGCGATCGGCGCCGCCGTCGGCCTGGCCGTCGGCAAGCTGGGCGCGTACGCCCTGCGGCAGCTCGCGCTGCCCGCCTCCGGCCTCTACCCCATCGCCGTGCTCGCCCTCACCTCGCTCGCCTACGCGGCCGGGGCGCTGCTGCACGGCTCCGGCTTCCTGGCCGTCTACGTCAGCGCGGTGCTGCTCGGCAACGCCAAGCTGCCGCACGGCCCGGCGGTGCGCGGTTTCGCCGACGGCCTGGCCTGGATCGGGCAGATCGGCATGTTCGTCCTGCTCGGCCTGCTCTGCACGCCCGCCACCATGGGCTCGGCGGTGCTGCCCGCGCTGGTCATCGGCGCGGTGCTGGTGCTGCTCGCCCGGCCGCTCTCGGTGCTGCTCACCCTCACCCCGTTCCGGCTGCCCTGGCGCGAGCAGGCGCTGCTCAGCTGGGCCGGGCTGCGCGGGGCGGTGCCGATCGTGCTGGCCACCATCCCGCTGGTGGGCGGTGTGCCGAACGCCCGGGAGGCCTTCGACATCGTCTTCGTCCTGGTGGTGGTCTTCACCCTGGTGCAGGGCCCCACGCTGCCCTGGCTGGCCCGCCGGCTGCGGATCGGGGCCGGTGCGCTCGGCCACGACCTGGACGTCGAGTCGGCACCGCTGGAGCGGCTGCGCGGGCACCTGCTCTCGGTGGCGCTGGCGCCGGGCTCCCGAATATCCGGCGTGGAGGTCGCCGAGCTGCGGCTGCCCGCCGGCGCCGCGGTCACCCTGGTGGTCCGCGACGACAAGAGCTTCGTGCCGGACCGCAGCACGGTGCTGCGGTCGGGCGACGAGCTGCTGGTGGTCACCACCGACGCGGTGGGCGAGGCCACCGAGCGGCGGCTGCGGGCCGTCGACCGGGGCGGCAAGCTGGCAGGATGGCTGAACGGGAAGTGATCCTTCCCGGCACCGGTTGACGGTCCCGTACCATGGGCCGGACGTACTACCAGATCCACCCGCAACTTTCTGCCTGATGCAGAGTTGGCGCGACCGCTCGGCGGCCGCGGTCCGGCGGCCCCCCTTCTCGGGGCGTGCGGCCCTCGTCGGAGGGCCGCGGCTCGGACCCGGTATCAACCCCGGTCGACGCACGAGAGGACGACTCTCGGCGCCGTCGGGGTTTTCGCTTTCCGCCGCCCCGGCGGTCGCTACCAGGCAGCAGGAAGGACCGACCGTGGCGGCCCGCCCAACGGTCGACGACACCACCGAAGCCCCCACCCGCGTGGGCTACACCGCACTGCTGCGCACCCCCGGTGCCTGGACGTTCCTGCTCCCCGCCTTCGTGGCCCGGCTCCCCTACGCGATGCTCAGCCTGGGCATCGTGCTGCTGGTGCTCGACACCAACGGCTCCTACGGCATCGCCGGTGCCGTCGCGGCCACCGCCGCCACCGCGCAGGCGCTGGTCGGCCCGCAGACCGGCCGGCTCGCCGACCGGCTCGGCCAGGCCGCCGTGCTGGTGCCGGTGGTGCTGGTGCACGCCGTCTCGGTCGGTGCGCTGATCGCCCTGGCACTGGGCCACGCGCCGGTCTGGACGCTCTTCCCGGCCGCCGCGCCGGCCGGTGCCACGGTGCCGCAGATCGGCGCGATGGTCCGGGCCCGGTGGGTGACCAAACTGGCCGACCGTCCGGTCTACCTGACCACCGCCTTCGCCTTCGAGTCGGTCACCGACGAGTTCACCTTCGTGGTCGGCCCGGTGCTGGCCGGCGCCATCGCCACCACCGTCGCCCCGGCCGCCGCACTGGTCGCGGAGGCCGTGCTGACCGTGCTCGGCGGGCTGCTCTTCGCCGCCCAGCGGGCCACCGCGCCGACCCGGCACCTGCCCGAGCCCGGGGCGCAGCGGGTGTCCGCGCTGGCCTCGCCGGGCGTGCGGCTGCTGGTCGGCGCCTTCCTGGGCGTCGGCTCGGTCTTCGGCGCCATGCAGGTCTCGGTCACCGCCTTCGCCGAGCACGTCGGACAGGGCGACCTCAGCGGCGTCGTCTACGGCGTCTTCGCCGGCGGCTCGATGACCGCCGGAGTGCTCTACGGCCTGATCGCCTGGCGGCGCTCCCCGCAGCAGCGGATGCTGGCCGGCTACGGCCTGCTGGTGCTGGGCTGCTCGACGCTCTGGGCGATGCCCGACCTGACCGCGCTGACGATCGCCGGGCTGTTCTGCGGTCTGGCGATCGCGCCGACCCTGATCACCGGCTACACGCTGGTGGAGGCGCTGGTCGCGGACGGCGCCAAGACGGAGGCGTTCACCTGGCTGACCGGGGCGATCGGCCTCGGCCTGGCGGTCGGCTCCACGGTGGCCGGCCAGCTGATCGACCTGGGCGGGCCGTCGCTGGGCTTCCTGGTGCCGGTGGCCGGGGCGGGTGCCGGGCTGGTGGCGCTGGTCACGTTGCGGCGGCTCCTGACGGGTCCGGGCGCGGCGAGCCGTACCGTTGCCAGGGGCGGCGAAGCGGCTGCCCCGGTGGCGGAGCCGGCGGCCGGGTGACCGGGCACCGGTGGCCGTGACCGGGCGTCGAACGCACGTGGCAGGCCGCGCCGGGCCGGCCACACTGGACTGATCCTGCGGAATGCCGCATCATGGACCGTCGTTAGCACTCATCAGGCGAGAGTGCCAGGAGGAAGACACAGTGCCCACGTACCAGTACCAGTGCACCGAGTGCGGCAACGGCCTTGAGGTGGTGCAGAAGTTCACCGACGAGGCTCTGACCGTCTGCCCGAACTGCCAGGGCCGCCTGCGCAAGGTCTTCTCGGCGGTGGGCGTCGTCTTCAAGGGCTCGGGCTTCTACCGGACGGACAGCCGCTCCTCGTCGAGCAGCTCGGTGTCGTCGTCGACGTCGTCGTCCGGCGACTCCTCGTCGTCGTCCTCGTCGTCCTCGTCGTCGTCGCCGTCCTCCTCGTCGAGCTCCAGCAGCGCGGGCGCCGCGTCGACCGCCTCGGCGTCCTCGTCGGCCGGCTGACGCTCCACGCTTTCCGAAGGCCTCCCGGGACTGCCCGGGAGGCCTTCGTCGCGCCCGGGGGCCTGACGGCCCTTGTCGGCGCGGTGGGCGCGGTGGGCGCGGTGGGCGTCGACGGCGCCGCACTCATCGTCGGGGCCGCACGCGTCCCACCGGGACGGGCCGGCGTCCTTGGGCCTGGTCGCTCCTGATGGCTGCTGACGGCTCCTGGCGGCTCCTGGCGGGCGTTCCGGGTTGTCCACAGGCCCGGGGTTGTCCACAGGCTGCGGGGTGCCGCTACCGACTGGCCCGGGGCACGCCGAACCTGGTCCCATGACCGGATCGACCACTCCCCGCCACCGCCGGACCCACCGGCCGCCCGCCCCCGAGCCCGCCCCGCTGCCGCCGCGCCGCCCGGTGCCCGACTTCCGCCCGATCCGCCGGGGCGGCGGCGGTCGCCACCGCCTGCGCCAGGTGGCCTGCTACCGCCCCGGCGCGATGCTCACCGGCCTGGTCGTCTGCGCGACGGCCGCGCTGGCCACGGGCTCCCTCCCGCTGGCCGCGCTGGCACCTCGCCAGCTGCAGTACTTCTCGGTCCGTACCGACTGCCCGGCGCGACCGCCGTGACCTCTCGTGATGCGCGCTGCCTCGCGTGATGCGTGCTGCCCCGCGTGATGCGCGCTCAGCCGCCGTGGTGCGCGCTCAGCCGCCGTGGTGCGGCGGGCGCTGGCTCAGGTACCAGTCCAGGCCCCGGGCCCCCGAAGACTCCCCCCATGCCGCGTCGGTGTCGTCGCTGGTCTGCCGGTCGAAGGGGTCCCCGAAGACGATCTTCGCAGCGGCGGGCTCGGGCTTCCCGGCTGCGGTCTGCTCGTCGTCGTCGGCCGGCTGGTCGGGGGTGCTGGGCTGCTCGGTCACCCCTCCAGGGTAGGGCGGCGACCGTCGTGCCCGGACCGACGGGACTCCGGTGGTCGCGGCCGACAACCGGGCAAGCCTGGCCGACTGCTCGGGGCGGAGGGATCGCGACGGCTCCCTCGGCCGCGCCCATCAATAGCTTCTTGACCCTCACACCGTGTCAGGCGCTGAACTCGGAGCCATCATGTTCACCATCGGAGACTTCGCCCGGCACGGCCGCGTCTCGATCCGGATGCTGCGTCACTACGACGCGACCGGGTTGCTGCGACCTGCCCATGTCGACCCCGCCACCGGCTACCGCTACTACGCCGCCGCCCAACTCGCCCAGCTCAACCGCGTCATCGCGCTCAAGGACCTCGGCTTCACCCTCCAGCAGGTGCGGGACATCGTGGAGGAGAAGATCGCCCCCGAGGAACTGCGCGGCATGCTGCGGCTGCGGCGGGCCGAGCTGGAGAGCGCGATGACCGCGGCGGCGCTGCGGCTGGTGCAGGTCGAGGCAAGACTCCGAGCAATCGAGAGCGAGGGGCACATGCCCACGAACGACGTCGTCATCAAGAGCATCCCAGCCGTCCGGGTGGCGGAGCTGACCGCGACGGCCGCGAGTTTCGGGCCCGAGGACATCGGGCCCGTCATCGGGCCGCTCTACGACGAGCTCTTCCGGCTCCTGGCCGCGGCGGGTGTCCCTGCGACGGGCCCCGGCGTCGCCTACTACGAGGACGCCCCGGAGGGCGACGGCCGGATCAGCGTTCACGCTGCCGTCCAGGTCTCCGCTGACCTCCAGGACGGTGCCTTCCGGGTGCTCGACCTGCCGCCTCTCGAGCAGGCGGCGACCATCGTGCACCGCGGCTCGATGGACAGCGTGCTGCCCACCGCCCAAACGCTGGCGCGCTGGATCGACGGCAACGGCTACCGTTCCGTCGGCTACCCCCGGGAGATCAGCCTGGAGTGCCCGGAGAACCGTGACGACTGGGTGACGGAACTCCAGGCACCGGTGACCAGGGCCTGACCGCGATCGCGCGCTGAGTGGCCGGGCCTGGCCATCCGGCCACTCAGCCGCAGTCCCGCGAACCCTGAAACAACCCGAAAGGAGGGCACAGCAGCGGACAGCGGAACCATGTTGCAGACCGATGAGCGATGGCAGCGCTCCGCCGTGGGCCGTGGGTCGCGCGGCGGGCCACACCTGGGACCTCGAGGACTACCTCGACGACCTGACCGTGCACAGTGGCTCGCCCGGATCCTCGAGGAGCCGACATCGGAGCGGGCGGATCCGCAGACGGTCGGCGTGCGTGAAGCGGTCGCCCGGCTCGACCTGACCGTGCAACAGGTGCTGGCCCTGGAGGCGTCCCGGCGCTGCCGACCGACCAGTGGTGGCTGAGGAACTGCCCGGGCTGCGCTGCCCGGCTGGTTCTGTGAGAGTTCGATTCGGCATGCGGCGTGCGGATCCACGCTCGGTCGCGCTTCGACGATGACATCGCCGACATCGCCGGTGCCTTCCGGCGCATTCGCGGCGCAGCTGCGGCCCGGGCAGCGCGCTAAGGTCCGACAGTGCGCCTGTACTTGTCGTCTTTCCGTATCGGTGACCGCCCAGACCGGCTGCTCGAGCTCCTCCGGGTGGAGGCCGGTGAGATCGCCGTGATCGCCAATGCCATGGACGCCGCGCCTGCTGAGGTCCGGCGGGTGGGTGTCGAGCTCGAAACGGGGGCCCTGCGCGAGCTGGGCTTCCGGCCTCGGGAGGTTGACCTCCGGGAATACTTCGACCGGCCGGGGAGCGAGGTCGCAACCGCACTCGCGGCGTTTCCGGCCGTCTGGGTCCGCGGCGGGAACGCTTTCGTGCTGCGCTACGCAATGGCTCGGAGTGGGGCTGACACCGCGCTGACCGGGCGTCTTCGCGAGGACACGATCGTCTACGCGGGATACAGCGCCGGCCCCTGCGTGCTGGCCCCGAGCCTGCGCGGACTGGAGCTCTGCGACAACCCGCAGAGTGTTACCGAGGCGTGGGGTGACGAACCGGTGTGGGACGGGCTGGGGATCCTCGACCACGCCTTCGTCCCGCACGTCGACTCCCCCGGGCACCCCGAGACGGGACTCTGCGGGCGAGTCGCCGAGCGGTACCGGTCGGACGGTGTCCCGCACCGCACCCTGCGCGACGGACAGGTCCTCCTGATCGACGGTGACGAATCGCGGATCATCTGACGGAGAATAGGAGTTCGGCGGAGATCACGGGCTTCTACACCAACTGCTCCCTGCGCGTTTCCTCGTTCAGGGAGCGGGTCGTCCGGTTCATTGAGGCCCAGCGCGCAAGGTGGCCCGCGCTCTCCTTCAACTGCCGCCCAGCCCTATGTCGTTCGGCCCGGAATGGCGGTGGGAAGTCAATCCCGGGGCGGAGGAAGCGGACTGCCTGGAACTTTCGAGCCGGCCCGCGATGGAGGCTTTCTGGAAGGAGAACGGGCACGCTCAGCCGGCGCCTGTTGGTGCAGCGCCCGCAGAGACCCGGCGAGGGCCTCGGCCGACTCGGTGCGCGTGATCGGCGCACGATCGGCGGGCTCACCGTCGACCCAGCGCGCGATCGACCAGGTGTGCCCGAACAGGTTCGACAGTTGACCGATGCGCACCGGCGTGGGGATCGGCAGCGGCAGGCGCTCGCCCAACGCCGGCAACCAGGTCTGCTCCGTGCGCAGCAGCGTCGGAGCCCGCTCGGTGCGCGGCAAGCGCACGGCCAACTCCTCACCGAGTCGCCACTGCTGGTTGTCCCAGCCGCCGTCGACGTCACTCAGTTCCAGGTCCGCGAAGTCCGGGTGCCGGCCCCGCAGCAGCGCGCGCACCAAGTCCTGCTCGAACTTCAACTCCCCCTTGGCGACCCTTCGATCACCGGCGCGCGCGGGCGCGCTGCAACAGGCCGAACCTGGCAGGCGGAACGAGCTCGCTAATGCGAGCCGTCGGCGGGATGCAACTTCGCAGTCTGCTCCGCGAGTTGGCCGGTGACTGCGAGCCCGCTCTTCGAGATGAACGGTTTCCCGGGGCTGCTGTCGGCGCTGGTGGCCAACAGACGCCCCGACCGAGCACCCGCCTGACCGGACGCCATCGGGTCCCTTCCTCCAGCGCCAGCCGACGTCGGCTCCGTGAGCAGCCCGGTGGGTGATGCGAGGCGCGCGCGACGATCAGGGGCCCGTCAGCAGTCGAAGACCGACCAGCAGATCTCGTTGCGCAAACGCTGGTCGTCCAGGACGAGTTCGCGAATCGCAGCCGGGAGCTGTGCGCGCTGCCAGCGGCATTCGAGCCGTCCCGCGCTTTCGGCCTCGCCCGTGGGCGCCGCCGCACGCACAGCCTTGATCGCGTAGGCCGCAGCACCCAGTTCGTGTGCGGCGACGTGCGCCACCACCGCGGCCTGGCCGGCAGCGAACGCCGCATGGCGAGCCGCTCCGCTCAACACTCTTGCCGCCGCCATGGCGTGGCCGCCCGCTGCGCGGGATTCAGACATCCTGATCTCTCCGCGGGCCCACGCCCGGATCTGCTCGATCGCCTGGCGGGGCCGGGGATCCGACGGTTGCACGGACTCGAAGAGGTGCAGCACGTGCTCCGCGCACGCGGCCGCCCAGCTGGCCAGGAGCCGGTGGTCGGGGTCCGTGAGCGTGCCGCCGCGGCGGATGGTGGTGAAGCGCGGGTCGCGGTCCTTGGGAAGGATCACCCTTCGACCGTACTTCGACGCCATGCCACCCATCAAGGTCGAGCCAGGGCTGTGACCGGGATGGTCCACCGGGATCGAAAGGCGGCTCGCGGGACGAGCACACGCGCAATGGCTGGTATTACTGGGGCATGCAGGAAGAGACGGCACGCTCTGCGATCGACACCTTCATCTCCGCGTTCAACGCCTCGGACGACAGCTATGTGACTGCCCTGCTCTCCCAGGCCCTGACCTCAGACGTGGTCTTCTGGGGACCGTTGGGTCGCAGCGAAGGAATCGCAGCGGTCGAGCGGTTCGTGCTGGACATCCGGCACCACCCGGCGGGGACCGGCACGATGGTGCGCTGCTCGGCGGTGGACATGCCTGACGAGTGGGCCCGGTACCAGTGGGTCTTCACCACGCCGGATGGAGGTCCCCGCCTGGCGGGAACGGACGTCGTCCATCTGCGACGGAGCCTCATCGACCAGTTCATCGTCTTTGCGGGGGAGATCGGGCCGTCCGCCTCCTGAGTCGTCCCTCTGCCGCTGTCCTTCTCGTGAGGGCTTGTCCCATTCGGCGCTCCGGAGCTGCGGTTGGCGGTGGGTCAGGCTGCGGCGTTGAGGGGGCGTCCGCCCCAGCGGATGCCCTTCTCGCTGCGGTTGGCGGGCGCGTTCCTTGTGTTGGGCGGCAAGTACGTCGGGGTGGCGGGGCGTTGGCGTTGCGCCGGCGCAGGTAGCGGTGCGGTGCCTGGGTTTGCGTGGGGTGCCGGGAAGCGGCGGTCCAGTACGGGAAGTGTTGCGCTCAGGTAGCGCGCAGGGCGGCGCGACCGCAGGGTCCGATTACCGCCAGCGGCGTGCGACCGCCCCGGGCAGAGTCGTTGACGGCTCGCGCTTCCGATCGCGAGTCCGTCCGACGCACACTCCGTGAAAGGTGTACACATGCACGTCGTGCCCGGGCTCAAGGTGCTGTACTTCGGCACTCCGGTGGTGCTGATCAGCTCGCGCAACGAGGACGGCACCGCCAACCTCGCCCCGATGTCCTCCGCTTGGTGGCTCGGCCAGTCCTGCGTGCTCGGTCTGGCCAACAGCCACCAGACCACGGCGAACCTGCTGCGTGAGCGCGAGTGCGTGCTCAACCTGCCGTCATCGTCGATGGCCGATGCCGTCGACCGGATCGCACTCGTCACCGGAACGCCCGTCCTCTCGGACTTCAAGGCGGAGCGGGGCTACCGCTATGAGCCGGACAAGTTCTCCTTGGCCCGACTGACCGAACAGGCGTCGGAGCTGGTCGCGCCGCCGCGGGTCGCGGAGTGCCCGATCCAGCTGGAGTGCCGGCTCATCGCGGTGCACCCGCTCGCCGGCAACCCGGACTGCAGCGCCTTCGAGGTGGAGGTGCTCCGCGCCCATGTGGAGGAGCAGTTGGTCATCCCGGGGACGCACTACATCGATCCGCTCGGCTGGGACCCGCTGATCATGAAGTTCTGCGAGTTCTTCGGCGGCGGGCGCAACGTCCATCCGTCGGGCCTGGCCCGGGGATGGAAGATGCCGAAGCTGCGGCACCAGCTCGACCCGGCATCCAGCTGAGCCACCCCGGTCGTGTCATCACTGATGTTCGTCCTCTTCGATGTCGACGGCACGTTGATCGACGCCGTGGACAACCAGCGCCCGGTCTGGGCAACGTGGGCGGGGCGCTACCGACTGGACGCGGCTGAGGTCTACCCGTCGGGCGCCCATACGGCCTTCGACGGCGCCTCGGAGCTGCTGGGCACTTCGCCGTCCGGGGCGTGGGCGCTCGCGGCCTCCGACCATGAGCACCGAGTGAGCGGGAGGTTCGCACGGACGGGGCTGCCCGTCCCGAGCGTCATTGTGCACGCCGCCGCAGTGGCGGAAGGCGAACCGTCGGCCGTGCCCACCTACCGACCGCCGAGCAGCTCGGTGCTGCACGAAGCATCAGAGCCAGCGCCCCGGTCACCCTGGATCGGGCAACCGGCGGTCTGATCGCGGAGAACCGGGTCCGGCGGGCGTAGAGGGCGGGTTTCGATGCCGGCCGGGACACGGGAGGACACCGCCGACTCGTGCTGGAGTCGGCGGTGTCGGCGGTCAGTGGGGATCAGGCGGGTAGTCCCCTGCGGGTACGGGTGCGGGTGCGGGTGCGGGCGGCGCGCTGGGCGCGAGAGAGGTTGGTGAGGATGTCGGCGTGCACCTGCCTCATCGCGGTGAGGGTGGCGTCGAGGTCCGGGGCGGCGGGGCCGGCCTGCTGGGTCACCTGGGCATCGAGGGCGCGGCCGAGGGCGTGCAGGTCGGCGAGGGCGGCCTGGTGGTCGAACGAAGCTCTGTTCTTCATGAGCGGGTCCTGTTTCTGCCGGGTGGTGAGGGGGCGTGCGCTCAGGTGGCGCGCAGGGCGGCGCGGTGGACCATGCGGTTGGCGCGTTCGAAGCCGAACAGACACCAGGGGACGGCGACTTGCAGCCCGCCCTTGGTCGCGATCAGCGGCCCCGGGGCGACCAGGGTGAAGCGGGAGCAGCAGTGGCAGTGACCCGGGCCCCACAGGTCGTTGGGCGGGAGGGGAATCGTCCAGCCACTCATCGGCGGGCCCCGCGGGTACGGCGGCGCTCGGTCCGGTCGAAGAGCGGTCCACCGGCGATCACGCACACCGTGAGCAGCGCGGCTGCGGTGCAGCAGAAGGCGCTCACCCGAGTGGAGAGCGGAGAGGCGGCGAGGAGCAGGGCCACGGTCAGGCCCGCGCCGAGGCTGACGGCGAGCGCGGTGACGGTGGCGACGGCGACGTGGGCGGTGCGGGAGGACATGGACGTCACTGCCCCGCACGGGAGCCGTCGGCGGGTTCGATGTCGGAGGCGGCAACCTCCCACTCACAGCCGCCGCGCGGCGGCCGAAGGTACACGGTAGGACGCTTCTCGTAGCCGGGGCCCATGTACGTCCCGACGCGTCCGGTGGTGAGATCCCGGACGAGCTCTCCGAGTTGGGGGGCGTACGGGCGCGCGGGGGGAGGGCATGCGCTCATGACGACTCCTTTCAGTAGTCGATCCACTACTCAGAATCGTCATCGCGACGTACGATCTCCAGTGTTTCCACGTTGACAATCTGGTCGCGTGAAGGGGTGGCATTCGGCATGTCCGAACAGGAACTTGACGTCGTCTCATCTCCGGTTCTGCGTTTCGGCACGGAACTGCGCAGGTTGCGGCGGCAGCGCGGTTGGTCCCAGAACGAACTGGCAAAGCGCATGGGTTACTCGAACACGCTGATCTCGTACCTCGAAAGAGGACAGCGCTCCCCCACAAAACACTTCGCAGTGAAGGCCGATGAGACCTTCGGCACCGGACAGGCGTTCTACGACATGTGGCGCCGGATCGACCGCGCGAGCCTGCTGGAGGGCGTCGAAGAGTACATGGACGCCGAGGGGCGATGCCGACAACTTCGGACGTACCAGACCTCGCTGATCCCGGGACTGTTCCAGACCCCCGAGTACGCCGGGGCGCTGGCAAGGGCAGCAGTGCGACGCGGAAGCAAAACCGAAGCTCAGGCCGAGGAGTACGTCGTTTTCCTCGCCGCGCGGCAGAAGCGCGTGCTCGACCGAGCCAATCCGCCACGCGTGCACGCTGTGGTCGACGAGGGTTGCATCAACCGTCTCATCGGCGGGCCCAAGGTGATGGCACGCCAGTTGGATCACGTGATCGACTTGGCGGATCGACCCAACATCACCCTTCAGGTGGCACCCTTGAGCCTGGGAGAGTTGAACCCCTTCACCTTCCCCATTGTGCTACTGACCCTGCCAGACCGGTCGGTGGTCGGGTACGGCGAGACTCATGCGCGCGGCTATCTGGAGCGCGGCCGACTCACATGTGCCGCATGGGAAAGAGACTACGATCAACTCGTGGTGGAGTCGCTCGCCACGGTGGCTTCGCTCGACAGGATTCGTGCTGTCCGAAAGGGACTTGAATGAGCATCACCTTTGCCGAGGCCACGTGGGTGAAGTCGTCCTACAGCCAGACCGGCGGCGAGTGCATCGAGTGGGCCCCGGCCTTCGCCGCGCAGGGCACCGTCCCCGTCCGCGACTCCAAGAACCCCGACGGCCCCGCCCTCATCTTCACCGCCGAGGGCTTCACCGCCTTCGTCCAGGGCGTGAAGCACGGCGCGTTCGGCGCCGCCTGAACCGCCCCCCGCAGAGCAGGGACCCTCTGGCCACGAGCCAGAGGGTCCCTCCATGCCGTCGCTCGGTCAGCGGTAGAGCACCCATCCTCCGACCAGCGAGCGGGAGTTCGATCATGAAGGCAAGAGCCGAAGGCTCTCCGGGCCCAAGTGCTGGCCCCAGAGCCAACGCTGGCCTTCAGCAAGCCACCCATCCTGATCCCAGAGCCAATCGAGCGTATGCGTAGCATCTCCCCGGCGTGTCCCACCGTCCGCCCGCGACGGCCGACCTAACGTGGCTTGCGCCCTGGCTATCCGGGGCGGATCCGCAGGCGGGCGCCCCCTGTCGATGCATCAACACCAGTCATGCCTCAAACGAAAGTGCAACGACATGGCATTCAGGAAGACGCTGGGCGCGATCGGCACCACCACGATCCTCGCCTTCGCGGCCGTCGGCGCGTTCACCCCGATGGCGAACGCGGCGGACGAGCCGCTGGCCATCATCCAGGCGCAGCCGGTCCACGCCACCGCGCAGTCGGCGACCTCGCCGTTGACCACCACGGCCACGCCGACCGATCCCTCGGCCACTGCGGAGAGCGCGGAGCCCGCCGTCTCGGGCGAGGCCCACGCGCCGCAGAACCTCAGCTGTTGGAACGGCCACACCAATGGCGCGTGGTTCTACGAGACGTGCAACGGCAACAGCTACCGCCCGTACGTCGACTGCTCGAACGGCGTGCGGTACATCTCCGGCGCGTACTACGGCGGCGAGTGGAACTTCGCGCTCAAGTGCCCGGTCGGCAACGCCGTCTGGGGTGGAGCGATCGGCAACTGACCCCGCCTGACGACTGCTGAACCCGCATGCCGGTGTCCCGGTCCCCAGGAGCGAGCCGGGACACCGGCATGTCGCCGCGGCCCGTCAGGCGGCTTCGAAGCCCGCGTGCCCGGCGATCTTCTTCAATTCGGCGAGCGCGTGCTTCTCGATCTGGCGGATCCGCTCACGCGTCAGGCCGTGCTGCTTGCCGACCTCGGTGAGGGTGCGCTCACGGCCGTCCTCCATGCCGTAACGGGAGCGGATGATGGAGGCGGTGCGATCGTCGAGCCGACCGATCAGGTCGTCCAACTCCTCGCGCCGGAGCATCACGAGCACCGCGTCCTCCGGGGAGACGGCGCCGGTGTCCTCAACGAGGTCGCCGAACTGGGTCTCGCCCTCGTCGTCGACCGCCATGTTGAGGCTGACCGGGTCGCGCGCCCAGTCGAGCACGTCCTTGATGCGCTCCTCGGTGGTGTCGAGCTCGGCCGCGATCTCGGCGGGCTCGGCCTCGCGGCCCAGTTCCTTGGACTTCTCGCGCTGCACCCGGCGGATCCGGCCGAGCTCCTCGACCAGGTGGACCGGGAGCCGGATGGTGCGCGACTGGTCGGCGATCGAGCGGGTGATCGCCTGGCGGATCCACCAGGTCGCGTAGGTGGAGAACTTGAAGCCCTTGGCGTAGTCGAACTTCTCCACCGCACGGACCAAGCCGGCGTTGCCCTCCTGGATCAGGTCGAGCAACGGCAGGCCACTGCGCGGGTAGCGCCGGGCGACCGCGACCACCAGGCGCAGGTTGGAACGGATGAAGACGTCCTTCGCCCGCTCGGCGTCGGCGGCTATCGCCTCCAACTCCTCGCGTGTCACGCCTTCGGGCAGCGGGGCCTCGCCGTCGTCGGCCTCGTCCAGCAGGTGCTGGGCGTACACGCCGGCTTCGATGCGCAGCGACAGCTCGACCTCCTCGGCGGCATCGAGGAGGGGCGTCCTGGCGATCTCGTCGAGGTACATGCCGACCAGGTCGCGGTCGGCCTCGAGGTTGGTCGGGCGGGCCGTACGAGTCCGGTCGGCCCTGTCGCGAACGACGGCACGGGTGGCCATGCTTGCTCCCTTGCTGTTGATGCCCGGGTCTGGTCTCGCGGCGGTGTGTTCGACGGCTACACGCCTGACTGCGATGCGGGACCCCGGGGGCCTCGCACGTAACGATCCAACGAACAGAAACCGGACAGAATTCCCAAGTCCACCCGAGTTCTTCCAGCGATGCAGTATCCTGCTCGCCTTCACTCGGAGTTCGACGGTCTGCAAGCAACCGCACGCGCAGCGTGGGCTCCTGGGCGCATCCCACCCAGCGGGGGCCGCACGCCGAGCATGCGCCGGGGCGGGGCCTCGGGCCCGGTTCCAGCGTCGCTCGGATCACTCAAGTCGCTCCTCGGTGCAACGCCGCAGCCGCGCAAAAGATGCCGAATCGCGATGCATCGCCCATCGGATCGTCTTGCCCGCCTGGGAAGGTGACAGGCATGCACCTGACCACAGGCGGGGACCGCCGCTCCGGAGAGGCGCAGCCGACGCTGCGCGTCCGTCTGCCGCGCTACGCGGTGGTCGCGTTCGGCGCGCTCGCGCTGTTCGGCCTGCTGCTCGGGCTGATCGAGGCCGACTGGGTCCCGCTGGCGCGGCTGGACCACGCGTGGACGGGCGGGCTGCACCGGTTCGCCCGGGGCCACACCGCGTTCACCGCCTCGATGCAGACGATCACCACGCTCGGCGGCCCGGTCATCATGCGCAGTCTGCTCGGCCTGGCCGCCGGCTGGCTGTGGGCGATCGGCGCCCGCACACTGGCCGGCTGGACCGCCGCCCAGGCGTTGGTGGGCTGGGGCGTGCAGTGGGCGGTGAAGCTCGCGGTGGACCGGCCGCGGCCCAGCTGGCCGGACCCGGTGGCGTCCGCCCCCGACCCGTCGTTCCCGTCCGGCCATGCGATGGCCGCCGCGATCACCGGCGCCACCCTGGTCGCCCTGGTCTGGCCGCGGGTCGACCGGCCGGCCAGGATCGCCTGCTCGACGGTGGGGGTACTGGCCAGCGTGCTGGTCGGGTTCACCAGGATCGCGCTCGGCGTGCACTGGCCGAGCGATGTGCTGGGCGGCTGGCTCCTGGCCGCCGCGGTGCTGGGCGGCACCACGGTGGCGGTGGAGCTGTGGCGCCCCGGGGCGCTCTCCCGGGACGTGCGCCGGGTGAACTGGCGCACCAGGCCGCGGGTGCAGAGCGTGCTGGCGTCTGCCGTGCCCTTCCCCGAGCTCCCGGAGCCGGAGTACCTGGACTCACCGGACAGCTGAAGCCGGACAGTTGTCGCCCTCACCCGGGCCGCCACCGGACAGCTGACGATCAGTGAGATAGCTCACACTCGCGCTCCGTGCGCACCGACAGTCGGGGTACGGTCACTCGAATTGATGACCATGATCAATTCTTGGGTGATGGAAATCTGGACAAAACACCACAAAGACCAAGCAAAACCGCCCAATTCGCCGTAAGCGCTGAGCCGCTTGCCGCCTGCGGAAACGTCCGGATCGCGTCCCCGAGACCCCTGCCACAAGGCACTCGGTTCCCCATGAGGTGCCCGGGTAGGGCAGACTGCTTCGGCTGGGTGTACCTATGCCCGGCTCGGGGAACCGAGCACTGCACTGCGGCACCCCGCAGCAGCACCTGCCCAGGCAACCGAGCTATGGAGTCCGATGACCACGCACACGGCAGGCGAGCCGTACGGTTCGTACGGTCAGCCCGAGTCGTACGGGGCGGCCCAGCAGCCGCAGCCGGCGATGCCTGCGCAGGGCCAGCCGGGGCAGCAGGGCCAGTCCTTCCCGTACGGCTACGAGCAGCAGCAGCCGGGCTACGGCGAGCAGGGCTACGAGCAGCCGCCGGGCTACGGACAGCAGGCGGGTTACGAGCAGCAGGCGGGTCACCAGCAGCAGGCGGGTTACGACCAGCCACCGCAGCAGCTCCCCGGCTATCAGCAGCCGGACTACGGGTACCCGGCGCCGCAGGAGGCGTACCCGCAGTACCAGGCGGCCCCGGAGCAGTACGGCGATCCGTACCAGGACCCGAACGCCGCCTACCAGCAGCAGTGGCCGCAGCAGGCGCAGCACCACCCGCAACAGGGACCTCAGCAGCCGCAGCAGTACCCGCAGTACCAGCCGTACCCGGGGCCGCAGCATCCGCAGGAGTACCACGTCTCCGAGCCGTACCAGCTGCCCGCCGACTACGGACTGCCGCACACCTTCAACGATCCGCCGACCATGACGCTGCGCACCATCACGGCCCAGGACGCGTACCCGGCTCCGCCGGCCGCCCCGGGCCTGCCCAGGCAGCGGGAGGACGCCGAGCCGGCGGCCGAGCCGGCGCCGTCCGAGGAGGCGACGAACAACCGCAACAGTCTGGTCATGGCGGTCGGCACGCTGGCGTCGCGCGGCCTCGGCTTCGTGCGCAGCGCCGTGCTGGTCGCCGCGCTCGGCGGTGACCAGCTCGGCAGTGCCTTCAACGTGGCCAACACGCTGCCCAACGTCGTCTTCCAGATGCTGATCGGCGGTGTACTCGCTTCGATCTTCGTTCCGGAGCTGGTGCGGGCCGCCAAACACGACCCCGATGGCGGTGTCGCCTACACCGACCGCTTGCTCACCCTGTGCACGGTCGCGCTGGGCGTGCTCACCGTGGTCGCCGTGCTCATCGCGCCCTGGCTGGTCAGCATCTACGCCCCGGACTGGCACGGAACGGATCGGGCCTGGACCATCACCATGGCCCGCTACTGCCTGACCGAGATCTTCTTCTACGGACTCTTCACCCTGCTCGGCCAGGTGCTCACGGCCCGCAACAGGTTCGCGGCCATGATGTGGACGCCGATCCTCAACAACGTGGTGGCGATCGCGGTCTTCGGCCTCTACATCGTCATTGGCGGTCAGTCCCAGAGCATCGGCAAGGTCACCAGCGGGCAGACCATGCTGCTGGGCGTCGGCACCGCACTGGGCGTGGCCATCCAGGCGCTCGGCCTGCTCCCCTCGCTGAAGGCCGCCAAGTTCCGCTGGACCCCACGTTTCGACTGGCGGGGAGCGGGTCTGGGCGCACCCGTGCGTGCCGCAACCTGGGCGGTGCTGATGGTGGTGGTCACCCAGGTGGCGTTCACCGAGATCACCGCACTGACCACCAGCGTGGATCAGATGGCTTCGAAGATAGGGCTCAGGAGCGTCGGCAACGCTCCCTACACCTACGCCAGCACGCTCTTCTACGTGCCGCAGGGCGTGATCACCATCTCGATGGTGACGGCGATCCTGCCGCAGATGTCGCGGGCCGCCACCGAGGGCAACCTGCAGAAGATCGGCTCTGACCTGGCGCGGGTGCTGCGCAATTCGGCCGCCATGATCATCGCGGCCACGGTGCTCTTCGTCGCCTTCTCCGGCCAGATCACGCACCTCGCCTACGGCTACGGCCACAAGGACGCCACGTTGATGGCGGTGATCTCGGAGGCGCTGCTCGTCTTCGCCATCGGCATCCCGTTCTTCTGCACCCAGTACGCGCTGGCCCGCGGCTTCTACGCGATGGGCGACGCGCGGACCCCGTTCTGGTTGACCGTCGTCTCCTCGAGCTCCAACCTGCTCTTCTCGTTCCTGGCGTTCGAGGTCTTCAGCCCGCGCTGGATCATCGTCGGCATGGCCGGCGCCCAGAGCATCGCGTGCATCATCAACATGACGGTGACCGGCCTCGCCCTCGCCAAGCGCCTGCGCAAGCTGCCCAGTGCCCCCGAGGACCCGGAGCACCGCGCGGAGGTGCTCCGGGCGGCGGTGCGGGGCCAGATGCGCAGCGGGCTGGACGGGCGGCGGGTCTTCGGGCTGCACCTGGGCCTGGTGCTGGCGTGCCTGCCGGGTGCGCTGGTCGGCCACTTCCTGGCCGATGCGGTCACCGGGATGCTCGGTGGCGGCGGGTCCGTGGTGATGTCGACGCTGGGCAACGGGATCGGGCTGGGTGTCGGCTCGATGGCCGTGCTGGCCTCGCTCTTCCTGCTGGCCCGCCCGTTCGGGGTCGGCAGCACGGTGGCGCCGCTGGCCCGCAAGCTGCGGCTGCCGTTCCCGGTGGAGCCCGAGCCCGCGGTGGCGGGCGCGGGACGGCGTCGCCGGCGCTAGACGGCGGGCGGCGATCGGCGGACAGCGAGCGGCGGGCGGCGATCGGCGGACAGCGAGCGGCAGGCGGCGAGGCTGGGTGCGGGAGGGCAGCGGGGAACCATCGCCCGGCTGCCGCGGGGAAGGCCAACCTCGGCTACCTGTTCCTGCCGCGGGCGTGGGGGTTCGGGTACGCCACCGAGGCGTGCGCGGCGGCACTCGGCTGGCTCGCCGGCGCGCTTCCCGGCGAGCCGGTGCTGCTCGCCACCCAGAGCGCCAACGGCGGCTCGATGCGTCTCGCGGCGAAGCTGGGGTTCACTGAGGTGGAGCGGTACGAGGCCTGGGGCGCCGAGCAGTGGCTCGGCATGTGGTCGCCGGTCACGCCGTCCGGGTGAGTCCGAGGCCTCACTGCTCCGCGGGCGGCGGACAGGAGCGCTGCGACCCGCGGCGGGAGCACTGCGACCCGCGGCGGGAGCGCTGAGGCGGCCCCACGGCCCCTGGGGCAGTGTCACCGCTGGTCGGCACGGGGCTAGGCTGATCGCACATGACAGCTGATCAGTCCTTCCCCGCCACCCCGCTGCGGATCGCCGCTGCCCAGTCCCTCGTCACCGCCGGCGACGTCGAGGCCAACGCGGCCCGGGCCGCCGCGCTGATCGAACAGGCCGCCGCCGACGGCGTCCGCCTGGTGGTGTTCGCCGAGAAGTTCCTCACCGGCTACGAGCCGGAGCTGATCGACGCCGACCCGCTGCGCCACGCGGTGACCGAGGACGATCCCCGGCTCGCCCCGATCACCGAGGCCTGCCGGACCACCGGCACCGCCGCCGTGGTGGGCGCCGCCACCCGGGACGCGGTCGGCGTGCTGCGGATCTCGGCGCTGGTCTTCGGCCCGGACGGCGCGCTGGTCACGCGCTACGACAAGCAGCACCAGTTCGGCGTTGAGCCCAAGATCTTCGCCGCCGGCGAGGCCGGCTGCACCGTGGAGCTGGACGGCTGGCGGCTCGGCCTGGGCATCTGCTACGACTCCGGCTTCCCCGAGCACGCCCGCGCCGCCGCGCTGGACGGCTGCCACGCCTACCTCGTGGGTGCCCTGTTCAGCACCGGCGGCGGGCGCACCCAGCGGGCCGTCTGGTTCCCGGCCCGGGCCCTGGACAACACCTGCTACGTGCTGCTGGCCAACCACATCGGCGCCACCGGTAGCTTCGAGACCTGCGGCGGCAGCGCGGTCTGGGGGCCGGACGGGCACCTGCTGGCCGACGCGGGCGAGACCACGGCCGGGCTGGCGGTCGCGGAGCTCGACCCGGTGGTGCTGCGCGAGGTCCGGGCCGAGCTGACGATGCTGGCCGACATCGCCGACCGCGACGCCGCCATCGCCGACCGCCCGCGCACCCGGGTCACCGTGGCCTGACGGACCGAGGAGGGGGCTGGGATGTTCCGGCACTGGTGGTTCCTGCGGCTGCTGGGCAGCCGGGAGCCGGGCCCGGCGGCCGGGTCGGCCCGCGGTCGGGGCGACGGCGGGCGCCGACGGATGACCCGGGAGCAGCAGGAGGCGGTGCTGCAGGAGTGGCGTGTCCTGCGCGAGCGGCTGCGCGGCTTCGCCGCCGAGCGGGTGGCCCTGGTCGGCGACGTCATGCGGGCCGCCGAGCCGGACTTCCCCGCGGAGCTGGCCACCGGCCCCGCCGGGGCCGCGTACCTCTGGGCCGTGGAGGCCTACCAGGCGGCCGGGAAGCTGCTGGACGACGACGATGCCGACCTGCCCGACCTGGCCGCCGCCGTGGTGCTGGCCGAGCGCGCGGTGGAGCGGCTGGCCGCCGCGCACGAGCGCTTGGCGCTGCGGCGGCCGACGGCGGCGGCCCAGCCCCGCTGCTTCTACAACCCGTTGCACGGGCCCGCGGTGGTCCGCAAACCGAAGGGCACCAAGAAGCAGGCGCGGCGCCGGGTCAGCCCGCAGCAGGCCGCCGCGGACCGCCGGCCGGGGTGCGAGCAGTGCCGGTTGGCCATCCTGGCCGGCCAGCTGCCGGACGTGCTCCCGGCGTTGCTGACGGTGCGGCGGGCCTGGCACCGCACCCGGTGGGTGCTGGTGCCGTACTACGCCCTGCCGCAGCACCTCTCCCCCTGGTCGGCCACCGCCTGCGGCGCCTACGACGACACCGCGCCGGCCCTGGTGCTGCGCGGCGACCACCGCAAGGGCCGCACCGCACCTCCACCGCCCTGAGCCACCCGCCGGTCCACCCGCCCTGAGCCCCTCGCCGGAGCCACCCGCCCTGAGCCACCCGCCCTGAGCCACCGCCCGGGCCGCTCCGGCGGCCGGCCGCGCCGCGCGCTCAGTAGCGCTGGGCCTTGGCCACCACCGGCGTCAGGGCCGTGCCGACGTCCTTCCGGCTGAAGGCCGTGGGACTGGCGTGGCCACCGGCGGCGAGGTTCTCGGCGCCGACGACGTCGGAGTCGACGACGTTCCCGGCGGAGTCCTTCCAGTCGATCTGGACGGCGTAGGAGGTGGCCGAGCCGGTGCTGTTGGTGATGTTGACGATGACGGCGTTCAGGCCGCCCGCCTGGGCCAGCGGAACGCCCGTCAGGGTGACGTCGCCGACGGCGTTGCCGCTGCCGGACACATTGGCCAGGGCACTCTGGTACGCCGCCTGCTGCCGGGTGACCTCGGCGCTCGCGGAGGAGGCGAACGCGGACGCGCGGGCCGTGAGGGAGGCCGAGGCGATGGACGCGGAGGACAGGCCCGCCGAGGCGCGGGACTGCAGCGCCGACGGCACGCTCCCGGAGAAGCTCCCGGTGACCGGTGCGCTCGGGCTGGGGGACGAGGAGGTGCTCGACGAGGAACTGCACGCGCCCAGCCCGAGCGCGGCGCCGACCGCCAGGGCGCCGGCCGCGGTCATGGCCGCGGCACGGGTGGGCGGGTGTCGCCGGGATCGGGGCATCGGTGATCCTTTCGGACTTGCCGTCGTTCGGGCCGGCGTCACGCATCCGACACGCGCAGCCGGGAGCTTCGGTTTCCGATTAGACGTGGCCGGGCGCCACCCTGCGACAGGACGTAGTCCGTCTCGGGGAGCACCGTGCGTCACCGGCGCGGCCGGGCGGGAACGCCGGCGGCCGGGCGCCACCACGGGGCCGCACCCGTGGCCGCCGGGCAGCCGGGCCGCTACGCGGTTGCGCAGTTACGCAGTTGCGCAGCGGCCCGGTTGCGCGGTTGCCGGGCCTTCCCGCCGCCACCGGCCGTTGGGAACCGTCCGCACCGCGCACGGCGTCCTGTGACTGCCGGCGCTCACCAAGTGCCCACGGGTTCTTGTCGAGATGATCCGACGCAGAGTCACATCTCCACTTCCGCGCCATACTTGGCGAGGGTCGGGACGACATGCGGGAGGGCAACCCATGCGGCTGCACACGGCCACCGGAGTACTGGCACTCACCGGAACGGTCCTGGTGGCGGTCCTGACCGCCGGGCCGGCGAGCCCGCCGACCGCCACCACCGCAGGCTCGGTGGCGACGCCCGGGCGGGCGCTCGCGGCCGGAGCCGAGACGGCGGCGAACCCCGCCGACCCGCACTGCAAGGCGAGCCCGTTCAAGCCGGCCGAGAACCCGGACGGGGCAACCATCAAGGCGATCCAGCAGAAGGGCTCGGTCACCATCGGGGTGGATCTGAACGACTACCACTGGGGTTTCCTGGGGCCGGACGGCAAGCCCCAGGGGTTCGACATCGACCTCGCGACCGCGATCGCGCAGTCGTTGCCCGGCAACCCGAAGATCAACTGGGTTGCACTCGACGACGACCAGCGCATCCCGCGCCTCAACGCCACCGGGGACCAGCACGTGGACTTCGTGGTGCACACCATGACGATCAACTGCGACCGGCGCGGCCAAGTGGCCATGTCCACGGTCTACTTCGAGGCCGGACAGCGGGTGCTGATACCCAGCTCCCAGGCGCACCCCGGGGAGAAGGGGCCGGACGCGATGAACGGCAAGCGGGTGTGCACGGCCGACAACTCCACCGCCTCCCAGCTGCTGGGCGCGGACCTGAAGCTGCCGAAGTCCGGCCAGCAGTACCACGCGGCCGCGCTGGTCACGGCCGCCCAGGAACTGGACTGCCTGGTGAAACTCCAACTCGGCCAGGCGGACGCCGTCCTGACCGACGACGCCATCGCCTACGGCCTCGCCGCGCAGGATCCGCAGACCACCGTGGTCGGCGACCAGCTCTCCGACGAGCCCTACGGCGTCGCCACCTCCCTCGGCGAGGGCGACCTCGCCTCCTGGATCGACCAGGTCCTGGAGGACTACCGCAACAAGGGCTACTGGACCACGAGTTACAACAAGTGGATCAGGCCCTACGTGCCCGGCCGGCCCGAAGTCCAGCCGCCGCCCGCACAATACACGGACTAGGTCCGGCGCGCCGACCAGACCGTACGCAAGCCAGGCCCAGCGCGCCGGGCGGACCCGGTGCACCGGCCAGGCTGGCCCAGCGCGCCGGGCGGGTCAGTACGCCGGGCGGCGCCCGGCACGCCGACCGGGCGCCGCCCGAGCCGAGTTCACCGCACCCGGGCGTCACTCCTCGCGCTTGTCGTCGTCGACGATCTCGGCGTCGACGACCTCCTCCGCCGACCCGCCGGCCGCGGCGGTGCCGCCGGCCCCGCCGCCCGGCTGCTGCGCCTGCCCGTACATGGCCTGGCCGAGCTTCTGGGAGACCGCCGCGAGCCGCTCGCTGGCGGTGCGGATCGCGGCGATGTCCTCGCCCTTCAGCCGCTCCTTCAGCTCGGCCACCGCCGCTTCGACCTCGGCCCGCACGTCGGCGGGGATCTTCTCCGCGTTGTCCCTGAGGAAGTGCTCGGTGGTGTAGACGAGTTGCTCGGCCTGGTTGCGGGTCTCGGCGCTCTCGCGGCGGGCCCGGTCCTCGGCGGCGTACTCCTCCGCCTCGTGGACCATCCGGTCGATGTCCTGCTTCGGCAGGGCCGAGCCACCGGTGACGGTCATCTTCTGCTCCTTGCCGGTGCCGAGGTCCTTGGCACCGACGTGCATGATCCCGTTGGCGTCGATGTCGAAGGTGACCTCGATCTGCGGCAGGCCGCGCGGCGCCGGCGGCAGGCCGGTCAGCTCGAACATCCCGAGCTTCTTGTTGTACGCCGCGATCTCGCGCTCCCCCTGGAACACCTGCACCTGCACGGAGGGCTGGTTGTCCTCGGCGGTGGTGAAGATCTCCGAGCGCTTGGTCGGGATCGTGGTGTTGCGCTCGATCAGCTTGGTCATGATGCCGCCCTTGGTCTCGATGCCCAGGGACAGCGGGGTGACGTCGAGCAGCAGGACGTCCTTGACCTCGCCCTTCAGCACACCGGCCTGCAGCGCGGCACCGATGGCGACCACCTCGTCCGGGTTGACGCCCTTGTTGGGCTCCTTGCCGCCGGTCAGCTCCTTGACCAGCTCGGTCACCGCGGGCATCCGGGTCGAGCCGCCGACCAGGACCACGTGGTCGATGTCCGAGACGTCGATCCTGGCGTCCTTCACGGCCTGGTGGAACGGGTTCTTGCAGCGCTCCAGCAGATCGGCGGTGAGCTGCTGGAACTGGGCCCGGGTGAGCTTCTCGTCCAGGTGCAGCGGGCCCTCCGCGGAGGCCGTGATGTACGGCAGGTTGAGCTGCGTCTCGGTCGCCGCGGACAGCTCGATCTTGGCCCGCTCCGCGGCCTCCCGCAGCCGCTGCACCGCCATCTTGTCCTTGGAGAGGTCCACGCCGTAGGAGTTCTTGAACTGGGTGACCAGGTGGTCGACGATCCGCTGGTCCCAGTCGTCACCACCGAGGTGGGTGTCCCCGTTGGTGGCCTTGACCTCCACCAGGCCCTCGCCGATCTCCAGCAGCGAGACGTCGAAGGTGCCGCCGCCGAGGTCGAAGACCAGCACCGTCTGCTCGTTCCCCTTGTCCAGGCCGTAGGCGAGCGCGGCGGCCGTCGGCTCGTTGATGATCCGCAGCACCTTGAGCCCGGCGATCTCGCCCGCCTCCTTGGTGGCGGTGCGCTGGGAGTCGTTGAAGTACGCCGGCACCGTGATCACCGCGTCGGTGACCTGCTCGCCCAGGTGCGCCTCCGCGTCCCGCTTGAGCTTCTGCAGCACCCGGGCGGAGATCTCCTGCGCGGTGTACCGCTTGCCGTCCACGTCCCCCTTCTCGGGGAACCGCCACTCGGCCTCGCCCATGTGCCGCTTGACCGACCGGGCGGTGCGGTCCACGTTCGTCACCGCCTGCCGCTTGGCGATCTCACCGACCAGCACCTCACCGCCCTTGGCGAACGCCACCACCGACGGGGTGGTGCGCGCCCCCTCCGCGTTCGCGATGACGGTGGGCTCGCCACCCTCCAGGACGGACACCACCGAGTTGGTGGTCCCGAGATCGATACCGACCGCGCGAGCCATCGCAGGCCTCCTCTCCGCGGCACCACCACGGTGCCCAGGAACAACCGGCCAGTACTTCCACCCTACGCGCGCCGCCGCACATCGGTGCGCGGGCCGGCCGCGGACCCCGGTGCCCGGCCCCGGGACGCCGACCGCGCCCCGGAACGGCTGAGGCCCCCTCAGGCGGCTGCCTGAGGGGGCCTCGCGTGCCGTGCCCCAGGCAGGATTCGAACCTGCGACACCAGCTTTAGGAGAGCTGTGCTCTATCCCCTGAGCTACTGGGGCTCACGCATCCGACAGCCTAGCGGATCGCGGCCGGAGGAAAAGGTCGATTACGAAGGGTGATCGGTCCGCCCGGCGTTGCGCTTATCCGTTGTTGATCGGTGGCGGCTAGCGTCGCTGGTATGAGTGAGACGAGTGGGACGCCGGGGACTGAAGGACTGCAGAGCGGGGACTTGGAGAACTTCGTCCTCCTGCTGGACGGACTGAAGGAGTCGCTGGCCCAGGACCGCCAGGAGGGTGAGGACGGCTGGTCGGGCTGACGGGGACGGGACGTACGGAGGGGGACGGGGCAGGGAGACGGGGGCGGAGTGACGGGGGCGGGGACGGGGGCGGGGCGGGGACGGGGGAAGGGTGATCGGGCGGATGACGGGCTGACGGGGGGTCGACGGGGCGTCAGGCGGGCGCGGCGGCGGGTCGGGAGCGGGGTCGGGAGCGGGCGGTGAACCGGTCGGTCGGTGGCGGGTACGGGGGCGGCTCGAACCCGGCGACGGCCCTGGACGACGGACATGAGGACGACGCGGACCGGGCGACGGACAGTCAGCTGTTGCGCCCGTCACGCCGGCGCGGGACCGGCCGCGTCACGTCCGCATCACCGCTGGTAAGCAGCCCAGGCCGGGGCCGGTCTCGGGCTGGCTAACCAGCACCCATTTCGGGTCGCTACCATCGGCTCTTGGCAAGACACCCCCGTGGTCCAGGCTGGACGCGGGCGCAACCTTGAAAGGCTCTAGTGTGACTGCGCCCCTGGAGACCTCCTTCGCCGATCTCGGCAAGGTGCTGGTCATCATCCCCACCTACAACGAGATCGAGAACGTCGAGAGGATCGTCTCCCGGGTCCGCGCGGCCGTCCCCGAGGTGCACGTCCTGGTCGCCGACGACAACAGTCCGGACGGCACCGGTGAGGTCGCCGACAAGATGGCGGCGGTCGACGGCAACGTGCACGTGATGCACCGCAAGGGCAAGGAGGGCCTCGGGGCCGCCTACCTGGCGGGCTTCCGCTGGGGCATCGACCACGGCTACGACGTGCTGGTCGAGATGGACGCCGACGGCTCGCACCAGCCGGAGGAGCTCTACCGCCTGCTGGGCGGCCTGCGCGGCGCCGACCTGGTGCTGGGCTCGCGCTGGGTGCCGGGCGGCCGGGTGGTCAACTGGCCGAAGTCGCGCCTGCTGCTCTCCCGCGGCGGCTCGACCTACTCGCGCCTGATGCTGGGCGTGCCGATCCGGGACGTCACCGGCGGCTACCGGGCGTTCCGCAAGGAGACCCTGCTGGGTCTGGGCATGGACCAGGTCGCCTCGGCCGGCTACTGCTTCCAGGTAGACCTGGCGTTCCGCACGGTGAGCAACGGCTTCAAGGTCGCGGAGGTGCCGATCACCTTCGTCGAGCGCGAGCACGGCGCCTCGAAGATGAGCAAGAACATCGTGTTCGAGGCGCTCTGGCGGGTCACCGTCTGGGGCACGCAGGCCCGGTTCGCCAAGCTGACCGGTCGGAAGAAGCGCCGGTAGGACGCAGGACGACAGCGGCGCGGCCCGCACACACCCGGTGGTGTGTGCGGGCCGCGCCGCGTTCCGGCGGGCGTCAGCCCAGCCGGGTGAGGCGGGTGAGGATCGGCGGCGGCGCGAGGTCGCGCTGCAGGGTGACCGGGACCTGCACCTGGCCCGGGCCGCTGCCGGCGGTCAGGACGCCGACCTGGGTGCCCGCGGCGGCGCTGTGACCGAGGCTGCCCGAGGGCTGGAAGGCCACGGTGGTGGCGACGCCGGTGAAGCCCGGCACCACCAGGTCCTTGGCCGCCACCAGCGGCACCTTGCCGCCCAGGCCGTCCGAGACGTAGCCGACCTGGTCGCCCTGCTTGACCAGGGTCTTGCCGGTGACGGCGGACTGGCCCGCCGAGATGATCTTCGCGCTGACCGTCTGGGCGGCCTTGATCACGTCGTCGGTGGCCGTCGGCGGCTGGCCCAGGGTCACCCCGAGGAGCAACTGCTGGGTGCCGCCGACGTCCTTGGTCGCCGCCCACATCAGACAGCTGAGGGACGGGTTGGAGGAGCCCGTCTTCACGCCGATCACCCCGGTGTTCGGATCGATCAGCTCATTCGTGTTCTTGATCGTGTCGCCCGCGATGATGGTCCGCTTCTCGGAGACGATCCCCCGGAAGACCTCGTTGGCCATCACCTGTTCGCCGAGCTTCAACTGGTCCTTGGCGGTGCTCTTGGTGACGGCGAAGTTGTAGCCGGCCGGGTCCCCGTAGGTGGTGTCGGTCATGCCGAAGGCGGCGGCCTGCTGGTTCATCTGCTTGACGAAGTCCTGCTCGGACCCGGACGTGTCCCAGCGGGCCAGCAGCCGGGCGATGTTGTTGGCGCTGGGCAGCATCAGCATCTCCAGTGCCTCGTACTCACTGATCTGCTGGCCCTCGACCACCTTGGCACTGGACTGGTCGGGATCGTTGGCCTCCTGGGCGGCGGCCTTGTCCACGGTGATCGTCGGGCCGGACTCGCCCGGCTTCAGCGGGTGCGCCTTCAGCACCAGGTAGGCGGTCATCACCTTGGTCACGCTGGCGATCGGCACCGGGTGGTGGTCCGGCCCCGAGCTGCCGAGCGGGCCGAGACCGACCACCTCGGCGGCGGCCTGGCCCTTGGTCGGCCACGGCAGCGCCACCGGGTCGCCGGTGAAGGTGTAGGAGGTGGGGGCGCTCAGCTGGAGCTTGGGGGCGGGCAGCGGGCGCAGCAGCTGGGCGGCCACCAGGGCGCCGATCACCAGCATGGCGACCAGACCCCAGAGCACGGCGCCGCGCAGGGCCCGGCGGACCGGGGGGATGCGCGGGACACCGGCGGGGGCCGGCTGGGGCTGGGCCGCCGGGGCGGGCTGGGACTGGGGCTGGGCGGTGGGGGGTGCGGCGGCAGCGGGGGTCGCCGGGGCCGGCTCGGTGGCGGGCTTGGCGGCCTTGGCCGGGGCCGGGGACGACAAGACGGTGCGCTTGGCCGCCGGTGCGACGGGCGAGGCCAGCACCGCGGTGCGCTCGGCGTCCTCGGCGTCCGGTTCGGCGGTCGCCTTGGGGTCGGACTCGGTGCCGGACTCGGCGGCCGCCTTCTTGGCGGGCTTGGTGTCGGGCTTGCCAGCCTCCTTGGTGCCGGGCTCAGCGCCGGGCTCGGCGGCCTTGGCGGCCTTGGCGGCGGGTGAGGCCAGCACCATGGTGCGGTCGGCATCCCGCTTGCCGGCCGCCTTGGCCTCAGGCTCGGCGGGCTCGGCGTCCGGCTCGGTGGGCTCGGCGGCGGCCTCGGCGGCGGGCTTCGAGGCCTTGGCGGCGGGCTTCGAGGCCTTGGCGGCGGGTGAGGCCAGCACCATGGTGCGGTCGGCATCCCGCGTGCCGGTCGCCTTGGCCTCAGGCTCGGCGGCAGGCTCGGGAGCTGCCTTGGCACCGGGCTTCGAGGCCTTGGCGGCGGGCGAGGCCAGCACCATCGTGCGGTCGGCATCCCGCTCGCCGGTCACCCTGGGGTCGGACTCGGCGGCCGGTGGCTCCTCGGCGAGATCGGGAGCCGGGCCGAAAGCGCCCTTGGTGGCTCCGGCGGTGACCGGGGTGGCCAGTGGGGCCTTAGTTGACGTTGTATCACCCGATGGTGAGGCAATCTCCGACGACTCGTCCTCGGACTCCTCGTCGACTGCCGCCGCGGGCTCCCCCGCGGACTCCTCCTCGGGCTCTCCCGCGGACTCCCCGGAGTTGTCCGACGATTCGTCCGCCTCGTCCGCTTCCTCCCCGGCTCGCTCCTGCGCGGACGCGCTCTTCGACTCGCCCTCAGGCTCCTCGTGCGACGTCTCCTCGGACTCTTCCTCAGGTGCCTTGCCCCCCACCGGAGCGACCTGCTCCTCGGGCTCCGCGTCCTCCTCGGCAGGCTCCTCGACAGGCTCCCCGGCTTCGGCCCCGGCCACTGTCCCGGGCTCCGCCGCGGCGCCGTCGGCCGCCACCGCCTCCGTCTCGCCGTCGGCCGGCCGGCCGTCCCGGATCGCGAGACGCGGATCGACTGCCTGCGCCTTCGGCTCGGCCGGCTCCTCCGACCCGGGCTCCGACTCCGCCACGGGCACCCGCAGGAAGGTGGTCGCGCTGTCCGCATCACGGACGCGCAGATGAACGGTCAAGCCACCGTCAGACACCGCGGCCGGCTCCGGCGGCACCGCCTGGGCACCGCCTGCGGGCTCCTCCCGCTCCCCGTCCTTCACCTGCTCCGGGGCCTCGCCCACGTCTCCCGACCTCCTCGTTGGTCACATACGTACTTCGCATGCCGTCTCCGCATGCCGACGCGCGGTGCCACGGACCAGGTCCGTCCGCTGCACCGCTACAGTCTCCGCCAGCCGCGAGCCGTCCGCTGCCCGCCACACCCCGTTCCACCGGCGGTTATTGCGTGCATCTGACTCCGCATCGGCAAGGACATCCGCACACCGGGCGCCGGTTCCGCGCCATCGGGCAGTCCTGGCACGGCGATTCCAGGCATCGACGGGTAGTTCCCCGGGCAAGGTCACGATTCGGAGGCGTACTCGACAAGTCCGTGTGAGAGGCGTCACGCTGTCATTCATCCACGCGGGGAGGCTTGGATGGGCAAGAGTCGTAGAACAATTCCCGAGGAACTCCTGCTGCTCGCCCTGGACCCGGCCACGGGTACCACGGCACAGCCGCAGACCCTCGACCTCGGACTCGCCGGGGCGCAGCTCGTCGAGCTGTCCCTGGCCGGACGGATCGTCCCGGACGGAGACCGGATCGCCGTGATCCTGGCCCGCCCGACCGGCGATCCGACCCTGGACCACGCATTGGAGCTGCTGCGCCGCCGCGGCAGTCCGGTGCGTGCCGCGCACTGGATCGGCGGGCCCCGGCTGGGGCTGCGGCAGACCTACCTGGCGCACCTGGAGCGGTGCGGCATGGTGGCCGCCGTGCCGGGGCAGGTGTGCGGTGTGCTGCCGACGACGCGCTACCAGGCGTCGGACGACTGCACCAACGCCGCCATCAAGCAGCGCCTCGACACCGCGATCCGCACCGGGGTGCCACCGGACCCCCGGACTGCCGCACTGGCCGCGCTGGCGCACGCCGTCGGCCTCGGCAAGCACCTCTACCCCGGCAACGAGGGCAGGTCGTCGCGGTCACGGCTGCGCGACCTGATCCGCTACGACCCGCTCGGCGGGATGGTCGCGCACGCCGTGATGGACGTGCAGAACGGCCTACCGGTCCAGCAGTCCCGCCCCGGCGCCACGGGCAGGGCACCGGCGGCCCGCAACGGCTCCGTCGGGTCCCATGGCGGCTCGGTGGTGGCGGGCAGGGTCGGCGCCCGCTGAACCTCCCTCCCAGCCCGCCGACGGGTCCTTGCCCCGCCGACCGGCCGAGGAGCCCAACACCGCCTGGCACAGGTCTCCGGGGCGGTCGTCTCCGCAGCTGCGGCGGGGCGGCCGCCCCGCCGTCGTTGCGGCCCATACCACTCCGGCGCCCGACTCCGCCGGATTTCGGCAGAGTCGGGGGCTGGAGGGCGCATATCCCGGCGGCATTGCCGCCGGGAGTGCCATGCTGCTGAAAGCCGAGGGCGAGCGGGCGACACACCGGCCGGCTCCGCCGCACCGGCCGTGCACCATCCCGCACCGCCATCCACCCCAGAGGTACTGCCGGAGGTCGATGTGTCCGCCAGCGTCAATCCCACAGTCCGGCGCCGGAGGCTGGGCGCTGAGCTGCGCCGACTGCGCGAGCAGAAGGGCATGACGGCCGAGCAGGTCGCCGAGCGCCTGATCGTCTCGCAGTCGAAGATCAGCCGCCTGGAGAACGGCCGCCGCAGCATCAGCCCGCGCGACGTCCGCGACCTGTGCGACGTCTACGAGGTCACCGACGCCAAGCTGCGCAACAGCCTGATGGAGATGGCCAAGGAGTCCAAGCAGCGCGGCTGGTGGAACGACTTCGGCGACATCCCGTACAGCGTCTACATCGGCCTGGAGATGGAGGCGTACTCGATCCGCTCCTACGAGTCGTCCTTCGTGCCCGGGTTGCTGCAGACCCGCGAGTACGCGGAGGCGTCGGTGCTCGGCACCCAGCCGGACACCACCATGGAGGCGATGCGGCAGCGGGTGGAGGTGCGGCTCAAGCGGCAGGACCGGCTCTCCGGCGAGGACCAACTGTCCAGCTTCTGGTCGGTCATAGACGAGGCGGTGCTGGCCCGCGAGGTCGGCGGGCCGGCGGTGATGGCCGGCCAGATGCGCAAGCTGCTGGAAGTGAGCGAGCGCGCCAACGTCAACATCCAGGTGGTGCCGTTCCAGTACGGCGCCCACCCGGGCATGACCGGGACATTCTCCCTCCTGGAGTTCCCCGAGTCAGCCGATTCGACGGTCGTCTACTTCGAAGGTGTGACGAGCGACCTCTATCTGGAGAAGGACCAGGATGTCCGCCGCTATACCGGTCTCTACGACCACCTGCGCGCGGCCGCGTTCGGGGTCGCCGAATCCCGGTCGTTGATCAATACCTATGCGGAGGCATACGAGAATGCGATTCAAGGTCCAGACCGCTGAACCGAGTTGGCGCAAGAGCAGCCACAGTGGCCCGAACGGCAACTGCGTGGAGGTCGCCGAACCGGCACCGGCCGTGGTGGCGGTGCGGGACTCCAAGGACGAGGCGGGCCCCCGGCTGCACTTCTCCCGGTCCGCCTGGCGGGCCTTCGCCGGCGCGGCGGCCGGCGGACGTTTCGGTGGCTGCTGACCCTGCGGCTTCGGCGAGTTGAGCAAGGCAACGGACAAGTCACGGATCCGGCCTGGCGGTTGCGCTGCCGCTCACCCCACGGGGTAGCGCTCCCGCCAGGCCGGCCCCGCGCCGGGACCGTGCAACTCGGCCCCCTGGCTGAGCTCCAGCACCAGATCGTCGGCCAGTTGCAGGATGGTGCCCCGGCCCTCCAGCTCGGCCAGCCACTCCCCCGGCAGCGCCGTCTCCCCGTGCAGCGCGCCCAGCAGGCTCCCGCAGACCGTCCCGGTCGAGTCGCTGTCCCCGGAGTGGTTGACCGACAGCAGCAGCCCCGAGCGCACGTCCTCGGCCACCAGCGCGCAGTACACCCCGATCGCCAGCGCCTCCTCGGCCACCCAACCCTCGCCCAGTGCGGCCACCCGCCGCGCCGACGGCTCGCCCGCGCGCACGGCCGCCAGCGCCCCGCGCAGCGCCTCCGCCGTCTCCAGGTGGTCCGGCCGCTCGGCCAGCAGCGCCAGCGCCAGCTCCACGCCCTCCTCCACCGTGCCGCCGCGCAGCACGCTGTGGACGATCACCGCCAGGGCGCCGGCCGACAGGTAGCCGGTGGGGTGCCCATGGGTCAGCACCGAGCATTCAACGGCGAGTTGGAACACCAGCGCCGGATCCCAGCCGATCAGCAGCCCGAACGGCGCGGCCCGCATCACCGTGCCGCAGCCCTTGGAATCGGGGTTCTTGGGCTGCGCCAGGGTGCCGAGCCGCCCGGCGTCCGGGCCGGTGAGCGCGGACAGGCAGGCCTGGCCGGGTGCCCGCCGGGCGTAGAGCCACTCCTCGCGGCCCAGCCAGCCCAGGTCGGCCCGGCGCTCGTCAGGGCCCCAGTCGGCCTGGGTGGCGGCCCAGCGCAGATAGGCGTGCTGCACGTCGGTGGGCGGGTGCCAGCCGCCGACGGCCTGCCGGACATGGGCCCGGATGAGGCCGTCGACGGTCCACAGCACCATCTGGGTGTCGTCGGTGACGGCCCCGCGCCGCCCGTAGGCGGGCGTGAGGCCGGTGACGCCGTCCGGGCCGTGGGCGGCGCGGATCGCCCCGATCGAGTCGAACTCGATGCCGGCGCCGAGCGCGTCGCCGAGCGCCCCGCCGAGCAGCACTCCGCGCACGCGGCTGCGGTAGTCCTGCTGCTGGGCACGCGACCACAGGGGTATCACGGATGAGCGCCTTTCACTGGGCGGCGGTACGGCGCCCGGGGCCGCCCGGGCGCCTCGCACTGTAGTTCGTCGAGGTGCCCGGTTGCGACGGGTCCGTCACAAGACACGTTTCCGTCACAGGACTCGTTTCCGTCACAGGACTCGCTTCCGTCACACGAGCCGGTGCCTCAGGGCGTCAGCCGATTGGGCCCGCGGAACAGGAAGACCGCGTCCCGGATCGAACCGAGGCCGAGCAGCACCATCAGCATCCGACTCAGGCCCATCCCGAAGCCGCCGTGCGGCGGGCAGCCGTAGCGGAAGCAGTTGAGGTAGTCGGTGAGCGGTTCCAGCGACATGCCCTTCTCGGCGGCCTGCGCGGTGAGCACGTCGTAGCGGTGCTCGCGCTGCGCGCCGGTGGTGACCTCCAGGCCCTGCCAGAGCAGGTCGAAGCTGAGCGTCAGGTCCGGCCGCCCCCCCGGGCGGGCGTGGTAGAACGGCCGGATGCTCGCCGGGTAGTGGGTGACGAAGACGAACTGGTGGCCGGTCCGCTCCCGCACCAGCGAGCCGAGCAGCCGCTCGCCCTCCGGGTCGAGGTCGGTCTTCGCACCCTCCCGGTCCCAGCCCGCGGCGCGCAGCAGCTCCTGCGCCTCGGCCATGGCGAGCCTCGGGAACGGCGTCGTCGGCACGGTCACCTCGACCCCGAACTCCGCCCGGATCTCCGTGCCGTGGCGCTCGGCCACCAGCCCGAGGGCGTGCGCGATCATGCCCTCCTCGAAGGCTTGCACCTCCTCCGCGTCGCGGGTCCAGCCGAGTTCCACGTCGACCCCGGTGAACTCGGTGGCGTGCCGGGAGGTGTAGGACGGCTCGGCCCTGAAGACCGGGCCGACCTCGAAGACCCGGTCGATCCCGGAGGCGATCGCCATCTGCTTGTAGAACTGCGGGGATTGGGCGAGGTAGGCGCTGCCGCCGAAGTAGTCGACCCGGAACACCTCGGCACCGGACTCGGAGGCGGTGCCCATCAGCTTCGGGGTGTGCAGCTCGGTACAGCCGTGCGCCTGGGCGTACTCGCGCAGGCCCTGCTCCAGGGTGGCGGCCACGGTGAAGCCCAACCGGGCGGCGGGCCGCCGGCGGATGTCCAGGAACCGCCAGTCCAGGCGGTGTTCGGGGCCCGACTGCTCGTCGATCGGCAGCGGAGCGGTGGCCGGCGCCACCACCTCGACCGCCTCCGGGACGAGCTCCAGGCCGCCCAGCTTGACCACCGGGTTGTCGACCACCCGGCCGGTCACCCGGACCGCGGACTCGGTGGCGGCGCCGTCCAGCACGGCCTCCACCTCACCGCCGTCGCGCCGGTGGGTCACCTGGACGGTGCCGGTGTGGTCGCGGACCAGGACGAACTGCATCACGCTCTGCAGGCGTGACGTCTGCACCCAGCCGCAGACGGTGACGGTCCGCCCGATCCGCGAACGCAGGTCGCGGACCAGGGTGCGGGTGGTGCTCTCGGTGGGGTGGATCATCGCAGTCCTCCGCGGACCTCGGCTGATCCCTTGGAAGCGCGGGCGAGAAGGGTGACTCGCGGTGCCACCGCGCTTTCACCGCCGCCCGCGGGCGGCGGCCTCATTCGGTCGTGCCTGCCGACCCTCGGGAGTGTCTTCGCCACGGGGTGCGAGTCCGCCTTCACAGCTGCCGGCGGCTCTCTCGGCTCGCATTTTCCCGCGGCTACTCGTCTCCGTCGCCGTGTCGGGGCACCGAGCATAGGGATCGCCCACGGAGAACCGCAACGGGATTCGCGGCGCGTTGCCGGACGGACCCGTCAGAGCACCTCGGACAGCTCACGCAGCAGCCGGGTCTTGGCCCGGGCGCCCACCATCGACTTCACCGGCTGCCCGCCGCGGAACACCATCAGGGTCGGCATCGACAGCACTCCGTAGGCCGCCTGGGTCTGCGGGTTGCGGTCCACGTCCACCGCCACGACCTTGAGCCGGTGCGCCTCCTCGGCGGCCACCGCGGCCAGCACCGGGGCGATCTGCCGGCACGGCGGGCACCAGTCGGCGGTGAAGTCCACCAGCACCGGGAGGTCGCTGCCCAGCACCTCGTCGGCGAAGGTCGCGTCGGTCACCTGGGTCAGTCCGTCAGCCATCGTCCTCGTTCCTCCACTCGTCGGTCAGTTCGCAGCGCGGCTCGGCGGTGGCCGCCGCCAGCTCGGCCCGGGCCAGCTGGCCGGCGACCTGCTCGCGCACCTCGCCGAGCCGGGCCAGGCAGGCGTCGAGTTCGGCCAGCTTGCGCCGGTACACCTCCAGCGACGCCGGGCAGGAGTCGCCCTCCGGGTGTCCGGCCCGCAGGCACTCCACGAACGGGCGGGTGTCCTCCAGCTCGAACCCGAAGTCCTGGAGCAGGCGGATCTGCCGGACCAGCTGCAACTCGGCCTCACCGTAGCTGCGGTAGCCGTTGCCGCTGCGCCGCGCGGTGAGCAGGCCGCGCGACTCGTAGTACCGCAGCGTCCGGGTGGTGGTCCCCGCCCGTGCCGCCAGCTCACCGATCCGCATCGCGCCTGCCTCCCGCTCTCCCCGGCCCCCGCCGGGAGGTGCCTCGGTCGACGGTAGACCTTGACGCCGACGTCAACGCCAGCGTCCTCGGCGGCGGCTCAGTCCAGCACCGGCAGCAGCTGCGGCAGGTGGCCGTCCGAGGCGAGCGCGGCGGCCCGGCGCTCGGCCGGCACCTCGCCGTAGTCGGTGGTGCGCTGGCGGGCCGGACGGCCGGCGGCGGCGGCGATCGCCTCCAGCTCGCGGATCGACTTGTAGCTGCCGTAGGCGGAGCCGGCCATCCGGGAGATGGTCTCCTCCATCAGGGTGCCGCCCAGGTCGTTGGCACCGCTGCGGAGCATCTCGGCGGCGCCGTCCGCGCCCAGCTTCACCCAGCTGGTCTGGACGTTGCGGATGTGCGGGTGCAGCAGCAGCCGGGCCATCGCCACCACCGCCCGGTTGTCCCGGTGGGTCGGCCCGGGGCGGGCGATCCCGGCCAGGTAGACCGGCGCGTTGGTGTGGATGAACGGCAGCGTGACGAACTCGGTGAACCCGCCGGTCTCCTGCTGGATCCGAGCCAGCAGCCGCAGGTGGCCCAGCCAGTGCGCGGGGGTGTCCACGTGCCCGTACATCATGGTGGACGAGGAGCGCAGGCCCAGCCGGTGCGCGGTGGTGACCACCTCCACCCAGGTGGCCGCGGGCAGCTTGCCCTTGGTCAGCACCCAGCGCACCTCGTCGTCCAGGATCTCCGCCGCCGTGCCCGGGATGCTGTCCAGCCCGGACTCCTTGGCCCGGACCAGCCAGTCGCGGATCGGGAGGCCGGTCCGTGCCGCGCCGTTGACCACCTCCATCGGCGAGAAGGCGTGCACGTGGATGCCCGGCACCCGCTCCTTCACCGCGCGGGCGATGTCGAAGTAGGCCGTGCCCGGCAGGTCGGGGTGGATGCCGCCCTGCATGCACACCTCGGTGGCGCCGACCTCCCAGGCCTGCGCGGCCCGTTCGGCCACCTGCTCCAGCGACAGGGTGTAGGCGTCGGCGTCGGTGCGGCGCTGGGCGAAGGCGCAGAACCGGCAACCGGTGTAGCAGACGTTGGTGAAGTTGATGTTCCGGGTGACGCAGTAGGTCACCTCGTCGCCGACCGCGTCCCGCCGCACCGCGTCGGCGATGGCGCAGAGCGCGTCCAGGGCCGGGCCGTCGGCCTGGAAGAGGACCAGTGCCTGGTCATCCGTCAGCTTCCCCGGGTCGTCGGCGGCCACCGCCAGGGCGGCCCGGACGTCCCCGTCCAGCCTGCCGGTGGGGATCTTGGCGACCTGCTCGCGCAGCGCCTCCCAGTCGCCGTAGACCTCCTCGAAGTCGGCCCGGCGGTCGTGGCTGCGGCCCTGGGTGTCGATGGTGCGGTGCAGGTCGGTGCGGCCGGCGGCGGCCGGCAGGTCCTCCGGTTCCTGCCACGGGCGGCCGACCACCGGCGCGTCCGGGCGGGCCAGGCCGGTGGCCGGGTCGGCCAGCGCGTCGACGTGCGGCCGCAGCCGCGGGTCCAGCCAGGGCTCGCCGCGCAGCACGTACTCGGGGTAGACGGTGAGCCGCTCGCGCATCTCGAAGCCGGCGGCCGCGGTGCGGGCGGCCAGCTGCTCGATCGCGGGCCACGGCGCCTCCGGGCTGACGTGGTCCGGCGTCACCGGCGAGACCCCGCCCCAGTCGTCGATGCCGGCGTCGATCATCTGCTGGTACTCCCCGGCCACCAGGTTCGGCGGCGCCTGGATCCGGGCGGACGGACCCATCACCAGCCGGGTCACCGCGATCGCGGCGGCCAGCTCGGTCAGCTCGGCGTCCGGCCGGGACCGCATCACGGTGTCCGGCTTGGCGCGGAAGTTCTGGATGATCACTTCCTGGATGCCGTGGTACTGCCGGGCCACCGAGCGGATCGCCAGGATCGACTCGGCCCGCTCCTGGTGGGTCTCGCCGATGCCGATCAGCAGCCCGGTGGTGAACGGGACGGCGCTGCGCCCGGCGTCCTCCAGGGCGCGCAGGCGCACCGCCGGCTCCTTGTCCGGCGAGCCGTAGTGGGGGCTGCCCGGCTCGGACCAGAGGCGCTCGGCGGTGGTCTCCAGCATCATCCCCATGGACGGCGCGACCGGCTTCAGCCGCTGGAAGTCGGTCCAGGCCAGCACCCCGGGGTTGAGGTGCGGCAGCAGGCCGGTCTCCTCCAGCACTCGTATCGCCATCGCGCGGACGTAGGCGATGGTGTCGTCGTAGCCGTGCGCGTCCAGCCACTCGCGGGCCTCGGGCCAGCGGTCCTCGGGGCGGTCGCCGAGCGTGAAGAGCGCCTCCTTGCAGCCCAGCGCGGCGCCCTGGCGGGCGATCTCCAGCACCTCGTCCGGGGAGAGGTAGAGGCCGTGCCCGGCCCGCCGCAGCTTGCCCGGGACGGTGGCGAAGGTGCAGTAGTGGCAGCGGTCCCGGCAGAGCCGGGTGAGCGGGACGAAGACGTTCTTGGAGTAGGTGATCACACCGGGGCGGCCGGCCTGGGCCAGCCCCGCGTCCCGGATCCGGCCCGCGACGGCGCAGAGCGCGGCCAGGTCGGCGCCCCGGGCCTGGAGCAGCACCGCGGCCTCGGCGGCGTCCAGCGCCACTCCGTCTCTGGCCCGACGCAACGCCCGGCGCATCGCGGTCTCGGTCGGTTGCCTGTGCTCTGCCGCATCCATGGGCCGACCATACGTCAGAAGGCGTACCCCGAGGTCGACGACCCTGAGGGATTCTCAGGGTTGACTAAATCCTGCGGTGTACTGCGTTCTGGCCCTGGTGGGCGATGCCCCGGGGGCCCGGCCGGTCTCTAATGGATGTCATCGAGCCACGTGGCACTGGCGAACCGCCCGAACAGTGACAGCGGGCGATGGAGGGGCTGAACCGATGACGCAACACGCAGGATTCGAGGAACCGCCCGGTGCGGACGAGCCGATCGGCGTTCCGTACCGGGCCGGCCGGCGCACGGCGCTGCGGGTCATGGTGCCGGTGGCCGTCGCGGCCCTCGCCGCCACCGGCATCGCCGTGGTGCCGGCGCTGGCCAGCGACAGCGCGCCGGCGCTGCCGCAGGTGACGGCCGAACAGCTGGTCACCAAGGTGCTCGGTGGGGGCACCTCCCAGCCGGAGGCTGGAGGACGGACCCAGGCGCTCAGCGGCACCGTCCGGGTCTCCACCGACCTGGGCGTGCCGGCCGAGCTGCTGGCCTTCGTGCAGCACGGCGGCGGGGCCGCCGGGGTGGCCGGCACGGCCGGTGCGGCCGGCGGCGGGCAGGCCAAGGCGCACGACGACTCCGGCGCCGACCCGACCAGCCGGCTCTCCGCGCTGCTCGGCGGCAGCCACACGCTGCGGATCGCGACCGACGGGCCCGACAGGCAGCGGGTCTCCCTGGTGGAGGACTTGGCCGAGTACGACCTGATCCACAACGGCGACCAGGCCTGGGCCTGGGACAGCGGCAGCCAGCAGGCCGTGCACTACACCGGGCTGCGCCAGGGCCGGCCGGACGCCCCCGGTCAGCTGCCGGGCGACGTGCCCGACACCCCGCAGCAGGCCGCCCAGCGGTTCCTCGCGGACAACGCGGCGAACTCCGACATCACGGTGGCCGGCACCGCCAGGGTGGCCGGGCGCAGCGCCTACCAGCTGAGCGTCAAACCCAGGCAGTCCGGTTCGACGATCGGCGAGGTGAAGGTCGCGATCGACTCGGCCACCGGCACCCCGCTGGCCGTGACCGCCACCGCGAGTTCGGGCGGCACCGTGTTCGACAGCCGCTTCTCCGACGTCTCGTTCGACCACCCGGCCGCCTCGACCTGGCAGTTCACCCCGCCGAAGGGCGCCAAGGTGACCGAGCAGCCGGCCGGTGCGCACCAGCGGGACGGGCAGGGCGGGTCGGCCGGCCACGGCGGGAACGACGTCAAGGTGACCGGCCAGGACTGGACGACGGTGGTCTCCTTCCAGCTGCCGGCCAGCGGTTCGCCCAACGGTTCGCCCAGCGGTTCGAGCAGTGGTTCGAGCCGTGCGGGGCAGCCGGCCCACGGCAAGGCCCCCAGGGGCCTCGAGAACCCGGCCGAGCTGGTCAAGTCGCTGGGCAAGCCGGTGGCCGGCGGCAGGCTGATCAGCACCAAGGTGATCAACGTGCTGGTCACCGACGACAACCGGGTCTACGCCGGCGCCGTCACGCTGCCGGTCCTGCAGGCCGCGGCCGGGGTGAAGTAGTGGCGCGGTCTCCGAGCCCGGAGACCGCGGTGCGGGGCCGGGGCGGGCAAGCTCCGGCCCCGGTCGGCGGCGCGGCGGTGATCCGCACCCGGGGCCTGACCAAGCGGTTCGGCCGGCAGCTCGCCGTCGACGGGCTGGACCTCACCGTGCCGCGCGGCAGCGTCTTCGGGTTCCTCGGGCCCAACGGCTCCGGCAAGACGACCACCATCCGGATGCTGATGGGCCTGGTCGCGCCGAGCGCGGGCGTCGCCACGGTGCTCGGCGAGTCGATGCCGCAGTCGCTGGGCCGGGTGCTGCCCCGGGTCGGCGCGCTGATCGAGGGCCCGGCGCTCTACGGGTTCCTCAGCGGCCGGGACAACCTGGTCCGGTTCGACGCCGCCGACCCCACCTCCGACCCGCGCACCCGCTCCGCCCGGGTCGCCGAGGCGCTGGAGCGGGTGGGCCTGTCGGCCGCGGCCGGCAAGAAGGCCCGGGCGTACTCACTCGGCATGAAGCAGCGGCTCGGGCTGGCCTCGGCGCTGCTGCGGCCGCGGGAGCTGCTGGTGCTGGACGAGCCCACCAACGGCCTCGATCCGCAGGGCATGCGGGAGATCCGGGCGCTGGTCCGGGAGGTCGCCGCCGAGGGCACCACCGTCTTCCTCTCCTCCCACCTGCTGGACGAGATCGAGCAGGTCTGCACCCATGCCGCCGTGATGTCCAAGGGCCGGCTGGTGGTGCAGGGCACGGTGGCCGAGCTGGCCGCCCGGGCCCAGGGGCGGCTGGTGGTGCGGACTGCCGACACCGAGCGGGCGGCCGAGGTGCTGGCGGCGCACCGGGTGACGGCCATCCAGGTGATCCACGGTCAGCTGGACGGGCGGGTCGAGGGCGATCCGAGCGGTGTCGCGCCGGTCGGTTCGCTGGACGAGTCGCTGCCCGAGCTGTGCGCCGCGCTGATCGCGGCCGGGGTGCGGGTGCGCGGTTTCGGACTGGAGCGGGGCACCTTGGAGGACGCCTTCGTGGCGCTGACCGGAGAGGGATTCGATGTCGCTGGTTGAGGCCGCTGAAGCCGCCGGGGCCGCTCCTCGGGTGGCCGCCGGGCCGGATCGGGCGACGGTGTCCGGATTCCTGGCACTGTTCCGCAGCGAGTTGCTGCTGACCTTCCGCCGGGTGCGCACCATGGCGCTGCTCGGGGCGCTGGCCGCGCTGCCGGTGCTGATCGGCGTCGTCGTCAAGATCGAGACCGGCGGCCTGCACGGCGGCGGCGACGGCGGCCCGCCCTTCCTCGCCCAGGTCACCCAGAACGGCGTCTTCCTGACCTTCACCTCGCTGGCCGTCGCGCTGCCGATCTTCCTGCCGATGACGGTGGGTGTGGTGGCGGGCGACGCGGTGGCCGGTGAGGCCACCTCCGGCACGCTGCGTTACCTGCTGGTGGCGCCGGCCGGGCGGATCAGGCTGCTCGCCGCCAAGTTCACCGCCGCGCTGGCCTTCTGTGCGGCGGCCACCCTGGCGGTGGCGCTGACCGGGCTGATCACCGGGTCGGTGCTGTTCCCGGTCGGCAAGGTGGTGCTGCTCTCCGGGGACACCGTCTCGCTCGGCGAGTCGCTGCTGCGGATGGTGCTGATCGCCGCCGTGGTGGCCGTCTCGCTGTCCGGACTGGTGGCGATCGGACTGTTCATCTCCACCCTGACGAGCAGCGGGATCGCCGCGATGGCCGGCACGGTGGGGCTGGTCGTGATCGTCCAAGTGCTGGACACCATCCCGCAGTTGGCCGCGATCCAGCCGTGGCTGTTCACGCACTACTGGCTGACCTTCGCCGACTTGCTGCGGCACCCGGTCTACTGGGACGGGGTGTTGCACGACCTCGGACTGCAGGCGCTCTACGTGGCCGTCTTCGGGGCGGCGGCCTGGGCGCGGTTCAGCTCGCGGGACATCACGGCCTGATCGCCTGACGACGCAAACGCTACCGTCCGGAGGGTACGCCCTCCTCGACCGGACGTTCTGCCGCTGCCGCCCGCGGCGCGGCCACCGGGGGCCGGGTCCGGCGCAGGGCGTCCCAGGAGAGCAGCAGCAGTGCCACCCAGACCAGCCCGAAACCGGCCCAGTTGGCCGGTGCCATGGTCTCGTGGTCGTAGGCGATCCCGATCACGAACTGGAAGACCGGCGCCAGGTACTGCATCAGCCCGATGGTGGAGAGCGGCAGCCGGATCGCGGCGGCGCCGAAGCAGAGCAGCGGCACGGCGGTGATCGGCCCGGTGAGCATCAGCAGCGCGCTGTGGCCGGCGCCGTGGCTGAACGTCGAGTGGCCGGTCAGCGCCAGGTAGACCTGGTAGGCGAGCGCGAACGGGAAGAGGAAGCCCGCCTCCAGCGCGAAGCTCTCCAGACCGCCGAGCGCCACCTTCTTCTTCAGCAGTCCGTAACTGCCGAAGCTGAACGCCAGGACGAGCGCGATCCACGGCAGCCGCCCGTACCCGAGGGTGAGCACGGCCACCGCCAGCACGCCGATCCCGACGGCGATCCACTGGGTCCGGCGCAGCCTCTCACCAAGGAGCAGCACGCCGGCGGCTATGGTCACCAGCGGGTTGATGAAGTAGCCGAGGCTGGTCTCCACCACGTGTCCGGCGTTGACCGCCCAGATGTAGACGCCCCAGTTGACCGCGATCACCACGGCGGCCAGCGCGCTGAGCGCCAGCCGCCGGGGCTGCTTGAGCAGCGGGCGCAGCCACGCCCAGTGCCGGCGCACCGCCAGGATCGCCACCGCCGCGACCAGTGACCAGACCATCCGGTCGGCCAGGATCTCGGTGGCCGAACTGGGTTCCAGCAGCGGCCAGTAGAGCGGGAAGAGCCCCCAGATGCCATAGGCGGCGAAGCCGTACCAGAGTCCCCTGCCGGTCTCGCTCCGACTCTCCTGCGGCATCACGTTCTCTCCTCCACGCAGCACACGATCGAGCTGACCGTAGCTGGCGGAGGAGGCCCCTGTCATCTCCGTAAGGTTGTTTAGGTCCTGACTCACACCTGGCTCCCAGCAAGTGGGACGGCCGGCGCCCAGCAGGTGGTACGACGCGCTCAGCTCCCCCCGACCGACGGGTCGAACGGCTCCGACCGGGTCAACCCGGCCAGCTTCGCCGGATTCAGCTGCGCCCGCAGGCCGCAGACCACGCCGTCGCGGACGTCGAAGCCGATCGAGCCCCGCACCGTGCCGTCCGCGGCGCGCAGGAGCAGCCCCTCCTCGCCGTTGATCCACTCGAAGCTCCAGGACACGCCCGCCATATCGGGCTTGCGCAGCACCCCGAGCAGCCAGCGCGCCACGTGGTCCGGCCCGTGCAGCGGCCGCCGGGCCGCGCGGACCACCCCGCCGCCGTCCGACCACGACGTCACCTCGGGCGCCAGCAGCTCCATCACCCGGCTCGCCTCGCCGGTCAGGCACGCCGCCAGGAACCGCTCGGTCACCTCCCGGCGCTGCCCGGGATCCGTCTCGAACCGCGGCCGCCGCGCCTCCACGTGCGCCTTCGCCCGGTGCGCGGTCTGCCGGACCGCGGCCTCGCTCCTGCCCAGCGCCTCGGCGATCTCGCCGCTGGCGTAGCCGAACACCTCGCGCAGCACGAACACGGCCCGTTCGAGGGGGCTGAGCGTCTCCAGCACCACCAGCATGGCGAGGGAGACGGACTCGGCCAGCTCGGCGCGCTCGGCGACGTCCGGGGTGGTGAGCAGCGGCTCGGGCAGCCAGGGGCCGACGTACGCCTCACGGCGGGCCCGCGCCGAACCCAGCTTGTTCAGCGAGAGGTTGGTGACCGTGCGCACCAGGTACGCCCGCGGGTTCCGCACGGTGGACCGGTCGGTCTCGGCCCATTTGAGCCAGGCGTCCTGCAGGATGTCCTCGGCGTCGGCCACGCTGCCGAGCATCCGGTAGGCGGTGCCGAACAGCAGTCGGCGGTGCTGGAAGAAGGGGTCCTCGTGCTCAACGTTGATCACGGTTTCAGGCTGCCAGTGCCCGCGCGAACCGGGCAACCGGGCCTCAGGAGTTGCTGAGCCGGGTGTCGAACCCGGCGCGGCGCAGGCGCAGGTAGGCGGCGCGCACCTCCTCCGGAACGGGCTGCTCGATGGTGAAGCCGCGCTCCGGGTACTCGATCACCCGCTGCACTTCACCGACGAGCATGTCGATGACGTGGCCCTCGTCGCCAACGGCCGCCAGGTACTCGCCCAACTCCCGTGGCGCCGAGGCGCACAGCACCTCGACCTCCGGCCACAGCTTCCGGCAGGTGGCGTAGGCGCGCCGCTCCATGGTCGGCATCGAAATCAGCAGCACCGACCGGACGCCGGGCAGCAGTGCCCGCGAAAACCTGATGTTCTCACCGGTGTTGGTCGCCCTCGGCTCCAGCAGTACCGCCGTCTCCGGCACCCCGAGCTCCAGCGCCCGCTCCCGGAACCGCACCGCCTCGCCCTGCGGGAACAGCTCCGGCCTCACGCGGTTCCGGGCACCACTGAACACCACCGTCGGGAACAGCCCCCGGTGGTACAACTCGGCGGCACACACGGGCACCCCGAGGTCATGCCCACCCAACCCGATCGCCGCGTCGCAGGGCCGGAGGACATGCTGCAGCCGGAGGTAACCCCAGAGTGTCCGGGCGTCGCGGTGCTGGGCGTCGGTGACCACAGGACGATTGTCCGTCAGGCGGGCAGCACCGCGCGGCCGGGCCCCGCCGATCACCGCACAGGGCCGGCCCCGCCGATCACCGCACAGGGCCGGCCGCGCGGTGTCAGGCGACCGTCCAGGTGTCGCTGCCCGTCAGCAGGGCGCCCAGGTCGCCCGGGCCCTTCTGCGCCACCGCCGCCTCCAGCTGGTCGGCCATCAGGGTGTCGTAGACCGGGCGGTCGACGTCGCGGAAGATGCCGACCGGGGTCTGGTGCAGGGTGTCGTTGTCGGCCAGGCGGGAGAGGGCGAAGGCGGTGACCGGGCTGGGCGAGTGGGCGTCGTGGACCAGGAGGTCGGCGCGGTTGGCGTCGGTGACCTCGCGGACTTCGAGCTCGCCGGTCGACGGGTGGCGGAAGACGCCCCGGGTGCCGAAGGCGATGGGCTCGCCGTGGGTGAGGCGGATCAGGGCGCGTTCGGCGCTGGCGGCGTCCTTGAGGACGTCGAAGGCTCCGTCGTTGAAGATGTTGCAGTTCTGGTAGATCTCCACCAGCGCCGTGCCCTGGTGCTGGGCAGCCGCGCGCAGGACCGAGGTGAGGTGGGGGCGGTCGGAGTCGATGGTCCGGGCGACGAAGGTGGCTTCGGCGCCGAGGGCGAGCGAGACCGGGTTGAACGGCGCGTCCAGCGAACCCATCGGGGTGGACTTGGTGATCTTGCCCAGCTCGGAGGTCGGTGAGTACTGGCCCTTGGTGAGGCCGTAGATGCGGTTGTTGAAGAGCAGGATCTTGAGGTTCACATTGCGGCGCAGGGCGTGGATCAGATGGTTGCCGCCGATGGAGAGGGCGTCGCCGTCACCCGTCACCACCCACACCGAGAGGTCCCGGCGCGAGGTGGCCAGCCCGGTGGCGATCGCCGGTGCGCGCCCGTGGATCGAGTGCACGCCGTAGGTGTTCATGTAGTACGGGAAGCGCGAGGAGCAGCCGATGCCCGAGATGAACACGGTGTTCTCGCGCCGGATCCCCAGCTCCGGCATGAAGGACTGCACCGCGTTGAGGATCACGTAGTCACCGCACCCGGGGCACCAGCGCACCTCCTGGTCGGTCTTGAAGTCCCTGGCGGTCTGCGGCGCGTCCGCCTTGGGGACCAGGTGCAGGGCAGGGAAGTCGCTCATCGGGTCTCTCCGTCCAGGGTGCCGATCGCCGCCCACAACACGTCCGCCAACTGCGCCGCCTTGAAGGGCAGTCCGCGCACCTGGTTGTAGGACTCGGCGTCCACCAGGTACTTCGCGCGCAGCAAGAGGGCGAGTTGGCCGAGGTTCATCTCCGGGACGATCACCTTGTCGTACCCGCGGAGCACCGAACTCAGGTTCGCGGGGAAGGGGTTGAGGTTGCGCAGGTGCGCCTGGGCGATCTCGCCGCCGTCGGCGCGCACCCGGCGCACGGCCGCGGTGATGGGCCCGTACGTCGAACCCCAACCGATCGCCAGCACCCGGGCGCGACCCGACGGATCGTCAACCTCCAGTCGGGGAACGGCAATGCCGTCGACCTTCGCCTGCCGGGTGCGGACCATCAGGTCGTGGTTGGCCGGGTCGTAGGAGATGTTCCCGGTGCCGTCCTGCTTCTCGATCCCGCCGATCCGGTGCTCGAGGCCGGCCGTGCCGGGCACCGCCCACGGCCGGGCCAGGGTCCGCGGGTCGCGCCGGTACGGGTGGAACGCGCCGCCCTCCGCGTTGGGCTCACTCGCGAAGTCGGGGGAGATGAGCGGAAGTTCGTCCACCGCCGGGATCCGCCACGGCTCCGAGCCGTTGGCCAGGTACCCGTCGGACAGCAGCATCACCGGCGTCCGGTAGGTGACCGCGATCCGCGCCGCCTCCAGCGCGGCGCCGAAGCACTCCGCGGGAGTGGCCGGCGCGACGATCGGCACCGGCGCCTCACCGTTGCGGCCGAACATGGCCTGCAGCAGATCGGCCTGCTCGGTCTTGGTCGGCAGACCGGTGGACGGGCCACCGCGCTGGATGTCGACGACCAGCAGCGGGAGTTCGAGCGAGACCGCCAGGCCGATGGTCTCCGACTTCAGCGCCACCCCCGGCCCCGACGTCGTGGTGACCCCCAGCGCGCCCCCGAAGGCCGCGCCCAGCGCGGCGCCGATGCCCGCGATCTCGTCCTCCGCCTGGAAGGTCCGCACGCCGAAGTTCTTGTGCTTGCTGAGTTCGTGCAGGATGTCCGAGGCCGGCGTGATCGGGTACGAGCCGAGGAAGAGCGGCAGCCCGGAGCGCTGCGCGGCCGCGATCAGCCCGTAGGAGAGCGCCAGGTTGCCGGAGATGTTGCGGTAGGTGCCGGCCGGGAGCTTGGCCGGCGGCACCTCGTAGGAGACCGCGAAGTCCTCGGTGGTCTCACCGAAGTTCCAACCCGCCCGGAACGCCTTGATGTTGGCCTCGGCGATGGCCGGCTTCCCGGCGAACTTGCCGCGCAGGAACTTCTCTGTGCCCTCGGTCGGGCGGTGGTACATCCAGGACAGCAGGCCGAGGGCGAACATGTTCTTCGCCCGGCCCGCGTCCTTGCGCTGCAGTCCGCTGTCCTTCAGTGCCTCCAGGGTGAGCGTGGTCAGCGGAACCTTGTGCAGGTGGTAGCCGGAGAGCGAGCCGTCGGCCAGTGGGTCGGCCGCGTAGCCGACCTTGGCCAGCGCGCGCTTGGTGAACTCGTCGGTGTCGACGATGATCTCCGCGCCGCGCGGCAGGTCCGCCAGGTTCGCCTTCAACGCGGCCGGGTTCATCGCGACCAGCACGTTGGGCGCGTCCCCGGGGGTGAGGATGTCGTGGTCGGCGAAGTGGAGTTGGAAGCTCGACACACCGGGCAGGGTGCCCTGGGGAGCACGGATCTCGGCCGGGAAGTTCGGCAGGGTGGACAGGTCGTTGCCGAACGCCGCCGTCTCCGAGGTGAACCTGTCACCGGTCAGCTGCATTCCGTCACCCGAGTCCCCCGCGAACCGGATGATCACCCTGTCCACCCGGCGGACCGGCTTGTCCCGCCGGGACGGCGCGTCCGACGACGTGCGCTCCGCAGCCCGGTCGGCGCCACCGGGGTCGCCGCCTGCCGCCTCTACCTGATCGACCTCGCTGGTCACTGCCGCGGACCTCCCTCAGGGGCACCAGCCGCGGGCGCGAGCCGTGTGCTCCGTCCGCCTGGTGCACTGATCGCATCCTATGCGGGTCGCGATTTCCCAGGCGGGCAAGTAGCGCAATCAGACGCGTACAACCGTCTCCCGGGCACCGGGGAGTACTACCCGGTTCGATCAGGAGTTCACATCAGGAGTTCACATAGGTGAGCACCGCCAGCACCCGGCGGTGGTCCTCCGAGCTCTGGCCCAGGCCGAGCTTCTGGAAGATGTTGGAGACGTGCTTCTCCACCGCGCCGTCGGAGACCACCAGCTGCTTGGCGATCGCTGCGTTGGTGCGGCCCTCGGCCATCAGCGCCAGCACCTCGCGCTCGCGCGGGGTCAGCCCGGCCAGCACGTCACCCCGACGGCTGCGGCTGAACAGCTGCTGCACCACGTCCGGGTCCAGCGCGGTGCCGCCCTCGGCCACCCGGCGCACCGCGTCCACGAACTCGCGGACCTCCGCCACCCGGTCCTTGAGCAGGTAGCCGACGCCCCGGGTGGAGGAGGCCAGCAGCTCGGCGGCGTACTGCTGCTCGACGTGCTGGGAGAGCACCAGCACGCCCAGCGCGGGGTGGCGCCTGCGCAGCTCCACGCAGGCGCGCACCCCCTCGTCGGTGTGGGTGGGCGGCATCCGGACGTCGGCGACCACCACGTCCGGCAGACCGTCGCCGGCGGCCAGCTCGGCCACCGCGGCCAGCAGCGCCTCGCCGTCGCCGACTCCGGCCACCACCTCCAGGCCGCGGTCGGTGAGCAGCCGGGTCAGGCCCTCCCGGAGCAGGACCGAGTCTTCGGCGATCACGACGCGCAGCATGAGTCCCCCAGCGGTAGCAGTGGCCCGAGCGAGCAGCGGCGGCCCGAGCGAGCAGCAGTGGCCCGAGCCACTGGCAGCGGGTCACATGGTACGGATCGCCACCGCGTCGCAGAGACCCTGCAGCGCCGCCTTGGCCGGGCAGTCCGGCAGCGGGTCGAGCAGCGCGCGGGCCTCCTCGGCGTACCGCAGGGTCTCCCGGCGGGCGTGCTCCAGCGCCGGGTGACGGCGCAGCAGCCGCAGCGCCTCGGCGTGCCGCTGATCATCGGTCAGGTCGAGCTGCAGCAGTTCGCGCAGCCGGGCGTCCTCGGGGTCGCTCTGGTCCAGCGGCATGGAGTCGAGCAGCAGCACCGGCAGGGTCGGCACGCCCTCGCGCAGGTCGGTGCCGGGGGTCTTGCCGGACTCGTGGCCGTCGCTGGCGATGTCCAGCACGTCGTCGGCGAGCTGGAAGGCCAGGCCCATCTTCTCGCCGTACTCGGTGAGCAGCTCCACCATCCACGGCTCGGCCCCGGCCATCATGGCGCCGAACCGGCCGGAGACGGCCATCAGCGCGCCGGTCTTGCCGGCGATCACGTCGAGGTAGTGCTGGAGCGGGTCGCTGCCGGGCTGCGGGCCGGCGGTCTCCAGGATCTGGCCGGTGACCAGCCGCTCGAAGGCGTCGGCCTGGATCCGGACGGCCTCCGGGCCGAGGTCGGCCAGCACCTGGGAGGCCCGGGAGAACAGGAAGTCACCGGTGAGGATGGCCACCGAGTTGTCCCAGCGGGCGTTGGCGCTGGGCGCCCCGCGGCGCACCGGGGCCTCGTCCATCACGTCGTCGTGGTACAGGGTGGCGAGGTGGGTCAGCTCCACCACCACGGCGGCCGACACCACGCCGGGCGCGGTCGGGTCGCCGAACTGGGCGGCGAGCATCACCAGCAGCGGGCGGAACCTCTTGCCGCCGGCCTCGATCAGGTGGCTCGCGGTGACGGTGATGAACGGGATGTCGCTCTTGACGGCCTCGGCGAGGGCGGCCTCCACCGCCTCCATTCCGGCCTGGACGTCACGGGTCAGATCGCGGTCCTCCACGCTGAGCCCGAAGAGTCCTCCTACGACGGTCACGAAGACCACTCCTGTCGCCGGTCGATCATGCGGTCCGGTCCCTGTTGCGGCCGCTGCCATCACCAGCAGCGTATCGGGTCACGAATGGATCACTGTACGGGCGTGCGGGTAAGGCGGGGAACGCGCCGCCGGGCCCGGGGTCGAACGCCCCGGACCCGGCTGTTCACGGCTCGTTCAGCGGACGGACAAGGGTCCCTCGACCCGCCGCCGACCCGCCGCGCGCATCAACGGACGAACATCGACGCCTTGGACGCCAGGTCCAGGAAGTACTGCGGCGCGAGGCCGAGCACCAGGGTGGCGGCCACCGCGACCGAGATGACCGTCGCCGTCGCGGTGCTCGGGATCACCACGGCGGGCCCGTTCGGCTGCGGGTCGGAGAAGAACATCAGCACGATCACCCGGATGTAGAAGAACGCGGCCACCGCCGAGCTCAGCACACCGACGATCACCAGCGGGATGGCTCCGCCCGCCGCCGCGGCCTGGAACACCGCGAACTTCCCGGTGAAGCCCGCGGTCAGCGGGATCCCGGCGAAGGAGAGCAGGAAGAGCGCGAAGACCGCGGCCAGCAGCGGCGAGCGCCGCCCCAGCCCGGCCCAGCTGGACAGGTGGGTCGCCTCGCCGCGGGAGTCGCGCACCAGGGTGACGGCCGCGAACGCGCCCAGGGTGACCAGGGCGTAGGCCAGCAGGTAGAACAGGACCGCGGCGATGCCCTGGCGGTTGGTGGCGATCACGCCGGTCAACAGGAAGCCGGCGTGCGCGATCGAGGAGTAGGCGAGCAGCCGCTTCACGTCCTGCTGGGTGACCGCCAGCACCGCACCGGCCACCATGGTGAGGATCGCGACGCCCCACATCACCGGGCGCCAGTCCCAGCGCACGCCGGGGAAGGCGACGTAGAAGACCCGCAGCAGCGCGCCGAACGCGGCGACCTTGGTGGCCGCGGCCATGAAGCCGGTGACCGGGGTCGGGGCGCCCTGGTAGACGTCGGGCGTCCAGGCGTGGAACGGCACCGCGGCGACCTTGAACAGCAGGCCGACCGCGAGCATCGCCAGCCCGATCAGCAGCAGCGCGTCGTTCTGGGTGGTGTTCGCCAGCGCCGGGGTGATCGGGGCGGTGCCCGAGATCGCGTCGGCGATCTCGGGCAGCCGGAAGCTGCCCGAGTAGCCGTACAGCAGGGCGCTGCCGAACAGGAAGAACGCCGAGGAGAAGGAGCCCAGCAGGAAGTACTTGACCGCCGCCTCCTGGGAGAGCAGCCGGCGGCGCCGGGCCAGCGCGCAGAGCAGGTAGAGCGGCAGCGAGAAGACCTCCAGCGCCACGAACATGGTCAGCAGGTCGTTGGCGGCCGGGAAGAGCAGCATGCCGCCGACCGCGAACAGGGTGAGCGGGTAGACCTCGGTGGTGGCGAAGCCCGCCCGGGTGGCCAGTTGCTCCTGCTCGCCACCGGGGGTGGCGGCCGCCTGGGCGGTGAACGGGTCCTGCGGCACGCCGTCGATCCTCGGGTCGAGGCCGCGCTCGGCGTAGCTGAGCACGGCGAGCACCGAGGCCAGGATGATCACGCCCTGGAGGAAGAGCGCGGGCCCGTCCAGCGCCACCGAGCCCATCGCCAGCAGCCCGCTCCTGGTGCCGCCGTAGCCCTGGATCGCCAGCACCAGCACGGCGGCGAAGGCGCCCGCCAGGCCGAGCAGCGCCACGCCGACCTGGGCCGGGTGGCGCAGCCGCCGGGGCAGGAAGGCCTCCAGCAGGATGCCCACCACGGCGGTGCCGAAGACGATCAGCATCGGGGAGAGCTGGCCGTACTCGATCTGCGGCGCCGGGATGCTGGGGGTGTTGCCGCTCGCGGCAAGGGTCATCAGGCTCACTTGGTCACACCTCCGGGGGTGGCGGCCACCGGGTGGACCGGGGCCGGATCGGTCCGGTGGACCTGGACGAGGGTGTCGGCGACCGCCGGGTTCACCAGGTCGGTGAGCGGCTTGGGGTAGACGCCGAGCGCGATGGTCAGCGCGATCAGCGGTGCGGCGACCAGCAGTTCACGCGCCTTCAGGTCCGGCATGCCGCTGACGCTCGCCTTGACCGGGCCGGTCATGGTGCGCTGGTAGAGCACCAGCACGTAGAGCGCGGCGAGCACGATGCCCAGGGTGGCGATGATGCCGAGCGCCGGGTAGCGGGTGAAGGTGCCGACCAGCACCAGGAACTCGCTGACGAACGGGGCGAGTCCGGGCAGCGACAGGGTGGCCAGGCCGCCGATCAGGAAGGTGCCGGCCAGCACCGGGGCCACCTTCTGCACCCCGCCGAAGTCGGCGATCAGCCGGGAGCCGCGCCGCGAGATCAGGAAGCCGGCGAGCAGCATCAGCAGCGCCGTCGAGATCCCGTGGTTGACCATGTAGAGCGTGGCACCGCTCTGGCCCTGGCTGGTCATCGCGAAGATGCCCATGATGATGAAGCCGAAGTGGGAGATCGAGGCGTAGGCGATCAGGCGCTTGATGTCCTTCTGACCCACCGCCAGCAGCGCGCCGTAGAGGATCCCGATCACCGCGAGCACCAGGATCCCGGGGGCGAAGAACTTCGAGGCGTTCGGGAAGAGGCCGAGGCAGTACCGCAGCATCGCGAAGGTGCCGACCTTGTCGACCACCGCGGTGATCAGCACGGCGGTTCCGGCGGTGGACTCGCCCATCGCGTTCGGCAGCCAGGTGTGCAGCGGCCAGAGCGGCGCCTTCACCGCGAAGGCGAAGAAGAAGCCGAGGAAGAGCGCCTTCTCCGCGCTCGAGTCGATCACCAGCTTGCCGTCGGCGATCGCCCTGGTGAGCGCCTGCAGGTCGAAGGTGCCCTGGTTCTGGTCGCGCGCGATGACGTAGAAGCCGATCACCGCGGCCAGCATCACCAGGCCGCCGAGCAGGTTGTAGAGCAGGAACTTGACGGCGGCGTAGGAGCGCTGCCGGGCCTGCTCGGGCCCGCCGGCCCGGTCGCCGAAGCCGCCGATCAGGAAGTACAGCGGGATCAGCATGGCTTCGAAGAAGACGTAGAACAGGAAGAGGTCGGTGGCCAGGAAGGACACCAGCACCATCGCCTCGACGGCCAGGATCAGCGCGAAGAAGCCCTGGGTGCGCCTGTTGTTCTCGAAGCTGCCGTCGGGAGCGGGCGTGCCCGCCACGGAGTCGCCGCTGTCCGGAGCGGCGTCGTGCCAGGAGGCCAGCATCACCAGCGGCACCAGCACCGCGGTGAGCAGCACCAGCACCGCGCCGATCCCGTCCACGCCGAACGAGAAGCTGATCCCGAAGGCGCGGATCCAGCTGTAGGACTCGGTGAGTTGGTACCGCGGGCCGTCCGGGGAGAACCTGGCGGCGATGACCGCGGCCAGCACCAGGGCGGCGACCGAGAAGCCGAGTGCCGTGGCCCGGCTGGTCCGCCGGCGGGCCTCGGTGGTCCCGGCGGGCAGTGCGGCGGTGACGACCGCCCCGACGGCCGGGACGGCGCAGGTGGCGGTGAGCAGGAAGCTCATGCGGCCACCTCGCTTCGCCCGGCGGGCGCGGAGCGCGGTGCGCGCCCTGTGACGACGGCCTCTCCCCCAGCCTTCGGCCGGGGGTCCGCGCACCGCTCGCTCATGCCGGAACCCCCCTGACACACAGCCAATTTCCTCATACCGACCTCATCAGGAGAGTCGTGGCGACCAGCACCAGCGTGCCGCCGAACATGGAGAGGGCGTAGGAGCGGACGTAGCCGTTCTGCACCCGGCGCACCCGGCTGGACAGGCCCCCGATGGTGGCGGACACCCCGTTGACCACGCCGTCCAGGCCCTTGACGTCGAAGTAGACCAGCGCGGCGGTGAGTGCCGAGCCGGGGCGCACCAGCAGGGCGTGGTTGATGTCGTCCTGCAGCAGGTCGCGGCGGGCCGCCCGGGTGAGCGCCGAGCCGACCGGCGGGTTGACCGGCACCGCGCTGCGTCCGTACACCAGGTAGGAGACGCCGATGCCGGCCACCATGCAGACGATGGTGATCAGGGTGACCGTGCCGGACGACAGCGGGGAGTTGCCCTCGCTGTGCCCGGTCACCGGGGTCAGCCAGTTGACGAAGGCGTCGTTGATGGTGAACAGCCCACCGGCCAGCACCGAACCGACGGCCAGCACGATCATCGGCAGCGTCATCACCCTCGGTGCCTCGTGCGGGTGCGGCAGCTCGCCCTTGCCGTCCGGCTGCCAGCGCCGCTCGCCGAAGAAGGTCATCAGCATGATGCGGGTCATGTAGAAGGCGGTGACCGCGGCACCGACCAGGGCCGTCAGACCCAGGATCCAGCCCTCGGTGCCGCCCTCGGCGAAGGCCGCCTCGATGATCCTGTCCTTGGAGAAGTAGCCGGACAGCCCGGGGAAGCCGATGATCGCCAGGTAGCCGAGGCCGAAGGTGGCGAAGGTGATCGGCAGGTGCTTGCGCAGCCCGCCGTAGTAGCGCATGTTCACCTCGTCGTTCATGCCGTGCATCACCGAGCCCGCGCCGAGGAACAGCCCGGCCTTGAAGAAGCCGTGGGTGACCAGGTGCATGATGGCGAAGACGTAGCCGATCGGGCCGAGCCCGGCGGCCAGCACCATGTAGCCGATCTGCGACATGGTCGAGCCGGCCAGCGCCTTCTTGATGTCGTCCTTGGCGCACCCGACGATCGCACCGTAGAGCAGGGTGACCGCGCCGACGCAGACCACCGCGAGCCGCGCGTCCGGCGCCAGGTCGAAGATCGCGTTCGAGCGGGTGATCAGGTAGACGCCGGCGGTCACCATGGTGGCCGCGTGGATCAGCGCGGAGACCGGGGTCGGGCCCTCCATGGCGTCCCCGAGCCAGCTCTGCAGCGGCACCTGGGCCGACTTGCCGCAGGCCGCCAGCAGGAGCAGCAGGCCGATCGCGGTGAGTCCACCGCGGCTCTCCTGCGGCGCGGCGGCGAAGACCTGGCTGAAGGTGAAGCTGCCGAACTGGGTGAACATCAGCATGATCGCGATGGAGAGTCCGACGTCGCCGACCCGGTTGACGATGAACGCCTTCTTGGCCGCGGTGGCCGCGCTCACCTTGTGCTGCCAGAAGCCGATCAGCAGGTACGAGGCGAGCCCGACACCCTCCCAACCGACGTACAGCAGCAGGTAGTTGTCGGCCAGCACCAGCAGCAGCATGGCCGCCAGGAAGAGGTTGAGGTAGCCGAAGAAGCGCCGCCGCCGCTCGTCGTGGGCCATGTAGCCCACCGAGTAGACGTGGATCAGGCTGCCGACCCCGGTGATCAGCAGCACGAAGACGATCGACAGTTGGTCCAGTTGGAAGGCGGCGTTCGCCTGGAAGCCGCCCACCGAGATCCAGCTGAACAGCTTGACGTCGACGGCCCGTTGGCTGACGGGCCGACCGAGCATCTGGAAGAACAGGACCAGCCCGAAGGCGAAGGAGACGGCGGCTGCCAGCACGCCGATCCAGTGGCCGGACCGGTCGAGCCGGCGGCCGCCGAGCAGCAGCAGGGCAGCACCGGCCAACGGCGCTGCGATGAGCAGCGGGATGAGTGAGTTCACCTGGGGCCCCTACAGCTTCATCAGGTTGCTGTCGTCGACCGAAGCCGAGTGCCTGGTACGGAAGATGCTGACGATGATGGCCAGGCCCACGACGACCTCGGCCGCGGCCACCACCATGGTGAAGAAGGCCATGATCTGGCCGTCCAGGTTGCCGTGCAGCCGGGAGAAGGTGACCAGGGCCAGGTTGGACGCGTTGAGCATCAGCTCGACGCACATGAACAGCACGATGGCATTGCGCCGGATCAGCACCCCCGCGGCCCCGATGGTGAACAACAGGGCCGCGAGGTACAGGTAGTTGACCGGATTCACTCCGCCTCCTCGGACGGCGACTCGTTGTTCGGCACGGTCTCCAGCGCGGCCCGCGGCGACGGCGGCGTGCCCGGGCGCGGCCGCTCGGAGGACGGCCGGCCCAGCCAGTCGGCGGTGCGGTTCTCCAACTCGGCCATCCGGCGCAGCATTTCGTGGCTGACGTCGCGGACCTGGCCGCGCTCGCGCAGGGTGCTCATCACCGAGTTCTCGGCGATCGAGCCGTCGGGCAGCAGGCCGGCGATGTCCACCGCGTTGTGCCGGGCGTAGACACCGGGCGCCGGCAGCGGGGTGACCTGCTTGTTCTCCCTGACCCGCTCGGCGGCCAGCTGGCGCTGGGTCAGCGGCGGCTTCACGTGCTCGCGGTGGGTCAGCACCATGGCGCCGACCGCGGCGGTGATCAGCAGCGCGCCGGTGACCTCGAAGGCCCAGACGTACTTGGTGAAGATCAGCCGGGCCAGGCCCTGCACATTGCCCTCGGCGTTGGCCTCGGCCAGGCCGGTGAAGTGGCTGAGCTTGGCGTTGGCGATGCCGGCGATCAGCAGCACCCCGAAGCCCAGGCCGCAGAGCACGGCGGCGACCCGCTGGCCCTTGAGGGTCTCCTTCAGGCTGTCGGCGGTGGAGACGCCGACCAGCATCACCACGAAGAGGAAGAGCATCATGATCGCGCCGGTGTAGACGACGATCTGCACCACGCCCAGGAAGACCGCGCCCTGGGCCAGGTAGCAGACGGCCAGCGCCAGCATAGTGGCGGCCAGGCAGAGGGCGCTGTGCACGGCCTTGCGCATGGTCAGCATGCCCAGCGCACCGCCGACCGCGATCACCGCCAGCACCCAGAACTGGACCGCCTCGCCAGTGGAGGTCATGGGGTCACCTCGCGCTCGTGCTTCTCCTGGGTGACGGTCCCGGGGGCGGCCTCGTGGACCTCGCCCCGGTAGTAGGCACCCTCGTCGGTCCCGGGGTACATGGCGTGCGGCGGCGCCACCATGCCCTCGGTGAGGCCGGCCAGCAGCTGCTCCTTGGTGAAGATCAGGTCCTTGCGCGAGGAGTCGGCCAGCTCGTACTCGTTGGTCATGGTGAGCGCCCGGGTCGGGCAGGCCTCGATGCACAGGCCGCACAGGATGCAGCGGGCGTAGTTGATCTGGTAGACCGCGCCGTACCGCTCGCCCGGCGAGTAGCGCTCCTCCTCGGTGTTGTCGGCGCCCTCCACGTAGATCGCGTCGGCCGGGCAGGCCCAGGCGCACAGCTCGCAGCCGACGCACTTCTCCAGGCCGTCCGGGTGCCGGTTGAGCTGGTGACGGCCGTGGAAGCGGGGGGCGGTGGGCTTCTTCTGCTCCGGGTACTGCTCGGTCAGCCGCTTCTTGAACATGGCCGTGAAGGTCACGCCGAAGCCTGCGGCCGGTCCCAGCAACGACGGCTTGTCGTGCTGCTCGGGCTCGGACATGTCGGATCAGCTCCCTTCGGACTGGTTGGCGCCGTTGAGCGCGTCCTGCAGTGGTTCGTCGGCGGGCGGCTGCGCCTGCGGCACCCGGCTGCGCCGGCGGGGCACCGGCGGCAGCTGCTGGCCCGGCAGCGGCGGCACCGGGTAGCCGCCCGCCATCGGGTCGAACGTGCCCCCGGCCGCCGGCCGGGAGGGGCCCCCGTGCGGCTCGCCGGCTGCCGCCGTGCCGTCGGGCTGCGGCTTCTCCTTGCGGCGCAAGACGTCCCAGACCAGTGAGAGCAGCAGCACCGCGCAGATCGGCGCGCCCACGTAGAGCACCACCGAGCCGAACTGCTCGCCCTGGTTGCGCAGCGCCCGGACGGCGGCCACCATCACCAGCCAGACCAGCGAGACCGGGATCAGCACCTTCCAACCGAGCTTCATGAACTGGTCGTAGCGGAACCGGGGCAGCGTGCCGCGCAGCCAGATGAAGAAGAACAGCAGCAGCTGGATCTTCAGCACGATCCAGAGCAGCGGCCACCAGCCGTGGTTGGCGCCGGTCCAGAAGGCGGTGATCGGCCAGGGGGCCCGCCAACCGCCCAGGAAGAGGGTGGAGGCGACCGCCGACACGGTGACCATGTTGACGTACTCGGCCAGCATGAACATCGCGAACTTCAGCGAGCTGTACTCGGTGTTGAAGCCGCCGACCAGCTCGCCCTCGGCCTCCGGCAGGTCGAACGGTGCCCGGTTGGTCTCCCCGACCATCGCGATGACGTAGACGATGAAGGAGACCGGCAGCAGCACCGCGAACCAGGTCGGCTGCTGCGAACTGACGATCTGCGAGGTCGACATGGAGCCGGAGTAGATGAACACCGCGGCGAACGACAGGCCCATGGCGATCTCGTAGGAGATCATCTGCGCCGACGAGCGCAGGCCGCCGAGCAGCGGGTAGGTGGAGCCGGAGGACCAGCCGGCCAGCACGATGCCGTAGATCCCGATCGAGGCGGTGGCCAGGATGTAGAGCAGCGCCACCGGTAGATCGGTGAGCTGCATCGGGGTCCGGGTGCCGAAGATCGAGATCTCGTCGTTGGCCGGGCCGAACGGGATCACCGCGAACGCCATGAAGGCCGGGATCGCGCAGACGATCGGCGCCAGGACGTAGACCACCTTGTCGGCCTTGGCGACCACCAGGTCTTCCTTGAGCGCCAGCTTCACACCGTCGGCCAGCGACTGCAGCAGTCCCCACGGCCCGTGCCGGTTGGGGCCGATCCGCAGCTGCATCCAGGCGACGACCTTGCGCTCCCAGACGATCGCGATCAGCACCGTGACCACCAGGAAGGCGAAGCAGAACACCGCCTTCAGCAGGACCAGCCACCACGGGTCGTGGCCGAAGTAGCTCAGCGTCTCGTAGTTGGCCGCAGCGGTCGTTGTCCAGGTGGGCATTACTCCTCCTCCCCTGCCGGAGCGATGGTCACCAGGTGACCGACGGTGGTGCCGAGCGCGCGGTAGGCCCCCGGGTCACTGGAGTTGATCGGCACCCAGACCGTGCGGTCGGGCTGCTCGGGGCTGATGTCCAGCGGCAGCACCAGCGAGCCGCTCGGGCCGGTGATCCGCAGCCGCCCGCCGCTCGCGCCGATCTCCGCGGCGGTGCCGGGCGACAACCGGGCGGCCGCCCGGTGCCGGGTGCCGGCCAGGTGCTCGTCGCCCTGCTGCAGGGTGCCGTTGTCCAGCAGCAGCCGCCAACCCGCCAGCACCGCCTGCCCGGTGGCCGGGCGGGGCAGCGGCAGCGGATGACCGGCCGGGGCTGCCGGGCGGTCGCCGGTCCACGGGCTGAGCCGGTCCAGTTCGCGGCGGGCCGCCCGGATGTCGGGGAGTCCGAGCCGCTGCCCGATGGCGTCAGCCAGCATGTTCAGCACCCGGAGGTCCGAGTTCGGCTGGTGCCGCATCAACTGGTCCGGCTTGAGGGCGGCTTCGAAGAGCCGCACCCGGCCCTCCCAGTCGAGGAAGGTGCCGGCCTTCTCCGCGACGGCGGCCACCGGCAGCACCACGTCGGCCCGTTCGGTGACGGCGGACGGTCGCAGCTCCAGCGAGACCACGAAGCCGACCTGGGCCAGCGCCTCGTCGGCCAGCTGCGGGTCCGCCAGGTCGTCCGGGTCGAATCCGCCGACCAGCAGGGCGTCCAGGTCACCGGCCACGGCGGCGGCCAGGATCTGCCCGGTGTCGCGGCCGAGGCGGGCCGGCAGCTCGGGCACGCCCCAGACGGCGGCCACCTCGGCGCGGGCCGCCGGCACGGTGACCGGGCGGCCGCCGGGCAGCAGGCCGGGCAGCGCGCCGACCTCCAGCGCACCGCGTTCCCCGGCCCGGCGCGGGATCCAGGCGAGCCGCGCGCCGGTGGCGTGGGCCAGGCGCAGTGCGGCGGTGTGGGCGCCGGGGATCTGGGCGAGCCGCTCGCCGACCAGGATCACCGCGCCGGGCCGGCGCAGCAGCTCGGCGGCCTCCCCGGCCTCGTTCTCCAGGCCGCTCTGCTCGGCCAGCGCGCCCAGCCACTCGGGCTCGGTACCGGGGGCCGCGGAAAGCAGCGTGCCGCCCAGCTTGGCCAGGCCGCGGGAGCGGTGGTCGGCGATCGCGAAGACCTTGAGGCCCCCCTTGCGGGCCGCCTTGCGCAGCCGCAGGAAGACGATCGGCGACTCCTCCTCGGGCTCGAAGCCCGCCAGCAGCACCGCCGGGGCCTGTTCCAGCGCCCGGTAGCCGACCCCGGTGCCGGCCCCCAGGTCGACGCCGAGCCCGGCGACCGCGGCGGCCAGGAAGTCGGCCTCCTCGGCGCTGTGCGGGCGGGCCCGGAAGTCGACGTCGTTGGTGCCGAGCACCACCCGGGCGAACTTGGCGTAGCCGTAGGCGTCCTCGACGGTGACCCGGCCGCCGGTGAGCACCCCGGCCCGGGCGCCGCGCAGCCCCTCGGCGGCGGCGGCCAGCGCCTGCGGCCAGGAGGTCTCGACGAGGTCACCGGTGGCCGGATCCCGGACCAGCGGGCTGGTCAGCCGGTCGCGCTGCTGGGCGTAGCGGAAGGCGAACCGGCCCTTGTCGCAGTTCCACTCCTCGTTGACCTCGGGCTCCTCGCCGGCCAGGCGCCGCATCACCTTGCCGCGCCGGTGGTCGGTGCGCAGCGAGCAGCCGGAGGCGCAGTGCTCGCAGACGCTGGGCGAGGAGACCAGGTCGAAGGGGCGGGAGCGGAACCGGTAGGCGGCCGAGGTGAGCGCGCCGACCGGGCAGATCTGGATGGTGTTGCCGGAGAAGTACGACTCGAAGTCGTCGCCCTCGCCGGTGCCGACCTGCTGCAGGGCGCCGCGCTCGACCAGCTCGATGAACGGGTCGCCGGCGATCTGCTGGGAGAACCGGGTGCAGCGGGCGCAGAGCACGCAGCGCTCCCGGTCCAGCAGCACCTGGCTGCTGATCGGGACCGGCTTCTCGTAGGTGCGCTTCATCCCGTCGAACCGGGAGTCGGCCTGGCCGCTGGACATCGCCTGGTTCTGCAGCGGGCATTCGCCGCCCTTGTCGCAGACCGGGCAGTCCAGCGGGTGGTTGATCAGCAGCAGCTCCATGACGCCGCGCTGGGCCTTCTCGGCGACCGGGGAGGTGACCTGGGTGCGGACCACCATGCCCTCGGTCACCGGGATGGTGCAGGAGGCGACCGGCTTGCGCTGGCCCTCGATCTCCACGATGCACTGGCGGCAGGCGCCGGCCGGGTCGAGCAGCGGGTGGTCGCAGAACCGCGGCACCTGGGTGCCGATCTGCTCGGCGGCCCGGATCACCAGGGTGCCCTTGGGGACCTGGACCTGGACGCCGTCGATGGTGAGCGTGACGAGCTCGACCTCGGTCTTGGCCGTCCCGGGCTCTGTGACGGTCACGCGTGCACCTCCCTCTCGGTGGCGGGCTTGGGGGCGGCGGCCCGGGGGCTGTCGGCCCAGACGGTGGCGGCGGCCGGGTCGAACGGGCAGCGGCGCTCGGTGAGGTGCTGCTCGTACTCGGCGCGGAAGTGCTGCAGCGAGGAGACGATCGGGCTGGCCGCACCGTCGCCGAGGGCGCAGAAGGACTTGCCGTTGATGTTGTCGGCGATGTCCAGCAGCTTCTCCAGGTCGCCGGGCAGGCCCTGGCCGGCCTCGATCCGGTTCAGCAACTGGACGAGCCAGTAGGTGCCTTCGCGGCACGGGGTGCACTTGCCGCAGGACTCGTGGGCGTAGAACTCGGTCCACCGGGTGACCGCGCGGACCACGCAGGTGGTCTCGTCGAAGACCTGCAGCGCCTTGGTGCCGAGCATCGAGCCGGCCGCGCCGACGTGCTCGTAGTCCAGCGGCACGTCCAGGTGCTGGTCGGTGAACATCGGCGTCGAACTGCCGCCCGGGGTCCAGAACTTGAGCCGGTGACCGGCCCGGACCCCGCCGCTGACGTCCAGCAGCTGGCGGAGCGTCACACCGAGCGGCGCCTCGTACTGACCGGGGTTGGTGACGTGCCCGGAGAGCGAGTAGAGCGTGAAGCCCGGGGACTTCTCGGTGCCCAGCGAGGTGAACCACTCCTTGCCGCGGGCCAGGATCGGCGGCACCGAGGCGATCGACTCCACGTTGTTCACCACGGTCGGGCAGGCGTAGAGGCCGGCGATGGCCGGGAACGGCGGACGCAGCCGGGGCTGTCCGCGCCGGCCCTCCAGCGAGTCCAGCAGCGCGGTCTCCTCGCCGCAGATGTAGGCGCCGGCCCCGGCGTGCACGGTGATGTCGAGGTCGGTGCCGCTGCCCAGGATGTTCTTGCCGAGGTAACCCGCGGCGTAGGCCTCGGCGACGGCGGCGTGCAGCCGTCGCAGCACCGGGACCACCTCGCCGCGCAGGTAGATGAAGGCGTGGTCGCAGCGGATCGCGTAGGAGGCGATCACCATGCCCTCGATCAGCGCGTGCGGGTTGGCGAAGAGCAGCGGGATGTCCTTGCAGGTTCCGGGCTCTGACTCGTCGGCGTTGACCACCAGGTAGTGCGGCTTGCCGTCGTTCTGCGGGATGAACTGCCACTTCATGCCGGTGGGGAAGCCGGCGCCGCCGCGGCCGCGCAGGCCGGCCTCCTTGACCAGGGCGATCACGGCGTCGGGCGTCATCTCCAGGGCCGCGCGCAGCCCCTGGTAGCCCTCGTGGCGGCGGTAGGTCTCCAGGGACCACGGCTTGTGGTCGTCCCAGGAGGCGGAGAGCACGGGCGTGAGCAGCTTCTCGGCCGGCTCGGTGGCGGTCATCACGCTTCCGTCCCTTCGTTGCGCGGCGAGACCACTCGGGCGCCGGGGGTGCCGGGCAGTTGCTCGCCCTTGGCGAGGCGCAGGCCGGCCAGGCTGGGGGCGCCGCCGGCGCCGGACTCGTCGACCGCGCCGGGCCGCTCGTCGGGGAACCCGGCCAGCAGCCGGGCGGTCTCCTTGAAGGTGCAGAGCCGGGCGCCGCGGGTGGGCCGCACCTCCCGGCCGGCCCGCAGGTCGTCGACCAGCTGCTTGGCGCTGTCCGGGGTCTGGTTGTCGAAGAACTCCCAGTTGACCATCACCACGGGCGCGTAGTCGCAGGCGGCGTTGCACTCGATGTGCTCCAGTGAGACCGCGCCGTCCTCGGTGGTCTCGTTGTTGCCGATCCCCAGGTGCTCCTTGAGCTCCGCGAAGATCTGGTCGCCGCCGAGCACCGCGCACAGCGTGTTGGTGCACACCCCCACGTGGTACTGGCCGGCGGGCCGGCGGCGGTACATGCTGTAGAAGGTGGCGACCGCCGTGACCTCGGCCGTGGTCAGCTCCAACTGCTCGGCGCAGAACCGGATCCCGGTGGCGCTGACGAAGCCCTCCTCGGCCTGGACCAGGTGCAGCAGCGGCAGCAGCGCGGACCGCGACTGCGGATAGCGGGCGATCAGTTGCCGGGCGTCGGCCGCCAGCCGCTGGTGCACCTCGGGCGGATATGGCTTGGCCGGCAGCGCCGGCAGGCCGAGTTCCACATTGCTCACCGGTCCACGCCTCCCATCACCGGGTCGATCCCGGCCACCGCCACGATCACGTCGGCGACCTGGCCGCCCTCGCACATCGCCGCCATCGTCTGCAGATTGGTGAAGGACGGATCGCGGAAGTGCACCCGGTAGGGCCGGGTGCCGCCGTCGCTCACCACATGGACACCGAGTTCGCCCTTGGGCGACTCGACGGCCGCGTAGGCCTGGCCGACCGGCACCCGGAAGCCCTCGGTGACCAGCTTGAAGTGGTGGATCAGGGCCTCCATCGAGGTGCCCATGATCTCCCTGATGTGGTCCAGCGAGTTGCCCATGCCGTCGGGCCCGACCGCGAGTTGGGCCGGCCAGGCGATCTTCTTGTCGGCCACCATCACCGGTCCGGGGGCCAGCCGGTCCAGGCACTGCTCGACGATCCGCAGCGACTGCTTCATCTCCTCCAGGCGGATCAGGAACCGGCCGTAGGAGTCGGCGGTGTCGGCCACCGCGACGTCGAAGTCGTAGTTCTCGTAACCGCAGTAGGGGTCCGACTTGCGCAGGTCGTGCGGCAGGCCGGTGGCCCGCAGGATCGGGCCGGTGGCGCCCAGGGCCAGGCAGCCGGGCAGGTCGAGGAAGCCGACGTCGACCAGGCGGGCCTTGAACACCGGGTTGTTGGTGGCGAGTTTGTCGTACTCGTGCATCCGGGAGCGCAGCGTGCGGACCGCCTCGCGGATCTGGTCGACCGCGCCGGGCGGCAGGTCCTGGGCCAGGCCGCCGGGGCGGACGTACGCGTGGTTCATCCGCAGGCCGGTGACCAACTCGAAGACGTCCAGGATGACTTCGCGGTCCCGGAAGCCGTAGATCATCAGTGTGGTGGAGCCGATCTCCATGCCACCGGTGGCCAGGCAGACCAGGTGCGAGGAGATCCGGTTGAGCTCCATCATCAACACCCGGATGACATTGGCCCGTTCGGGAACGTCATCGGTGATGCCGAGCAGCTTCTCCACGGCCAGGCAGTAGGCGGCCTCGTTGAAGATCGGGGTCAGGTAGTCCATCCGGGTCACGAAGGTGGTGCCCTGCACCCAGGAGCGGAACTCCAGGTTCCTCTCGATCCCGGTGTGCAGGTAGCCGATTCCGCACCGGGCTTCCTTGACCGTCTCGCCGTCGATCTCCAGGATCAGCCGGAGCACCCCGTGGGTGGACGGGTGCTGCGGACCCATGTTGACGATGATGCGTTCGTCGTCCGCCCGGGCGACGGCGTCGACCACTTCGCCCCAGTCGCCGCCGGTGACGGTGAAGACCCGCCCCTCGGTGGTCTCGCGCGAGCCTGCCTGCTCGAAGTCGGCCGGGTTCTCGGGTTGGTTGGGCATCAGGAGTACGACCTCCGCTGGTCGGGCGCCGGGATCTGGGCGCCCTTGTACTCGACGGGGATGCCGCCGAGCGGGTAGTCCTTGCGCTGCGGGTGGCCCAGCCAGTCGTCCGGCATCATGATCCGCATGAGCGCCGGGTGACCGTCGAAGACGATGCCGAAGAAGTCGTACGCCTCGCGCTCGTGCCAGTCGTTGGTCGGGTAGACGCTCACCACGGACGGGATCCGCGGGTCGGCGTCGGGCGCGGTGACCTCGATCCGGATCAGCCTGCCGTGGGTGATCGAGCGCAGCTGGTAGACCGCGTGCAGCTCGCGGCCGCGGTCGGACGGGTAGTGCACCCCGCTCACCCCGAGGCAGAGCTCGAAGCGCAGCGCCGGGTCGTCGCGCAGCGTCCGCATGGTCTGCAGCAGGTGCTCGCGGGCGATCTGGAAGGTGAGTTCGCCGCGGTCCACCACGGTCTTCTCGATCACCCGACCGACCGCCAGCCCCTGTTCCTCCAGGGCGCCCTCGAGCTCGTCGGCGACCTCGTCGAACCAGCCGCCGTACGGCCGTTCGGCGGGCGCGGGCAGCACGATGGCGGCACTGAGACCGCCGAAACCCGAGGTGTCGCCGGTGTCATGGGCGCCGAACATGCCCTTGCGCCGGCCGATCACCTCGACCGGGATCTCTTTCCTGGTCTCGGGGACCTTCTCGTCGCTCATCGCAGCAGCCCCCGCATCTCGCTGGTCGGGACGGCTTGCAGCGCCTGCTCCTCGGCGAGCTCCTGCGCCTTGCGCTTGTTCACGCCCAGCGGCTCGCGCTGGATCTTCTCGTGCAGCTTGATGATCGCGTCCATCAGCATCTCCGGGCGCGGTGGGCACCCCGGCAGGTAGATGTCCACGGGGACGATGTGGTCGACCCCCTGGACGATCGCGTAGTTGTTGAACATGCCACCCGAGGACGCGCAGACACCCATCGAGATGACCCACTTGGGGTTGGCCATCTGGTCGTAGACCTGGCGCAGCACCGGCGCCATCTTCTGGCTCACCCGACCGGCGACGATCATCAGGTCGGCCTGCCGGGGCGAACCGCGGAAGACCTCCATGCCGAACCGGGCCAGGTCGTAGCGGCCGGCGCCGGTGGTCATCATCTCGATGGCACAGCAGGCCAGTCCGAAGGTGGCCGGGAAGAGCGAGGCCTTCCTCACCCACCCCGCGGCGTTCTCCACCGTGGTGAGCAGAAAGCCGCTCGGCAGCTTCTCCTCGATTCCCATCTACCCATCCCTCTCAGTGGTTTGGCAGGTCGGACCCGCTGCGGGACGTCAGTCCCACTCCAGGCCGCCGCGTCGCCAGACGTAGGCGTAGGCGACGAAGACGGTGGCGATGAAGAGGAGCATCTCGACCAGCCCGAAGATCCCCAGGGCGTCGAAGCTGACCGCCCACGGGTAGAGGAAGACGATCTCGATGTCGAAGACGATGAAGAGCATCGCCGTCAGGTAGTACTTGATCGGGAACCGGCCGCCGCCTGCGGGCTGCGGGGTCGGCTCGATGCCGCACTCGTAGGCCTCCAACTTGGCCCGGTTGTAGCGCTTCGGGCCGGTGAGCGAGGCCATCACGACGGAGCCGACCGCGAACGCCGCCGCGATGGCACCGAGTACGAGGATCGGCGCGTAGGCATTCATCTGCCGTCGCTCCCTCCGTCCAGTCGTCCTTGACTGCAGATCGGAACCGCCGGGTCACGCTTGGGTGATCCGGTGATCCAGTTCCCGGGATCCACCTCATGTGAGGCAGTTCACAAACCCTGGATCGAGCGCATCCTATGCCCGTTCGCTTGTGATCTGCGACACGCGGTTCGCGACGATCTTTGTGATCTGCGCCACCCCGCAGACCGCTAGCCATGATGACAAGTCGCGAGATATGAACGCAACGATCCCAGATGATCGCAAACAGTCACTTTTTATGGTCGCATGGCTGGTCAGAGCCACGTTCCTATATCAACTATGCGGCGATCTTGGCAAATTTCGATGGTTAACCTTCGCATGCTAATGAGACCCACCCTCCCGAGTGAGCACGGCCAGGGGCGCCCGCTTGACCGTTGCTTCACAAGCGCACGAGGTGCGACGGTCAACACCGCGCTGCGCGACCACGTCGAGCGGTTGGCGCGCGCGGCCGCTGCCGAGCGGCCGGCTGCCCGTGGAGCCGGCGGCGGGTTCGACGCTGCGGCCCGAGCCCGCCAGGCGGCGAAGCAGGCCCGACGGCAGCGGCTCGGTTGATGGGGCACCTGCTGGACGCCACCCAGCCGGGGGCGGCATCGGTCCGCCGGTCCGATCGCCGACGTTCCTTCCGGGGGCTTGTGAAACGCTTCGCATTCCGCGCCGCGGCGTGCGGAAGGCGATGCGCCGGAACCGGCAGGAATGAACAACGGGACTGCTGGGCAGGGAGGTTGTGCACATGACATCGCAGCACCGCCCTGCCGACTCCCTGGAAAGGCCGTCAGATGCCCCGGAACCGCCTCACCGTCGCGGCGGCCGCCGCCACCCTGGTGCTCGCCGCGACCAGCGCCGCCTCCGCCGCGACCGTCACCCCGGACGCCAAGCCGGCCGCCGCCGCACCGGTGGCCGCCGCCGACTGCGGGTTCACCAAGGCGGTGCCGGCGGACGACTTCAAGGGCATCCCGGTCTTCGACCCGGTCAAGGCCGCCCAGCCGTACCACGCCACCCTGCACACCGGCCAGGGCAACGTGACCTTCCAGGCCCTCACCACCGCCGCGCCGTGCACCACCTTCTCGTTCCGGTTCCTCAGCGACCATCACTACTACAACGGCTCGCACTGCCACCGGCTCACCACCAAGGGCATCTTCGTGCTGCAGTGCGGCGACCCGACCGGCACCGGCTCCGGCGGCCCCGGCTACTCCTTCAACGACGAGAACCTGGCCGGCGCCACCTACCCCGCCGGCACCGTCGCCATGGCCAACGCGGGCCCCAACACCAACGGCAGCCAGTTCTTCTTCGTCTGGCAGGACACCAAGCTCCCGCCCGCCTACACCCCGTTCGGCAAGGTCACCGCCGGACTCGACGTGCTGCGGAAGATCGCGGCCGCCGGCGAGGACGACCAGAACGGGCCCGGCGACGGCTTCCCGACCCTCCCGGTCGACATCCACGCGGTGCAGATCACCAAGCACTGACGCGGGCCCCGGGACGGACTGCCCCGCTCGCCCGCCACCCCTTGCCGGCGGGCGACGCGGCACCCGCCGGGTGGGCGGCGCCCGGCCACCGGGGGCGTCGCGGTGGTGTGCCGCGCCGCCTCCGCCCGGCCTGACCCGGCTCGGGGCCGGTGGTCAGCGCACCCAGTTCTCCAGCGGCTCGGTGTCGAGGTCGATGCCCACCGGGGCGGGCAACGCGATGGACTTGCCGAACGGCACCGTGTGCCTGGTCTCGTACTGGTCCGGCACTAGCGGCGGGTGAAGGTCAGGTGGGTGACCCCGCTCGGGGTGGTCACCGACTCCACGTCGAACCGCTCCTCCAGCGCCTCCTGGCCGTCCCAGAGCCGTACGCCGCGGCCCAGCACGATCGGGACGACGACTACGTGCAGGTGGTCGACCAGGTCGGCGGCCATGAAGTCGCGCACCGTGCTGGGGCCGCCGCCGATCCGCACGTCCAGGCCGCCGGCAGCCTCGCGGGCCTGCCGCAGCGCCTCCTGCGGGGTGGCGTCGACGAAGTGGAAGGTGGTGCCGCCGGCCATCTCGACCGACGGGCGCGGGTGGTGGGTCAGCACGAACACCGGCGTGTGGAACGGCGGATTGTCCCCCCACCAGCCCTGCCACTCGTGGTCCTGCCAAGGGCCGCGCTGGGGGCCGAACTTGTTGCGCCCCATGATCTCCGCGCCGATCCCCGGGCGCCAGGCGGCCGCCAGCGCCTCGTCGACCCCGGCGCTGCCACCGGATTTGCCCTGCATCGCCTGGAACGTCCGGGTCCCGAAGAACCACTCGTGGAGCCGCGTGCCGGCATGGCCGAACGGCGCCTCCATGCTCTGGCCCTCACCGGTGGCGAAGCCGTCGAGGGAGACGGAGAAGTTGTGGACCCGTACCAGCGACATGGCCCCACCGTACTGCCGGGGGGCCGCTCACTCGGCCACCTGCTGCGGGAACATCGCCGTGTCGACCCGCTCCGGGTCCAGTCCGCCGCGCACGCCGGTGTCGAGGGCGTCGATCGTGGCCATCTCGGCTTCCGTGAGCGAGAAGTCGAAGATGGCGGCGTTCTCCGCGATCCGGCTCTCGCGCACGGACTTGGGGATCGGGGAGAGGCCGTGCTGGATGTGCCAGCGCAGGATCACCTGGGCGGGGGTGCGGCCCAGGCGGGCGGCCAGGTCGACGACGGCGGGGCTGCTCAGCGGGCTGTCGACGCGGTCCGGATCGGCGGGCCAGTACACCTTGACGCCGCCGAGCGGGGACCAGCACTGCGTGGCGATGCCCAGGGCGGCGTTGGCGGCGCGCAACTCCCGCTGGTTGTAGTGCGGGTGCAGCTCGACCTGGTTGACGGCCGGCACGATCCCGGTGCGGTCGATGAGTTCCCGCAGGTGGGCCGGAGCGTGGTTGCACACCCCGGCAGCGCGGATCCGGCCCTCGGCCGACAGCTTGCCGACGGACCGCCAGGCGGCGACCGTCGCGTCGAAGTCGCCGGGCACCGGCCAGTGCAGCAGGTACAGGTCCACGTACTCCAGGCCGAGCTTGTGCAGGCTGAGGTCGAAGGCGCGCAGTGCGGCGTCCTGCCCGTAGTCGCCGATCCACAGCTTGGTGGTCACGAACATCTCGTCGCGGTCGATGCCGGAGCGGCGGACTCCCTCGCCGACCTGGCGCTCGTTGCCGTAGGCGGCGGCAGTGTCGACCAGCCGGTAGCCGGCCGCGATCGCCGAGGAGACCGCGTGCACGGTTTCCCCTGGCGGGCTCTGGTAGACGCCCAGGCCCAGTGCGGGCATCCGGACGCCGTTGTGGAGGGTGAGGTACGGAGTCGTCGCAGCCATGCCTGGATGCTGCCCGGGCGCACGGGTCGGCGGGGCGGACACGAGCACGGCGGTCGACGGGACGTCACATGACCGGGAGGACTGCATCGACTGGGGTCCGCCCGGGCGTTCACCGATGTGCTTATCCAAGCGGATTGACCAAGTGGATAAACCCTGCGTACCGTTCAGTCTTCAACCGCACCGCAGTGGGGACCCACCGCCCCGGCACCGCGGTCACCGAGCTGGACGCCGACCACCTGATCCCCACCACCGCACCGGACGCCCTGGCGGCCGCCGTGCGCGACTTCCTCACCGCGCTCTGACGGCCGCCCGGGCGGTCGAACCGCCGCCGGTCACCACTGATGGGCCGTGAAGTCGACCGGCCGCGGCCGCAGCCCCGCCACGTGGGCGGTCAGCGCGCGCAGCTGCTCGGCCATCTCCCCGGCCGGCAGCCGCCGGCGGTCGCCGTGCCCCGGGAGCACCCATTCGAAGCGCAGCAGCGGCGCGGCGCGGGCCAGCGAGGCGGCCAGGGCCTCGATGGAGTACCAGGTGACGTGCTCGGCGACGGACAGCGCGCCCTTGGTGCGCGACCAGTAGAGGCTGTCGCCGCTGAAGCAGTACCGCTGGTCGGCGACGTAGAGGACGCTGCCCTCGGTGTGTCCGGGCAGCGGGTGGGCGACCACTCCGTCGGCGACCTCGATGGGATCGGTGCCGCGCAGCACCCGGTCGGCGTCGGGCGCGAACTCCAGGTCGCCCTCGTGGATCCACAGCCGCGCGCCAAACCGGTCCGCGTACCGGCGGCCGTGCGCGACGTGGTCCCGGTGGGTCAGCAGCACGTCGGTCACCGGCCCCGACTCCTCGTAGCGGGCCGCGAGTCGCTCGGACCAGCGGGGCGTGTCCACCATCATCAGGGTGCCGGTCGGCCGGCGCAGCAGGTACGAGTTGGCGGCGGCGGTCTCCCGTGAGTTGTGGCCGCAGAGCAGTACGTTATCGTCGAGCGCCAGCGGGAACGGATCCGCCGCCTGGTCCAGCGGGCGGTCCCGGTGCCGGATCGAGCGGGTGTGGCAGGCGAACGCGGCGGCGTTGACCTGGGCCGACTCGGCGGCGTCCCGCGGCTGGCGGAGCATCTCGGAGCGTCCGTCGACCTCTCCGATCAGTCCGGGCGCGAGCTGCCGCGCCACGTCGCAGTTGGTGCAACGGTCGTCCACGTACCAGTCGTCATCCATGACGGCCCCCTGGGGTTGGTGGGATCGGTCGGCCGAACGGCCTCGACTCCAGGGTTGCTCGTGCCGGGGGCGAAGTGGAAGGGGGCACGGGTCTTGTTGTTCACCAGCGGGGTTGCTCTGCAGGGCTTTTGTCACCGGATCGGGTGACGGAAGGCGCTCCGCGGTGAGCGATCCGCGGACCGCCGCCCCCGCCCGGGGCAGGCAGGCGAACGGCCTGGCCCGGGCGAGCAGACGGCGCAGTGCGTACCGGGGGCAGTGCGCACCCGTGGGGCAGCGCGCACCGGTGGGTTGACGCCGCGTCGGGCGTCAGGCGTTCGGCGCCACCCGGGAGAGGCCGTTGATGATGCGGTCCATCGCGTCGCCGCCCTGCGGGTCGGTCAGGTTGGCGAGCAGCTTCAGGGTGAAGCGCATCAGCATGGGGTGGGTGAGGCCGCGCTGGGTGGCGAGCTGCATCACCTTGGGGTTGCTGATCAGCTTCACGAAGGCGCGGCCCAGCGAGTAGTAGCCGCCGTACACGTCCTTCAGCACCGCCGGGTAGCCCTGCAGCGCCCGCTCCCGGCCGCCCGCGGTGACCCGGGCCTGGGCCTGGATGACGGTGCGCGCCGCGATCTGGCCGGACTCCATGGCGTAGGCGATGCCCTCGCCGTTGAAGGGGTTGACCATGCCGCCCGCGTCGCCGACCAGCAGCAGGCCGCGGGTGTAGTGCGGCTGGCGGTTGAACGCCATCGGAAGGGCGGCGCCGCGGATCGGGTCGGTCATGTTCTCGGGGGTGTAGCCCCACTCCTCGGGCATGTTGGCGACCCAGCGCTTCAGCACCTCCCGCCAGTCCAGCTCGCCGAAGGCCGGGGAGGAGTCCAGGATGCCGAGGCCGACGTTGGAGGTGCCGTCGCCCATGCCGAAGATCCAGCCGTAGCCGGGCAGCAGCTTGCGCTGGCCGCCGCGCTCGTCCCACAGCTCCAGCCAGGACTCCAGGTAGTCGTCGTCGCTGCGGGGCGACTTGAAGTAGGTGCGGTAGGCCACGCCCATCGGGCGGTCCTCGCGCCGGTGCAGGCCCATGGCGATGGAGAGCCGGGTGGAGTTGCCGTCGGCGGCGACCACCAGCGGGGCCCGGAAGGTCACCTCGCGCTTCTCGGGGCCGAGCTTGGCGGTCACGCCGGTGATCCGGCCGGTGCGGTCGTCGATCACCGGGCCGGAGACGTTGCAGCGCTCGTACAGCTTGGCGCCGGCCTTCTCGGCCTGACGGGCCAGCAGCTCGTCGAAGTCGGCGCGCTTGCGCACCAGGCCGTAGTCGGGGAACGACGACAGCTCAGGCCAGTCCAGCTCCAGCTTGATGCCGCCGGCGACGATCCGCAGGCCGCGGTTGTGCAGCCAGCCGTTGTCGGTGGAGACGTCGATGCCCATGTCCACCAGCTGCTTGGTGGCCCGCGGGGTCAGGCCGTCGCCGCAGACCTTCTCGCGCGGGAACTCCGTCTTCTCCAGGAGCAGCACGTCCAGCCCGCTCTGGGCCAGGTAGTAGGCGGTGGCGGATCCGGCCGGGCCGGCGCCGACCACGATGACGTCCGCACTGCTCTCGACGGCGTTCTCGGTCACCTGCGCACACTCCTGAGCCACTACAGCGCTGCTTGTCAGCGCTACTGGGCAGCGCTGGACGGTCCTCGGCAGTCTACGGGGTGGCCTCCGCACCGGACGGAGTGTCCCCTGCGCCGAGCGGAGTGTCCGCGTTCACCGGCCGCTCACCGTCCAGCGGACCGGCCGTCGCCCACCGGTCCTCGAAGCACTGCCGCCGCCGGGCCACTTTGTCCTCGCTGAGCACCAGTTGTCGTCGATCAGGTCGAGCGCCTCTGTGAGTGACCGGTGGCCCCAGCGGTGTCTCGCGCGATCCTGACACCTGAGGAAACGTCATTGCACCCTAGTAGCAAGCAAGTTGGCAGATATGCCGACAGAAGGACCCGGTGCGCGAAGTGCGGCTCAGCGTCGACCGGGACAACGACGTGGCGCTGCACATCTACCGCTCGCCCGGCTTCTCCCTGCTGCACGAGCACACCGGCTGCTTCGGCCCGGGCGACGACCGGCTGATCCTGCGGCTGCCGCTCCCCGGGTGACCTCAGGCCGCCTTGAAGCCCCGGTGCAGCGCCACGACGCCGCCGGTGAGGTTGCGCCAGGCGACCTTCTGCCAGCCGGCCTGCTGCAGCTTGGCGGCGAGGGCGGGCTGGTCGGGCCAGGCGCGGATCGACTCGGCCAGGTAGACGTACGCGTCCGGGTTGCTGCTCACCCGGGTGGCCACCGGGGGCAGGGCGCGCATCAGGTACTCGGTGTAGACGGTGCGGAACGGCGCCCAGGTCGGGGTGGAGAACTCGCAGATCACCACCTTGCCGCCGGGCTTGGTGACCCGCAGCATCTCGCGCAGCGCGCCCTCGGTCTCCTGCACGTTGCGCAGGGCGAAGGAGATGGTCACCGCGTCGAAGGAGTCGTCCGCGAAGGGCAGCCGGGTGGCGTCACCGGCGGTCAGCGCCAGCTCCGGGTGGCGGCGCTTGCCCTCGCTCAGCATGCCGATCGAGAAGTCGCAGGGCACCACGTCGGCGCCCGCCGCCAGGAACGGCAGCGAGGAGGTGCCGGTGCCGGCCCCCAGGTCGAGCACCAGCTGCCCCGGGCCGGCCGCGACGGCCTCCGCCACGGCGCGCCGCCAGAACCGGGCCTGGCCCAGCGAGAGCACCTCGTTGGTCAGGTCGTACTTGGCCGCGACGTCGTCGAACATGGCGGCGACTTCGTGGGGCTGCTTGTCCAGGTTGGCTCGGGTCACGCGCCCCATTCTTCACCCTGGCACCGCTGGCGCCGCCGAGGGGTGCCGCGGCGGGCTCAGCGCGCCGCGCGGCGGGCCGCCTTGTGGCGGCGCCGGGAGCGCTTGCCGTCGGTGATCGCCGGCATGCCCTCGGCCAGCGCCTCGGTGGCCAGCGCGACGGTGGCGAGCACCTGGTTGCGGCGTTCCGTCCAGCGTGCGGTGTGCCGGTGGTGGCGGCGGATCCGCAGCACGCAGAGCAGGCAGAAGAGCACCGCCACCGGCACGCTGATCTGGGCCATCCGCACCCCGGCCGCCTGCGGATAGGTCTGGTCGCACACCCGCACCGCGCCCGCGTCGCCGGCCGCGTGCTGCAGGCAGACCTGGTCGCCGACCTTGGCGCCGGGCGGGAGCGGGAGGTCCTCCGCGCTGCGCTGCCGTCCGTTCACCACGTAGCTGATGCCGCTGTAGGTGCCGCTGCCGCCCGGGAGCCGGGTGACGGTGCCCTGGACCTGGACCGGGTGCGCGCCGATCTTGTCGGCCAGCTCGCTCTGGCGCCAGCCCAGCAGGCACATGCCGACCGCCACCACCGCGCTGAGCACCGCGGCGAGGTACCAGCCACGGCCGATCCTGGGGGCGGCGGACGCGGACGGATATCGCAACTGACCTGGCTTTCCACCGGGGACGTGTGGAGGCCGCACCGACCGGGGAGAGCGGTTGACGGGCCGACCGGGATCGTAACCGCTGTCAGCCGGATGGGCCACTGCCAGGCGGCGTCAGGCGCCTTCGCGGGCTGCGGAGTTCGCGGCCTGACGAGGCGTCCGGCAGCTACCCGCAGCAGCTCAGCCCCGGCCCCGGAAGACGATCCTACCGGCCAGTACGGTGGCCAGGCAGCGGTCGCCGGCGGCGCCCCCGAGGCCGAGGACGGCGAAGTCCGCTCGACCGCCGACCACCACCTCACGGTCGAACGGCGCGTCGGCCGCCACCACCGCCAGCCCCGAGCGGGCCACCGCGGTCCGCACCACGGGCACCGTGAACGGCCCGACCACCGCCGTCACCCCGCGCGCGAGCAGGGCCTGCAGCCCGCGCCGGGCGCTGCCGCCCAGCGCCGGCTCGGACAGGCCGGCGGGCAGCTCGCGGGGCTCGGTGCCGATCCCCTCGCGCGGGTCCGGGTGGTAGCGGCGCTCCAGCAGCTCCACGGCGGCGGGCTCGACCAGCCCGCCGGTGATCCGGCCGCCGGGCCACTCCCGCACCCGCGCACCGGGGTGCGCGGCGGCCAGCTCGGCGGCCGGCCCGAGCGCGGCGATCCGGTCGTCCTGGACCAGCACGGCGTCGACCGCGCCCCGGTGCAGAGTGAGCATCGGTCAGTCGTTCGCGAGGATCTTCAGCTCGGGGTGCGCCGTCCCTCCCTCGATCGCCGTGGAGGCGATGTGCGAGGCGACCCGCGGGTCCACCGGGTCGTTGGCCGGGTCGTCCAGCACCCGCAGGTGCTCGTAGGTGGTGGAGCGCTGGGCGGGCACCCGGTCGGCGGTGCGGATCAGGTGGATCAGCTCGGTCAGGTTGGAGCGGTGCTTGGCCCCGGCCGCCGAGACCACGTTCTCCTCCAGCATCACGGAGCCCAGGTCGTCCGCGCCGTAGTGCAGCGACAGCTGGCCGGCCTCCTTGCCGGTGGTCAGCCAGGAGCCCTGGATGTGCGCCACGTTGTCGAGGAAGAGGCGGGCGATGGCGATCATCCGCAGGTACTCGAAGACGGTGGCCTGGGTGGAGCCCTTGAGGTGGTTGTTCTGCGGCTGGTAGGTGTACGGGATGAAGGCCCGGAAGCCGCCGGTGCGGTCCTGCACGTCGCGGATCATCCGCAGGTGCTCGATCCGCTCGGCGTTGGTCTCGCCGGTGCCCATCAGCATGGTGGAGGTCGACTCGACGCCGAGGCCGTGCGCCGTCTCCATGATCTCCAGCCAGCGCTCGCCCGACTCCTTGAGCGGGGCGATCGCCTTGCGCGGACGCTCCGGCAGCAGCTCGGCACCGGCGCCGGCGAAGGAGTCCAGGCCGGCCTCGTGGATCCGGGTGATCGCCTCCTCGATGGAGACGCCGGAGATCCGCGACATGTGCTCGACCTCGGAGGCGCCGAGGGAGTGGATCACCAGCTGCGGGAACTCGGCCTTGATCGCGGAGAACGCCCGCTCGTAGTACTCCACGCCGTAGTCCGGGTGGTGGCCGCCCTGGAACATGATCTGGGTGCCGCCCAGCTCCACCGTCTCCGCGCAGCGCCGCAGGATCTCCTCCAGGTCGCGGGACCAGCCCTTGTCGCTCTTCGGCGGCACGTAGAAGGCGCAGAACTTGCAGGCGGTGACGCAGACGTTGGTGTAGTTGATGTTGCGTTCGATGATGTACGTGGCGATGTGCTCGACGCCCGCGTACCGGCGGCGGCGCACGGCGTCCGCCGCGGCGCCGAGGGCGTGCAGCGGCGCCGAGCGGTAGAGCTCCAGCGCCTCCTCCGGGGTGATCCGGCCTCCGGCGGCGGCCCGGTCGAGAACGGCCTGCAGGTCGCTGCTGGGCGCGGCGTGGGGCGCGGCGAGCTCGGTCACCTGGCGGCCTTCTTTCTTCCGGGTGCATCAAGGGGTGGAACGACCGAACCAGCCTACGCCAGCGGGTTCGGCCGCCTCCGGAGCACTGCCGCCCCGCGGATCCCGGCCCCTGGACGCCGCTCGGCCGCCGGCTCAGGCCGTCCGGCTGTCGGCCAGCAGGCGGACCGTCACATCAGGGGCGAACCCGCTGTCGTGGCCGACCCGGCGGGCGAACTCGGCGATCCCGGCCAGCTGCGCCTCGCCGAGCGAGAAGTCCAGCGCCTCCCGGAAGTAGTGCTCCAGCACCGGGGCGTCGAAGCCCTCCCAGCGGGCGGCGTGCGCGGCCACCCGGTCGGCCTCCAGCAGCGAGATGTCCCGGGATTCCAGGAACGCCCGGTGCAGGGCCGCCACCAGGGCCGGCTGACGCTCCACGAACTCCCGGCGGGCCGCCCAGACCGCGAAGACGAACGGCAGGCCGGTCCACTCGTGCCACATCTGCCCCAGGTCGTGCACCGTGTGCTCGGGGTGCCGGTCCGCCTCCAGGGTGGCCCGCAGCGCCGGGTCCCCGATCAGCACGGCGGCGTCGGCCCGGGCGAGCATCGCGTCCAGGTCCGGCGGGCAGCTGAAGTACTCCGGACGCACGCCCTCGCGCTCCTCCAGCAGCAGCCGGGCCAACCGCACCGAGGTGCGGCTGGTGGAGCCGAGCGCCACCGGGCGGCCGTCCAACTGGTCCAGCGGCACGGTGCTGACGATCACGCAGGACATCACGGGGCCGTTGCTGCCGACCGCGATGTCCGGCAGCACCACCAGCTCGTCGGCGTGCCGCAGGTACTCCACGCAGGTGATCGGGCCGAGGTCGAGCCGGCCGTCGACCAGTTGGTCGCTGAGCTTCTCCGGGGTGTCCCGGGTGAGGTCGAGGTCGAGCAGGGCGCCGGTGCGGCCGAGCCCCCAGTAGAGGGGGACGCAGTTCAGGAACTCGATGTGGCCGACCCTCGGGCGGGCCGTCCTCACGGCCTCGCGCGTCCGGGTGCGGCCTTCGTCGCTGCGTTCCACCAGATCGGCCACTGCGTGCTCCCTCTTGCCTGTCGGTGCCGTCTTCGCAGGGTATGCCCGGGGCCTCGGCCATCCGTCAGGACCCCCTTGCGACACGCTTCGGCGGGCACCGGCGCACCTCTCCCGACGGGCCCCGGCAACCCGCCGACAGGCCTGTCCCGACACACTTCGGCAGCCGCCGACACGCCCCTCCCGCACCTTCGGACACCCCTGGTCGGGGCCGCGCCTCCGTGCTACCGTTTCACTCAGTTGCAGTTTGATTCCCCTTGCAGTACTTGAAGCCTGCGGAGCATGTAACCGCAGGCTTTTTGTAGTTTTTCAGCATTGCAACACTGTGCGAAAAACTCCGGACCCGGGTCCGGAGGCGGGGCGATCAGCGCAGCGGACCGGATGCCACAACACGTGTGGTGTCCACCACGTCCCTCGCAAGGAGAACGGCATGGCCACGGGAACCGTCAAGTGGTTCAACGCTGAGAAGGGCTTCGGCTTCATCGCCCAGGAGGGCGGCGGCCCGGACGTCTTCGTCCACTACTCCGCGATCAACGCCAGCGGCTTCCGCTCGCTGGAGGAGAACCAGGCGGTCACCTTCGACGTGACCCAGGGTCCGAAGGGCCCGCAGGCGGAGAACGTCACCGCAGTCTGATCACTTGCTGATCACCTGATCGCTCCGGGCCTCACCGCGGGTCCGCCGGTGGTCCGTCAGGGCCCCACGAGCACGGAATAGCAGTACCAAGGGGGCCCGCACCGGGCCCCCTGCCGTTTCTCCGGTTCAGAACTCGTCGGTCCGAAGCGCCAGCCCGAAGGGCTCGGGGAGTTCGACGGACGCGCCGAACGGAAGCGGACCGACCGCCATGGTGTAGCCCAGCGCCCCCGGCTGGGAGAAGAGCGTGCAGCTGCGTTCCTGACGGTCCACCAGGAGGTAGAGGGGCGCGCCGTACTCGGCGTAGCGGCGGCGCTTGACGACCCGGTCGGTATCCCCGTTGGACTCCGACGTCACCTCCACCACCAGCAGGGTCTGATCGGGCAGCAGGGCCTTGGCACCCTTGACCAACTCTCGTGGCACCACGGCGATATCCGGGATGTACCAGTTGTTGCTGCCCGGCAGGTCGATGTCACCGGATCCCATCCGCAAGCCCAGCTCACGTGCCTTCGGGCCGAGCTGCTCCCGGATGATGTCGGCCACGGACTCGTGGTCCCAGCTCGGCGACACGAGATCGATCACTCCCTCGACGATTTGCGCCCGATCACCGTGGATATGGCGGATAGACAGCTTCAACGCCGCTTCCAGGTCATCGACGCGGTACTCCCGCGCCCGTTCTGCGCTCATGGCGCCTCCTCCCGGTCCTCGGTCACCGTAACGCCCACCCGCTCGGCACCGTTGCCCCGTTCACACGAACGAGCGAGCCCCCGGACGTCGCAGGACATCCGGGGGCCCGAAGGGGTGGTCTCGGTACTCAGGCGGCAGCGGCGACCGGCGCCGGCTCGGCCGGGTCCTCGTCGTAGAACTCCCCGGGGGTGTCGTAGGCGGCGAGGTCGAGGGTCTTCTCGCGAGCGGAGACCAGGACCGGGATGACGACTTGACCGGCCACGTTGGTGGCGGTGCGCATCATGTCCAGGATCGGGTCGATGGCCAGCAGCAGGCCGACGCCCTCCAGCGGGAGGCCCAGGGTGGACAGGGTCAGGGTCAGCATCACGATGGCGCCGGTGAGGCCGGCCGTGGCGGCGGAGCCGATCACCGAGACGAAGGCGATCAGCAGGTAGTCGCCGATGCCCAGGTGGATGCCGTAGACCTGGGCGACGAAGATCGACGCGATCGCCGGGTAGATCGCCGCGCAGCCGTCCATCTTCGTGGTGGCGCCGAACGGAACCGCGAAGCTGGCGTACTCCCCGGGCACGCCCAGGCGCTCGGTGACCCGGCGGGTGACCGGCAGGGTGCCGACCGAGGAGCGCGAGACGAAGGCCAGCTGGATCGCCGGCCAGGCGCCCTGGTAGAAGCGCACCGGGTTGAGGCCGCCGACGAAGCGCAGCAGCAGCGAGTAGACGACGAAGAGCACCAGCGCGCAGCCGACGTAGATGTCGGCGGTGAAGGTGGCCATCGGGCGCAGCAGGTTCCAGCCGTACAGGGCGACCGACTTGCCGATCAGGCCCAGCGTGCCGAGCGGGGCCAGCCGGATCACCCACCAGAGGGCGGTCTGGACCAGTTCCAGCAGCGACTCGCTGAGCTTCAGGATCGGCTCGGCCTTGGCGCCGATCTTGAGGATGGCGGCACCGGCCACCACGCCCAGGAAGACGATCTGCAGCACGTTCACCTTGAGGAAGGCGTCGGCGATGTTGGTCGGGATGATCCCGGTGAGGAAGTCGACCCAGGAGCCGGAGTCCTGAGGGGCCTTCAGGCCGCTGGTGGACAGGTGGGTGCCGGTGCCCGGGTCGGTGAGCAGGCCGATGGCCAGGCCGATGCCGACCGCGATCAGCGAGGTGATGCCGAACCAGAGCAGGGTGCGCACGGCCAGCCGCGCGGCGTTGGTGACGTGCCGCAGGTTGGCGACGGAGACCACGATCGCGGTGAACACCAGCGGCGGCACGGCCAGCTTGAGCAGCTGGATGAAGGTCTTGCCGATGGTGTCCAGGGTGGTGGTGAGCCAGGAGACGTCGTTCTGCCGGGCGATGAAGCCGAGCGCGACGCCGAGGACCAGGCCGGCGACGATCTGCACCCAGAACGGGGTGCGGCGCAGGCGACTGAGGGCCGTGGGCGCGGGTGTGGACATGGGGGTGCTACTCCGGGGGGGTTGGCGGGGAGGGAGGCGTCGGAGGCGGGGCGGCGCACGCGGAAGGAGGGGCTCCGGTCGAACGGGCGACCGGGAGCGGGCGGTACGCCGCCTAGCTACAGCTCGGAACGCGACACGAGCCGGCGCGGCACGACACCACGGTGACCCCGCCCGGACGCGAAGCGGCGCGCGACATGAGCGAGCCGCTCATGTGCTGCCGCCGGGGCGCGTCGGAGGTGGTCATGGCCGACACATTAGCAGTGAAGCTTTGAGTTGTTCAAAGTAGAAGTTTGACATGTGGACAACGAGTGGACACGAACGGTCCGGTCGGGCCGGGCCGGGCGCGGTTGACCTGATCTGGTTATACGTATAACTTGCAGGAGCCTCCCCGCCCCACGACCCCGGGAGAACCCCCGTGGGCTACCTCGCCCTGCTCCGTGCCCCGCACGTCACCCGTCTGCTGGCCGGCACCCTGCTCGGGCGGCTGCCCGCCGGAATGACCGGTCTGGTGATCGCCCTGGCGCTGCGTCAGGCCGGCGCCCCCTACACCAGGATCGGCCTGGCCACCGCTGCCTACGCCCTCGCGGCCGCCATCGGCGGCCCGGTGCTCGGCCGGATCGTCGACCGCACCGGCCAGCCCAGGGTGCTGCTCTGCTCCGCCCTGGTGGCGGGCTGCGGCTACGCCCTGCTGGCCCTGGCGCCCGGCAGCGCGCCGGCCGCGATCGGCGGCGCGGCGACGGCCGGGCTTGCGATGCCGCCGCTGGAGCCCTGCCTGCGCGCGCTCTGGCCGGACGTGGTCGCCGGGGAGCAGCTCGACACCGCCTACGCCTTCGACTCCGCGTCGCAGCAGATCCTTTATGTGGCAGGACCGTTGGCGGTCGCCGCGATCGCCGGCACGGCCGGTCCGGTGGCCGCCCTGTGGACTGCCGCCGTGCTGGGACTGCTGGGCTCCCTGGTGGTGGCCGGCGCGGCACCGGCCCGCCGCTGGCAGGCCCCGCCGCGCGAGCACGGCGCGGGGCTGCTGGGCCCGCTGCGCTCACCGGGGCTGGTGCTGCTGCTGATCGGCCTGGCCGGTGCCGGCTGGACGGTCGGCGCACAGAACGTGCTCTTCATCGCCTACGCCGAACGGCACCACGGCGCCCTGCCCGGCGGCGCGGGCCTGCTGCTCGCGGTGGCCGCCTTCGCCGGGCTGCTCGGCGCACTCGGCTACGGTGCGATGCGCTGGCGCAGCTCCACCGCCACCCGCACCTGGGCGCTGGCCCTGGGGATGGCCGCCTGCTACCTGCCGCTGCTCCTGATGCCCGGCCCGTGGCCGATGGTCGCGCTGGCCTTCGTCTCCGGGATCGGCCTGGCGCCGCTGCTGGCCGCCGCGTTCGTGCTGGTCGCCGAGCTGGCGCCGACCGGCACGGTGACCGAGGCGTTCGCCTGGCTGGTCACCCTGTTCGCCACCGGCAACGCGCTCGGCTACGCGGTCTCCGGCGCGCTGGTCGCCGACTCGCTGACCGCCGTCGCCTGGTGCGCGGTCGGCGGGGTGACCCTTGGCGGCGCCCTGCTGTTCGCCACCCGCCGACAGCTCCACGCCCCCGTGGCACCCGGCCTGGCGGCACCCCTGGTCACCGCCTGACCGCCCGGGCGCTCGAGCGCGCGGTCCCCGCCACCGGCCGCCGAGCGCTGACCGCCGTCGCCCGGTGCACGCTCAGCGGGGTCGCCCTGGGCGGCGCACCACGGCTCACCCCCGCCGACAGCTCCACACCCCGTGGCCCCCCTGGTCACCGGGCTACTACGCGCTCTCCCGTTCCCGCTCACCGCCTGGCCCCCCGTCACCGGGCACCCCGGCCCCGCTATGCGCCGGTCGTCGACGCCCGGACCAGCAAGGCCGTGGGCAGCGGGGCGACGGCCTTCGGCCGCTCGCCCGCCAGCAGGGCGGCCAGGGCGGAGATGCCGGTGCGGCCGAGCCGCTCACCGGGCAGGTCCACGGTGGTGAGCGGCGGGGTGAGCAGCCCGGCGATGGAGACGTTGTCGATGCCGATCACCGAGACGTCCGCCGGGATCCGCAGCCCCAGGTCGGCGGCGGCCTGGTAGACGCCGGAGGCGACCACGTCGTCGTCGCAGAGCACGGCGTGCGGGCGGTCGGGCCGGGAGAGCAGTTCCGTGGCGACGGTCCGGGCGGCGGACTCGCCCTGGTTGAGCTCGACCTGGTACTCCAGCACCTCGAGACCGGCGGCGGCCCGTTCGAAGGCGGCCTGCCGGACCCGGAAGGTGTGGGCGCTGAGCGCGGAGCGCAGCCGGCCGATCCGGCGGTGGCCCAGTGCGGTGAGGTGGGACACGGCGGCGGCCATGCCGGCGGCCAGGTCGAGCTCGACGGTCGGGGCGCCGCCGGCCGTCGCCGGATCGGCGTCCAGGAAGACCGCCGGGGTGCCCGGCGGCAGCTCGCCGACCTGGCTGTCGTCCGGTGAGCAGATCAGCAGGCCGTCGAACCGGCTGGTGGTCGCGGCCTCGGCCAGGGTGGCGGCGTTCCAGCCGGAGCTGACCACCACGGCCAGGCCGTGCCGGGCCGCCTCCTCCTCCACCCCGGTGAGCACCCGGCCGAAGAACGGCCCCTGCAGATTGGGCACCGCCAGCAGCGCCATCCCGCTGCGGCCCAGGCGCAGCTGCCGCCCGGCCGCCTGCGGCCGGTAGCCCAGGCCGCGGGCGGCGTCCAGGACCCGCTGCCGGGTGGCGGCGGAGACCCGATGGCTCGCCTCGCCGCCGGAGAAGACCAGCGAGACGGTGGCCTGCGAGACGCCGGCCAGCTGCGCGACGTCGCGGCCGGTGGGGCGGCGGGCCGGGGTGCCGGGCATGGCGGCTACTGCTGGCCGGCGGCGGCGCGGGCGGCCTCGTCGGCCGCGTCCTCCTCGGCGTTCTGCTCGGCGATCCGCTGCTTGGCGCGGTTCTTGAGGCTGCTGACACCGGTGACGATCTGCTCGGACATGTCGTCCCGCTGCTTGCTCAGCAGCACGTAGCTGATCGGCGCCGACGCGATCACGGCGAGCATCAGCAGGAGGATGGAGCCGAGGGACCCCGTCACCGGGATCACGCCGAAGTGCCCGAGCAGGGCGAAGACCAGCAGGCAGGCGAGGAAGATGCTGGCCCGCAGCGAGGTGTAACGGAGCGTGGCGTGCTTCTTGCTGCTCACGGGTGGCTTCCTTCGTGGGTGGCGCGGGTACGGCAGGTCTCCCAGTGAAGCATGCCCGCCGGACCGATCATGAGCGGCCCGCCCGGCTCCCCGGGCGGGCGGGACACCGGCCATCACGCGGGACACCGGACGTCAGAGAACACCGGCCGTCAGGCGGGACACCGGCCGTCTGGCGGGACACCGGCCGTCAGGCGGATGCGCGCCGGCCGGGTCGTCGGTCGAACGCGCGCCAGTAGTGCCGTCAGTCGAACGCGCGCCAGAAGGTGATGTCGTCGCGGTCGTCACCCGGGGCCACCCGGATCGCCCCGGGGACCCGGCCGACCTCGGTGTAGCCGCATGCGGTGTAGAACCGCTCCAGGCCCTGACCGCCGCGCGCGGTGAGCCGCAGGCCGGCCAGGCCCCAGCCGCGGGCGATCCGCTCGGCCTCGGCGAGCAGCTCCCGGCCGTAGCCGCGGCCCTGCTGCTTGGGATCGACCATCAGGCGCTTCAGCAGCCGCCAGTGGTCCATCAGGCCGCACCGCATGCTCTCGAAGAAGAGCACCGCGACCAGCCGCCCGTCCTCCCGGGCCACCAGCAGCCGGTCGGCGTCGGGGTCGCCGACCGCGCCGACCCCCGCGAACTGCTGGTCGGCAGTCGGTCGGACGTCGTCCTCGGTGACCGGCGGCACGAACCCCACCGCGCCCCCGGCGTTGCTCACCTCCGTCCACAGCGTGACGATCTCGGCCCGCAGTCCGGGGGTGAGCTCGGGGTCCAGCGTGAAGCGCAGCGACATGCGCCCGAGCCTATCGGGCGGCGGTGACGTTCCGGCTTGGTCGGCGGCCCCGGAGCCGGACGGAACACCCGAGAACCGATGTCCGAGCGTCGGCCGGACCGTCCGAGAAGCAGGGCATCGGCGACCGTGGGCACCGACAGACCGACCGGCCGGTCGGCGGAGGAGCCGCGGTGGCAGCCCGGGCCTCCCGTCCCGAGCTGCCACCGGTACGGGCCCTGACCCGCACTGCCGGGCGCCCCGCACTCGCCAAGGCGTGACTGACCGTCATTTCCACTGGCACGGCAGCCCCTTGGCATCCCCTCGCAACGGAGAGCTGCCCCAAGGGTGATCAGCCCGATACGTCACGTCAATGGTTCATCCGAAATTCGGAATGGTTGCGACCCGTTTCGGCCTTGGGATGATCGAGAATCAGCCGTCTGTACACGGTCAAGCGGACGGTCGAGCAGTAAGGGCGCCGGTTCCCGCGGTGCCGTGCCGTCGACGAGGTCGGTCCGGTCCACCTCGCACCAGACCAGCTTCCCGCCGGCCTTCGGGCACCAGCCCCAGCGGGCCGCGAGCAGCTCCACCAGTTCGAGCCCGCGCCCGCTGGTCGCCCCCGGGCAGGCGTGCCGGGGCTGCGGTGCCGTGCCGGAGGCGTCCGCGACCTCCACCCGGACCGGCCCCTCGTCCCGCGACCAGACCAGCCGCAGCACCGCCGGACTCCCGGCGTGCACCACGGCGTTGGTGACCAGCTCGGAGACCAGCAGCACCAGCGTCTCGGCGTAGCCGGCCGCCGGATCGGCCCCGAGGTCGAGCAGCCTGCCCCGGACCCACCGCCGGGCCCGGCCGACCTCGGCGGGGTCGGCGGCCACCGCGAGCTGTTCCTGAACCACCTGCACCGCTCCACCACCTGCATGACGAGCTACCGGTTGGACTGCCCATGTCGTCGCCCCGTTCAGGCCCCAGGATGATTCGCGGAATCCGGGCCGGACAACCGCTTCGGGCATATTCCAGCGATCGGGGGACAGCCCGGCGCATACTGGTCCGTTCGCCCGGCCGAGCATCGCAACGACCTTCGCAACGGTGTGGTGAAAACTACTCCCCGGGAGCCGCCCGCCAGTGGCGGCCACGCGGCGGCGGGATGTCGCCGGAGAGAAGTGTTATTCCTACAATCCCCGCCCCGGCACCGGCTGCCGCTATACGGTGGACGCATGACCGCTCCGGACTGGGACCAGCAGATGCGGTCGCGGTTGGCCCGCGGCGAGGAGAGCGCGCTCGGCGAGCTCTACGACCAGCTGTCACCACTGGTGCACGGCCTGGCCGGCCGGATCCTGGGTGACGAGCAGGCGGCCGCGCAGCTCACCCGCGAGGTCTTCGGCCATCTCTGGGAGCACCCGGAGGAGTTCGACCCGGGCGAGCGCTCGCTGCGCTCCTGGGTCGGCGAGTTGACCCACCGACGAGCGGTGGAGCGGTTGCGGCGGGCCGACCTGCGCTCCGAGGAGATCGACCAGCGGGCCGCCGCCGCCCAGGCGCAGTACGTGGTGGCCGCGTTGCCGCCGGCGCTGCGCGAGACCCTGGAGACCACCTGGTACGACGGCCGGACCTACCAGGAGACCGCGCGCCAGCTGGGCATCAGCGAGCAGGCGGCCCGCCAGCGGCTCCGTCTGGGTCTGCAACTGCTCGCCAACGAACTTGAGTTCGGCTCGTGACGGGGGACGTGCGGGATGACTGAGCAGGAGCACGAAGCGCTGCGCGGTCTGCTCGGCGCCTGGGCGCTGCGGGCCTGCCTCCCTGACGAGGCGGCGGAGGTGGAGCGGCACCTGCTCGGCTGCGCCGAGTGCGCCGAGGAGGGCGAACGGCTGCGCCGGGCCGCCGGCCGGCTGAGCCTGGACGATCCGCTGGACCAGCCGGACGGGCTGCGCCAGCAGGTGCTGGACTTCTGCCTGAACCGTCGGGCGGCGCAGCACCCGCTGGCCGGCTGGGCGGCACCGTTCGCCGCCGAGACCGCCAAGTTGGACGCGCTGCTGCGCGACCTGGGGCCGGCCGAGTGGCAGGAGCTGGCCGAACTGCCGTGGCGCGGCGGGTCGCTGCGGATGCGTCCGGCCGAGGTGCTCTGCCACCTGGCGGCACTGGACGGGCTGGTCGGCACCGCGCTCGGCCTGCCGGACCCGGGTGGCTCCGCGTGGCCCCGGGTGCCCGCCCAGGCGAGCGGGCCGGCGCCGTGGGGCGGGCTGCTGGACCGCGGCGAGCGACTGGCCGCCGAGCATGCCGCGCACTCCCCGCAGGAGGTGCGGCAGTTCTGGCGGGCCCAGTCGCAGGCGCTGCTGCGCGGGGCGGTGCCGGAGGCCGGTGACCTGCCGGTGGACTACGGCTTCACCGCCCTGCCGGTGCGCGACGCCTTCATCGACCGGGCGTTCGAGACCTGGATGCACGGTGAGGACGTGGCCCGTGCGGTCGCCTACCCGTACGCCCAGCCGGCCCCGGGTCACCTGCGGCAGATGGTCGACCTGGCCGCCAGGCAGCTGCCCGGCGCGCTGGTCGGCCGCCGCCAGGCCGCCTATGCCGGCCCCGGGCCCGCTCCCGGGTCCGCGCCCGCTCCCCCGGCCTGGCAGCCGGAGGGCGCCCCCGGCCCGGGGCGCACGGTGCGGCTGGTGATCGAGGGCCCGGCGGCCGGCCAGTGGTTGATCCCGCTGGACGGCCGGTCGACCGCCCCGGAGCAGCCGCCCGTCGAGCCGGTGGCCGAACTGGTGATGGACGGCGTGGAGTTCTGCCAGCTGGCCGCCGCGCACCGGGATCCGGAGCACTTGCCGGTCGGCGAGTACGGCGACCGGGCGGCGATCCGGGAGGTGCTGGCGGCGGTGCCGCTGCTCTCCCGGCCGTAGGCCCACCGCCCTGCCCCGCCGTGGGCCCACCGCTGCCCCACCGCGGGCGGCTGGGCGACGGTCAGGCGGGCAGGCGGTCAGGCGTCAGGCGGTCAGGCGGTCAGGCGAAGACCACGGTCCGGTTGCCGTTGATCAGCACCCGGTGCTCGCTGTGCCACTTCACGGCGCGGGCCAGCGTCTGGCTCTCGACGTCCCGGCCGAGCGCGACCAGCTGATCGGGCGTCACGTCGTGCTGCACCCGGGCCACCTCCTGCTCGATGATCGGGCCCTCGTCCAGATCGGCCGTCACGTAGTGGGCGGTTGCACCGATCAGCTTCACGCCGCGGGCGTGCGCCTGGTGGTACGGCTTGGCGCCCTTGAAACTCGGCAGGAAGGAGTGGTGGATGTTGATCACCCGGCCGGAGAGCGCCTTGCACAGGTCGTCCGAGAGCACCTGCATGTAGCGGGCCAGCACCACCAGCTCGACGTCCTGCTCGTCGACCAGCTCCAGCAGTCGGCGCTCCGCCGCCGGCTTGGTCTCCGCCGTCACCGGGATGTGCACGAACGGCACGCCGTACGAGGCGGTCAGCTCCTCGAAGTCCGTGTGGTTGGAGACCACGGCGGCGATCTCCACCGGCAGTGCCCCGATCGAGGTGCGGAACAGCAGGTCGTTGAGGCAGTGCCCGAACTTGCTGACCATCAGGATCACCCGCATCTTCGCCTCGGCGGGGTGGATCGCCCACTCCATCCCGAAGGAGGCGCCGATCGCGGCGAAGCTGGCCCGCAGGCTCTCCACGGTCACCGGGCGCTCGGCCGAGAAGTGCACCCGCATGAAGAACAGCCCTCCCCCGGCCTCCGGCCGGGAGGTGTCCCCGTGCCGGTCACCGAACTGCTGACTGTCGATGATGTTGCATCCGGTCATGAAGAGGTAGCTGGAGACCGCGTGCACGATCCCCTGCTTGTCCGGGCAGGAGAGGGTCAGTACGTACTGGGTCGGCTCGGCCGCGGTCTGCTGCGCCACGCTCTCGGTCCTCGTTTCCGGTTCGTCCGCTGGTCTGGGCCCCTCGCCCCTGCCCGCCGGCTGGGGGCGCCCCCGGCCCACCGGCCGGGGGTCCTCCCGGTCCGCCGGCGGGCAGGAGGGAGGGGTGAGGGCCAAGCCTGGCACAGCCGGGCCCGGGTCAGCCGATCCGCGTCAGGATCCTCAGCACTTCGAGCGAACGCGGCGGGGCGTCCGGGTCCTCGCCGTCGTTGGTGCTGAGCAGCTCGTGGGCGGCCCGGGCGGCGGCCACCGCGGCCGGCCAGTCCGGGTGGCCCAGGTAGGCGGCGGACGGAGCGTCCGCGCCCACCTCGTGGAGGATCCGCAGCACTCGCAGCACGGCGGCGTCCACCAGGGCCGCCTCGTCGGCGTCGCGCACCACGGCACCGATGTACTTCTCCGCCGACCAGCGGTCCAGCCAACTGTCCTCGACCAGGCGGTAGACGGCGTCGGTGACATCCCCGTAGCCGTCCCGCCCGGTGGCCCAGTACTCCTGCTGGAAGGCCGGGTCGGCGAGCATGTGCAGGGCGGAACGCAGGCGGGCGCGCCAGCGCCACCAGGGCAGGTCGTTGAGCGGCATGCTGCCCATGGTGCTGGAGCGGCGCCCCGGACGAGAAGGGTTCAGGGGAGAGCCGTTGGAGTTTTCTGTGCTGACCGCCATGGCAGACGATCGTACGTTCCCGCGCGAACAGGTTCTACACGCGTCCGGCCCTTGAGTTCATCTCCGGTTAACCGCTCGTTGAACGAGTTGCCCACTCGTGGAGCGGACGCCCCGCAAGGCTGGGGCCGATATCACGGCCGCATTGGGGGACAGCCGACATGACCGCTGCACCGAGGGCACCGCGGCGCGGTCGCCGCGCCGGGCGCCCGCTGGCCCTGGCGGCCGCGGCGGCACTGCTGCCGGCCGTGCTCGCGAGCTCCGGCTGCGCCGCCAAGGCCGACGCCTCGGGCCCGGGGACCGAGCTCACCGTGTTCACCTTCGCCCCCTGGAACTCCGGCTCCACCGACCGGCCCGGCATGGCCCAGCTGGCCACCGCGATCGGCGCCGAGGTCAACGCCCAGGGCGGGGTGGCCGGGCACCGGCTGCGGGTGCTCACCTGCAACGAGCACAACACCTCCGACGGCGCCGCCGCCTGCGCCAAGCAGGCCGTGGACGCCGGCGCGATCGCCGTGGTCGGCTCCTACAGCCAGTACGGCGACATCTTCATGCCGGTCCTGGAGAACGCCAGGATCCCGTTCATCGGCGGCTACGGCCTCTCCAACCCCGAGTTCAGCAGCCCGCTCTCCTACCCCGTCTCCGGCGGCACCCCGGCGCTGATCGCCGGCAGCGGGCGGCAGTTGGTCGGGGCCGGCTGCCGGACCGTCTCGCTGATCCGGCCGGACACCCCGGCCGGCGACACTTTGCCGGGCGCGCTGGGCAGCGCGCTCGCCCCGGCCGGCGTCAAGCTCACCGACGTCCGCGCCCAGGAGAAGTCGACCGACTACACCCAGGTCGCGCAGACCGCGATCGGCTCCGACGCGCCGGGCAACTGCGTCACCGCGGCGCTCGGTCCGCTGCCCACCCTCAACCTGCTCGACTCGCTGCGTCGGCAACCCCACCGCAACACCCGGCTGTTCTCGGTGATCGGCAGCTTCCAGCAGTCGGTGGTGGACTCCACCGGCGGCGACGCCGGCCCGCTCGCCGACGCCTACGCGGTCGGCTGGTTCCCGCCCGAGGCGTCCCAGGTGTGGGACCCGCTGCGGGCCATCGTGCGCACCCGGGCCGCGGCCGACGCCACCATCGACACCGCCGACCCCGGGGTGCAGACCACCTGGGTGGCCTACCAGGTCTTCCTACAGGCGGTTCAGCGGATCGGGCACGGCCGGCCGGCGAACAGCCACTCGCTGCGCGACGTGCTGGACAGCGGCACGCCGATCGACACCGGCGGCGCCACCCCGCCGCTCAACTGGGGCCTGGCCAACCTGCTGGCCAGCGCCGACTCGCCGCGCCTGGTGAACACGTCGGTCACCTTCCAGCAGGTGCGGGGCGGTCGACTGGTCGAGCAGCAGCCCGGGTTCACCGACGTCCGCTGGGTGCTGACCGGCGGCACGCCGCCGACCGACTGACCAGTGGCCCGCCGCCGACCGGCTGACCAGCGGCCCGTCCTGACGCCCCGCCAGGGCGGGCCGGTGCGGGGTCAGAGCTGGGCGTCGCCCAGGGTGGACAGGCCGGCCTGGCCGGCGATCGCGTTCCAGGTGGCCGCGGCCTGCTTCTTGGCGCTGCTGGCGGTCCCACTGGCCTGGTCGCCGGCCTGCTTGTGCGCGTCGCCCCCCACCTTGTTGGGGTCGCAGCCGGTCACCGCGTCGCCCGCCCACGCCGCGTAGGCGTCATCGGCGCTGGCCGAGGCCTGCCAGGCCTGGGTGAGCTGCTGGACCAGCGTCGGGCCGGTCGGCAGCTTGTCCACCTTGAGGGAGGCCAGCGTGGTCAGCAGCCCCTTGCGCTGCCCGGAGGCCTGGGTGAGGGCCTGCTGGGCGGCGGCCGGGTTGTCGCACTTGCCGATCGAGGCGACCGCGCCGACCACCGCCTGGCGGCTGGCACTGGCCTGGCTCAGCAGGCCGGAGAGTGCCTGGGCCTGCGCCTGGGCGTCGGCGCTGAGCGCGGACGTGCCGGCGCCGGCACTGCTGCCGGCCGACGCCGACGGGGAGCCGGCCGTCGAGGCCTCGGCCACCGGGGTCTGGCGCGGCTGCTTGGGGCTGTCACCGCCGCCGACCAGCACCGCGACCAGGATCCCGCCGACCGCGCAGACCGCGACCAGGCCGCCGATCACCGCCTTGCGGGGCACCCCGCCGCCGCCAACCGACCGACCGCCCGCCCGGCCCGGCCGGGGGGCCTCGTCCGGCCTCGCCGCCGGATGGCCACCGGGCCGGCCGGCGAACGACTGCCGGCTCCCGGGGGACTGCTGCCCACCGAACGACTGCTGGCCCCCGAAGGGCTGGTTGCCGCCGAACGACTGGTTGCCCCCGAAGGACTGGTTGCCCCCGAACGACTGCTGGCCCCCGAACGACTGGTTGCCGCCGAACGACTGCTGCCCGCCGTACGACGGCCCGCCGCCGAAGGACTGCTGCCCGCCGAAGGACTGCTGGGCCCCCGAGGACGGGTCGCCCGGGAAGCCGCCCGCCGGATCGCTGGTCGGGTAGGGCGGCAGGGCCTGGGTCTCGGCCACCGGCTGGCCGGCCAGCTGGGTCGGCTGGTCGTGCCAGGTCTGTCCGGGCGCCAGGTACTCGGGTCCGCCCGGCTCCGGACTGCCCTGCCCCGGGACGACCGGCGGTCCCGGCGGCGCGGCCGGCTCCGGACGGAACAGGTCGTCCAGGTTGAAGTCACCGGAGTTGGGGTACGAGCGGCGCTGGCTCAACGCGAATCCTCACCTGTGCACGGCCGTGGGCGCACCGGAGCGGTCAGCGTCGAGGGGGCGGTCGATGGTGCGGACCGCCCGCGCTGTCTGTCCGGTGAGAGCACCCGGGCCTTCCTCGGTTCTTCCGCGCGTTTTCACTGACGGCGGACCACTGCTGCTGGAGTTCCTCGGAACCTCCGGCCCACGCTACCGGTTCACCGCTTCGGGTGACCACGCGGGCGGGTGCCGGAAACCCTCGGACACCGGGCCGCCGACAGACCGTCACGCCGCCTCCACCTCCGCGCGCTGGTGGAAGTCCCGCACCACCCGGTGGTCCCGGTAGGGCTCCAGCCGGCGCCGGAAGTCGTCCAGGTATTCCACGCCCCGGTTGGAGCGCAGCCCGCCGAGCAGCCGCACCGCCTGCACCCCGGTCTCGCAGGCGCGTTCGATGTCGCGCTGCTGCAGCTGCGCGGTGGCCAGCAGCACCAGGTCCACCGCGCGGCGCCGCACCCGGCTGACCGGATGCAGGTCGAGGGCGATCCGGGCCTGCTTCTCGGCCTGCTTGCCGTGCTCCAGGTCGCGGTAGCAGTGCGCCAACTCGTCGGCCAGGTAGGCCTCGTCGAAGTGCGCGATCCAGTCCGGGTCCTGCTCCGGGTCGCGCTTCTCCATCGCCGCCACCGCCTTGGCGGCGACCAGCTCGCAGGAGCGGACGTCGCCCAGCAGGGCGTGGCCGCGGGCCTCGGCGGCGTAGAACATCGCCATCGCGGTCGGTGTGGCGACCGAACGGGCGCCCTCCTGGGCGGCCCTGGCCAGTTGGGCGATCTCCCGCGGATTGCCCAGGGTGGCCGCCAGGTGGCTCATCGAGGCTGCCAGCACGTAGCCGCCGTAGCCGCGGTCGTCGGCGGCCTGCGCCAGCCGCAGGGCCTGGATGTAGTAGCGCTGGGCGAGCCCGGGCTGCCCGGTGTCCACCGCCATGTAGCCGGCCAGCTCGGTCAGCCGGGCCACCGCGGCGAACAGCTGACGGCCGGTCTCCTCCCGGTAGCCCCCGGTGAGCAGCCCCGAGACCACGCTGTTCAGGTAGTGCACCACCACCGGGCGGACGTGGCCGCTGCCGAACCGGTGGTCCAGGTCGACCAGCATCTCGGTGGTGGCCCGGATCGCCGCCACGTCCGACGGACCGACCCGCGGTCCGCCGGTGCGCGCCACCACCGGGTCGGGCGGGGTGATCAGCCAGTCCCGGCTGGGCTCGACAAGCGCCGAGGCGGCCACCGAGGCGCCGCCCAGGAAGTCCCGCCGGCTGACGTCGCTGCGCCACAGCTCGCAGACCTGCTCCACGGCCCCGGCCAGGGTGGCGGCGAACTGCAGCCCGACCCCGGAGGTCAGGTTCTTGCCGTCGGCCATGCCGATCTCCTCGACCGTGACGCCGCGGCCGAGCTTGCGCCCGAGCGCCTCGGCGATCACCGCCGGTGCCTGGCCGCGCGGTTGCTGACCGCGCAGCCAGCGGGCGACCGAGGTCTTGTCGTACCGCAGGTCGAGCCCGTGTTCGGCGCCGCAGAGGTTGACCCGGCGGGCCAGACCCGCGTTGGAGCAGCTCGCCTCCTGGATCAGCTGCTGCAGACGCTCGTTGGGCTGTCGTGCGACGAGTGGTCTCGCGGCCATGGGCTTCGCCTCCCCAGCGCCCCCGGCTGCGCCGGCAGGCGTCGACTCTGCTGCTCTGGTGCCGGCCGACCGCTCGCGCGGCACCGATCGCGCAGTGCCGAACGGCGTGCCGACTACCCGGCCAGTGAAGGAACTTGAGGCCAGGTTAGCGATCTACGACACCATCGGGATACCCATGCGGACGACCTGTTCCCCATGCGCGCCCGGGAAAATGCTCCTGTGCGCCCCCGCTGCGCCCGTCCCTCGAACTGCGGACGGACACCGGACGACCACCGGATCAACGCCCTCGGAGCGCCACGTTCCGCGCCAGGGCGCGCCACCGCGCCGACCCGGGCGGCGCCCGCGGCCCGGTCGCCGCGATCACCGTTTCGAGTGACAAACCCGGGCGCGGCGCACACGCCCGGAGTCGGCCCGTAACCCGCCCCACCGCCACCAGTTGAGTAGCGCGTGGACGAGCACCCGGGAATCCCTGAGCACGGCTGCGGCGGCGCGGCGACCTCCCCGCCGGCGGCATCCCCGCTGCTGACCGAGGCGATCCGGTACGCGGAGGACTGGCTCTGGGAGGTGGTGCCGGGCACCCACCTGGTCGACGGCGAGGGCGGGCCGTACTGCTCCTGCCGGGCGGCCCACTGCTCGCGACCGGGCGCGCACCCGGCGGACCACGACTGGCAGCGGCTGGCCAGCGCGGGCCCCACCCGGGTGCGGAACTGGTGGACGGAGGATCCGCAGGCCGCGATCCTGCTGCCGGCCGGACGGTCGTTCGACGTGCTGGACGTGTCGGTGACGGCCGGCTGCCTGGCGCTGACCCGGATGGAGCGCATGCAGCTGCAGTTCGGCCCGGTGCTGTCGGCGCCGGCCGAGCCGGGGCGGCGCGACCGCCGGCTGCTCTTCCTGGCGCCGCCCGGCACCCTGGCCAAACTCCCGGAGCTGCTGCGGCGGTTCGGCTGGGCGCCGGACCGGCTGGACCTCACCGGGCGCGGCGAGGGCGACTGGATCGTGGCGCCGCCGTCCCGGCTCGGTCCGTACGGCTTCGCCCAGTGGGCCCGGCCGCCGTCCTTCGCCAACCGCTGGCTGCCGGACGCGGTGCAGTTGGTCGGCTCGCTGGCCTACGCCTGCCGCCGGGCCGCCCCCTGGCCGGGACCCTGAGCCGGCCCCTGCCGGTCGACTGGCGGAGCGTCAGGCAGGCTTCGCCGTAACAGACCGGTGTACCCGGACCCCCTGTTCGACAAGCCGCTCGATTGGGTGACGGCTTGACAGGATTGGCGTTCCTTGGGGCGGGGATGATTGGTTGCGTAACGCTTTCGCACCAAATCGACCCGGAGGTGGCAGCCAGGCAGCAAGGATCGGGGAAGCGCAAGGACCGGGGGAGCCGAGGGGACGACCGGACGGGGAAGCCGGTCGGCGGCGGCGGGGGATCGGGAGGGACCGGGGGGTCCGGGCCCGGCACGCGGGGACGTGCCGGGCCCGGACGCACACCCGCGGGCGGACGGCTAGGCCCGCGCCACGAAGACGTGCGCCGCGATGTCCTTGCCGAGCTCGGCGGCGTCCGCCCCCGAGCCCACCAGCACCCCGTCCACCGACGACGCGACCCGCACCGTGGCGCCCGGGCGGATCCCGGCCCGGCGCAGCGTGCGCATCAGCTCCTCGTCGGTCTGGATCGGCTCGCCGATCCGGCGCACCACCACGCGGGCGCCGCCGTCACCGGGCCGCAGCGCGTCCAGGGTCACCAGCGCGGCGTCGTAGCCCTCGCCCTCGGCCCTGGTATCGCCGAGCTCGTCCAGACCGGGGATCGGGTTGCCGTACGGCGACTGGGTCGGGTGGCCGAGCATCTTCAGCACCTTGCGCTCGACCTGCTCGCTCATCACGTGCTCCCAGCGGCAGGCCTCCTCGTGCACCTCTTCCCACTCCAGGCCGATCACGTCGACCAGCAGGCACTCGGCGATCCGGTGCTTGCGCATCACCCGCACCGCGAGCCGGCGCCCGTCCTCGGTGAGCTCCAGGTGGCGGTCGCCGGCGACCTGGAGCAGGCCGTCCCGCTCCATCCGACCGACCGTCTGGCTGACCGTGGGACCGCTCTGCTCCAGCCGCTCGGCGATCCGGGCACGCATCGGAACGATGCCCTCCTCCTCCAACTCAAGGATGGTGCGAAGGTACATCTCAGTCGTATCGATCAGCCCAGACATCGCCGCCGGCTCCGTTCCCTCGAGGTCTACCGCCAATTCTGACCTACCGCACTGATAACCGAGCCCGCCCGTGCGGGCTTCCCACCCGGTCGGGCAGTGTTGACAGCGGGCCCGGGCAGGCAGCAGCGTGCTGGCCGTACCTTTCTCCACCGACTCGGGGCGACCCAGGGGACGATCGAATGAGCGATCTGGTCGGGCAGTACTTCGACGCCGCGGTGGCCCACCTGCGGCGGGTCCGCGCCGAGGAGGCCGAGCCGATCGACCGGGCCGCGGTGCTGCTGGCCGACGCGGTGGCCGACGGCCGGCGGATCTTCACCTTCGGCGCCGGCCACTCCTCGCTGGCCGCCCAGGACGTGGTCTACCGGGCCGGCGGCCTGGCGGTGGTGAACCTGCTGAACGTGCCCGGGATGACCGGGGTGAACGTGATGCCGGCGCCGCTGGGCAGCGCGCTGGAGCGGGTCTCCGGTCTGGCCACCACCACCCTGGACCTGACCCCCGCCACCGCCGGCGACCTGCTCTTCGTGATCTCGCTCTCCGGCTGCCAGGTGATGCCCGTGGAGCTGGCCGCGCACGCCCGCGCCCGGGGCATGCACGTGGTCGGGGTGACCTCGCTCGCCTACCCGGGGCGGGTCGGCTCGCGGCACCCGTCCGGCACGTACCTCAAGGACCACTGCGACGTGGTGCTGGACAGCAAGGTCGCGGTCGGTGACGCCGAGCTCCGCCACCCCGGAGCGGGAACCGGGTTCGGCTCGGTGTCCACCATCGTCACCAGCGCACTGATGCAGGCGGTGGTAGTGAGCGCGGTCGGCAAGCTGGCCGAACGCGGCATCACACCCCCGCTGTTCCGCTCGGGCAACGTGGACGGCGGAACCGACTGGAACGCCGAGCTGATGGCCGAGCACGCGGACCGGATCTACTACGCATTCTGAGCGAGGCGGAACCGGGCCCCGGCGAAAAGGCGAGTACGCACCCTGTCCGCGGCCGCGGCGACCGCCCATACTTCGAGCAGCGGACACCGACACGCACTCGGGGGGCACACGGGATGGCTGCCGGCGGACGACCCACGGACCCGGTCCGCGAGGACGAGCTGCTCCCGGAGCTGTTCCGGGTCGCCGACTCCGCCTCGCTGCTCGGCCAGCGGCGCTCCATCACACTGGCCCGCTGGCAGCTGGCGCTGCTCACGGTGGCCGCCGCGGCCGGCAGCGCGGGCGGCGGCCCGCTCTGCTGGCTGGCCGCGGCCGCCTACCTGGCCGCGGCCGGGGTGGCCCTGCGGCTGTCCCGGCAGCAGCCGCAGGGCCTCTGGTACGAGGGCCGGGCGGCCGCCGAGTCGGTCAAGACGCTGGCCTGGAAGTTCGCGGTGCGGGCCGACGCGTACCAGCCACCGCCCACCACGCTGCCGGACGCCGAGGGGCTCTACCGGCTGCAGCTGCGCGGCCTGCTGAGCGGGTTCCGGCACAGCGCGGCGCTGCCGGCCGACGCCGAGCGGCGCGCCTCGGTCACCGCGGCGATGCGCGCGCTGCGCGACCAGCCGCTGGCCGTGCGGCGCGAGGTCTACCTGCGGGAGCGGGTGCAGGCCCAGCACGACTGGTACCGGGCCAAGGGCGCCTACTGCGACCGGGCCGGCCGGCTCACTGAGCTGCTGGGCATCGCGCTGCCGCTGCTCGGGCTGGTGCTGGCCGTCCCCGGGGCGCTCGGCGCGCTGCCGCTGGACCCGCTGGGCACGGTCTCGGCGGTGGCGCTCTCGGTGACCGCCTGGGCCCAACTGCGCCAGTACCGGCCACTGGCCGCCGCCTACCGGCTGGCCGCCGGCGAGCTGGAGCAGGTGCGCGACCAGCTGAGTCGGCTCGACCTGACGGCCGCCGACGCCGAGGAGCTCTGGGCCCGGCTCGCCCGGGACGCCGAGGACGCCGTCTCCCGCGAGCACACCACCTGGCAGGCCCGCCGCGAGGTCCGCCCGGGGCACTGACCCGGTGTCCCGTTCCTCACGTTTCTGGAGGCGCTTTCGTGCAGCCACGACTGGTCAAGACCGGCGACGACCGGACCCTGGCCGTGCAGAGTTTCGGCAACCCGGCCGGGCGGCCGGTCTTCCTGCTGCACGGCACCCCGGGCAGCCGGGTCGGGCCGACCCCGCGCTCGACCGTGCTCTACAACCTGGGCGTGCACCTGATCTCCTTCGACCGGCCCGGCTACGGCGGCTCGGACCGGCAGCGCGGCCGGCGGGTCGCGTCGGCCGCCGCCGACGTGCAGACCATCGCCGACGAGCTGGGTCTGGACACCTTCGCGGTGGTCGGCCGCTCCGGCGGCGCCCCGCACGCGCTGGCCTGCGGCGCCCTGCTGCCCGGCCGGGTGCACCGAGTGGCGGCGCTGGTCCCCCTGGCGCCCCGGGACGCCGAGGGACTGGACTGGTACGCCGGGATGACCGCCTCCAACATCCGCGACTACCGGGCCGCCGAGCGCGACCACCAGCGGATCGCGGCCACCATGGCGCAGCGGGCCCGGCGGATCCGGGACGACCCGGCGACCGTGCTGGCCGGCCTGCGCCAGGAGCTGTCCGGCAACGACGCGGCGGTGGTCTCGGACGCCGGGATCCGCCGGATGCTGGCCCGCAACTACCGGGAGGCGTTCCGGCAGAACGCCGACGGCTGGATCGACGACGTGCTGGCGTTCACCACCGGCTGGGGCTTCGACGTCGAGGACATCACCGCCAGGACCTGGCTCTGGCACGGCGCCGAGGACATGTTCTCGCCGGTCGACCACTCCCGCTGGCTGGCCTCGCACATCCCCGACGCCACGCTCTTCCTGGAGCCGGGGGTGGCCCACTTCGCGTCCTTCAGGGTGCTCACCGCGGCCGTGAAGTGGGCCGCGGGAGCACCCCGTTGAGCTGAGGCGGCTCAGACCGGCTGCGGTTCCAGGTCGCGGTTGATCCGCTTCCAGCCGCGCGCCGACACGGTGTTGGGGTGCTCCTCGCCGAGCTGCCGGATGAACTCGGCGACCGCGCGGGAGCGCAGCTCGGACGCCTGGTTTATCCGCCCCTGGGAGCGCAGCGTGACGGCCATGTTGGCCTGGCAGGAGACCGCGTCCGGGTGGGTGGCGCTGTACCGGTCGCACAGGCCCCGGTAGGCGGTCCGCTCCAGCTCCTCGGCCTCGCTGAGCCGGCCGAGGTCGCCGTAGGCGTTGGCCAGGTTGATCATGCCGTTCAGGGTGAACGGGTGCTGGGGGCCGAGCACCCGGGACAGCGTCGCCACGGTGGCCTCGCCGAGCTCCACCGCCTCGCCGAGGCCGCCGCTGCCGCGCAGGTAGATCACCAGGTTGTTGGCGCAGGCCAGGGTGAACGGGTGTTCCTGGCCGAAGAGTTGCTGGTGGCCGACGTAGACCTGGCGGGCCAGGTCGCGGGCCGCGTCCTTGTCGCCGCCGGCGCTGTAGTCGGCGGCCAGGTTGAGCGCGCAGGCCAGGGTGTCGGGCGCGTTCTCGCCGTACCGCTCCAGGTAGCGCTCGTAGGTCTCCTTGGTGAGTCGGCGGGCCTCCGCCTGCCGGCCGGACTTGCGCAGCGCCACGGCCAGCGCCTTGGCGTTGCGCAGGATCTCCGGCACGTCGATGTCGAGGGTCTCGGCGTAGGCCTCGTCGACCTCCTGGTGGACCGCCACCGAGGACTCGTAGTCGCCCTGTTCGCGCAGGTCGCGGGCGAGGTTGGACTTGCTGGAGAGGGTGTAGGGGTGCTTGGGGCCGAGCACCAGGGCGCGCCGGTCCAGGGTGTCCTGGTCCAGTTCCAGGGCGGCGGCGCTGTCCCCGACCAGGCGGTAGTCGATGGCCAGGTTGTTGGCGATCGACAGGGTGCGCGGGTTGTCCTCGCCGAACTGCTCGCGGAACCGCTCCAGGATCTCCTTGTCCAGCTCCAGCGCCTTGCCGAACTCGCCCAGCGCCCGGCGGTCGGCGCTCAGCGAGCCGGCCGTCATCAGGGTGTACGGGTGGTGCTCGCCGAGCACCCGGCGCTGCCGCTCCAGGGTGTCCTCGTCCAGCTCCATGGCGGCGGCGTACTGGCCCTGGGAACGCATCACGTTGGCGAGTTGGAAGCGCAGCAGCAGGGTCTGCCGGTCGTCCTCGCCGAGCTTGGCGGTCCAGGCCTCGTCCAGCAGGTGGCCGGTGCGGCGGGCCTGGGTGAACTCGCCGCGCTTCCACAGGTAGCGGACCCGGTCGATCATCAGCTGGCGGGTGTCCGACTCGTCGCAGTCGTGCGCCCGGGACGGCGACAGGTGCGGCCAGATCTCCTCGAACGCGGGCCAGTTGGCCGGATCGTCGGTGTCGCCGACCACCGGGCGGGCGCCGATCAGGATCCGGTGCACCTCGTGCATGGTCTCGATCTGCTCCTGGGGCGTCATCTCGGAGCGGATCACCTCCTGGACCAGCCGGTGCACCTGGATGCTGTTGGCCCCCGGGTCCACCTTGGCCAGCGCGTACCGGCCGATCGCCTGGATCACCCGCCCGAGCAGGAACTTGTCGCTCAGCCCCGGGTCGAACGGCACCAGCGCCCGGATCATCTGGTCGCTGTAGAAGAGGTTCATCGAGATCGGCTCGGGCGCGAAGTAGGCGCACAGCTGGAGCATCCGGGCGGCGGCCGGGGACTGCCGGCGCAACCGCGCGATGGAGACCCGCCAGGTGGCGCCGACCGTCATCGGGTAGTCGACCGCGCGGCCCAGCTCCAGCACCCGGGCGGCCTCGGTGCGCAGCGCCGCGATGTACTCGGAGACCGGGGTGCCGGTGGCCTTCAGCCAGGCACCGGCGACCTCGACGGCGAGCGGCAGGTCGCCGACCGCCTCGGCCACCGAGTTGGCGTCCTCGTGGGCGAGCGCGCCGCCGGTCCGCCTGGTCAGGTGGTCGATGCTCTCCGGGCGGGTGAAGACGTCCATGGTGAGCGCCTCGGCCGCGGTGGACCAGGCCTGGTTGCGCGAGGTGACCAGCACGTGGCCCGGGCCGCCGGGGAAGAACTGGCGCACCTCGGTCGGCTCGTCGGCGTTGTCGAAGATCAGCAGCCAGCGCTTGGCCCGCTCGCCGCGGCGCAGCGCCTCCAGCGCGATCTCCGCCGCGTGCGCCACCGGCTCGTTGGTGGAGCGGCCCATCCGGCGCGCCAGTTCGGCGAGTTGGCCCTGGATCTCCTCCTCGACCTCGGCCGAGATCCACCACACCAGGTCGTAGTCGGCCATGAACCGGTGGGCGTACTCCAGCGCCACCTGGGTCTTGCCGACGCCGCCGAGGCCGTAGAGGGTCTGCGGCACCGGCAGCACCGCGGTGGTGCCGCCGCCGAGCTGGTTGCGCAGTCGCTCCAGCACCTCGGCGCGGCCGGTGAAGTAGGTGTTGCGCGGCGGCACGTTCCAGATCTCCGGCTGGGTGCCGGGGAACCTGGGCCCGGTGGCGCCGTCGACCGTCGGCACCTCCTCCTTGCCCAGCGCCTTGACCAGCGCGGCCAGCGCCTGCGGCTCCTTGAGGTTGACCAGGTCGACCGGGTTGCGGGTGCTGAACGGCGCGACCAGCGGGGTGGAGCCGACCCGGATCGGGATCAGCTGGCGCCGGGTGCCGGACGGGTCGGAGCCGGCCACCGACTCCCACAGCGCCCGGGCCTGCGGGGAGCGCAGGTAGGCGGGCGAGAGCACGGCGACGGTGCGGAAGGCGGCGTCCACCGAGCGCTCGGTCTCCACCCGGGGGTCGGCGCCGGCGCTGATGTCCCGGGGCAGCACCCGGAAGCCGGCCAGGCCGAGCACGTACTCGATCCAGTCGGCCCACATCCGGTCCTCGGGCACGTAGCTGAGGTAGATGTCGGCGGGCACGGTCGGCCGGCGGCGGGTGAACGCCTCGACGTAGCGCAGCCGCAGCTCCTCGTCCATCGGCGGCAGCGAGCTGACCTCGCCGCCGGTGATCGCGTCGGACAGGCGTTCGCAGGCGGAGAGCATGCTGGTCGGGGTGCCGGGCTGGTCGCCGAAGGTGGCGAGGATCTCCTCGTAGGCGTAGAACGGCCGGTAGGGGATCTCCACCGAGCCCCAGTAGTGCACCAGTTCCTCGCCGGACAGGCCGGACGGCAGGCCGTCGAAGCGGATCCGGGCCAGCGCCCGGCCGGCGTCGGCCTTCTCCTTCTCGAAGTCGTCGATCCGCATCGGCACCGGCAGGATCCGGATCTGCCGCTCGCGGTAGCGGTCGGCGATGTGCTGGGCGATCCGGGAGGCGCCGTCGATGCTCTGGTCGCTCAGGGTGAAGCAGACCACCAGGTCGTCGGGCATCTGCACGGTGCAGATCTCGGCGGTGTCGGACAGGCCGGTGCGGCTGTCGATCAGCACGTAGTCGTAGCGCTTGCGCATGTCGGCGCGCAGCGCGTCGAAGAACTGCCCGCCGTCGAACCGCTCGTAGAACAGGTCCCAGTCCAGGCTGCCCAGGGTGCCGGAGTAGTCGCGGTCCTGGCGGCCCGCCGCCAGGAAGTCGATGCCGCCGCCGGGCGGGAAGCCGCTCCAGGAGAGCGGCACGGTGTGCCCGGCCACCTTGGCGAAGTCCAGGTGCCAGCCCGGGTGGTGGCCGATGCCGCGCAGCTCCTCCTGGTAGCGCTCGGGTTCCAGGAGCGCGTCGGCGTGCAGCTCGGTCTCCCGCAGCGCCTCCTCGCGGTAGTCGTTGATCAGCGTCATCACGCCCGGTGCTTCGGCGAGTTCGGCCGCGTCCAGGAACGGGTGGAAGAACTTGGCCAGGCCGGGCGCCTCCAAGTCCCAGTCCACGGTGAGCACCCGGTGGCCGTTGGCCGCCAGGATCCAGGCGGTGTTGGCGAGCGCCATGGTGCGCCCGGTGCCGCCCTTGTAGGAGTAGAAGGTGATGATCCGGCCCTGCCGCTCCTCCTCGGGCGGCCGGACCTCCTCGGCGGCCGAGGCGCGCCCGCCCAGTCGCAGGTTGCGCGTCCGGTCCTTGTCGGACGTCTCAGGCATCGTCGTCTCCCCCTCGGTCGCTCTCGTCATGCTCGGTGTCGGTCGGGCGGGTCGGACCGCCGGTCCGCGAGCCCCGCGGGCCCGGGGGCACCGGATCTCCGAACGCGCCGGTCAGCCGGGGCCGGGGCTCGCCGCCGCCGGGCGGCCGGGGCAGTGCGCGCTCCTTGAACGCCTTCTGCGCCCGGATCGCCGCGTGCTGGAAGGCCAGCCCGAAGTCGCGGGCGGTGGGCACCCCCTCCGGGTCGAGCCGGTCCCCGGGCACCGGGCGGAACGACGGGCGGGCGCTGCCGGTGCGGCGGCGCAGCACCCGGTCGCTGAGCGCCGCCAGGTCTGCGGTCCCGGCGGCGCACTGCGGATCGTCCCGGTTCCACGGTTCGACCACGGTCACCCAGGCCGGGTTGCGCCGGGCGAACTCGGCCACCAGCGCGGCCCGGGCCGGGTCCTGCAGCACCCAGCGGTCCAGCAGCAGCACGCCGGGGCCGGTGGGCTGCTCCAGCTCCATCAAGTGTTCGGCGCGGGCGTCGAATTCGTGCACGGTCGGGTTGAGGTCGCACTGCCGGGCCAGTTGGGCGGCCTTGTCGGCGAGCGTGGTGTCACCGCCGCGGACGTACGGCTGCCAGTCGGTGCGCAGCGCGCCGTACCAGCCGGCGTCGCGGTGCTCGGGCACCTCGCTGTCCTTGAACGACAGGACGGCGATGGTGAGTTCGTCGGCCGGTGAGTGGCTGGGGAAGGCCGAGGGGTTGGTGGTGAAGTCGACCGGCTCGACCACCGGCACGACGGTCTCCAGGGCCACGTCGACGATCCGCCGGGCGATCTTGTAGACCACCTTCTCGTACAGCCCCTGGTGGTGCCGTTGGGCCATCAGCGCGTAGAGGCCGTCGTCGGTGTAGGCGCGCGGCATGCTGGAGTGGTTGTACTGCACCTCGGCCGCCACCCGGGGGAGCGCGCCCTCGCGCATGCCGACCCAGAGCACCGGCACGATCGCGGTGTTGTGCGCCGGTCCGCCCGGGGCGTTGGCGGCCCGCTGGGCGAAGGTGTACCACTCCTGCCCGCACGGCGTGGAGCGGAACAGCCGCGGATGGTAGAGCGGCACGAAGACCCGGCAGGTGGCCAGCGCCTCGGAGATCTTGGCGGCCCAGTTGTCGCCCTGGTGCATGGTCTCGTCCATGAAGCCGACCGGATCCGAGGTGGGCAGTGGGGTCAACTGCAGCACCGCCTCGCACAGGTCCTCGTAGAACTGGCTGACCCGCAGGTTGGGGTTGCGCGAGCCGACCGTCGGCATGTGCGCGTAGGAGAGGAAGAAGTGCGGCTTCGCCGAGGCCTGCCGCCCGCCTTCAGCGTCGTTCACTCAGCCTCCCCCGGGCGCCGACCGCTCCTCCCCCGCAGGGGGAGCTTCAGTGTAGGAAGGTCGGCTTCCTGGAGGGAATAGCGCCGAGCCAGCCCTGCTCCCACTGATCATGCGTCAGGGCACCGTCAGATGTCAGGAGTTTGCCCGCATCCCGTCCAGGGTCTGCGGCGCCGCCCGGCGTGTCGGTCCGGCCCGCAGCCACGCGGTGGCGGCGTCCACCGCCGCGCGCACCGGCAGCAGCACCGCCCGGGCGCCGCCGATCCGGCCGGTGCGCGCGTCCAGGGCCGGCCAGATGACGGGCAGCATCCGGGAGAAGTGCCGGTCGTCGACGTCGACGCCGTCGAACCGCACCCAGCCGCGCCCGGCCACCCGGGCGCTGTAGCGCTTGCGCGGCGGGTCCGGCTGCCGGTACTCGGCCAGGTGCAGCACGGTGCAGGTGGTCAGGGGGGCGCCCAGCATCAGGACCCGCGCGTCGGCCCGGTAGAGCGCGCCCACCGGGGAGCGGTCGCCCAGGTGGCAGGGGAGCTGGTGGTCGGACGTCAGTTCCGCGGCCCGGGGGCCCAGCGCGGCGAACGAGGTCTGCGGATGGCCGCTGCGCAGCGCGCCCGGGGTGCGGCGCAGCTCCTCGGAGAGCCGGCCGACCGTCGGTGAGCTGGGGGTGGTCAGCGGGTCGAAGGCGGGCATCGCGGCGCGGTAGGCGGCCAGCTCGGCGGGGGTGAGGCCGGCGGTGGCGCGGGTGTGCAGCCGGGAGGTGAGCGAGTTCTCCGGGGTCGCGGTGTAGCCGACCAGGGTGCCGGCCGGCCCCAGCGCGGCCCGCAGCGCGGCCAGCACCGCGGCCGAGTCCCGCGCCGGACCCTCCAGCGAGCGCAGCGCGGCGTGCACCAGCAGCACTCCGGTGTCGGGGCCGACGCCGAGCGCGCGCAGCTCGGCGGTCAGCCGGACCACCGGGGACATCAGGCGGGCAGTCCGGAGGGCGGCGCGCCGGAGGGCGACGGCAGCGGCGCGGGCTGGGCTGGTCCGGAGGGCCTGGCGGCACCGCCCGCCCTGGGGGCCGGTGGCCGGTCCAACGAGGCCCGCATGCCGTGCCCGAACCGCTCGCCGAGCGGCGTCAGCGCGCCGCAGCCCAGCAGGGTGTCGATCGCCCGGTCGGTGTGCCCGCGCCAGCGCGCCAGCTGCTCCCGGGCGTGGTCGGCCGCCTCCCCCCGCAGCCCGTCGTACGCCCGCACCCGGGTGGCCCAGAACTCGGTGACCGCCAGGTGGGCGTAGGTGCCCTGGAAGAGCCCCTCCAGCGGCCGCTTGTCCGCGCGCCAGGGCGCGTCGAACAGCCGCGGGTCGGCGCGGTCGAACAGGTCGTGGAAGTCCAGCACCGCGCCCAGCTTGACGTGCTGGAACTCGTGGACGAGCAGCAGCGCCAGGATCGGTGCGGTGGCCGGACGGGCGATGCCGACCGCGCCGAAGGCCTGCCGGGCGGCCGCGCTGACGTCCCGGCCGCTCGGACCCGGGCGCAGCGGGGTGATGGTGTTCAGGCCGGCCGCGATCCCGGCCGCGTACTGCGGCAGGTCGCGCTGGGCCAACTCCCAGGCCTCGCGCAGCGATCCGGTCCAGTCGGCGAGCTCCGCGCCGGTCAGCCGCTGCTCGGCCGGCCACTGGTGGCTGTCCCGGTGGGGGTCCAGGTCCTCCAGGGCCACCGTCCAACCGCCCGGCAGTTCCACCCGGCGCACCGGCAGCCAGCGCTCGTCGGCCGGCTGGTCGTGCGCCACCCGGAACTCGGCGCCGCCGGGCGCCCGCACGGTGAACGCGGCGGCTCCGCCGCACAGCACCGCCGTGCCTCCCCCAGCCTTCGGCCGGGAGGTACCCCCACCGCCGACCAGCAGCCGCCCCAGCGTCGGCAGGTGGACCGCTCCGCCCCGCACCGGCACGGCGACCTCGGTGCTGCGCCCGGCGCGCAGCGCGGCGGCGGCGGCGATCTCGGCCAGCGGGGCGAGATCGGCCGCGCCCGTGCCGTCGCCCAGGCAGCGCACCGCCCAGGCCCGGACGTACGGGTGGGTGAGCACCGCGTCCACCGCCGCCGGGGCCTCGGTGTCCAGCTCGGCGAGCAGCTCCCAGGCCGGGCCGGCCGCCGGGCCGACGGCGGCCAGCAGCCGCCTGGTCAGGTCGAGTTGGCCGGCGGCCAGGGCGCGCACCGTCGCCCCGTCGCCGTAGCCGCGGGCGAGCTGGTCCAGTTGGCCCTCGGTCAGTCCGGTGCCCGGGCCGGCGGCCGCCGGCTGCACGGGGGCCACCCGGTCCCGGATGGTGGTGATCAGCCGCATGAGGTCTCCGCAGAAGACGGACGGGTTGTCGAAGCCGGCGCCGGTGCGCCAGCGGTGCGCGTAGAGCCCACCGCCGCAGCTGCGCACCACCGGGCAGGCCCGGCACTGCTCGCTGAGCCCGGCGAGCCCTGACTGACGGGCCATCATGCCAGGATGCCGGGCGACCTCGTCGAGGCTGTTCGCGAAGACGTCGAAACCGGTCGCGGGTGCGCCGTCGTAGGCCGTTTTCAGACTGTCCGCCTGCTCGAAGGTGCCATCTGTCTCGATCACCACCAGGTCGGCCGGGTCGAGGCCGAGCGACTCGGTCAGGCTGGACCGGCCCCCCAGGGTGCGGACGATCGAGTCGAAGGTGCGCACCGGAACCGGGCTGCCCAGCCGCTGCCAGCGCCGATGGACGGTCAGCAACCAGTCGGCGTACGGGGCCTCCTCGCCGCGGCGTGGCGGCGGGGCGTCCCAGGTGGCGTGCGGGAGCAGAAAGTCGATCTTCGGCGGGTCCAGCTCCAGCAGTGCGTCCAGCACCGCCACCGGGTCGTTCTCGATGTCGATGGTGCAGAGCAGCCCGGCGTAGAGCGCCCGGTAGCGCGGGGTGCGGAGCAGCTCGACGGCGGCCAGCACCCGGGAGTGGCTGCTGCGGCCGTCGGCGAACCGCCGGTGCCGGTCGTTGGCGGCCCGGTCACCGTCCAGCGAGATGCCGACCTTGATCCCCAACTCGCGGAACAGCTCGCAGAATTCCTCGTCGAGCCGGACTCCGTTGGTGTGGATCCGCAGATCCAGCGCGCAGTCGGCGGGCAGCCGGGCGCGCAGCTGCTCGGCCACCCGGCGCAGCCGCGCCGGGCCGGCCAGCAGCGGCTCGCCGCCGTGCAGCACCACGTGCACCGCGGGGAGCCGGTGGGCCAGGGCGTGCTCGGCGATCCGGTGCGCCGCCTGGTCGATCACCGCCTCGCCGATCGCCCTGGGCCGGCCGCGCCAGCTGGTGTCGGCGTGCTCGTAGACGTAGCAGTGGTCGCAGGCCAGGTCGCAGCGACTGTGCACCTTCAGCACGAACTGCGCGAACGGCACCAGCACGGGATCTGAACTATCCGTCGGACGTCTTCAGTTGGCGATCGGTCAGATCGATGAGTTGAACGCCGCCACCGGCACCTGACCCGACTCCTCGCCGGGCAGTGCGCGGTACAGCGCGGCGGTGAGCTCCGCGGCCCCCAGGGCGGCGAGTTGGTCGAGCGGGATCCGGGTGTCGGTCTGCGGGCCGGTGTGCTCGGCGGGCTCGACAGTCAGGACAGTGGTCATAGCGTCAGATCCTTCTCAGCGAGAGATGCGATTCAACCGCACCCGATGTGGGTAAAGGTAGCCCGCTCAGAGCGCCCTAGCATGCCGCCGTCCACCGCCCGTGGGCACACCGGCAGGTGCCGTAGTCCGGCCCGGCGCCCCCGAGCTGCGCCGACCTGCGGCGTCGTCGGGTCGATGGCCCGAAATGGCCACGGAATACCATCCGACTGGACTACTCCGATCCGCGTAACTCGGCCGCGTCGCGTCTACACGACCCACCACCGGAGGCTCTCGGCTCGACGCCCGGGCGCCCCGGGGAGGTCAGGGGCAGAGGCGCTCGACCGTCCAGCCCGGCTCGGCGGCGGCGTAGCGCAGCCGGTCGTGCAGCCGGTTGGGCCGCCCCTGCCAGAACTCCACGCTCTGCGGTACCACCCGGTAGCCGCCCCAGAACGGCGGCACCGGCACCCCCTCGCCCTCCGGGTAGCGCGCCTCCAGCTCGGCGAAACGCTGTTCCAGCACCTCGCGGGAGCCGACCGGGCTGGACTGTTCGCTTGCCCAGGCGCCGAGTTGGGAGCCGTGCGGCCTGGTCCGGAAGTAGGCGGCGGTCTCGTCCCGTCCGGTGCGCTCCACCTGGCCGATGACGATCACCTGACGCTCCAGGGCGTACCACGGGAACAGCAGCGAGGCCTGCGGGTTGACGGCCAGTTCGGCGCCCTTGCGGGAGCCGTAGTTGGTGAAGAAGACGAAGCCGCGTTCGTCGAATCCCTTGAGCAGCACGGTGCGCGAGCTCGGCCGGCCGTCGGCGTCGGCGGTGGAGAGCACCATGGCGTTGGGTTCCAGCACGCCGGCCCGCTCGGCCTGCGCGAACCATCTGCTGAACTGGGCGACCGGGTCGGGGGCCAGATCCGTCTCGGACAGCCCCTCCTCGGCGTAGTGACGGCGCATCCGGGCGAGATTGGGGACGGAGGTCTGCGGCGCGGGCTGGGCGCGGTCCGGGGTCTGCACGTCAACATCATCCCGTACGACAAGCGGCAGACGACGCCCCTCCTGTGGAATCTCGACGTCAAGAGATATGGTGGCTCGCCGCCGCTTGACCAGCAGCCGCCCGGAGGCCCGTCCGATTGTGGGCGGTTTGCACCGGAAATTCCCCCGGTCCCCACCGGACGCGTGCATGAGGTCGAGCTTCCTCCGGGAAACATCACCGCCATGGTGTATGGCGCAATGCACCCAGTGCCTGTCACTCTGGCACCGAGTGCCAAACACCCAACGGTCACCGGCCGGATCGCCCCACCAACGGCGGACCGGCCCTCACGTCACTGAGGAGCCGCGTGATGTCCGATTTCGTACCCGGTCTTGAGGGAGTCGTCGCCTTCGAGAGCGAGATCGCCGAGCCGGATCGCGAGGGCGGTGCCCTCCGCTACCGCGGCGTGGACATCGAGGAACTGGTCGGCAGCGTCTCCTTCGGCAACGTCTGGGGTCTGCTGGTCGACGGCAAGTTCAACCCCGGCCTGCCGGCCGCCGAGCCGTTCCCCATCCCGGTGCACTCCGGCGACATCCGGGTCGACGTGCAGTCGGCGCTCGCCATGCTCGCCCCGGTCTGGGGCCTGAAGCCGCTGCTGGACATCGACGCCGACCAGGCCCGCGACGACCTCGCCCGGGCCGCCGTCATGGCGCTCTCCTACGTCGCCCAGTCGGCCCGCGGCCAGGGCCTGCCGATGGTCCCGCAGCGCGAGATCGACAAGGCGGAGACCGTCGTCGAGCGGTTCATGATCCGCTGGCGCGGCGAGCCGGACCCCAAGCACGTCAAGGCCGTCGACGCCTACTGGACCTCCGCCGCCGAGCACGGCATGAACGCCTCCACCTTCACCGCCCGGGTGATCGCCTCCACCGGCGCCGACGTGGCCGCCGCCCTCTCCGGCGCGGTCGGCGCGATGTCCGGTCCGCTGCACGGCGGTGCCCCGTCCCGGGTACTGCACATGATCGAGGAGATCGAGCGCACCGGCGACGCCGCCGCGTACGTCAGGAAGACCCTGGACAAGGGCGAGCGGCTGATGGGCTTCGGCCACCGCGTCTACCGCGCCGAGGACCCGCGCGCCCGCGTGCTGCGCCGCACCGCCAAGGAGCTCGGCGCGCCGCGCTTCGAGGTCGCCGAGGCGCTGGAGAAGGCCGCCCTGGAGGAGCTGCACAGCCGCCGCCCCGACCGGGTGCTGGCCACCAACGTGGAGTTCTGGGCCGCCATCATGCTGGACTTCGCCGAGGTCCCGGCGCACATGTTCACCTCGATGTTCACCTGCGCCCGCACGGCCGGCTGGTCGGCGCACATCCTGGAGCAGAAGCGCACCGGCCGCCTGGTGCGCCCGTCCGCCCGTTACATCGGCCCCGGCCCGCGCAGCCCGCGCGACGTCGAGGGCTACGGGTCGATCGCGCACTGATCGCGCACTGATCACGCACGTCGTCACTGATCGGGTACCGAACCGGTCACGCACCGACGGATCGCGCACCGGACTGATCGTGTACCGAACCGGTCGCGCACCGACCGCGCCGGCTCGTGGATCCGTTCGCTGACGGACCGACAGGCCCGCTTCCACGTCCGGCCGCTGGAGATCGCATCTCAGCGGCCGGACAGGGGGCGGACCAGGGGGTTTGGGAGCAGTAGGCTGCGCCCGTGGCCCAGATTCAGATCCCCGCTGACCTCAAGCCCGCCGACGGCCGATTCGGCTGCGGCCCGTCCAAGGTGCGCCCCGAGGCCCTCAGTGCCCTCGCCGCCACCGGCCCCTCGCTGCTCGGCACCTCGCACCGCCAGGCTCCGGTCAAGGACCTGGTGAAGCGCGTGCGCGAGGGCGTCGCCGACCTCTTCTCGCTGCCCGAGGGCTACCAGGTGGTGCTCGGCAACGGCGGCTCCACCGCCTTCTGGGACATCGCGGCCCTCGGCCTGGTGCGCCGGAAGTCGCAGCACCTGAGCTTCGGCGAGTTCTCGTCCAAGTTCGCCTCCTCGGTCAAGGCCGTGCCGTGGCTGGACGAGCCGACCGTGATCAAGAGCGAGGTGGGCAGCCACCCGCTGCCGGTCGCCGAGGACGGCGTGGACGTCTACGCGCTCACCCACAACGAGACCTCCACCGGTGTGGCGATGCCCGTCCGCCGCCCGGCGGGCACCGCCGGCGACGGCTCCCTGGTGCTGGTGGACGCCACCTCGGGCGCCGGCGGCCTGCCGGTCGACATCGCCGAGACCGACGTCTACTACTTCGCCCCGCAGAAGTCCTTCGCCTCCGAGGGCGGCCTCTGGCTGGCCTCCTTCTCGCCGGCCGCGCTGGAGCGGGCCCACGAGATCGCCGGCTCCGACCGCTACGTGCCGCCGTTCTTCGACCTGCCGACCGCGATCGACAACTCCTCGAAGGACCAGACCTACAACACCCCGTCGATCTCCACCCTGTTCCTGCTGGCCGACCAGCTGGAGTGGCTGAACGGCAACGGCGGGCTGCGGTGGGCCGTCGCCCGTACGGCTGAATCCTCGGGACACCTCTACGGCTGGGCCGAGAAGTCCTCGTTCGCCACCCCGTTCGTCGCCGACCCGGCGATGCGCTCGCAGGTGGTCGGCACCATCGACTTCGACGACGCCGTCGACGCGGCCGCGGTCGCCAAGGCGCTGCGGGCCAACGGCATCGTGGACACCGAGCCGTACCGCAAGCTCGGCCGCAACCAGCTGCGGATCGCGATGTTCCCGGCCGTCGACCCGGCCGACGTGCAGGCGCTGACGGCCTGCATCGACTACGTGGTCGAACAGCTCTGAGGGTCGCCCGCCCCGAGTCGGCCGAAGGGGCCGCTGCGATCGCGCAGCGGCCCCTTCGGCGTGCCGGTTCTCGGTGCGTCTCTACTTGCCCAGCAGCGCACCGATCAGCACGGCCACCAGGATCAGCCCCAGGGCGCCGGAGACGATGCGGGTACGAGTCTTGGGATCCACGCTTCCCGAGGGTACCCGGCCGGCTCAGACACCCAGGTGCGAGCCCCCGGTGGCGTCCAGCACCTGGCCGGTCACCCAGCGGCCGTCGTCGGAGGCCAGGAACGCCACCGCGTCCGCGATGTCGGCGGGCTCGCCGACCCGGTTGAAGACCGACATGCTGCCCCACTCCGCGCGCTGCGCCGGGTCGCTCAGCTGCGGGTTCATGTCGGTCAGCACGATGCCCGGGGCCACCGCGTTGACCGTGATCCCGCGCCCGCCGAGCTGCTGGGCCAGGGTGTGGGTGAAGACGTTCAGGGCACCCTTGGTCATCGAGTAGGCGATCGTCGCGGTCAGTGCGATCCGGGCCACGCCGGACGAGATGTTGATCACTCGACCGCCGTCCCGCAGTCGGTCCAGGCCCTGCTGCACGATGAAGAACGGCGCCTTCACATTGACCGCGAAGACCTGGTCGTAGTCCGCGTCGGTCACCTCGTGCACCTGGGAGAGCAGGCCGATGCCGGCGTTGTTCACCAGAATGTCCAGGCCCGGCGCGGCGCCCCGCTCGGCCAGGGCGGCGTCGAACGCCGCCCACAGCGCCGCCGCGTCGCCCGGCACGCCCAGCTCGGCGCCGACCGCGAACGCCCGGCCGCCGGCCGCCTCGATCTCGGCCACCGTCTCCTTGGCCGCCTGCTCGTTGGTGCCGTAGTGCACGGCGGTCAGCGCCCCCTCGCGCGCCAGTCGCAGCGCGATCCCCTTGCCGATGCCACGGCTGCCGCCCGTGACGAGGGCGGTCTTGCCGGTGAGCCGATCCATGGCCGTCGCCTTTCTATAGCGATCACTATGGAAAGAACCGTAGCACGCGATCTGTAGCGGTCGATATAAAATTAGGTCCATGACCGGAACCCGCGGACGCCCCCGCTCCTTCGACCGCGACGCCGCGTTGGCCGCCGCCACCGAGCTGTTCTGGGAGCGCGGCTACGAGGCCACCTCGATCGCCGACCTCACCGAGGCCATGGGCATCCGGCCACCCAGCCTCTACGCGGCCTTCGGCGACAAGCGCCGCCTCTTCGACGAGGTCGTCACCCGCTACGGCGAGGTCTACGGCCTGGGCGCGCTCGACCAGGAACCCACCGTGCGCGCCGGCATCGCCCGGATGCTCCAGGACGCGGCCCGCGCGTACACCGCCCCCGAGCATCCGCCCGGCTGCATGATCATCAGCGCCGCCGCCAACTGCAGCGACCCTGCGGTGCGCGACGCCCTGCGCGCCATCCGCAACGCCAACATCGCCGACTTCGAGCGGCGGATCGCGGCGGCGGTGGCCGGCGGCGAGGAGCCGCCGGCCACCGACCCCGCCACCCTCGCCCGCTTCACGGGCGCGGTGCTGCAGGGGATGTCCCAGCAGGCCAGGGACGGAGCGGGGCGCGAGGAGCTGGAGGCGGTGGCCGCGGCGGCGATGCGGGCCTGGCCGGAGGCGGGCTGACGAGCACCACGGCAGCGATGCGGGCCCGGCCGGAGGCGGACTGACGAGCACCACGGCAGCGATGCGGGCCCGGCCGGAGGCGGACTGACGATCACCACGGCAGCGATGCGGGCCCGGCCGGAGGCGGACTGACGATCACCACGGCAGCGATGCGGGCCCGGACGGAGGCGGACCGAGGGTCACCGGACGCGACCTACCCGGACGATCGGGGCGGTCCGACCGATCCGACCGATCCGGCCGGCCCGAGCCGGTCCGGCTCCCGTCGCGAGCGGGCTCGGCCCCGCCGGGCTTCTTCGCGCCGCCGCCGAACCCGCCTCCGGCAGGGCGGCAAGAACGAGTCCCAGCAGCAAGCAGGCCCATCCGCCGAGGGGGCCGACGAGCGACCTCAGCTACCCCCGTCAGTCGACTGATCCAGGACGACCGGGCCACCGGAGCCCGCGAACCGTCGCTTCGCCGACCCGGGCGGCGCCTGCCCTACCGACGGCGCGGACGGCTCCCGGCGCACGCGACACCGCGCCGCGCCACGCCGGGTCGAGCAACATCAACTTCGTCGGCAGAGCCTGTACAGTTCTCGCTCGTGCCACGCTGACCGCACATCAGTACGAGTCGTGTGCACGGCTGCTGGCCAGCCGTCAGGAGCCGCCACGATGTGTCTGTTTCATCCAGGGGGAACACCATTTCTGTCCGTCATGCCGCTGCCGCGGCCCTGCTCGCCGCCACCGTGCTCACGCTGACCGCCTGCGGTCCGGATGAGAGCAGCAACTCCGGGGCGTCGTCCGCCGCGCCGTCCGCCGCCGCCTCCGGGTCGGCGTCAGCGTCGGCTCCCGCTTCCGCTTCCGCCCCGGCCTCCGGCAAGCCCGCCAAGCCCGCCAAGCCCGGTGCGTCCGGTAGCGCCAATCCCTCGGACTGCCCGACCCTCGCGCCCGGGCACGCGGCGATCCACGTCGACAACGTCAACGGCGCGATGAACCACGTCGTGTCGTACATCGCCAAGCCCGACTGCGGCCCCGGCGAGCCCGACGGCCCGCAGTGGACGGCCACCACCCAGTCGGTCGTGCTCACCTTCTCGCACACCGCCAAGACGCAGATCATCTACGACGACGGCGGCCTCAAGCTCGTCCCCTGGGACACCGCCCTGCGCCACGTCCAGTCCTGCAGCCAGCCCGACAGGTACCCGCCGGCGAAGGGCGAGGAGTGCATGGGCAACTTCTACGACGTGGTGATCAACTCCGACCAGCAGATCACCGAAATGACCCAGCTCTACCACTCCTGATCACGAGTCAGCCCCCAGCTGACAACGCCCGGGCCGGGCCCCCTCCCAAGGGCTCCCGGTCCGGGCGGGTTTCCGGGGCAAATGGGGCTGACACGCGTGAGGCTTGGACCGACCCCTCAACCCCCGCCCGACGTGGCCCCGAGGCGTTCGCGCAACCGCATGGCGCCGGGGTCGGTGAATTCACCCAGCAGCGCCAGGGCTTCGCGTCTGTACTGCGGCGCCTCCGCCGGAGCGCAAGTGGCTTCGAGGGTGTCCGCGAGGCGGCAGAGTGCCACGGCGCAGTGCCAGCGGTCGCCCAACTCTCGATGCACGGACGCCGCGCGCCGGTGGAAGTCCATCGCCTCCGCAGCGCGGCCGAGGTCGCGGTGGGCCAGTCCGGCACCGTCCCATGCCAGCGCCTCACGGCTGCGGTCGCCGAGCCGGAGCTGGAGAACCGCTGCACGGTGATAGGAGACGAGCGCGTCCTCCGGGCAGCCGACCGCGCGCTGGGCGGCGCCGAGCTGGAGCAGCCAGTAGCCTTCCGCCACTGGGGTGTTCAGCTCCAGCGCGAGGTCGACAGCCCGCTGGGCCGAGGCACCGGCTCACTGCGCCGGGTGGGCGAGGGCGCCGGGTGGAAGTGCAGCCGCTGGATGTTCTGGGCCTGCACGACCTGGCCGGCGGACCCCGACATCGACGAGTTGGTGCTGCCTGGGGCGGCCTTCGGTCCCGCCCCTGCCACGTCACTCATGTGACCGGCGCCAGGGCGGCCCCCTCGCGTGCCATGAAAGCTTCGATGTCCTCACCCTGGTCGTAGAGGCGGGCGATGAACTGCGCGACGCGCTCCCTGGCGGCGGGGTCCGTGTAGCGGGTTGCGCCGTCGCCGAGGCCGGTCGCGTCGTACGAGATGTCGTAGACGGTGTCCGGGCCCAGGGTGATCAGCTCCGGCAGCCGCTCTCCGCTCCGCTCGTACCGGGAGATCTTCTCGGGGCCGACGATCCGGATCAGCTCGCCGCACTCGGCACGCAAGCGCAGCAGGTGCAGCTCCCAGACGAGGTACGGGGTGACGGGCAACTCGACGACCCGCACACGCAGCAACCGGCAGTCGTGGTCGGCAGCCAGCCGGGAGAGCTGGAGCAGCTCGCCCCGCCTGGCCTCGATGAGCTCCAGTGCCCGCGCCCAGTCGCCCTCGGAGTAGGCCCGCCAGCTGGCGTCTTCCGGTTCGACGAAGTGCTGGCGGCGTTCCAACTTCCAGGAGTCCCAGCCGTCGATGGCGAAGTCCCGCTTGGCGAAGTCCGCCCGATAGGCGTCGAGGGCCAGCCGGTCTCCTGGAACCGATTGGAGGAGCTCACGCATCCGGAAGGTCCGCCTTCGCAGCGAGGAGAGTGATCCGGGGGATGACCACCAGACGCTCACCGGCGCCCACGGCCAGGCCCTGGGGCAGGCCGCCTGCCTGGTAGGCCTCGGTCAGGTCGCGGCCGACAACGGCGATGTCACCGTTGTCGAGCTCCCAGATGTCCGGGCAGCCGTCCCGCCCGCCGGTCGTGCCCAACTCAGCCGGCGACTTGCCCAGGCGCCGGGTCAGCGCGGCGTCAGGATCCGCTTCCCAGGGGTAACTCATGGCGCTCCTTCGGGCATTGTGCGTGATCTGCTGGACACCCAGCGGTACAAAGAACTGACTCGCCGTCAATGCCGTGGCTAACGAGACGCAACCGGGTCGGCCTCGCAAGGAGTTCGGAAGCCTACGGATCACCAGCGGTCCCGGCCCTCCCTGACGCGTTCCCCTTCCCGCTGCTACGCAGCCGCCGCGCTCCGAAGTGCACTGCGCACCAGGGCCGCACCCCGCCGGTTGCGCTCCACGGCGTCCGAGTCGGCCGCGGTGGTCGAGATTGACACGGCTCCCGCGCAGTTTCGACAGAGAACCCCGCCGCCCGGCACGGGGGCGGCGCAGTGGCCGCACTCCCCCATGCCGACCGGCTGCGGCGACGTCTCGTCCAGTGACGGCATCTTGCGCTGGAGGCGCGAGCGCAACAGGCCCAGCGGGGAGCTGATCGGAGTGGGCAGGTCGGACAACAGGGCGACCCGCAAGCGGCGTTCGTCCGGATCCCGGGAGAGCCATTCGGCCACCAGTGGGGCGAGCTCCAGTGCTTCGGCGACGCCGAGCGGCACGTGCTTGTGACGTGACGTCAGGCGATTGAGGACCTTTGCGGCGGCAGCACGTTGCTCGGCGTCAGGCTCGCCGGGAGCCTCGGGGCCCTCCCCAGGCGTCTCGCTCGGGAGGGAGGTCTTCTCTCCAGTCTTCAGAACCTGGGGGGAAGTGCCGACTACCCGGCCCTTCCCCTCACCGAGTGCCGGGTTTTGGCCGAAGCTTCGCCAGGCGGCGTCGATCTCGTGAGGCGCCGTCAAGGGAACGCTGCTGACCATGACTCGAGTCGACCAGGTGCCCTCGACCGGGTCCTGGGTGCGGCGGACGTGCAGGTAGCCCTCCTCGATCAGCTGGGCACGGGCTCGCGAGACCGCCATGCGGCCCTCGGGCATGCGCTTGCCGATGGTGAGGATGGTGTCGCGACTGCCCGGCGGGAGCGAGATGGCCCACAGCAGCAAGGTCTTCGCGGTGGCCCGCAGACGCGGGTGGCGGATGATGTCGTGTGACGCCCGGACATAGCGCTCGGGCGCGATAAAGTGAACGTGCATGAGGAGGTCTGACTCCTGGTGCCGGACCCCGGGGTGCTGCTAACACCGCCGGGGTCAACTATCGCTTAGTGGTCGCACGGTAGCACGGGGTGACGGCGCTTCGCCTTCGAACAGGCGACCAGGGCGGCTACGCGCACCGCCGCCGGGCAGGCCGAACGATTGCCCCAATCCTGTCTGCGCAGTCCTGCCCGCGTCTTGATCAACTCAGCGCGAGCGAGCCGTCCTTGAGGCCGGCCACGAAGGCGGAGAAGGAGGGGGACGGGAAGACCAGGGCCGGGCCGTCGGGATCCTTGGAGTCACGCACGGGAACGACGCCGTGGATAGCGGACGGCGGGGCGCACTCGACGCACTGGCCGCTGTTGCCGCCCGAGTAGCTGCTCTTGATCCACGAGACGCTGTTCACCCGGCAGTCCTTCCATGACATCTCGGATCAGCTCCGCAGACGCCGCATGCGACAGCGCCTGCGCCCGAACCTCATCATAGTCATCAACGTACTGCCTCACCTGGCGCGCGCTTTCGATGATATGACCATGCGCCAGGCTTTCCGAGTACACGCGCTTCCGACCGTTCGCCAGCTCAAGAATGGTCATGCCGCTCATGGGCGCTGGAGTAACCGCCCCCGCCGCGAATGGCAGCACCTGGACGTTGACGTTGGGCAGTTGCATCATGGTCAGCATGTGCGCGTGCTGCTCCCGCATCACTGCGGGCCCACCCACCACGCGCCGCAACACCGCTTCGTCGATCACGTTGATCAGCCGGGCACGGTCCGCTCTGAACAGGATGGCCTGCCGCCCAAGTCTCTCGACCACCCGCTCGCCGATCTCCTCGTCAGACTCCCATGGATTGTGCAACCGATAGAGCGCGCGCATGTATGCCTCGCTCTGCAGCAACCCGGTGATCCTGCCGGTGGAGAATTCGTACAGTCGGACCGCCTGACTCTCAAGCTTCTTGAAGTCCTTGAAGGCATCCCACTTCGCCTGAGGCTGCGCAAGGTACGGCTCCACCAGCTTGAACGCCATCACCAGCCGACCGCCGGCGTCCAACTTCTCGTCGAGGAGCCGTGCCCACTTCTCGTCCGGCGGGGTCTTGCCCAACTCCAGGTGGCTGATCATCGTCTGATGGGCCTTCACCAGGTCGGCGAGCTGCGCCTGGGTGAGGCCCCGTTCCTCCCGGATCATCCGCAGCACGTCCCCCCAGGTCATCCGCTTCTCGTCGAGGGCGCCACCGTCAACGACATCCAGGTTCACGGCCATGACCGCCACCTCAACAATCTGTTCCAGCGTCTTGCGCAACCGGTTGTCACCGCAGCATCACACGCCGAAACTGATCGTGCAGGCGAACCGGCCAAGTTCGCCCGACGGATCCTGGTTCGCCCCACTACCTCCCTCACAGAGAGCCACCCACGATGTCCATCCCCGACGACCGCAGCCTCCCCCCGTGCCGCTGTCCCGCCAACTGCGGCGGGCACCCCGAGCGACTCGCCCGCCTCGCGCCCACGTACCCCACGGCTGATCCCAGTGGCGCGCAGCCGCCCGAAGTGCCCTATGAGCCGCGACGGCGTGGGGAGTTGATCTACGACACGCTCAACCGACGCACCGGCGCCTTCATGGACCGCCACCGCCGGCTCGTCTACCTCCGCCCCGAGCGCGGTGGCGCCGAGTGGGAGGTGGACGCCAAGTGGCTGACGAAGTCCGCTCCGTGATGCCCGCGATCCGCCAGGCGCGGGCCGCACTCGACGAGTTGGAGGACGCACTCGTGGACCGGGAAGTCGATGTCGCCGACCTTTCCGCCGGCCTCCGCGTCACCCTCACCGGGGCCGTCCTCGTCCAGCTCCGCCCGCTGCTCCCCACCGAACTCCTGCTGATCGCCGAGGCGCTCCGCCAGTGACCTGGGAGGTGCCGCAGGCGCGGTTCGTTCCGGGGCTTCTCAGGCAGGCCGACGGGCCGCCTCGCGGTGCAGGACCTGGATGACCTGTGCGACGCCCGGCGGGCGCGGACCGGGAAGGCGGGCAAGGACGACCCGGCGGTGTTCGGCGGGGCCTCCGCGGACCTCGACCAGGCGTACGCCCGCGGGAACCACGTCGGCCAGCCCCTGCGGCACAGTGGTGATGCCGCTGCCCGCTGCGACCAGGTGAAGCTTGGTCAGCCAGTCGCGGGCGGTATGCGTGATGCGCGGCCGTCCGGGCAACCCCGGCCAGACGCCCATCATCGGCTCGGCGGGGTTGGATCCACCGGCGATCCATTCCTGACCGGCCAGTTCCTCCAGGTCCACCACGTCCCGGTTGCCCAGACCGCTGTCGGCCGGTACCGCAAGCAGGAGCTTCGTCTCCAGGAGGGTCTCGCACTCCAGGCGTGGAGTCTGGTCGTCCAGGGGCCGGTAGGGCGGGCGGACCGCGAGGATGGCCAGGTCGATCGTGCGCGCCCGCAGCGCGCGTACCAGCGCCGGGGTTGTGGCCTCGCGCGTCGTGACGCGGATGCCGGGTTGGGTGCGGCGCAGTACGGCGAGCGTGCGCGGCAGGATGAGCGTTCCGGCGCTGGGGAAGGTGCCGAGCCGCACGACACTGCATTCGGGCGCCACGCCCTTCAGCTCCCGCTCGGCCGCGGCGAGCGCGTCCAGCGCGACGACCGCGTGCCGCAGCAGGGTCGCGCCCGGTGCCGTGAGCGCGACGCCGCCGGGGCCGCGGTCGAACAGCTTCACCCCGGCCGCGCGCTCGAGGGCGGCGACCTGCCGCGAGACGGCGGACTGGGTGTAGCCGAGCTCTGCGGCGGCGGCGCTGAAACTGCCGCGCTCGGCGATCTCGCGCAGGACCCGCAAGCCGGTCAGCGAGGGTTCCATGACGTTCATGCATACCCACCATGCCAGAGTTTCGCTGGCCGCATGGCGGAGCGCCACCTAGCGTTGCCCGTGTCAGCCGCGCCGAACTGCGCGGACCCGCACCCGACTTGTGCCAAGGAGCCGCCATGCCTTTCGTTGAGATCTACCTGCGCAAGGGCAAGTCCCCGGAGTTCCGCGAGGCCGTCTCCGCCGCGGTCCACGAGTCGATGCGGGAGGTGCTCCAGATCCCGGAGGACGACCGCTTCCATGTCGTGCACGACATGGAGCCCGGTGGCATCCTGCACGCACCGACGTTCTTCGGAGTCGAGCGCAGCGCCGACTCCGTGATCATCCGCATGACCTTCAACCGCCGGCCCCCGGCCCAGAAGTCGGCACTGTTCGAAGCCGTCGCCGACCGCCTCGCGGCCACCACGGGGATGCGCCGCGAGGACGTTCTGATGACCGTTCTGGAAACCGCTGCGGAGAACTGGTGGGCGCTGGGCCGGACCATCGACCCCGAGACCGGGTTCGACACCCGGATGAGCCCGGAGGCGGTGCGGGCCGGCCGAGTGGGCTGAGTCATCAGGCCTCGTGCAGCGCCCAACTGCGCACCCGGGTGTACTGCGCAGGTCCGCCATGGAACTCACTGCGCATCAGGTGCACCGACGCCACCGTGAACTCCGCCCCCTGGAACGTCTCCAGCCGCTCGGCCGCCGCCCGCAGTGCCTTTCGTTCCGCTGCGCCGTGGTGGCCGCTGCGGCCGGTGCGGGCCAGGGTGAGGTGGGGGTGGTACTCGAGCGCCTCACCGAGCTCGGGTGCCTCCTGCTCCAGCACCTCACCCGTCACCGTGGCCACCGAGCGCGCCAGCCCGCGCAGCGCCCAGGTCTCGCCCGCCAGCCCCACCCAGAGCACCCGGTCGCCGAAGCGCCCGCCGCCGGCGAGCCGCAGCCGGTGCACCGGGTGTCCCAGTACCGCCTGCGCCAGCCCGTCCTCCAGCGCCGGCAGCTGCTCCTCGTCCACCGCGCCGAGGAAGGCCAGCGTCAGGTGCCGCCCCTGGGCTGCCGTCCAACGCAGCCGCTCCGCGCCCGGCAGCTCACGCAGCGGCGCCACGGCGGCGTCCAGCTCGGCGAGTACCTCGGACGGGGGCAGCACCGCGACGAAGAGCCTCATGACCCCATTCTCCGCCCGTCCCGCCTCTTCCACGTCTTCGCTGCGGCTCCCCGGCCCCGGATCCGCGGCCCGTCAGGCGGCATCGAGGGCTTCAGTGATCTTGCGGGCCATCGCCGCCAGCGTGGGGCTGGGCTCGCTACGGTGGGTGGCCGCTTCGATGGCGACGGTGACGATGCCGCGGAAGTTCTCGGCCTCGGCCGCATCCTGCCGCTTGAGCAGGGTCATGGCCCCCGTCAGCGCAGGCAGCACCTGGTCGGCGATCTCGGCCACGGTCTTGCCGTTCAGCTTCACCGCCCCCGGGTTCTCGCCGAGCACGTGTCCGACCGCGCCGGTCGCGGAGGCCAGGGCGATGGATCCGTCGGTTGCGATCCGGTGCGGCTTGCCGCCGGCGGCACCGGCGGCCGTCAGCAGCGCTACGGCGCCGTACGCGGCGATCCGCAGGGTGGTCTTGTCCTGGTCGGTGAGGGTGACGGTCATGAGGGGTGTGCTCCTTCTGGATCAGTGGGTCGAACGGGATGGAAGGGGTTGGTCAGGAACGGGTCGCCCAGTCGACGACGTCGTGGATCGCCTGGACCACGGCATCGGCACGCTCGAAGCACAGCTGGCTGTGGTTGGTGTCGGAGAGGATGCGGTGCTCACCGTGCGAGACCCCGTTCGCCAGGGCCTCGTACAGCCGGGTCTTGCCCTCGTGCACCTGGCGCAGCGTCTCCTCCGACATCAGCGCCTGCTGGGCGGGGTCGACGGCCAGCGGGGTGAGCGCGATCAGCGGGACGTCGGGGATGCCCGGCCCGGTCCGCAGTTCGCCGGCGAGGGCGGTCATCGAGGCGCGCTCGGCGATGCCGGCGTGGATCCAGCGGTCACTCACGTGGTACTCGACCAGCGACTCCCGCACGTGCTCCGGGTAGTCGGCCAGCATCTCGGCGACGAAGCCGCGCATGAACGGCAGCGCCTGCCGCAGTTGCTCCTCCGTGGGCGCGATCTCCTCGCCCGCCGCCAGGCTCGCCTCGGCGGGCAGGAAGTCGTCCCAGTCGCGGTGGAAGGCGTCCAGCCAGACCAGCCCGGCCACCTCCTGCTGGTAGAGCTGCGCGAACCGGTGCGCGTAGGCACCGCCGAGGGAGTGCGCCACCAGGACGTACGGGCCGGCGATGCCCTGGGCGTGCAGCAGCTCGTGCAGTTCAGTGGCGACCGCGGCGCCGGTGCGCGGCAGCGGGGCCTCGTCGCTGTAGCCGGTGCCGGCGCGGTCGTAGACCACGGCGGTGGCGAACTGCGCGACCTGCTGCTGGATGCCGAAGTAGTCCAGGCCGACCGCACTGGCGCCGGGCAGGAAGACGACGGCCGGTCCGTCGCCGCTGCCCGCGCGGTGCACGAAGATCCGGCGGCCGTCGACCTCCTGGAACCCCCCGAGCGGAGGAGTGGGCCGAGTCGAAGTGGCGCTGTTTGAGGCGGTGTTGTTCGAAGTCATGCGTCAACTATCGGCAGCTAGCCTGACACCCCCCTGTCGCCGCCCTGACACGGCCACTGACACGGTGTCCTACCCGGTTCGCCCGTCAGTCGACCGGCCCGCCCGCGACGTGGACCACCTGTGCGGAGACGAACCCGGCACCACCGCCACCGGAAGTCGACCCGTCCGACTTCGCGGTCCTGATCGGCGCACCACCGCGCGCCCGCCTGCTCGCCCTCCTGGAGGAGCCGCACGCCACGGGGGAGCCGGCCCACCGCCTCCGGGTCATCCCGAATGCGGTCTCCCAGCAGCTATGCGTCCTGCACGCCACGGGCCTGGCCACCCGCGCCCGCCCCGGACGGCAGGCGCCGTGCCCGCGGCCGCCCAGCTTGCAGGGCACTCGGCGACCACCTGGCCTGCCCGCCCGCGTGACGCAGGTCACGCCGACCGCCGTGCAGCAATCCCCGCCCGGTCGCCGTCATGGGGGCAGGAACCGTAGCGAGGAGGACCTGTGGGCAGCTGGCAGCGGGCTGAGCGGCTCGACTTCGTCGAGTTCGTCGAGCAGCGCTCCGCGGCGCTCTTCCGAACCGCCTACGTGCTGACCGGACATCAGCAGGTTGCCGAGGACTTGGTGCAGGAGGCGCTGGAGAAGGCGTGCCGACGCTGGCGGCGGATCGCGGCGGCGGACTCACCCGAGGCGTACGTCCGGCGGATCCTCGTCAACCTGGCCAACGACCGCTGGCGGCGCGCCAAACGGGCCGGCGAGCGGTTCGAGGTGCCCGAGCGGGCCGACCCGCACGACTCGTACCGGCAGGTGGAGCTGCGCGACGGGCTGGTCCGGGCACTGCACGGGCTGCCGATCGGCATGCGCACCGTGGTGGTGCTGCACTACCTGCACGACCAGGGGCCCGAGGAGATCGCCGGGACGCTGGGCATCTCGCCCAGCTCGGTGCGCTCCCAACTGGCCCGGGGGATGGCCAAGCTCCGGGCTTCCTCGACCAATCTCCCGCAGTTCGAAGGTGCGTGATGACGATCCCCCGGCACGGTTCCGACACCCACGATCCCGAGTTCGGAAAGGCACTGGTCCAGGCTATGGAGAACTACGCGAACGACCCGCAACCGCCGGTCTTCGACGCACCCGCGATGGTCGGCCGCGCCCGGCGGCGGCGCCGGCTGCTGGTGAGCGGCGCGGCGGCCGCAGTGGTGGTGCTGGGGGCCGGGGTGGCCTTCGGGGCGCAGGCGGCACGGCCGGGGACGGGACGGGTGAACCCGGCGGCAGCCGGCCCGGTCGCCTCGCCGACCAACTGCTTCGCCCCCACCCCGCTCCCCACTCAGCCCAACGGCACACCCACCCCCAGCCCCACGCAGCCCAACGGCACGCCCACCCCCAGCCCCACACCGCCCAACGGCACGCCCACGCCCACCGCCCTGCCGACCAACGGCGCGCCCACCCGAACCGCCTCACCAACCGCGCCCCCCGCCTCCTCCGGCACCCGCTCGCCCTGGACGAACCCGGCCCCGGCGGTGACCGAGGGGTAGTCAACCGGGCCGCCCTCGAGGGTGTACGGCAAGGCTTGGTGCCGTCCGCGGGCGGTCAGTCCGAGGCCACGACTCGGCAGCCGTTGACCGCCGGCGGGCTGCAACCGGGCACCAGTGCACGACTTCACGGACGGCACGCGGCAGCCGGGCAGGTGGTACCCACGCAGCCCGCGGCCGGCGCGACCATCGCCACGTGCACTCCCGTCGGGCCGTTCGCGGCCGCGCCAACCCCGTGACGCACCACCGCCGCCCGGTGTAGACAAGATCGCATGAAGATTCGAACCGGGGGCCCCGACGACGTCCCAGCCATTCTCGCCATGCTCGACGCCACCATGGAATGGCTGGTCGCCCAGGGGCGCACCGGGCAGTGGGGCGACCAACCGTGGTCCGGCAACGAGGCCCGGGTGGCCCAAATGACCAAGTTCGCCACCGACTACCTGATGCGGATCGCGGAGGACGACGGCGGGCAGCTGGTGGGCGTCTGCGTGCTCGCCGAGGAGCTGGCGCAGTACATCCCGCCCGCCGACGTCCCCGAGCTGTACATCCGCTTCCTCGCCACCGACCGGACCCGCAAGAACACCGGCATCGGCGCCGCCCTGATCGCCGACGCCCGCGCCGAGACCGCCCGCCGCGGCCTCCCCCTGCTGCGGGTCGACTGCTACGGGGGCGACGACCGCCGCCTGGTCGCCGCCTACCGCGCCCTCGGCTTCACCGAGGCCGAACCCTTCGTGGTCGAGCGGCCGGACGGCCCGCCGTGGCCGGGCCAGCTCCTGGAGATCCGGTTGGACGCCGCCGGGCGGACGTCATGACCGCGTCCGAGCCGACCATCCTGGCCACCTCCGGCGGTCACCGCCCGGGCGGGCGCACCATGGTGGCGTTCAACTCCCTGGTGCACCACGCGGTCGAGCTGTCCGGTGCGCACGGTCGCCGCCCCCGGGTGATGTACATCGGCACGGCGATCGGCGACGCCGAGTACTTCACCCTGCGGATGCTGGAGGCGGGTCGGATCGCCGGGTTCGACCTGACGCCGCTGCACCTCTTCCCGATGCCCAACATCGAGGACGTCGAGAGCGCCGTCCTCGCCCAGGACGTCGTCTGGGTCATGGGCGGATCGGTGGCGAACCTGCTGGCCGTGTGGCGGGTCCACGGGCTCGACACGATCCTCCGGCGTGCCTGGGAGGCCGGTGTGGTGCTCAGCGGGGTCAGCGCCGGGTCGATCTGCTGGTTCCGGGGCGGCGCCACCGACTCCTTCGGCCCCGAACTGCGCCCGCTCACCAACGCGCTCGGCTTCCTGCCCTACGGCAACGGCGTCCACTACGACGTCGATCCCGGGCGCCGCCCGCTGATCCACCGGCTCGTCGCGGACGGCACCCTGCCGGAGGCCCACTGCACCGACGACGGCGTGGGCCTGGTCTACCGCGGCACCAAGCTGGTCGAGGCCGTCACCGAAACCCCGGGCAAGGGCGCCTACTTGGTCACCCGCGACGGCACCGCGGCGATCGAGGAGCGCCTGGAACCCCGCCCGCTCCCCGCACCACGCCACTGAGCCGCCGCAGGACAACGCACCACGCCACTGAGCCGCCGCAGGACAACGCACCACGTCACCGAGCCGCCGCAGGACAACGCACCACGTCACCGAGCCGCCGCAGGACAACGCACCACGTCACCGAGCCGCCGCAGCACAACGCACCACGTCACCGAGCCGCCGCAGCACAACGCACCACGCCACCGAGCCGCCGCAGCACAACGCACCGCGTCACCGAGCCGCCGCAGGACAACGCACCGCGTCACGAGGCCCTGGGGGCGGGCAACGCCGCCCGCCCCCAAGGGAGTTCAGCAGGCCGCCGCCAACTCCCGGCGATCGCCCGCCGGCTGCGGCTCACGCTGACGCTGACGCGGCACGAACGCCACCACCCGGCTGCCGCTGCCGCGGTGCAGGTCGACGCGCAGGCGCAGGTCGGCGCAGCGGGCCAGCACCAGGCCGACGGCCAGGGCGGCGAGCAGCGAGACCGCGCCGCAGGTGAGCAGGCCAAGGCGCGGGCCGTAACTGGAGGTGACCCAGCCGACCAGCGGCGCGCCGACGGGCGTACCGCCGGTGAAGACCAGCACCAGCAGCCCCATCACCCGGCCGCGCATCTCCGGGTCGGTGGCCAACTGGACGTAGGAGTTGACCGTGGTGTTGAAGGTCAGCCCGAAGACGCCGATCAGGGTGAGCAGCGCCGCGAAGCTCCAGTAGCCGGGCGCCATCGCCGCGACCACCTCCAGCAGGCCGAAGGCCACGGCCGCACCGGTCAGCCGGCGCAGCCGGGGGTTGCCCCGGCGCGCGGCGATCAGGGCGCCGGTCAGCGAGCCGAGTGCCATCGCGGTGTTGAGCAGGCCGTAGAGGCCGGGGCCGACGTGGAAGCTGCGGTAGGCGAAACCGGAGAGCAGGGTCGGGAAGTTGAAGCCGAAGGTACCGATGAAGCCGGCCAGCACCAGCGGCCACATCAGATCCGGACGCTCCTTCACGTACCGCAGCCCCTCGCGCAGTTGGCCCTTCTCGCGCGGGATCCGCTCCACCGGGCGCAGCTCGCCGCTGCGCATCGCCAGCAGGCCGGCGATCACCGCGGCGAACGAGAGCGCGTTGAGCGCGAACGCCCAGCCGCTGCCGACCGCGGCGATCAGCAGGCCGGCCACCGCCGGGCCGACCAGGCGCGCGGTCTGGAAGTTGGCCGCGTTCAGGCTGACTGCGTTGGCCAGGTCCTTGGGGCCGACCATCTCGGAGACGAAGGCCTGCCGGGTCGGGGTGTCGACCACGGTGACCAGGCCGAGCAGCAGTGCGAAGGCGTAGACGTGGTATTCGGTCACGGCGCCGGAGATGGTCAGCGCGGCGAGTCCCGCCGCCAGTGCGCCCATCGCACCCTGGGTGACGATCAGCAGTCGCCGCTTGGGCATCCGGTCGGCCAGCACCCCGCCGAACAGGCCCAGCAGCAGGGTGGGGAGGAACTGCATGGCGGTGGTGACGCCCACCGCGAGCGGGCTGCCGGTCAGGCTCAGCACCAGCCAGTCCTGGGCGATCCGCTGCATCCAGCTGCCGGTGTTGCTGATGATCTGACCGGCGAAGAAGTACCGGTAGTTGCGCACCCTCAGCGAGGAGAACATCCCCCCGGGGCGGGTGAAGCGGGCCCCGGTGGGGCCGGAGGCGGCGGGGTCAACCGCCGCGGTGCGTTCGTCGGGGTCGTTGGTATGGCTTCCCTTGCTCATATGGTCGGTTCCTCTCGTTCGCGGTTCGCCGGGCTACCGCCGCCCGGCCGTGCCAACCCAGTCCGAGAGCTACAGATGCGCCAGCCGGTACAGTGCGGGAGCCGCCTCCCGCACCGCCGCCCACTCCTCGTCGGTCAGCTGGGAGGCGAGTTCGGCCAGCCAGGCATTGCGCCGCCGCCGGGACTCGTCGAGGATCTCGGCCGCCTGCTCGGTCATGCTGACCACCACCTGGCGCCGGTCCTGCGGGTGCGACTCGCGCCGCACCAGGCCCTTCTCCTCCAGCATCGCGATGATGCGCGTCATCGACGGCGGCTGTACGTGCTCGCGCCGCGCCAACTCCCCCGGCGTGGCACTGCCGCACCGCGCCAACGTGCCCAGCACGCTCATCTCGGTCGGGCTGAGCGACTGCTCGACGTGCTGGTGCTTCAGGCGACGGGACAGACGCATCACGGAGGACCGCAGCTGATTGACAGCGACGAGGTCCTCCTCGGACATCTCGGACATGATCCTTAGCTTACGTCATTACTCTCGCTAATTAAAAATCGGCTACGCAGGCCGACCGTCCGAGCACCCGGGGCCACAGAGAAGAAGCCGGGCTGGGGGAGAAGACGCCGGGACGGGAGAGAAGACGCCGGGACCACAGAGAAGAAGGGGATCAGTGCGGGAAGGCCCGGTGGCTGCGCCAGCTGGTGTGCTCGCGGGACACCGCGTCCTCCACGTCACCGGCCAGGCGGGCCCACTGGGCCTCCGCCTCCGGGTCGTTGAGGTCGAGCACGGTCAGCTTGCCCCAGACCACGTCGAGTTCCTTGGCCGCCAGCCGGTAGGTGGAGACCAGCGGGCGCAGTTGCTTCAACTGGTTCCAGGCGATGATCGCGGCGGCTGCCGCCGCGCAGACGCCGAACAGGCTGACCGAGATCACCCCGGCCGCCTGGGCCACCGCCGCCGCGCCGCCGAGGATCATCAGCGCCACGGTGCCGAGCCCCCAGGAGACCGCCTGCGACTCGTAGGCGCTCGCCTTCGCCAGGTACCAGGTGCGCTGCCCCTCCACCCGGGCCCGCAGGTACCCGGTGCGCCGGTCGACCAGCCCTGCGGCCCGCAACTCCCGCATGCCGTCGGTGATCTCCGGCGCCGCGCCGGCCGGCAGCGCTCCGGAGTCCTCGAAGGTGCGCAGCACGTCGGCCACTTGGGCGCGGTACTCCTCGTCCGCCTCGGGGGAGTCGGCCGGGCCGCCGAACGGCCGGGCCCGCACCGTGTACTTCCAGGCCAGCGACTTGACCGACTCGGCCGCCGCGCGGGCCTCGAACCAGCGGGGCTGCGGGTTGACCGTCCGCAGCCGGGACCAGAACCAGCCGGCCACCACGAAGGCGGCCACGGATATCAGCGGCGCGATGCCCGAGTCGCCGCCCGTCGCCGCACCGACCGCCGCCGCGACCACCAGCATCACGATCATCCCGCGGTACCAGCGCAGGGTCTGGCGCTGTGCGGCGATCGAGGCCTGGTCGGCCGTCTGGAACGGCTCCGGCAGGAAGTCGGCCTCGTCGATCCCGGACGGGTCCCATCGCACCATCAGAGAGTGCCCCCTCACGACTCAGGAGGCAGTATGCCCACCGCCAACACGGCTACACAGTGCGCTTTCCGGCCACCTGGCGCAGAGCGTCCGCCCGTGCGGGCGGCCGCCGCCGCCGCTTCGACGGTCCGTCAGCGGCCGCGGGTCGGCACCACCGCCGCCACCAGCGCCATCACCGCACCCAGCACCCCGAGCTCACCCAGCAGCAGCCAGCGCACCGGCACCGCGGCGGCCGGCCCCACCGGAGCCGCCGCGAGCCCCAGCAGTCCGCCGAGGACGGCCAGCACCACCAGGGCCGCCAGCACGGCGCCCCCGCGCCCCCGCTCCCGGGCCATCGGTCGAGCTTGCTGTCTCACCATCGCCATGGGTCCAGCCTCCCGGACCAGGCGGCCGCGCGGTACCCGGGAGCGACCCCGAATTGCCCCTGAATCCCTCCTACCCCCACGGGACGACCCGGGGTGGCACTCGGCAGCCCCCAGGATGAACAGCAGCCGGGCCGAGAGGCCGACTCGCCGTCACCAGCCGCCGGCCACCGGCCACCAGCCACCGGCCTCCGGCCTTCGACCCGAGGCGACCCGGCCGATCGGCTCATCCGATCCTCACGGCCGAAATGCAGGCGGTCTCCGTGGCGGCGCTCAGGTGGTGCGGGCGGGGCGCTACTTGGCCAGCCCCAGCGCCGGCATCAGGTAGTAGAAGGCGAACACCGCCGCCACCACGTACAGCGCCACCGGCACGCTGCGGCCGCGCCCGACCATAGGCACGGCCTGCGCGGCGACCTCAGTCGGCCGTCCCCGCCGGGACGACCCAGCGCACGGGCTGGCCGGTGATCGCCGCGATCATGTCGTAGTCGCCGTCGTAGTGCAGCACAGTGACCGAATGCCGGTCCGCCGTGGCCGCGATGAGCATGTCGGCCATCGACAAAGCACGGTGGTTGCCCCGGAACAGAGCCTGATGCTGGATGAACTTGGCACGGTCCCAAACCTCATCCGCTGTGAAAGGTCGTCGAGAACCGGCCGCACGGAGGGCTTGCCCCACCGCGCGAGAGCCGACTTGTCGATCAGGAAGCGCTCTCGGCTCACGCAACGGCCTTGCCGTCGGATTCGCCGAGGAGGTCGAACTCGCCACTGGCAATCGCGTCCGCCAGCTCTATCCGGCGGGCCAGCTTGACGGCCTCCAGCAGGGCGGCGTTGACCGTCGCGACCTTGGTGGTCGTACCGAAGAGGCGCTGCGCCTCCTCGAGGAGGTCATCGTCAAGGTCGACAACGGTGCGCGTCATGATCACTCCGTGATGATTGGGCCCCGACTAATGATATCGCCGAGCCCCTGGAAGAGATGTCGAACAACCCGCACGAGGGTCGGTCATCCGATGGACCGCAACGCCGAACGCCGCCTCGGAGGCGGTCTCCGTGGCGGCGCTCAGGTGGTGCGGGTGCGGGTGCTACTTGGCCAGCCCCAGCGCCGGCATCAGGTAGTAGAAGGCGAACACCGCCGCCACCACGTACAGCGCCACCGGCACGCTGCGGCCGCGCCCGACGGCCAGCCGCAGCACGCAGAAGGTGATGAAGCCCATGCCGATGCCGTTGGTGATGCTGTAGGTGAACGGCATCAGCACCATGGTCAGGAAGGCCGGGATGGCGATCGTGTAGTCGGCCCAGTCGATGTCGCGGATCGAGTTGGCCAGGATCAGGAAGCCGACGGTGACCAGGGCCGGGGTGGCGGCCTGGGCCGGGACCATGGTGGCCAGCGGGGTGAGGAGGAGCGCGACCAGGAAGAGCGCGCCGGTCACCAGGCTGGCGAAGCCGGTTCGCGCCCCCTCGCCGACGCCCGCGGTGGACTCCACGAAGCAGGTGTTGGCGGACGAGGAGGTGGCGCCGCCCGCCGCGGTGGCGATGCCGTCCACCATCAGCACCCGGTTGATGCCGGGCAGGTCGCCGTTCTTGTCGAGCAGGTGCGCCTCGTCGGCGACGCCCAGGATGGTGCCCATCGCGTCGAAGAAGGCGCTCATCACCAGAGTGAAGACGAAGAGGATCCCGGTGAGCGCGCCGACCTGGTGGAAGCCGCCGAACAGGCTGACGTGCCCGATCAGGCCGAAGTCCGGCTTGGCGACCGGGTTGCCGGGCCACTTGGGCACGGTCAGGCCCCAGGCGTCGGCGGGCAGGCCGGCCAGCTTCTGGATCACCACGGCGACCACGGTCATGGCCGCGATGGAGATCAGGATCGCCCCGGGGACCTTGCGGACCACCAGCACCATGGTCAGCAGCAGGCCCAGCACGAAGACCAGCACCGGCCAGCCGTGCAGGTGGCCGCCGATGCCCAGCCCCAGCGGAACGGTGGTGTGGGCCGCGTCCGGGACGCGGGTGACGAAGCCGGAGTCGACGCAGCCGACCAGCGCGATGAACAGGCCGATGCCGATCGCGATGGCCTTGCGCAGGCCGAGCGGCACGGCGTTCATCACCCGCTCCCGCAGGCCGGTGGCGACCAGCAGCATGATGCAGAAGCCGGCCAGCATCACCATGCCCATGGCGTCGGGCCAGGTCATCTTCGGGGCCAGCTGGAGCGCCACGATGGTGTTGATGCCCAGGCCGGCGGCCAGTCCGATCGGCACGTTGCCGATCACGCCCATCAGCAGCGTGGTCAGCCCGGCGGTCAGCGCCGTCGCGGTGACCAGCTGCGGGAAGCTCAGCGCATGCTTGTCGATGTCCACGGCGTTGGACAGGATGATCGGGTTCAGCACCAGGATGTAGGCCATGGTGAAGAAGGTCGCGACGCCACCGCGGATCTCGCGGGGCAGGCTGGAACCCCGCGCGGAGATCTTGAAGTAGCGGTCGATGACGCCACCGGGAGCGTTGGGCGCCGGAGGCTCGGGCGACTCCAGGGTCGGCTGGGCCACGGAAGGCATGCGTCGTCCTCAGATGGGGGTGGAGGAAGTCTCAGTATGGGTCGACCGGTCGTGAACGCGCCATCTTCGCGCGTAGATGAGCGCTCCTTCATGGCGGCGTCCGCGGGCACGTACGCTACGTCCCATGCCGAAGAGCCCGATCCATCCCGCGCCGCCGCCCTTGGAAGCCAATGACGTCGCGATCGTCGGCGGTGGCACGGCGCTCTGGTTCCTGGGCTTCCTGGTGCTGGTGCCGTTCCAGGACACGCTGAGCCGCCACCACCACGGCAACTGGCCGTGGATCTGCCTGTCCGGCGGGCTGCTCGGCCTGATAGGGCTCTGGTACTGCCGGGCCCGGCGGGATGCGATCCGACGCGCCGGGGCAGCCACCGACTCCGACTGACGACCCGGCGCGCCCGGACGGCCACCGGCTGCCAACTGCGCGCCGAGCGACCGCCTGCCCCGCGCAGCCCGGCTCCGCGCCGGACAGCACCCCAACTCCGTAACTCCGTGTGGCGACCCGCCTCGGAGAGCCACGCCCCGCCTCGGCGAGCAACGCCCTGCCTCGGGGAGCCACGCCCCGCCAGGGCGAGCCACGCCCCGCCACGCCCCGCCACGCCCCGCCACGCCCCGCCCCGAAGAGCCACGCCCCCGGCTCCGCCAGGCGGGCGATCCGGCTCCTCCGCCCGGCTGACCCGCCCCCTCCTTCCGGCCGCTCGACACCACCCCATAGGAGGACGCACCGGACATTTGCCGCACGTAGAGTCGGTGCCATGACCCACCCCTCGGAGCAGCGCGCCGCCCGCACCCCCGCCGCCGGCCCGGCCGCCGCCCGGCACTGCGGGCTGAGCGCCGCCGAGGTCGCCGAGCGGGTGGCCCGCGGCCAGGTCAACGACGTGCCGGTCCGGTCCAGCCGGTCCGTCCGGGAGATCGTCCGGGCCAACGTCCTCACCCGGTTCAACGCGATCATCGGCGTGCTGTTCGCGATCATCCTGGTGGTCGGGCCGATCCAGGACGGGCTGTTCGGTCTGGTGATCGTGGCCAACACGGCGATCGGGATCGTCCAGGAGATCCGCGCCAAGCGCACCCTGGACAGCCTGGCGCTGGTCGGCGAGGCCCGCCCGTCGGTGCGTCGGGACGGGCGGGCCGGGCAGCTCCCGGTCGCCGGGATCGTGTTGGACGACACCGTGCTGCTCGGCATCGGCGACAAGGTGGTGGTGGACGGCGAGGTCGTCGAGGCGGACGGTCTGGAGATCGACGAGTCGCTGCTCACCGGCGAGCCCGATCCGGTGCTCAAGCAGCCGGGCGACCAGGTGATGTCCGGCAGCTTCGTGGTGGCCGGCGCCGGCGCCTTCACCGCCACCAAGGTCGGCCGCGAGGCCTACGCCGCCCAACTGGCCGAGCAGGCCAGCCGGTTCACCCTGGTCACGTCCGAGCTGCGCAGCGGCATCGACACCATCCTGCGGTACGTCACCTATCTGCTGGTCCCCACCGCGATCGGCCTGGTGATCAGCCAGTGGGCGGTGCGGGGCAACGACTGGCGGGAGGCGGTGCGGCGCACGGTGGCCGGCATCGTGCCGATGGTGCCGGAGGGTCTGGTGCTGCTCACCTCGGTGGCCTTCGCGATCGGCGTGGTCCGGCTGGGCCGCAAGCAGTGCCTGGTGCAGGAGCTGCCCGCGATCGAGGGCCTGGCCCGGGTGGACACGGTCTGCCTGGACAAGACCGGCACCCTCACCGAGGGCGGGATGGACGTGCTGGAGCTGCGCCCGCTGGCGCCCGAAGCGGCCGACGGGGCGGTGCTGCGGCAGGCGCTGGGTGTTCTGGCGAGCGCGGACACCCGGCCCAACGCCAGCATGCAGGCGGTGATCGACGCCTTCGGCGAGGCCGGGCCCGAACGGGAGCGCTGGCGGCTGCTGGAGGCGGTGCCGTTCTCCTCGGCGCGCAAGTGGAGCGGGGCGCGGCTGCTGGAGCCGGGCGGCGGCGAGGGCAGCTGGCTGCTCGGCGCACCGGACGTGCTGCTGCCGGCGGGCGATCCGGCGCTGGGGCAGGTGGACGAACTGGGTGCGCAGGGCCTGCGGGTGCTGCTGCTGGGCCGCTCCCCCGTGCCGCTGGACGCCCCCGACCCGGCGAAGGAGCTGCGGCCGCTGGCCCTGGTGGTGCTCAAGCAGCGGGTGCGGGCGGACGCGGCCGACACCCTGCGGTACTTCGAGCAGCAGCGGGTCGAGGCCAAGGTGATCTCCGGGGACAGCGCCGTCTCGGTCGGCGCGGTGGCCGCGAGCCTGGCCCTGCCCAGGGCCGATCAGCCGGTGGACGCCCGCACGCTGCCCGCCGAACCGGCCGCGTTCGCCGACACCGCGGAGCGCACCAGTGTCTTCGGCCGGGTGACCCCGCAGCAGAAGCGCCGGCTGGTCGGCGCCCTGCAGTCACGCGGCCGCACCGTGGCGATGACCGGTGACGGCGTCAACGACGTGCTGGCGCTCAAGGACGCGGACATCGGCGTGGCGATGGGCTCCGGCAGCGACGCCACCCGGGCGGTGGCGCAGATCGTGCTGCTCGACGACCGGTTCGCCACGCTGCCGATGGTGGTGGCCGAGGGGCGCCGGGTGATCGGCAACATCGAACGGGTGGCCGGGCTGTTCCTGGTGAAGACGGTGTACGCGGTGCTGCTGGCGCTGCTGGTGGTCTTCACCCAGCTCCCGTACCCGTTCCTGCCCCGGCACTCCACCCTGCTGAGCAGCCTGACCATCGGCATCCCGGCGTTCTTCCTGGCCCTGGAGCCCAACCAGGAGCGGGCCCGGCCTGGGTTCGTCCGCCGGGTGCTGCGGATCGCGGTGCCCGGCGGTCTGATCGCCGGGACGGCCACCTTCAGCGCCTACGCCCTGGCCCGGGCCGACCATGCCACCGACCTCAAGGCCGACACCAGCGTGGCCACCCTGACGCTCTTCCTGGTCGCCCTCTGGGTGCTGGCGATCGTGGCCAGGCCGTACACCTGGTGGCGGCTGCTGCTGATCGGCGCGATGGCCGGGGCCTTCGCCCTGGTGCTGCTGATCCCCTGGCTGTCGCACTTCTTCGAGCTCCAGCTGGTCGGCTACCGCGACCCCTGGGCGGGGGTCGCGGTAGCGCTGACCGCCGGAGTGCTGCTGGAGGTGGCCTGGCGGTTCGTCAGGCGCGGGTCGCGCCTGAAGGCGCGGCAGCAGTCGGCCGAGCACCCCCCGCTACCGCGCTGAAGAAGCCCTCCGCCCGCGCCATCGCGCCCTCGTCCTCGACCACCCGGCCCGGCTGGTTGGCGTAGCCGAGCAGGGCGCCGCCCCAGCGCATCTCCAGGTACTCGCCGCTCAGCCGCAGGGTGGTCACCAGCGCGTCCGAGGCGGCCGGGTCCTCGGTGGAGCCGGCACTGACCGCCCAGAGCCCCTTGCCGGCCATCCGGGCCCGGAAGTCGTAGCCCGGCACCCGCATCCAGCCGGCCCAGTAGTCCAGGTAGAGCTTGGCGTCGGCGGAGACGGAGTACCAGTAGAGCGGGGAGGCGATCACCAGGTCGGTGGCGGCCAGGGTGGCCTCCAGCAGGGTCCGCTCGTGGCCCTCGGGCTGCGGGTAGGTCCCCTCGCCGTCGTGCCGCCGGTCGACGAACGGCGCCAGCGGCAGCTCGCTCAGCCGCAGCCAGCGCTGCTCGGTGCCGGCGGGCAGCTGTTCGGCCGCCCGCCGGGCGAGCAGTTCGGTGTTGCCGTCCCGCCGGCTGCTCGCCAGCAGGAAGAGGAAACTGCGCTGAGCGGTGTCGTTCACGGGCGCGTCGTCGATCATGAACGACACCCTAGGCACGCCCCCGACGGGCTGTCACCCCTCGAAGTCGCGGGCCGCCGAGAGCTCGTAGGCGCGGTCCGGCTCGGTGAGCGCGGCCAGCACCTCGAAGCGGCGGTGCCACTGCCCCACCGACCAGGCCAGCCCGGCCGCCAGGCCCTCGGGGGTGGCGGCGTGCAGCAGGCCCGGCACCGGCGGCACCTCGAACTCGGCGTCGGTTTCGGCCTCCGGGTCCTCCGGGTCGTACGGCAGCTCCGGGCTGGGCGCCGCCGCGTCCCAGCGCCAGTCGACGGCCGCCTCCGAACCGTCCGGGCCGACCACCAGCAGTTCCTCGTGCTCCTCGTAGGCCACCGGGCAGCCGGGCAGCAGTTCCCGGACGAACGGGGACACCCGGTGCAGGGTGCCCTCCGAGAGCACCCGGCCGCCGGCGATCTCGCTGGCCAGCGAGACGTGCAGCCGCTCGGCCAGCACCGGCGCCAGCGCGGGCGCCACCGGCACCAGCGGGTACGGGTGGAGCAGCGCCACCAGGTCGGGCGCGTCGGCCACCACCGCCTCGGTGGCGTCCACCACCACGGTGTGCGCCGGACGGCGCCCGGTCTCCGGATCCAGTGGCGGCAGCGCCCGCACCACCTCCAGCGGCTCCGCGTCGAACACCTCGACCCGGGCCAACGAGGAGTGGATGCCGTGGAGTTGGCGGTGCGACACCTCGCTGGCGGGGTCGGTGAGCCGGTCGAGCAGCTCCTCCGGGCCGTGCGGCTCGGCGAGCAGCGCGGCCAGCGTGGTGCGCACCCCGAGGGCGTGCAGGAACTCCGCGTCCAGCGTGGTGCGGGCCTCGTCGTAGAGGCCGCGCAGCAGCCAGTCGGCCCCGGCGGCGCGCAGCCCGGCGGGCTCCCGCCCGTCCAGCACCGGGTGGTCGCGCAGCCACCACGCGGTGTACGGCGGCAGGTCGGCGTACCGCCCGTCCGGCAGCAGCGCCCGCACCGGCGCCACCACCGCGTCCCGGTAGGGCGGCCGGGCCAGCACGGCCAGTGCCTCGGGCCAGGCCTGGTCGTCCACCAGGTCCAAGTCCCGCACCACCAGCAGCTCGCCGGCCACCGGCGGCACCCCCAGCTCGGCCTGGTCCGCGTGGAGCCCCTCGACGACCTCCTCGCACCAGTCGGCGAGCCCGTCCGGCGCCTCGTCCAGCAGCCCGGTCGGATGCCCGCCGACCGCGCGGTCGGCGGGCGCGGTCGGGTCCAGCCGCTCCAGGTCGTCCGGGTCGAGCACCGCGTCCTCGGCGCGGACCAGCACGAAGTCGGCGAGCACTCCGACGGCGGCCAGCACCTCGGGGCCCCAGCGGTCCAGCAGGTCCTCGTCCACGAACGGGGCGTCATCGGGCCGGGCCAGCTGGGCGAACCGGCTGTCCGGCAGCAGGAGTTCACCGGCCCGGGCCAGCTCGCCCTCGTCGTCCGGCAGCGCCAGCCGGGCCAGCCAGGGGTGGTCCCCGGGCTGGGCGCCGGCCGCCTTGACCAGGCCGAGCACGGCGTCCGCCAGGTCCACGGCGGCGTCGAAGTCCTCCTCGCCGACGTCCAGCGAGCGCGCCACGGCGGCCCGCACCTCGGGGGTGGCCAGGATCCCGGTGGGGGTGGCGGTGGTGGCGCCCAGCTTGGCCAGCAGCGGGTGCGCCGCCTCCGGGTGAGCCAGCCGCAGGTCGAACAGCTCCAACGCCTCGGCCAGCGACTGCGGGTAGTCGGGGAAGCCCGCCCAGTCGGCGTCGTCCGAGGGCAGCAGCACCCGGCGCGGGCCGGTCAGCATCCGCCCCGTCGCCAGCGGCACCGGCAGCGCGCCCAGCGCCTCCGGATCGGCACCGGCCAGCGCCCCGTAGAGGCTGCGCCACCAGGCCGGATCCCGCTCCAGGCCGCCGAGTTGGTCGACCACCTCGGCCAGCGGCAGCCGGCGCACCTGGAGGGCGCGCAGCTCCGGGCGGCGCTCCAGGCCGGCCGGCAGCAGGCCCGGGAAGATCGGTGCCAGCGCCTCGACCACCGAGCGGTCGGCGCCCTCCAGCAGGGTGGCGTCGACCGGGCGCAGCGCCGGCCTGGCCTCGTCGACGGCGGACGGGTCGACGGCGGCCGGGTGCGGCAGGAACGGGGTCTGCGGCAGCCGGGCCAGCACGCCGGTGCGCAGCGCGTTGTCCAGCGCGCCCTGGCCGAGCGGGCCCGGCACCAGGGAGAGCGAGCCGAGGTCGGCGCCGCGGGCCCGGAGCAGCTGGGCGTAGGCGTCGGCGGCCCGCTCGGTGAGGAAGTCGGTGAGCGGGCCGGGGGCCACGTGCCGGCGGGTGGAGTCCAGCGGGTAGGAGGCGATCAGCAGCGCGGGGATGCCCAGCGGCTCCTCGCTCGGGGTGGGCGCGTGCACCACCGGCGCCACCGGGAGCGGCGCGGGGGCGCCGTCGGCGGTGACCGGGACGGCCCAGGTGACGGTCCAGTACGGGCGGGAGCGCTCCTCCACCGGACGGTCCGCCAGCAGCTCCGGGTCGAGCGCGCCGGTGGCGGTGACGGTCTGCCAGCGGGACTGCTCGCCCCCCTCCCCGTTCCGGCCGGCCTCGCCGGTCCGGTCGGTGATGACGACCTCGGCCAGCCCGGCCTCGGTGCGCTCGGCGGCGGCCCGGGTGAGGGTGCGCACGGTGCCGTCCGGGGTCTCCACCACCAGCTCGCCGAGGCCCGGCAGGGTGAGCAGCAGGGCGTCGTCGACGCCGTCCAGCAGGCTGCGGGTGAGGTCCTCGGCCGCGCCGTCGCGCAGCGGCAGCAGCACCACGGTGTCGTAGCCGACCGGCGGTTCGCCGGCGGCCGCGAACGGCAGCCGCAGCAACGGGAGATGGCCGCCACGGCGACGCAACTCCTCGGCCAGTTCGGGCTGTTGGGCAGCCTGCTGGTCGATGAGCTCACGGGCCTCGGCGAGCGACCAGCGCACCCCGCCGGCGTGGCCGACGATGGCCGGCTCGTCGCTGACGGCGAGCACGGCGGCGAAGCCGACGCCGAACCGACCCACCGTCATGGTGACGTCGGAGCGCTTGGAGGAGGCCCGCAGGGTGGCCAGCGACTCGACGGCGGCGGCGTCCAGCGGGGCACCGGTGTTGGCGGCGGCCAGCACGCCGTCGCGCAGCGCCAGCCGCAACCGGCCCGGACCGCGGCCGGCCCGCGCGGCGGCGTCGGCGGCGTTCTGCGCCAACTCGATGATCAGGCGGTCCCGGTAGCCGCCGAGGGCCAGCTCCTCCTCGGCGTTGGCGTCCTCCCGGAACCGGGCCGGGGAGGCCGTCCAGGCGTCCAACACCCGGTTCCGCAGCTCGGCCGTGCCGAACGGGTCGCCGATCTGCTCATCACTGCCGCCACCGATGATGCGAGGCTCCACTGGACCCGCCGCCTTCCCCGTCTGTCACACCGGACACTGCTACGGGGGGCATTCTCTCGCGTTTCGCCGACAGACCGCGCCGGTGCCCCACCCGGGCCCAGCGGACGTGGACCCGGGCGGCTCAGGCGCTGGTCAGGAGTGGCCCAGCTCCTCGGCCGGGGCGTCGGGCTCGACCGAGCCGCCGGCCCGGTCGGGGTGCAGGTGCAGCGGCTCGACGACGGTCTCGTCCAGGATCAGCTCGGCCGGCACCGGCGGGGCCGGCAGCACCGCGGCCTCGGAGTGCCCGCCGCAGCCGTAGGCGAGCGAGACGATCTGGCCGTCGGCCGGGCCGAACTCGTTGCCGCAGACGCCGAACGCCTGGCCCAGCGAGCCGCCGATCGGGATCAGGAAGCCGCAGCTGGTGCAGGTGGCGGGCGCCGACTGGGCCATCGGGGTCTGCGGGCCGTGGGTCTTCTCCCAGCGGTCCGCGGCCAGGTGCAGGCCGAGCCGGGAGAGCACCCGGGGGCGGTTCATGCCGAGCTCGTCGGCGACCGCGCCGATCTGCGCGCGGGCCGGCGCCGGCTGCACGTGCGGGTCGCTCACCACGAGGTCGTCCTCGCGGTCGAAGAGGGCGGCGCTGGGGGCGGCCGGCTCGTCGTCGCCGGTCCAGCCCGGCTCCAGGCGCAGGTCGTCCGCGTCGGTCGGGAGCAGGTCGCCGGGGCCCAGGTCGCCCGGGCGCAGCCGCTCGCTCCACGGCACCCACTCCGGGGCCAGCACCGCGTCCGGGCCGGGCAGCAGCACGACCTCGTCGAGGGTGACCACCTTGGCGCGCGGCGCGCGGGCCACGGTCACCGCCCAGTGCCAGCCGCGGTAGGCCGGGTCCAGGCATTCGAAGGTGTGGGTGACCACCCGCTCGGCCTCGGCGCGCGCCGCCAGGTGCTCGCCGACGACCTCGGCGCCGACCGACTCGACCGCTGCCTGCCTGGCGAGTTCGACGGCCTCGGCACAGAGCCGGTCTGGGGTACGGCTTCGCATCGCAGCACTCACGGCGTCGGTTCTCTCCAGTCTTCTTACCTGCAGCCTAGTCGCCCGGTCGCTCGCCCGGGCCGTTCTGAACCGTCCGGGGCCGCCGGGCCGGTCGCGGTCATCGGCCGGTCAGAACCGGCTCACCGCCCTATTCTGCGTGACCCGGAGCCCTGCGGGGACCGGCCGCGCCGCCGCCGGCTCCGGCCGAGGCAGACGCGCGCGGTCCGGCGCAGCGGCACGCGGACAGCAGGCTACCCGTCAAGAAGGGCTCGGCGACAGCCCGGCGAACCGGACCGGCGGCCACCGCGCCGACCCGGCCGCGCCGCGCGGGGCCAATGCCCCGCAGCTGTCCGGTTCGTCGGGCAGGATGGCGGTGTGACGGACGACAACCCGTCGCAGCACGCCCGGTCCACCGCCGGGTCGAGCGGTGCGGACCCGAAGGACCCGCCACCGGCCGACCGGACGGCGGCGCAGGCGGGCGGTGTGCCGGGACAGCAGTCGGCGGTCCCCGCCGCGGAGGACGGTCCGCGGCCGGCGGCCGATGCGGCGCTGCGCGAAGACCTTCCGGCGCCGCCGGAGCCCGCGCCGCCCTGGCGGCCCAGGGCGCCCGAGACGGCTCCCGTGGACACCCGCCCGCGGCGCAACCTGCTGCTGCGCGGCGCCTCGGCCGCCGGGAGCGGCACCGGCAAGGCGGTGCGGTCCACCGGTCGCCGGATCCGCAAGGCCACCTCGGCCCAGGGCGCCGGGGAGTCCGGGCTGGCGAGCCTGATCGAGCTGCACGCGCTGAACTCCTTCGGCGACATGCTGATCACCATCGCGCTGGCCTCCACCATCTTCTTCTCGGTGCCCACCGACGAGGCGCGCGGCCGGGTGGCGCTCTACCTGCTGGTCACCATGGCGCCGTTCGCGGTGCTGGCCCCGGTGATCGGCCCGCTGCTCGACCGGCTGCCGCACGGCCGGCGGGCCGCGATGGCCACGTCGATGCTGGTCCGGGCGGTGCTGGCCTGGTCCATGGCCGGCGCGGTGGTGAGCGGCAGCCTGGCGCTCTATCCGGCGGCGCTGGGCTGCCTGGTCTGCTCCAAGGCGTACGGCGTGGTGCGCAGCGTGGTGGTGCCGCGGCTCAAGCCGGCCCGGGTGACGCTGGTCAAGGCCAACTCCCGGGTGACCCTGGCCGGGCTGCTGGCCACCGGGCTGGCCGCCGGGGTGGGCGGGCTGCTGCACCTGCTCGGCCCGGGCTGGCCGCTGCGCGGCGCCTTCGTGGTCTTCCTGATCGGCGCCCTGATGGCGTTCCACCTGCCGCACCAGGTGGACTCGGCCAAGGGCGAGCAGCGCGCGGTGCTGCACGCCGAGCCCGACCCGGCGGCCACCGACGAGCAGCGCGCCGTGTCGCGCGCCGAGCCCGACCCGGCGGCCACCGACGAGCGGTGGCCGGCCACCGGGCGGCAGCCGGCGGCCGGCCGGGCCACCGGCAAGCTGCGCACGGTCGGCCCCGCCGTGGTGCTCGGGCTGCGCGCGGTGGCCTCGCTGCGCTGGCTGACCGGCTTCCTCACCCTCTTCCTCGCCTTCCTGCTGCGGGTCGCCCCGGTCGGCGGGCTCTCCCCGACGCAGTCGCTGGCCCTGCTGGCGGTGGCGGCCGGCGGCGGCAACGCGCTCGGCTCGGTGTTCGGCTCCTGGCTGCGTGCCCGGGGCTCGGAGACGATCATCACCACGATGCTGGTGCCGGCCACCGCCGCCGCGGTGGCCAGCACGGTCTGGTACGGCCTGGGCACCGTGATGCTGGTGGCCGCGGTGGCGGGCATCGCCGCCTCGCTGGCCAAGCTGGCACTGGACGCGCTGATCCAGCGCGACGTGCCGGAGACGGTCCGCACCTCGACCTTCGCCCGTTCGGAGACCCTGATGCAGCTGTGCTGGGTGATCGGCGGCACGGTCGGCATCCTGCTGCCGCTGGACGGCACGCTGGGGCTCGCGGTGGCCACCGGGGTGCTCGCCGTGGCCATGGTGTGGACGCTGGTGAGCCTGAAGCGGCTCGGTGCTCGCCGTGGCGCACCGCACCCCCGCGTCGCGTGAGCGGCGGAGTTGGATAGCCTTCGTCCATGAGTCTCGACAACCGTGTCATCGCCGCCCTCGGCGCCGTGGTCGTGATCGGCGCCGGCACGCTCGGCGGGTCCATCGCGTACGCCTCCAGCCAGACCGAGCCGCTGTCCACCCAGGCGACCGTCACCGTCGGCCGCGATTCCCAGCGCTTCGAGCCGTCCTGCTACAACGGCGGGAAGCCGCTGGACGACGCCGCCAACCAGGCGTGCCAGAACCTCCTCAACGACCCGTCCAAGTTCAAGTCGGTCGACATCAGCAGCGTCGACCGGATCGGCGTCGGGGTGGACCTCAACACCGCCAAGAACGGCTGGCGGGCCTACACCAACGGCGGCGGCGGCCAGGGCAGCGCCTCGATCGCGGCGTACCAGAAGGACAACACCTTCTCCGGGCTGGTCCCGGCGGTCGACGTGCTGACCCAGGAGCGGGACACCACCCTGACCGTGGTCGAGTTCGACCCGAACACCGCCAACACGGCCAAGCCGGGCGTCCTCGCCGTCTGGTTCGTCAACCTGCGGAACAACGCGGCGCCGGTCGGCACCCAGTCGCAGGACACCCCCCAGGGCCAGACCCAGGGCCAGTGACCCCGCCGCACCGCGCCGCCGAGCAGCCGACCCACGCCGGTCGGCTGCTCGTGGTCGTCGCGGTGGGCGCCGAGGCGGAGGCGGTGCTGCGCGGCGCGCCGCCCGGCCGGGTGCTGGTGGTGACCGCCGGGGTCGGCCCGGCCGCCGCCGCCGCGGCCACCGCCTTCGCACTGGCCGCCGAGGCCCATCCGCTGGTGGTCTCGGCCGGCATCGCCGGCGGCTTCGCACCCGCCGCGCCGATCGGCGCCACCGTGGTCGCGGACCGAATCGTCGCCGCCGACCTGGGCGTGCGTACCCCGGACGGCTTCCAGGACGTGGCCGAGCTGGGGTTCGGCAGCGTCGCGCACACCCCGCCGCCGACCGCCGTCGCCCGGGTGGCCGAGGCCCTCGGCGCCGCCGTCGGGCCGGTGCTCACCGTCTCCACCGTCACCGGCAGCGCCGAACGGGCCGCGGAGCTGAGCCGTCGCCACCCGGGCGCGGTGGCCGAGGCGATGGAGGGCTTCGGGGTGGCCGAGGCCGCCGCCCGGCGCGGCGTGCCGGTGCTGGAACTGCGCACCGTCTCCAACCCCGTCGGCCCCCGGGACCGGGCCACCTGGCGGATCGGCGAGGCACTGGGCGCCCTGGAACGGGCCTTCGCGCGCCTGCCGTACGACTCCCTGCTCACCTGACGCACCTGACGTTCGAGGAGGCCCGACGTGGCTGAGCCGCTGCGGATCGCGTACTCGCCCTGCCCCAACGACACCTTCGTCTTCCACGCCTGGACGCACGGCCTGCTCCCCGGTGCCGAGGTGCCCGAGGTGCTGTTCGCCGACATCGACGTGACCAACGGCCTGGCCGAGCGCGGCGAGCTCGACCTGCTCAAGGTGAGCTACGCGGCGCTGCCCTGGCTGCTGGACGAGTACGCGCTGCTGCCCTGCGGCGGAGCACTGGGGCGCGGCTGCGGGCCGTTGGTGCTCACCCGGCCGGAGACCGCCGGGGACCTGACCGGCAGGACCGTGGCGGTGCCCAGCGAGCGGTCCACCGCCTACCTGCTGTTCCGGCTCTGGGCGGCCGGGGCGGTGCCGGGCGGGCTGGGCGAGATCGTGGTGCTGCCGTTCCACGAGATCATGCCGGCGGTGCGGGACGGCAAGGTGGACGCCGGGCTGGTGATCCACGAGGCGCGGTTCACCTACCAGAACTACGGGCTGGTCAAGCTCGCCGACATGGGCGAGGCCTGGGAGGCGGCCACCGGGCTGCCGATCCCGCTGGGCGCGATCATCGCCAAGCGCTCGCTGGGCGCGCCGCGGCTGCGCGAGCTGGCCGCCGCGGTCTCCGCCTCGGTGCGGGCCGCGTGGGACGACCCGGCGGCCTCCCGGGAGTACGTGCTGGCGCACGCGCAGGAGATGGACCCGGCGGTGGCGGACCAGCACATCGCGCTCTACGTGAACGAGTTCACCGCCGAGCTGGGCGAGGACGGCTACGCGGCGGTGCGCGGACTGCTCGACCGGGCGGCGGCACAGGGGCTGGTGCCGCCGGTGGCGCCGGACGCGCTGGCCTTCCCGTAGGACTGGGCCGGCGCGCCCGGCGCCTCGGACGTCGTTGCACGTCCTCGGACGCCGTGTGTTCCTCAAACGCCGTCAGACGTGAGGACACGCCTCAGACGCGGGGAGACGCCTCAGACGTGGGGAACGTCAGACGTCCCCGGCGTCTCAGACGTCGAACTGGTCGGCGACCGCACGCAGGGCCTGGGCCAGCTTCTGGCCGGTCGCCTTGGCCGGGTAGCGGCCGTGCTGCAGGCCCGGCAGGACGGCGTCCAGCATGGTGATCAGGTCCTGCACGATCGGTGCCATGTCGTCGGCGCTGCGGCGCTGGGCCGCGGCCACCGAAGGCAGTGCGTCGAGCAAGGTGACCCCCATCGCCTGCTCGCCGCGGTGCCCCGCGACCACACCGAACTCCACCCGCTGCCCCGGCTTGAGGCTGCTGACTCCGGCGGGCAGCGCCTTGCTGTGGACGAAGACGTCCTCACCGTCGTCCCGCGACAGGAAGCCGAAACCCTTCGTCTCGTTGAACCATTTGACCTGGCCGGTGGGCATCTCGAATGTCCTCGTGTGTGTGAAGGCACCTTGGCGTCGTCGTCAGGGCCTTGGGGGAAAGTGGGGGCGGACCGGGTCGGCCGCGTGGGCGGCGGGGCCGGTGCGCGGCAAGCCGTCAGCGCTGGGGCGGACGGGCAGTCGGGGGTTTCACTCGCACACGACCCAGGGTTTCCGCTGGAGTCTGCCGTGGCGGGCCGGCCAGGGCACGGCACGGCCGGGCGACGGCCGTTCGGCGGTCGTCATGGCACACCCCCTGACTGGAATGCGGGATCGGGTTGACCCCGTGCGACACCTGCATACCCCCGTCACAGGGAGTTCGAAACTCCCTGTCCCCGGCGAACCGCAGCCAGTGACGGCGTCGACATCCGCGCAGGTGACGGGCGGTCAGTTTAGTCGTTCGTAAACCCGCCGGCAGGGATATTCCGGGAGCGCGTGGGAGACTGGGGGCGTCGTGCGCAGATCGGCCGAGAAGGAGTCAGCGGTGCGGGAATCCGGCGAGCGCCTGGTCAAGGCGGGAGCGGTGGTCTTCATCGTCGGGGCGCTGGCCACGGTGGTGACCTTCATCCCGCTGTTCTTCCACCTCACCCCGCTGCCCACCCCGGCCTATTTCGCGAGCATGCTGATGCCGCTGGGCTTCCTGCTGGCGCTGGTCGGCCTGTTCGGTTCGGCCCGGGCGCAGCGGCGCCGGGCCGATGCCGCCGAGCCGGCCGCCGCCGGTCAGTCCACCGGCGCGGGCTCGGCGGCGCGGTAGCCGGCCAGCCAGGCGGGGAACCCGGTCAGGTCGGCCAGCACCACGTCGGCGCCGGCCGCGGCCAACTGCTCGGCGTCGTACGGGCCGGTGGCCACCCCGACCGCGAGCGCACCGCCGGAGCGGGCGCCGACGATGTCGCCCAGGTGGTCGCCGACGTAGACCTGCGCGCCCAGCTCGCGCAGCGCCGCACCCTTGGTCTCCGCCCACAGGTCGCCGACCAGCGCGTCGTAGTCGATGCCGGCGTGCTCCAGGTGCAGCCTGGCGTTGGGCTCGTACTTGCCGGTGATCACCGCGACCCGGCCGCCCGCCCGGTGGACCGCCTCGACCGCCGCCAGCGCGCCGGGCAGCGGCACGGTGGGCGCGAAGGCGTGCTCCCGGTACAGCTCGCGGTAGCGGTCGGCCGCCGCCTCGACGCGCTCGGCCGGGAACCAGTTGGCCAGCTCCACGGTGAGCGGCGGACCCAGCCGGGTCACCACCAGGTCGGCGTCGATGAAGACGCCGGTCTCGGCCGACAGCGCCCGGTGGGTCGACGCGATCCCGGGCCTGGTGTCCAGCAGGGTCATGTCGAGGTCGAAACCGACGGTGAACGCAGACATGCCCTCCACCCTATGCGGGCCCACCACCGGATTCCGGCGATCCGACCGGACGCACTCCGCCTGCCGGCCGCACCGGGCGGGCCGGGCGCGCCGGGCGGGCCGGGTGTTCCGGGCCTGCCAGGCGTAGCGGTTTGCCGGGTGCGCCGGGCGCATCGGGCGGGCCGGATGTGCCGGGTGGACCAGCGGCTCGGGTTCGAGGGGATCGGCCGCACCGGCGCGGACCGGTGCTCGGTCAGCTGCCGATGATGCCGGGCGCCTGGTACCCGACCCTTGTGACGAACGCCACAGCAGGATCACCATGGGCGACATGACGGACACTCAGTTCCGAGGTGGGCCATCCGCCGATCCGGCGGTCGCGGCGCACCGCCGCAAGCAGGCCCTGGCCCACGGCTTCTCGCTCGCCGCCGAGGAGTACGACGCGGCCAACGGCGGATTCTTCAACCCGATCGGCGCCCGGCTGGCGCGACTGGCCGGGCTGCGCCCCGGCGACCGGGTGCTGGACGTGGGCTGCGGGCGGGGCGCGGTGCTGTTCGCCGCGCTCGCCGAGGTCGGGCCGGACGGCTACGTGGTCGGCGTCGACCTGGCCGACGGCATGGTCCGGGCGACCGCCGCGCAGGCCGCCGGGCGGGGGCTGCGCAACGTCCGGGTCCGGGTGGACGACGCGGAGGCGCTGGGCTTCCCGGACCGCTCCTTCGAGGCGGCGCTCTCCTCGTTCGCGGTGATCTTCACGCCGGACCCGGTGGCGGCCCTGGACTCGCTGCACCGGGTGCTGGTGCCGGGCGGGCGGTTCGGCTTCACCGCGTTCGGTGCGGACGCCCCGGGGTGGGAGCGCCCCGGCGCGGCGCTCAACGCGTTCCTGCCGCCGCAACTCGCCCGGCTGCGGCAGAGCAGGGCCGCCCGCTACAACGCGCTGGGCCGCAGCCCCGAGGAGGCCGCCGACCTGCTGCACCGGGCCGGCTTCACCGACGTCCGCAGCCACGAGCACCCGGCGGTCACCCACTACCCGAGCGCCGACGCCTGGTGGCAGGCCCAGCGGGCCGGGGGCTGGCGGGCGGCGCTGGAGGCGATCCCGGCCGCGCGGCTGGACGAGGCCCGGCGGGCGGTGCTGGCCGAGCTGGCGCGGCTGGCCGCGCCCGACGGCAGCCTGCGGCGGCGGACGGCGATCCGCTACACCACCGCGCTGCGGGGCTGACGCCCGCTACGCCCTGCGGCGCCGCATGGCGATCGCCGTGACGAACAGCGCGGTGCCCACCGCCGCGATCCGCAGCACCGCGGGGGCCGCCATCATCGCCGCGTGCGTCATCGGCGAGCCCGAGGCCAGCGGTGCGCCCCAGTTCCCCTGGGCGCGGCCCCAGTACCAGAGCGTCGAGGTGCTCATGGTGACCAGCGGGATGCCGAAGACCGCGAACTTCTTGGTCAGGTCGCCCAGCGCCTTGGAGAGGTAGACCAGGCCCCAGCCGATCAGCAGCACCAGGAACAGCCCGGTCACCGCCCCGCCGACCAGCACCAGGGCGGCCAGCAGCAGCAACGGCGAGGGGCGGCGGCCGGCGAGGAAGGAGCGCTGCCGCGCGGCGGCGGGCTCCTGGGCGTCCGAGCCGTCCCCGGCCGCCGCCTCCTCGGCGGCCGCGCCGGTGCGCTGGCTGGGGATCAGCTTCTTGGTGCCCGCCCCGGGGCCGTCGGCGTCCTCGGGATCGTCCTCGAAGGGGAAGTCGATGGTGACGGCGTCCCACCCGGGGAAGTCCGCCGCCGTGAACGCCCGACCCGCACCGGGCGGCACCGGGACGGACGGCACCGGCACGGACGGCGGGGTGCCCGGCCGCTCCGGGACCGCCGGCCCCGACCCGCGCTGCCGCACCGGCCCTGCGGGCCCGGCGAGGTAGACGCCGTCGTCGGCCGGCTCCCCGGCGCCGCCGTCGAGCGACCGCCCCGGCCCGCCCGCCTGCCACCACTCGCCGCCGGAGAGCCCCCCGGTCAGCCCCGGCGCCCCCGCGCCCGAGGGCTCGTCAACGGGCCCCTGGCCCGTCTGGTCACCCGCCATCGCCCGCCACCCTGTTCCGTGCTCCAGGCCCCGCCGTCCGCTGACGCTACCGACTGACCGCCGCCGTTGCGAGCCCGCCATGCGTCCTCCTCCCGGACCGGCGGTGGGTCGATCCGGCCCGGGTTCGTGCTCCCGCCCCGCCGCACCCCGGCGGCGACTACCCTGGATCGGATGACCACCGAGCCGAACGGACGACCGGGCCGGTCCCGTGCCCGCACCCTCGCCGACGAGCTGCGCGCCGGCACCGACCAGGAGCTCGCCACCCTGCTGCGGCTGCGCCCCGATCTGCTCAACCCGGTGCCCGGCGACCTGACCCAGTTGGTCGCCCGGCTCTCCAGCCGGGCCTCCGCGCTGCGCGCGCTGGAGCGCCTGGACGCCTTCACCCTGCAGGTCGCCGAGGCGCTGGCCGCCGCCCCCGACGGCACCCCGAGCACGGTGCTGCGCGATCTGCTGGCCGGTCCGGCGCGCGGCGTCAAACCGCACCCGGGCGCCGAGCCGGTGGACCGCTCGGCGGTGCTCGCCGCGCTGCCCGGCGCGCTGGCCGCCCTGCGCGAGCGGGCCCTGGTCTGGGGTCCGGACAGCGCCCTGCGCCTGGTGATCGCGGTGCGCGAGGCGCTCGCGCCGACCGCCACCGCCCCCGACGGCACCGGGCTCGGCCCCACCCTGTCCGAAGCCACCCTGGGCATGTCGCCGGCCCGCCTGCAGGAGCTGGTGCACGGCGCCGGGCTGCCCGGGACCCCGGACCCGGTGACCGCCGTCGCCGCGCTCACCGAGCTGCTCACCGACCGCGAGCGGTGCGCCGCGCTGCTCGCCGGGGCCCCGCCGGCCGCGCTCGGGGTGCTGGAGAAGCTGGTCTGGGGCCCGCCCACCGGCACCGTGCCGGACGCGACCCGACCGGTCACCGCCGAGCAGGCGCGCAGTCCGATCGAGTGGCTGCTGGCCCGGGGCCTGCTGCTGCCCTCCGGCCCCGGCACCGTGGTGCTGCCCCGGGAGCTGGCCCTGCACCTGCGCGGCGGGCGGAGCCACCGGCTGGTCGAGCCGGGGCCGCCACCGCTGGTGCCGGGCGCCGAGCGCGATCCACAGGCTGTGGACAACGCGGCGGCCGGGCAGGCCCACACCGCCGTGCAGACCGTCGAAGAGCTGCTGGAGCTGTGGGGCCTGCAGCCGCCGCCGGTGCTGCGGGCCGGCGGCCTGGGCGTGCGCGACCTCAAGCGCACCGCCACCGCCCTCGACCGCACCGAGCCGGAGACCGCCTTCTGGCTGGAAATCGCCTACGGCGCCGGGCTGCTGGCCCCCGACGGCGAGGCCGGCGAGGTGTGGGCCCCCACGCCCGCCTACGACCAGTGGCTGCAGCAGCCGACCGCCGAGCGCTGGACCGCGCTGGTCGGCAGCTGGCTGGCCGCCACCCGGGTGGCCGGGCTGGTCGGCAGCGTGGACGGCAAGGGCAAGGCCCGCCCGGCACTCGGCCCCGACCTGGACCGGGTGCTCGCCCCCACCACCCGCCGCGCCGTGCTCAGCCTGCTCGCCACCCTGCCCCCGGGCGGCACGGCGGACGCCGACGCGCTGCTCCCCGTGCTGCGCTGGCACCGCCCGCTGCGCGGCGGCGCCACCGGCCCGGACGGGCGCGACCTGCGCACCCGCCTCACCGGGTTCACGCTGACCGAGGCCGAACTGCTCGGCGTCACCGGCCGCGGCGCGCTCGGCTCCGCCGGGCGAGCCCTGCTGGCCGGCCGGGATCCGGTGCCGGTGCTCACCCCGCTGCTGCCCGAACCGCTGGACCAGGTGATCCTGCAGCCCGACCTGACCGCGATCGCCCCCGGGCCGCTGCTCACCCCGCTGGCCCACGCGCTGGCGCTGTGCGCCGACGTCGAGTCCAAGGGCGGCGCCACCGTCTACCGGTTCAGCCCCGACTCGGTGCGCCGCGCGCTGGACGCCGGCCGCACCGCCGCCGAGCTGCACGGCTTCCTGGCGCAGCACTCCCGCACCGCCGTCCCGCAGCCGCTCGCCTACCTGATCGACGACGTGGCCCGGCGGCACGGCGTGCTCCGGGTCGGCGCCGCCTCGGCCTACCTGCGCTGCGACGACCCGGCGTTGCTGAGCGAGGTGCTGGCCGACCGCCGGGCCGCCGAGCTGCGGCTGCGGCTGCTCGCCCCGACCGTGCTGGCCGCCCAGGCGCTGCCCGACACCGTGCTCTCGGTGCTGCGCGCGATGGGCTACGCGCCGGCCGCCGAATCCGCCGAGGGCGACCTGCTGATCACCCGCCCGGACGCCCACCGCACCCCGCCGCGCACCCCGCCGGTGCCGGTCGCCGACGGCCCGGCCGCCCCGGACGAGGTGCTGCTCGGCGCCGCCGTCAAGGCGATCCGGGCCGGCGACCACGCGGCCACCGCCCAGCGCCGCCAGGCCGTGCCCGGCCCCGCCGCGGCGCGCCAACTCCCGCGCACCGCGGCCGCCGACACCCTGGCGGCGCTGCAGACGGCGGTGCTGCTCGGCGAGCGGATGTGGATCGGCTACGTCAACGCCGAGGGGCTGGCCACCCAGCGGGTGATCGACCCGGTCAAGGTGGAGGGCGGCTTCGTCACGGCCTTCGACCACCACGCCGAGAAGGTCACCACCTTCGCGCTGCACCGGATCACCGGTGTCGCCGAACTGGCCGGCGACTAGGGTGCCTGCCATGGAGTCCCACGAGCTCGCCCCCGGCATCCGCTACGCCGTCACCGACCGGCACGGCGGGGTCAGCCCGCAGCCGTTCGGCAGCCGCAACCTCGGCGGCGCCACCGCCGACGACTACCCGAACGTCCTGGAGAACCGCCGACTGACCGCCCGACAGCTCGGATTGGCTCCGGAGCGGGTGGTCTGGATGCGCCAGGTGCACAGCCCCGACGTGCAGCGGGTGGAGCGCCCGTGGCACGGCGACACCCCGCCGCTGGACGGAGTCTGGACCACCGAGCCCGGCCTCGCCCTGGCCTCGCTGGGCGCCGACTGCGCGGCCGTGCTGCTCGCCGACCCCGTCGCCCGGGTGGTCGGCGCCGCCCACTCCGGTCGGGCCGGCACCCTGACCGGCGTCGCCGTCAACCTGCTCACCGCGATGGCCGGGGCGGGCGCCGAGCCGGCCCGGATGACCGCCCTGATCGGCCCCGCCGCCTGCGGCCGCTGCTACGAGGTCCCGGCCGCGATGCGCGAGGAGGCCGCCGCCGTCCTCCCCGAGACCTTCGCCACCACCCGCCAGGGCACCCCCGCCCTGGACCTGCCCGCCGGCATCGCCGCCCAACTCACCCGCGCCGGCCTCACCGACATCCGCCGCGACCCCCGCTGCACCATCGAGGACCCCGACCTCTTCTCGCACCGCCGCGCCAACCCCACCGGCCGGTTCGCCGCGTACGTCTGGCTGGCCTGACGACGACCGTTCCTGACTGCCTGTTAGGAATGGAGCATGCTTCGCAGACTCCGTACCGCCTTGATATCGGCGGCGCTCGTGCTCCCGCTGCCGGCCGGCGTCGCCGCCCCCGCGGCCGCGGCGACCGCCGCCACCCCGGCCGACCCGCAGGCGACCCCGGCCGCCTCGCAGGAGCTGAACTGGCTGGCGCAACTTCCGAACCGGGCCGACCACCGGGTGCTGTCCGGCTTCTTCGGCGGCTACAGCGGCTCGACCTTCTCCGCCGACGAGAAGGTCGCCTCCCAGCTGAGCACGGTGCGCAGCACCACCGGCCAGACCCCCGGCCTGGTCGCCTGCGACTACGGCGCCGGCTCCACCATCGACACCTCCTGCAACGCCGGCCTGATCGACTGGGCCCGGCAGGGCGGCCTGGTCTCGGTCAGCTTCCACGCGCCCAACCCCGCCCGGCCGGTCGGCGGGCTCTACGTCCACCTGAACGACTTCTCGCAGCTCACCGACCCGACCACGGCCGTCGGCAAGCAGTGGCGGGCCACCCTGGACCAGGTGGCCGCCGGGCTGCAGCAGCTGGCCGCGCAGAACGTCCCGGTGCTGTTCCGACCGCTGCACGAGATGAACTCCACCTACCAGCAGGCCTTCTGGTGGAGCGGTCAGCAGCACGCCGACTTCGTCGCGGTGTGGCGGAACATGTACACCTACCTGACCCAGTCCAAGGGCCTGCACAACCTGATCTGGGTCTACTCCGCGCTCTGCGACACCCCCGACCCGGCCGGCTACTACCCGGGCGCCGCCTACGCCGACGTCGTCGGCCTGGACTGCTACGCGTCCGACCCGGCCGCCGCCCAGGGCTATGACGCGCTGACCGCCCTCGGCAAGCCGTTCGCCTTCGCCGAGATCGGCGCGCCGACCGACAACAACCTCAACCCGCCGGCCGCCGACAAGAACACCTTCGACTTCGGCCAGTGGGCGACCGCGATCCACCACCGCTACCCGGCCACCACCTACTTCCTCTCGTGGAACGACAGCTGGGGCCTCGCCGACCAGACTCCCGCCGGTGCCACGGCCCTGATGAACGACCCGTGGACGGTCAACCTGGGCAACGTCGACCTCGCCGCCACCCCCACCGCCGCCGCCGGACCGCCCGCCCCCGCCGACCCGGTCGACCTGCTCAGCGGCTTCGAGACCGGCACCGAGGGCTGGACCGCCTACCAGCAGCTGAACGGCCCCTGGCAGGTCAACGAGTGGGCCTCGCAGGGCACCCACTCACTCAAGGCGGACGTCAACCTCTCCGCCCAGCGGCAAGTGTTCCTGAACCGCACCGCCAAGACCGACCTCAGCGCCTACGCCTCCATCTCGGCGGCCGCCCGCACCGCCCCCTGGGGCAACCAGGCCGGCGGCACCACCGCCAAGCTCTACGTCCGCACCGGGCCCACCGGCGCCTGGTACGACAGCGGCGCCACCGCGGTCGGCTCCAACGGCGCGATGCTCACCCTGCCGCTGGCCGGCATCCCCGACCTCTCCGACGTCACCGAGATCGGGGTCGACTTCACGCCCGCCCCCGGCGCCACCGGCCAGTCCTCGGTCTACGTGGACGACGTCACCGCGGCCCGTCCCACCGCCCTGCTGGAGGACTTCGAGACCGGCACCGACGGCTGGACCGCCTACCAGCAGCTGAACGGCCCCTGGCAAGTCAAGGAATGGGCCTCGCACGGCAGTTACTCGCTCAAGGCGGACGTGATGCTGGACCAGCAGAAGGAGGCCGTCCTGAACCGGAACTACGGCGGCGCCCGCACCGATCTGAGCGGCCGCCTCACCCTCGCCGCGGACGCCCGCACCGCCCCCTGGGGCAACCAGGCCGGCGGCACCCTCGCCAAGCTCTACATCCGCACCGGCCCGAACTGCGCCTGGTACGACGACCGCGGCCAGTTCGTGGACTCCAACGGCACCCGGCTCTTCCTCAACCTCGCCGGAGTCCCCGACCTCGACCAGGTGTGCGAACTGGGCGTCGACTTCGTCCCCGCCCCCGGCGCCACCGGCCAGTCCTCCGTCTACGTGGACGACGTCACCGTCCGCTGACCGGCCGATCGCCACCCGGCCGGACGGTTCCCCCGCCGGGTGGCCCGCGTCCGACCGGCCGGGGCGCGGAACCCGGCCCCCTACGGTCCGGTAGCCCTTGTGCCCCGGCCGGCCCCGGAGGAGCGTCGTAATCAGGAACACCCACACGCGACGACGGGGAAGTGCCATGTACGTACGCATGACCTATGCGACAGGTGATCCCGCGAAGATCGACGAAGCCATCGACGGGCTGGTCGCCGAGGCCCCCAAGCTGCTGGCGGACCAGCCCGGCTACCGCGGCTTCAGGCTGTTCGCCGACCGGGAGCTCGGCAAACTGGCCACGGCCAGCTGGTGGGAGACCGAGGAGGCCGAGCGGAGCAGTGACGAGCAGCTGGCGGAGCGCCGCGGGCAGCTGCTGGCGCCGTTCGCGGCCAGCGCCGTCACCGAGGTCTGGGAAGTGGCGGCGTACGCGCCGGCGCGGGCGCAGGCCGGCGGTGGACTCCGGCTCGGCCGGCTGGAGTTCGATCCGGCCAAGGTCGACCAGGCGGTCCGGGCCTTCCAGCAGGTGCTGCCGAAGTTCCAGGCGATCCCGGGGAACGCCGGTGCGGCCATGCTCCTCGACCGCGCCCGCGGCCGGGCCGTGGTGGGCACGCTCTGGGCGGACCGCGCGGCGCTGGCCGCCTCCCGCGGGCCGCAGGCGGCCGCTCGCTCCGAGGGCGTCCGGGCCGGCGGGTTCCGGCTGCTGAGCCTGGAGGAGTTCGAGCTGGTGCTCGCCGACTACCGGTAGCGTTCCGCGGACCCACTCCGGCGCGGTTCGGCGATGGGGGACACTGGAGGGATGCCCGGCGTCCCCACGCCGTCCCGCGCACGGAGGTATGTGTGTCCTGCCTGATCGTCCAGAGCGACAAGACCCTGCTCCTCGAGATCGACCACCCCATGGCCGCCGACTGCCGGCGGGCGATCGCGCCGTTCGCGGAGTTGGAGCGGGCGCCCGAGCACGTGCACACGTACCGGGTCACGCCGCTGGGCCTGTGGAACGCCAGGGCCGCCGGGCACGACGCGGAGCAGGTGGTGGACGCCCTGGTGACGTACTCGCGCTACCCGGTGCCGCACGCGCTGCTGGTGGACGTGGCCGACACCATGGCGCGGTACGGGCGGCTGCAGTTGCTCAAGCACCCCACCCACGGGCTGGTGCTGACCACCACCGACCGGCCGGTCCTCGAAGAGGTGCTGAAGTCCAAGAAGATCGCGCCGCTGGTCGGGGCCCGGGTGGAGCCGGACACCGTGGTGGTGCACCCCTCGGAGCGCGGGCAGATCAAGCAGGTGCTGCTCAAGCTGGGCTGGCCGGCCGAGGACCACGCGGGCTACGTGGACGGCGAGGCGCACCCGATCCACCTGGAGGAGGACGGCTGGCAGCTGCGGCCGTACCAGAAGCATGCCGTGGAGGGCTTCTGGCACGGCGGCAGCGGCGTCGTGGTGCTGCCCTGCGGAGCCGGGAAGACGCTGGTCGGTGCCGCCGCGATGGCCGAGGCCAAGTCGACCACGCTGATCCTGGTGACCAACACGGTCTCGGCCCGGCAGTGGAAGCACGAGCTGGTGAAGCGCACCTCGCTGACCGAGGACGAGATCGGCGAGTACAGCGGCACCCGGAAGGAGATCCGCCCGGTCACCATCGCCACCTACCAGGTGATGACCACCAAGCGGAAGGGCGTCTACTCGCACCTGGAGCTGTTCGACGCCCGGAACTGGGGCCTGGTGGTCTACGACGAGGTGCACCTGCTGCCCGCGCCGGTCTTCAAGTTCACCGCCGACCTCCAGGCCCGCCGCCGGCTCGGCCTGACCGCGACGCTGGTCCGCGAGGACGGCCGGGAGGGCGACGTGTTCAGCCTCATCGGCCCCAAGCGGTTCGACGCTCCGTGGAAGGAGATCGAGGCGCAGGGCTACATCGCGCCGGCCGACTGCTGCGAGGTCCGGGTCACCCTGAGCGACTCCGAGCGGCTGGCCTATGCCACCGCCGAGCCGGAGGAGCGCTACCGGTTCTGCTCGACCACCGTGACCAAGCGGCGGGTGGTGGAGGCGCTGGTCAAGAAGCACCAGGGCGATCAGACGCTGATCATCGGCCAGTACATCGACCAGCTGGACGAGCTGGGCGAGGTGCTCGGGGCGCCGGTGATCAAGGGCGAGACCAGCAACCTCCAGCGGGAGAAGCTGTTCGACGCCTTCCGCAGCAAGGAGATCAACGTGCTGGTGGTCTCCAAGGTGGCGAACTTCTCGATCGACCTGCCGGAGGCGACGGTGGCGATCCAGGTCTCCGGCACCTTCGGATCGCGCCAGGAGGAGGCCCAGCGGCTCGGCCGGGTGCTGCGCCCCAAGGCGGACGGCCATGCCGCGCACTTCTACTCGGTGGTGGCCCGGGACACCGTGGACCAGGACTTCGCCGCGCACCGGCAGCGGTTCCTGGCCGAGCAGGGGTACGCGTACCGCATCATCGACGCCGACGACGTGTGACCCGAACGGCTAGACGTTGACGCCGTCGGGCCCGAGGAAGACCACGCGCGCGGCGGTGTCCAGCAGGATTCCGACGGCACGCACGGCGCTGCGCAGCGGTCGGTGGTGGTGCGGCCGGCCCAGCTGGGTGGCGCCGGCTGGTCGCTCGGAGGCGAGCAGGGACTCGGTACTGGTGCGCGCCCGGGGGGTGCCGGCCACTGCCGGGTGCGCCGTCAAGTGAACGGTGCTCATGTCTTCCACGGTAGTTTTCCGGCTCCGCGGGCACATCAGCCGAAAGGCCGCAACCGGGGGACCGGCGTCGTCCGCCAGGCGTACGGCTCCCCTACGGCGGGCGTACGGCGACCCCGAGGGGCGGCGCGCAAATCGGGTGGCCCGTGGTGCCGCCGCGGGTCTAAGCTGTCCGGTCTGCCCCCTCCCGATCAGCGGCGCCGTGCCCGGCTGCCCTGGGGAGGCCCTGGCCGCTCGGCAACCGGCCAGGCTCACCGTGAGCTACGACGAGACCGCCGTGCCCGATCGGCGCGGCCGGGAAGGTTCGCTGTGCATTCCGCCGCCCCCACCACCACCGAATCCGCCGACCCGTTGCAGCGGGAGCGGGACCACCTGGCGTCGTCCAGGGCCGCCCTGCGCGCGATGCGCGAGGACGCCGAGCAGCTGGACATCTCGGACGTGGCCGGCACCTGGGTCACCCAGCAGGTGCTGCGCGACCAGATCCAGCGCCGGATCGCCGCCCTGGCCGACCTGGCGGACACCCCGCTGTTCTTCGGCCGCCTGGACTTCCTGCACGCCATCGGCGAGGACGAGTCCGAAGGGGCGGGAGGCGCCCAGTTCTACATCGGCCGCCGGCACGTGCACGATGCCGAGGGCGACCCGATGGTGATCGACTGGCGGGCACCGGTCTCCCAGACCTTCTACCAGGCCAGCCGCAAGGACCCGATGGACATCGCCAAGCGGCGGCGGTTCGGCTACACCGGCGGCGAACTGACGGCCTACGAGGACGAGAACCTGAGCGACCCGGCCGAGATCGAGCAGGCCTCGGCGCTGCTCGCGGCCGAGATCGAGAAGCCCCGCGTCGGCCCGATGCGCGACATCGTGGCCACCATCCAGCCCGAGCAGGACGAGATCGTCCGCGCCGACGTGAGCGGCACGGTCTGCGTGCAGGGCGCCCCGGGCACCGGGAAGACCGCCGTCGGCCTGCACCGCGTGGCGTACCTGCTCTACGCGCACCGGGAGCGGCTGGCCAAGGCCGGCACCCTGGTGATCGGGCCGAACAGCTCGTTCCTCTCCTACATCGAGCAGGTGCTGCCCGCGCTGGGCGAGTTGGACGTGGCGCAGGCCACCGTGCAGCAGCTGGTGGCACACGTCGAGGTGCGGGCCCAGGACACCCCCGAGGCCGCCGTGATCAAGGGCGACGCACGGATGGCCGAGGTGCTGCGCCGCGCCGTGCGGGACGGCATCACGCTGCCCACCGAGCCCTGCGTGGTGGTCCGCGGCTCCCGGCGCTGGCGCGTTCCGGCCTACGAACTGACCGAGATCATCCAGGAGTTGGCCGGCCGGGAGATCCGCTACGGCGCCGCGATGGCGGCGCTGCCGCAGCGGATCGCGCACACCGTGCTGCTCAAGATGGAGCAGGGCGGCGAGGCCCCGGACGACCGGGTGCAGGACGCGGTGGCCCGCTGCCGCGAGGTCAAGGCGGTGGTGAAGGCCTGCTGGCCGGCGGTGGACCCGGCCAAGCTGGTGCTGCGGCTGCTGGGCGACGCGGAGTTCCTGGCGCGCTGCGCCGAGGGCATCCTCGACCCCGAGGAGCAGGCGGCGATCCTGTGGCCCAAGCCGGGCCGGTCGGTGAAGACCGCGCCCTGGACGGCCGCCGACGCGGTCCTGGTGGACGAGGCCACCGACCTGGTGCAGCGCACCCCCTCGCTCGGCCACGTGGTGCTGGACGAGGCGCAGGACCTCTCGCCGATGCAGTACCGCGCGGTCGGCCGCCGCTGCACCACCGGCTCGGCCACCGTGCTCGGCGACCTGGCGCAGGGCACCACCCCGTGGGCGACGGCGAGTTGGGCGGAGGCGCTGCGGCACCTGGGCAAGGACGGCGCCCATGTCGAGGAGCTGACCACCGGCTTCCGGGTGCCCGAGCAGGTGATCTCCTACGCGTCCCGGCTGCTGCCGTCGATCGCGCCGGGCCTGGCGCCGGCCACCTCGATCCGCACCGGCCAGGACACCCTGACGATCCGCCAGGTCGGGGAGGGTCTGACCGAGGCGGTGCTGGCGGCCTGCCGGGAGGCGCTGGCCCGGGAGGGCTCCACCGGCCTGATCGCGGCGGACGACCGGCTGCCGGCCCTGGAGGCGGCGCTGCGCGAGGCGGGGATGCCGTTCCTCACCCCGGGCGCCGAGACCACCGCCGAGGTCCGGCTCACCCTGGTGCCGGCCTCGCTGGCCAAGGGTCTGGAGTACGACTACGTGGTGCTGGACGAGCCGGCCGCGGTGGTGGCCGGGGAGCCGGACCGGCGCACCGGGCTGCGCCGGCTCTACGTGGCGCTGACCCGTGCGGTCTCGGGGCTGACGGTGCTGCACGCCGAGCCGCTCCCGGCCGAACTGGGCTGAGTCGAAAGCGCGTCCGGACAGCGGCAGGTCCCGACGGCGAGCCGGTCGGCTCGCCGTCAGGGGTCCGCGTGCGGTCCACTCGCCGTCAGGGCCGCGTCCGGTCGATCAGCCCGCGCCAGCGCGCGACCTTGGCCGCCTCGACGCCGCCGGCCCAGCCGTCGGTGCGCACCGCCCCGCCGACGTGGAAGGCGTCGAAGCCCTCGGCGAGCAGCCCGGGCAGGTGCTCCTCGCGCAGGCCGCCGCCGATCAGCATCCGCTGGCGGTAGCCGGGCTCCCCCGCCCTGGCCAGCTCGCCGCGGAGCACCTCGCGGCCGGCGTCCACCCCGGCGGCGGCGCCCGAGGTGAGGAAGGTGTCCAGGCCGGGCAGTTCGCCGACCGCGGCCCGTACGGCGGCCCGGTCGGCGCTGTGGTCGATCGCCCGGTGGAAGGTCCAGCGGCAGCCGGCCACGGCCGCGGCGACGGCTCGGACGGCGGGCAGGTCGACCGCGCCGTCCGGAGTCAGGAAGCCGAGCACGAACTCCTCGGCGCCCTCGGCCCGCAGCGCGGCGGCCCGCTCGCCCAGCCCGTCCAGGTCGCCGGGGGTGAAGCCGTCGCGGATCCGCAGCATCACCCGCAGCGGGAGGTCCACGGCCGCCCGGACCGCGGCGAAGTCGGCCACCGCCGGGCTGAGTCCGTCGGCGGCCATGTCGGCGACCAGTTCGAGGCGGTCGGCGCCGCCGGACTGCGCGGCCCGGGCGTCTGCCGCGGTCAGCGCGATGACTTCGAGCATTGGTCTAGACATGTCGGCCAGCCTGCCACACCACCGGCGCCGCCCGCGAGCCCCCGGCGGGTGACAACGGCTCCGGCGGCACCCAGAATGACCGCCATGCCGACAGACCCGCACCCCGCCGCCGATGCGCTGCTCGCCCGCTGGTGCAGCGTGCTCAGCCGCGCCGGCGCCACCGCCGAGCCCGCGCCGCACGGCCGCAAGCTGCTCGACTGCTGGGCCGAACCGCAGCGCCGCTACCACACCACCGACCACCTGCTGGCGGTCCTCGACCAGGTGGACGCCCTCGCCGGCCACGCCGCCGACCCGGACGCAGTGCGGCTGGCCGCCTGGTTCCACGACGCCGTCTACCGCCCGGACCGCTCCGAGAACGAGGAGCGCAGCGCCGCCCTCGCCGCAAGGGCGCTGCGCGCGCTCGGCGTGCCCGAGGAGCTCGTCGCCGAGGTGACCCGGCTCGTCCTGCTGACCGTCACCCACCACCCCGAGCCCGGCGACCGCAACGGCGAGGTGCTCTGCGACGCCGACCTGGCGGTGCTGGGCGGCACCCCGGAGCGCTACGCGGCCTATGCGGCGGCGGTCCGCGCCGAATACGCGTTCGTGCCCGAGGAGCCGTTCCGGGCGGGCCGGGCGGCGATCCTGCGGCAGCTGCTCGCCCTGCCCGCGCTCTACCGCACCCCGGCCGCCCGGGAGCGGTTCGACTCGGCGGCCCGCGCCAACCTGGCGGCCGAGCTCGCCACCCTGGAGCCCTAGAGCGACCCCACCGGGGCCACCACCACACCCCGCTTGCCGCACACCCAGTGCGGATCCGGCCCCAACTCCGGCTCCACGCCGAGCGCGTGCAGATCGCCGTCGGCCGCCTGGCAGTCCAGGCAGATCGGCCACCGGCCGTACTGCTCCAGCAGCGCGTCCTGGACGTCCTGCGCCACCAGCCCGAGCACGAACTCGCTGCCCTGCGGCCACTGCTCCAGCCACCAACGCCGGTGGGTGACCGCGTCCTCCACGATCGAGACCACCGCCGCGTCCGCCACCTCCCGGGCGGAGAGGTCGGCCAGGATCGCGGCGCGGGCGGCGTGCAGGGCGGCTTCGAGATCAGGGGTGGTCATGCGGTCATTTTCGCGCAGCCGACTTGGCGATCGGGAATCGATCCGTCGGCAACTCGATGCCGAAGGGCTCGGGCACATGGACCGGCTGTCCGTACTGGCCGTCGGAGGTACCGGAACCGTCCACGCACCCAGCCTCCCCCGAACGGGTGAGCGTTGCCGGGAACGCCGCGAGGGCGGCCTCCCCTCTCGGGGAGACCGCCCTCGCGAAGCGATCAGAACGACCGATCCTCGACGGAGGATCAGAAGTCCATGTCACCGCCCGGCATGCCGCCGCCGGCCGGCGCGGCGGCCTTCTCCGGCTTGTCGGCGATGACGGCCTCGGTGGTGAGGAAGAGCGCCGCGATGGAGGCGGCGTTCTGCAGCGCCGAGCGGGTGACCTTGGCCGGGTCGATGATGCCCTCGGCGACCAGGTCGACGTACTCGTTGGTGGCGGCGTTCAGGCCGTGGCCCGCGGGGAGGTTGCGGACCTTCTCCACCACGACGCCGCCCTCGAGGCCGGCGTTGGTGGCGATCTGCTTGATCGGGGCCTCCAGCGCGACCTTCACGATGTTGGCACCGGTGGCCTCGTCGCCGTCCAGCTCCAGCTTGTCGAACGCGACACCGGCCTGCAGCAGGGCCACGCCACCACCGGCGACGATGCCCTCCTCGACGGCCGCCTTGGCGTTGCGCACGGCGTCCTCGATGCGGTGCTTGCGCTCCTTGAGCTCGACCTCGGTGGCCGCGCCGGCCTTGATGACGGCCACGCCGCCGGCCAGCTTGGCGAGGCGCTCCTGGAGCTTCTCGCGGTCGTAGTCCGAGTCGCTGTTCTCGATCTCGGCGCGGATCTGGTTCACGCGGCCGGCGACCTGGTCGCTGTCGCCGCCACCGTCGACGATGGTGGTCTCGTCCTTGGTGATGACCACCTTGCGGGCGGTGCCCAGCAGGTCGAGACCGGCGTTCTCCAGCTTGAGGCCGACCTCCTCGGAGATCACGGTGCCGCCGGTGAGGATGGCGATGTCGCCCAGCATGGCCTTGCGGCGGTCGCCGAAGCCCGGGGCCTTGACGGCGACGGACTTGAAGGTGCCGCGGATCTTGTTGACCACCAGGGTCGACAGGGCCTCGCCCTCGACGTCCTCGGCGATGATCAGCAGCGGCTTGCCGGACTGCATGACCTTCTCCAGCAGCGGGAGCAGGTCCTTGACCGAGCCGATCTTGGAGTTGGCGATCAGGATGTACGGGTCGTCGAACGACGCCTCCATCCGCTCCAGGTCGGTGGCGAAGTAGGCGGAGATGTAGCCCTTGTCGAAGCGCATGCCCTCGGTGAGCTCGAGCTCCAGGCCGAAGGTGTTGCTCTCCTCGACGGTGATGACGCCTTCCTTGCCGACCTTGTCCATGGCCTCGGCGATCAGCTCGCCGATCTGGGTGTCGGCGGCGGAGATCGAGGCGGTCGCGGCGATCTGCTCCTTGGTCTCGACGTTGCGGGCCTGGGCCAGCAGCTGGTCGGAGACGGCGGCGACGGCCTTCTCGATGCCGCGCTTCAGGGCCATCGGGTTGGCGCCGGCGGCGACGTTGCGCAGACCCTCGCGAACCAGGGCCTGGGCCAGCACGGTGGCGGTGGTGGTGCCGTCACCCGCGACGTCGTCGGTCTTCTTGGCGACCTCCTTGACGAGCTCCGCGCCGATCTTCTCGTAGGGGTCCTCGAGCTCGATCTCCTTGGCGATGGAGACACCGTCGTTGGTGATCGTGGGGGCGCCCCACTTCTTCTCAAGGACGACGTTGCGGCCCTTGGGGCCCAGCGTCACCTTGACGGCGTCGGCAAGCTGGTTCATGCCGCGCTCAAGGCCGCGGCGAGCTTCCTCGTCAAACGCGATGATCTTGGCCATCGGAAGTGGTCCTCCAGGACACGGTCGACTGCTCGGACCAGAGGTGCCCGCGACGGACGGCCTGGAGCGCGGGGGTCCTGTCCCCTGCCGCACCCCGAGCCTCACCGACCCGGTCCGTTTGTCACTCTCAAGCTGCGAGTGCTAACGCCAATGATTAGCACTCTGGGGTGGTGAGTGCAAGCTCCTTCGCAGTGGACGGCGCGCGGCGGACGCACCGCGCGACGACGACAAGCGGCCGAGCCCGCGTCCGGCTCCCGTACGGGAAGTCGGACGCGGGCTCGGCCGCTTCGGTCCACCAGCTCGGTGCGAGCCGAGACTCCGAGGCTCGGAAGGGTCAGCCCTGAGCAGCGCGAACCATGTCCGCCTGCGGGCCCTTCTGTCCCTGGGAGATCTCGAACTCGACCCGCTGGCCCTCCTCGAGGGTGCGGTAGCCGTCCATCTGGATCGCGCTGTAGTGGACGAACACGTCCGCACCACCGTCGACCGCGATGAAGCCGTAGCCCTTCTCCGCGTTGAACCACTTGACGGTGCCCTGAGCCATTCCGAACTCCCCTAGTGCTGTGCTGGCCCTTCACGGGTCCGCAGGTCGCGGACCCGGGTCTGGCGGACCATGCCGAAGGTGTCCCCCCGGGGCGTGGCCCTGCATGCCGCAGCGACCCACGCCAGGGCGCCAGTTGGCGACCTGGGCGGGCAAATGCGTCGACCGCGGCTGAATGTATCCGGAGCAGTGCCCTGAGCAACAGGGTCACCGGACGCCAATTCGACCGCCGCGCCAAGGGACAGCTGGGGAGGAATGCGACAGAGGCCGCAATTCGCATGGGACATAGCGGACTTAAACCACGAATTGCTCGAAGAATTCTGACGCGTCCCGAGCACGATTCCAGTGGCACCTCGGCAGTTGCGTCTCAGCGACCAAGACGCCCGGACCGCCGCCGGCACGGACAGCCTATGCCCTGCCATCACCTGCCGCGGACCACCCCCGGGCAGGACGCGGGGCGCCGTGCGGCCCGCCATGACCGCACGACGCCCCGCCGGGCCCTGATGGGCCGTCAGCAGCCGCCCGCCACCGCCGGGATGATCGAGATGCCGGCGCCACCCGGGATCTCGGTCGCCAGGCCGTCGGCGAACCGCACGTCGTCGTCGTTCACGTAGACGTTGACGAACCGGCGCAACTTGCCGGTGTCGTCCAGGAGTCGGGCGCCGATGCCGGTGTGGTTGCGGTCCAGGTCGGCGATCACCTCGGCCAGGGTGGCACCTTCGGCGGTCACCTCGGACCGGCCGTCGGTGTAGGTGCGCAGGATGGTGGGAATGCGGACGGTGGCGCTCATGGGGGTACTCCTCGTTCGGGCGTTCGGGCGGTTCTCGGTGGGGGACCCGGGCGGACTCAGCCCAGGCCGGCGGCCCGGAACGACTCCAGGCTCGGCCGGATCACCGCGGTCAGGCCGGCCCCTGCCGCCGCGTCCAGCGTCTTGAGGCCGTCGCCGGTGTTGATGGCCACGGTCTCCCTGCTCGGGTCCAGCTGTCCGCTCTCGACCAACTTCTTGAGCACGCCGATGGTCACGCCGCCGGCGGTCTCGGCGAAGATGCCCTCGGTGCGGGCCAGCAGGCCGATCGCCTCGACCACCTCGGCGTCCGTGACGTCCTCCACCGCGCCGCCGGTGCGCCGGGCGATGTCCAGCACGTAGGGGCCGTCCGCCGGGTTGCCGATCGCCAGCGACTTGGCGATGGTGTCCGGCTTGACCGGGCGGATCACGTCCCGACCGGCCTTGAACGCCTCGGCCACCGGGGAGCAGCCGGTCGCCTGGGCACCGAAGATCCGGTACGGCCGGTCCTCGACCAGCCCGAGCCGGATCAGCTCCCGCAGCCCCTTGTCGATCTTGGTGAGTTGGGAGCCGGAGGCGATCGGGACCACGATCTGCTCCGGCAGCCGCCAGCCGAGCTGCTCGCAGATCTCGAAGGCCAGCGTCTTGGAGCCCTCGCCGTAGTACGGCCGCAGGTTGACGTTGACGAAGCCCCAGCCCTCGCCGGCCGGATCGCCGATCAGTTCGGAGCAGAACCGGTTCACGTCGTCGTAGTTGCCCTCGATGCCGACCAGGTCGCCGCCGTAGACCGCGGCCATGACGATCTTGGCGTGCTCCAGGTCGTGCGGGATGAAGACGCAGGAGCGCAGGCCGGCCCGGGCCGCCGCGGCGCCCACCGCGCCGGCCAGGTTGCCGGTGGAGGAGCAGGACAGGGTGGTGAAGTCGAAGGCCCGGGCCGCCTCGACGGCGCAGGCCACCACCCGGTCCTTGAACGAGTGGGTGGGGTTGCCGGAATCGTCCTTGACGTGCAGCCGGCCGGTGAACCCGAGCTCCCTGCCGAGCCGGTCCGCCGCGACCAGCGGGGTCCACCCGGGGTTGAGGTTGGGTCGGCTCGCCACCTCGGCCGGCACCGGGAGCAGCGGCGCGTAGCGCCAGATCGAGGCCGGACCGGCCTCGATCCGGGCCCGCAGCCCAGCGGTGTCGTAGCCGCTGTAGTCGTAGGCGATCTCCAGCGGGCCGAAACACTCCAAACAGGCGAAGCTGGGACCGAGCGGGAACTCGGTGCCGCACTCCCGGCAGGACAGGGCGGCGGCGGGGCCGAGGTCAACGGTGGACGTTGCGGCAGGGGCAGCGGTAGCCATGGCGGCGAGGCCTCTCTCCTCATCTTCCCCGTGACGCGGTCGCGCCCGGGCCGGAATTGGCACCTGTCCCGCCGGGGCCTGCTACAGGCCGGTCGAGAAGGTTGCCGGGACGTCAACGGGCCGTTCCCTCAGTCCCTCTGGATGAGCTCTGTGAAGTTGTCACCGGCACCCGAAAGGCATGCGGGAGCCGACGTTTCCCGGCGGTCCACCCCGGTGTGCGAAGGTCTGACCGCAGTACGAAGACTGTATCCGAAGGCAGCAGAGCCGAAAGGGACCGTCCGCACCGCGAGACGGTTCGGACCACTTCAGAGGAGCGAGATTTGCCAGCCGAGCAGAGCCCCGCGCTACTCCCGGAGGCGGCCAGCTGGTTGCGCCGCCGGTCCTGGACCGCGGCCGACCGGCCGGTCCCGCGGTTACTGGCCGCCAAGGAGGCGGCCGGGGCGGCCGGCACGGTCAGCGTGGTGCTGCCGGCGCTCGACGAGGAGTCCACGGTCGGCGGGATCGTCGAGGTGGTCCGCCGCGAACTGATGGAACGGATACCGCTGGTGGACGAGCTGGTGGTGGTCGACTCCGGCTCGGTGGACCGCACCGCCGAGGTGGCCGCGGCCGCCGGCGCCCGGGTGGTGCACCGGGACGCGATCCTGCCCCGGCTGCCGGCCGTGCCCGGCAAGGGCGAGGTGCTGTGGCGGTCGCTGCTGGTGACCAGCGGGGCGATCGTCTGCTTCATCGACGCCGACCTGCGCGAGTTCGACCCGGCGTTCGTCTCCGGGATCGTCGGCCCGCTGCTCACCGATCCCGGGATCCAGCTGGTCAAGGCGATGTACGACCGCCCCCTGGAGGCGGATGGCGCGGTGGTCCCGGCCGGCGGCGGCCGGGTGACCGAACTGGTCGCCAGACCCCTGCTCAACCTGCACTGGCCGCAGTTGGCCGGCTTCGTGCAGCCCCTCGGCGGCGAGTACGCGGCCCGCCGCACGCTGCTGGAGCGGCTGCACTTCCCGACCGGCTACGGGGTGGAGCTGGGCCTGCTGGTCGACGCCCTGGAGCTGGTCGGGCTGGACGCGCTGGCCCAGGTGGACGTCGGGGTGCGCCACCACCGCCACCAGGACAGCCAAGCACTGGGCCGGATGGCCGCCACCATCTACCGCACCGCCCTGGAGCGGCTGGACCGCACCCACCGGCTCAAGGCCACCGACGACCTGGCCCGCCCCGTCCTCACCCAGTTCTCGCGGGACCCGGTGAGCCGGGAGTTCACCGCGCACGACCACCCGGTGACGGCCCTGGAGCGGCCCCCGGTGATCGAGCTGCCGGAGTACCGGGACCGGCAGATGTGACGAAAGCCCTGGTTTGCCACCCCGCGCCCCCGGCAAGGTTGCCGGTATGGCCGAGCAAACGACCGCACGCGTCCTGGTCGCTTCCAACCGCGGCCCGGTCACCTTCCGCCTCGCCGCGGACGGCACCCTGACGGCCCACCGCGGTGGCGGCGGTCTGGTGTCCGGGCTGTCCGCGATCGACGACCCGCACGCGGTCTGGGTCTGCGCGGCGCTCGGCGAGGCGGACCGGGCAGCCGCCCGGCAGGCCCCGCGGGGACGCCTGGACCTGGCCGGGTTCGACGTCGGCCGACAGGCCGTCCGGATGCTGGACATCGACCCGGTGGTCTTCGACCAGGCGTACAACGGGGTGGCCAACTCCACCCTCTGGTTCCTGCACCACCAGCTCTACAACACCCCTACCGCCCCGGTCTTCGACCAGACCGCGGCCGAGCAGTGGACCGGCTTCCGGGCGTACAACGAGGCCTTCGCCGCGGCGCTGGCCGCCGAGGCCGCCCCGGGCGCGGCGGTGCTGGTGCAGGACTACCACCTCACCCTGGTGCCGGCGCTGCTCCGGGAACGCCGCCCCGACCTGCGGATCGGCTACTTCCTGCACACGCCCTGGGCGTCGCCCGACTACTTCCGGCTGCTGCCGGACGAGTCGGCCGTCGCGGTGCTGACCGGGGTGCTGGGCGCGGACCGGGCCGGCTTCCACACCCGGCGCTGGGCCGAGGCGTTCGCCGACTGCTGCGAGCGGGTGCTGGGCGCGGCCGTGGACCGGGCGGCGCTGGCCGTGACGTTCCAGGGCCGCACCACGCGGCTCGGCGTGCACGCCCTGGGCGCCGACGGGGAGTTCCTGCGCGACCGGGCGCACCGGGCGGACGTCGACGACCGGCTGGCGGCGCTGCGGGCCGCCGTCGGCCACGACGGGCCGGATCCGCGGCGGACCATCGTCCGGGTGGACCGCACCGAACTCAGCAAGAACATCGTGCGCGGCCTGCAGGCCTACCGGCACCTGCTGCGCACCCGCCCCGAGTGGCACGGCAGGGTGGTGCACATCGCCTTCGCCTACCCGTCCCGGCAGGACCTGGCCGAGTACCGCGACTACACCGCGACCGTGCGGCGGGTCAGCGACGAGATCAACGCCGAGTTCGGCACCGCCGCCTGGCAGCCGCTGGTGCTCCAGGTCGAGGACGACTTCGCCCGCTCGCTGGCCGCCTACCGGCTGGCCGACGTGGCGCTGGTCAACCCGATCCGGGACGGCATGAACCTGGTCGCCAAGGAGGTGCCGGTGGTCTCCGAGGAGGGCTGCGCGCTGGTGCTCTCCCGGGAGGCGGGCGCCTGGGCCGAGCTGGCCGAGGACGCGCTCGGGATCAACCCCTACGACGTGGTGGGCACCGCCGACGCGCTGCACCGGGCGCTGGTCATGCCCGCCGCCGAGCGCACCGAGCGCACCAAGCGGCTGGCGGCGGCGGCCACCGCGCTCCCGCCGCAGCAGTGGTTCCTCGACCAGCTGGCCGACCTGACCGCCGCCTGAAGGCTGCCCCCGGCAGCGGCTCAGCGGTGCGGCGCGAGCTCCTCGCCCAGCCGCTCCAGCAGCTCCACCACCCCGCCGGGCCCCGGCACCACCAGGTCGGCCCGGTCGGCCACCTCGCGCACGGGCGGCTCGCCGGTCACCGGGCCGCTGGCCACCAGCAGTCCGGGCAGCCCGTCGGCCCGCAGCCGGTCGACCGCGTCGAAGGCGGCCAGGTCGCCCAGGTCGTCGCCGGCGTAGAGCACCGCACCCGCGCCGCGTTCGCGCACCAGGGCGGTGAGCGCGGCGCCCTTGTCCACGCCGGGCGGGCGCAGCTCGATGACCATCCGGCCCGGCTCCACCGCCAGCCCGTGCGCGGCGGCCAGGTCGGCGAGCGGGGTGCGCAGCCGGGCCAGCACGGCGTCCGGGTCGGCGGTGCGCCGGGTGTGCACGGCCAGCGAGCGCTCCTTGTCCTCCACCACCGTTCCTTCGGGGGCGCCCAGGTCGGCCAGCAGCGCGGGCAGTTCGGCCCGGACGGCGGCCACCCCGGGGTGGATCGCGGGTGCGGTCAGCTGCCGGGTCGTGGAGTCCCAGCGCTCGGCGCCGTAGTGGCCGAGCACCACCAGCGGGGCCGGCCCCGGGGTGTCGGCGAAGCCGCCGAGCCGCACCGCGGCCGGCGCCGGGCGGCCGGTGATCACCGCCACGGTGCCGACCCGGCCGGACAGCCGGGCCAGGGCGCCGGCCGCGCCCGGGTGCGCGAAGGCCTGTTCGGGGTCGGCGACGATCGGGGAGAGGGTGCCGTCGAAGTCGAGGGCGAGCAGCGCTAGCCGGGGCTCGGCCAGCAGCGCGGCCAGGCCCGCGCGGCCGGCGGGGGTGGTCGGTTCCAGCAAGGTGCCCATGGCCGCCAACCTACCCAGCCGGCGCCTGCTCAACGCTGCGACATCCGACACCCCGGGATTCGAGCCGCGTTCACCGCCGCGCGTTCACCGCCGCGTGTTCACCGCCGCGCGTTCACCGCCGCGCGTTCACCGCTCGGCGCGGCGGGCTTCCCGGATCCGCCGCAGCCGGTTGACCAGCACCGGGGCGTGGGCGAGCGCCTCCGGCCGGTCCAGCAGGCCGTTGAGCAGCTGGTAGTAGCGGGTGGCGGAGATGCCGAGCTCCTCGCGGACGGCCTGCTCCTTGGCGCCCTGGGTGCGCCAGGGGCGCGCCTCCAGAGCCAGCACCGCGCGGTCGCGGTCGGTGAGCTCGGTCATGCGGCCCATTATCCCGGGCTGCGGGGACCCGGGTCTCAGACCGTGAGCACCCGGATCCCGGCCTCCGCGAAGCCGACCACCACCGCCTCGGGCGCCGCCGTGTCGGTGACCAGGGTGTCGATCGCCTCCAGGCCGCAGATCCGGGCGAAGGCGCGCCGGCCCAGCTTGGAGGAGTCGGCGGCGACCACCACCCGGCGCGCCCGCTCGGCGAGCAGCCGGTTGACGCTGGCCTCGCCCTCGTGGTGCGCGGTCGCGCCGGCCTCGACGTCCAGCGCGTCCACGCCCAACACCGTGACGTCCATGGTGAGTTCACCCAGCACACTGGCGGCCAGCGGGCCGATCAGCTCGTAGGACTGCGGGCGGGCCACCCCGCCGGTGACCACGATCTTCACGGCCGGGCGGACCGTCAACTCATTGGCGATGTTCAGGGCGTTGGTCACCACGGTGAGCGACTGCCCGCCGGTTTCCGGCCGTTCGGCCGGCTCCGGGCGGACGGCGAGGGCCCGGGCCACCTCGGTGGTGGTGGTGCCGCCGTTCAGCCCGACCACCTCCCCCGGGTCGATCAGCGCCGCCACCGCCTGCCCGATCCGCTGCTTGGCGCCCGCGTGCCGGGCGGTCTTGTAGCGCAGCGGCAGGTCGTAGGAGACGTTGTGGGCCACCGCGCCGCCCCTGGTCCGGGTGACCATCTGCTGGCGGGCCAGCTGGTCCAGGTCGCGGCGGATGGTGGCGGCCGAGACGCCCAGCGCCGTGGCCGCCTCCTCGACCTCCAACCTGCCGTGCTCGGCGAGGAGTTCGAGGAGACCGTTCCATCGCTCGTATCGGGACACGCCGCGCCTTCCAAAGCCGATCGACCACCGCTGTCCGGACAGCGTCGCACAGTGCCGTTCGCTGCCGCAGTGCCGATCCGCAGTTGCCGAACCTATTGCGCATTCCTGATCGAAACGGCTATAAAACAAGCACGTTCACGCAGAGGGAAGGAACGCCATGAGCTCACTGACCGCCCAGGAGCTGGCCACCCAGCCGGCCGTCTGGCGCCGGGCCGCCGCGCTCGCCGAGCCGTCCGACACCGCGCTGCCGCAGCCCGGCGAGCGGGTGGCGGTGGTCGGCTGCGGCACCTCCTGGTTCATGGCGCAGGCCTATGCCGCGCTGCGCGAGGCCGCCGGCCAGGGCGAGACCGACGCCTTCGCGGCCTCCGAGTTCCGTTATGCCCGGCAGTACGACCGGGTGCTCACGATCAGCCGGTCCGGCACCACCACGGAGGTGCTGGCCCTGCTCGACCGGTTGTCCGGCCGGATCCCGACCAGCGCGCTGACCGCCGACCCGACCACCCCGATCAAGCAGGCCGCCGACCGGCTGGTGGTGCTGGACTTCGCCGACGAGCAGTCGGTGGTGCAGACCCGGTTCGCCACCAGCGCGCTGGCCCTGCTGCGGGCCCACCTGGAGCTGCACGGCGAGCTTCCGACCGGCGTGCACCCGGTGGCCCGGGCCGCCGACGACGCCGAGCGGGCGATCGCCGAGCCGCTGCCCGAGGGCCTGCTGACGGCCGAACAGATCAGCTTCCTGGGCACCGACTGGACCAACGGGCTGGCCCTGGAGGCCGGTCTGAAGATGCGCGAGGCGGCCCGCTTCTGGACCGAGTCCTACCCGGCCATGGAGTACCGGCACGGCCCGATCGCCATCGCCGCTCCCGGCCGCGCGGTCTGGGTGTTCGGCGGCCTGCCGGACGGCCTGGACGCCCAGATCGCCCGGACCGGCGCCCTGCTGGTGACCGACTCGGCCGCGCCGGGCATGGACCCGATGGCCGACCTGGTCCGGGTGCACCGGCTGGCGGTCGCCCTGGCCGAGGCCCGGGGCCTGGACCCGGACCGCCCGCAGGCACTGACCCGGTCGGTGATGCTCTGACCGGCGCCCACCAGGGCCGGGCCGGACCAATCCGACCACTGGACTAGACCTCTTCTGCCCGGACAAGGGAAACTGTCCCCGTGAAGCACGTCATCGCACTCGATGTGGGCGGCACCGGCATGAAGGCCGCGCTGCTCGCCCAGGACGGCTCCGTGCTGTTCGAAGCACGCCGGCCGACCGGGCGGGAGCGCGGCACCGACGCCGTGGTCGCCGCCATCCTCGACTTCGCCGCCGACCTCGCCGAGGAGGGCCGCCGCCGTTTCGGCCGGGGCCCGCTCGCGGCCGGCGTCGCGGTGCCGGGCACGATCGACGAGAAGAACGGGATCGCGGTCTTCTCCGCCAACCTCGGCTGGCGGGACCTGCCGATGCGGGGGCTGCTCGGCGAGCGGCTCGACGGCCTGCCGGTCGCCCTCGGCCACGACGTCCGCTCCGGCGGGCTGGCCGAAGGGCGGATCGGGGCCGGACGCGGCGTCGAGCGGTTCCTCTTCGTCGCGCTGGGCACCGGCATCGCCGGAGCCATCGGCATCGACGGCCGGATCGAGTCGGGGGCGCACGGCTACGGCGGCGAGATCGGGCACGTGGTGGTCCGGCCCGGCGGCCCGGCTTGCGGCTGCGGCGCCCGCGGCTGCCTGGAGACACTGGCCTCGGCCGGCGCGGTCTCCCGGGCCTGGGCCGAGGCGTCGGGCGACCCGGACGCCGACGCCGCCGGCTGCGCGCTGGCCGTCGCCGCCGGCGACCCGGCCGCGGTGGCCGTCTGGCAGCGCGCGGTGGAGGCCCTCGCCGACGGCATCGTGCTGGCGCAGAGCCTGCTCGACCCGTCGACGGTGATCGTCGGCGGCGGGCTGGCCGAGGCCGGTGACACGCTCTTCACCCCGCTGCGGGCGGCGGTGTCCGAGCGGCTGACCTTCCAGGCGCCCCCGACGGTGGTCCCGGCCATGCTCAAGGACACCGCCGCCGCCCTGGGCGCGGGACTGCTCGCCTGGGACCTGCTCTCGACGGAGGTGACCGCGTGACCGCGGACCAAGTCGTCCTGGCCGGTGCCCGGCTGGTGCTGCCGAGCGGCGTCGTCGAGGACGGCCGGCTGGCCTTCTCGGGCAGCACCATCACCGGGATCGGCGGCCCCCGGGCGGCCGGCGCCCCGGACCCGACCGCCCTGGACCTGACGGGCTTCACCGTGGTCCCGGGGTTCGTCGACCTCCACGTGCACGGCGGCGGCGGCGCCTCCTACGCCTCCGGGAGCGCCGAGGAGGCGCTGGTCGCGGCCCGCGCGCACCTGGAGCACGGCACCACCACCACGGTCGCCTCCACCGTCACCGGCGAGCTCGACGAGGTCTGCCGGCAGGCGGCGGTGCTCTCCGAGCTGGTCGAGGACGGGGTGCTGGCCGGGGTGCACTTCGAGGGCCCGTTCATCTCCCCCGGGCGCTGCGGCGCGCACCGCCCGGACCTGCTGCGCGACCCGGACCCGGCGCTGGTCCGCAAGCTGGTGGACGCCGCCCGCGGCACCGCCAGGATGGTCACGCTGGCCCCGGAGCTGCCCGGCGGCCTGGAATCGGTGCGGCTGCTGGCCGACCTCGGGGTGATCGCGGCGGTCGGCCACACCGACTGCGACTACGCCAGGACCCTGGAGGCGGTGGAGGCCGGAGCCACCGTCGCCACCCACCTGTTCAACGCGATGCCGAGCATCAACCACCGCGCGCCGGGCCCGGTCGTCGCCCTGCTGGAGGACGAGCGGGTCACCGTCGAGCTGATCAACGACGGCGTCCACCTGCACCCCTCGGTGCTGGACCTGGCGTACGGCGCGGCCGGTGCCGAGCGGGTCGCGCTGATCACCGACGCGATGGGCGCGGCCGGGATGGGCGACGGCCTCTACCCGCTTGGCCCGCTGCAGGTCCGGGTCGAAGGCGGCGTCGCCCGGTTGGCGCAGGGCGACTCGATCGCCGGCTCCACGCTCACCCTGGACGTCGCCTTCAAGCGCTCGGTCCTCGTCAACAAGCTGAGCCTCACTCAGACCGTGCAGTCCGTCTCCACCAACCCGGCCGCCCTGCTCGGCCTGTCCGACTCGATCGGCTCGCTGGCCGTCGGCAAGAACGCCGACCTGGCGGTGCTCGACTCGCAAACGTACGACCTGGTCGCCGTGGTCCGCCGCGGCGAATGGATCACCGGCGCCGAGCGCTTCTCGAACGGACGCTGAGCCCTGCTCAGTCGTTCCCCGGGAGGGCCCGGTGTCCGCCACCGACACCTCCCGAGGGGACACCCATGCCACTGGCCCGCACCGCCGACCTGCTCGCCCGCGCCGCCGCCGACCGCCGCGGCCTGCCCGCCTTCAACGTGATCACCCTGGAGCACGCCGAGGCGATCTGCGCCGGCGCCGAGGCGGCCGGCACCCCGGTGGTGCTGCAGATCAGCCAGAACGCGGTCGCCTACCACGGCGGGCGGCTGCTGCCGCTGGCCCGCGCCTGCACCGAACTGGCCGCCGCCTGCGCGGTGCCCGCCGCGCTGCACCTGGACCACGTCGAGGACATGGAGCTGCTCCGGGCCGCGCCCGCGGCCGGCTTCTCCTCCGCGATGTTCGACGCCTCCGCGCTGCCGCACGCCGAGAACGTCAAGGCCACCGCCGAGGCCGCCGCCTTCGCCCACCGGCACGGCCTGCACCTGGAGGCCGAGCTCGGCCGGGTCGGCGGCAAGGACGGCGAGCCGCCGCTGCCCGCGCACGCGCCCGGCGCCCGCACCGACCCGGCCGAGGCCGCCGACTACGTGGCCGGGACCGGGGTGGACGCGCTGGCCGTGGCGGTCGGCAGCTCGCACGCGATGACCACCCGCACCGCCACCCTGGACCACCCGCTGATCGCCGCCCTGGCCGCCGCCGTGCCGGTTCCGCTGGTGCTGCACGGCAGTTCGGGGGTGCCCGACGCGGAGCTGACGGCGGCGGTCGCGGCCGGCCTGGTCAAGATCAACATCGGCACGGCGCTGAACACCGCCTTCACCCCGGCGCTGCGCACCGCGCTGGCCGAGCGCCCGGACGCGGTCGACCCGCGCAAGGTGCTGTCGCCGGCCCGGAGCGCGATGGCCGACACCGTCACCCGACTGGCCCGGGTGGTGGCCGGGCCGGCCGCTTGACGAACCGTCAGCCGGTCGGCGAGGCGGGGCCCTGGCTCGGGTAGTCGTTGCCCGTGTCCGTCCCGGTCAGCGCGATCTGGTCCAGCATCACCGGGCCGCCGGTGGTGGTCACCACGATGGTGTCGGTGCCGGCCGGCAGGTCCGGGCTCACCCAGGTGTACGACCAGGACTTGGTCGGGTCACCCCCGGTGTTCCAGCTCTTGAAGGTGGTGCCGCCGTCGTGGTCCTTGCCGTTCACGCTGATCGCGACGTGCACCGGGCCGCCGCTGAGGTTGCCGTAGTGCAGCCAGATCTTCCCGGGGGTGGCCGCGGTCGGCACGGTCACCGTGAACGTCGCCGTGGAGCCCTGCTGCATCTGCAGGTAGCTGCCGTCGGCGGAGACCGCGCCCTTCACCGCGTTGGTCAGCGTGGCGCCGCCGCCCGGCTGCGCCTTCGAGGCGTCCACGAAGCCGCCCGAGACGGGGCTCGGCGAGGCCGGGGGCGACGACGCGGCCGAGGCCGGGGCCGAGGCCGACGGAGCCGCGCTGCCGGCGCTCGGGTGGCCGGCGCCGGTGGCCGGCGCCGGGGCGGCATTGTCCTTCTTGGTGCCGTCGTTGCTGGAGAGGGCGATGCCGGCGCCGATCGCGATGGCCGCGATCACCGCCACCACGCCGATCACCGCGCCCTTGCCGCGCCCGCGCGGGGCGTCCTCGCCGGGTCGCGGCCGGGACCGCTCGGCGTACCGGGGCTGCTGGTGCGGCAACTGGGCGGCGGGTTCGCCGTAGCCGGGGCCCGGCTGCTGCTGCAGGTAGGACGGCGGCGGGCCCTGCGGCGGGCGGGGAGCCTGCTGGCCGTACTGCGGCGGCTGGCCGTAGGCGGCCTGCTGGCCGTACTGGGCCCGGCCGACCTCCATCGGGCGGTAGGCGGTGCGCGGGGCGGCCGGCGGCTGCTCGGCGCCCGGCGCGCCCCCGGCGGGCCGGTACAGGTAACCGAACGGGTCGTCGTCCTGCGGGGCGCCGCCCGCGCCCTCCTCGGGCCCCTGGCTGCCGGCCGTCATCGCGCTGATCAACTCCCCGTCACTGTGCTGGTGCACCTGTACCCAGGGCACCCTACAGGGGCTACACCGCGCGCCGGTGCGAGCGCTCCCCCCGTGAGCCGCGCAGCGGGCCGCCACGGGCCCGCTTCTCGTCGTACATCCGCTTGTCGGCCTCGTGCAGCACCTCATCGATGCTCATGCCGCAGCCGGCCCAGCCGATCCCCAGGCTGACCCCCACCCGCATCACCCGCCCGGCTATCCGCATCGGCGGCTGCACCGCGCCGCGCAGCCGCAGCGCCAGGTCGGCGGCCTCCGAGCTGCCGATCGAGTCGGCCAGCACCACGAACTCGTCGCCGCCCAGCCGGGCCACCGTGTCGCCCTCGCGGACCGCCTGCTGGAGCCGCCGGGCCACCTCCACCAGCACCGCGTCGCCCGCGTTGTGGCCGAACCGGTCGTTCACCGACTTGAAGCCGTCCAGGTCGCAGAAGAGCACCGCGAGCCCCTTCTGCGGGGCCGGGCCGGCGGCCTGCGGACCGTGCCAGGGCTCCGGGGCGGCGTCCGGGTCGCCGGGCACCACGGCGTGCACGTGGTCCGGCGGCGGGGCGTCGTAGCCCTCGTGCGCGGCCAGGTCCGGCGCGCCGCGCCCGGCGTACCCGTGGGTCAGGGTGCCGCAGCCGCCGGTGCCCTGACCCGCGAGGTCGCTGTGCGCCCCTTGGCCGGGCCCCGGCGGCCCGCAGACACCGGCGGGCACCGGGGTGGCCGAACGCTGCCCGTGCGGCCCGTGGAAGCCCGTGGCGCCGGGTTGGGCGGGCACCGCCCCCAGGACGCAGGGGGAACCGCCCCCGGACTCCCCCGGGCCCCGGCCGGGGGGATCCCCGTCGTGCGACGCGGCTGAGGCCGGGCCCTGCGGCAGCGCGCAGAGCCGACGGGCCAGCCGGGCCCGCAGCTCGGCGCCGTTGGGCAGCCCGGTCAAGGCGTCATGACTGGCCCGGTGGGCCAGCTGGATCTCGTGCCGCTTGCGCTCCTCGATGTCCTCGACGTGGGTGAGCAGGAAGGTCGGGCCCTCGGCGGCGTCCGCGACGATCGAGTTGCGCAGGCAGACCCACTGGTAGCTGCCGTCCCGCCGGAGCAGCCGCAGCTCGGCCCGGCCGCTCTCGGTGCTGGTGCGCTCCAGCAGGCTCCGGTCGTCGGGGTGCACCAGGTCGAGGAAGCTGTGCTGGCGCAGGCCTGCCCGGGAGCGGCCGAGCAGCCGGCAGAGCGCGTCGTTGACCCTGGTCAGCCGGCCGCGGCCGGGGCCGTGCAGCTCGGTGATGGCCATCCCGCTGGGGGCGTACTCGAAGGCCTGGCGGAAGCTCTCCTCACTGGCCCGCAGCGCCTGCTGGTCCTTCTCCATCCGGGCCAGCGCGCGCTGCATCTCGGCCCGCAGCCGGGCGTTGCCGATCGCGATCGAGGCCTGCAGCGAGAACATCTCCAGCGCCTCGCGGGTCCAGGCGCCCGGACGCTTGCCGCTGCGCGGCCGGTCCACGCTGAGCACCCCGAGCAGGTCGCCGCCGGCGCTGTACATCGGGGCCAGTAGGCCGTCCTCGGGGTGCCAGTCGTTGGCGTAGACCGGCATCGGGCCGTCGCCGGTCCAGTGCGGGATGTCCGGCTCGACCGCCCAGCCGCGGTCGTACGGCAGGAACCGCAGGGTGCCCCAGTGGTCGGCGGCGGCCAGCAGCCGGTCCCAGGAGGCCCGGCTGCCCACCTGGCCGAGCAGCACCGCGGGGCCGCCGTAGTCGCGCTCCTCGAACTCCCAGACCGCCGCCACCACCAGATCGCCGTCCGGCCGGACCAGGCTGACCGCGGCGGCGTCGAAGCCCAGACCGTGCACCGCGCCCTCGACCACGGCCTGCAAGGTGCCCGCCAGGCTGCGGGCAGCGTTGAGGTCCGCCACGACCCGGTGCAAGGTGCGAAGGGTCGCGAGGCGGACGTACGGCTCCGACTCGGCTTCCATGCGGGGGCTCCCCCGGTTCTTCGGGTGGGTCTTGATGGTTATCGTCCGATTGCCAGAAGAACTGAATCACAGCGAGCACAGCGATCGGCACGCTCGGTCAGCAATAGGTCGTTACTTGTGACTCAAATCACAGAACGCATAGAGAGGCAAATCCGGTTCATCTCGGTCATGCCCGGACAGGATCCGGCGATGGCCAACTTCGCGGTCGATCGTGCCCGGTCCGAGCCCGCGCGGCCGCCGCACGGCCGTCCGGAACCGGACAGCTCGCCCCAGGGCCTAGGACCGGCCTAGGACCACCGCCGGATGCCATCGACACGGCCCTGGGGCTACCGTGCGGTACGTGTCCACCTCGCCGCAGCACCTCACCGTCCCGAACGCCACCCCGGACGAGTTCCGCGCCGCGCTCACCCAGCTGGCCGCCGGCGTCGCCCTGGTGACCGCCTCCGACGCGGGCGACGACGCGGGAATGACCGCCACGTCGTTCCTGTCGGTCTCGCTGGAACCGCCGCTGGTGCTGGTCTCGGTGCGGGAGGACTCCCGGATGGACGAACTGCTCTCCCGGGTCGACCGGTGGGCCGTCTCGCTCCTCGGCGAGCAGCACAAGGCAGTGGCCGGCCGGTTCGCCATGAAGGGGCGGCTCAGCGACCGACTGCTGTTCGCGGACACCCCGCACGAGCGCTCCGAACTGACCGACTCGCCGCTGATCAGCGGCGCCCTGGCGACCGTGGAGTGCCGCACCGAGCAGCGGATAGCCGCCGGCGACCACACCCTGGTGCTCGGCCGGGTGCTGCGCGCCCGGGTGCCGGCCCCGGACGGCCGACCGCTGCTCTACTTCCGCGGCGGCTACCGGCAGCTGGGCTGAACCGGAGCTAGTCGGTGGCGCGCGGCGCCGACCGGCCGCGCTTGAGCTCCGCGCGGTGCTTCTTGTTCGCCAGCCGCCGCTCGACCATGCCGCGGCTCGGCTTGGTGGCCCGGCGGGCCTTGGGCGGCGGGGCGGTCGCCTCGCCGAGCAGCGAGGCCAGGCGGGCCGCCGCCACCTCGCGGTTGCGCCACTGCGAGCGGTGCTCGCTGGCCCGCACCACCAGCACCCGGCCGTCCACCAGCCGGTGCGCCAGCCGCTCCAGGGCGCGCTGCTTCCACACCTCGGGCAGCGCCGCGGAGGCGGCCAGGTCGTAGCGCAGCTCGACCTGGGTGTCGGAGGTGTTCACGTGCTGGCCGCCGGGGCCGCTGGACCGGGAGAAGCGCCAGACGAGCTCGGCGTCCGGCACCGCCACCGAGCCCCGAACGCGCACTGGCTCGGGCATACCGCCATCATCCCCGGACGGACCGCGCCGCGTCACGCGGTTAAATGAGCGGGTGATCGAGCTCGGCTACTCCCTCTCGCTGCGGATCCCCGACCCACCGCAGACCGACTACCGCACCGCCTCCGTGCAGGCGCTGCGGCACGACCTGTTCTGCGGGGACGTGTACATCGCCGAGGACGAGCTGGAGCTCTCCACCGCCTGGGGCTGGGTGCCGGTGCTGGACTTCGCCTGGGCGCTGTGCGACATCGTGGAGCAGCTCGACGAGGACCCGCGCGGCAGCCGGGCCGCCGCGCTGCGCACCGCCGACCTGGACTTCACCCAGAACACCGAACTGCTCAGGTTCGCCCGCCGGTTCGGGCACGTGGAGATCATCGCCAGCTGGCTGGACGAACCGCCGCTGGTGGTGCGCCACCAGGAACTGCGCCGCGAGGCCCGGGACTTCCTGCAGGACGTGCTGGCCGACCTGACCGACCTGCACCCGGAGCTGGGCGACAACCCGAACATCTGGGTGCTGGCCGGTCGTTATCCGCGGATCTGAGCAACTCTCAGCTATTCGGGCGGACTTCAGCGGTGCTTGGCGCGCAGCTCGCCGACGTCCAGCAGCTCGGTCTCGTCCTCGGGGGTGAGGTCGACCACCTCGGTGCCGGCCACCTCGTCGCCCAGCACGTCGGCCAGGTCGTCCTGCGCCGGGCGGGCCTGCTCGGCTCCGGCGCCCGCCCGCTCGGTGCGCTGCTGGGCCAGCTCGCTGACCGAGCGCACCGACGGGGCCGGGGCGGCCACCCGCGGCGCCGCGCCGCGGTCGAAGAAGCTGAACGAGGGCGCGGGGCGGCTGCCCGGCGCCGACGGGCGCGGGCGCTGCCGGGCCACCGGCACCATGGCGGCGGCCGCGGCGGCCCGCTCGGTGGGGGCGGCGAGCATCGGGCGCACGGGGGAGGCGGTCACCGCGGGACGTTCGCCGGGCGCCGCCTTCGCCGCGGGCCCGGCCTCGGTACCCGGCTCGACGGCAGCGGGCTCGGCCTCGGCAGCCGACTCGACGGCAGCGGGCTCGGCCGCCGGCCGGGCAGTCGGCTCGACCAGGGCGGGCCTGTGCTGGGCGCGCACCTCGGGCAGCGCGGCGGGCGCCGCGTCCGGCAGCGCGGCCGGCAGCGCCTCGGGCAGCGCGGGGGACAGCGCCTCGGGCAGCGCGGGGGCCTGGGCCTCGGGCAGCGCGGGGGCCTGGGCGGACCGCGCGGCCGGCAGTGCGGCGGGCTGCCGGGCGGCCTGCCGGCGCGCCAGGTGCTCGGCCTGGGCCTGCGCCAGCTCGGCGCGCCGGGCCATCGCCCGCAGCGCGTTCGCCGCGCGCAGGTAGGCGACCGGACTCACCGGATGCTTGGGGCGGGCCGCCTCGATCGCCTTCTGGGTCGCCTCGGCCTCCCTGAGCGCCTGCTCGGCGGCCAGCACCGCGCGCTCCTTGAGCAGCCGGGCGATCTCGGTCTCCGCCTTGGCCAGCCGGGACTTCTCCGCGGTCAGCCGGCGGCCGAGCCGGGACGCCCGCTCCTCGGCCACCTCGGCGGCGTACTCGGCCTCGGCCAGCTGTTCCTCGAACCGCTCCTCGTCACGGATCCGGCGGGCCGCGGCGGCCTCGGCGGCGGCCCGCGCGGCGCGGTCCCGCTGCCGCAGCACCATCGCCAGGCCCAGGACGGCGAGCACCGCGGCCACTCCGACCGAGCGGGCCACCATCTGGTCCGAGTCGAGCAGCAGTTCGGCGAGCGCGGTCACCGTGAGGACGGCCGCGGCGGCGGGGCCGATCGCACGGCTGAGGAGCGAGGAGTGTCGGTGGCGTCCGCGAGGCATGGGCAGAAAACTAGCGTGCGCCGAACCTGAGTGTTTCCTTGGGGTGGGCGCCTGCGGTTGATGCCTGGTCAGCGCGGCGAGGAGGCCGTGCCCTTGCCCCGGTCGCGGTTGCCGCCGTCCTCCGGGAGCTTGCAGATGTGCTGCAGCCACAGGGCCACGGCGACCACGGCGGCGCCCGCCAGCACCGCCAGCCCGGCGGTGATCGCCGGCCCGCGGTGGGCGTCGAAGTCCGGCAGGGTGAGCAGCTCGATGCCCAGGCCCGCGTAGATCCCACTGACCACCGCGGAGGCCAGCGCGCTGGCCTGCGCGAGCACCACGGCCCGGGCGGCCAGCAGCGGGTCCACCCGCTTGGCGTCCGGCGCCCGGTCCCGGATCGCCTTCAGCCGGGCGCGCAGCGAGAGCGCCACCGCCAGCAGGATCACCGCGACCACCGCCAGCACCACCGGTGCCGCGGTGGGCGTGCCGGGCAGCGTGGCCAGCGAGTTCCACAACTTCGCGCCGGCCCAGGCGAGGGCCGTGGCGACCACGAAGATGGCGAGCAGGAGACGCAGTCGCAGCGGCTTCACGATCCGGGTTTTCCCTTCTGACGGACGGTCGGCCGTCGCACCGACCCTACTGCGACGGCCGCGGCCCGATCTCGGCCCTACTCGGGCAGCCGCAGCTCGATGTCGGTGCGGCGCCGCACGTCCTGGCTGTCCCCGATCGCGGCGAGCAGCTCGGCGACCGGCCCGTGCCCGGGCAGCTCGGCGGCCTGGTCGGCGTCCAGCCAGGGAGCCAGCACGAAGGCCCGCTCGTGCGCGCGCGGGTGCGGCAGCAGCAGCACCGGGTCCTCGCTCAGCACGCCTTGGAAGTTGATGATGTCGACGTCCAGGGTGCGGGCACCCCAGCGCACGGTGCGCTCCCGGCCGAACGCGTCCTCGATCGCGTTGGCCCGCTCCAGCAGCGAGTACGGCGGCAGCGTGGTGCGCAGCAGCACCACCGCGTTGTAGTAGTTGGGCTGCTCGGCGGGGCCGCCCAGGGCCTCGGTCTCGAAGACGCCGGACACCGCGGTGATCTTCACGCCGGGGGTGTCGCCCAGTGCGTCCACCGCGCCCTGCAGCGTCTCCAGCCGGTTGCCCAGGTTGCTGCCCAGGGCCACCACGGCGGTGCGCGGGTTGGCCAGCGTGCTGTCGGCGCTGTCCACCCGGTGCTGCAGGTTGAACGTGGTCGGAGTGGCGGTCGGGTCGCTGGTGCTCATCGGTGGCCCTTCCTGGGCGTGGAGGCGCCCCGGCCGGAGGCTGGGGAAAGCTGCTGGGTGGTCGCGCGGGAGGCCGTCACGGGCGGCCCCGGTGGATGGTGACGGTCACGTCGTCGAAGGGCACGGTGATCGGGGCGTCCGGCTTGTGGACCGTGACCTCCACCTCCTCGACCGGCTCGTGCTTGAGGCACTGGTCGGCGATCCGCTGGGCCAGCGTCTCGATCAGGTCGACCGGCTCACCGGCGATGATCGCGGTGACCTCCTCGGCGACGATCCCGTAGTGGGCCGTGCGCGTGAGGTCGTCGCCGGAGGCGGCCGGGCGGGTGTCGAGGTGGAGCACCACGTCGACCACGAAGGTCTGGCCCTCGATCCGCTCGCGCTCGAAGACCCCGTGGTGGCCGCGGGCGCGCAGGCCCTTCAGGGTGACACGGTCAAGCACCTGGCATCACTGCTCCTGATCTGGGTCCGGCAGGCCACGTCGCCCACCGACCATCGAATCTACCCTCGGCCGCCGACGGTCCGGTCCCAGGGCCCGGCGTCAGCCCCGGCCGTCGCCCTCGTCATCGTCATCACCGCTGGTCAGCACGGGTGAGCCATGGTGCGACCAGAGCCGCCAACCAGCCGGGGTGCGGCGGAACAGGTTGGTGGCGACCACCTTGCCGCCGACCAGCGGACCCAGCTCCCCCTCCTCCTCGGCCTCGCCGCCGGACAGGATGTTCTCGGTGCAGGTGACCAATGCCGCGTCGCCCTGCACCTCGACCTCGACATCGGTCAGGAAGAACTGGATGTACTCCGTGTTCATCATGATCAGGAGGTAGGAGCGGGTCACCTGGGCGCGGCCGCGCAGCACCGGCCAGCCGGGGTGCACGCAGACCACCCCGCCCTTGTCGTCGGCGTCGGCCGCGGAGAGCCAGACGTCCTCCAGCGCCTCCAGGTCGTTGTTCTCCAACGACTCGTACAGCCGCTGGTTCGCCGCCAGCACCGCCTCCCGGTCGGCCTCCAGGGCCGCCGTCTTGCCGTTGTTGCCATTGCCCAGCGAGTCACCGGTCACGCCGGCCACCACCCACCTTCCGTCCGCTTCCGTCCGCCCGTCCGCTCAGCTCGGCCCCGCGGCGCGCCAGGCGGCGACCACCCGGACGGCGTCCGCGGTGCCCGCCACGTCGTGCACCCGCACCGCCCAGGCCCCCGCCCGGGCCGACAGCACCGAGATCGCCGCGGTCGCGTCGTCGCGCCGGCGGGGTGGCCGCAGCTCGCCGGTTTGCGGGTCGGCGAGCAGCGTACCCAGGAACCGCTTGCGGGATGCGGCCACCAGCACCGGGCGGCCCAAGGCGGTCAGCGCGTCCAAACCTCCCATCAGCGCCCAGTTGTGCTCGGGGGTCTTGGCGAAGCCCAGCCCCGGGTCCAGGACCAGCTGCTCGGCCTTGACCCCGGCCGAGAGCAGCGCCTCGATCCGGGCGGTCAGCTCGGCGACCACATCGGCCACCACGTCCTGGTAGACCGCCCGCTGCTCCATGTCGGCGGACTGGCCGCGCCAGTGCATCACCACGAACGGAGCCCCGCTGTCGGCCACCACCCGGGCCATCGCCGGATCGGCCAGCCCACCGGAGACGTCGTTGACCAGCACCGCGCCGGCCGCCAGCGACTGCTCGGCCACCGCGGCCCGCATGGTGTCCACCGAGACCAGCACCCCGGCGGCGGCCAGCTCCCGCACCACCGGGATCACCCGGCGCAGCTCCTCCTCCTCGGTGACCCGCTGGGAGCCCGGCCGGGTCGACTCACCGCCCACGTCCACCAGGTCGGCGCCACGGGCCACCAGGTCGAGCCCGTGCGCCACCGCCTTGCGCGGATCCAGCCAGCGGCCACCGTCCGAGAACGAGTCCGGCGTCACATTGACGACGCCCATCACGGCACAGCGATCAAAAACCGGCAAACCGGGCAACGGGTTGTTCATGGGCCCATTATCGGCCCGCAACCCGTCACCCGGTCTCCGGTGCGGCGGTCCCGGTCAGCCGGTACGGCTCAGGCAGCCGGGGCGATCGAGCCCGACTGGTCGGCAGGCGCCGGCATCAGCCCCTGGCGCTGCTTCTTGCGGCCGAACCGCGGCATGCCCAGGGTGATGAACGCCTCCGCCTGCATCGCCGCGAAACCGATCCGCGGCAGGTCCCGGGTGTTCGGGTAGACCAGGAACCGCGGCTCCCACTCCGGCTGGAACTTGGCGTTGAACTTGTACAGCGACTCGATCTGGAACCAGCGGGAGAGGAAGACCAGCAGCCCGCGCCAGGCCCGCAGCACCGGGCCGGCCCCGATCCGCTCACCACGGGCCAGCGCCGACCGGAACATCGCGAAGTTCAACGAGACCCGGCGGATGCCCATCGCGGGCACCGCCTCCAGGGCCGCCACGATCAGCAGCTCGTTGAGGCCCGGGTCGGCCGCCCGGTCGCGGCGCATCAGCTCCAGCGAGATGCCGTCCTCGCCCCAGGGGACGAAGTGCAGCACTGCCTTGAGGTCGTCCGCGTTCGGGTCCTCGCCCTCGCCGGGCGCCTTGTGCGCGGTGACCACCACGCAGGCGTCGTCGCCGGGGTCGCCGAACCGGCCGAGCGCCATCGAGAAGCCGCGCTCGGTGTCGGTGCCGCGCCAGCGGGCCGCGGCGTCGGCGATCCGGAGCTTCTCCTCCAGGCTCAGGTCGCCGACCCGGCGCACCTGGCAGGAGTAGCCGTTGCGCTCGATCCGCTTGACCATCTGGCGGACGTTGCGCATCGCCCGGCCGGCCAGCGAGAAGGTGGACGCGTCCACGATCGCCTCGTCGCCCAGCTCCAACGCGTCCAGGTGGGCCTCACGGGTCCACACCTCGCCGCCGGTCTCGCTGCAGCCCATCACGGCCGGCACCCAGGCGTGCTCCCGGGCCTGCGCCATGAAGGCCTTGATCGCACCGGGCCAGGCCTCGACGTCACCCACCGGGTCGCCGGAGGCCAGCATCACGCCGGAGACCACCCGGTAGGAGATGGCCGCCTTGCCGGTCGGCGAGAACAGCACGCTCTTGTCCCGGCGCAGCGCGAAGTAGCCCAGCGAGTCGCGCTTGCCGTGCCGGTCCAGCAGGGCGCGGACCTTGGCCTCGTCCTCGGCGGTGAGCTCCGGCTCCGGCTTCTCCGGGCGCAGCAGCAGGTAGGCGGTGGAGAAGGCGGTCAGCAGGCCGAGCCCGGCCAGCGAGTAGCCGACCAGGTCGCCGATCCGGTCCGGGTGGTAGCGGACCGGGCCGTCCAGGCCGAACAGGCCCCAGACCGTCTCCCGGACCCGGGCCATCAGGCTCGGGTGCCCCATCTCACGGGACGAGTGCGAGTTCACGATCAGGAAGCCCAGGCCCAGGCTGATCGCGCCCATCACCACGAAGTTCAGCAGCGCCCGCCAGCGGGTGCGCGGGTCGGCCTTGGCGTAGAACTCACGGCGGTGCACCAGCATCACCGCGAGGAGCACCAGCGAGACCACGGCCGGGCCGATCTGGTGCCAGCGCAGCACGTGCAGCGCCGCGCCCGCCGGCAGCAGCGCGCACACCATCCGCCAGGCCCGGCGCTTGCGGCGGCGCAGGGCGTGCGCCAGCAGCACCAGCAACAGGCCGATCAGCAGGGTGCCGGCGGTGGCGATCGTCGTGGTGGTGCCCGGCAACTCGCCGGCCCAGGTGTGCACCCGGGTGTGGCGCAGCCGCGGGAAGACCCCGCTGGCGATGTCCACCAGGCCGATCAGCAGGGTGGCGTAGCCGACCACGCCGGGCAGCCAGGCGCGTGGAACCGCGGCAGCTTGGGTACGCAGCGTCTGCAGCCCCCGGCGGCGGGGCTGCTCGTGGGACGACTCAGCGGACACGGGAACACTCATGGAAGTTCAGAGTAGAGGCTGCACGAGTGTGGCCGATCACCCCGAGGGGTGAGCCGGGAGGGACCTTCATCCTTTTTTCCCAATCCAGACCAAGAGAACGTCAAGAGCGAGCAATGGGCGGCCCACCTGCACCGATGCGCTCCGTTACCGGAGTGCGGCCGGCCCCCCTGCGGGTGGCGACGCCGAAGTCTAGAGCTTTGGTTCCTGCGGGTGAAGCCGGGCGCGTACCGATGGCCCAACCGTGCCGCGACCGGCGCCGGGCACGTTGCCCCCGTGGCGCCGCTGCTCGGGTGGCCCGCTCCCGGGCGGCCCGGAGATGATGGTCAGCAGTGCCCACCCACATGCTGACGGACCGCCAGGGGGCCTGGGATGCAGCTGACCAGCACCGCGCTGGTGTACCTCACCGCGGCCGTCGCCGTGCTCGCGACCGCCGGCACCGTGTGGCTCTGGCCCCGGCTGGCCGGTCGCCGGCCGTGGCACATCGCCGGCCGGATCGGCACCCTGATGTTCACTCAGCTGGCGGTACTGGCGCTGGCCGGGCTGACGCTCAACAATTCCTTCGGCTTCTACACCTCTTGGGCCGACCTGCTGCAGTCCGACACCAGGCCGCTGGCCCTGGGCCAGTCGGGCGGCGGCCGGTCGGGGCCGCCGTCCGGCGACACCCTGGTGCGGCCCACCGACGAGGGCGGCCTCGGTACGGTGACCGACCTGCCGCAGGGCCCGCCGGAGCAGGTCGGCCGGGTGGATTCGATCCGGGTGACCGGGAAGACCAGCGGGCTCTCCGACCAGATGTTCATCTATCTGCCACCCGAATACTTCAATCCCAGGTACTCCCGGCAGCGCTTCCCGGTGCTGCTCGCCCTGGCCGGCTACCCCGGCGGTGCGCTCCACCTGCTGACCGAGCTGCACACCCCGCAGCACGTCTCCCAGTTGCAGCGCACCGGCCGGATGGCGCCCACGGTGGTGGTGATGGCCCGGCCCACGGTGGCCGCGCCGCGCAACACCGAGTGCGTGGACGTGCCCGGCGGCCCGGCCACCGAGACCTGGTTCGCCGAGGACCTGCCGGCCGCGCTGCGCTCCGTCTACCGGGTCAGCCGTTCGGCGCAGTCCTGGGGCGTGCTGGGGTACTCCACCGGCGGTAGTTGCGCGCTGCGGCTGGCGCTGCGCCACCCCGGCTCCTACGGCAGCGCGGCCGCCCTGCACGCCGACTACCAGGTGACCGGCGACTGGTCCACCGGGGACCTCTTCGGCGGCAACCAGCAGCTGGCGCAGGGCTACGACCTGGCCTGGCGGCTGCAGCACCTGCCGGTGCCGGCCGCCTCGCTGCTGATCGTCAGCACCAGGACCGAGGACGACTACCAGGCCACCCAGCAGTTCCTGGCCACCGCCGCGACGGTGACCAAGGCCCATCCGGAGCTGCGGGTGGACTCGCTCTTCCTGCCCGACGGCGGGCACAGCTTCGACACCTGGCGGCGCGAGCTGCCGGCGGCGCTGGAGTGGCTGAGCGACCGGCTGGCGCCCCCACCGGACCGGGAGCCGGCGGACTGAAGCGCCCCGGACCGGGCGGGGTCAGGGGCGCTTCAGGGGAGCCTCAGCGGCGCGCCGGAGGAGCACGACGGCTCGACGGCTCAACGGCTCAACGGCTCAACGGCTCAACGGCTCAACGGCTCAACGGCTCAACGGCTCATGATGAGGCTCATCGCCTCGGCGCGGGTCGCGGCGTCGCGCAGCTGGCCGCGGACGGCCGAGGTGATGGTCTTGGCGCCGGGCTTGCGGATGCCGCGCATCGACATGCACATGTGCTCGCACTCGATCACCACGATCGCCCCGCGCGGCTCCAGGATCCGCATCAGCGAGTCGGCGACCTGGCTGGTCAGACGCTCCTGCACCTGGGGGCGGCGGGCGTAGACGTCGACCAGCCGGGCCAGCTTGGACAGGCCGGTGATCTTGCCGGTGGTGGCGGGGATGTAGCCCACGTGCGCGACGCCCTGGAACGGCACCAGGTGGTGCTCGCAGGTGGAGAACACCTCGATGTCCTTGACCAGCACCATCTCGTCGTGGCCGAGGTCGAAGGTGGTGGTCAGCACGTCCTCCGGCTTCTGCCACAGGCCGGCGAATATCTCCTTGTAGGCGCGCGCGACCCGGCCGGGCGTGTCCAGCAGGCCCTCGCGGTCCGGGTCCTCGCCGACGGCGATCAGAAGCTCTCGAACGGCGTTCTCGGCCCGCTTCTGGTCGAAGGTACCGATGCCGGACTGTCCGTCGAGCGTCACCGGATCGATCATGCGAGCCTCGCAAACTAGCTGGGTGATGGGGGCTGAACAGCGCAGATGCCGCGCCTCAAGGGTACAAACCCTTCAGACGCGGCATCCATTCCGCTGTTCAACTGCGGCGCGCAAGGCGCCGGCGGCCTCAGTTCTCGGTGGTCTCGCCGGTCACCGGAGGCAGCTTGACGATGTCCACCGGACCCGCACCGGCCGCACCGTTGCTGAGCGCCAGCTCCTTGGGCGACTGCACCGGCGGGCGGGTGGACGGGGTGCGGCGGGCCGAACCGGTCCAGGCCGGACGGGCCGGGCGCTTGACCACCGGAGCGAAGATCTCGGCCAGCTGCTCCTTGTTCAGGGTCTCCTTCTCCAGGAGCTCCAGGACCAGGTTGTCGAGCACGTCCCGGTTCTCGACCAGGATCTCCCAGGCCTCGTTGTGGGCGTTCTCGATCAGCTTCTTGACCTCTTCGTCCACCAGCCCGGCGACCTCCTCGGAGTAGTCGCGCTGGTGGCCCATCTCACGGCCGAGGAACGGCTCGGAGTTGTCGGTGCCGAACTTGATCGCGCCCAGCCGCTCGGTCATGCCGAACTGGGTGACCATCGCACGGGCCGTGCCGGTGGCCTTCTCGATGTCGTCCGCGGCACCGGTGGTCGGGTCGTGGAAGACCAGCTCCTCGGCCGCGCGGCCGCCCATCATGTAGGCGAGGCGGTCGAGCATCTCGTTGCGGGTCTGCGAGTACTTGTCCTCCTCCGGCAGCACCATGGTGTACCCCAGGGCGCGGCCGCGGGACAGGATGGTCACCTTGTGCACCGGGTCGGAGTTGGGCGAGGCCGCCGCGACCAGGGCGTGACCGCCCTCGTGGTACGCGGTGATCTTCTTCTCCTTCTCCGACATGATCCGGGTGCGCTTCTGCGGACCGGCCACCACGCGGTCGATGGCCTCGTCCAGCACGGCGTTGTCGATCAGCTTGCGGTCCGAGCGGGCGGTCAGCAGGGCCGCCTCGTTCAGCACGTTGGACAGATCGGCGCCGGTGAAGCCGGGGGTCCGCTTGGCGACGGCCGACAGGTCGACGTCCGGCGCGATCGGCTTGCCCTTCTGGTGCACCTTGAGGATGTCCAGGCGGCCCTGCAGGTCGGGGCGCTCCACCGCGACCTGGCGGTCGAAGCGGCCCGGGCGCAGCAGCGCCGGGTCCAGGATGTCCGGGCGGTTGGTGGCGGCGATCAGGATCACGCCGCCCTTGACGTCGAAGCCGTCCATCTCGACCAGCAGCTGGTTGAGGGTCTGCTCCCGCTCGTCGTGGCCGCCGCCGAGGCCGGCGCCGCGGTGCCGGCCGACCGCGTCGATCTCGTCGACGAAGATGATCGCCGGCGCGTTCGCCTTGGCCTGCTCGAACAGGTCGCGGACCCGGGAGGCACCGACACCGACGAACATCTCGACGAAGTCCGAGCCGGAGATGGAGTAGAAGGGCACGCCCGCCTCGCCCGCGACGGCCCGCGCGAGCAGCGTCTTGCCGGTTCCGGGCGGGCCGTAGAGCAGCACGCCCTTGGGGATCTTGGCGCCGACCGCCTGGAACTTCGACGGCTCCTGCAGGAACTCCTTGATCTCCTGGAGCTCCTCCACCGCCTCGTCGGCACCGGCCACGTCGGCGAAGGTGGTCTTCGGGGTGTCCTTGGTGAGCAGCTTCGCCTTGGACTTGCCGAACTGCATGACCCGGGAGCCGCCACCCTGCATCTGGTTCATCAGGAACAGGAAGATCAGCACGATGACCACGATGGGCAGCATCGAGACCAGCAGGCTGACGAAGGTCGACTGCTTCTCCGGGCTGATCGTGTAGCCCTGCGGCGGCATCACCGAGGCGTCGTTGGACATCTTCTCGGCGATGTCCTTGCCCTGGTCGCCGATGTACGAGGCCTGGAACTTGGTGCCCGACGGGACCTTGCCGTTGCCGCCGGCCGGCAGTGCCGCGCCGTCCTTCAGCTCGACCTTGATCGTCTGGGAGTCACCGGTGGTGATCTGCGCCTGCTTGACGTTGCCAGCGTTGATCGCCTGGACCACCTGGCCGGTGTCCACCGTCTTGTAGCCGTTCGAGTCCGAAACGACGTTCATCAGCACAATGACGGCGACGACTGCCAGGAGGATCCATGCGATCGGCGCGCGGAAGTATCGCTTGACGTCCATCCATGCGGGGCGTTGCCGCCCCGTCCCTCCTGCCACTCAAACGGCACCTGGCGGCTCTCGGCCGTCGGCGCTTCCGGTTATGTGCGTACGCACCCCGCCCACCACCGGATCCGGTCCAACCGAACCAGCCCGGTACGAAGAGCGGGTAATTTGACCGTACAGCAGTCGCCCCCCACTCCGGGCGGAGCGCGACGGTACGGCCTATGCAGTTGTCCGTTCGCCGACTCCAACGGGCGGAACCGGCGGGGTGTTCCCCTCGGGGCCGGTCGGTGCTCAGCCGCCGTACACGTGTGGGGCGAGCGTACCGATGAACGGGAGGTTGCGGAGCTTCTCCGCGTAGTCCAGCCCGTAGCCGACCACGAACTCGTTGGGGATGTCGAAGCCGACGTACTTGACGTCGATCTCCACCTTGGCGGCGTCCGGCTTGCGCAGCAGGGTGCAGACCTCCAGCGAGGCCGGCCCGCGCGAGCCCAGGTTGCCGAGCAGCCAGGACAGGGTCAGGCCGGAGTCGATGATGTCCTCGACGATCAGCACGTCGCGGCCGGCGATGTCGGTGTCCAGGTCCTTGAGGATCCGCACCACGCCGGAGGACTTGGTGCCCATGCCGTACGAGGAGACCGCCATCCAGTCCATGGTGACCTTGGAGTGCAGCGCCCGGGCCAGGTCCGCCATCACCATGACGGCACCCTTGAGGACGCCGACGATCAGCAGGTCCTTCCCCTCGTAATCCCGGTCGATCCGCTCGGCCAGCTCGGCCAGCTTCGCGTCGATCTCGTCCTTGCTGATGAGCACCTTTGCCAGATCGGCGCCCATGTCCTTTGCGTCCACCGGGAGTACGTCCTCAAGGGTTCGTGGTCCTGTGCCGGCGGTCAGTCGGTCCGCCGCCGAAACACCAGGTTGCCACACCGTCGGGTGACCTCCACGCCCCCGGGTAGCTGCAACGGCCCCTGACCGCGCCAGCCGGTGACCAGCGAGTCCACGGTTTCGAGGTGGCGGGCGAACAGGTCGCCGGCCGGAGAGCCGGTGCGCAGCGCCACCCGGCGCAGCACCCGGCGGCGCACGGCGGCCGGCAGCAGTCCCAGCTCGGCGGCGGCGAGCGAGCCGCGGCCGTCGTGCGGATCACGGCGGTAGAGGTCCTGCTCGGCGCGCTCCGCCCACTGGTCCAGCGCGTCGGCGTCGTCCCGGAACAGCCGGGCGGTACGGGCCAGCGCCTCCACCACACCGGCGCCGAGGTGCTTCTCCAGCACCGGGAGGACCTCGTGGCGCACCCGGGCGCGGGCGTAGGCCGGGTCCAGGTTGTGCGGGTCCTCCCAGACCGGGATGGACTGGGCCGCGCAGGCCCGCCGGGTGGCGGCCCGGTCCACGTCCAGCAGCGGGCGGCGGTAGTGGCCCTTGCGGCCCGGCATGCCGGCCAGCGAGCGGGCACCGGAGCCGCGGGCCAGGCCCAGCAGCACGGTCTCGGCCTGGTCGTCCCTGGTGTGGCCCAGGAAGACGGCCAGCGCCCGGTGGCGCTCGGCGGCGGCGTCCAGCGCCGCGTACCTGGCCTCCCGGGCGGCGTTCTCCGGCCCGCCGTGGCGGCCGACCTGCACGGTGACCGCCTCCACCGGGTCGAGGCCGAAGGCGCGCAGCCGCTCGGCGACCTGCCGGGCCCGGTCGGCGCTGCCGTCCTGCAGGCCGTGGTCGACGGTGACCGCGCCGACCCGCAGGCCGAGCTTGGGGGCCTCGAAGGCGGTGGCGCTGGCGAGTGCCATGGAGTCGGCGCCGCCGCTGACCGCCACCAGCACCAGCGGTGCGTCGGGGGCGGCGGGAGTGCGGGGCAGCCCGGAGGGGTGGCGGCGGGCGTTGCCGATCAGCACGGTGGCGGGGCTGCCGGCGGTGGGGGCGGCGGGCGGCACGGAGGCGGGCAGCCGGTGCCGGGCGGTCTGCCGGCTCACGACGGGGACGGGGGCGGGGGCGCCGGACTCGACGGCCTCGGCCGCCAGGTCCGCCAGGGCGCGACGGACGGCCAGGCGTATCGCCGCGACCGCGGGGTGTGGGGCCATGGGAAGCAGCTCCTCGGACGGAGGGACCGGTCTGATGGTGACCGAGTGCTCACAGATCGTCGCAGAACGGAAGGCACGCCCGAGTCCCCCGCGCCACCGGTACGACCACGGTCCCACGGACGGGTGAATGAAGAAACGTATCGGCGGTGGGCCGATTCACTCGTCCGGGGGCTTCCGCTGGGACTGGCGTCCGACTCGGGCCACCCAGGCCGCCGGATCCTGGATCTCCTCCCTGGTCGGCAGCGTGTTCGGGGAGGTCCAGACCCGGTTGAAGCCGTCCATCCCGATCCGGTCCAGCACCCCGCGCACGAAGACCGCGCCGTCCTGGTACTGGCGCAGCTTGGCGTCCATGCCGAGCAGCCTGCGCAGCATCAGGTCCAGCCGCCCGGCGCCGCGGTCCCGGCGGCGCTGGAACTTCTCCCGGATCTCGCCGACGCTGGGCACCACGGACGGACCGACGCCGTCCATCACCACGTCCGCGTGCCCCTCCAGCAGCGACATCACCGCGGTCAGCCGGGCCAGGATCTCCCGCTGCCGGGGCGTCTGCACGACCTCCAGCACGCCGCCGGCCCTACCGGCCGGCCGCTCCCCCGGGACCAACACCTCGCGCAGCCGCTCCAGCAGCGCCATCGGCTCGACATCGGTCTCGGCCAGGAAGGACTGCACCTCGGACTGCACGTGGTCGCGCAGCCAGGGCACCGCGCTGAACTGGGTGCGGTGGGTCTCCTCGTGCAGGCAGACCCAGAGCCGGAAGTCGTGCGGATCGACGTCCAGCTCCCGCTCCACCTGGACGATGTTCGGCGCCACCAGCAGCAGCCGGCCGGGCGCCAGGCCGGCCGGCTCCCGGCTGCCGGCCCCGGGCCGGTCGAAGAGGTCGGCCGGGCTGTCCGGGGCGGCCACCGCCGGCTCCGCCTCGGCGAAGGTCTCGTACTGGCCAAGCACCTTGCCGGAGAGCAGCGCCAGCACCGCGCCGACCTCCACCCCGGTGACCTTCTCGCCGACCGCGCCGAGCACCGCGCCGCCCGGCGTCTCGGCCCGGCGGGCCGCCAGCTTGCGGGTCAGCGGGCCGATCACGGCCCGGAAGCCGGCCACGTTCGCCCGCACCCAGCCGGGGCGGTCCACCACCAGCACCCGGGCCGCGCCCCGGCTGCCGAGCCGCTCGGGGTGCATCCGGGTGTACTCGCGCACCGCGCCCTCGGCAGTCCTGGCGTGCCCGCGCAGCTCGGCCACCACCGCGGCGGCCTCCGCACGGGTGACCACCGGGCCGGGGCGGGCCAGCCGGGTCGCGGTCGCGACCGCGAGATTCCAGTCGACCATGTCCGCACCGCCGCTCGCGCTCGTCATGCCCTCACCGTACGTGCTGCACCGCCGCGGCGGCAGCGCCGGGAAGCATTCCGACGGATTCAGTGGCAGCCGCAGGCGGCGAGCTTGACGACGATCCGGTCCATCGCGGCGTGGGCGGCGCCCGCGTCGTCGAAGCCCTTGGACATCAGTGCGAAGGCCAGCAGCCGTCCGTCCGCGTCGACCACGGTGCCGGCCAGGGTGCTCACGCCGGAGAGCGAGCCGGTCTTGGCCCGCACGATGCCGGCGCCGTCGGCGGTGCCCTCCGCGGCGGTGTAGCGCGACCTCAGGGTGCCGGTGAAGCCGCCGATCGGCATCCCGGTGAGCACCGGCCGCAGCTGCGGGTGGTCGGGCGAGGCGGCCAGCGCCACCAGGTCGGCCAGCACCGCGGCCGGGATGGTGTTCCCGGGGTTCATGCCGCTGCCGTCGAACAGCTGCACGCCCTGGATCGGCACGCCCAGCCTGGCCAGCTCGGCCGTGGTCGCGGCGCCGGCCCCCTCGTAGCCGGCGGGCTGGTGCGAGGCCAGCGCCACCTGTCGCCCGATCGCCTCGGCCAGCGTGTTGTCGGAGTTGGTCAGGGCCCGCTCGATCAGCCGGACGATGGTCGGCGACTGCACCTGGCCGAGCACCGCGGCGCCGACCGGGGCCTGCTCCTCCTTCGGCTGGTCGGCCACCTTGACGCCCTGGGCGGCGAGCAGCCGGGTGAACTCGGCGACCGCCTGCGCGGTCGGGTCCGCCACCCGCCCCGGGGCGTCCACGTCGTCGGTGGCGGTGATCCGGCCCTCGTCGACCATCAGCGCCGACATCGGGCCGAGGTCGGTGCCGTCGTTGAACGGGTGGAACGGCGAACCGGTGAAGAGCGAGGTGTCGTAACCGAGGTGAACGGTGGTCAGGCCGGCCGCCTTGAGCGAGGCGGCGGTCTGCCGGGCCAGGTCGGGCATCGAGGCGGGGGCCGAGTCGGCGTCGACCGGGGAGCCGCCGATCCGGACCTGGTCCTGGTTCAGGCCGGTGAGCGTCGGGTCGCCGGCGCCGACCAGCACGATCTCGTCCGGAGCGGCGCCCCTGACCACCTTGGTGGTCAGCCGGGTCGTCTGCGGCAGCAGGCCGAGCGCGGCCACCGAGGTGGCCACCTTGGTGGTGGAGGCCGGGGTGGCCGGCGCGGTCTCGTTCCCGCCCAGCAGCAGCTTGCCGGTGCCGCCGTCGACGACCGCGAAGCTCAGCGCGGCCAGCGCCCGGTCGGTGGTGAGGCCGCCGAGCGCGGCCTGCACCCCGGCGGTGGTCGGCTCGCCCTCCGTGCCCTGCTGCACCGCCGGCTGGAGCACGGCGGGCGCGGCGGACGCCGGCGGCGGCGCGGCGGCGGGCGGGCCGCCGTGCTCGGCGGGCACGGCCGGGTGCGCCGGTCCGCCGCCGGACAGCACCGCGAACCCGGTGATCGCCGCGACCAGTGCGGCCGTCCTGCCCCGGTATGTCCCAGCCACAGCCCAACCCCTTTCCACAGCACCCCCTGCTGTAGGAGACACTGGGATTCTGTCAGTCCCTACCTTGGAGGCACCGTTGGAGTTCGACGTCACCATCGAGATCCCGAAGGGCTCCCGCAACAAGTACGAGGTCGACCATGAGACCGGTCGCCTCCGCCTGGACCGGATGCTCTTCACCTCGACCCGCTACCCGGCCGACTACGGCTTCGTCGAGGGCACTCTCGGCGAGGACGGCGACCCGCTGGACGCCCTGGTCATTCTGGACGAGCCGACCTTCCCCGGCTGCCTGATCAAGTGCCGCGCCATCGGCATGTTCAAGATGACCGACGAGGCGGGCGGCGACGACAAGCTGCTCTGCGTCCCGGCCACCGACCCGCGCTGGGAGCACCTGCGGGACATCCACCACGTCTCGGAGTTCGACCGCCTGGAGATCCAGCACTTCTTCGAGGTCTACAAGGACCTGGAGCCGGGCAAGTCGGTCGAGGGCGCCGAGTGGGTCGGCCGCCTGGAGGCGGAGACCGAGATCGCCGCGTCGATCAAGCGCCTGGAGCAGCAGGGCGGCCACTGATCGCCTGGGCGGGCGGGGCCGGCGGGTGCTGACGGAGCGCCCGGCCGGCCCCGCCGTCGTTCTCCGACCGGACCTGCCCGTGCCGTCCCCTCAGGTGCTGCCCGTGCCTCCCCGGTAGGTGCTGCCCGGCCCGGCCTCAGTCGACCAGCAGGTCCTCGACGCGGGCCTCGCCCTCCCGGTAGCGGCGGGTGATCTCGGCGCTGCACCAGTCGGCGGTGCGCTGCAGCTCGGAGCGGCGCCCGGAGATCTCCCGCTCCCGGGCGGTCAGCCGGTCCAGCGCGGCCAGCAGCTCGGCGGAGGCGTGCGCCGCCAGGTCGGCCAGCCGGACGTCCCCCATCAGGGCGTCCGCCTGCTCCTGGTACTGCTCGCCGCGCGGGGTGCCCAGGGTGACGTGCCGTGCCGACTGGCGCACGTGCGAGGGGGCGTCCGCCAGGATCTGCGGCAGCCGGTGCAGCAGCGTCTCGGCCGACGGGGCCGGCTGCCGGGCCAGGGTGCGGCGGTCCAGCTCGGCCCGCAGGATGTCCACCCGGCCCTGCAACAGCCGCCGCAGGTAGGACAGATCTGCCTCCTGCTCCAGCGCGTCGGTGCGCAGCACGCGCAGTTCGGCGAGGCCGAGAGCGGCCAGCTGAGTCGTGTCCATCGAGCAACCACCTGCCGTCGCGTCCTTCGGTCCCACCCCTGCGCCGTCCGCCCCGCGGGTTGCACGAACGGCGGTTCCCGAGGGTTCCCCGATCAGCCGATGTCACCCGTGCGGGCTAGCCGCACCGGCACGGACGTGCGAACGGCGCGAACGGCCGTCCGGCCCGCCCGGGGCACGGCCACCCCTCGATCGTGCCATCCCGCGGCCCGCCGCGCTGCGCGGATGCACCCGAACGGCCGCCCGGCGAACGGATGCCGTTGATATGACCGGACAACGGCCGCCGACGGCCCGGCCTGGTGGACAATGGCCGGCATGCGAGCAGTGGTGCAGCGGGTGAGCGAGGCCGCCGTGACGGTGGCCGGGGAGACGGTCGGGGCGATCAGCGGCCCGGGCCTGTGCGTACTGGTGGGCGTCACCCATGACGACACCCCGGCCAAGGCGGCCCAGCTGGCCCGCAAGCTCTGGTCGCTGCGCCTGTTCGAGGGCGACCAGGCCGAACTGTCCTGCTCGGACTTCGGCGGACCGCTGCTGGTGATCAGTCAGTTCACCCTCTACGGCGACGCCCGCAAGGGCCGCCGCCCCACCTGGAACGCCGCCGCGCCCGGCCCGGTCGCCGAGCCGCTGGTGGCCGAGGTGGTCGAGCAGCTGCGCGCCCTCGGCGCCAAGGTGGAGACCGGCCGGTTCGGCGCGGACATGAAGGTCTCGCTGGTGAACGACGGGCCGTTCACCGTGCTGCTGGAGGTCTGACCCCGCGGGTGCCCGTCAGGGCGCCACCACCACCTCCTGGGTGCCCGGCACGGTGCCGGCCAGCAGCACCGCGTCCACCGGGGTGTTCCGCTTGACCAGGGCGAGCGCGATCGGGCCCAGCTCGTAGTGGCGGGCCGAGGAGGTCACGAAGCCCACCGGGCGGCCTCCCCCGGCCTCGTCGCCGGCCGGGCGCAGTTCGGTGCCGTGCGGGGGCAGGGACTCCTCGGTGCCGTCCAGGTGCAGGAAGACCAGCCGGCGCGGGGGCCTGCCCAGGTTGTGCACCCGGGCCACGGTCTCCTGGCCGCGGTAGCAGCCCTTGTCGAGGTGCACGGCGGTGCGCAGCCAGTCCACCTCGTGCGGGATGGTGCGGTGGTCGGTTTCGAAGCCGAGCCGCGGGCGGTGCGCCTCGATCCGCAGCGCCTCGTACGCCCAGACGCCTGCCGGGACACCGAACTCCTCGGTGGCGGTGGCGAGTTCGACGCGCGGCAGGAACAGGTCGCGGCCCCAGGGGAGTTCCCGCACGGCGGCGGCCGCGGTGGCCTCGGCCGGATTGCCGGCCGGCAGGTGGACCACGGCGAACTGCGCGGTCCGGTCGGCGACCTCCACCCGGTACATGAACTTCATCCGCTCCAGGTACTCGAGCAGCGCGCCCTGGGTGCCGGGCTCGACGTGCGCCCAGGTGGTGGTGCCGTCGTCGACCAGGTAGAGGGCGTGCTCGACGTGCCCGTGCGGGGAGAGGACCAGCGCCTCCACGGCCTGCTGCGGCGGCAGCGCGCTGACGTGCTGGGTCAGCAGCAGGTGCAGCCAGCCGAGCCGGTCCGGGCCGGTCACGGTGATCACGCCGCGGTGCGACAGGTCGGTGAAGGCGCGGCCGGCGGCCAGTTCGCGCTGTTCGCGGAAGAGGTCGCCGTAGTGCGCCGCGACCCCCTCGTCGGGCCCCTCGGCGGGGACGGCTCCGGGCAGGGACAGCAGCGGGCTCTTCATGCCCGCCAGCTTACGACTGCGCCTGCGACTGCCCCTGCTGGGCCTTGGCCGTGCAGTCGGCGCAGCGGCCGAAGATCGCGAAGTGCTTGAGGTCGGTGTCGAAGCCGTGCTGGTCGCGCAGCGCGTCGATGAGCGGGGTGGCGATCGCGGTGTCGGTCTCGCCGACCGAGCCGCAGTCCCGGCAGACCAGGTGCAGGTGGTGGTGGCGGCCGGCCAGGTGGTAGGTCGGCGCGCCGTGGCCCAGGTGGGCGTGCGAGACCAGCCCGAGCTCCTCCAGCAGCTCCAGGTTGCGGTAGACCGTGGAGATGTTCACCCCGCTGGCGGTCCGCCGGACCTGGGCGAGGATCTCCTCCGGGGTGGCGTGGTCGAGCACGTCCACCGCCTCCAGCACCAGCTGGCGCTGCGGGGTGAGGCGGTAGCCGCGCTCGCGCAGATCGGCCTTCCAGTCGGTCGTGCCGTCGTTCACTGCGTTGATGCCGTCCCTCGCTCGGTGGGGATCGGTGGCCGTCGGTGGGACCCGGCCGCTCAGCGGAAGAAGGCGATCCCGTCGTCCGGCAGGTCGTTGACGTCCTTGACCAGCTGGGCCGGGTTGAGCACCTTCTTGAGCTGGGCGGACATGTACGGACGCAGCGGCACCTCGGGCGCCTGCTTCTCGCCGACCCAGAGCAGCTGCTCCTCGACGAAGCCGTAGAGCCGCTTGCCGCCGGTGTACGGGGCCGAGCCCTCGACCCGGGCCACGGCGTCGGTGGCCAGGTCGATCTGCGGCTTGCCGTCGGCCAGCTTGCCGTACCAGATCTCCACGGTGCCGTCGTCGCGGACCAGCGAGACCTCCACCTCGCGCTCACCGCTGGTGCCGCGCTGGTTGCTGGTGACCCGCCAGAAGCCGTGCTCGTTCTCCAGCGGACGGACCTTCTCGCCCGCGGAGTTCAGCACCCAGGTGCGGGACCGGAACTCCAGGAACGGCCGGCCGTCGTGCCGGAACACGATCTCCTGGCCGAAGTTGCACTTCTCCGAGCCCGGGCCCTCCTGTCCGGGGAGGGGGGCGTGGACCCCGGCGCCCTCCCAGGTGCCGAGGAGGAAGGCCAGCGAAACGACGTCCGGGTGGAGGTCAGAGGGAATCTCGATCATGGTCCTGAGGGCGGTCGGAAACGGGCGGACAACCCCTACGGTACGGGAGGGTCAGCGCTGGCCCTGGTACAGCTTCATCACCGAGAACGCGGCGAACCAGACGATCACGATGGACATGACGGCCAGCAGAACATCGAAGAAGACCTCAAGGCCACTCATGGGGCGCTCCCGGTTCGGCGAAACTACGGACGGACGGTGACGGCGCGAGTCTATCGGGCGGGCACCGGGGTGACGCGGTGAGGGCCACCACAACCGGTCTAGGCTGACCGCGTGTCGAAGAAGCTGGTCATCAAGGTCACCGCCGGAGCCGATGCGCCCGAGCGCTGCTCCCAGGCGTTCACCGTCGCGGCCGTCGCGGTCGCCAGCGGGGTCGAGGTCTCGCTCTGGCTCACCGGAGAGTCGTCCTGGTTCGCGCTGCCGGGCCGGGCCGCCGAGTTCAGCCTGCCCCATGCCGCACCGCTGCCGGACCTGCTGGAGGGCATCCTGGCGGGGGGCACGGTCACGCTGTGCACCCAGTGCGCCGTCCGCCGGGGCATCGAGCAGGCCGACGTCGTGGCGGGCGTCCGGATCGCGGGCGCCCAGGTCTTCGTCAGCGAGGTCATGGGCGACGGGGTGCAGGCGCTGGTCTACTGACGCCGGTCGCCGCGGTCGGGGGCCCGGGGCGGTTCGCGGTCGGGACGGTCGCGGTCGTGGCCCGGCTTGTCCCACTCCGGGTCGTCCCAGCGGGGGTCCTCCCACCAGTCGTCCTCGGGGTCGCGCCGGTTGGCGAAGACGGCCGCCAGCGGCGGGATCAGCATGGCCACCACGCACATGCCGATCGCCGCGCCGACCGAGAAGAACCGCACCACTCCCCAGGCCAGGACGAAGAGCCCGAGGCAGACGCCCATCATGAGGAAGTAGTACCGGTGCCGGCTGCGCTGCTGCACCCTTCCACGGTAAGACGACGAGCCCCCGCCTGGGCAGGGGCTCGTCGGGCAGGTCCTACGGCTTCACCGGCTCAGACCGCGATCGGGACCTCGGTCAGCGCACCCTTGGAGGCGACCACCTTGCGGTCCACGGTCGCGCCGGGCACCAGCGCCCGCACCGTCCACTGGCCCTCGGCCGCGAAGAAGCGGAACTGGCCGGTCGCCGAGGTCGGCACCTCGGCGGTGAACTCACCGCTCGCGTCCAGCAACCGGACGTAGCCGTTGACCGGCTCGCCGTCGCGGGTCACCGAACCCTGGATGATCGTCTCGTTCGCCACGTCAACTCCTGCCAGGTCGGGCCCGCCGGCCTTCGCACCACACATGTCTCTTCTCCTCGCTCGTGAAGTCGCGCGCGGTGCTCAGTTGGCGCCGAGCTCGATCGGCACGCCGACCAGGCTGCCGTACTCGGTCCAGGAGCCGTCGTAGTTCTTGACGTTCTCCTGGCCCAGCAGCTGGTGCAGCACGAACCAGGTGAGCGCGGAGCGCTCGCCGATCCGGCAGTAGGCGATGGTCTCCTTGGACAGGTCGACGCCCTCGGCCGCGTAGAGCGCGCGCAGCTCCTCGTCCGACTTGAAGGTGCCGTCGTCGTTGGCGTTCTTCGACCACGGGATGTTGCGGGCGGTCGGCACGTGACCCGGGCGCTGCGACTGCTCCTGCGGCAGGTGGGCCGGGGCCAGCAGGCGGCCGGAGAACTCGTCGGGCGAGCGCACGTCGACCAGGTTCTTGGCGCCGATGGCGTTCACCACGTCGTCGCGGAAGGCGCGCAGGGCGGTGTTCTGGGCCTGCGCCCGGTACTCGGTGGCCGGGCGGTTCGGGACCTCGGCGCCGTCGACCAGGTCGCGGGAGTCCAGCTCCCACTTCTTGCGGCCGCCGTCGAGCAGGCGCACGTCCTGGTGGCCGTAGAGCTTGAAGTACCAGAAGGCGTAGGAGGCGAACCAGTTGTTGTTGCCGCCGTAGAGCACCACGGTGTCGTCGTTGGCGATGCCCTTGGCGCTCAGCAGCGCCTCGAAGCCGGCCTGGTCGACGAAGTCGCGGCGGACCGGGTCCTGCAGGTCCTTCTTCCAGTCGATCCGGACGGCGTTCCTGATGTGGTTCTTGTCGTACGCGGCGGTGTCCTCGTCCACCTCGACGATGACGACCTTCGGGTCGTCCAGGTGGGCCTGGACCCAGTCGGCGTCGACCAGGACGTCACTGCGGCTCATGTGTTCTGTCTCCATCCGGGGGCGGTTGGCGGAAGGTGATGGCCCGGACGGCGGCCGGATCACCCCGTGGGCCCACCTGTCCGATTTTCTGTCCGGATGGTGGGACGGCGAGCGGGGTACGAAGTGCCGTCGGGCAGTACGCGGGAGGTGCGGCCGCGGGCTTGGAACGTGCCCACGCGGGCCGCGACAGCGGCGATGGGCCCCGACCGAGGGCCGAGGGAGCGTCGAACCTGCCGGAGCAGGCCGCCGATCAGCGCATTCGACACAGGCAGGCAGCCACGCGGCAGAGGTCTACCGCCCGCCGCTTGGTGAGATTCGCCTGTCGCTTCATGGGCACGATGCTAGGGAGCGAAGCCCGCCCTGTCACCAACATGTCGAATAGTGAGATGAAATATGTCGGATCCTGGGATTTGCCCCTGAGGTCCACCGGTACCGCCGCAGGCCCCCACGGGGCCTCAGCTGGTCAGGGTGACGCCACTGCCGACGAAGGAGAGCTCGATGCCGCCGGGCTGCGGGGTCACCGTGTCCAGGTGCAGCCCGACCGGCAGCCCCTGCAGGGTGAAGTCCTTGGCGCCGAGGTCCTGCTGGATCAGCCCGCCCACCCCCGGCAGCCCGCCGAGGCCCGACGGCAGCTTGCCGATGCTGCCGACCTTGATCGTGTTGCCGTCGTTCTTCAGCGTCACCGTGCTCGACATCGTCTGCCCGAACACCTGGTAGCCCACCTTGACCAGCCCGGGGCCGCCGTAGCCGAGCGAGATCCGCGGGTCCAGGCCCATCAGGTCGTGCACCTCCTGGTAGCCGACCAGGCCGCGGCCGCTGCCCGAGTCCACGGTCGCCGAGGTGTAGCCGGAGTTCACCTTGACCCCGCTCAGGTCGGCGCGGAAGTCGTGCAGCTGGACGCTCTGCCCACCGGTGCCGCTCAGCGTCATGCTGGAGGCCGACAGCGAGACCTTGCCGAGCTTCTGGTCGATCAGGTCGGTCAGGAACGGCACGTCGTCGATGGAGACCGTAGGGCGCCCCGAGATGCCCTGGTGGCCGGCGAGCTTGTCGGCCGCCTGGTCCTCCGCCACGGTCACGGCCACCCGGTCCGCGCCCACCAGCAGGCCGGCGAGCAGCACGACCGGGACGGTCACCTTGATCCAGGTCCGCATCGACTTCCCTCTCCCCGTCGGCAGCCACCGGCGTTCCCCCGGCGGCTTGTCTACCGCCGGTACGACGATCCACCGGTGACCATGGTTCCGGTCGGCCGGGCCGCCGGACGGCGTCACCCGCCGGCGAACGGCGGCAACACCTCCACGGTGCCACCCTCGGTCAGCCGCACCTCGGCGCGGTCCCGGCTGCCCACCGGCTCGCTGTCCACCAGGTAGGAGCAGATGTCCAGCAGGCGGACGAAGCCCGGCCGCTCGGCGTGCCGCTGCCGCACCTGCTCCAGCACCTCGGCCAGCGTGGCCGCCCGGAAGGGCTCCTCGGCGATGCCCGCCTCGGCCTTGGCGGCCGCCCAGTAGCGGATGGTGCCGGTCACCGCGGCTACGGGCGGGGAGGACTCGGTGGTCGCGGACATCGTGCGGCCCCTTCTGCGAGATGGACGAATACGGATCCGGCGTGCCGTGCTCCATGATGGCCCGGCCCCGCCCGCAGCGGGAACGCCCCAGCTCACCGCCGTCACGCGGGGTCACACGCGGCGCGACGCGATCTTCGTCACGCTGCCCGCCCCCTAGGGCGAACGGGCCTGGTGGGCTATTCTCTCCGGTACGCAAGGGATCCGGGCAGAGTCGCCCTCGGGTCCTTTTGTGCTTTCAGGACACCCATCCGGACGTCCTTGCGAGTGGTAGCCCACCCGTGTCGGCTGTCGCACGACGATGTGCGCCCCACCAGCCGCACCACGAGCAGCCTGCGCAGTCCCGGCAGGCCACGGAGAAGAAAAGGGGACGCCCCGGGTATGAGTTCTCTCCTCCTCCTCACCAACGCTCTGCAGCCCTCCGCCGAGGTCCTGCCGGCCCTCGGGCTGCTGCTGCACCAGGTCCGGGTCGCCCCGGCCGAGGGCTCGGCCCTGGTCGACACGCCGAGCGCCGACGTCATACTCGTCGACGGCCGCCGCGACCTCCCGCAGATCCGCTCGCTCTGCCAGCTGCTCCGCTCCACCGGGGTGAGCGCCCCGCTGCTGCTGGTGGTCACCGAGGGCGGCCTGGCCGCCGTCACCGCCGAGTGGGGCGTCGACGACGTGCTGCTGGACACCGCGGGGCCGGCCGAGGTGGAGGCCCGGCTGCGGCTGGCAGTCGGGCGCAAGGCGCAGGCCACGGTGGACGACAGCCCGATGGAGATCCGCAGCGGCGACCTCTCGGTGGACGAGGCCACCTACTCGGCCAGGCTCAAGGGCCGGGTGCTCGACCTCACGTTCAAGGAGTTCGAGTTGCTGAAGTACCTCGCCCAGCACCCCGGCCGGGTCTTCACCCGGGCCCAGCTGCTGCAGGAGGTCTGGGGCTACGACTACTTCGGCGGCACCCGGACCGTCGACGTGCACGTCCGGCGGCTGCGGGCCAAGCTCGGCGTCGAGCACGAGCAGCTGATCGGCACCGTGCGCAACGTCGGCTACCGCTTCGTGGTGCCCAGCCAGGGCGACAAGAACGACCGTTCCGGCTCCGACACCGAGGCCCTCGACGCGGCCGACCGGCCCGTCGCCAGCACCGTCGAGGGCTGACCCCGCGGTCCGGGCCCGGGATCGTACCGGGCCCGGGCACTGGCGGGCTGGACATACACGCGTAGACTCCCTGCGTGGCCAAGGTGACGCGCGACGACGTAGCCCGACTGGCTGGGACCTCGACCGCGGTCGTCAGCTACGTGATCAACGATGGACCCCGCCCGGTGGCACCCGCCACCAAGGAGCGGGTGCTCGCCGCGATCGAGCAGCTCGGCTACCGGCCGAACAGCGTCGCCCAGGCGATGGCCTCCCGCCGCACCAACCTGATCGGCATGATCGTGCCGGACGCCCGGCAGCCGTTCTTCGCCGAGATGGCCCACGCCGTCGAACGGGCCGCCTCCGACCGCAACAAGCTGGTGCTGATCGGCAACTCCGACTACGTCGAAGACCGCGAGATGCACTACATCCAGGCCTTCCTCGGCATGCGGGTCTCCGGTCTGATCCTGGTCAGCCAGGGCGCGCCGCAGCGTGCCGCCAGGGAGTTCGCCGCCATGGAGGGCGCCAAGGTGGTGCTGCTGCACCGCCGCCCGGAGTCCGCCGACGACGTCTCGGTGGTCACCGACGACATCGGCGGCGCCGAGCTGGTGGTCCGGCACCTGCTGGAGGTGCACGGCCACCCGTACGTGGCCTGCTTCGGCGGCCCGGTGGACACCCCGGTGCCCGGCGACCCGGTCATCGACCACATCGCGGGCTGGCAGCGGGCCATGGCCGCGGCCGATCTTGACACCGACGGCCGGCTGGTGGAGGCCCCGTTCCACCGCTACGGCGCCTACCAGGTCGCGCTGAAGCTGCTCGGCTCCGACGACCGGCCGCCGGCGATCTTCTGCTCCACCGACGACCAGGCGATCGGCGTGCTGCGGGCCGCCCGCGAGCTGAACCTGCGGGTGCCCGAGGACCTCGCGGTGACCGGCTTCGACGACATCCCCGAGGCCGCGCTGGCCGACCCGCCGCTGACCACGGTGGCCAGCGAGGGCGAGGCGATGGCCCGGGCCGCAGTCGACCTGGTGCTGGACGACTCGCTGATGGTGCCCGGCTCGGGCACCGAGCGGGTGCGGCGCTTCCCGTCCCGGCTGGTGGTGCGGCGCTCCTGCGGCTGCGCCGGCGAGCCGTCGCTCGACGCGGCCCCCGGCGTGGCGGGCGCAGAGTAGCGCGCCTTTATGAGAAGCCAACGGGCTTCTCTGGCCGTTCTGACCCGGTTCTCATCGAACCCTCATCCACCGGGCGGACCGTGTGGTGCATGAGCGAGCACCGCAGCACCGCAGATGAGTCGGGGTACCCGTTCCCGCCGAAGCCGGCCGGGGCACCCACCGCTCACTTCGACTACTTCGACCACCCGGCGCCCCCGCCGGCCTTCGAGGCCGACCCGGCGCCCGCTCCCGAGGGACCCGCGAAGCACGCCCGCACCGGCTTCGCCCCCGGCCTGGCGGCTGGGAGGTACCAGCGCGGCCGGGTCGCCCTCGCCACCGCCGTCGCAGCCGTCGCCGCCGTGCTCGGTGGCGTGATCGGCGGCACCGTCGTGGAGGGCGGGCACACCGCCGCCTCCACCAGCGCCTCCGCCCCGACCGTGGTCAGCCCGGTCTCCGACCAGAGCGGCACCGCCAACGTGGCCGCGATCTCCTCCGCCGTCTCGCCGAGCGTCGTCCAGATCACCGTGCAGACCAGCGGCGGCAGCGACATCGGCACCGGGATCATCCTCACCGCCGGCGGCCAGATCCTCACCAACTACCACGTGATTTCCAGCGCCGTCAGCGACGGCGGCAGCATCACCGTGACCTTCAACAACGGCGCCAAGACGACCGGCACGGTGACCGGCACCGACAAGTCGAGCGACCTCGCGGTGATCACCGCCGGCGGCGCCAGCGGCCTCAAGCCGGCCACCCTCGGCTCCTCCGGCGCCCTGCAGGTCGGCGACCAGGTGGTCGCCATCGGCAACCCGGACGGCCTGACCGGCACCGTCACCTCCGGCATCATCAGCGCCAAGGACCGCCCGGTCACCGTGCAGGTCGACGAGACCACCACGCGCGGCAACGGCGGCTTCGGCTTCCCGTTCCTGCCCGGCTACAACAGCCGCCCCTCCAACAGCGGCAGCACCGCCACCTACTCGGCGCTGCAGACCGACGCCGCACTCAACCCCGGCAACTCCGGCGGCCCGCTGATCAACGCCGCCGGCCAGGTGATCGGCGTCAACTCGGCGATGTACTCCGGCAGCGGCAACTCCGGCTCCGGCTCCGGCCAGGGCGGCAGCGTCGGCCTCGGCTTCGCCATCCCGATCGACACCGTCAAGCAGGTGCTGCCCAAGATGCAGGCCGGCCAGAACCTGTGAGCCGCTTGATCGGTGAGCCGCTGAACCCCTGATGTGCAACCTGCTGGTCCCCGGTGGTCCCGTTCCGGGTGGTCCGCACCGCACAATGGCAACACCCCTTCCACATCCAGAGAGGGCACTCCCGCCGATGACTCCCCCCGCCGACGACCGCAACCCCGCCGAGCCTTCCGCGCCGCCCGCGCGGCTGCTCGTGGTCGACGACGAGCCCGCGCTGCGCGACGCGTTGGAGAGCAGCCTCGCCTTCGAGGGCTACGAGGTCAGCACCGCCACCGACGGCTACGAGGCGCTGGAGGCCGTCGAACGCGACAAGCCGGACCTGGTGCTGCTGGACATCATGATGCCCCGGATGGACGGCCTCACCACCGTCCGCCGGATGCGTTCGCGCGGCGACACGGCCCCGGTCCTGATGCTCACCGCGCGCGACGCGGTGGGCGACCGGGTCACCGGCCTGGACGTCGGCGCCGACGACTACCTCGCCAAGCCGTTCGAACTGGACGAGCTGCTGGCCCGGATCCGCGCCCTGCTGCGCCGCAACGCGCTGGCCACCGAGGCCGCCGCGCGGGCCGGCGTGGTGGAGGACGACTCGGAGGTGCTCGCCTTCGCCGACCTGAAGATGAACACCGCCACCCGCGAGGTCACCCGCTCCGGCAAGCCGATCGAGCTGACCCGCACCGAGTTCATGCTGCTGGAGATGTTCCTCGCGCACCCCCGCCAGGTGCTCACCCGGGAGCAGATCCTCAAGGCGGTCTGGGGCTTCGACTTCGAACCGTCCTCCAATTCGCTCGACGTGTACGTGATGTACCTGAGGAGGAAGACCGAGCAGGGCGGCATGCCCCGGCTCATCCAGACGGTGCGCGGTGTCGGCTACGCGCTGCGCGCGCCCAGCGGAGCGACGGCCTGAGGGTGATGAGCACGCAGGTTCGATCACGGGGGAAGCGGGCGCGCGGGCGGCTGTCGCGGTGGTACCACGACATGTCGTTGCGCAGCCGGCTGGCGGTACTGGCGTCGGTGGCGGTGGCGGTGGCGATCGCGATCGCCTCGACGGCGGCCTGGTTCATCGCCAGGCAGGAGATCTACCAGCTGCAGCAGGAGAACCTGGCCAGCGTCTCGGCGAAGCCCCGATTCCCGTTGGACGCCCCCTGCAGCACGACGCCCCAGGAGGCGGCCGGCGTCGCGAAGCAGTACTACGACCAGCTCGCACCGCGCCAGCAAGCGAGCTACGGCGAGAACCGCTGGGACCAGGAGCTGGTCTTCGACAGCGACCAGATCTGCGTACTGCCCAACGCCGCACCGCGCGGGATCGAGCTCTACAAGAGCGACTTCGACCTGCTGCACTCCCTGGTACCAGGTGAGCCCGCCAAGTCCAGCTACCGGGTGGGGAGGTACTCCGACGGCGAACCGGCCATGGTTCGCGTGACCGCCGGCTACCCGAGCCCCTCGCAGAAGCCGGCGCTCCTGGTCACCGCCAGCTCGCTGGCCAAGGTGGACAGCTCCCTGGAGAACCTCGGCTTCATCCTCATCGTCGTCTCCGCCATCGGCATCGGCATCGCCGGGGTCACCGGCCGGATCGTCGCCCGGGCCGCCCTGCGCCCGGTCGACGACCTCACGGACGCCGTGGAGCACATCGCCCGCACCGAGGAGGTGGGCACCACGATCCCGGTGCACGGCAAAGACGAGATCGCCCGGCTCTCCTCGTCCTTCAACTCCATGTCCACCGCGCTCGCCAACTCCCGGGAGCGCCAGACCCGCCTGATCGCGGACGCCGGACATGAGCTGCGCACGCCGCTCACCTCGCTGCGCACCAACGTGGACCTGATGATCCGCAGCGACGAGACCGGTCGACCGCTGCCGCCCGCCACCAAGACCAAGCTGCTCGGCTCGATGAAGGCGCAGATGCAGGAACTCACCGTGCTCATCGGTGACCTGCTGCAGCTGTCCCGCCCGGACTCGCCGCGCCCGGGGCAGAACGTGGCGGTGGTCGCGGTGCACGAGATCGCCCAACGCGCCGTGGAACGGGCCAAGCTGCGCGGCCCGGGGCTCAACTTCGACGTGACCATGGAGCCCTGGTACGCCCAGGCCGACGCGGCTGCGCTGGAGCGCGCCGTGATGAACCTGCTCGACAACGCGGTGAAGTACAGCCCACCGGCCGGCACCATCGAAGTGACCCTGCACCACGGCCGGTTGACGGTCCGCGACCACGGACCGGGCATCCCGGAGGACGAACTGCAGTACGTCTTCGACCGGTTCTGGCGCTCCCCGTCGTCCCGGCAGCTGCCGGGTTCGGGGCTGGGCCTGTCGATCGTGGCGCAGACCGTGGAGGACAGCGGCGGCCGGGTCACGCTCGGCCCGGCACCGGACGGCGGCCCGGGTGCGTTCGCGGTGGTCACCCTGCCCGGCGCACCGGAACCGCCCCCGGCGACACCCCCGCTGCCCCCGCGGCCACCCCAGCCCCCGCAGCCGCCTCATGCCCCTGGTCCGACCGCCGACTGACGGAGTTCTCCACCTCGCGCACCGGCCCCGACGTCAGACTCCCGGCTCCGCCGCGAGCTGACGTTCGGCCCGGATGCTCCCCCAGCCTCCGGCCGGGGGGACCCCCATCTCGCGCACCGGCCCCGACGTCAGACTCCCGGCTCCGCCGCGAGCTGACGTTCGGCCCGGATGCGCTCGGCCACCGCGTCCTCGGTCATTGCGCGGTCGGTGTAGACCAGCGGCCGCTCGGTCTCGGTGATGATGTGCTTGACCACCTGGACGTTGCCGTTGACGTCCCAGACCGCGATGCCCGGGGAGAGGGTGGGGATGATCTCCACCGCCCACCTGGGCAGGCCGAGCACCCGGCCGGTGGCCCGGGCCTCGTCGGCCTTCTGCATGTAGATGGTGCGGGTGGAGGCCATCTTGAGGATCGCCGAGGCCTCCTTGGCGGCGGCACCGTCCACCACGTCCGACAGGTGGTGCACCACGGCGACGAACGACAGACCGAGTCGGCGTCCGAACTTCAGCAGCCGCTGGAAGAGTTGGGCGACGAACGGGCTGTTGATGATGTGCCAGGCCTCCTCGACCAGGAAGATGCGCTTCCTGCGGTCGGGGCGGATCCAGGTGTGCTCCAGCCAGACGCCGACGATCGCCATCAGGATCGGCATCGCGATCGAGTTGCGGTCGATGTGCGACAGGTCGAAGACGATCAGCGGAGCGTCCAGGTCGATGCCCGAGCTGGTCGGCCCGTCGAACATGCCGCGCAGGTCACCGTCGACCAGCCGGTCCAGCACCAGGGCCACGTCCAGGCCCCAGGACTGCACCTCCTCCGGGTCGACCCCGAGCGACTCCACCGAGGACAGGTCGGGGCGCCGCAGCGTCTCGATGATGTCGCCGAGGATCGGCTGGCGGTCCGTCACGGTGGCCCGGACGTGGGCGTGCGCCGCCTTCAGCGCGAAGCCGGCCCGCTCCTCCAGGCTCCGGCCCATCGCCACCTCGATGATGGTGCGCAGCAGCGAGAGCTGCCCGGTGGTGGTGATCGCCGGGTCCAGCGGGTTGAGCTTGACCCCGCCGTCCCGGGCCGCCATCGGGTCCAGCCGGACGGACTTTATGCCCAGCGCGTCGGCGATCAGGTTCCACTCGCCGACACCGTCCTCGCCCTGCGCGTCCAGCACCACCACCTGCCGGTCGCGGAACCTCAACTGCCGCAGCACGTAGGTCTTCTCCAGCGCCGACTTGCCGTTTCCGGACTCGCCGAGCACCAGCCAGTGCGGGGCCGGCAGCTGCTGACCGTAGAGCTGGAACGGGTCGTAGACGTAGCCCTTTCCGCTGTACACCTCGCGGCCGATGATCACCCCGGAGTCGCCCAACCCCGGTGCGGCGGTGGGCAGGTAGACCGCCTGGGCCTGCCCGGTGGAGGTGCGCACCGGAAGCCGGGTGGTCTCCACCTTGCCGAACATCAGGCTGGTGAACGCGTCGGTGAGGTTGCCCATGGCCACGGGTGGCTCCAGTTGGTCGGCGGCGGATGCCGGTGGCGGACGGTCAGCGGCGGATGCCGGTGGCGAACGGCAGGGTGTTGACGAACGCCCGGTGGTGCTCGCGGTCGCACCACTCCAGCTTGAGGTAGCTCTTGCCGGCCGAGGCCCGGATGGTCCGCTTGTCGCGGGCCAGCGCCTCGGGGCTGCGGGCGGAGACCGTGATGTAGCCGACCAGGTTCACCCCGGCGGCGCCGGAGGCCAGGTCGTCACCGCGCTGGTCGACCCGGCCGGTGTGGGCCAGGTCGCGCGGGTCCACCGTGCGGTTCATCTTGGCCGCGCGGCTGGCCTCCGCCTCGTCGTTGGTCTTCTCGGTGAGCATCCGCTCGATCGCGACGTCGGTCGGCTCCAGGTCCATGGTGACGGCGACCGTGCGGATCACGTCCGGGGTGTGCACCAGCAGCGGAGCGAGGAAGTTGACGCCCACCGGGGTGAGCGGCCACTCCTTGATCCAGGCGGTGGCGTGGCACCAGGGCTCCCGGGTGGCCGACTCGCGGGTCTTGGCCTGCAGGAACTGCGGGTCGGTGGCGTCCAGCTCGGCCGGCCAGGCGTTGCGCCGGGTCATCGCCTGGATGTGGTCGATCGGGTGGTCCGGGTCGTACATCGAGTGCAGCAGCGAGGCCAGCCGGGCCTCGCCCAGCGGCTGCCGCACCCGGATGTCGGCCTCCGCCAACCGGGCGCAGATGTCGGTGAGTTCACGCGCCATGACTGCCGCCAAGCCGTCGTCCTCGCGAACCGCGCCGCGCTTGTCGTAGGCGCTGCGGCCCATCGCGTGCGACTCGGCGGCCAGGTCCCGGGTGTAGTGCATGCAGGCCACCAGGTAGGCCCGGTGCTGCTCGGAGGAGGTGGACACCATCGACTGCAGCTGGTCGTAGGAGTCCCGCAGCCAGCGCGGCGCGTCCTGGTCGCCGCGCCGCTCGACGTCCTTGGCGTGCGCGTCCGGGTCGGCCGGCAGGGTGCGGGCCAGCATCTGCAGCCGGGTCACGAAGCCGTCCCCGTTGGCGACGTGCTTGAGCAGGGTGCCGAACCGGTCGACCAGCGCCTCCTGGTCCTCGGAGTCGCGCAGCCCCACGCCCGGGCCCTCGATCTCGATCGCGGCGGTCACGGTGCGCCGCTCCAGGTGCATCAGCACGGCGATCTCGTCCGGCCCGAACGGCGCGGTCAGCCAGCGCTGCCGCCCCACGCCCGGCGGCGGACCGATCTCGACCTCCCGGCCGTCCAACCGGGTGCCGGCATCCATCGCGGTGGACTGCCAGACCGCCCGGCCGCTGCGCACGGTGCGCCGGAAGGTGCGGTTGATCTCCACCCACTTGTAGAAGGTCCGGCGCCGGTAGGGCAGGTACACCGCGGCGATGGCCAGCAGCGGGAAGCCCACCAGGCCGACGATCCGCAACGCCAGGACCGGCACCAGCAGACCCCAGAGCATCCCCAGGAAGGCGCCGAAGATGATCAGGATGATCTCCCCGGACTCCCGGTTCCGCCCGATCGGCGCGTTCGGTCGCGACTTGCCGATCAGGTAGGTGCGGCGCTGGTGGACGTACGGCTGGGCGTACTGCCCCCCGTACTGGCCGAGCGGCTCGCTGCTCAAGGTGCGTCACCCTCCCTTCGCTGGGTTCTGGGCTGGGGGCTGGGCCGGTGGGGCCGGTGGCTTCGGCGCGGCGGCGGGCTGCCGGGTCGCGTGCGCGGCGATGCCGGGGGCGACCGAACCGCCGCCCGCGCCGCCGCTGGCCGAGGCGGTCGCGGTCTCCGCCCCGCCGCGCGAACCGTGCGTCGAGATGCCCTGCTTGACCAGGTTGGCCGGCCCGTTGATCATCGCCTGGCCGGCGCTGACCGCGCTCGCCCTGGCCTGCCGCAGGTGCAGCATCTCGTCGCCGAAGCCGGGCACGAAGCGGTAGATCGCGCTGCTGGCGAAGACCGACAGGAACAGGATCGCCAGGCCGGCGAGCACCCTGGAGAAGTCGTCGGAGGCGCCGGCGCTGCCGGCCACCGCGGCGGCCAGGCCAAGGATGATCACGATCACCGGCTTGACCAGGTCGATCGCCGCCATCAGTCCCGCCCAGCGGCGCACGTGCTTCCACAGCTGCTTGTCGACCAGCCCCGCGTACACGGCGGTGCCGAGCAGCGCTCCCACGTACAGCATCGCGGTGCGCACCCACAGTTCGATCCAGAGCACCACCGCGGCCAGCACCGCCACCAGCGAGACCAGCACCAGTATCAGCGGCCCGCCGCCGATCGACCCGTGCTCCAGGGTGTCGGCGAACCCGCCGAGGTAGTCCCCGGTGCCGGACTTCGTCCCGGCCGCTATCACCGCCGTCACCCCGTCGGTCGCCCCCACCAGGGTGTAGAGGATCAGCGGGGTGAACGCCGAGGCGATCACGGTCAGCCACAGGAACCCGATGGCCTCCGAGATCGCCTGCGTCAGCGGCACCCCGCGGACCGCCCGCTTGGTCACCGCCAGCAGCCAGAGCACCAGCGTCAGCACCGTCGACGCCGCGAACACCACCGCGTACTGCGACAGGAAGTCGGTGTTGGTGAAGTCCACCTGCGTCGTGCTGTCGATCGCCCCCGACAGGTTCCGCACCACCCACGCCGCCGCCTGCGCACACGCCTTCGCCAACGACCCGAGCGGATCGGTCACGGAGCCGACGGTCCCGGAGCCGGGGAGCGTGCCGGAGCCGTTGCCCTGCGCGCAGTAGACGTCACTTCCCGGCAGCGGCAGCACGCTGCAGGCACTGGAGCTCGGCGACGGGCTGCCCGACGGGGTGGGGCTGCCGGACGCCGGAGTCGGGCTCGGCGCCGCGAACGCGCGCTGGGCCGCCAGCAGGGCGGTCAGCTGCACCACCGCGAATGCCGCTCCCAGTCTCCCCGCGCGCCGCGGGAAGGAGCGTTCGCGAGCGTCAGCGGGCATAGCGGAAGCCTCCGAACTGCTGGACCGCGCCGGTGATCTGATCGGATGTCGAGGCCTGCTGGTCGGCCGGCAGCGGGACCGGGCCGGTCTGCCTGCTGAGGTCGCTCACCTTCCAGTCCCCACCGGTCCAGTGCAGCGTGATGGTGAAGGTGAACCAGCTGGCGGTGACCGGCCGGGTGGTGTTCTGCCCGGCCATGCCGGTCATCCCGGCGCACCACACATCCACCTTGGCTTTGTCCGGCGAGAAGGCGTCCGTCTTGGTGCCGATCGGGGTGGTGCGGCTCACGAAGGTCAGGTCGACGGGCGCCTTGCCCTGGGCGTCCAGGCCCAGGCCGGCCAGCACCGCCGGCGCGGCCGCCTGGTCCAGCACCCCCCGCAGGGCTCCCGCGGCCGCCGGGTCGGCGATGGTGTCGAGGATCCGCCCCCGCCCGGCGGGCTGGAACATGTCCGCTCCGCCCAGCGCCACCGCGTAGTTGGCGGCGGCCGACTGGGCGCCCTGGTCGGTGTGGGGGTAGCCGGTGCCGATGCCGTTGCTGGTCGCGGTCACCGGCTGCTCGCCGCTGGGCGCGGTGGCGGCGCCGCCGGGCGGCACCGCGCCGGTGGCGTGCGCTGCGCCGGCGCCGCCCGAAGTCGGGGCGCCGGAACGGGCGTTGTTGGCGATGGCGATGGCCACCACGAGCAGGGTGACCACGACCAGGACGGTCAGCAGGGTGCGCAGCGGCCGGGGCTGACGCGCTGTCGGCTGGCCGGAGGCCTGTTCGCCGACCGGCAGCCGCGTACGGGTGTGCGGCTGGTCGTCGGGCAACGGCACGGCGGCCCTCCTGGGACAGGGAGCCGGGGGTGGGCTCCGTCGTGGTCTTCCGGCCTGCGGCGCGGAGGCATGGGGGGTCCCCCGGCCGAGGGCTGGGGGAGCGGTGTGGCGACCCGGCCGTGGTGGGCCCGGTCGGCTGTCAGGTCATCAGACGAACGCGACCATCAGGAGACCGCACTCATCAGATGAACGTTCATCAGATGGCCATGCCGTACACAATGGTGAACAGGGTGCCGAGTGATCCAATGATGAACACGCCGGTCAGGCCGGCGACGATCAGCCCCTTGCCCTGCTCGGCGCTGAAGGTGTCGCGCAGCGCGGTGGCGCCGATCCGCTGCTTGGCCGCCCCCCAGACCGCGATCGCCAGGCAGAGCAGGATCGCGACGGCCATCACCACCTCGACCATGATCCGGGCCTCCGAGCCCAGCGTGGCGAAGGGGCCCCAATCAGGGGCGATGCCACCGATAATGGTGTCGATGCCGGGCTTCTTGGGAGGGTCGGCGGCCAGCAGGCCGCTTGCATATCCATTCACGGTGCTGCCCACGCTGCTCACTGTGTCACTCACGTGCATTTCCTGTCTCACCGCCCGATCAGGCAATTCAACGGCCACGACCACCGACGCGCGAAGGGCCAGGGCCTATTCTTGGCCGGATCTGATGTCGACTTGGCTACTTCTTGAGGATTGGTCGCGGGGCACGGGACACGTTTGCCAGGATGTCCACTGGACGAAGGATAGCGCTCACTCTTTGTATCTCCGATGATTGCGCTGGGCAACGCATTGCAGCAGACTGGTGGAGGTGTCGGCCGTTCGACTTGGCGCGTGCGGGGGGCATATGCGTTCCGGTACCGCGCCGGAGGCTCCTGTCCAGGACCGAACCAATAGCTCAGCACCTCGGACACAAGCACTCTGACACTGCATCGGGATGGTGCTGATGGTACTCCGGAATGGCGGCCGAGCGGCGATCGCAGCGGGAGCTCTTGGCGGCGGCTTCCTGCTCCTGCTCGGCCTCGGCACCTATGCGGCGAGCGGTCTGCCCCAGGGCGCGGCGGGCGGCGGATCCCACGTGTCGCTCGCCACCGGCACGGTCCCGGCCGCCTACCAGTCCCTCATCCAGCAGGCCGGCAGCAGTACTTGCCCGCAGGTGACCCCGCCGCTGCTGGCCGCCCAGCTCTACCAGGAGAGCGGGTTCAACCCCACCGCCGTCAGCAACGTCGGCGCGCAGGGCATCAGTCAGATCATGCCGGACACCTGGAAGCAGTACGCGGACCCGGGTTGGACCAACCCGTGGGACCCGAGCCAGGCCATCCCGATGGCCGCCCGGATCGACTGCGCCTACGCCAGGGACGTCGCCTCCGTCCCCGGCGACCCGCAGGCCAACATGCTGGCCGCCTACAACGCCGGCACCGACGCGGTGCTCCGCAACCGCGGCATCCCGCCCTACTCCGAGACCCAGAACTACGTCCAGTCGATCCTCTCGCTGGCGCGCAGCTTCACCGCCGTCACCACTCCGGTCGCGATCTCCCCGCAGGCCAACGGCGCCATCTACTTCGCGCAGACCAAGCTGGGCATCCCGTACGAGTGGGGTGGCACGGGACTGGACGGCCGGTTCGACTGCTCCGGACTGACCTGGGCCGCCTTCCACTCGGTCGGCATCGAGCTGCCCCGGGTGGCCAACGACCAGTGGTACTCGGGCCAGCACCCCAGCCGCGACCAACTCCGTCCCGGGGACCTGGTGTTCTTCGCCACCGACCTGAGCGATCCGCGCAGCATCCACCACGTCGGCATCTACGTCGGCGGCGGCTACATGATCGACGCCCCGCACACCGGCGCCGAGATCCGGTACGACGCGATCGACCGCTCCGACTACATCGGCGCGACCCGGGTCACCCCGGACGGCGCCGCCGCGCTGCCCACCAGGGCCGCGGACGGCACCATCACCGGCGGCTCCGCGCTGGACGGCAAGGGCGGCTCCTCCCTCGCCTCGGCCTCCGCCAGCCCGTCGCCCTGACGGGACGCCAGTTCGACCACGCCAGGTCAAGTAGGCTGCAAGCCGACAGCGCCGGTCGACCGTGCACAGGAGGTAAGGGGTGTCCACGCTGCTGGCCGACCCGGGCGACGGCAACCCCGATCTCGAGCTGCTCTACACCGTCAACGACCTGGCGAAGAGCGCGCCGCACTGGCTGGACTCGCTGGTCTCCTGGATCGGTGAGTACGGCATCCTGCTCGGCCTGCTGGCCCTGGTCACCATCGGCTGGCTGACCGCGCGCCGCCGCCCCGACGCACCGGTGGCGGTCGCCGGGGTGCTCTGGGTGCCGCTGTCGGTGGCGCTGGCCGAGCTGGCCAACCTGCCGATCTCCGCGATCGTGGACCGGCCCAGACCCTTCGTCAGCCATCCCGACCTGCACGTGCTGGTCGCCGGCAAGGCCGGCACCCACTCCTTCGTCAGCGACCACTCGACCATGGCGATGGGCGTGGCCGTGGCGCTGTTCCTGGTCAACCGGCGGCTCGGGGCGATCGCCGGGGTGCTGGCGCTGCTGCAGGGCTTCTGCCGGGTCTACATGGGCGTGCACTATCCGACCGACGTGCTGGGCGGCTACGCGCTGGCCGCCGCCGTGGTGCTGCTGCTGGCGCCGCTCGCCAACGTGGTGCTGGTCCCGCTCTGCCACGCGGTCTCCCGGACCGCGGCCGCGCCCCTGGTGACCGCGCGACCGGCCGGGACCGGCGACGGCCGGCAGCGCCGCGGTGGCGGCTCGCCCACCGCCGAACGGCCGCCCGCCCCCGAGTCCGACCTCGCCGCCTGACCCCGGGTCCGCCCCCGCCGCCTGACCCCGGGTCCGCCCCCGCCGCCTGACGCGCTCGATCCCCACCGCCTGACCCCGGGTCCGCCCCGCTGCCCGTCCCCGCCCCGGCGCCGCCGGCGCCGTCAGCCCTGCTCCAGAGTCTCCAGGCTCTCCAGGTGCTCCGCGACGTCCCGCCGGGCCCGGTCCCTGGATCGCCGGGCCGGGGCGAACCATCCGCAGCTGCACGCCGCGCAGGCGAAGGAGCCGCGCTCGGTCACCTGCGCCAGGTGCCCGCCGGGCGCCCGGGGATCCGCTTGGGGAATTGCCGCCGACACGTCGCCCACGGTACTGCACCGTCCGCAACGGCCGCCGCGCCGAGCGGGAGGGGCGCGGACCGCCCCGCGCGCGCCCGGCGGCGCGTAACCCGTGGCGCACCGGCCTCGTTCTCGGCTGTACCGGCCCCGCCCAGCCAGGAGCGGCGGCTCGCCGGTTTCTCCGGCCCGAGGGGGTCGCTCACCATGGGGGTTGAGTTCACCATGACGACGTCGCGCCAGACCCGGGCCATCGGCTCGGCAGCCGCTGCCGCCCTGCTCGCCGCCGTGCTCACCGGCTGCGGCGGTGGCTCGGCCGGCTCCAGCGACGCGGGCGCGTCCGGCAGCCCGGTGGCCGACAAGCTCGCCGACGACCCGCTGACCGCGGTGCGCAACGCCCCGGACATCACCGGCCACACCGGCTCGGCGCAGGCCACCACCCAGCTGACCACCGTCTCGGGCTCCAAGAAGGCCTCGTTCAGCGGCGGCGGCCCCTATGACTACGTCAAGCGGATCGGCCGGCTGGAGGTGCAGGTGCCGCCCGGCGCGGCCACCCACGGCCCGGTGGTGGAGGTCTACGAGCCGGGCGTGGTCTTCCTGCAGAACAGCGGCGCCAAGGGCGTGGCCCCCGGCAAGTGGGTCAAGCTGGACGTGCGGCAGCTCGCCGACGGCAATCTGATCAGCAACGGCGCCACCGACCCGGCCACCGCCGCGGCCGCGCTGCGCGGCGCCCAGCAGGCCACCGTGGCCGGCGACGAGACCGTGGACGGGATCCCGCTGAAGCACTACAAGGGCACCCTGGACCTGGCCAAGGCCGCCGACGCGGCCGGCGGGCAGGCCGGCTTCGGGCTGCGGATGGCGGCCTCCACCTTCACCGTCAAGGACGTGCCCTTCGAGGCCTGGTTGGACGCGCAGGGCCGGCTGCACCGGGTGATCGAGAACTTCACCTTCGCCGGGGTGGCCGGTTCCAAGGACCCCAAGGACCAGGTGCAGGTCACCTCCACGGTCTCGCTGAGCGACTTCGGCACGGCGGTCTCCGTCTCCGAGCCGGCCGGCGGCGACGTGGTCGAACTGAAGGACAGCGGCACCCCCTCGCCGAAGTGACGCCCGGTCGGCCACCGAGCTGACGCACCACCGGGACCGGAGTGACGCGGCACCGAGCTGACGCACCACCGGGGACCGGAGTGACGCGCCATCGGGCCGCCGCCGGCGGGCCACCCAGTTGCGCGCCAGAGATGGCCCGTCCGTGCCATGGGGCGGCGGGCGGGCACTCCCTAGGCTGGTTGGGGGCGCCTCCCGGCCGATGGGGGCCGCCCCCGGCCTTCGGCCCGGGAGGGGGCCCCTCCCGGGCCGAAGGCCGGGGGAGCTGGGGGAGGGTTGCTGCCGCCCCGGTGAGCGGGCGCTGAAGGGGTGGTGCTGGGTGTCGTCCTCGGCGGATCGAGCGTTCGGCCAGGAATGCGCGGCCCTCGACGAGATCGAGCTGGCCGGTGAACTGATGATCGCGGCCACCGACAGCAGCGCCGAGCGGCTGCCCACTGCCCGGATCGACGAGGTGCTGCTGCGCCGCCCGGCAGCCGACGGAGCCCCGGAGGCTCCGCAGTCCCGCGAGCCTTCGGACGGCCAGGGTCCGATCAGCTCCGCAGCAGCCGGCTGATCGCCGCCATCGCCTCGGTGACCTTGTCGTTCACCGCCGTGCCGCCCTCCTCGACGGCCGCCGCGACGCAGTGGGCGAGGTGCTCCTCCAGCAGCGCCAGGGCGAAGGACTGCAGCGCCTTGGTGGTCGCCGAGACCTGGGTGAGGATGTCGATGCAGTAGACGTCCTCCTCCACCATCCGCTGCAGTCCCCGGGCCTGGCCCTCGATCCGGCGCAGCCGCTTCAGGTGGTCCGCCTTGTTCTTGCTGTAGCCGTGGGGGCCGTGTCCGCCGTCGGCCTCGGTGGTCGTCATGGCACTAGTCTCCCGCACCCGCGCAGCCCGGCCGCTGTTCCCCCGTCCGGGGGTCGGATGGCGATCGGCGGGTGCAGGACGGCAGTCATCGGGCCCGGATTCCGCCAGACTGATGCGCGTAGACCGAGGCCGCTCGGAAGAGGAGGATCCGGTTCTCAGCCGCGCACCCCGTTTGCACATCCCCGGCGCAGAACACCTAGCATCGTTGAGTCCCTCCCCCGCTCATCGGAGATTTCCGTGCGTTTTAGCCTGACCCCGAAGGAGACGAGCTTCTACGACATGTTCGCCGCCGCCGCGGAGAACCTGGTCGTCGGATCGAAGCTCCTGCTGGAACTGCTGGGCTCGGACGTGTCAGCCCGTGCGGAGATCGTCGAGCGCATGCGCGCCGCCGAACACGCGGGTGACGACACCACCCATGCGATCTTCCACCAGCTGAACTCCTCCTTCATCACCCCGTTCGACCGCGAGGACATCTACAGCCTGGCCTCCTCGCTGGACGACATCATGGACTTCATGGAGGAGGCCGTCGACCTCGTCGTGCTCTACGACATCCAGACCCTCCCCAAGGGCGTGGAGCAGCAGATCGAGGTGCTGGCCCGGGCCGCCGAGCTGACCGCCGCCGCGATGCCCAACCTGCGCAGCATGTCCAACCTCACCGAGTACTGGATCGAGGTCAACCGGCTGGAGAACCAGGCCGACCAGATCCACCGCAAGCTGCTGGCCCACCTGTTCAGCGGCCAGTACGAGGCGATCGAGGTGCTCAAGCTCAAGCAGGTGGTCGACGTCCTTGAGGAGGCCGCGGACGCGTTCGAGCACGTGGCCAACACGGTGGAGACCATCGCCGTCAAGGAGTCCTGACCAGCGTGGACATGGCAGCACTCATCGTCGTCATCGGCGTTGCCTTCTTCTTCACCTACACCAACGGCTTCCACGACTCGGCGAACGCCATCGCCACCTCGGTCTCCACCCGGGCCCTCACCCCGCGCGCCGCGCTGGCGATGGCCGCGGTGATGAACCTGGCCGGCGCCTTCCTCGGCAGCGGGGTGGCGCAGACCGTCTCCAAGGGCCTGATCGAAACCCCGCACGGCGCCGAGGGGATGACCATCCTCTTCGGCGCCCTGGTCGGGGCGATCGTCTGGAACCTGGTCACCTGGTACTTCGGCCTGCCGTCCTCCTCCTCGCACGCGCTCTTCGGCGGCCTGGTCGGCGCCGCGCTGGCCGGCGGCACCGGGGTGATCTGGAGCGGCGTGATCGACAAGATCATCATCCCGATGGTGGTCTCACCGATCGTCGGCCTGATCGCCGGCTACCTGATCATGCTGGCCATCCTGTGGCTGTTCCGCCGCACCAACCCGCACCGCGCCAAGCGCAGCTTCCGGGTCGCGCAGACCGCCTCGGCCGCCGCGATGGCGCTGGCCCACGGCCTGCAGGACGCCCAGAAGACCATGGGTGTGGTGGTGATGGCGCTGACCATCTCCGGCCACCAGAGCGGCAACGGCATCCCGGTCTGGGTCAAGATCTCCTGCGCCACGATGCTCTCGCTGGGCACCTACGCGGGCGGCTGGCGGATCATGCGCACCCTCGGCCGCAAGATCATCGAACTGGACCCGCCGCAGGCCTTCGCCGCCGAGTCCACCTCGGCAGCGATCATGTACATCACGTCGTACGTCTACAAGGCGCCGATCTCCACCACCCATGTGATCACGTCGGCGATCATGGGCGTGGGCGCCACCAAGCGGGTCCGCGCGGTCCGCTGGGGGGTGGCCAAGAACATCGTGCTCGGCTGGTTCATCACCATGCCGGCTTCCGCCCTGGTGGCCGCCGGGGTCTTCTGGCTGACCGACCTGATCGTGGGTTAGCCGGAGCCGCACGCACGGACATCCGCGCACGGACATCCGCGCACGGACAAGGGCCCGCCCTCGCGTCCCGAGGGCGGGCCCTTCCATGCCCCGCGGCGGCACCGCCATGCAGCACCCCGGGGCAGTACTGGGGTTCGGCTCAGCCGAAGCGGCCCGAGATGTAGTCCTCGGTCGCCTGCACGGACGGGTTGGAGAAGATCCGCTGGGTGTCGTCCAACTCGATCAGCTTGCCCGGCTGGCCGACCCCGGCCAGGTTGAAGAACGCCGTGCGGTCGCTGACCCGGGCCGCCTGCTGCATGTTGTGGGTCACGATCACGATGGTGAAGCGCGACTTCAGCTCACCGATCAGGTCCTCGATCGCCAGCGTGGAGATCGGGTCCAGCGCCGAGCAGGGCTCGTCCATCAGCAGCACCTCGGGCTGCACCGCGATCGCCCGGGCGATGCACAGGCGCTGCTGCTGACCACCGGAGAGGCCGGCGCCCGGCTTGTTCAGCCGGTTGTGGACCTCCTTCCAGAGGTTGGCGCCCTTCAGCGACTGCTCCACGATGCCGTCCAGCACCGACTTCTTCTTCACCCCGGCGAGCTTCAGGCCGGCGGCCACGTTGTCGTAGATCGACATGGTCGGGAACGGGTTCGGCCGCTGGAAGACCATCCCGACGGTGCGCCGCACCGCCACCGGGTCGACCCCCGGGCCGTACAGGTTCTCGTCGTCCAGCAGGACCTTGCCCTCGACCCGGGCGCCCGGGATCACCTCGTGCATCCGGTTCAGGGTCCGCAGGAAGGTCGACTTGCCGCAGCCGGAGGGGCCGATGAAGGCGGTCACCGAGCGGGGCTCGATGGTCATCGAGATGTCCTCGATGGCCTTGGTGCCACCGTAGAAGGCCGACAGTCCGCTGACGTCGATGCGCTTCGCCATGATTCTTTCTTCTCTCGTCTTCTCGTACGTCAGTCGGACGGTCAGTTGCCGGCCTTGGGCGAGCGCCAGCGGGCGATGCCGCGGGCGACCAGGTTGAGCGCCATCACGAAGGCGATCAGGACCAGTGCGGCACCCCAGGCCCGGGCGTACCCGAAGCTGTTGTTGACCTGGGAGTACTGCTGCCAGATGTAGACCGGGAGGTTCATCTGCGGGCCGTTGAACGGATCCGGGTTGATCGAGTCCGAGACGAAGACCAGCATCATCACCGGCGCCGTCTCACCCGTGATCCGGGCCACAGCCAGCATCACACCGGTGGTGATGCCGCCGATCGCGGTCGGGATGACGACCCGCAGGATGGTCTTCCACTTCGGCACGCCCAGCGCGTAGGAGGCCTCCCGCAGCTCGTTGGGCACGAGCCGCAGCATCTCCTCGGTGGAGCGGACCACCACCGGCATCATCAGGATGGCCAGCGCCAGGCTGCCCGCGAAGCCGGAGTAGGTGAACCCGAGGCCCAGGATCCAGACGGAGAGGACGAACAGACCGGCGACGATCGACGGCACGCCCGTCATGACGTCGACGAAGAAGGTGACCGTCTTGGCCAGTCGGCCACGGCCGTACTCGACCAGGTAGACGGCGGTGAGCAGACCGATCGGCGCGGCGATCGCGGTGGCGAGGCCGACCTGCTGCAGGGTGCCGAGCAGCGCGTGGTAGATGCCGCCGCCCGGACCGGACTGGAGCACCCCGCGCATCGAGTGGTTGAGGAAGTTGCCGTCCACCACGCCGGCGCCCTGCTGCACGGTGTAGACCACCAGCGAGACCAGCGGCACCACGGCCAGGATGAAGGCGACCCAGATCAGCGAGGTGGCCAGGCGGTCCTTGGCCTGCCGGACGCCCTCGACCTTGGCCGAGAGGCCGAAGCTCAGCACCACGAAGAGCAGCGCGGAGATCAGGCCCCACTGGATGTGGCTGGCCAGGCCGGCGCCGGCACCGATCACGCAGCCGACGGCGATGGACAGCACGGCCACGCCGGCCGGGGCCCAGCGGGGCAGCTTGGCGGCGGTGAGCCGACCGCTGAGCTGCGGGGCCGGAGTGCGGTCCGAAACGGTGGTCGTGGTGCTCATGCGTTGGCCCCCGAGTACTCCTTGCGGCGGGCGATGATCAGCCGGGCCCCGCCGTTCACCAGCAGGGTGATCACGAACAGCACCAGGCCGGAGGCCATCAGCGCGTTCATGCCGGGCTTGCCGGCCTCACCGAACTTCAGCGCGATGTTCTGCGCGAAGGTGCCGCCGCCCGCGTCCAGCAGGTGCAGCGAGAGCTTGCTGTTGGCGGAGAGCACGGTGGCCACCGCGATGGTCTCGCCGAGCGCGCGGCCCAGGCCCAGCATGGAGGCCGAGATGATGCCCGGGCGGCCGAACGGCAGCACGGCGGTGCGGACCATCTCCCAGCGGGTGGCACCGAGCGCCAGCGCCGCCTCCTCGTGCATCCGCGGCACCTGGCGGAACACCTCGCGGCTGACCGCGGTGATGATCGGCAGGACCATGATGGCCAGCAGGATGCCGACGGTGAACAGGTTGCGGGCCGGTGCCCCGTGCTGGCTGACCTTGAAGACGTAGGTCCAGCCGAGGTAGTGGTCAAGCCAGTCGTTCAGGCCCGCCATGTGCGGCACCAGGTAGAGCGCGCCCCACAGGCCGTAGACGATGCTGGGCACGGCGGCCAGCAGGTCCACCAGGTAGGCGAACGGCTGGGCGATCCGGCGCGGCGCGTAGTGCGAGATGAACAGCGCGATGCCGATGGCGATCGGAACCGCGATCGCCATCGCGATCGCCGCGCTGACGATCGTGCCGAAGGCCAGCACGGCGATGCCGAAGCTGGGCTTGACGATGTTGTCCGGGTCCCACTCGAAGGTGGTGAGGAAGTTCGTCTTGTCCTGGCTGAGCGCCATCCCGCTGCGGTACAGCAGGAAGCCCGCGATGGCGGCCATGATCACCAGCAGCAGGACGCCGGAGCCGGACGAGGCCAGACGGAACAGGACGTCGCCCAGGCGGCCGGTGCCCCGCAGGGAGGTCGACGGCTGCCCGGGTGGTGTGGTGGACGCTGGGGTGCGGTCCCCGGGGTGATCAGGGGGTGCGGAAGTCATGAGGTTCTTACTCCGGTCTGGCGGCGCTGCTCCGGTCGGGGAGCGGCACCATGGCGGCGGTGCCCCGGACGAGTGGTGCGGTGGACGGGCCGTGCGGCGCGGGCGGCTCCTTCTCCCCAGGGGGAGCCGCCCGCGCCTGCTCGGACCGTCAGCTGAGGTTGGTGATCGCGGCCTTCACCTTGGCGCCGACGGCCGCCGGCATCGGGACGTAGCCCTTGCTGGAGATCGCCTGCTGGCCGGCGTCGCTGGCCGCGTAGGTGAGGAAGGACTTCAGGCTGTCGAGGGTGTCGGCCTTGTTGCCCTTGTCGCAGGCGACCTCGTAGGTCACCAGGACGATCGGGTAGGCGTTCTCGGCCTTGGTGCCGTAGTCCAGCTGCAGCGCCAGGTCGTTGCCGGTGCCGACCACGGTGGAGTTGCCCAGGGTGATGGCGGCGTTGGCGGCGGTCGGGTCGACCGGCTTGCTGGCACCGGTGTTGATCGAGGCGCTGGTCAGGCTGTTGGTCTGGGCGTAGGAGAGCTCGACGTAGCCGATCGAACCCTTGGTGGCCTTGACCTGCGAGGAGACGCCGGCGCTGCCCGCGGCCGACTGGCCGCCCTTGCCCGCCCAGGTCTTGCTCGCCGGGGCGGTCCAGGCGCCGTTCGAGGCCTTGGCGAAGTACGAGGTCAGGTTGAAGGTGGTGCCGGAGTCGTCCGAGCGGTGGAACGTGGTGATGTCGGTGGCCGGCAGGGTGACGCCCGGGTTCAGGGCGGCGATCGCCGGGTCGTTCCACTTGGTGATCTCCGAGTTGAAGATCTTCGCGGTGGTCGGACCGTCCAGGGTGAGGTGGCTGACGCCGTCCACGTTGTAGACGATCGAGACCAGGCCGGCGACCATCGGCAGGTCGATCGCCTGACCGCCGTTCTGGCAGACCTGCTTGGAGGCGTCGATGTCGGTCGACTTGAGCGCGAAGTCCGTGCCTGCGAAGGCGACCTTGCCCTGGTTGAACTGCGCGACACCCGCGCCGGAGCCGACACCGTTGTAGTTCAGCGTGGTGCCGGAGCAGGCGGTGCCGTAGGCGTTCTTCCACACGTCGATGGCGTTGGCCTGGGCGGTCGAACCCGCGGCCAGCAGGTTGGCCTGCTTGCTCGCGCACGCGATCGCGGCCGCGGAGCTGGCGCCACCGCTGGCGGCGGCGGTGCCGGTGGAGTTGTTGTTGTCCGAGCCGCAGGCCGCGAGCGACAGCGAGCTGACGAGCGCCACGGCACCGATCGCGAGGGCCTTGGTGCGGCCGTTCCGCTGGAGCTTCACAGGGTGTCCCTTTCTTTGGCACAGTCCGCGGGCCCGACCCCTGGTCGGGCGCCCGGCGCGGACCTTGCTGTGGTCCGGGGCCTCTTCGGCCCTCCGGTAGGACCGAAGCTAGGCCGGGCAGGTGACGCATCAGCCGGTCGTAAGTGAATGGAGGGTGAACCTCGAACGGATGCCAGGAAACATGGTCCAGTAGTAACGGTTGCATCACGGCAAGGATTCAACCAAGACACGGCATCAGATGACGCTCACCCATCGGATGGGCTAACACCACGGATCCGCCGACCTTCAGTCAGGTCGGCGCGCCAGCAGCTCCAGCAGGGCGTCGATCAGCAGCCGGTCCCGGTCGTGGGTGAGCTTGGCCCGGGCCTTGTCCGGCTTCAGCCACTTCATCCGGTCCACCTCGCGGTTCGGCCGGAACTCCCCGGAGACCGGCACGGCCGCCCAGTAGCGGACCTCCTTGGGGCGACCGTTCGCCAGGTAGTGCTGCGCGGGCAGCGGCGCCACCAGCCGGCAGACCAGTCCGGTCTCCTCCGCCACCTCGCGGACCGCCGCCTCCCAGGGCGACTCACCGCGGTGCAGCTTGCCCTTCGGCAAGCTCCAGTCGTCGTACTTGGGCCGGTGGATCAGCGCGATCCGGGGACGGCGCAGCGAGCCGTCGGCCCGCGCCGCGCCCGGTGTCCAGAGCACCGCACCCGCTGCCAGGATCGTCCGCGGCGTGCCCCCCGGGCCTATGCCCCCGGCCGGCCGGGCCGCCTGCGGCCCTTCACCGTGCCACGGCGTCGGCCGCCTCGCCTCGCGCAGCTGCCGGCGGGCCAACTGCTCGGACCGCTGCTCGCCCATTCATCCCATCCGCTGTCCTGGGGGCCCGTCCCAGCCGTCCGGGCTGAGCGGGAGCTCCGGCCACCGGCTGCCGAACGCGAACCGCGCCGCCTCGACCTCCAGCCGCTGATCAGCATGCACCACCCCGAGCACATAGGCCGTGGCGGGGGTGATCCGCGGCGTGCGCGCGGCCGTCGCCGCCGTCACCGCCGCGTCCGCCGCGTCCTGGTGGCGGTCCAGCACCCGGTCCACCTCCATCAGTTGGTCCCCCGGCCGACCGCACACCTCCAGCGCGTACCTGGCCCGCTTCACCAGGATCCGCACCCGGTGCCAGGGCGCGTCGTCGGCCGCCAGCGCACTGTCCGCGTCCGCCGGCCGTCCCTGCGCCGGCACCAGCGCCGGCCCGGTCGGCTCCGCACCGCCCAACCGGTGCAGCGCGTCCCCCTGGTAGGCGGTCGCCGCCCGGTGCAGCGGCAGCGCCCGCACGGCCGCGCCCAGCGCGGTGAACGCCGCCCCCGCCTGCGGCGGCAGCACCTCGCCGGCCTTCCCCCGGGCGGACTCCACCAGCGGCGCCTCGCCGACCAGCAGCGTCATCCGGTCCGCCAGGGCGTGCAGCCGCGCCGAGCGGAGTTCCTGCAGCACGGTGCTGTGCGCGCGAGTGCGGGCCAGGGTCAGCTGGCGGTCCAGCAGCGCCCGGGCCTTGGGGGCTCCCTGGTGCCCGGCCAACATGCCGGGACCGCCCGCACCGCCCGGCGCGGCCCCGCTCAGCGAGTCAACCGCCGCCAGCAGCCGTGCGGAGCGCCGCTGGTAGGCCGGTTCCTGCGCCAGCAGATTGAGCAGCCACCGCAGTTCGGCTCGCGACTCGTGCGCCCAGCCCGGTTCGAAGACGGCGCCGAAGGTGTGCAGGGCACCGCCGATCCGCCGCACCGCGCGCAGCAGTTCGAGCGTCCCCCCGCTGCCGGCCGGGGAGTTGAGCGACGGCAGCGCACCGGGTCTGGCGCCCGCCTCGCCCACCGCCTGCGGCAGCGCGCGCAGGAAGTTGCCCGCCTGTTCGGTGAGATACCGGGAGATGACCTCCCCGGCGGTCGCGGTGGCCGCCGGGGCCGTCATGGGCGCGTCAGTCATGTCGTGGGTACTCCCCGTTCCCCCGGGGCAGGCCGAACCCCCGGGGCAGTGACGGATGGTCAGAGACCGCCGGCGGCACTCCGGCGGCGCTGGCGCGAGTCGATGAGCAGCTCCTGGATGTCGCGGAGCCGGTGGCCGTCGGCATCATGGCTCCGCCTGAGCCAGGCGCCGTCGGGGCCCAGGTGCCAGGACGCGGTGTCCTCGGCCATGCCGAGGTCCAGCAGTTCGGACAGCTCCGCCCGGTGCGCCGGATCGGCCACCCGAACCAGCGCCTCGATCCGCCGATCAAGGTTGCGGTGCATCATATCCGCGCTGCCGAACCAGACTTCGGGATCGCCGGCGTTGCCGAAGACGAAGATCCGGGAGTGCTCCAGGAACCTCCCGAGCACACTGCGGACCCGGATGTTCTCGCTCAGCCCGGCCACCCCGGGCCGCAGCGCACAGATCCCGCGCACCCAGACGTCCACCGGCACACCTGCCTGCGAGGCCCGGTAGAGCTCGTCGATCACGGCCTCGTCGACGATCGAGTTGACCTTGATCTTGACGTACGCCGGCAGGCCCGCCTCCTTGTTGGCGACCTCGTTGCGGATCCGGCCGAGCAGCCCGTCCCGCAGCCCGCGCGGCGCGGTGAGCAGCCGGCGGTACGACTCCCGCCGCGAGTAGCCGGAGAGCCGGTTGAACAGGTCCGAGAGGTCGGCACCGACCTGCGGGTCGCTGGTCAGCAGCCCCAGGTCCTCGTACAGCCGGGCGGTCTTCGGGTGGTAGTTCCCGGTACCGACGTGCGCGTAGCGGCGCAGCGTCTCACCCTCCTGGCGGACCACCAGCGACAGCTTGCAGTGCGTCTTGAGCCCCACCAGCCCGTAGACCACATGGCAACCCGCCTCCTCCAACTTCCGGGCCCACTTGATGTTCGCCTGCTCGTCGAAGCGCGCCTTGATCTCGACCAGCACCAGCACCTGCTTGCCCGACTCGGCGGCGTCTATCAGCGCGTCCACGATCGGCGAGTCGCCGGAGGTGCGGTACAGCGTCTGCTTGATCGCCAGCACGTTCGGGTCGGAGGCGGCCTGCTCCAGGAAGGCCTGCACCGAGGTCGAGAAGCTGTCGTACGGGTGGTGCAGCAGCACGTCCCGCTCGCGCATGGCGGCGAAGACGTCCGGCTGCGAAGCCGACTCGACGTCGGCCAGCGCCCGCGCCGTTCCGGCCACGAACTTGCGGTACCTCAGCTCCGGCCGGTCCAGGTCGGCTATCCCGAACAGGCCGGTCAGGTCCAGCGGGCCGGGCAGCGGGAACACCTCCGCCTCGGTGATGTTCAGCTCGCGCACCAGCAGGTCGAGGATGTAGGGGTCGATCGACTCCTCCACCTCCAGCCGCACCGGCGGGCCGAACCGGCGCCGCATCAGCTCCTTCTCCAGCGCCTTGAGGATGTTCTCGGCGTCGTCCTCCTCCACCTCCAGGTCCTCGTTGCGAGTGACCCGGAAGGCGTGGTGGGCCAGCACCTCCATCCCCGGGAAGAGCTCCTCCAGGTGCGCCCCCATCACGTCCTCCAGCGGCACGTACCGCTGCGCGGACGCCTCCAGGAACCGGGAGAGCGACTGCGGCACCTTCACCCGGGCGAAGTGCTTGTGGCCGGAGACCGGGTTGCGGACCACCACGGCCAGGTTGAGGCTCAGCCCCGATATGTACGGGAACGGGTGCGCCGGGTCGACCGCCAGCGGGGTCAGCACCGGGAAGATCTGCTGCCGGAACAGGGTGTGCAGCCGGGACTGCTCATGGTCGGTGAGCTCGCCCCAACGCACCACCTCGATGCCCTCGGCGACCAGGTCGGGCAGCACGTCGTGCTGGAAGGTGGCCGCGTGGCGGGCCATCAGCTCCCGTGACCTGGTCCAGATCTGGTCCAGCACCTCGCGCGGCTGCAGCCCGGAGGCGCTGCGCTGGGCGACGCCGGTGGCGATCCGGCGCTTCAGGCCGGCCACCCGGACCATGAAGAACTCGTCGAGGTTGCTCGCGAAGATGGCCAGGAACTTGGTCCGCTCCAGCAGGGGGATCTCGGGATCCTCGGCCAGTTCCAGCACCCGCTCGTTGAACGCCAGCCAGCTGCGTTCACGGTCCAGGAACCGGCCCTGCGGCAGAGCGGCGGGCTCGACGTCGGTCGTGCTGTCCACCGGGCGACCGAGCGCGTTGGTGATGCTCATGGGTTCCAGCTCCTCCGGGGCCGTGATGTCCGAGGTGCCGTTCTGCTCCGCCCCCGAAGGACCCGACGGGTAGGGCCGGCCGCCCGGCGCGGTCGCTAGCCGACCGAGCCGAGCCGCATGACCCAAGCTGCGGGAGCGAGACACTACGGACGTCATCCTGTGATCTTCGCGGCGTCAATTGAATCCACGGTAAACACCGCATGGCCAGGAGGAAAGCTGAGGCGGTCGGGCCCCGGTCGCGTTCAGCTGCCGCGCTCGATGCGGTACATCAGGTCTACTTCGTGGACGGTGAAGCCCACTCGTTCATATACCCGCACCGCGGCCGAGTTGTCCGCGTCCACGTAGAGCAGCACGGTGCCGAGCCCGCGGTCCAGCGCCAGGTGGCGCAGGCCGACGGTGGTCAGCGCCCGGCCGAGGCCGTTGCCCTGCTCGCCCGGGTCGACACCCACCACGTAGACCTCGCCCAACTCGGGATCGGTCGCGGAGGCCGGGTGGACCTTGGTCCAGTGGAAGCCGACCACCTGCTCGCCCCGGCAGGCCAGGAAGAAGCCGTCCGGGTCGAACCAGGGCTCGGCCAGCCGGTCGGCCAGGTCCTGGGTGCTCCACGATCCCTGCTCCGGGTGGTGGGCGAAGGCCAGCGCGTTGAGTCGCAGCCAGGCCTCGTCGTCCTGCCCCGGGCGGAAGGTCCGGACGGTCACGCCCTCGGGCAGCGGGGCCTGCTCCGGCGCCGGCCCGGTGCGGCGCATCTGCCGCAGCTCGCGGACCAACTCGGCGCCGTACCGCTTGGCGAGGCGGGCCGCCGCCGGATGCCCGCCGTGCGCCCAGAAGTCGAGGCCGCGGCTCTGGCCGGCAGCCGCGAGCACCGCGTCCACCAGCTCTCGGCCCAGGCCCTGCCCGCGCAGCTCCGGGTGCACGGTGAGCTCCACGGTCGCGGTGGCGTCCTCCTCGGCGGGCTCCTCCAACTGCGCGTACCCGGCGGGCGTGCCCTGGTGGGTCTGCACCAGGTGCCGGATGCCGGGCCGCGACTGGTCGGCACGCAGTCGGAGCCGGCCCGCTTCGGAGACGGCCTGGCGCCCGTCCGTCAGGGCGGCGGCGTCCAGCACGGTCCTGATCGTCGCGAGGTCCTCGCTGGTGAGCGTTTCGGTGGTGTGGATGGCCATGTATGCGACCTTACGCCGGGTCAGCTCGGGGCACTTGGCACAGCGGAGATTCCTCGG
>NZ_JAJJPA010000039.1 GCF_020907985.1 Kitasatospora humi | reverse complement strand
CTTCCGCCTGCTCGGGGGCAGCTCGCTCAGGCGGCCTTGATGCTGTCCAGGATGTCCAGCTTGGCGGCCCGCCGGGACGGCCAGAACGCGGCCACCAGTCCGACCAGGGCGGACAGCGCCAGGAAGACCAGCAGCTGGCCCCAGGGCAGCACCGTGGTCAGGTTGGCGACCGAGTCCTTCAGCGAGCCGTTGACCGCCCAGGCCAGGAAGCAGCCGAGGACCAGGCCGAGCACCGCGCCGAACAGCGAGATCACCACCGACTCCAGCCGGACCATCCGCTTGACCGCCCGTCGGTCCAGACCGATCGCCCGCAGCATGCCGATCTCCCGCTTCCGCTCGAAGACCGACATCGCCATGGTGTTGATCACCCCGAGCACGGCGACCACGATCGACATCGCCAGCAGGCCGTAGAGCATGTTCAGCGCGAACGTGATCACCGAGCTGACCTTGTTCTTCAGGTCCTGCTTGGTCTGCACGTCGATCAGCGGGTTGTCGCCGCCGGCGGCCACCAGGGCCTGGCGCAGCGACTGGCTCTCCCCGCCATTGCCCTTGACCAGCACCACGTTGGTGTCGGACGACACGTGGTGCGCGGCCAGCACGGCGTTGTCCAGCAGCATCGGCTTGAGCAGGGCGTTGTCGGTGAAGATCCCGCCGACGGTCAGCGAGACGGTGCCGTCCGGGAGGGCGGCGGGCACGGTGCTGCCGACGCTGAGCTTCATCTTCTTGGCGGTGTCGGCCGTGACCAGCAGCTTGCCCTGGCCGAGCGCGTCGGCCGAGCCGCTGGTGACGCCGAGGTTCATCACCTGGGTCGCCTGCGCCGCGTTGAGGCCGGCGACGGCGCGCGTGTCGCCGCCGATCTGGAGGTAGCTCTCGGTCAGCGGGGAGGCCGCGGCCACGCCCGGAGCCTGGGCGACCCTGGCGGCGATGTCGGGGGAGATGCTCAGTCCGTTGGACAGCCCCACCGCGTAGTCGGCCCGCATGCCGTCGGCGACCTCGCGGTCCAGCATGCCGTTGAACGAGGCGCCCAGCACGGTGAGCGCGGAGACCAGGGTCAGACCGATGGTCAGCGCCGAGGCGGTGGCCGCGGTGCGGCGCGGGTTGCGCACCGCGTTCTGCCGGGCCAGCTTGCCGGAGACCCCGAACACCCGGGCCAGCAGCGGGCCGATCAGGGCGATCAGCGGCCGGGAGAGCAGCGGGGTCAGGATGAAGATCCCGATCAGCGCGGCGGCGGCGCCGCCGGCCAGTGCCCAGTTGCCGCCGGTGCCCCGGGACGCGCCGATGACCAGTGCCAGGCCGGCGGCGGTGATCACCGCGCCGATGCTGTTGCGGACCACCAGGCTCTTCTGGGTGGCCGGCTGGTCGGCGCTGCTCATCGCGGCCACCGGGGCGATCCGGGCGGCGCGGCGGGCCGGCAGCAGGGCGGAGAGCACCGTCACCACGGTGCCGGTGAGCAGCGCCGCGACCACGGTGGTCGGACTGATGACCAGCGGCCCGGTGGGGGTGTCGCCGTTGCCGATCGAGCTGATCAGCGACTGCAGGCCCGCGCCGATCCCGATGCCGACCAGCAGACCGGCGACGGAGGCGAGGGTGCCGATCAGCAGCGCCTCGGCCAGCACCGAGCGGGTGACCTGCTTGCGGCCGGCCCCGATGGCGCGCAGCAGTGCGAGCTCCCGGGTGCGCTGGGCGACCAGCATGGTGAAGGTGTTGGCGATGATGAAGACGCCGACGAAGAGCGAGATCCCGGCGAAGGCCAGCAGCATGGTGCGCATGCTCTTGGTGCCGTCCTGGATCGTCTGCTGCTGGTCGGCCAGCAGTTGGTCCGCGGTGTGGATGGTGATGGTGCCGGCGTCGGGCAGCGCCTGCTGGGCTTCGCTCTGCAGGGTGGCCTGGCTGGTGCCGGCCGCGGCGACCAGCTCGACGGCGTTGAACTGGTCGGGCCGCAGCAGCAGTCGCTGCGCGGTGGCGGTGTCGAACAGCGTCAGCGGGTTGCCGGAGTTCACCCCCGGGTCGTCGGTGGTGAAGACGCCGGTGAGCTTGGCCGTCATGGCCGGGCCGTTGATCGCCACCCGCACGGTGTCGCCGACGTGGTAGCCGGCCTTGTCGGCGCTGGCCCGGTCGAGCGCTATCTCGCCGCTGCGCTGCGGGCCCTGACCCTGGACCATCTGGTAGCGCGGGTCCTGGCCGCCGGCGCCGGGCGCGAAGTTGCCGCCCATCGAGTCCTGGCCCTTGCCGATGCTCTTGCCGCTCTTGTCGGCCACCGCGGTGAAGCCGTTCACCACGCCGCGGGCCTGGGCCACCCCGGGCAGGGCGGCGAGCTTGCCCACGGTGGCCGCGGTCAGGTGCGGGTCGTCGGTGCGGGAGGTGTCCTCGGACAGGCCGGCCGGGACGGCGCCGGCGTCGTCGACCCGGACCGAGAGGTGGTTGAAGCCCTTGCTGTAGCTGTTCTTCAGCGCGGAGCCGAAGGTGTCGGAGAAGACCAGGGTGCCGGCCACGAACGCGGTGCCGAGCAGCACGGCGAGGACCGTCATCAGCAGCCGGCCCTTGTGGGCCAGCACGTTGCGCAGTGCGGTGCGGTACATCAGCTGGTCCGCCCCTTCGCGTCGAAGCGGCGCATCCGGCCGAGCACCGCGTCGGCGGTGGGGGCGGTCAGCTCGTCGACGATCCGGCCGTCGGCCAGGAACACCACCCGGTCCGCGTAGCTCGCGGCCACCGGATCGTGGGTCACCATGACGACGGTCTGGCCGAGTTCGCGCACCGAATTGCGCAGGAAGGTGAGGATCTCGGCGCCGGAGCGGGAGTCCAGGTTGCCGGTCGGCTCATCGGCGAAGATGATCTCGGGGCGGCCGGCCAGGGCCCGGGCGCAGGCCACCCGCTGCTGCTGGCCGCCGGAGAGCTGGCTCGGGCGGTGGCCGAGGCGCCCGGACAGGCCCACGGTGTCCACCACCGAGTCCAGCCAGGCCCTGTCGACCTTGCGGCCGGCGATGTCCATCGGCAGCGTGATGTTCTCCAGGGCGGTCAGCGTCGGCAGCAGGTTGAACGCCTGGAAGATGAAGCCGATCTTGTCCCGGCGCAGCTGGGTGAGCTGCTTGTCCTTCAGCCCGACCAGCTCGGTGTCGCCGATGGTGGTGGAGCCCGAGGAGACCTCGTCCAGGCCCGCCATGCAGTGCATCAGGGTCGACTTGCCGGAACCCGAGGGGCCCATGATGGCGGTGAACTCACCCTGCTGGAACTCGACGCTGACGTCGTCCAGGGCGACCACCCTGGTCTCGCCGGCACCGTAGACCTTGTTGAGTCCTACTGCCTTGGCGGCCGCGCGGCCGGTTCGGACGGCCGCGGTCGTCGTGGTCATGAGCCTGCTCCTGGATCGGGGGGCAGCGCACCGGTCTGGCAGCGCACCGCGGGATGACTACTCCATGCTCACCCGGGGCCGGGGCCCGCGGCGTCGGCCCGGGGAACGGTTGGTCACCGACCGGCGGTCTGACCCCGGCGGTCCCGTCTCCTCCTGCGGTATGACGGCGACCCTGATGGCCGGATCCCGATGCTTCCTGGCCGAATGGCGGACAGTTCGTCAGATCGCAAGGAAACATGACAACTTCCTCGGTAAGGAACATGCGCGAGGGCGATCAGGACGGCTAGGCTCGGGGGTGCCCGGAGAACGGGCGAAGCGGTCCAGCCCGGATGGTGGAACGCAGACACGGGCAGCTTAAAACTGCTTGGCCGCGAGGCCGTGCCGGTTCGAGTCCGGCTCCGGGCACCTGTGCACAGCGCCGCTTACGGGTGGGGGGTAGGGCCGGTTCGGGGTTATCCCTGAGCCGGCGCCACCGGCGGATAGGCTCAGGACCATGGTGCCCGATACCTCCGAACTGCTGGACGCCGTCGACCACCTCGCCGACCGGTTCCGCGCCATGCCGCAGAGCCGGCTGCTCGGCGCGGTGCCCGGCCACCCCTCCCGGGCCGCGGCGGGGCTGGCACTGGCCCGGGAGTTGGCGGCCCGCACCCAGCGGCTGGCCGAGGGGCCGGGCGCGCTGCCGCGGGAGCTGCCGGACGCCGGCGCGTTCGCCGTCGGCGACCAGATCGCGGTGACCGGGCACGACCTGGTGGCCGCCCTCGGGGACGGCGCCCCGGAGAACGACGAAGCCGCGGCCGCGCTCCTTGCGGACGCGGTCGCGGCGGTCGACGCGGTGGCGAAGCTCTGCGGCTGAGCCGCTGCCGGTGAGGGCGCGTCAGACGCTGGCCACCACCCGGTCGGCCAGCACGTAGACGGCCTCCTCGTCGGTCGAGAAGGTCAGCGAGTAGGAGCCGGAGAAGCGGGAGCCGCCGAGCAGCCGGACGTCCTCGCCGCCCCGCACCGCGTCGATCAGCCGGTAGGCCGCCTCGCGGTCACCGGGGGCCACGCAGAGCGTGGTGCCGTCGGCGAAGGCGTAGACGTCCAGGGTGCCCAGCGGGCCGGGGCGCACGTCGGTCAGGGCCACCCGCTCGGCGGCCAGCGCGGCCAGCCGGGTGTCGGTCCACTCGCGGGACGGGGTGGGTCCGGGCACGAAGTCCGGGTGCGACGGATGGCGGCGCGGGTCGGGGACCGGCGCGGCCTGGGCCGGCTCCGGGTCGAGCAGGCCGGCCTCCAGGCCGGTGGCCAGCAGGTCGGCCTCCCGGCGGGCGCGCTGGTCGTGGTCGTTCTGGATGGGGGCGCCGGGCATGCTCGGGTGGCTGACCGCACCGGGCAGCCCGCCGTTGTCACTGATCATGCCCTCCAGGGCGGAGCGCAGCGCCTCGCCGAAGGCCGGGTCGATGGTGCCGGCGCTGTCCACCGCCTCCTGCGGGCCGGTCGGGCGGGGGAAGAAAACCGGCCAGTTCCCCGCGTCGAGGCCCGCCGGCTCGTCCAGCCGGCCGCCCGACTCCCCGGTCGGGAACGGGGCGTCCAGCAGCGGGTCGTCCTCGGCCGCGCGGGCCTCCTGCTCGGCCCAGAACGCCCGGGCCTCGCTGATCTCCCGCTCCCGGTCGGCGGCCAGCGCCTCGGAGACGGCCCGGCGTATCGCCGCCTCGTCCAGTGCGTCGTTCCGCTCCGCCCCGGCGTGCCGGGCCAGTTGGCGGGAGAGGCCGCGTACATGGACCAGAACGGCTGACGACACGGCGATCAGGATCAGCAGCAGCGAGATGTACACGGCGCTCACGGAACGTACTCCTCGGGCGGAGTGGAACTTGGGAACGTCTCCACCCTGCCCCATGAACGGCTGGTGCTGCAGGGGAAGATGTCCGAAGTGTCCGTGATATTGGTCATTGTCCAGAAAGTCGCCAGGTGCGCCGGTGTACGCTGTGCGGTCGCCCGACTTCGGAGGGTCTAAATCGATGCCCTGGGAGACGAGTTGAGGGCCGGATCGGGTGTCCCGAAGTGATCCGGCCCTCAATCACGGTGGGTTATGCCAACCGGGTGCACGGCCCGCCCCGACCCACTGCGCGTGCGTCAGCTGAGGCGCTGCGTCTCAGCTCAGTCGCTCGATCGTCATGGCCGCTTGGTGAGCTGCTCCTCCGCTGCGGGCGGGTGCCGCTTCGTTCCTCAGCGACCCCCACCCTTCGCTGCGTCTCAGCTCAGTCGCTCGGTCCCCACGGCCGCTTGGTGAGCTGCTCCTCCGCTGCGTCTCAGCTCAGTCGCTCGATCGTCATGGCCGCTTGGTGAGCTGCTCCTCCGCTGCGGGCGGGTGCCGCTTCGTTCCTCAGCGACCCCCACCCTTCGCTGCGTCTCAGCTCAGTCGCTCGATCACCATCGCCATGCCCTGTCCGCCACCGACGCACATGGTCTCCAGGCCGAACTGCTTGTCGTGCCACTGCAGGGAGTTGATCAGCGTCGTGGTGATCCGGGCGCCGGTCATGCCGAACGGGTGGCCGACGGCGATCGCGCCGCCGTTGACGTTCAGCTTGTCGAGGTCGACGCCCAAGTCCCGGTAGGACGGGATGACCTGCGCCGCGAACGCCTCGTTGATCTCCACCAGGTCGATGTCGTCGATGGTCAGGCCGGCCCGCTTCAGTGCCTGCCGGGAGGCCTCGACCGGGCCGTAGCCCATGATCTCCGGGGAGAGCGCCGAGAGGCCGGTGGAGACCACTCGGGCCAGCGGCGTGATCCCCAGCTCGCGGGCCTTGGTGTCGGACATGATCACCAGCGCGGCCGCCCCGTCGTTCAGTGGGCAGCAGTTGCCGGCGGTGACCGTGCCGTCCGGACGGAAGACCGGCTTGAGGCCCTGCACACCCTCCAGGGTGACCCCGGCGCGCGGGCCGTCGTCCTTGCTGACCACGGTGCCGTCCGGCAGCGTCACCGGGACGATCTCGCGCTCCCAGAAGCCGGCCTCGATGGCGGCCTCGGCCAGGTTCTGCGAGCGGACGCCGAACTCGTCCTGCTCGGCCCGGGTGACGCCCTTGAGCGCGGCCAGGTTCTCGGCGGTCTGGCCCATCGCGATGTAGGCGTCGGGCAGCAGCCCGTCCTCGCGCGGGTCGTGCCAGCCCGCGTCACCGGTGCCCTCCTCGGCGCGCTTGGCGGTGCGGGCCACCGCCTCGGCGAAGAGCGGGTTCTGGGTGTCCGGCAGCCCGTCCGAGGTGCCCTTGACGCTGCGCGAGACGGTCTCCACGCCGGCCGAGACGAAGACGTCGCCCTCGCCCGCCTTGATCGCGTGCAGTGCCATCCGGGTGGTCTGCAGCGAGGAGGAGCAGTAGCGGGTGAGGGTGGTGCCGGGCAGGTGGTCCATGCCCATCTGCACCGCGACGATCCGGGCCAGGTTGTAGCCCTGCTCGCCGCCCGGCAGGCCGCAGCCCAGCATCAGGTCGTCGATCTCGCGCGGGTCCAGCTGCGGCACCTTGGCGAGAGCGGCCTGCACCATGGCGGCGGTCAGGTCGTCCGGGCGCATGTCCTTCAGCGAGCCCTTGAAGGCGCGGCCGATCGGCGACCGGGCTGCGCTGACGATGACGGCTTCGGGCATGGCGGGCTCCTCAAGGCGTGTCCGGCTGCCGGCGGACGTGTCCGGATGTTACGGGGAGGAAAGTTACTCCCAAGTAGACCGTGCGTCATCCGGCTCCGGGTGTGAGCTGGCCGACGTGTCGGGGCCGCCGCCGGCCGGCAGTGCGAACCGCAGCCGCTGCTTGACCAGTGCCCAGCGCCGCCCGCCCGCACTCTCGCTGGCGGAGGCCACCTCGGTACCGGACCGCCCGGCAGCGGTCGCCGCCGCCACCGCCATCGGCAGCAGCGCCTCCCGGCTGCCCGGCTCCGGCGGCGTCATCTCCTGCGGCCACAGGTCGAGCGATGCGCAGACCGAGGGCAGCACCGCCATCGCGGCCGTGGCGTAGCCCTGGGCGGAGGGGTGGAAGCGGTCGGAGGCGAACAGCTCCGGCCGGGCGGCGAACTCGGGCCCGAGCAGCGAACCCAGCGACACCGTCCGCCCGCCGGCCTCCACCACCGCGATGGTCTGCGCGGCAGCCAGCTGCCGGCTGACCCGCCGGGCCAGCCAGCGCAGCGGCGGCCGCACCGGCTTGATGGTGCCCAGATCCGGGCAGGTGCCCACCACCACCTCGCAGCCGAAGGCGCGCAGGTCGCGCACCGCCTCGCCGAGCAGCCGCACCGCGTGGGCCGGCGGGGTGCGGCGCCGCACGTCATTGGCCCCGATCATGATCACGGCGACGTCCGGCCGGGCCGTGAGCGCCTGCCGCACCTGGCGCGCCAGGTCGTCGGAGCGGGCGCCGGAGACCGCCACGTTGACCAGCCTGACCCGGCGCTCGGCGACCGAGGCGACGCCGGCCGCGAGCAGCGACCCCGGGGTCTCCCGGCCGCGCCGCACCCCGAGGCCGACCGCCGTGGAGTCGCCCAGGAACGCCATCACCAGCGGCTTGCGGTCGTCCTCGGCCGGATCGACGAAGCCGTCCCCGTAGAGCCCGTCGGCCTTCGGCGGATCGCCCTCCAGCACCCCGACCGCCCTCATCGCCAGCCGGCCCTCGGTGATCAGCACCCCGGCCAGGCCCACCCCGAGCAGCCCCAGGCCGCCACCGCCGTACGCCGCAGCGGTGGCGATCCGGCGCGCCACCCTGGCCCGTGAGTGCTGCGAGCCTGGCATCCGCGACCCCCTTGGCATCGACCGGTCCGGCGGTGCGCCGGACGCATTCCTTGCTGCGTCCATACCCCCGGACGACGTGGCGCTATCGGATCTGGTGAGCCATCCGGAGCCATAGGCTTGGGACACCGAAGGAAAACGTCAGGGCATGAGACCGGGAGGACCCCCGTGCAGTACCACAATTCGATCATCGAGCTGGTCGGCGACACCCCCTTGGTGAAGCTCAACAAGGTGACCGAGGGCATCTCCGCCACCGTGCTCGCCAAGGTCGAGTACTTCAACCCCGGTGGCTCGGTCAAGGACCGCATCGCCCTGCGCATGATCGAGGCGGCGGAGGCGTCCGGCGCCCTCAAGCCCGGCGGCACCATCGTCGAGCCGACCAGTGGCAACACCGGTGTCGGCCTGGCGATTGTGGCCCAGCAGAAGGGCTACAAGTGCATCTTCGTCTGCCCGGACAAGGTCTCCACGGACAAGATCAACACGCTCCGGGCGTACGGCGCCGAGGTCGTGGTCTGCCCGACCGCGGTGGCCCCCGAGCACCCGGACTCCTACTACAACGTCTCCGACCGCCTGGTCCGCGAGACCCCGAACGCCTGGAAGCCGGACCAGTACTCCAACCCGGAGAACCCGGCCTCGCACTACCACTCCACCGGCCCGGAGCTGTGGGAGCAGACCGCGGGCAAGATCACCCACTTCGTCGCCGGCGTCGGCACCGGCGGCACCATCTCCGGCACCGGCCGCTACCTGAAGGACGCCTCCGGCGGCAAGGTGCAGGTCATCGGCGCCGACCCGGAGGGCTCGGTCTACTCCGGCGGCACCGGCCGGCCGTACCTGGTCGAGGGCGTCGGTGAGGACTTCTGGCCGACCGCCTACGACCGCACGGTGGCCGACGAGATCGTGGCCGTCTCGGACAAGGACTCGTTCCAGATGACCCGCCGCCTCGCCAAGGAGGAGGGCCTGCTGGTCGGCGGCTCCTGCGGGATGGCCGTGGTGGCCGCACTGGAGGTGGCGCGCCGGCTCGGCCCGGACGACGTGGTCGTGGTGCTGCTGCCGGACGGCGGCCGCGGCTACCTGTCGAAGATCTTCAACGACGACTGGATGGCCGACTACGGGTTCCTGCCCACCGCCGAGGACGAGGCGACCATCGGCGAGGTGCTGGCCCGCAAGGACGCCATCGAGCACGAGGGCATCCCGCAGTTCGTCCACATGCACCCGAGCGAGACGGTCGGCGAGGCGGTCCAGGTGCTGCGCGACTTCGGCGTCTCGCAGATGCCGGTGGTCTCGCCGGGGGCCGGGCACCCGGACATCATGGCCGGCGAGGTGATCGGCTCGGTGGCCGAGCGCGACCTGCTGGCGGCGCTGTTCAGCGGTGGCGCGCAGCTGGGCGACCCGCTGGAGAAGCACATGTCGCGGCCGCTGCCGGTGGTCGGCTCGGGCGAGTCGGTGACCGGTCTGATGAGCGTGCTGGAGCAGAACGACGCCGCGGTGGTGCTGATCGACGGCAAGCCGCAGGGCATCGTGACCCGGCAGGACCTGCTGGCCTACATGGCCGGCCGCGCCGGGCACTGATCGCGGTACCCGCACGTCACGTGACCGCAGCACAGGGTTAACAACGGTCGGGCAGAGTGGAGGTGTGGCTGGCGGTGGCCGCCGGGAGCGGCTCTCCGGGCGCGGCGACCGCCAGGACACACTGACCGGACCTGGCCCGGTGCACTGTGTCGCCCTCCGGCCGGGAACCGGAGGCGCCCCGCGTGGGGGCTCGTCGTCGTCCCGTCCCTGGTCCGGTCCTCGGTCGACCACCAGGGAGCGGCGGCTCCCGCGACACCTCGCGCCGTTCGGGCGCGGCTCCGCGGCTCCCGGGTGGGGGAGTGAACCGGAGCACCGGCAGGGCCGGCCCCGTCGCCACGGGGTCGGCCCTCGCCGTTTCGCCGTTTCGCCGTTTCGCCGTTTCGCCGTTTCGCCGCTGAGCGCCCCTCTCGCCTAGGCTCGGCCCATGACCAGCACCGACACCGGCGCCCAGGAATCCGGCGCCCCCCGCTACGTCCGGCTCAGCATCGAGCTGATCGCCGAGATCACCGACGAGGACGCCCTGAAGGCCGCCGCCCTGGCCCAGGTCGAGGCCGACGAGTACCTGGACGACGACGAGCGCGCCCAGTCCGTGGAGGCGATCGAGCTCGACCCGACCGGCTCGCTCGCGCACTTCATCGACCCGGTGGCGCTGCTCGGCGAGGTGCCGGGCGTCGAGCTCACCCAGGCCACCTGGGAGTCCGCGCAGACCGCGTTCGACCCCGAGGACGACGCCTACGAGTTCGAGACCGAGTAGCACCGGCTGCCGGCTTCCCCGTACCGCCCGCACGGTTCGCCGTGCGGGCGGCCGTTCTTCCGGGCCCCGCCTCCCCGGCCCGCGCGGAACGCCGCGACCGAATCCCGCCGGTGCTCGGCCCGGCGGCCAGGCAGGCTGGCGGCATGACCACTGGATACGCCGTACTCCCCATCGCCCCGGTCGTGCTGGCCGAACTGCGGCGCGTCGACGACGCCGACAACGTGCCGGTGAAGGTGCACGACGCCGAGGGCGGCAGCCCGCTGCGCTGTTGCCTGCGCCGCGCCGAACCGGGGGCCGAACTGCTGCTGCTCTCCTACGCCCCGCTGCGCCGCTGGGCCGACGAGACCGGCGCCCACCCCGGCCCCTACGACGAGGTCGGTCCGGTCTTCGTGCACGCCTGCCCCGCGGACTGCTTCGGCCCCGCGGACACCGCTTATCCGGCCGCCATGCACCAGGGCGACCGGGTCTTCCGCGCCTACGACCGCAACGGCCACATCCTGCGCGGTGTCCTCGTCGAGCCGGGCGCCGAGCTCGCGCACGAAGTCCTCACCGCGATGTTCAGCGACCCCGAGGTCGCCGTGGTCCACGTCCGCGCCGTCGGCCACGGCTGCTTCCAGCACGAGGTCCGCCGGGCCTGAGCCCGTCCGACTCCGGTTCGGTGACCTCAGGCGTCGCGCCGACGCACCGAGGCCGGCAGTTTGTCGACCCGGCGCGACCAGCCCCAGCACTGGGCCGCCAGCGCGCCGCCGAGCAGTGGAACGCCGAGCAGGAAGGGGTGCGCGAACGGCGCGTCGGGGCTGAGCAGGGCCGGCACGGACACCAGCGCGAGGAGCGCGAGCAGCGCGGGCACCGCGATGTCCATGGCCGGGTTGGGGTGGACCACCCGGGGGGCCAGGCGCACCCGGCGGTTCGGGTCGGTGTCCTGGGGCGGCAGCTGCCCCACGTCGTAGCACTCCGCCCAGATGACGGTGCCCTCGTCCGCCACGAAGGCGACCGGCTGGGCGCCCTTGATGAACTTCCACCGGGTGGCCATCAGCAGCCATCCGGCGTGGCCGTCCAGCTGTGCGGCGAGGAACGGGTCGGACATCGGGTCCGCGCGGTGGAGGCGTACCGCTCGACCTCCGATCCGGGCCTCCAACCAGCGGTTGGTCGTGGTCTGCGCCTTCCCGGGCTTGAGGCCCGGGCCGGTCACGTCCTCGCGGACGGCGGTGAGCCGGTCGACCCGCGCGGCGAGTATCCGCCCGTTGGCGCAGTCCTTGCGCACGACCCTGGCCTTGGCCCGGTTCCGCTCGGCGAGGGTGCTGGCGATCCAGAAGAGTCCGAGGAGCCCGTACAGGCCGAGGACGGACCCGCCCACGCCGGCGGGCGGTTGGAACGGCCCGGGCACGAGGCAGGCCAGACACCGCGAACCGCTCGCCAGCCCGCCCAGCTCCGGGTGGCCCGGCGCGTGCAGCACCGTGATCGTGCGGCCCGGCTGCGGACGGTCGCTCGGCGTCGCGTCGGGCACCCGGACCTGCTCGCGGCCGCCGCGGCCGTCGGCACGTCCAGCAGGAGATCGGCCGTGTACGAGTAGGACACCGCGCCGTTCTTGTTGGTGGACGAGCTGGTGTGCAGGGCCAGCACCTGGGCGATCGACCCCTTGTCGACCGTGGCCCCGGCCCGCTGGAGGGCGTTGACGCGGTGCGCCGCCGCGCCTTGCGGCAGGCCGGCCAGCAGCATCAGGGCGATGGCGACCATGGTTGCCGTGTAGGTGCGATGCCGCCAGCCGGCCTGTCCGGGCGGCAGCGGCAGGCGGCCGGGCGGCAGGGGGACGGCCTGAACCGGTGGGGCCGGCCGGGGCTGTGCCGCCGGCCGGAGCGCGAAGCGCCAGCCGACCCCGGCGGCGGCCGCGCCGGCGAACAGGGCGATGGCGAGCCAGGCCGGTCGGGGCGCGCTGAAGTGCGACCAGACCCGCGCCGCGGCCAGCACCAGCAGCGTCACCGCGGTGAACCGGCAAACCCGGGCCGCCCGCGTCTCCGCTCTGCCGCACCCCTCGGTCCCGCGACGGTCCTCGACCGCCCGCCCGCGCTTCATCCCGGCCGCCCCCGTGCTGAGCCCAGACCACACCCAAGCACCGCGGCATTCCAAGATCAAGAGCTCCGTCCCGGATTCGGCCGCGGGGACGCGGTGCCGCGGGCGGCCAACGGCCCGTCCGCTCGAGGTGGGGTGAGCCGGGGATTCCACTACGCTCGGCCTATGACCGATCACCAGCACCCTCAGGGCTTCGAGACCATCGCCATCCACGCGGGTCAGGAAGCCGACCCCGTTACCGGCGCGGTCGTCCCTCCGATCTACCAGGTGTCCACCTACAAGCAGGACGGTGTCGGCGGCCTGCGCGGCGGCTACGAGTACAGCCGGTCGGCGAACCCGACCCGCAGCGCGCTGGAGGAGTGCCTGGCCGCGCTGGAGGGCGGGCAGCGCGGGCTGGCCTTCGCCTCCGGGCTGGCCGCGGAGGACACCCTGCTGCGCACCATCCTCAAGCCGGGCGACCACATCGTGATCCCCAACGACGCCTACGGCGGCACCTTCCGGCTGTTCGACAAGGTGCTCACCCGCTGGGGCGTCAGCTTCGACGTGGCCGACACCCAGCACCCCGAGCGGGTGCGCGAGGCGATCAAGCCCAACACCAAGGCGGTCTGGGTGGAGACCCCGTCCAACCCGCTGCTGGGCATCACCGACATCGCCGCGGTGGCACAGGTCGCGCACGCCGCCGGCGCGCTGCTGGTGGTCGACAACACCTTCGCCAGCCCCTACCTGCAGCAGCCGCTGGCGCTCGGCGCCGACGTGGTGGTGCACTCGACCACCAAGTACATGGGCGGCCACTCCGACGTGGTCGGCGGCGCCCTGATCGCGGCGGACGCCAGGCTCGGTGAGGACCTGGCCTACCACCAGAACGCCATGGGCGCGGTGGCCGGCCCCTTCGACTCCTGGCTGGTGCTGCGCGGCATCAAGACGCTGGGGGTGCGGATGGACCGCCACAGCGCCAACGCCGAGCAGATCGTGGCGCTGCTGCGCCGCCACCCCAAGGTCACCAAGATCTACTACCCGGGCCTGGCCGACCACCCCAACCACGAGGTGGCCGCCAAGCAGATGAAGGCCTTCGGCGGCATGGTCTCGTTCCGCGTCGAGGGCGGCGAGCAGGCCGCGGTCGAGGTGTGCAACCGGGCCAAGCTGTTCACCCTGGGTGAGTCGCTGGGCGGCGTGGAGTCGCTGATCGAGCACCCGGGCCGGATGACCCACGCCTCGGTGGCCGGCTCGCTGCTGGAGGTGCCGGCCGACCTGGTGCGGGTCTCGGTGGGCATCGAGTCCGCCGACGACCTGGTCGCCGACCTGGCGCAGGCACTGGACTGACCGCCCGCCCCGGGCGCCCTGGTCCCACCAGGGCGCCCGCCGGTCGGCGAGTTGAGCACTGCGGGGGCCGCCGCGTCGCGCTAGGTTCGGTCGGAAGGCGACCACTGGCGAAAGATGAGGCGGGGCTCATGGTGTCGGCCATCCACGCCGAGGATCTGGTGAAGACCTTCGGTGACGTACGCGCACTGGACGGGGTGAGCCTGGACGTCCCGGAGGGGACGGTGCTGGGCCTGCTGGGCCCGAACGGGGCGGGCAAGACCACCGCCGTCCGCGTGCTCACCACACTGCTGCGGCCCGACTCGGGCCGCGCCACGGTGGCCGGGGTGGACGTGCTCAAGCAGCCCGGAGTGGTCCGCAGCCGGATCGGCCTGTCCGGCCAGTACGCCGCCGTGGACGAGTACCTGACGGGCCGCGAGAACCTGCGGATGGTCGGCGAGCTCTACCAGATGAGCGCCCGGGACGCCCGCGCCAGGGCCGACGAGCTGCTGGAGTGGTTCAACCTCGCGGACGCCGGCGACCGCACCGCCAAGACCTACTCCGGCGGCATGCGGCGCCGCCTCGACCTGGCCGCCGCGCTGGTGGTCCGCCCGCCGGTGATGTTCCTGGACGAACCGACCACCGGCCTGGACCCGCGCAACCGGATGGCGCTCTGGGAGGTCATCGAGACCCTGGTCGCCCAGGGCACCACGCTGCTGCTCACCACCCAGTACCTGGAGGAGGCCGACCGGCTGGCCAACGACATCGCGGTGGTGGACCACGGCCGGGTGATCGCACGCGGCACCGCCGACCAGCTGAAGGCGCAGATCGGCGGCGAGCGGGTCGAGGTGGTGGTGCACGAGCGGGACCGGATCGGCGCCGCCGTCGAGGCGCTGACGCGTTACGCGGTGGGCGGGCCGAGCGTGGAGTCCAACACCCGCAGGATCACCATCCCGGTCACCGGCGGCGCCAAGGTGCTCGCCGACGTGATCCGCGACCTGGACGCCCGCGACGTCGAGATCGACGACATCGGCCTGCGCCGCCCGACCCTCGACGACGTCTTCCTCTCGCTGACCGGTCACCTCACCGAGGCCCCCGCCGCCGAGGAGCAGCAGGAGGTCGCCGGATGACCGCGACCGGGCACGCGATCGGCGCCGCCGTGCCGCGCCAGCGCCGGGGACTCGCCGCGATGGCCCACGACTCCCGGGTGATCGCCCGGCGCAATCTGCGCCGGATGACCAGGATTCCCGAGATCGTGGTGTTCGGGCTGCTCCAGCCGGTGATGTTCGTGCTGCTCTTCACCTACGTGATGGGCGGCGCCATCCAGATCCCGCACGCCGGAGCCAGCTCCGAGGTCTACACCCAGTACCTGATGGCCGGGATCTTCGCGCAGACCGTCACCTTCGCGGTGGCCGGCGCCTCGGCCGGCATCGCGGAGGACATGACCAAGGGCCTGGTGGACCGGTTCCGTTCGCTGCCGATGACCCGCTCGGCGGTGCTGGTCGGGCGCACCCTGGCCGACCTGTGCCAGACCTCGTTCACCCTGCTGGTGCTGGCCCTGGTGGCGGTGGCGGTCGGCTGGCGGATCCACCACGGCGTGCCGCTCGCGCTGTGCGGCTTCGCGCTGCTCCTGCTGCTGGGCTACGCGTTCTCCTGGATCGGGGCGCTGATCGGGCTGTCGGTGCGCAGTCCGGAGGCGGCCACCTCGGCCGGACTGATCTGGCTCTTCCCGCTGACCTTCATCTCCAACGCGTTCGTCCCGGTCAGCAGCATGCCGGGCTGGCTGCAGCCGATCGCCTACTGGAACCCGTTCAGCGCCACCGTGCAGGCCTGCCGCAACCTGTTCGGCAACCAGGTCGGGCCGGTGGCCAAGGCCTGGCCGATGCAGCACGCGATCGGCGTGTCGATCGTCTCGTCGCTGGTCGTGATGGCCCTCTTCTCCTGGCTCTCGGTGCGCAAGTACCGCTCGGCGTCCGGCCGCGCGTAAAGGGCGGCCGCGGACGCCGGGGCGCCGCGGACACCAGGGCGCCGCGGACGGCAGGGCCCCGCCGACGCGAGGGGCCCCGCGGCGCGCGCCGCGGGGCCCCTGGTCGGCCGGCCCGTCGTCAGCCGGTGTACGGCTTGGCGGAGACGATCTTCACGGTCGCCTTCTTGCCGTTGGGCAGCTCGTAGCTGGCGCTCTCGTCGACCTTCTTGCCGTTGATCGCCTGGCCGAGCGGCGACTGCGGGGAGTAGACGTCCACGCTGTCGGCGGCCTCCTCACGGGAGCCGAGCAGGAAGGACATGGTGTCGTCCATGTCGCCGTCGAAGGCGACGGTCACGAACATGCCGGGGGCGACCACACCGGAGTCGGCCGGCGCCTCGCCGACCTTGGCGCGCTCCAGGAGCTGGGTGAGCTGGCGGATCCGCAGCTCCATCTTGCCCTGCTCCTCGCGGGCGGCGTGGTAGCCCGCGTTCTCCTTGAGGTCGCCCTCCTCACGGGCCTGCTCGATCTTCTGGGCGATCTCGGAGCGTGCGGGACCGGTGAGGTAATCCAGCTCGTCCTTGAGCTTGTCGTAGCCGGCTTGGGTGAGCCAGGTCACGTTCTCGCTGGTCTGGGTCACGGGTGCTCCTCGTCGGTACTGGGCGATGGTGCTTGGGGTACTGCTTCTGGGGTTACTGCGACGGGTCCTACAAACGAACGCCCGCTTCCGAGGCCTCGGGCCCGGAAGGGGCGAAACCACGAGCCTAACAATCTCCGGCTGCGGACGGGAGTGGCGTTGTCGGCGCGTCAGCGCTCCGTTCAGCATGATCTGCCCGCTGGAAGGGGTGGTCATGCCACGCGCGGACCACTTCGCGACTACTTCGAGGGGGTGCAGCCCAGCAGCTCGGCGGTGGTCCCGCGGGCAGTGGTGCGGATGGTGACCACCTTGACGAAGCTGGTGCCGGCCGTCGGGACCGGCACGTCGAGCTGGCCGACCACCGAGTGGTCACTGGCCTCCGAGCGGATGGTGCAGGTGCCGCCGGTGCCCGAGTCCTTGCTGACCGAGAGCTGGGCCTGCACCGCGCTGTCGGAGACCACCTGGAACTCCGCCACGGCGCCGTTCAGCTTGCTCTCGCGCATCAGGTAGGAGCCGCCCAGCCAGGCGATCAGGGCCAGCACCAGGACGCCGAGGACCGCCCCGACCGCCTTCAGGCGGCGGTCCGCCTCCTGGTCGCTCCGACCGCCGTAGCGGCCCTCGGGCAGCTCGCCCGGCTGGGATGCGCTGGTCGCGGTCATGGCTGATCGTTCCTCGGGGAATGCGGGAGTCTTCCAGTCCGTCACTATAGGGGGACGGGGCTGTGGACCAGGTAGCCGCGTCCCCCAAGTTTGCCGATGCCGGACATTCCCGGAAGGAACCAGGCGTTGACTGAGCAGTTGCGGCTGATGGCGGTGCACGCGCACCCGGACGACGAGTCCAGCAAGGGCGCGGCCACCATGGCCATGTACGTCGCCCAGGGCGTTGAGGTGCTGGTGGCGACCTGCACCGGGGGGGAGCGCGGCTCCGTGCTCAATCCGAAGCTCCAGGGCAAGCCGGAGATCGAGGAGAACATCCACGAGGTCCGCCGCAAGGAGATGGACCGGGCCCGCGAGATCCTCGGCGTGGAGCAGGCCTGGCTGGGATTCGTGGACTCCGGGCTGCCCGAGGGCGACCCGCTGCCGCCGCTGCCGGAGGGCTGCTTCGCCCTGCAGGACGTGGAGGCGGCGGCCGAGCCGCTGGTGCGCCTGATCCGCGAGTTCAAGCCGCAGGTGATCACCACCTATGACGAGAACGGCGGCTACCCGCACCCGGACCACATCATGACCCACAAGATCACCATGCGGGCCTTCGACGCGGCGGGTGACCCGGACGCCTACCCGGAGGCCGGCGACCCCTGGCAGCCGTTGAAGCTCTACTACAACCACGGCTTCCCGATGGGCCGGATCCGCGCGCTGCACGCCTACCTCACCGAGCACGGCCTCGACTCGCCCTACGGCGACTGGATCGAGGGCTGGGAGAAGAGCGGCCGCAAGGAGCGCGAGATCACCACCCGGGTGCAGTGCGCCGACTGGTTCGAGACCAGGGACGCCGCGCTGATCGCCCACGCCACCCAGATCGACCCGGACGGCCCGTGGTTCCGGGTGCCGCTGGACGTGCAGCGGGAGGTCTGGCCGACCGAGGACTACGAGCTGGCCCGCTCGCTGGTCGACACCGACCTGCCGGAGAGCGACCTGTTCGCCGGCCTGCGCGTGGCCAGCCTGGCCGGCGACGTCAAGTAGCCGGGTCGGGCAGTCGGAGTCCCGGGTGGGGGCGACACGCCCCACCCCGGTGACCCGGTCGTAAGACAGCCGGGTCACCATGGAGGAATGAGCAACGCAGTGAACCTCAGCCACGCCGTCGTGACCCTGGCCGTGGACGACAACAAGGTGACTCCGGGGCTGTTGGGCTTCGTCGTCTTCGCGGTGCTGGGTGTGGCCACCTGGTTCCTGCTGAAGTCGATGAACTCGCGGTTCAAGAAGATCGACTTCGTCGAGGAGGGCGACTCCGCCAAGGAGTAGCCACCGGGCCGGTCCGGCTGTGGCGCCCCGGCGCCCGCGGCCGGACTTCGTGCTGCCCCGGCCCGCTTCGGGACGGCACTGTCGTTCGACACCGGCCCGTGCCATGCTGGCGCCATGTCGGATCACGGTCATCTGGCGGACGCGCACCTGGCGGACGCGGGCCCGCGCGGGCGAGTGCGGCGCAGCTATGACACCGTCGCCGAGGAGTACCAGCGGCGGATCGGCGGCGAACTGGCCGACAAGCCGCTGGACCGGGCGCTGCTGGCGGCCCTGCTGGAGCAGGCCGGTCCCGACGCGCCGCTCGCCGACCTGGGCTGCGGCCCCGGCCACGTCACCGGCTGGCTGGCCGATCGCGGCGCCAGGGCCGTCGGGGTGGACCTCTCCCCGGGGATGGTCGCGCTGGCCCGCGGCACCCATCCGCAGGCCGAGTTCCGGGTCGGCGACCTGTGCCGGCTGCCCGCCGCCGACGGCGAGTTCGGCGCGGCGGTGATGTTCTACTCGGTGATCCACCTGACCGCCGCCGAACTGCCCACCACCTTCGGCGAGTTGCACCGGGTGCTGCGTCCCGGCGGGCGCGCGCTGCTGGCGTTCCACGTGGGCAACGAGACCCGGCGGCTGACCGACTGGTGGGGGCACCGGGTGGACGTGGACTTCACCTTCTTCGAGGCGGCCCCGGTCGCCGACGAGCTGCACCGGGCCGGATTCCGGGTGGAGGCGCGGGTGGAGCGCGATCCCTATCCGACGGAGGCGGAGACCCGGCGGGCCTATCTGCTGGCCCGCCGCGACTGACCGGCCGACTCCACCCGCTGACCGGCCGACTCCACCCGCTCCGGCCGCTCGGCGTGCTCCGCCTGCGCCGCCTGCTCCGGCCGCTCGGCGTGCTGCGCCTGCGCCCCCCGCTCCGGCTGCTCGGCGGACTCGGCCCGCGCCGCCCGTTCGACGCGCTCGGGTGCGGCCGGCTCGAAGCCCACCCGCCGCACCCCGGGCACCGCCACCGTGGCCAGGCAGCTGCCCGCCACCAGCGCGGCCGCGATCACCAGGGGCACGGCCGGCCCCCAGGCGTCGGCGGCCACCGGGGTGAGCGCGTAGCCGACCGGCATCGCGGCCAAGGAGAGCAGCCAGTCGTAGGAGACCACCCGGGCCAGCACCTGTTCCGGGATGCGCTGCTGCACCACCGTCTCCCAGACCGGGTTGAGGAAGCCCAGGGCCGCCAGGGCCAGGGCGTACCCGGCCACCACCACCGGCACGGGGGCGGCCGCCGCGAGCAGCAGCAGCGGCACGGCGTAGGACGCCAGGGCCAGGTTGCCGACCAGCACCGGGCGGCGCGGCCGGGCCCGGCCGGCGAGCAGCGAGCCCGCGGTCAGTCCGAGCGCGCCGGCTTCCAGGATGGCGACCCAGGAGCCGTCACCGCCGAGGCGGCGGGTGGCGATCAGCGGGCCGACGGTGGCGAGCACGGCGGCCGCGCCGTTCCAGGTCGAGTGCGCCACCAGGCTGCTCCAGTACCAGCTGCGCGACCGCACCTCGGACCAGCCCTCCGCGAGGTCGGCCCACAGCGAGCGGTGCGGGATCGGGGTGCGGCGGACCGTGACCAGGCTCAGCATCGAGGCGCTGAGCAGGAACGAGGCGGCGTCCAGCAGGAAGGCCGAGCCGGCGCCGAGGGTGTAGATCAGGGCGCCGGCCAGCGCCGGTCCGACGAGCCGGGCCAGGCTGGCGGCGGAGGCCAGCAGCGCGTTGGCCCGCTGGCGCGACGGCCCGTCGACGGTACCGGTCACCAGCGGCGAACGGGTCGGCACGGCGAAGGCGGCCGCCGCGCCGTCGACCGCCGAGGCCACCGCGATCGCGGCCAACTGCGGTCTTCCGTGCAGCAGTTCGACCCCGATGGCCAACTGGCAGAGGCACTGCACCAGATCGGTGAGCCGGGCGACCCGGCGGGCGTCGAAGCGGTCGGCGATCACGCCGCCGAGTGGCAGCAGCGCCACCTTGGGGATCATCGCGCAGGCCAGCACGGTGGCGAGGGCGCCGGCCGAACCGGTGGCCCGGGTCACGGCGATGGCCAGGGCGGCGGGCACGACGGCGTCGCCGACGGTGGACAGGGTGCGGCCGATGAAGACCAGCCGGAAGGAGCGGATGCGCAGCGGGGTCACGGCAAGGAGAGTATTTCGGCACCGAAACTTTCGTCAACGAAAAACTGGCGGGGCGGGCAGCGCTTAGTGGTCGGCTTCGTAAGTCCTTCGGGGGTTGACGGCGGAGGCGGTGATGTGGCGGGCACCTGGTCAGATGTCGGAGGCGGCGAAGTGGAGCCGGCAGGCACAGTCCAGTGCTTCTGCGGCGGTGCCGACGGTGCTGCCGGTAAGCAGTAGGGAGTCCTCGTAGCGATCGCTGCTGGCGTAGTAGAGGGCGAAGCCCCACTTGCTGACAGCGCCGGTGTAGCGCAGGCGCATCAGCTTGGCCCGTTCGCCGTCGGCCAGTTCGGCCTCCACGTAGGCGAAGGCTCCTCGGTGGCGGACGTGCACCTGCTCCAGCTGCGGCCAGGCGGTGCGGGCGTGCTCACCGAGGCGCGCCTCCAGCGAGAGCCGGGTGTGTTCCGAAGGCGTGGGCATGGCGCCCATCCTGCCCGATCGGCGGGTCCTCGGATGCGGCAGGCTTCGGCCTGCCGTGATCCACTCTCCCGATTGGCCTGCCTTGCCCGTTGCAGCCGCCTGTCCGATAACCCTGCGCGCCGCCGAGCGCGAGCGACTGAAGCAGATGGCCTTCGGCCACAAGACCGAGCACCGGTTACGAATGCGCGCGCAGGTGGTGCTGCATGCCGCACGCGGACGCTCCAACGCGCGCATCGCCCGCGAGACCGGCTTGCACCTGGACACTGTCCGCTGCTGGCGCGGCCGGTTCGCCGAGCACGGTCTCGGCGGTCTGACCGACCGCGAGCGGTCAGGGCGGCCGCCGGTGTTCACCGCGCTGCAGGCAGCCCGAGTCAAGGCCCTGGCCTGTCAACTACCCGCCGAGACCGGCGTGCCACTCGCACGCTGGTCATGCCCCGAACTGGCCGGCGAGGCCGTGGCTCGGGCGATCGTCGGCTCGATCTCCGCCTCCACCGTGCGCCGCTGGCTCAAGGACGACGTGATCAAGCCCTGGCAGCACCGGTCCTGGATCTTCATCACCGATCCCGACTTCCGCGCCAAGGCCGAACGGGTGCTGGACCTGTACGCCCGCACCTGGCAAGGTCAGCCGCTCGGCCCCGACGAGTACGTGATCAGCGCCGACGAGAAGACCTCCATCCAGGCCCGCTGCCGCTGCCATCCCACCCTCGCCCCCGGCCAGGCGAGAGCGATGCGCGTCAACCACACGTACGGCCGCGGCGGTGCCCTGGCCTACCTGGCTGCCTACGACGTCCACGCCGCCAAGGTGTCCGGCCGCACCGAACCACGCACCGGCATCGACCCGTTCATGAATCTGGTCGCCCAGGTCATGACCCAGGAGCCGTATGCCAGCGCGAAGCGCGTGTTCTGGATCGTCGACAATGGTTCCTCCCACCGCGGTAAGAAGGCCGCCGACCGGCTTGCCGCGGCGTTCCCGAACGCGGTGATGGTCCACACCCCGGTACACGCTTCATGGTTGAACCAGGTGGAGATCTACTTCTCCGTCGTCCAGCGCAAGGTCGTCTCGCCCAACGACTTCACCGACCTTGCCCAGGTCGGAGATCGGCTCCGAGTCTTCGAAGACCGCTACAACGCCACGGCACAGCCGTTCCAGTGGAGGTTCACCACCTCCGACCTGGACGATCTGCTGGCCAGACTCGACCGGCACACCACCGATCACCAGGAAGAATCCTCCGTCGCGCTCGCAGCATGATCAACCCCCGAAGGACTTACGAAGCCGACCACTTAGACTGGGTGGCCATGCGTCAAAACCGCTCCGAACCGGCCCGCGACCGGGTCGACGCCCATGTGGACCGCTGGCTCCCGGTGCTGCCCGAGCTGGATCGTGACGTCGAGGGCGCCGTCACCCGGATGCAGTTCCTCACCAAGCACCTGCGCCGGTTCAAGGAGCAATGGCTGGTCGACTTCGACCTGCAGCAGCACGAGTACGACACGCTGCACGCGCTGGCCGGGCGCCGTGGCGCGGCCCGTCCCGGCGAGCTCGCGGACGACCTGGCGATCGCCCCCGCCTCCGTCACCGGCCGGTTGGAGACCCTGGAGCGGCGGGGGCTGATCGTCCGGACCCAGTCCACCGGGGACCGCCGCCGCGTCGACGTCGAGCTCACCGAGGCCGGCTGGCAGGCCTGGCGGGAGGCGATCGGCGGGGTCGGCCGCGAGGAGCACCGGCTGCTGGGAGCGCTGGCGCCGCAGGAGCGCCGGCAGCTCTCCGACCTGCTGCGCCGGGTGATGCTGGCGGCGGAGGAGCGGGAGCAGCCCGGAGGGCCCGGGGAGCCCGGGGGCTGAGGCGGCCTCGGCCCCGGGGAGCCCGAGGAATCCGGGGGTCTGCCGGTTGAGGCGACTCAGGTCGCCGAGAAGCCCCCGTCCACGAAGATGGTCTGGCCCGTCACGTAGGCGGACGCGTCGCTGGCGAGGAAGACCGCGACCCCCGTGAAGTCGGCGGGCTCGCCGTTGCGGCCGGCCATGGTGCGGCGGGCCAGCGCCTCGGTGCGCGCCGGGTCGCGGACGACCGCCTCGGTCAGCGGAGTGGCCACGAAGCCCGGCGCGAGCGCGTTGACGCACACCCCGCGCGCCGACCAGGCCTCGGCCTGCGACCGGGTCAGCCCGGCCAGGGCCGCCTTGGAGACCCCGTAGGCCCCGCTGTTGCCGAAGGCCCGGATGGTCTGCTGCGAGGCGAGGTTGATGATCCGTCCCCAGCCGGCCTCGGCCATCGCCGGGCCGAGCCGCTGGCCGAGCACGTACGGCGCGTCCAGGTTGACCGCCATGGTGGTGTCCCACTCCCGCTCGGTCAGCTCCGGCAGCGGGGGCCGCAGATTGACACCCGCCGCGTTCACCAGGACGTCGACCCGGTCGACCTTCGCGGCCAGCTCATCGGCCAGCGCGTGCGCGCCGGCCCGGCTGCCGAGGTCGGCGCTGATCCAGTCGGCCGTGCCGCCCAGTGCGCGCAGCTCCCGCACCGTCTGCCGCAGTGGCTCGGGGCGCCGGGCGGCGACCACCAGCTGCGCGCCGGCCCGGCAGAGCGCCTCGGCGATCGCCCGCCCGATGCCGGAGCTGCCGCCGGTGACCAGGGCGGTGCGGCCCTTCAGGGCGAACAGGTCGACGAGGGACTGGTCCATGGCCGGCTCCTTCAGGGCTGATCATCAGGCGGAGGTCTGAAAATACCCCCGGCCTGCGACGGCCTCCGGTGCCGTCCCCGCAGCGTGGGAAGGTTCGTGGCCCCAGGGCCCGTTGCTCGGAAGTCCTTCGTGGCCCCAGGGCCGGTTGCTCGAGGGTCCGTAGCGTAAACTCCGCTGCCGCACCCAGTCCGGCACAGGTGCCATGCCATCAACTAGCGGAGTCCACACCTTGACCACGATCGCTGGCACAGTTCAGGATGCGCGAGCGGGAGGCTCGGAGCGCTCCCCCTCGGCCCCGGGGGCCGACAGCAGGTGGTCCCGGACCAGGCGATGGGCCGTCAAGGTCTCGCCGGTGCTGGGGGCTTTCGGCGTCGCGAAGCTCATCGGCTTCGTCGTCTTCATGTACCTGCTGCACTGGTCCGGGGACTTCAAGCACATGCGTCCCCGCTGGGGCGGCGGTGCCCACCCGTGGGACGTGCTCGCCAGCTGGGACGGCTATTGGTACGAGCAAGTGGCCGTCCACGGGTACCACCCCGAGTCGATCGCGGCGGTCGGCGGGGTGCAGCACCTCCACGAGAACGGGGCGGCGTTCTTCCCGCTCTTCCCCGCTCTGATCCGGCTGGCCATGGAGTGCACCGGGCTGGGGAGTTTCGGCGCCGGCATGCTGGTCTCGGTCCTCTCCTCGTTCGTGGCCGCGGTGGGCATCTACCTGGTCGCCGCCAAGCTCCGCGGTCACAAGGCCGGGATCGTCGCTGCCGTCATCTGGGCCGTGTTCCCGGGCTCCGGCGTCGAGTGGGCGGTCTACTCGGACTCGCTCTTCGTCGCCCTGGCCGCCTTCACCTGCTACAGCGTGATGGAGCGGCGCTGGCTCACCGCCGGGGTGCTGACCTTCCTCGCCGGTCTCAACCGGCCCACCGCCGGCGCACTGATCGCCGCGCTCGGGGTCGTCGGTCTGCTCGCCCTGATCAAGCGGAAGGACGGCTGGCGACCGCTGGCCGCCATCCTGATGTCCCCCTGGGGCATGCTGGCGTACGTCGCCTGGGTCGGCCACAAGATGGGCAGCTACGGCGGGTACTTCGCGATCGAGCGCTACCCGTGGTACCACTACTTCGACTGGGGCCGGTTCACCTGGCACATGACGCTCACGACCATGCTCGGCCGCACCCCGGAGCACAACAACAACCACCCGGTGGCGAACCAGATCGCGTTGTTCGTGCTGTTCGCCGTGCCGATCCTGCTGGTGCTGCTGCTGCGGATGCGGCCGCCGCTGGTGCTGGTCGTGTTCACCCTGGTCACCATCGTCATGGTGGTGCCGAACCACGGGCTGTACGGGAACATGTCGCGCTACCTGCTGCCGGCGTTCCCGCTCTACATCCCACTGGCGTTCGCGTTGCGCCGGCTCTCGTGGCTGAACCTGGCGCTGATCCTGGGCGTGGCGGCCGCCGCCTCCGGCTGGTACGCGGGCTACGTCCTGTTCCAGCTGGGCGTGCCGTAGAGCACGGCGCCGCAGGGACACGGGCGCCTGGGTCGACGACCACCCGGGCCGCCCCTCCCGCGTGGGCGCCCGAGCGGTACGCCGGCATTCACCGGCGCCTGGAGGGCGGCGCCGAGTGCTCAGGCGGTGTTCAACGGCGCTTGCGGCGGTCGCGGACAAGGCGGACGACGTAGACGGGCCCGCCGATGACGGCGCCGACGACGAGGGCCCAGAGCGCGAAGTAAGCGGGGCCGGGGTGGGAGCCGGTGGTGGTGGAGGCGGCCAAGACGGCGGTGAGTGGCTGGTTGGGCATCTGCTGGTCCTTGGCTGTTGACGGGGCGGGGGTCAGCTGGCGCGGAGGGTGGAGCCGGGGTGCTGGGCCCGCTCCGGGGCGGTGTCGTGCATCAGGGCGATGTAGCCGTCCTCGACGGTGGCGCTGACGCTCTCCGCGTCCGGGGCGGGCATGACGGAACTGATGACCCGGTACGTGGTGCCGGTCATGCCGGGGGTGACGTTGACGGTGGGCAGGTCGGGCGGCGGGGCGGTGACCGGCTGGGTGACGTGCCACACCATGCCCTCGGCGCGGGTGGCGAGGTCGCCGATGGCGCCCTGGAAGGCGATGTGCCCGCGCTCGATCACCACGACGTTCGGGCAGGTCTGCACGATGTCGTCGACGATGTGGGTGGAGAGCAGCACCGTCCGGTCGCCGGCCAGCCTGGCGAGCAGGCTGCGGAACCGCAGCCGCTCCTCGGGATCCAGTCCCACGGTGGGCTCGTCGACGATCAGCAGCCGGGGATCGTTCAGGATGGCCTGGGCGATGCCGACGCGGCGCTTCATGCCGCCCGAGTAGCCCTTCACCTTCCGGTTGGCGACATCGCCGAGCGAGACCAGTTCGAGGACCTCGTTGACGCGGGCGCGGCGGGCGCGCCGGTCGGTGATGCCCTTGAGCAGCGCCATGTAGTCGAGGAACTGCCTGGCCGTCAGGTCCGGGTAGAGGCCGAGCTCCTGGGGGAGGTAGCCGATGATGGACTTGACCTCTCGGCGCCGGCTGCGCGACGTGAGCTCGGTCCCGTCCACCGCGACGCTGCCCGAGGTCGGCAGCAGCACCCCGGTCAGGACCCGCATGAAGGTGGTCTTGCCGGCTCCGTTCGGGCCGAGCAGACCGACCATGCCCGCGGGCAGGCGGAGATCGATGCCGTCGAGGGCGCGGACCTCGCCGCGCCGGAAGGTGACGGTCAGATCGGTGATGGTCACGTTGGGCGCGGTCACGACGGGCTCCTCCTGGTGAGCACGAGCTGGGTAATCACGAGGGCGGCGAGCGCCATGAGCAGCAGGAAGGCGACACTGAGGACGGCCTCGACGCCGGTCGGGACGATTCCCCGCTGCCTGGCGTCGAACAGCATGCCGTGGAACCAGGCACCGGCCGGGTACTCGCCGTTGGCTTCGAAGGGCGTGCCGGCGGGGGTGAGGATCCCGAAGCGCGGGCCGAGCATGTTGCCCCAGAACCAGTAGCCGAACAGACCGATCCGGTACGGCACGGGCCCGGTCAGGTACGGGACGGTGACCGAGCAGGCCACGACGAAGACCAGCCCGGGCAGGAGGATGGCGGCGAACGCCGCGAGGCCGACCGGGATCGCCCCGGCCCCGCGCCGGGCGGTCAGGTAGCCGAGCAGGACCACCCAGGCGACGGCGACCGGCGTGGTGGTCGCAGCTCCCGCGCCGATGGCCTTGCCCCACAGGCGCGGGCCGATGCCGGTGGGCGTCGAGGTCAGGAGGTCGTTCAGCCCCAGCCGGGCCTCCCGCCGGACGCGGTCGGCGAGGACGGCGCCGACGCCGATCGGGCACAGCATGATGAAGTTGCCCGCCCAGTCCGCGACCAGTTTGGGGAGGGCCGTGGTGCTGTCGTCGAAGTCCGGGTAGGGCGATGTGCAGCGCAGCCCGATCAGCGCGAGCACGACCACCCAGACCGCCGGGCGGCGCACCTGCATCAGGTACTCGTAGCGGGCGGCCGCGACGGTCTTCGCCCACCAGTCGCCCTGAGCCGTTGCCGGCGGGGCGGTTCGCTCAAGGACGGCGGTCATGCGGCATCGCTCCCCACGAATCGCTCGGGACGCCCCAGCAGCAGGCCGACCGCGACGACGACGGCGACGCCGACGGCGGACAGGGCGATCCGGTTGACGGTCCATTCGTGCGCCGGGACCTTGGTGTCGATGCCCATGAACAGGTACTGCGCCCGCAGCACCGTGTTCTTCATGATGTCCTGCCTCATCAGCTCCTGGGCCACCCAGATGCCCCCGATCAGGCCGCTTGCAGCGCCCGGGCTGCGCAGGCCGATCGCGAGGAGCATCGCCAGTGCGACCAGCCAGAGCATCGGCGGGGCCCACACCAGGACGTAACCGTCCGTGCCCTGCCCCACGGGCCAGGCGTTCAAGGCGCGGAACACGACGGCGTCCACCAGCGTGACCAGGGCCGCTGGGACCACCACCAGGCCGACACGCAGGAACAGCACCCGGCGGTAGACCGTGCTGGTCATGACCAGCTCGGCGCCGGAGTCACGCCCCACGATCGAGGAGGCCGCGACGGCGGTGCCGAGCGGGGCGAAGCCCGCCAGGGCCGCGCCGGCGGCGATGTCGAGGTGCTCCGCGCCGGCCCCGGTGGCATGCATGGCGATCACCAGGATCGCGCCGCCCAGCGTGGCCGCCAGTGCCGTCACCGGCGGGGCGATGCCGATGACCCGCAGCTCCATGAGGAGGCGGTCCCAGATGGACGTGTTCACGGCCACCTGCCGGCCGGTACGGGCCCCGCGTCGCCGCAGGGTGTGTCGAGGTCTCGTTGCATGCCGTCAAGCCTGGTGGCAGCGGCTTCGGTTGGTACGGGCCAAAAGTACTGTTCCGGCGGATCGGAGCGGTCCTTTCGGCCGGTACAGCGGTCGCGAGCGGTTCCGTAGCCTGAGCACCGTGAGTGTGATGGAACGGCTCGCCGCACTGGCCGCCAGACGCATCAACGTCCTGCTCGGGCTTGCCTTCGCGGCGGTGCTGGCAGCGACGGCCTACTGGCGTTCCGCCCACGGGGGCCGCCCGGGCTGGTGGCTCGACTGCGGCGCCGGTGCGGTGGTGTGTGTCGCGGCGCTGCTGCGGGAGCGCAACCGGCTGGTCGCCGCGGCCGTCGGCCTCTCCGTCGCGGCCGCCACCGTGCTCGCCGCCGCCCTGGGGTACCTGACCGGCCAGCCCGGCCTCGCCGCGTCCATGGCGCTGACCGTGCTGGCCGGCTCCGCGGTCCGGGGACTGCCGTCCCGGCAGGCCGCCGCGGTCGCCGCGGCCGGACTCGCGGTGACGGCGCTCGGCTGGTTGGTGACCATCTCCCAGGCCGCCAGCACGGTCCACCAGGGCGTCCAGGGCTGGTTGGTCGGCCTCGGCACGGGGCTCGTGCTGCGCTTCCTGGAGCATCGCCGCCAGGCCACCGTCGAGGCCGTGCGGCGAGACGAACGCCTGGCCCTGGCCCGGGAGTTGCACGATGTCGTCGCCCATCACGTCTCCGGCATCGTGATGCACACCCACGCCGCCCAGATCTTGCTCCGCAAGCAGCCCGACCACCTCGCCACCGCCCTGGCGGACATCGAGCGCTCGGGCACCGACGCCATGGACGCCATGCGACGGGTGGTCGCCCTGCTCCGCGACGCGGAGGACGGTGCCGCCGTCACCGCGGGACCGGAGCAACTCATCGACCTGGTCCGCCGCTTCGAAGAGCACGGACCGGCCGTCGACCTCCGGCTGTCCACGGGGGCGACGAGCTGGCCGCCCGTGGTCACCACTACCGTGTACCGGGTCGTCCAGGAATCCCTGACCAACATCGTCCGCCACGCCCGCGGCGCTCGCGCTGTCACCGTCACCGTCAACCAGGACCGTACGGACATCACAGTCGAGGTCGGTGACGATGCTCCGTCGTACCCCCCGAACCGTCCCTCCCCGCGCGGCGGCTACGGCCTGGTCGGCATGCGGGAGCGCGTCGAGGCCCTGGGCGGTACGCTCGGCGCCGGTCCGCGGCCCGGCGCCGGCTGGTCGGTACGGGCCGCCCTGCCCCTGCGAGTCGGAGACCGCCGATGAGCATCAGCGTGCTGGTCGCCGACGACCAGGCGATGATCCGCACCAGCCTGCGCCTCATCCTGGAGGACGAGCCCGACATCACCGTCGTCGCGGAAGCACGCGACGGTGCCGAGGCGGTCGCCCTCGCCCGCCGACTGCGGCCCGACGTCTGCCTCATCGACATCCGCATGCCCCGCCTCGACGGCATCGACGTCACCCGCGCACTCGCCGGCCCGGGCATCGCCGACCCGCTCCGGGTCGTCATCGTCACCACCTTCGGACTCGACGAGTACGTCCACGGCGCCCTTCAGGCCGGAGCCCTCGGATTCGTCCTCAAAGACGGCGACCCCACCTTGTTCACCGCCGCCGTGCGGGCCGCCAGCGTCGGCGACGCCCTGATCTCCCCGTCGATCACCCGGCGCCTGCTCCGCGATCTCGTCCCCGTCAAACCCCCTTCCGCCCGCCGGCCCGACACCCCGCTCACCGACCGGGAAACCGACGTCGTCCGCGCTGTCGCCCGGGGCCGCACCAACCAGGAGATCGCCGCCGCCCTCTTCATCTCGGTCAGCACCGTGAAGGGCCACCTCACGGCGATCCAGAACAAGCTCGGAGCCCGCAACCGCAGCGAGATCACCGCCTGGGCCTGGGAATCCCACCTCATGCCGGGCAGCGCGGAGAGGATGTAGAGAGCACACCCCCTGCCGCTGCTCATGTGTACGACGCCATCGTGGCCGGCACTCTCGTAGTGGACCCCATGCGGGACCGTGGCCCCATATCCTGAGAGGCGACAGGAAGGAGCCGTTGATGAGCGTAGACGCGGTCATGCACACTGAGTTCCCCGCTGGGTACGTGATCTTCTTCGGTACCGACGGTAAGGTGATCATGACTCCGCAGAGCTTCGAGCACTCCAGCACGATCAAGTCGATGCAGATCGACTCGCTCTCGCTCGGCCGCCACGCGAAGACTGCCTCCGACGTCTACCTGGACTTTCCCGCTGACGAGAACTCGGCCCCGGACTTCGCGATCCTGCGGGAGGACGCGCAGCGGCAGGGCAAGCGCTATAGCTTCGAGGACGTCCTGCTGATCGCCGAGGTGGTGTCGGTCTCCTCCGCGCGCAAGGACTACGACGACTGCACCGCGAAGTACGGCCGCTACGGCATCCCGGTCTACATGGTGGTGGACCCGTACGCCGCGGAGGTCGTCGTCCACACTCAGCCCACCGGCTCCGGCTACATCGCGGCCCACACGCACAAGTACGGCTCGGGCAGACTGCCCATCGAGCTGGCCGATGGACGCACCTACACCCTCGACCTGGACGAACTCCCCCAGCCCGAGAGCGACGTTCGCTGAGGGACAGTGCCGGCTGTGTCGCGCCGGGCGAGCTGAGCGTCTCAGCCTGCGTACTGACCCAGCAGCTCGATCATGTTGCGGAGCATCGGTATCGCCGCGTCACCGGCCTTGTCCTTGTCGTTGAAGTGCATCAGCTCGTTGCGGACCTCACGTAGCTCGTTGAGGCGGTCGACGAAGGACTTTCGGTCCAGCGGCCAGCCCAGCCGGTCCCACTGCTTCTGGTTGCTTAGGACCTGCTGGTAGTCCCCGAAGGACAGTTGCTCGAAGGAAGCGAGCCTGCGGCGTCCGTCCGGGTCGCAGAGAGCGACCACCTCCGCCAGGTCGAGTTCCTCCGAGATGACCCGGCGTAGCAGCTGGTCGAGGGCGCCGATGAGCAGGAACGGCCGAGCCGTCGCGCCGTACTCGGCGGCCACGTCGGCGATAGTGATGATTCCGGCGAACTGCTTCGTCTGGTCCCTGACCAGGAGGAAGCCGAACTGCTCCAGGCGGGGAAGGACGTCGAGCAGGTGGTCGGCATAGCTGACGTCGTGGGCCTTGACGATGGCCTGCGAGAAGGGGGCAGTGACGTCCGCGTAACGAGCCAGGGCGATGGACTCCCAGGTGACGGCGCCTTGGAGGTTTCGGGTCCCGTTTCTCCATCGGCCGCCGCTAACCAACCCACCAACCAAAGCCACCGTTTACTGGACAGGCCCCCCGAATCGGAGGATCAGCGGGCCTGCCGCGTTGTAGCGTGGTGTCGGCCCAACTGCACGGAGGAGACGTGACCGCACAGCCGGAGCACCACGCCGAAGAGCTGATCCCGCGCCCGGAGCGGACCATCACCGCCCTCAAAGCTGCCCTTGCCGTCGTAGCCCCGGACCGTCTGCTGGAGATGCAGACCGAGCAGGCTGACGCGATCACCAAAGCTATCGACTCCGACACCCTCGACCCTCTCCGAGGGTTCCTCCTGCGATGGGCTGTCGTGGTCGAGATCGAACGGCATCCGGAGACAGCCTCCAGGCTCCGCCGAGCCGAATATCTCATGCAGGTGGCGGAGGATCCCGGCGACTCCCGGCGTCACGCCCTCACCGCTGCCGAGATCGTCCGAGCCGCGTACCGGGTACTGGGCGCATGACGTGGTCCTGGGAGTACCTCCCCAGTGAGGACTACGTGATGAGCGAAGCGCCGCCGGCCTTCGTCGCTGAAGTTGAGAAAAAGGCTGACGAGTTGGTGCGAGCTGCGGAAGTCCTCTACCTCGACGGGACCCCGTACCGGGGCGAGAACCCCAAGAGCAAGACAGCCGACGTCCCGGGTGGCATGTTCGAGTACCTGACCGTCGTGCGGCACGAGCAGATCTACATCGTCCAGGTCACGTACTTTTAGGCTCGCCCCCGGTGGGCTCATCGCTGTGGTCGCAGCTGCAATGCGCCGCACTGCCGGCCCGGATCTGGGTACGCTCACAAGCATGTCCACCTCTGCACTGTCCTTTGGTTCCGCTGCCCGCCTGTACGACTCGATCCGGCCCACCTACCCGGTGCGAGCGGTCACTTGGGCAGTCGGCGCAAAGTCGGTGCGCGTACTGGACCTGGGGGCGGGCACTGGGCTACTGGCCGGTGTATTGCGCGCCCTCGGCCACGAGGTGATCGCGGTCGAGCCCGACGAGCAGATGCGCGCCGTGGCCGCCGAACGCCACCTCGGCACGCAGGTGCTCGCCGGCAGCGCCGAGGACATCCCGTTGCCGGACGAGTCCGTCGACGCGGTCGTGGTCGGGCAGGCGTACCACTGGTTCGCTCCGCAGGACGCCCTGCCGCAGATTCACCGAGTGCTGCGCAAGGACGGCGTCTTCGCTGCGCTGTGGAATATCCGTGACGATCGGACCCCGTGGGTGGCCGCGCTTTCCGGCATCGTCGGCACCGAGGGATACGGCCTGGAAGGCGCCTGGCAATACGGGCCGGTGACGCCATGGTTCACCGAACCCGAACGTGGCTTGATCGAGCACACCGTGACCGTCCAGACGGACCGGCTGATCGACCTGGTGCGGTCCCGCTCCTCCTACCTGACCGCCGACGCCGCCGAGCAGGCCCGCTTGGACCGGGAGATCGGCGGGTTGGCCGCCACCGACCCGGTCCTGGCCGGCCGCGACAGCGTCGAAATGCCCTACCGGACCTGCGTCTACCGGATGCGGCGGGTCTGACTCCAGGCCAGAGCACCCGGCGCGCTCATGGGAGTTGTATCCGTTGGTCCCCGTGGAGAACACCGAGGCCGAGCTCATCCTGGCAGCCGGCGGAGACGGCCGGACCTGGCCCTCCCCGCCCGCCGCACAGGCACTGACAGACCGTCGGGTGGCAACAGGGCAGTCGGCGGACCGTCGACTCGGCAGGCACCGGCCGCCTGGGACGATCGTCGTGCGCCACGTGAAGGCGCATGCGTGTGAATCGGCCAAGCGGACGGAGGTGCGCGGGTCTCAGGGCCGGGGCGGGAACGCTGTGAGAGGCTGGAGCGTATGAACCGGTTGGCTGGTGTGACCTCGCCTTATCTGCTTCAGCACGCTGACAATCCGGTCGACTGGTGGCCCTGGGGACCGGAGGCTTTCGAGGAAGCGCAACGGCGAAATGTGCCCGTTCTGCTATCAGTTGGCTACGCGGCGTGTCACTGGTGTCATGTGATGGCGCACGAGAGCTTCGAGGACGCCCGGCTTGCCGACTACCTGAACGGGCGCTTCGTCGCCGTCAAGGTGGACCGGGAGGAGCGGCCGGACGTGGATGCCGTCTACATGGAGGCGGTGCAGGCGGCGACCGGGCAGGGCGGGTGGCCGATGACGGTGTTCCTCACGCCCGAGAAGGAGCCGTTCTACTTCGGCACGTACTTCCCGCCGCAGCCCCGGCACGGGATGCCTAGCTTCCGGCAGGTGCTGGAGGGCGTGGACGCCGCCTGGCGGGAGCGGCGGGGCGAGGTGACCGAGGTGGCCGGGCGGATCCGGGCCGAACTGGCCGAGCGGGCCGGGATGTTCGGGGCCGGGATCGGGTTGCCGGTGCCCGGGGCGGCGGAGCTGGAGCAGGCGGTGGCGGAGCTGCGGCGCGGCTTCGACTCGGCGCGCGGCGGCTTCGGCGGGGCACCGAAGTTCCCGCCGTCCATGGCGCTGGAGTTCCTGCTGCGCCACCACGCCAGGACCGGGGCGCCCGAGGCGCTGGAGCCGGTGGCGCGGACGGCCGAGGCGATGGCCCGCGGCGGCATCTACGACCAGCTGGGCGGCGGCTTCGCCCGGTACTCGGTGGACGCCGAGTGGGTGGTGCCGCACTTCGAGAAGATGCTCTACGACAACGCGCTGCTGTGCCGGGTCTACCTGCACCTGTGGCGGGCCACCGGCGATCCGCTGGCCCGCCGGGTCGCGCTGGAGACCGCGGACTTCATGGTGCGCGAACTCGGCACCCCGCAGGGCGGGTTCGCCTCGGCGCTGGACGCGGACAGTGTCGACCCGCAGACCGGGCAGACCGCCGAGGGCGCCTACTACGTCTGGGAACCCGGGCAGTTGGTGGACGTGCTCGGGCCCGCGGACGCCGCGAGCGCGGCCCGGCTGTTCTCGGTGACCGCCGGCGGCACCTTCGAACACGGCACGTCGGTGCTCCAACTCCTCGAAGACCCGGCGGATCCGGCGGAGTACGGGCGGATCAGGGAGCGGTTGCTGGCGGCCCGCGCCGAGCGCCCCGCCCCGGCCCGGGACGACAAGGTGGTGGCCGCCTGGAACGGGTTGGCGATCGCCGCGCTGGCCGAGTGCGGCGCGCTGCTGGACCGCCCGGACCTGGTGGAGGCCGCCACCCGGGCCGCGGACCTGCTGCTCTCGGTCCACCTGGACGCCGCCGGACGCCTGCTGCGCACCTCCCGGGACGGCAGGGCGGGCGGCAACGCCGGGGTGCTGGAGGACTACGCGGACACCGCCGAGGGCTTCCTGGCGCTGTACGCGGTGACCGGCGAGGCCTCCTGGCTGCAGTTGGCCGGCGGACTGCTGGACACCGTCCTGCTGCACTTCACCGACGAGGCCTCGGGGAGCCTGTACGACACCGCGAACGACGCCGAGAAGCTGATCCGCCGGCCGCAGGACCCGACCGACAACGCCACCCCGTCCGGCTGGACGGCCGCCGCCCAGGCGCTGCTCTCCTACGCCGCGTACACCGGCTCGGACCGCCACCGCACCGCCGCCGAGCGGGCGCTGGGCGTGGTCGGCGTGCTGGGCACCCGGGCGCCGCGGTTCATCGGCTGGGGGCTGGCCGCCGTCGAGGCGCTGCTGGACGGCCCGCGCGAGGTGGCCGTGGTCGGCCCGGCGGACGACCCGCGCACCGCCGAGCTGCACCGCACCGCGCTGCTCGGCACGGCACCGGGCGCCGTGGTGGCCCGCGGGGTGCCCGACGGCGAGCCGGAGGTGGCTCTGCTGGCCGACCGCCCGCTGCTTGACGGCGCCCCGGCCGCCTACGTCTGCCGGCACTTCGCCTGCGAGGCGCCGACCTCCAGCGCGACCGAGCTGGCCGCCAAGGTGGCGGCCCGGCAGTAGCAAAACCGGGTGCACGGGCGTTCACCGATGGCCCAGGATCGGGGGATGACGTGGACCTTCAGCGACTCGCTGCCCGAGTACCGCACCGAGGCCGGGGACTTCCTGACCGCCCACCCGGCCGAGAACACCGTGCTGCTGACCCTGCTGCACCGCCTGGAGCAGGGGCAGTTGACCAGCGGTGGCCCGGGGTCGGTGCCGCGCCACGGCTGGTGGCGGCCGAGTGCGGACGCGCCGGTGGCGGGGGCGTGGCTGCAGACGCCGCCGCAGGGGATCCGGCTGAGCACCATGCCGGTGCGGGCCGCGGTGGAGCTGGCCGGGTTGCTGGCCGGCGACCGGGAGGTGACCGGAGTCGGCGGCGGGACGGCCGAGGCGCGGGCCTTCGCCGACACCTGGGCCGGGCGCACCGGTGCCACCGCGGTCGTCCACGAGGAGCAGCGGCTCTACCGGCTCGGCGAGTTGGCGGTGCCCGCGGTGCCGGGCCGGCTGCGCCCGGCCACCCCGGACGACTACGGGCTGCTGGTGCCCTGGCTGGCGGACTTCTTCGACTACGTCGGCTTTCCCGACTTCGACGCCCCGGGCATGGCCGTCCAGCGCATCCAGGCCGGCGAGTTCTTCATCTGGGAGGACGGCGACGGCCGCCCGGTCTCGTTCGCGGGGCTGTCCCAGGTGATCGTCGGGATGACCAGGATCGGCCCGGTCTACACCCCGCCCGAGGCGCGCGGTCACGGATACGCGAGCGCGGTGACGGCCGGTCTGTGCGAGGTGGCCCGGGAGCGCGGGGCCACCGAGGTGCTGCTCTACACCGACCTGGCCAATCCGACCAGCAATTCGATCTACCAGAAGATCGGGTTCCGGCCGGTTGCGGACAGTGTGATCATCAACTTCCGTTGACAGGACGGCTGGTGGCCGTGCGAACCGTGCGGGCACCGGGAGTTGATGAAACATTGACGCAGTGTTCGCCCGATAGCGACTACTCCCTGTTACTGTCAGTGGATAGGATGTGCCACTGGGTCAGGACGGGGAGAGGTGGCGATGGCCGTGAAGGATGCTCAGGATCTGCAGTTCTGGGGCACGGTCGCGGTGGTCGGCGCGGCTCTCGCGGTGGTGGCCGCCTACCTCGGCGGTGGTGCGCCCCTGGTGTGGGCGGTGGCCGGGGTCGAGGCGCTGTTGGTGATGATCCATGTCGGCCGCCGGTTCCGGCACTTCGCCCACCGGGACGATGCGCACCTCTCGGCCCACCGGACCGACGCGGCGCACTGCGACCGCTGCGCGCGGGCCCGGGAGTCGCGTGCCGCGGTGCACAACTCCCAGGTCCGGTACGGGATGTCAGGCGGTGGTGTAGGCCACCAGGGAAACCCCCACGTACTGCACGATGAAGGCCCCGAGGGTGAAGGCGTGGAAGACTTCGTGGAATCCGAACCAACGCGGTGACGGGTCGGGCCGCTTGAGCCCGTAGATCACGCCGCCCACGCTGTAGAGCACACCGCCGACGATCATCAGGGTGATCACCGCGACGCCGCCGGTGTGCAGGAAGTCGGGCATGAAGAAGATCGCGGCCCAGCCCAGCGCGAGGTAGCAGGGCGTGTAGAGCCAGCGCGGCGCGCCGACCCAGAACACCCGGAACGCTATGCCGGCCAGCGCGCCGCCCCAGACCAGCCAGAGCAGCAGCTGCTGCCGCCCGCCGTGCAGCAGCAGGATGGTGAACGGCGTGTAGGTGCCCGCGATGATCAGGAAGATGTTCGCGTGGTCCAACCGCCGCAGGATCGCCTCGCCGCGCGGCCCCCAGGTGAAGCGGTGGTAGACGGCGCTGACCCCGAACAGCAGCCAGGCCGTCACCGAGTAGAGCGCGCAGGCGATCCGGCCCTCGGTGGAGTCGGCCAGGCAGATCAGCACGATGCCGGCGGCCACCGCGGCCGGGAACATCCCGGCGTGCAGCCAGCCCCGCCAGACCGGCTTCACCGGTGGGGCCGGTTCCGTCCCGGCCGTCCCCGCAACTCCCGGTGAGCCGTCCGCAAGCGCGAGCGCGGGTGCCGCGCACGCGTTCTGATCCGCAGTCATGGGCGACATGCTACCTACGCCTCCGTAGGTTACCTACTGGTAGAAAGTGACCTTCGAAGGTTTTGGACAATCTGGAGTAGTCGGATGTGATCGAGGCAACGTTGAGGTCTGCCGCTCTCAGGGGAAAAACTGCCAGTTTTTGGCCATGATGTAGCAAAGCTTGCGGCAAGAGCGCCAGGAAGCTCAATTACGGCTTGAAGGCCGGAGCTACGGTGTAACCACCCTCAACCCCCGGACCCCCTGATCGCGGTCGATCAGGCGTGAAACGGAGCGATCGTGTCGAACGAGATCTCTGCCGTCAGCACGGCTGCCCCCACCCGCCACGCCCGCCTGCTGGCCTGGGTCAACGAGATCGCGGAGCTCACCCAGCCGGAGCGCGTCGTGTGGTGCGACGGCTCGGAGGAGGAGTACCAGCGGCTCGCCGACCTGCTGGTCGAGCAGGGCACCTTCACCAAGCTCGACGAGGAGAAGCGCCCCAACTCGTACTACGCGGCCTCCGACCCGCGCGACGTCGCCCGCGTCGAGGACCGCACCTTCATCTGCTCCGAGAAGGAGGAGGACGCCGGCCCGACCAACCACTGGAAGGCCCCCGCCGAGATGCGGGCCGTCTTCTCCGGTGAGCAGGGCCTGTTCCGGGGCGCCATGAAGGGCCGCACGATGTACGTCGTGCCGTTCTCGATGGGCCCGGTCGGCTCCCCGCTGGCCGCCTACGGCGTCGAGATCACCGACTCCGCCTACGTCGCCGTCTCGATGCGCGTGATGACCCGGATGGGTCAGGCCGTGCTGGACCAGCTCGGCGAGGACGGCGACTTCGTCAAGGCCGTGCACACCGTCGGCGCCCCGCTGGCCGAGGGCGAGCAGGACGTGCCGTGGCCCTGCAACACCACCAAGTACATCTCGCACTTCCCGGAGACCAAGGAGATCTGGTCCTTCGGCTCCGGCTACGGCGGCAACGCCCTGCTCGGCAAGAAGTGCTACGCGCTGCGGATCGCCTCGACCATGGCCCGCGACGAGGGCTGGCTGGCCGAGCACATGCTGATCCTCAAGCTCACCCCGCCGAGCGGCGAGGCCAGGTACGTCGCCGCCGCCTTCCCGTCGGCCTGCGGCAAGACCAACCTCGCCATGCTCCAGCCCACCATCCCGGGCTGGAAGGTGGAGACCATCGGTGACGACATCGCCTGGATGCGGTTCGGCGCCGACGGCCGCCTCTACGCGATCAACCCGGAGGCCGGCTTCTTCGGCGTGGCTCCGGGCACCGGCGAGGACACCAACGCCAACGCGATCAAGACCCTCTGGGGCAACACCGTCTTCACCAACGTCGCGCTGACCGACGACGGTGACGTCTGGTGGGAGGGCCTCACCGAGGAGCCCCCGGCGCACCTGACCGACTGGCGCGGCAACGACTGGACCCCGGCCTCCGACACCCCGGCCGCCCACCCCAACGCGCGGTTCGCCGTCCCGGCCGCGCAGTGCCCGACCATCGCCCCCGAGTGGGAGGACCCGGCGGGCGTGCCGATCTCGGCGATCCTGTTCGGCGGCCGCCGGGCCACCGCCGTCCCGCTGGTGACCGAGTCCTTCGACTGGCAGCACGGCGTCTTCCTGGGCGCCAACATCGCCTCCGAGAAGACCGCCGCCGCCGAGGGCACGGTCGGTGAGCTGCGCCGCGACCCGTTCGCGATGCTGCCGTTCTGCGGCTACAACATGGGCGACTACTTCGCCCACTGGCTGAAGATCGGTGCCGAGGCCGACGCCGCCAAGCTGCCGAAGATCTACTACGTCAACTGGTTCCGCAAGAACGGCGACGGCAAGTTCGTCTGGCCGGGCTACGGCGAGAACAGCCGCGTGCTGAAGTGGATCGTCGACCGCCTGGAGGGCACCGCCGAGGGCGTCGAGACCCCGATCGGCGTGCTGCCGAAGGTCGAGGGCTTCGACCTGGACGGCCTGGAGATCTCCGACGCCGACCGTGAGCTGCTCTTCTCGGTGGACGCCGACATCTGGCGCCAGGAGGCCGCGCTGATCCCGGCCCACCTGGAGATGTTCGGTGAGCACACCCCCGAGGCGCTCTGGGACGAGTACAACGCGCTGGTGAAGCGCCTGGGCTGAGGCCCGTGGCGGCTCGCCCCCGGAAAGGCCGTGCGGGGTCAGGTCTGGACGTATCCCGCGAGGAACTCGCCGATCCGGGTGACCGCGTCCTCGATCTCCTCCGGGCGCGGCAGCGTGACCAGCCGGAAGTGGTCCGGCTCGGGCCAGTTGAAGCCGGTGCCCTGCACGATCAGGATCCGCTGGGAGCGCAGCAGGTCCAGCACCATCCGCGCATCGTCCTTGATCTTGTAGACCGAGGGGTCCAGCCGCGGGAAGGCGTAGAGCGCCCCGCGCGGCTTGACGCAGCTCACCCCGGGGATCTCGTTGAGCAGCCGGTGGGCGGCGTCGCGGGACTCCAGCAGCCGCCCGCCGGGCAGCACCAGGTCCTTGATCGACTGCCGGCCGCCGAGCGCCGCCGCCACCGCGTGCTGGGCCGGCATGTTGGCGCACAGCCGCATGCTGGCCAGCACGTTCAGGCCCTCGATGTAGTTGGCGGCCCGCTGCCGGTCGCCGGAGAGCACCATCCAGCCGGAGCGGAAGCCCGCCACCCGGTAGGACTTGGACATGCCGTTGAAGGTGACGCAGAACAGGTCGGGCGCCAGGGTGGCCAGCGGCACGTGCTCCACGCCGTCGTAGAGGATCTTGTCGTAGATCTCGTCCGCGTAGATCACCAGCCGGTGCCGGCGGGCCAGCTCGACGATCCCCTCCAGCACCTCGCGGGGGTAGACCGCGCCGGTCGGGTTGTTGGGGTTGATCACCACGATCGCCTTGGTGCGAGGGGTGATCCTGGCCGCGATGTCGTCCAGGTCCGGGTACCACTCGGCCTGCTCGTCGCAGCGGTAGTGCACCGCGGTGCCGCCGGCCAGCGAGACCGAGGCGGTCCACAGCGGGTAGTCGGGTGCGGGCACCAGCACCTCGTCGCCGTGGTCCAGCAGCGCCGTCATGGCGAGCTGGATCAGCTCCGAGACGCCGTTGCCCAGGAAGACGTCGTCGACGCGGAGTCCCTGCAGGCCGCGCTCCTCGTAGTGCATCACCACCGCGCGGCGGGCCGCCAGCAGGCCCTTGGAGTCGCCGTAGCCGTGCGCCGAGGCGAGGTTCTGCAGGATGTCGTGCAGGATCTCGGGCGGGGCCTCGAAACCGAAGGCGGCCGGGTTGCCGGTGTTGAGCTTGAGGATGCGATGCCCCTGGCCTTCCAGTCGCATCGCCTCGTCGAGCACCGGGCCGCGGATGTCGTAGCAGACATTGGCGAGCTTGCTGGACTGGGTGACCTGCATGCGCAAACTGTACGGGCCCGCCGGGCGGCGCCGCGCGGTTCGCGGAGCGGGAGCGACACGGATCACGGTTCGCCGCCCGGCGGGCGTGGCCGGCGCCCGGACGGGTAGAGGGGTCTGCGTGATCGGACTGGTCGGCGGAATGCTCGCGGGCGCGGTCGCCGCGCCCTGGCTGCGGGGGGCGGCGGCGCGCCACGCCGTCGGGTACGGGGAGCCGTCGGCGCGCTGTCCCGGCTGCGGGCGCGGGCTGCAGGCGCTGCCACCCACCGGGCGCTGCCGCGGCTGCGGGACGGCGGTCGGGGCCCGGCCCGCGACGGTGGAGCTGGCCGCGGTGGCGGCGGGTGCGGCGATCGGCTCGGCGGCGAGCTGGCCGATCGCGCCGGTGCTCTGCTGGGTCGCGCTGTTCGGAGTGGTGCTGGGCTTCGTGGACGTCGCGGTGCACCGGCTGCCCGACGCGCTGACCCTGCCGCTGGCGGTCGGCACGGCGGTGCTGCTGGTGGCGGCCGGTCTGCTGACGCAGCGGACCGGAGCGCTCACCCGCTGCCTGCTCGGTGCGCTGCTCTTCCTGCTGGTCTACGGCGCGATGGCGCTGGCCGGCCCGATGGGCCTGGGCGACGCCAAGCTGGCCCCCACCCTCGGCGCGCTGCTCGCCTGGTACGGCTGGCGCACCCTGTTCCAGGGCTGGCTGGCCGGCTTCCTGCTGGCGGCCCTGTGGGGCGTCGCGCTGCTGGTGACCGGCCGGGCCAAGGCCAAGGACCCCCTGCCGTTCGGCCCGTGCATGCTGCTGGGCGCACTGCTGGGGGTCCTGGCCTCAGTCGGCTGAGGCTCGGTCAGCCCTTGCCGTAGGTCCCGGTGGACCAGAGGGCGTCGGCGCTGCTGGTGGCGTTGGGACGGTAGAGCACCACGTTGGCGTCGTCCTGCACCTGGAGGTAGGAACCGGGGACGGGCGGCGCGCCCTCCGCCCAGACCTGCGAGCCGTTCTGGGCGACCTCCAGCCTGCCGGCGGAGGTGACGTCGGTGTGCGCACCCGGGTGGCCCCAGGTGTTGGTGCTCCACAGCGCGGCGCCGTCCCGCTTGCGGTAGAGCACCAGGTTGCCGTCGTTCTGCTGCACCAGCCACACCGAGCCGGACTCCGCCCAGCTGCCGTTGCCCATCTGGAAGCCGGGCTGGAGCCGGCTGCTGACCTGCGGCAGCGGGTTGTTGTCGGCGTCGTGCGCGGGCAGGTAGCCGCTGACGTCCTGCCAGGACACGCCGGTCCCGTTGTGCACCCGCAGGGCACCGCCGTCCAGCGAGGCGGTCGCGCCGCTCTGGTTCCAGGTGCCGGAGGACCACAGGGCACCGGCGCCGCCGGCGCGGTAGACCACGAAGTTGCCGTCCGACTGCATGATCGCGTAGGCGCCGGGGTTGCCGTAGGTGTTGCTCGCCCAGAGCACCGGGCCGTTCTGGCAGTCGGGACGCACCAGGTACTGCACCAGGTTGCCGTCGGACTGCATGGTCAGTGCGGTGTCGCCGGAGGTGAGCCGCTGGCCGGCGCCGAACGCCTGGCCGGTGGCGATCCGGACCGGGGCCGGCTTGGTCGGACAGGTCGACGGCCCGGCGCCGGCCGACGCACCCGGCGCGGCGACCGTTCCGAGTGCTGCGGCGGCACCCAGCAGCCCGATGCCGAGCCGCTTGAGCATGGTGTGACGCATGGTTGCGTGCCCCCCACATGATGAAGAATCAGTGTGACAGTCATACACCCAGCGGGCGACGGGACCGCAAGAGGGGGTGCCCGGCGGCCGAGCGGTCGGGTGGTTGATCGTCTCCCTGAACGGGACGGTGCTCGGCCGGGCGTTCGACCGGTGACTTTCCCGCAGGTGGGCGGTCGGGAGTACGCTGCCCCGGGACCCGCGGCAGCCAGGGCCGGGGTCCAGGGGGTAGTGCTCGGAGGAGCTGGAAACACATGGGTCTGCGCGATGTCGCCGAGCGCACTCCAGGGCTGCGCACCATGCTCGGCGGCCTGTACCGGCTGTACGGCCAGCGGGTCGAGGTCAACCTCGGCAAGACGCCGCACCACGTGGGCGTGATCATGGACGGCAACCGCCGTTGGGCCAAGGAGGCGGGCGGCACCACCGCCTACGGCCACCAGCGCGGCGCCGACAAGATCGTCGAGTTCCTCGGGTGGTGCGACGAGACCAACATCGAGGTCGTCACCCTCTGGATGCTCTCCACCGACAACCTCTCCCGCCCGGCGGACGAGCTGGTGCCGCTGCTCGGCATCATCGAGGACGCGGTGACCGGGTTGGCCGAGCTGAAGCGGTACAAGGTCAACCCGATCGGCACCCTGGACCTGCTGCCGGCGAGGACCGCGAAGATCCTCAAGGAGGCCGCGGGCGCCACCGAGCACCTGGAGGGCATCACGGTCAACGTGGCGGTGGGCTACGGCGGTCGCCACGAGATCGCCGACGCCGTCCGCTCGCTGCTCCAGGAGCACGCCGACCGCGGCACCTCGATCGAGGAGCTGGTGGAGATCCTGGACGTGGAGCACATCGCCGAGCGGCTCTACACCAAGGGCCAGCCCGACCCCGACCTGGTCATCCGCACCTCCGGCGAGCAGCGGCTCAGCGGCTTCCTGCTCTGGCAGAGCGCGCACAGCGAGTTCTACTTCTGCGAGGCATACTGGCCGGCCTTCCGCAAGGTGGACTTCCTGCGCGCGCTGCGCGCCTACGAGCAGCGGCACCGCCGCTACGGCGGCTGACCTCGTCCGCAGAGCCGCTGACCTCGGCGTCCGGTCCGCCGCGTCACCAAGAATTCACGTGCACTGATCAACGTCTTGGCTTCTCGCGGGCATGTCCGACAAGTCGTCAGGGCATACCTATGGCAGACCGGCACCCCTGACCAACAGGGGCGCGGGGGCCGGTGAGCTGCGGGTGACGCAGGGTCACCCGCCCTGGAGGCCTAGTGGTCAGTACCAAGAGCCGCCGGACACCAGACCGGCGCACGTACGTCCTTGACACCAGCGTGCTCCTGGCCGACCCGCTGGCCATGACCCGGTTCGCGGAGCACGAGGTGGTGCTCCCGGTGGTCGTGGTCACCGAGCTGGAGGCCAAGCGCCACCATCCAGAACTGGGTTACTTCGCCCGCCAGGCCCTGCGCCTGCTCGACGACTACCGGATCCGCCACGGCCGGCTCGACGAGCCGATCCCGGTCGGCGACTTCGGCGGCTCGATCCGGGTCGAGCTCAACCATTCGGACCCTTCGGTGCTGCCGGCCGGCTACCGGCTCGGCGGCGGCGAGGCGGACACCCGGATCCTCGCGGTCGCCCGCAACCTGCAGGCCGAGGGGTACGACGTCACGGTCGTCTCCAAGGACCTGCCGATGCGGATCAAGGCGAGCGCGGTCGGGCTGCTCGCCGAGGAGTACCGGGCGGAGCTGGCGATCACCTCCGGTTGGACCGGAATGTCGGAACTGTCCGTCTCGGCCGACCAGGTTGACGAACTGTTCGGCGCGCCGCACGACACCGCCGTCGTGGTCGACGGCGCCGAGGAGCTGCCGGTCCACACCGGACTGGTGCTCAGCTCGGAGCGCGGCCGGGCACTGGGCCGGGTCACCGTGGACGGCCGGGTCAAGCTGGTGCGCGGTGACCGGGAGGCGTTCGGGCTGCGCGGGCGCAGCGCCGAGCAGCGGGTGGCGCTCGACGTGCTGCTCGATCCCGAGGTGGGGATCGTCTCGCTCGGCGGCCGGGCCGGCACCGGCAAGTCCGCCCTGGCGCTCTGCGCCGGGCTGGAGGCCGTGCTGGAGCGCCGCCAGCACCGCAAGGTGATGGTGTTCCGGCCGCTGTACGCGGTCGGCGGCCAGGAGCTGGGCTACCTGCCGGGCACCGAGGCCGAGAAGATGAACCCCTGGTCCCAGGCGGTCTTCGACACCCTCGGGGCGGTCACCACGCCCGCGGTCATAGAGGAGGTGATCGCTCGCGGGATGCTGGAGGTGCTGCCGCTCACCCACATCCGGGGCCGGTCGCTGCACGACGCCTTCGTGATCGTGGACGAGGCCCAGTCGCTGGAACGGAACGTGCTGCTCACGGTGCTCTCCCGGATCGGCCAGGGGTCGCGGGTGGTGCTCACCCACGATGTGGCGCAGCGGGACAACCTCAGGGTGGGGCGCTACGACGGAGTGGTGGCGGTGGTGGAGAAGCTGAAGGGGCATCCGCTGTTCGCGCACATCACCCTCACGCGCTCCGAGCGCTCCCCGATCGCCGCACTGGTGACCGAGATGCTGGAGGACATCCAGCCCTGACGGCTCCGCAGTCGATCGTCGGGTAGTCGAACGATCCGTCCGGCGCAAGGGTTTCGGCCCGCGCCGGGCGGATTGTCAGCACATCGGGGCGCGTACTGTCCGGCGAACTGTCAATTCACCTATCGGGATGCCGTGTGAGCTTCGCCACGCAACCGGGAATTGCGCAGCCGCGTCCCCTTGGGGCATGGTGTGGGTTCTGTCAGGCCCCGCGTACGGCCCCTGTATTGGGCGTCAACTGAATATGGACGGACCGTACGCCGCCCGATCTTCATGTCAGCTCCGGCCTGCCGGGGAGGACACCGGGCCAGTGTCTCCCGTGACCAGCAGCAGGTGGAGGCCAGTGACCAGGGGCATGTTGCGTCCTCACGGTCACGCGGGGGCGACGCTGGAAGGAATCCATGTGACTCGGATCTCGGTCCGGGGAGTTGCCGTGGCCTCCGCCACCGCGGTCACCGCTGTCGGTGCCGTGGTCGGCATGGCCTCCGGTAGCGAAGCCAAGCCGGTTCAGGCCGCGGACATCACGGGTGCCACGCTGCTCGCCGACGTGCCGTCGGGCACCGACGCGCAGGTCATCAGCGACAACATCGGCCAGCAGGCGACGGCTCAGCAGCAGCAGGCCGACGCCGCGGCCAAGCAGGCCGCCGCCGAGGCCGCCCGCGTGAAGGCCGCCGCCGACGCGCAGGCCAAGGCCGACGCCGACAAGGCCGCCGCCGATGCCGCCGCCAAGGCCCAGGCTGCCGCCCAGGCGCAGCAGGAGGCCGCCAACCGCGCCAAGGCCCGCTCCCAGCTGGCCGTCACGAGCACGTCGGACTCGTCGGACTCGTCGAGCTCCTCCGACTCGACGCCCGCCGCCTCGTACAGCGCCGGCTCGGTGCAGGCGCTCGCCGCGGGCATCATCGGCGACAACACCCAGTTCCAGTGCTTCAGCAACATCGTGACGCGCGAGAGCGGCTGGAACTACACGGCCGTCAACCCGTCGTCCGGGTCCTACGGCCTGGTGCAGGCGCTGCCCGGTTCCAAGATGGCCTCGGCCGGTGCGGACTGGCGCACCAACCCCGCCACCCAGATCAAGTGGGGCCTCGGCTACATGAACGACCGGTACGGCAGCCCGTGCGGCGCCTGGTCGTTCTGGCAGGCGCACAGCTGGTACTGATCCGGACCGGATCACCGACAGCCCTCGGCCTTCTCAGCCGAGGGCTTCGGCCGTTTTGCGGGCCGGTGCGCCGAACGGGTGACCGGTTTGGGTACGGTGAGCCCACAGGGCCGTGCCGTGGTGCGCGGCGCACCAGCAGGATGGAGCGCAGATGGCACGCGGCGAACGGCGCGACCGGGTACTCTCCACGGTCGCGAGGTGGAGTACCGCGTTGGCCCGGCGGGCTGCGGCAGCCCGCGAAGAGGGCGAACCGGTGAACGAGCCGCTACCGCCGGCCGTCCGGCCCGCCGTGGTGGCCGACCCTCCGCACCCCACCCATGCCGATCCGCCCCCGCTGCCGCGCGAGCGGTACCGCGGCCCGCGGCCGGCCACCCCCGCCGAGGCCGTGCCCTGGGGGCTGCGGGTGGCGGCTGAGTCGACCTGGCGGCTGCTGCTGATCGGCGGCGCGCTCTACGTGATCTTCAATGTGGTGGACCAGCTGCGGCTGGTCGCCTACGCGCTGCTGGCCGGAGTGCTGATCTCGGCGCTGCTCGAACCCACCGTCTCCTGGCTGCGCCGGCACGGGGTGCCCCGGTCGCTGGCCGCGCTGGTGACCTTCCTGGCCGGCCTCTGCGGTATCGCGCTGGTCGGCTGGTTCGTGGTCTGGCAGGTGAGCGACAACATCTCGGCCGTCTCCAGCAAGGCCCAGACGGGCATCGGGAACATCCACAACTGGCTGCTCAGGGGCCCGATGCACCTGACGCACCAGCAGTTGACCGACTTCACCAAACAGCTGCAGACCGCCATCGGCAACAACACCAGCCAGATCACCTCGCTCGGTTTCACCACCGTGAGCTTCGTGATCGAGGTGGTGACCGGAGTGCTGCTGGCCGCGTTCACCACCTACTTCCTGCTCTACGACGGCGCCCGGATCTGGAACTGGGTGCTGCGCGGGCTGCCCCGGCAGTCCCGCTACGCGATCGCGGGGGCCGGCCCCAAGGCCTGGACCACGCTGACCGCCTACGTGCGCGGCACGGTCGCCGTCGCCTTCATCGACGCGCTCTGCATCGGCATCGGGATCTACCTGCTCGGGGTACCGCTGGCCGTGCCGCTGGCGGTGCTCATCTTCCTGGGTGCCTTCATCCCGCTGGTCGGCGCGCTGGTCACCGGGACCCTGGCGGTGCTGATCGCGCTGGTCACCAAGGACATCTACACCGCCGGCATGGTGCTGGTGGTGCTGGTGGCCGTGATGCAGATCGAGGGGCACCTGCTGCAGCCGCTGATCCTGGGCCGGGCGGTGCGGGTGCACCCGCTGGCCGTGGTGCTCGGCGTGGCCGCCGGGTCGATCGTCGGCGGGATCGGCGGCGCGGTCGTCGCCGTCCCGCTGATCGCGGTCACCAACACCGTGGTCGGCCACCTGCGGCAGCGGCACGCGGCGGCCGACGAGGTGTTCGCGGCGGTGGAGGCCGCCCAGGAGGCGGCCGAGGCCGCCGAGACGGCTGCCGCCACGGAGGCCGTGCCGGACTCCGCCTCCGCCGACTTCTCCCGCGACCAGGCGGTCACCTCCTAAACTGCCGTCATGTATGTGACCAGGCTGGGCATTTCGGGGGTCAGGGGGTTCGCCCCGGTCCGGGAGGTGCGGCAGCTGGAGCTGCCCAGGGCGGGCTGGACGGTGCTGGCCGGGCGCAACGGCTCCGGCAAGACCACCCTGCTGCGGGCGCTGGCGCTGGCGCTCGGCGGGCCCTCGGTGGCGCGCAGCCTGGTCAGCGACTTCTCCGGCTGGCTGACCACGGGTGAGGACACCGGCTGGGTGCGGGCCTGGGTGCGGCCCGACGCGGCGGCCGACCAGCCGGCCGGGGCCGAGCCCGAACTGGAGCTGGGCCTGCGCTGGAGCCGGCCGAGTGACGGCCCGCGGCCCGAGTTGGAGGCCTTCGGCTCGCCGAACCCCGAGCTCGGCCCCTGGGCGGAGAACCCGCAGGGCTGGTTCTTCGCCGGCTACGGTCCGTTCCGCCGGCTGCTCGGCGGCGCGGGGGAGAGCCGGCGGCTGATGCTGGCGGCCGGTCCGGTCGGCCGGCTCGCCACCCTGTTCCACGAGGAGGCCTCGCTGGCCGAGGGCGTCAGCTGGCTGATCGACCAGCACGTCCGACGCCTCGAAGGCCGACCGGGCGCGCAGCGGACCCTGGACGTGGTCACCGCGCTGCTCTCCGACGGGTTGCTGCCGGACGGCTACCGGGTGGGCCGGGTCGACGCCGACGGCCTCTGGGTGCGCCGTGGCGACGGCCCCGACTTCCCGCTTCGGGAGCTGAGCGACGGCTACCGCACGGTCACCGCCCTGGTTCTCGACCTGGTGCGGCAGTTCGAGAGCTGCTACGGCCGGCTGCCGGACGGCCCCTCGGGCGCGGTCCAGCTGCCCGGCGTGGTGCTGATCGACGAGGTCGACGCCCATCTGCACGTCAGCTGGCAGCAGCGGATCGGCCCCTGGCTCAAGGCGCACTTCCCGCTGGTGCAGTTCATCGTCTCCACCCACAGCCCGTACATCTGCCAGGCGGCCGACCCGGGCGGGCTGATCCGGATACCGGGACCGGACGAGACGGCCGGGCCGGAGCCGGTGAGCGAGGACCTCTACCACCGCGTCGTCTACGGCAGCGGGGACGACGCCGTGCTCTCCGCCCTCTTCGGCCTGGAGTCCCCCTACTCGGCGCGGGCCGAGGACGCCCGCCGCCGGATCGGCGACCTGGAGGGCCGGGTGCTCTCCGGCGCGGCCGACGACGCGGAGCTGGCGGAGTACCAGGAGCTGACCGAGCGGCTGATGAGTTCGCTGAGCGCCCGGGTCGACGAGGTGTCGGCCCGGCTCGGCCGGAGACCGTAGATGATCCCGCTGCAACGCGGACCGTTACCGGCGGAGTTGACCGCCCGGATGGCGGCCCGCACCGAGCGGATCGGCGAACACCGCGGCGGCGCCCGGGAGTCCTGGCGGGATGCCAGGACCATCCGGCGGGACTTGGCCGTCCACCTGATCGCGATGTCGGCCGGCCTGTCCCGGTGCATGTACTGCGGGGACAGCGAGGGCACCAGCATCGACCACTTCCAGCCGATCGCGATGGCCCCGCAGCGCGCCTTCGACTGGCTCAACCACCTGTGGGCCTGCGCCTTCTGCAACAGCAACCAGAAGCGCGACCTCTACCCCACCGACCGCCAGGGCCGGGCCCTGCTGATCGACCCGACCAGCGACGAGCCGGCCGACCACCTGGACCTGGTGCTGGCCACCGGCGCCTACCGGGCGCGCACCGCCAAGGGTCGGGAGACCATCCGGATCTTCGGCCTGGACCGCCCGGTGCTGGAGCGCGGCCGGGCCCACGCCTACGTGCGCTGCCGCTCGATGCTGCGCGACCTGGCCCGGCTGACCGAGCACGGCGAGGTGACCGAAGCCCGCGAGGTGGCGCAGGCGCTGGCGGTGCAGCCGTTCGCCGACGTGCTCTACGAGATGCTGCGGCTGCGCACCGCGCCACGGGCCGTGCTGGTCTTCGGGGCCGAGGCGGTGGCGGGCCTGAACGTGCTGACGGGGCCCCACTCGGCCAAGTGGGGCCCCGTCAGGAGGTAGCGGCGCCTCAGGCGATCGCGGCCTCGGCGTCCAGCACCGACGCCACCGCCTGCACCACCGCGGCGATCTTCGCCGCGGCCTGGACGACCTCGCGCTCGACGCCGGCCTTGCGCAGCACCTGCTCGTGCGAGTCCAGGCACTGGCCGCAGCCGTTGATCGCGGAGACCGCGAAGCTCCACAGCTCGAAGTCGACCTTCTCAACGCCCGGGTTGCCGATGATGTTCATCCGCAGACCGGTCCGCAGCGTGCCGTACTCCTTGTCGGAGAGCAGGTGCAGCGTGCGGTAGTAGACGTTGTTCATCGCCATCACGGCGGCGGCCGCCTTGGCGGCGGTGTACGCCTCGGCCGACAGCAGCTCCTTGGCCTGCGGCTCCAGCTCGCCCAGCACCGACTTGCTGCCGGTGGCCATCGCGCACGCCAGCACGGTGCCCCAGAGCTGCTGCTGCGGCAGGTCGGAGTTGCCGATCACCGAGCCCAGGTTGAGCTTCAGGTCCTTGGCGTAGTCGGGCAGCGCGGCCTTCAGTTCGTCGAGCGCCATGGTGATCAGCCCGCCAGCAGCGAGGCGGCGTCGAGGGTGTCGTCGCCCTTGTTCCAGTTGCAGGGGCACAGCTCGTCGGTCTGCAGGGCGTCCAGCACCCGCAGGACCTCCTTCGGGTTACGGCCGACCGAGCCGGCGGTCACCATGACGAACTGGATCTCGTTGTTCGGGTCGACGATGAAGACGGCGCGCTGGGCGGTGCCGTCCTCGGCCTGCACGCCGCAGGCCTGCATCAGCTCGTGCTTGATGTCGGCCAGCATCGGGAACGGCAGGTCGCGCAGGTCGTCGTGGTTCTTGCGCCAGGCGTGGTGCACGAACTCCGAGTCACCGGACACGCCCAGGACCTGCGCGTCACGGTCGGCGAACTCGTCGTTCAGCTTGCCGAACGCCGCGATCTCGGTCGGACAGACGAAGGTGAAGTCCTTGGGCCAGAAGAAGACGATCTTCCACTTGCCCTCGTAGGTCTTGTGGTCGATCTCGGCGAAGGCCTTGGCAGCGTCCAGGTCGACGCAGGCGGTGAGGTTGAACTCGGGGAACTTGTCACCGATCGTGAGCATGCTCGTGACTCCTGGGTCGGGATTCTGAGGTCGAAGGCCTGGATTGCCTCTGGTTCGGAATCCAGACGTGATCAAACATGCCATAGCCCCAACTGATCAGGGAAATAGCTAGACTCGATGCATCTGATCGGAGAGAGCTATCAATACCCCCTCGCAGAGACCCCGCACCCCCAGCGTCGCCCAGCTGCGCGCCTTCGTGGCCGTGGCCGAACACCTGCACTTCAGAGCGGCCGCCAACGCCATCGGCACCAGTCAGCCGGCCCTCTCCGGAGCACTGGCCGCCCTGGAGGAGGCGCTCGGCGCCCAGCTGGTGGAGCGTACGACACGGAAAGTCATCATCACTCCACTGGGGGAGCGGGTGGCCGCCCACGCGCGCCGGGCCCTGGCCGCGCTGAACAGCCTCACCGAGGAGGTCGAGGCCGCCCGGCTGCCGTTCACCGGCCCGCTGCACCTCGGGGTGATCCCGACCGTCGCGCCCTACCTGCTGCCCACCGTGCTGCGGCTGGTCCGGGAGAGCTACCCGGACCTGGACCTGCACGTGCACGAGGAGCGCACCCCCTCGCTGCTGGACGGCCTGGCGGCCGGCCGGCTCGACGTGCTGCTGCTCGCCCTGCCGGCCGGCGGCACCACGCCGACCCGGGACATCCCGCTGTTCGACGAGGACTTCGTGCTGCTCACTCCGCCTGACCACCAACTGGCCGGGCGCACCGACGTGCCCAGGGACGCGCTGCTCGACCTCGAGGTGCTGCTGCTGGAGGAGGGGCACTGCCTGCGGGACCAGGCGCTCGACCTGTGCCGGGAGGTCGGGGCGGAACCCTCGGGCGGCTCCACCCGGGCCGCCGGGCTCTCCACCCTGGTGCAGCTGGTGGCCGGCGGCCTGGGGGTGACCCTGCTGCCCGCGACCGCCCTGGAGGTGGAGGCGGGGCGGGCCGACCGGCTGGCCGCCGTCCGGTTCGCCGACCCGGCGCCCGGCCGGCGGATCGGCCTGGCCACCCGCCCGGGCTCGGCCCGGGCCGCCGAGTACGACCGGTTCGCCGACTCGCTGCGGAGTGTGCTTTGCGATCTGCCGGTGCGGATCGTGAACCCTTAGCAAACCGCTGTTCGGGTGACAGTTCGGGTGACAATTCGCCTGGGCCCGCGGATGGTGCCGCACCCGCTGTGGCGAAAGCGGCACCGCTGAAGTGGCGAAGGCGGCGCCGCTCGATGGGCGAAAGCTGCGCCGCTGAATTTTTCGCGTGCTGACTGCCGGCTGACGGGCCGTCTTGTCGGCGGCCCGTCAGCCGCGCTTCAGGCGGAACGGCAACCGCTGCTCGAACCAGACCACCTTGCCACCGCCCAACCGGGTTGCCCCCCAGCCGTCCGCGCACTTGGCCACCAACTCCAGGCCCCGCCCGCGCTCGTCGTGCGGTCCGGGCCGCCGCCGACGCGGCAGCGCCGGGCTGTCGTCCCCCACCTCGCAGCGCAGCACCGAGGTGCGGACCAACCGCAGCGTCACCGGTTTCTTGGCGTGCTGCACCGCGTTGGTCACCAGCTCACTGACCATCAGCTCGGTGCTCTCCGCCAGCTCCTCCAAGCCCCAGCGGCGCAGCGCGTGACCGGCCAGCCGGCGGGCCCGCCCGGGCGTCTCATTGCGCGGCTGGAGGTACCAGTAGGCCACGTCCTCCGCCGGGATCCCGTCGAAGGCCGCCGCCAGCAGTGCGATGTCATCGGCCCGTTCGGCCTGCGGCAGGATCCGCAGCGCCTCCTGGCAGATCTGCTCGGGGGAGTGGTGATGGGTGGCGGAGAGCCGTCGGCGCAGCCGTTCCAGGCCGGTGCTGATCGGCCGGCGCGGGTTCTCCACCAGTCCGTCGGTGAACAGCAGCAGCGCCGAGCCGGGCGGTGCGTCCAGCTCCGCGGAGGCGAAGTCCACCCCGCCCACCCCGATCGGCGCGCCCGCCGGCAGGTTCTCCAGCAGCTCGGCCCGGCCGTCCGGATGGATCAGCGCAGGCGGCATGTGCCCCGCGTTGGCCACCACGATCCGGTTGGCGATCGGGTCGTAGACCGCGAAGACACAGGTGGCCAGATGCTCCTCGCGGCCCAGCCGCTGCGCCTGCTCGTCCAGGTGGTAGAGCACCTCGTGCGGCGGCAGGTCCAGCGCCGCCAGCGTCTGCGCACTGGTCCGCAGCTGCCCCATGATCGCGGCCGAGGTCAGTGAATGGCCCATCACGTCGCCGACGATCAACGCCACCCGGTTGCCGGGCAGCGGGATCGCGTCGTACCAGTCGCCGCCCACCTGCGCCTCGCTCTCGCCCGGCAGGTACCGGTGCGCCAGCCGGACGCCGTGCGGCTGCGGCAGATGGGTCGGGAGCATGCTGCGCTGCAAGCCGTCGGCGATCTCCGACTCGCGGGTGTAGCGGTGCGCGGTGTCCACCGCCAGGCCCGCCACGGTGGCGAGGTGGGCGGCCGTCTGGGTGTCCGTCGGATCGAACCGGGCCGGCTCCTTGCCGGGTGCCACCGGCCGGCGGAGCAGCACCAGCACGCCGAGCAGCGACTCCGGGTCGGGGGTGGCGGCCCTCCTGGTCCGTGGCTGGGTCGCCTTTCCGGCCGCCCGGCCCTGCAGCGGCAGCGCGAGCAGGGCGGTGCCGCGCGGCAGGGCGGCGAGCGACCGGGCGCCGTACAGCTCGGTCAGCGCAGGCCGCAGCTCCTCGCCCTCGGCGCTGCCCAGCACCACCGGAACGGGCACCGTCTCGCCGCGCATCAGGCGCTCCAGCGCACCACCCGGCCGCACCGCCACCGCGGGCTTGCCGACGCCCAACCGGGTCCCCACGGCCCGGTGCAGCGACAGCTCCGGGGGCTCCTCGCGCTCCCGGTCCCGCACCGGGTCGGGACGCCAGCTGCACAGGTGCACCAGCGCGGCGTCGGCCAGCGACGGGACCAGGGCCCCGGTCAGGCTGCGGACCGTGGCCGCCGGATCCAGGCTGGTGGTGATCTGCCGGGTGGCGTTGTTCAGATAGGCCAGCCGCTCGGTGAGCGCCTGCCGGACCCGTAGGTGCTGGGAGGCGTCGGGTGCGATCCCGGTGGGCACGGCGGGGACGGCAGGGGCGGCGGGGACGGGTGCGGTCGCTGCGGGGTCGGGGGCGGTCGTGGCGGGTGCGGTCGTGGCGGGAGTGGCCGTCGTGTCGGGTGCGGTCCCGGCAGGGGCGGCGGGCAGGCCGGCGACGGGTGGTGGGTGACGCTGGGTCGGGACGGCGGGGGAGCGGCCGGCCTGGGGGGAGGGAAGGTCGAGCACGGCTGCCTGTTCTTACTGGTCGGGGTGACGGTGGTGGCGTGGGTGGCGTGGCTGACGTTGGTGGCGTGGGTGACGTTGGCGGTCTGTCGCGTGCTGGGTGCCAGGTGCTGCTCGGAGTGGCTCAGTTGGTCCGTCGACAGTGCAGGAAGAGCTGCTCCTCCGGGGGCAGCGCGGTGCAGGCCGGCGCGTACGGCCGTCCGTTCAGCTGCTCCACGGTGAAACCCACCCGGTGCAGCGCCGTGGCCAGCTCCTCGCGCAGGAACCCGCTGATCCGCAGCTGCTGGTCCAGGAAGACCATCGGACAGTCGTCCAGATCCGCCTCCACCAACCCCAGCACCAGCAGGCCGCCCGGCCGCAGCAGCTTGCGGATCCGGCCGAGCGCCACCCTTATCTCCTGCTGCGGCAGCATGATCAGCGAGAAGAAGGCGGTGGCCGCCGCGAAGCTCCGCGCCCCGGCCGGCCCGAGCTCGGGCACGCCCCAGGCGCTCTCGGCCCGGTCGGTGGACAGGTCGTACAGGTCCATCCGGTGGTAGGCGGCGGCACCGGGCAGGGTGCGGCGAGCCAGCGAGAGCATGCCGTCGCTCAGGTCGATCGCGGTCACCGCCATGCCGGCCTCGGCGAGCTGGCGGACGGTCGGGTCGCCGGTGCCGCAGCCGATGTCCAGCACCCGGTCGCCGGGCGCCAACTCGTCGAGCAGCCGACGGCCCGCCGCGAGCTGGCCGTTCTTGGCCGGGAACGCCTCGCCGTACCGGGTACCGATCGCGTCGAAGGCCACCGCCTGCAGCGCGCGCGCAGCACTGCGGCGCATGGGCCCAGGCCGCGCCACACCCCGGGCCGGATCCGATATCTGTCCCGTCGTCACGATTCGAGAGGCACCTTTCCGCCGCCGCACCCGTCTCTCCGACCTTCGCCCGCTCCGTCCCTGCTCAGCTGGCCCCGCTCGAACGGTCCTCACCTGCTCGGGGCACGGGGCACTCGCGCGTGCCACCTGTGTATTGACGCCCGCGCGTGCCACCTGGCCTTTGAGAATATGCGTGATCACCCGGTGATGGAGGCCGTTTCCGGCCAATCCGTGGCTGATCCCCCCTTTCGGGTTGCATTGCGGCCACCCGGACGGCTCATCGGGCCTGCTCGCGGTAGCACACCGGGGCGATCAGGGTGGTGCGCCCCTGCTCACGCGCCCCGCACGCCTGACCGAACGGGTTGCCGCCGTCGTTTATTGAACGTCAATCCCCGAGTGTCAGAGTCTTCTCAGCGCCGGGGAAGCGCGGAGAGGTGCTCCCGCAGCCGGGGGGCTGCGGGGGCTCCACTCATCGGGGGGAACAGCGCTTCCCAGGGGGGACCGGGGGAGCACCAGGGAATCGGGGGAGGGCGGAGCGCGGGGGCTCCGTCGGGGGACACCCTGGTGGCTACGGCGCTGCGGAGGAAGAAGGAGGCTCGGTGTGCTGCTCGTCAATGAGGACCCGGACTGCTTGGCCCTCGGGCACACCGAGCCGCGTGAACACCTCGTAGGCCTCGGTGAGGCACGCCAGCCCCCGGGACGGGTGGCCCAGGCGCAGGAGGGCCTCGCCCAGGGCGGCGTTGGCCAGGCCTTGGCAGTAGGCGGCGGAGTCCAGCTCCTGAGCGATCTTCAGGGCTTCCTCAGCAGCCGCCGCGGCCTCCGCTACCTGCTGATCGGCCAGCAGGCAGTCGGCAAGGCGAGCGAGCGAGAGTCCCTCGCGCAGTCGTTGCTGCTGGCCCTGGTACAGCCGGTAAGCCTCACCCAGGTGCTGCGCGGCCTCGGCCGGCGAGCCGGTGGCCCGGAGCACCACGCCAAGCTGGTACAGCGTGTCGGCGAGCGCCGGCGCGGTTCCGGACTCACGTGCCAGTATTACAGCGGCACGTGCCGAGTCGACGGCGGCGCCTTCCTGGCCGAGCATCAGGTGTACGCGGGCGATGTTGCCTTGGATACGTGCCGAGCTCCCATTCGCCGCCAGCGCATTTGAGAGGTCACGGGCATCAGTCAGGAATGGGAGCGCCTCGGCGGGCCGACTGGCTGTCAGGACAGTGCCGAGCGCGCTGCTGGCAGCTGAGCGGATGCCATGGGTCTCATCGTCAAGCAGCGCAAGACACTCTCGGAAGGACTGTTCGGCCTCCTTGTAGTCGCCCGTCATGTAGGCGAAGAAGGCGAGGGAGTAACGCACACGGGCGAGCGCCGCGTTGTCGGAGCATTCGGCTGCCGCGCTGTTGGCTGCTGCCAGTGTCCGCCGGATCCGCGCCGCGTGGTTCGGCTCCTCGACCAACGTGTTGAGTGTCATCAGGAGGTCCACTGCGGTACGCAGCAGCTCCGGTGAACCCTCGAAGGAGCCGTCGATGGCGCTAAGCATGAGCGCGAGTTCGGTCCTCAGCCAGGCGCGGGCTGAGTCTGCACTCGACAGGCGCTCGCCGGGATGCAGGGAAGGTTGCAGCAATTCGATCGGCAGATCATCCGGCTCCAGAACCTGTGCGGCGTTGCGCACCGTTGACACTAGCAATGCGAGCAGCCGCAGCAGCGCCGCCTGAGTCCCCGCCAGATCGGGGAACTTCTCCCGCTGCTTCTGCGCGAACAGCCGCAGCAGGTCGTGGTACCGGTAGCGCCCAGGGGTGAAGCACTCCAGCATGTTCGCTTCAACCAGCGCCTCGGCGATCTCCTCGGCCTCGTCCTCGGAGGTGCCGAGCAGCGCGGCAACGGCGGAGAGCGGCAGATCGGGGCAGTCCACCAGGGCGAGCAGGCGGAAGGCGCGCGCCTCGGCAGGGCTGAGCTGCCCGTAGCCGAGACCCAGAGTGGTTTCGACCGCGAGGTTGCCCAGTTGCAACTCGTCCAGGCGGCGCCGCTGGTCAGCTAACCGTCGAGCGAGATCCGCGACAGTCCAGCGCGGGCGGCTGGCCAGTCGGGCGGCCGCGATACGGACCGCGAGTGGCAGGAACCCGCACGAGGTGACCACGGCCATGGCTGCGTCGGGCTCGGCCTCCACCCGGTGCTGCCCGGCGATTGCGCCGAAGAGCTGAAGCGCCTCCTCGGGGGTGAGCTCCTCGACGTCGAACAGGTGGGCGCCCGGGATGCCGGCCAGTCGGGAACGGCTGGTGACCAGCACCGCGCACCCGGCTACACCGGGGATCAGCGGGGTGACCTGCTGAACGTCATGGGCGTTGTCGAGCATGATCAGCATGCGCCGGTCAGCCAGTGTCGAGCGGTAGAGCGCGACGCGCTGCTCGAAGGACTCCGGGGGTTCGGTCGTGCCGAGGGCGAAGAGGAAGTCGCCCAGGACGACGGCGGGGTCGGCAGGGGTCGCACTGACCCCACGGAGGTCCACGTAGAGCTGCCCGTCTGGGAACTCGGAGCGCACGCTGTGGGCGACGTGAACGGCCAGAGTGGTCTTGCCGACGCCTCCGATGCCTGCCAGCGAAGTCACCACGACCGCCTGGCCGGAGGCGCCTTGTAGCAGCGCGCGTAGATCCGAGACAAGCGCGGTTCGTCCACTGAAGTCGGAGACGTCAGCGGGCAGCTGGGCTGGTGGGGTGGGGGTTGCAACTGCTGCGGAGTCACTGACCGGAATTCGCGACTCCCCAAGTGAATTCATCAGTGTCGGATCGGCCGAGAGGATCCGCGAGTGCATAGCGGCCAAACCGGCGCCGGGCTCCACGCCGAGCTCGTCGATCAGTAGCTTCCGGGTTGCCGAATAAACGTTGAGCGCATCAGCCTGCCGGCCGCCGCGGTACAGCGCCAGCATGAGCAGCTCCCGCAGGCGCTCACGCAGTGGATGCTCCGAGGTGAGGTGGTTCAGTTCCGAGACGATCTCGGCGTGCAACCCGATCTCAAGTGCAACCGCGCAGCGCTCCTCTCGGGCTGCTATGTGGAGCTCTATCAGGCTCTGCCGCTGGGCATCTGCGTACGGGCCAGGGAGGCCGGCCAGTGGTTGGCCACTCCACAGTGCGACTGCGGAGTTCAGCAGTTGGTGAGCTTTCTCCAGGCTGCCTTCCTGACGGCCAAGAGCCGCCTCGGCGAGCAGCGACTCGAAGACCGCTAGATCGAGCGACTCGTCCGGAATGTGCAAGGCGTAGCCGTCTCGCACTGAAACCAGTAGCCGCGCGGGGGTCCGTGCCTCTCGTCCAGGCTCGATGACGGTTCGCAAGCGGGAGATGTACGTGCGTAGAGCAGCCACCGCCTGCGGCGGCGGGCGGTCGCCCCAGAGGCCGTCCACCAACTCTTGAGTGGTGACGGGTCGACCACGGTGCAGCAGCAATGTGCTGAGCACGGCCTGCTGCTGCGGTGAACCAAGTGCGAGTGACTGCCCGTCACGCCATGCCTGGACGGGTCCGAGCACCTGGAAGCGCAGCACGGCATTGTGCGGCGTTACCTGAAGCTCCATGAGGGTCCCCCGAAGGCCGGATACTTCGAACCTCGAAGTGCTGCCCTCCATGCTCAGGCTGTAATGCCAGGTCAGGAAGGGCAAAAGGGGCAGATTGTGCACTAGGAGGGCCGTTTATAAGACATTTAACGAGCCCTACGATACTGTCCCCACGCCGCGGGCAGACCGACCGGGGCGGTTCAGTGCACACCCCTTGAGAGGTGGTCCGGCTATGGCCGACAACGAGACTTCGATCGCTCTCCCCGAGCAGACCGATGAGGCGGAGGCAACTCTGGCCGGTGCCGTCCAGACGACAGCACAGGCTGCCGACCAGCACATTGAGCCTGATGAGCCCACTACTGATGCGGCCCACCGGCCCACAGTCACTGCTCCGACCTCCACCGAGGAGCCTGATCTCAGCTCCGTGGGCCCCAAGGGTGCCATCATCAGCACTCACTGACCTGCGGTGTTGCACGAGCTGACTTTGGCCTGAACTCATCGTCCAGCTGTCTGGGCAACGATACGCGCACGGAGCCCCGGGAACTCCTTGGGGCTTTCCGTGCTTCCGGGGCTGGCAGTTGCGGTCTCGAGTTGAACTGATGAGCGGATGCTAGAGCCTGGTACAAATGTCGGGTAAATAGGTTGTTTTGCTCTCATATTGACCGGACTGGGTGCTCTGGGTCTCGAGTAGCTGTCTGCGTCTCCAGCCCGCATCGTCATGCCATCCGAGTTGAGTAAGCCGATGCAGCTTGCTGTCGCAACTGATCGCCGAGTGCACCGATTGGTGGACCGGCTTGCGGTAGCAGGCACGCCACGTCGACGCGAACGCCCGGTAGTGGGACCAGCGCGGTGGCAGTTGGAGTATCCAGCGCGATGCATGACAGCCGTGAGGCCCTGCGTCTGGGGCACGGAAACGTCGGTCGAGTCGACTTCTCGTGCGGTTGAACCAACTTGGCGCCCGCGTTGAAGCTTTACCCGCAGCACTGGTTGAGTTGATCAACCTGAGAAGTCCCCGTGCCGGTCGAACTCTCCGGCGCGGACGCCCTGGAGGAACCGCGCCCACCTCTTGGGAGTCGTCCGGGCGATGACCTCGGGTGAGTCGGACTCGCGCAGCTCGACCATGCCCTCCACGGTGCGGACCTCGACGCACTCGTTGGCGCTGCCGCTGAACGATGACTTCTGCCAGTCGGACATGGCGGTCCTAGCCCTTCAGTTCTTTCATCAGCTTGTGGATGAAGTCGCGGGACCGTTCAGGCGAGAGCGCGCTCTCCTCAATCTCCGCGATCATTGTGCGGTAGGCCCGTAGATCGGGTTCGTGGTGGATGAACTGCGGGCCGCGTGTCAGGTCGATCTGCACGGTGTCGAGCTCGGGGATCGCGCCGGCCGCCAGGGTGTGGTTCTCTCCGGCACCCGGGAAGGTGGCGATGTCGAACGGCACTGCGCGGATGCAGACGTTCGGCCGCTCAGAGTCGTCGAGCAGGCTTGCCAGTTGTTCGCGGAGCACGATCGGTCCGCCGAACTGCATGCGGAGCGCGGCTTCGTGGATGTACGCGGTGTACGGCTTGCCATCGAGGACGAGGCGCTGGCGCATGACTCGGAACGCCGTTCGGACCTCCAGATCATGGCGCGGAAGTGCGGGCCTGACCCTGGCGAAGACGCCGCCTGCGTATCCGCTGGTCTGGACGAGCCCCGGGATGTAGGTCGTTCCCCAGGTAGTGAGCCCACGACGAGGATCGGCGTAGTACTCGAGCTCGGCGATGTCGATGAAGCCGGATGGGAGCTGCTCGCGGTACTCGTCGAACCATCGCCTCCCTCGGCGCTCCTGAACCATCGACACCAAGGCATCGATGAGCTGTCCATTGGTGCACTTGGCGGCGTCTGCCCAGGAGCGGATGCGATCCGGGCTGACGCCGAACCTCCCGAGTTCGATCTGACTGATCTTCGTCGTATCGGTATCGAGGGCGTCGGCCATGTCCCGTGGAGTCATCCCCGCGAGCATGCGCATCTTTCGCATCTCGACCCCAATGCGCAGCTGGCGCTGGGTCGGTGCTGATCGCGGCGGCATGTGTTCCAGCCCCTTCTTGTGGGTGTCGCCAGTCTGCCGCGTGATCGTCGACGAGGTCCACTGAGGTCCTTGAGTCAAACCAGCGTGGCAGCTCTCCACTAATGAGTGACTACGCAATGGGTAGCAATAGTGCTCCCTTGGCTCTACCGTGGGAGTGACGCGAATCACTGATGTCTCGTCAGGTCCTGTCTTGGCAGCACCAACGTGAGCCGATGCTGCCCGGCAGTAAGTCTCCGGGCGCGCAAGAAGCGCCCACCCCAGGTCGTGATCGCACTGAGGAGTGCCCATGTCCCAGGAACCCGCCCCCTCGATCGCCGCCGCCGTGCGTGGCGAGTTGCTGCCCCCGGAGGCCCAGCCCGGGTGCTCCGACTGCCAGAGGTTCCGAACGCTGGAGAGGATCGTCCTCGCGAACGACGACGAGTCGTTCGCGGTCGACGTCCGCATCCTGTGGCGTGAGCACCTGGCCGAACTCCATGGCCTGGCACCCTCGGTGAGCCCTGCCGCGTAGCTGTCGGGCGGCTCCGTCCTGCAGCTGTGCGGGGCGGAGCCGGGCCTTGTCGCCGCCCGGCGAGGAGGCCGGGCTGACGGTGTTGCGATGATGCCGTGATGCGCGCGATCGATGAGCTGGTGAACGTGGATGGCCCGGCGTGGCCCGAGCTGCAACGGGCGGTGGCTGCGAGTGCCGTGCCCGTGCGGGTGCTGCCTGCCGACCCGGTGGAGGGTGCCCGGAGCCTGCTGCAGATGCAGGTCACCGCGCGCTCGGTGCTCGGCGGCTTGGCGCTGAACACCGGCGGGCTGGTGCTGGACGACGGGTGGGTGCGGGTGTTCGGCGGCGGTTCGCGGGCGGACGGGGGGCTGCCGAGCCTGGCGCAGGTGAACGGGTTCCCGGGCTCGTTCGACCCGGCGTGGCACCCCGCGGCCGGCCTGGTCGTCGGGCAGGACGTGCTCGGCGGGGTGTTCGCGCTGAACGGCCACGACCCGGCGGCGTCCGGCCGTCCCGGTGCCCCTGGGCAGTTGACCTACTTCGCCCCGGACACGCTGGCCTGGGAAGCGCTGGACATGGGCCACTCCGCGTGGGTCTCCTGGCTGCTGGCCGGCAAGTCGGAGCAGTTCTACGAAGGCCTGCGCTGGCCGGGCTGGCGCGAGGAGACCGCAGCGCTGACGCACGCGCAGGGCATCGCGGTGTACCCGTTCCTGTGGTCCGAGGAGGCGCACGCCGATCTCGCCGGCACGACCCGGCGCCCGGTGCCGATGAGCGAGCTCCTCGGGATCGCCGCCGACTTCGCTCGCCGCCTGGGCCCGGCCGACCCGGGGTTCCTCGGCGAGGCCTGAAAAGGGATTCGGTGGGGCCGGCCGAACGACACGCCACGATCGGAGCAATGTCGTCGACTGCCCCACCCGGCGGGGTCAGGCTTCGAGCCGAACCACGTCGCACGGCTCGTGAAAGGAACGCCCATGTCCACCAAGGTCCAACTCGACACCACCCAAGGCGCCATCGTCCTTGAGCTCGACGAAGCGAAGGCCCCCGAGACGGTCGAGAACTTCCTGGCCTACGTCCGCGACGGGCACTACGACGGCACGATCTTCCACCGGATCATCCCCGGCTTCATGGCCCAGGGCGGTGGCTTCCTCCCCGGCATGAAGCAGAAGCCGACCAAACCGCCGGTCAAGAACGAGGCCGGCAACGGTCTGAAGAACCTCCGGTACACCGTGGCGATGGCCCGGACACCCGACCCGCACTCCGCGACCGCGCAGTTCTTCATCAACTTCAGCGACAACGACTTCCTCGACTACACCGCGCCGAACCCGCAGGGCTTCGGCTACTGCGTCTTCGGCAAGGTGGTCGAGGGGAAGAACGTGGTCGACGAGTTGGGGACCGTCCGAACCACCAGCAAGGGCGGCCACTCGGACGTCCCGGTCGACGACATCGTGATCACCAAGGCGACGATCGTCTAGTCCGGGGCCCGGCGGGAGCGGGGCTGCTACGACTCCAGGCGCGGGTCGTCGATGTCGACGGTGGCGATGCCCGGGGGGTAGAGCTCCTGGTCGGCCGTCAGGACGAGGTGCTGCGTGGGGCGCAGCGGGGTGGGCAGGCAGGTCGCGATGGCCTGAGCGATGTCGGGGCCGCCATGGCCATCGCTAACCAGGCCGGCCACCGGCGACGATCAGGGTGGAGACGGGCACGACCGGTGGCCGGCAGCCGGCGTGGTTAGGGAGCTGCTGCTGGGAAGGATCACCCGGTAGGCCTCGGGGGGAGCTCGTCCCGAACGTCCTCTGCGGCGATGTCGTACACGCGCCGCAGCAGGTCGGGTCCGTGGTCGAGTTCATCGTCGGTGAGGGTCATGCCGAAGTGCGCCCGCAGCAGTCGACGGCCCTCGGCTACGCGTTCCACCATCTGCTCCGGCGTGGGCTGCCGTTCCACGAGCATGGCGACCTGGCCGCCGGTGGTCGTTCCGCCGGCTGCGGCCAGGGCGGCGAGCCGGTCGCGGGCCTGCTGGACGACCTTGCTCGTCGCGTCCGCCATGGAACCAAGCTGATGCCTGTCGACCACGAGTCGTCCACCGATGCCGGCGGCGTACGCCGACGCCGTGAACCGGGGGAGAGACGCACGTCACACGCTCGCACTTGTCACAGCCGGCCGAGCCGCGGTGTCTCGTGTGTGCAAGGCAGTCGCGAACCAAGTGGCGAGCGACAGTGGCGACGACATGAGGAGCAGACGATGAGCGCCCGTTTGAACGTCATGGAGATCCTCGGCAGCCCGGTGGCGGGCAAGGCCGTGAAGCACCTCATCGCGGCGGGCAAGGAGCTGGCGGGTTCGACCCTGCCGGCTGCCACGCAGGAGCTGGTGAAGATCCGCGCCAGCCAGATCAACGGCTGCGGCGGCTGCCTGGACATGCACACCAAGGAGGCCGCGGCCGCCGGTGAGACCTCGGTGCGGCTCAACCTGGTCGCGGCGTGGCGGGAGGCGACGGTGTTCACCGACGCCGAGCGGGCGGCGCTGGAGCTGGCGGAGCAGGGCACCCGGCTCGCCGATGCGGCGGGTGGGGTCCCCGACGAGGTCTGGGCGAACGCGGCCAAGTACTACGACGCGGAGCAGCTCGCCGCCCTGGTCGCCCAGATCGCCGTCATCAACGCCTTCAACCGGCTGAACGTGATCGTCCAGCAGCCCGCCGGCGACTACCAGGTCGGCCAGCTGGGGTAGGCCTGGCCGAGCACTCCTTCCATCCGCTGTGGGGTGCAACACTCTCACCAATGATACTCTCGCTGGTGAGAGTAACTTTTCTGGGAGTATGTGGCCATGGACGACTTCATCGGCCGCGACCGCGAGCTTCGGCAGCTCTCCGGCCTTCTCCAGCGTGTCCGGGAGGGAGGCAGGGCCGGGCGCCCAGGGCGGGCTGTGCTGATGCGGGGCCGGCGGCGGGTCGGCAAATCGCGGCTGGCGGAGGAGTTCGTCGAGCGCGCCAAGGTGCCCCACCTGTTCTTCACCGCATCAGCGCGCCCCACCCTGGCCGATGACCTCCGGCTGTTCACCGAAGCGGTGGCGGTCTCTTCGCTTCCCGGAGCGGAGATCTTCCAGGGGCAGGCGCCGCGGGATTGGGATGCGGCGTTCGCTCTCCTGGCCACTGCGCTTCCGGCCGATGGCCCGAGCATCGTGGTTCTCGACGAGTTGCCGTACCTGATCGCCAATGACCCCGGGTTCGAGGGCGCGCTGCAGAAGCTGTTCGATCGCGAGTTCGCCAGGCGCCGGGTGCTGGTGATCGGCATCGGCTCGGACCTCGCGATGATGGAATCGCTCAACCAGTACGGGCGGCCGTTCCACCAGAGGGCGAGTGAGATGGTGGTGTTGCCGCTGGATCCCGCTGCGGTCGGGCGGATACTGCGACTGCCCGCCCAGGATGCCTTCGACGCCTACCTGGTCAGCGGCGGTCTGCCGCTGGTGCTCGAGGAGTGGCCGACCGGGGCGACCGTCTTCGACTACCTCGAGGACGCGGTGCGGGATCCGACCTCCGCCCTGCTGGTCAGCGCGGAGCGCTCACTGGCCGCGGAGTTCCCGGTGGAGGCGCAGGCGCGGCAGGTGCTGTCCGCCGTCGGCTCGGGCGAGCGGACCTTCACGTTGATCGGGCGGGCCGCCGGCGGACTCGCGCAGGCCTCACTCGCGCGTGCGCTCCAACTGCTGGCCGCCAAGCGGGTCGTGGCAGCGACCAGCCCGCTCTCCACGCAGCCCTCCAAGGAGACCCGCTACCTGGTCGCCGATCCCCATCTGCGCTTCTGGCTGCGCTTCCTGGGGCCGTACCTCCCCGAAATCGAGCGCGGACGCGGTGACTTGGTGCTGGCGCGGATCAAGAAGGACTGGACGGCGTGGCGGGGACGCGCGATCGAGCCGGTGATCCGGGAAGCGCTGCACCGGCTCGGACCTGACGTGCTGCCGGAGGGCACCGGTGCCGTCGGCGGCTACTGGACCCGCAGCAACGACGTCGAGATCGACCTGGTCGCGGCCGACCGCTCCCCGGTCGCCGGTCGGATCACCGCGGTCGGGTCGATCAAGTGGCAGGAGCGTCGGCCGTTCGACGCGCACGACCTGGCAGAGCTGACGGTTCACCGCTCCCGGTTGCCCGGCGCCGATGCGGACGTTCCGTTGCTCGCGGTCGCGCGGAGCGGGTGCAGCGCACCCGGGGTGCGGCACGTTGGGCCGGAGGAGTTGTTGACGGCGTGGGATGACCGGTAGCGCTCGGTGATCCGCGGGGGATCGGGCGCCGCCGTGTCATGGTTGCCGTACCACGAGGACCTGAGGAGGCGTCAGATGACCATCGCACCAGCCAAGCTGTCCGACCCCATCGTGCGGGCGGTGGTGACCGCGGTCAACGCCGGTGACCGGGCGGCGTTCCTGGAGCTGTTGGCGCCGGACGCGACGATGTCGGACGACGGCTCGGACCGGGAGCTGGAGGCGTGGATCGACCGGGAGATCTTCGACTCGCACGGGCACATGGAGGTGCAGTCGGAGTCGGACGGCGGTCGGGCGCTGGTGGCGAACTTCCGCAACGAGACCTGGGGCGAGATGCGGACCGCCTGGCGGTTCACCGTCGAGGACGGCAAGGTGACCCGCTTCGAGACCGGGCAGGCGTGACCGGGCAGGCGTGACCGGGCAGTCATGAGCCCGCAGGCAGGAACAGGCGGGGCCGGGCGGCTGCGGATGCGCGGGCGGGAACGGGTCGGGGCGGCCCACCGTGT